>NZ_JH815209.1:4907-465946 GCF_000296505.1 Schaalia turicensis ACS-279-V-Col4
TAACAACGATCGCCGTGAAGGCGGATACGCACGACGTGATAACGATCGGCGTGACGGCGGTTATGGTCGTCGTGATGACAACCGAGGTCGTGGTTTCGACCGTAACAATGACCGCCGTTCGGGCGGTTTTGACCGTAACAATGAGCGTCGCGGTGGCGATCGCCAGCGCGGTGATCGCATGCCTCCCAGCCATAACCAAGAGCAGTACCAAAACTACGCTTCCACTGACGAGTACGTCTCGCCCAATCCGAATGAGCCCACGATTCCCGCAGGTGTGTCCGCCCAGGAACTTGATGCCGCAGCACTGCGCGCACTTACTACACTTTCCGGCCCGAATAAGGACATCGTTGCCCGCCACCTCGTGATGGCCGGACAACTGATTGACCTTGATCCGGAACTTGCCTACAAGCATGCTTCAGCAGCATCTGCGCGTGCCGGTCGCGTCGACGTTGTCCGCGAAGCAAGTGCCTTGACCGCATACGCATCCGGTCGCTATGACGAGGCGCTCCGTGAGGTCCGCGCCGTCCGTCGTATGCGCGGTGACAACTCGCTTCGTGCAGTCGAAGCCGATTGTGAACGTGGCCTGGGACGCCCTGAAAAGGCTGTCGAAATCATCGACCAGACTGAAACCAAAGGCATGGAACTGTCTGAGCAAGTCGAACTGATTCTGGTTTCTTCCGGCGCTCGCGCCGATCTTGGCCAGAGCGAAGTTGGTCTGCTCATCGTCGATGATGCGTTGGCTGTACTGCCCGCAGACACGGATCCCTTCCTCCTGCGTCGCTTGAACGAGGTCAAGATTGATCGTCTGCGTGAACTTGGACGCGATGATGAAGCCGACGAACTCGAATCCCAACTTCCTGAAGAAATTGAAGACCCCGATATCGTTGATATTTCGCTCTATGCGGATGCTGACGTTGACAATAAGCGCACTCAGCTTCGTGCAATGTCAAGACCGCTGGTTGAAGAATTCGATGTTGCCCTCTTTGATCTCGATGGCACCGCATGGAATGGTGATGAGCCGATCGAACATGCAGCTGACGCAGTGAAAGAAGCACGCGAAGCCGGCATGAAGACCGTGTTCGTTACGAATAACGCGATGCGTAGCCCTCGCCAGGTTGCCGACAAGCTGAACACGATGGACTTTGAAGCAGATCCGTCGATGGTGATGACCTCCGCCATGGATGTTATTGCTTTGATGAAGGAACGTATCGAAGACGGTTCGAAGGTCTTTGCTATCGGTGGCGACGGTCTTCGCGTTGCACTGACTGAAGCGGGATATGAGCTTGTTGATTCCGCTGATGATGAGCCGGTTGCCGTTGTTCAGGGCCTCGACAAGGACGTGAACTGGGTGCTCATGTCGGAAGGCGCATTTGCCATTCAACGCGGTGCGCGCTTCTTCGCAACGAACCTTGACACAACTCTTCCACAGGAACGTGGCTTTGCTCTTGGCAACGGCTCTCTTGTCGCCGCCATTGAACATGCAACGGGCAAGCGTGCGTTTGCAGCGGGCAAGCCGGAACCGGGTATTTACCAGCGTGCTGCTGCGCTGGTTGGCGGAGAGAAGCCGATCGCTGTTGGCGACCGCCTTGAAACCGACATCCTGGGTGCTATTCGCGCAGGCATGCCGGCAATGCATGTTCTTACCGGTATTCATGACGCACAAGCCATTGTGACGGCTCCTCGCGGCCAGCGCCCCAGCTTCCTTGCCCTCGATATCCGAGGCCTTCAGGAAACTCATCCGCGCGCTAAGCACCACCTGGATAACTCCTGGACCTGTGGCGTCTCTCAGGTTGTCCGCATAGCACGTCACGGTGGAATTTTCGTCGACGATGTTGAACTGGCCGCGGATGAGATCTACACGATTACGCTCGACACCTACCGTGCAATGGCGGCAGCAGGCTGGGATTACTCTGACGAAAACGCCGGAGAGACCCCGCGTTGCCCCAAGCTCACAGTCGTTCCGAACGACGATGAGTCCGGAATCGTTGTTGCGCCGATTGAAATCTTAGAAGACGCAGAAAGCGACGAGGGCTTCACCTCCTCTGACGAACTGCTTGCAGTTCAAGCAGATGAACTCGATGAAGCATTGGAAACTCCTGCGTTCCTTCCCGGCGAAGAAGAACTCGAACGTCTTCTTGCCGAAACTGAAGACGATGACGAAGCGGGCGAAACTCAAGGCGAGTGATGACTAATCTCAGTGACGGTTCTGGGGCGGGCGTGATGCCGCCCCAGAACCGGAGCCTTCGCAATGATGATGCTCACCAGGCTACGAATTCAGGACAGAATGCCCAGTCTGAAACGGTGAGCATCGAAGAACTTGAACGCGAGATCGTTCGTTTGAAAGAACGCGACGTTGTTCTACGCACGCGTCTATCCGGTCCGGAGTTCTTGTGAAACTGCGTCGAATTGATTCGGAGCTTGTGCGCAGGGGATTGGCTCGATCTCGTACCCACGCCCAAGAAATGATCGCTGACCAGCGTGTGAAGCTCGACGGAGAAATTGTTCTGAAGCCCGCACGTCAAATGGATCCTGCACAGGCGATCGTGATCAGCGAGGCACTAGAGATTGAATACGTCTCTCGTGGTGCGCATAAACTGGCCGGTGCCCTAGATATTCTGGGCGATACTGCTCCCACGATTGCGGACACAGTGTGTATGGACGCCGGCGCTTCAACCGGTGGATTCACTGACGTGTTGTTGCGCAGGGGAGCCCGCCAGGTGTTTGCCGTTGACGTTGGTTACGGTCAGCTTGCTTGGAAGCTCCAGTCAGATCCTCGTGTTGTCGTGATGGATCGTACCAACGTACGCACGATGAAAGACGGCGATCTGGATCCGAAGCCACAGATCGTTGTTGGCGATATGTCCTTTATTTCACTGACGCTTGTTATCCCGGCTCTCGTTGCAGTTGCAACCGATGACGCTGATTTCCTGCTGATGGTGAAGCCGCAGTTTGAGATCGGCAAAGAACGTCTCGGCCACGGTGGCGTTGTTCGCAACCCGAACCATCACGTGGAAACCGTCGAAAATGTTGCGCTCTGCGCCATCGACAACGGTCTGACAGTCCGCGCAGTCGCAGCTTCGCCTCTTCCGGGGCCTTCTGGGAACGTTGAGTACTTTATCCATATGTCCGCATCTGGCTCAGGCGGAATTGATGCTGATGAGTTACGCTCACGTATCAAAGAGGCAGTGATCGCTGGCCCCGCAGATTCGAAGGGACTTCAATGATTCGTCGCGTCATGCTTGTCTGGCATAAGCATCGTCCTGACGCGCAGACAGCAGCATCGGTCATGATGAGCGAGCTCGACTCTCTTGGCGTAGAGGTCGTCGAAGAAGCACGCCCAAATTCTGCCGATCTTCTTCTTGCCCTCGGTGGCGATGGAACGATCCTTGCGGCAGCTGAATATGCTCGCCGTTGCGATGTACCCCTTCTCGGAGTGAACCTCGGCCACATGGGCTTTCTCGCTGAGGCAACCGATCAGGGCTTCGACGAACTGGCACAACGCATCGCGAACGAAGATTTCCATCTGGAAACCCGCATGACGTTGGACGTTGTTGTTCGCCAACCCGATGGGACAGTCATTACTGACTGGGCGTTGAACGAAGCGGTCGTTATCCACACGGATGTTGCCCATCCGGTGCATCTTGCGCTGGCAGTCGACGGACAGGACGTTTCAACGTATGGCGCTGATGGCATTGTTTTGGCGACGCCAACAGGCTCAACCGCATATAGTTTCTCTGCCGGTGGACCAGTTGTATGGCCCGATATGGAGGCGATCGTGATGGCGCCGTTGGCGGCTCATGGATTGTTTACGAGGCCGCTTGTCGTGGGTCCATCTTCCAAGCTTGAAGTGGGCGTGCTCAGTGAAAACTGGACCTCGCCAGAACTATGGTGCGATGGCAAACGACGGAACAGTTTGCCTCCGGGCTCGAGCGTGACCACAACGGTTGGTCAGTGGCCGGTGAGACTTGTCCGTCTTGATGACACTCCATTCTCGACTCGTCTGGTTCAGAAATTTAATCTTCCGACCCGCGGTTGGAGGAACGGACGTAACAGGTCGGTCGGGAAATGATTTCAACGATTGAAATCTCCGGGATCGGTGTGATTGACCGCGCCACTCTTGACTTCGGTGAGGGGCTCACGGTCCTTACCGGCGAGACGGGTGCCGGTAAAACGATGGTGCTCACATCGGTCAATCTTCTATTGGGCTCGCGGGCAGAGCCAGCCTTAGTGCGCGAAGGACGATCTCGCGCGCAAGTCGATGGTGTCTTCATTCTGGATGAGCAACACATAGCTCCTCTGGTCGAAGAGGGAATTGACGTTGAAGATTCGGAGCTGATTGTTTCGCGTACCGTTCTAGCCCAGGGGCGCTCGCGCGCACACGTCGGTGGGCGAATGGTTCCAGCATCGGGGCTTGCCCAGACGGTTGCCCCTCTGATCACAGTGCACGGGCAGGCCGAACAAATGCGTTTAAAAAACCCGAACGCGCAACGTGACCTCGTAGATTCCTACGGCGACCAAGCGCACCAGGATCTGCTGGCCGAATACGAGAAAGCTTGGAAAGAAGCGGTGAACGCCAAGCGTTCTTTCGACGACATTACGAAGAACGCAGATGAGCGTATCCGAGAAACAGAATCGCTAAGCGCAGCTCTTGAAGCGATTGATGCTTTCGACCCTCATGAAGGTGAGGACGAAGAGCTACGACTTGAAGCGCGTCGCCTGATGAGCGTGGAAGACCTCCGTCGGTTTATTGATACTGCAACGGCTTTCATCCGAGGAACTGACGATACAGATGGAGCCTCGAGCCTTCTTCGACACAGTCGCGACCAGATTTCTTGCGCGCGCAGTCTCGACGAGTCGCTCGCGTCTCTTGAACGACAGGCAGAATCGATCGCAATCGATGTTGAGACTCTGGGGGATGACCTGGGAGCCTACGCTCGTAGCCTCGACGCTGACCCCAGTCGTCTTGCATGGGTTCATTCGCGACGCGCTGATCTGAAGAAACTTCTTGAAGGCCGGGCCGATGATGCGACTGGCCTCATTGAATGGGCGCAACGCGCACGTAGGCGTCTTGAAGAGCTTGTGACCAGTGGAAATAATCCTGAGGTCGCCGAAAAGAAACTGAAGGAAGCTCAAGCGCGTGTCCTCGAAGTCGGTTCACGGCTTCACGATTCCCGCGTCCGATGCGGTTGTGAGCTGGCGGAAAAAGTAACGGGGGAGCTGCACGCGCTTGCCATGGCAGACGCGAAGCTTATTTGTATCGTTGAAAAGACAAAACCTACGTCGCATGGCCTCGACGACGTCACTATCCTGCTTCAACCGCACTCGTCGGCCACACCACGCCCACTTGGGCAAGGAGCCTCCGGTGGCGAGCTGTCCCGCATCATGCTGGGACTCGAAGTCGTCTTGGGTGAAAAGAGCACCACGAAGACCTTCATTTTCGACGAAGTTGATGCGGGAATTGGCGGGCAAACGGCGACTGAAGTGGGTGCCCGTTTGAAACGCCTGGCGCAAAACCGGCAGGTTATTGTCGTCACTCACCTCCCGCAGGTCGCTGTCTTCGCCTCGCACCACCTAGTGGTGACGAAGAATGACGGTCTCACCGACGTGCACGTGGTGGAAGGTGAAGCCAGAGAGGCTGAATTAACGCGGATGATGGGTGGAGATGCTCACTCTCCGGCGGCGCGCCGACACGCTATCGAAGTCCTGACTTCAGCCGTGCCACAATCACAGGGATGAGTAGCGAAAAAATCCAGTCCGCTTCAGGCGCGACACAAATCACGGGTATCGTACGCGTTGACAGTCGTGTTCGAAACATTACTGCTCGCATGGAACCCGGTGACATTGCAGTAATCGATCAGGTTGACCTTGATCGTCAAAGCGCGCACGCTCTCGTGTCGCGTGAACCGAAGGCCGTCCTTAATGCCGCGCCTTCGTCGTCAGGTCGCCAACAGGTGCGCGGACCTCGTGTACTTCTCGAAGCAGGAATCATCGTCATCGATGATCTTGGCCCCGACGTGATGTCCCTGCGTGAAGGTGACACCATCACAATCGAAGATGGTCGTGTTCTTCGCGACGATGAAGTCGTATCGACAGGTCGTCTGCTTTCCCTGCGCGATTTGGAAAACGACGAAGTCGAAAGCCGACAGCTCATTTCAACGCAGATCGGTTCATTCGCAGCCTCGATCGAAGAATTCCTTGATCGTGATGGAGGCGTCCTACGAGGTGTTGGCGTTCCGACCTTTAAGAAAGACCTCGAAGGAAAGCCCGTTGTTGTCGTCCTTGACGATTCCCAGACCAAACAACAGCTGAAGAACCTGAAGCGTTGGATCGGCGATGCGTCTCCGATCATCATCGGTGTTGACGGAGGTAGTGATCTGGCGCGTTCTGCCGGGTTTAAACCTCAGATCGTTGTCGGTGACATGGATCAGATCAGCGATAAGGTTCTTCGTGGAGCAGGCCGTAGGATTCTTCGACGCGGTCACGACGGTATCGCTCAAGGAAGCGAACGACTCAACCGCATGGGTCTGCACGCCGACGTTGTCGAAATGTCGGGTTCGTCCGAAGACGTTGCCCTGCTGGTAGCTAAGCATTCGGGCGCCTCGTCGATCGTTCTCGTCGGTGGTCACCACGATCTTGACGATTTCGTTGACCGTGGTCGCTCCGCGATGTCGCCCTCATTCTTTACTCGACTCGTTGCCGGGGATGAACTCGTTCAGGCTCGAGCAGTTGCCGCCAGCCACCGCCCACGACTCTCAGGTTTCTGGATCGTGCTACTGGCGTTGGTGATGATTGGTGGAATCGGTGTTGCTCTCTGGGCGACGCCGTGGGGCAATGATTTGTTCTCATCGATTATTTCGCTTGCGAGCCCGTCCACCCCATTGTCCCCTGACTCTTTGACGAACCTCAACTGAGGAGATACAAAATGATGAATTTCCGTTACCACCTGGTATCGCTGATCGCAGTGTTCGTGGCGCTTTCGATCGGTGTCATCCTCGGTTCTGGTCCGTTGCAGTCCCGAATCTCTGGGGCTCTTGCAGATAAGAATGCAGCATCTTCCGTTGCCGATGCCCAGGCTCTTGCTCAGGCTCAAGCTTTGGCAAGCGCTGAAGCAGCAGGTCTTGATGCGATTGCATCGAACAAGCTTGATGGCACTCTGTCCGGCATGAAGGTAACAACAATTGGTCTGCCCGGAGCTACGGCTGAAGACATTACTACGGTCAGCGATCGCCTGTCCGCCGCTGGCGCCGAGGTAATCGGCCATGTCTCGCTGACGGACAACTTTGATAACGCTGGAATGTCTCAGTACCGTGAGACCCTTTCAAGCCCCCTTTCGAGCCATATGTCTAATCTGCCCTCATCTGCATCGGGCGAAGCAATCATCAGCTTCGGCATCGTTGCAGTCTTGACGACTACGGGTTCTGAAACGGACCTCGTGAAGGAGATTTTGACTGACGATTCCACTCCGATTATGTCGATCGCCACGGATCCGGCCGGAGCAACAGAAGCCATCGTTGTCGTCGGCCCGCGTGCTTCGGCAACTGTTTTAGCTCAGAACTCTGCAGATTCTTCCCAGTCTGGCGTTGTGGAACGTGCTCCTCAGGCGTGGTTGGGTCTTGCTCAGGCGGTTACTTCTGTTCCGAAGTCTGCGGTTATCGTCGCCGATGCTTCGACGGATTCGTCCATGGGACAGGTTCTGCGCACTCAGGGTGCCCAGGTCACGTCAATCGATTCGCCTGGCACGACGCTGTCGGCAATCTCAGCCGTCATCTCCCTGAAGGATGCGTCCGCAACTGCTCGCGCATACGGCGTTCAAAATGGCGCCACTGCGGTTATACCTGAGCTTCCGTGATAGGAGCTATCGTTTCGCCTCAACGTTCGTGACAGCGAGCCACTAGCGCTTCCACCACGTGGCGTTTCCAACTGTGCGGTGCGTATCATCTTGGCCTTCTGAGTCGAGGTGATACGCACCGTTTTGTTATGCTGGAGTCCCATGGTGATGTCTTCAACGCGCGCTATGGGCGCAGATCAAATGGTAACCAAGCAGATTTTTGTTACTGGCGGTGTCGTCAGTTCACTGGGTAAAGGGTTGACCGCTTCAAGTCTTGGTCGTCTTCTTCGTTCTCGTGGTCTTTCTGTTGTGATGCAGAAGCTTGATCCGTACATTAACGTCGATCCGGGCACAATGAACCCCTTCCAGCACGGTGAAGTTTTCGTGACGGAAGATGGTGCTGAGACCGACCTCGATATTGGTCACTACGAGCGTTTCCTTGATGTTGCTCTTTCGGGTGACGCAAACGCGACAACCGGTCAGGTCTACTCGACGGTGATCGCGAAGGAGCGTCGTGGTGAATACCTTGGTGATACCGTCCAGGTTATCCCGCATATTACTGATGAAATTAAACGCGTGATGCGTTCCCAGGCTCGTCCTGATGCCGAAGGCAACACTCCTGACGTGATCATCACGGAAATTGGTGGCACCGTCGGTGATATTGAATCTCAGCCGTTCCTCGAAGCTGCACGTCAAGTGCGCGCCGATCTTGGTCGCGAGAACGTTGCCTTTGTTCACGTTTCGCTGATTCCGTTCCTGCCGGCTGCCGGCGAACTGAAGACGAAGCCGACGCAGCACTCTGTTGCTGCTCTTCGTTCGATCGGTATTGCTCCCGATGCTCTTGTGTTGCGCACGGATCGTCCGCTTCCTGAGGGGATTAAGGGCAAGGTCGCGCTGATGTGCGACGTTGACCGCGATGCCGTCATCGAGTGCAAGGATGTGTCGTCGATTTACGAGGTTCCGCCGACGCTTCACCGTGAGGGACTTGATGCCTACTTGGTTCAACGTCTTGGATTGCAGTTCCGCGATGTTGATTGGACGGAGTGGAATGGCTTGCTCGAGCGGGTTCATTCCCCGAAGTACCGCGTTGAGGTTGCCCTGGTTGGCAAGTACATTGATCTGCACGATGCGTATCTGTCGGTTCAGGAAGCCATCAAGCACGGTGGCTTTGCAAACAATGCTCGCGTTGACATCCGCTGGGTCGCGTCCGATGGTTGCGAGACGCCCGAAGGTGCCAGTCGTGAACTTGCCGGTGTAGATGCGATCTGTGTCCCCGGCGGTTTCGGTGTACGAGGCATCGAAGGCAAGCTTGGTGCCCTGCGCTGGGCACGTGAACACGGCGTTCCTACTCTGGGCCTCTGCCTTGGCTTGCAGTGCATGGTGATTGAAGCATCGCGTAACATGCTGGGTCTGGCTGGCGCTTCTTCGACGGAGATGGATCCCGAGACTTCCGATCCGGTTGTTGCCACGATGGCCGACCAGATGGACATCGTTTCCGGCGAAGGTGATCTTGGCGGCACGATGCGCCTTGGCTCTTACCCTGCAAAACTCACCGAAGGTTCCATTGTTGCTCAGGCGTATGGAACGACCGAGGTGACCGAACGTCACCGTCACCGCTACGAGGTCAACAACGCCTATCGCGATCGCCTTGAAGCGGCGGGCCTGCATATTTCCGGTACTTCGCCCTCGGGTGATCTGGTTGAGTTCGTTGAGCTTGATCGTTCCGTGCACCCGTACTACGTGGCGACCCAGGCTCACCCGGAGTTCAAGTCGCGTCCGACGAACCCGCATCCACTGTTCGCGAGCCTCGTCCACGCTGCCCTGGAACGCCACAAGGGACGCTACTCGTCGAACCAAGACACTCATGTCGTTGAGGAATCGGCGAAATGACCTTGCGTGAAGTTGCGGCCTCTCAGGCGAAGGCCGAAGGCGACACTCCAGCTCAATTCGAGGTCATTGAACACCGTCATCTGTGGGATGGTCGGGTCATCGGGCTTGAAGAGGATGAAGTTCGTCTGATTGAAGACGCTGAACCTGTCCTTCGCCAGTACACCACGCACCCAGGTGCGGTCGCTGTCGTGGCGTTGCGGGGCGAAGCTGGCAACGAAGAGGTACTTCTTGAACGTCAGTATCGTCATCCGGTGCGAGCAAACCTATGGGAAATTCCCGCGGGATTGCTCGATATCGAAGGGGAAGACTATGTCTGTGCCGCCCAGCGAGAACTGGCTGAAGAAGTTGATCTTCAAGCCAATCAATGGGATGTTCTGGTCGACTACTTCACATCGCCGGGAGGATCTGTTGAATCGCTTCGTATCTTCCTCGCGCGTGATCTGGTCGAGCTTGATCAGGAGTTCGAACGTCTGGACGAAGAGGCACTCATGGTGAGTTCCTGGGTGAAGCTTGATGACGCTGTGGACATGATCTTTGCTGGCAAGTTGCACAACCCATCTGCGGTAACTGGAATTCTTGCAACCTGGAATGCGCGAGCACGTGGTTGGAAGAACCTCCGACCTGCGGATTCACCCTGGATGCGCTAAGGAAACGTGTGGCGTTTTTGACACGTCTGAATTTCGATAAGCATATTGTGCGTAAAAGGACGTAGACTCTGACATAGATTCCCATGTGAACAGATGATCGGAGGCCTTGTGGGCGAACAGCTCGATGCGCGAACTCGCGAGCAAGTCCTCGATTTGATCGTCGAAAAAGGACCCGTGACTGCAACCGTCATCGCTCGAATTCTTAAGCTGACTACCGCAGCCGTGCGCAGGCACATCACCATCTTGTTGGATTCGAAAGAAATCATGGAGATGGAACCGGCGCAGTTGCAAAAGCGCGGTCGTGGACGCCCGGCTCGTCACTATGTCGCAACACCGAACGCGCACACGAAGTTGCCTGACGGATATTCCGAGCTAGCTGTCAAAGCCCTCGGTTACCTTGGACAGGTTGGCGGTGGGGAAGCGATTGATTCTTTCGCGGCCTCTCGTTCGCGTGAAATTGAGCGTCGCTATGCGCCTATCGTGCGCGAAGCTGGCTCAGACCCGAAGGTCCGTGCTCAGGCTCTTGCCGATGCACTGACTCAAGACGGTTATGCTGCGACGGTTCGAGACATCGGTAATGGCAATTTTGCTATTCAGCTATGCCAAGGGCACTGTCCTATTCAGGAAGTTGCCGGTGACTACCCGCAGCTCTGCGAGGCAGAAACCCAAGCGTTTAGTCGACTTCTTGATGTTCACATTCAGAGGCTTGCAACTCTTGCCGGCGGTGGTCACGTCTGTACGACTCACATTCCCGTGGGCGCACCCGTGCTTCGTTCGGCTTCACGAGCCACTCGGCGTAAGTAGAGCGTGCTTGAAATTAAGAATGGAAGGTTGACACCACTATGACCCAGTCACCGCAGGTCACTGACCTCGATGACCGTCACATGAGTGATGATGAAATCATCGACTCAATTGGCGCGTATGAGTATGGATGGCGCGATAGCGACGAGTACTCAAAGAATGCTGAATACGGCATTAATGCGGACGTTGTTCGTTCGATCTCGGATCATAAGAATGAGCCGGAGTGGATGCGTGAACGTCGTCTGAAGGCACTTGAAATCTTCGATCGCAAGCCGATGCCCACATGGGGCCCGGATCTTTCGGATATCGACTTCGATACGTTCAAGTACTACGTCAGCCCCACCGACCGTCAGGTGAATGCGTGGGAAGACCTTCCCGAGGAAATTCGCAATACCTACGATCGTCTGGGTATTCCGGACGCTGAAAAGAATCGCCTGGTCTCCGGCGTCGCTGCCCAGTACGAGTCTGAGGTTGTCTACCAGCAGATTCAGGAAGATCTTGAACGCCAGGGTGTCATCTTCCTCGATACCGACACGGGTCTCCGTGAGTATCCAGAAATCTTCCAGGAGTACTTCGGCAAAGCTGTTCCCTCCGGTGACAATAAGTTCTCCGCACTGAACACCGCCGCTTGGTCGGGTGGTTCCTTCGTCTACGTGCCACCAGGCGTTCACGTCGACATCCCGCTTCAGGCCTACTTCCGCATTAACACTGAGGCTCTTGGCCAGTTCGAACGTACGCTGATCATCGCTGATGAGGGCTCCTACGTTCACTACGTCGAAGGGTGCACCGCGCCGATTTATGACGAGAACTCACTGCACTCAGGTGTTATCGAAATCTTCGTCAAGAAGGGTGCACGCGTTCGCTACACGACGATCCAGAACTGGTCGACCAACGTTCTGAACCTCGTGACCCAGCGCGCCATCGTCGAAGAAGGCGGAACTATGGAGTGGGTCGATGGCAACATGGGTGCCGCGATTACCATGAAGTACCCCGCCTGCTTCCTCATGGGCGAGCATGCCCGTGGAGAGACATTGTCCATCGGTTTTGCAGGCCCCGGTCAGCACCAGGACACTGGCGCCAAGATGGTCCACATGGCACCGCACACCTCTTCTTCGATCGTGTCGAAGTCCGTGTCTCGTGGCGGTGGCCGTACCTCGTACCGCGGTCTGGTTCAGATCAACGCCCGCGCACGGCACTCGAAGTCCAACGTCCTGTGCGACGCGCTTCTTGTCGACAAGGTTTCACGTACCGATACCTACCCCTATGTTGACGTCCGAACCGATGACGTCGAAATGGGTCACGAAGCAACCGTTTCGAAGGTGTCGGCAGACCAGCTCTTCTACCTGATGAGCCGTGGCCTTGATGAGAACGAAGCAATGGCAATGATCGTTCGTGGCTTCGTTGAGCCGATCGCGAAGGAACTCCCGATGGAGTACGCGCTCGAACTCAACCGCCTGATCGAACTGCAGATGGAAGGATCCGTCGGCTGATATGACGACACAAGAAGTGATGAATAAAGCGCACTCTCACGGCGGCGTCGAAAAGGGCGGCCACGCCAGCCGCGCAGACCGCCCGGTTTCCTTCGATCTCGATGCAATCCCGACCCCGCACGGTCGCGAAGAAGACTGGCGTTTCACCCCGATGCGTCGCATCGAACGTCTTTTTGAGGTTGAAAACTATGACCAGGGTGATGCCCCGGTCACCGTTGAGGCTCCTGAATGCGTGACAGTTGAACAGGCTGATCGCTCCGATTCTCGCTTGGGTACTGTTCTTGCTCCCGGTGATCGCACAGCGGTTGTCGCATGGAATCAGTATGGTGAGTCGACAATTGTTTCTGTTCCTGCCCAGATGCAGGTCAGCGAACCGATCCGTCTGAACGTTGACGCTGTTGAAGGAACTCGCGCCCAGCACATCTTCGTTGAGGTCGGCGAACTTGCCGAAGCGACGATCATCCTGAACCACCGTGGCTCTGAAGAAGCAGCTGTCAATCAGACCATCGAAGTGAACGCAGGGGACGGCTCGAAGGTCACCTTCGTTTCAATCCAAGAATGGGATGACACCACACTGCACGCCTCAAACCACCGACTGGCACTGGGCAAGGATGCTTCCCTGACGCACATCGTTGTTACTTTCGGTGGCGACCTGGTCCGTATCTCTTCCGATACTGATTTCCGAGGCCCCGGTGGCGAACTCAACATGCTGGGCCTGTACTTCGTTGACGGCGGTCAGCACCTCGAGCACCGCGTGTTCGTTGACCACTCCCAGCCGAACTGCTACTCGCGAGTCACCTACAAGGGTGCTCTGCAGGGCAACGGCGCACACTCGGTGTGGATTGGCGACTGCCTGATCCGGGAAGCAGCCGACGACACCGACACCTACGAACTGAACCGCAACCTGGTCCTCACCGAGGGCGCCAAGGCCGACTCTGTTCCGAACCTCGAAATTGAAAACGGTGAAATCCGCGGAGCTGGACACGCATCCGCAACCGGCCGTTTCGATGACGAACAGCTCTTCTACCTGATGAGCCGAGGAATCAGCGAACACGAGGCACGTCGTCTTGTTGTCCGTGGTTTCTTCGCCGAGCTCATTAATCAGATTGGTGTGCCCGAGGTGGTTGACCACCTCATGGAGGCCGTCGAGGCCGAACTCGCCAAGTCCCGAACGAACTGACCCTGCGCGCCATGTGGCGCACCAACTATTGCGGCCTCGCGCCGACAAGGAGAAACAATGTCGACTTTGACGATCAAAGATCTGCATGTCACGGTTGAAACCGCTGACGGCCCCAAGGAGATCTTGAAGGGCGTGAATCTGACCATCAAGTCCGGTGAAATCCACGCCATTATGGGGCCGAACGGTTCGGGCAAGTCCACGCTTGCCTATGCACTCGCCGGCCATCCCGAATACACCATCACCCAGGGCGAAGCATGGCTCGACGACAAGCTCATTACTGAGATGAGCGTTGACGAGCGCGCCAAGGCCGGTCTGTTCCTGGCCATGCAGTACCCGGTTGAGGTTGCGGGCGTTTCCGTTTCCAACTTCCTGCGTACCGCTAAGACCGCTATCAACGGTGAAGCACCGCAGATCCGCCAGTGGGTCAAGGACGTGAAGTCCTCTATGGAGCACCTGCGTATGGACGAAGACTTCGCTGAGCGTGACGTCAACGTCGGTTTCTCCGGTGGTGAGAAGAAGCG
Source organism: Schaalia turicensis ACS-279-V-Col4 (assembly GCF_000296505.1). Lineage (GTDB taxonomy): Bacteria > Actinomycetota > Actinomycetes > Actinomycetales > Actinomycetaceae > Pauljensenia > Pauljensenia turicensis_A. The sequence continues at coordinate 19,265 of NZ_JH815209.1, forward strand.
TCTTGAGATCCTCCAGATGGAACTCCTGCAGCCGACCTTCGCAGTCCTGGATGAAACTGACTCCGGTCTGGACGTCGATGCTCTGCGCATCGTGTCTGAGGGTGTGAACCGTGTCCATGACACCACCGGCTGTGGCGTCATGCTGATCACTCACTACACGCGCATTCTTCGCTACATCAAGCCGAGCCACGTTCACGTCTTCGTGAACGGCCATGTTGCCGCCGAAGGAGGCCCCGAGCTTGCTGACCAGCTTGAAGAAGAAGGCTACGACAAGTACCTGGGTCTCTGATCAACATGAATTCGCTTCTCGGAGCAGACTTTAGCGCTGTAGAGCTCGAAGCTATCCGTTCGGATTTCCCGATTCTCGCTCGACTGGGGCGCGGAGGGAAGCCGATCGCGTACCTTGATGCCTCTGCAACGTCTCAAAAGCCTGCCAGCGTCATTGATGCGGAAGCGAATTTCTACCGTCGTTCGAATGCTGCTGTTCACCGCGGAACCCATATTTTGGGGGACGAAGCGACCAGCGCGTTCGAAGACGGACGTAGTGCGCTCGCCTCGTTTATCGGTGGGCGCAGCGATGAGATCGTGTGGACCAAGAACGCGACCGAAGCCATCAACCTTGTTGCTCTGTCTATCGGTCATGCGTCTGTTGGCCGTGGAGGCACGGCTTCGACTCCACTGAGAATTGGGCCAGGAGACACGATCGTCACCACTCGCTCAGAACACCATGCGAACCTCGTTCCGTGGCAGGAATTGTGCGCACGAACCGGCGCTGAACTCAAATGGCTGGATCTGACTCCTGACGGTCGCATTGACCTTGAGACACTCGACGTCATTACGCCCAACACTAAGCTGGTTGCTTTCACTCACGTGTCGAACGTGACGGGCGCGATCTCTCCCGTCGATGCGATTGTCGCAAAGGCACGCAGTGTCGGAGCTCTTGTTTTGGCTGATACCTGTCAGTCGAGCGCGCATATGGCGATTGATGTTCGTGCCATGGACGTGGATTTTGCTGTCATGTCATCGCACAAGATGCTTGGTCCTACCGGCGTCGGTGCGTTGTGGGGCAGGCGGGAACTCCTCGACATGATGCCTCCGGTTTTGACCGGCGGATCAATGATCGAATACGTGACGATGGAGGAATCGACGTACATGCCCGCTCCCGAACGGTTTGAAGCGGGATCTCAGCCCGTAGCTCAAATCGCAGGTTGGACGGCTGCGCTTGAATACCTGAGCGCTATTGGTATGGATCGCGTACACGCCCATGAGAAAGCCCTAACGCAGCGTCTGCTTGATGGGGTTGCCTCACTCGACGGTGTGAAAGTCCTTGGCCCAACAACCGATGTGGATCGTGTGGGCGTCGTGGCATTCGCAGTCGATGGTGTCCATCCGCACGATGTCGGTCAGATTTTGGATGCTGATGATATCGCGATTCGTGTCGGTCATCATTGCGCGATCCCACTTCATACGTTCTTCTCTGTTCGATCGTCCGCACGAGCATCCGTTGCAGTGTCGACGACTGAAGAAGAAATCGATCGTCTGGTCGCATCCCTTGGACGCGTGAGAGAGTTTTTCGGAGGATTCTGATGTCAAGCTTGGATCAGCTCTATCAGCAGGTCATCTTGGATCATGCCCGCGCCAAACACGGCCGAGGCGATGTGGAAGAGGTTGCGGCCTCGTCGCACCAAGTAAACCCCACGTGCGGCGACGAAGTAACCCTTGGCGTTACTCTCGCTAACGACGGCTCGATTGAAAAGCTTGTGTGGGATGGCGATGGTTGCTCGATTTCTCAAGCATCTCTGTCCATGCTGAACGACCTGGTCGCGAACCACTCGATTGAGGAAGCACGCATAGCATATGCGTCCATGGAATCGATGATGCATTCGAGGAACAGGGGAGTGCCCGACGAAGTCCTTGATGCTTTGGGGGATGCAGCGGCTCTTGAATCCACTTCTCAGTTTGCCAATCGCGTGAAGTGTGCACTGCTCGGCTGGTATGCCTTGCGTGACGCGCTTGCACAGCTCGGAACCGACATCGCAGGAGGTAATAAATGAATAACCCCATGGCAGCTCCGGAGCCTGTGGAGCAGCGTTTCGGCGCACCACCGGCACACGAACAGTCTGAGAATGTTCGCCAGATTGACGGCACAGACATCGTTGAAAACGGTTCTTTGAAGGGTGAAGATATCCTCGAAGCACTCAAAGACGTCATCGATCCTGAACTTGGCATTAACATCGTTGACCTTGGACTGGTCTACGGCGTGAACATTGCTGAGAACGACACAGTTGTTCTCGATATGACACTGACCTCTGCTGCCTGCCCGCTGACGGATGTCATCGAGCGTCAGGCACAGTCCGTTCTTTCCGCATTGACGCCTGAAGTGACTATTTCTTGGGTGTGGATGCCACCGTGGGGGCCGGATCGTATTACTCCGGATGGTCGTGAGCAACTCCGCGCAATTGGTTTCAACGTCTGAGCTGGTTTCAACGTCTGAGCGTGATCAGTGGTGGACTCGCGACGCCGGCACGGTTGAGGACACGCCGATTAAGGGATGGCAGGGATCATGGCAGGTTCGCTTCTGCTTCTTTCCGGAGGCGTGGCGCTCAGGCTACGAAAGCAGAGCATCATTCAGCGACCGTCTAGTATGTCTGGTCATCCCACAGGTCAGATGAGGCTGGGTGTGCCCCTCGTGCGATAATTATTCGCGCACGAGGGGCACACTCGTGTGTACACCGGGGCCGAACACGCAGTTGGATACGACGGTCATGGAGTGGTTCAAGGCATCCTCGTTATTCACAACCGCGTAGGATGACCTCAGGAAATATCGCGATCGGTCAATATAGTTAAGTCATCAAAACTTGACTGTATGAATCAACAGGGGAGGCGACGAATGGGAGCCAATACCACATTAGTCGCCCGCACTTTTGACATTGTTCAGATGTTTGCATCGGGAGCGACTTCTTCAGCTGTTCGTTCCAGCATCGACATTGAGGAAGAACCCCTGTCACATCTGGTTGACTACCTGTCCGCTGTCGATGATGTCCCGCCCACAACTCAAATCGCGATTCTGGTTGACTCTGACTCATACGACAGACGCCCAGCCTTCACGAATTTTTCTACGTGGCAGAGAACCGCATGGGAGCAAGGGTACGGCGTTCGCGTGCTCACCGATATCGACCAGGCGATCTTCGAATCTCTTATCATCATCGACGCGAATCAGACGAACACCTTGCCTCACAGCACGATCGAGCACCTAGCAGAAAGCGGCAACCAGGTCCTCCTTATTGCTCCTTCAACCACGCAACCTTCAGATTCCGCTTTCGTGAAGACCGCCGGAGTTCAGTTCGAGGGGGAGTCTCACCTTCAGGGGCTCGACGAAGCCAATGATGCAACGTGGCACCTCGTCGGTCGCCTCACAGAACCATCACTCAAGCATGCCGGAACGCATCTGAAGACTTCGACTGCTCCCCTGAAACTTACCGCGACTGATCCGAGCCTTGAACGAACACGTCAACTGATGAATGAGCCTCGGCCAGCATTGCGCGCAGCAAACTGGGCACGTGTCTTCACCCCGGGTGACTCGACCACCACGTTAGCGAGCGTTGATGATCCACTCAGTGAGCTTGATGGTCGCCCGATCATCACCAAACGTGCCGTCGCAAACGCACACGGGGAAGCGGGCGGAAACGTGTGGCTTGTCGGCGCTGATCTTGATGCATTCACCCGAGCAACACTGCTCAGACTCATCAGCGTTCATGCGCGTATCCGGCCAACGAACCTACAATTCCCGCGCGGTATCGAAGTCGTCCAACGCGCTCACATGACGTTTATTGTGAATCACGGTAGCACGATGGCAGAACTCTCCAACGTTCATGGATTAGATGTCATCAGTGGTAATACGTGCACGGGGCACGTTGCTCTTGCCCCGCACTCGGTCATGGTCGTCGTCGGAGAATAACAGCCGTTGAGTCGTTATTTCCTGAGCCTCATATCGGATTGATGAAATGAAACAGATAAAAAACTCGGTCATCACCGACCGTGGACGCCGTGATTCGATTATTGTCGCCGCCTTGCGATTGGGATATCTGATTGCGTTCGGAGTCGTCCTTGTGTGGCTTGGAATCCAAATTGGGAACTATGCGACTGGCGGTCGTACTATTTCGCTTCTTATTCCGATCATCGCCTGTCTTTTCGTTGCGACCTTCGCCGGCGTTGAAATCGTATATGGTGGCAAGGTCGCCCGTGCGGAAGAAAAACGTATTCGTCGCGATCTTCTGATGCGTGTGTTCAGCTCAACCAGTGAAGAAGCATCTGATCAAGCGCATGTTGTTCAGCTGGCAACCGACAATACGGAACGTGTCACTGAATTTCGCCAGGTCTACTTGGGCCCGACGATCGCGACGATTGTGGCGCCGTTCCTCACTCTCGGATTTGTCGCCGTTGCTTTTGACTGGGTTCTGGGGCTGGGAATCATGATGCTTTGCCCGCTGATTCCTTTGCTGCTTGGTGGCTTCCAGAAGCTTTTCCGTCAGCGTTCATCGGATTCGCGAAAGCAACGAGGCCAACTGGCTGGCCGTTATCTTGATGCGATCCGAAATCTCATCACTATTCGTCTGTTCGGGGCTGGCCCACGAATTGAAGAGGATCTGCGCGTTCAGGGCGAGAAAAACCGAAGCGCAATCATGAAATTGCTGGCAGGAAACCAGATCGTCATCATTGTTCTAGACGGGTTGTTCTCGCTGATCCTGATCTGTGCCACGACTGCACTGACAATCGCACGATTTAATGCGGGTGCTGTCGACCTCGGACAAGCGATCGCAACGATGCTTCTGACCGTACTGCTCGTCGAACCCTTGGTGCAGGTCGCCGGCTTCTTCTACATCGGAATGGGCGGTATTGCATCGCAGAAAGCAATCGGGCGTTACAAAGCGACCCATGACCGCGCCTCCCATGTCGTCAGCCACGCTTCGATCGCGAACGACGGATCGATCAGTGTTGATGCTGTTTCCTACGACTATGGTCGCGGTGAAGTGTTGCACGAGGTCTCTTTGAAGGTCCCAGCTGGTCATCGCGTGGCAATCATCGGTCGTTCGGGCGGGGGCAAGACTACTCTTCTTCGCCTGCTACGCGGTGACTTGAGACCCCAGTCCGGCTCCGTTGCTGTTTCGGGCAACTCTTTGGCATCTCTGTCGATCGATCAGGCGCACGCTTTAAGCGCCTCGGTTGCGCAATCAACCTGGCTTTTCACCGGTTCGATCGCTGACAACTTACGTCTTGCACGCCCCCATGCCAGCGAAGAAGAGATGTGGCAGGCCTTGAAACAAGCGCAGGTAGCTGATGAGATTGAGCGGATGCCCGAAGGCCTTCATACCCAGATTGGAGAGCAGGGTGGGCTGATCTCTGGTGGGCAAGCGCAACGAATCTCGATTGCTCGGGCTCTTTTATCCGGACGCACAATTCTGCTTCTCGATGAGCCCACGTCTCAGGTTGATATTGAATCCGAGAAGAAGATTATTCGAGCGATTTCTGAACTTGGACGAGAGTGGACGATTGTGGTGGTGACACACCGTAAGGCTCTGCTTGCACTTGCTGACTTAGTGTATGAGATGCGCCAAGGGGAACTGCACCGCGTGAATGCAAACGAACACACAATTGGCCAGGAGGTTCTCTGATGGAATCACAGCCGAGCGTTCTTCAGCTGGTGAAATGGCTGACTTCGCATACGCGAGACGTCCACAAGCCCCTCTATGTCAGCACCCTTTTCCGCCTCGTCAATCTGTCAATGGATATTGTGCTCTTTGCCCTGGGGGCAGGGGGACTCGTCGCAGTGGTGGCGGGAAATGGAAAATGTGCCACGATCCTGTTCTGGCTAGTCGTTGTTGCCCTGATCAAAGCTAGCGCCTACTACTGCGAGCAATTCACCGGTCATTACGTCGCTTTCAAGGCGCTGGAACTACTGCGCACGATGGTGTTTTCGCGACTGTGGCCAAAGGCCCCCGGGATTGTGTTGCGTTCGAAGAGTGGCGATGTCCTAGCGTCACTGACGCGCGACGTTGACCGGATTGAAGTCGTGTATGCTCACACGTTCGCGCCGGTCGTTTCAGCCATTATCGTTCCGCCCGTATTTCTTATCGGTGCTGGCATTGTTTGGGGATGGCAGATCGTCGCTGTTCCGGCACTGTGCCTCCTGATTGCTCTTGCGGTTGTCCCGTTCCTGGGGGCAAGGAGCTCACTCGAGGCAACCAAACACACACTTGAACTTCGCCGGCACCTGGCTCAGCACGTCACGGATTCTGTCTTTGGCGCTGAAGAGGTAGTGGGATATGGGCGTGTGAATGAACGCCTTGAAGAGATGGACGCTATCGGCTTTCGTATCTCATCGTCGGCGAGTGTTGCCAAACGCGCTAATGCGTTGCGTCGCGCGTTGAATGCTGCACTCACACTTATCAGTACTCTCGCAATCGCCTGGTCAGCAATGAATGCCGGCTATTCTCCCGTCATCGTCGCGATTCTGACCGCTGGAACGCTACGTCTTTTTGAAGGGCCTCGTGGCGTTGAAGATGCGACCGGATATCTGGATCATTCACTTTCTGCTGCGCGCCGTCTCTGGGAAATATGCCATGCGCCCGCGAATGTGGATGACGGCGATGAGGAACTCACCCTTGACCATGCTCCGACGCTCACTTTCGAGAACGTTACTTACACATACCCGTCAGTGAGCGCCCCTGCTCTGAAAGATGTCACTATTTCGGTCAAAAGTGGCGGACACGTTGTATTGGCTGGACCATCAGGGTCTGGAAAATCAACGGTAATGACAATGGTGTTACGCTACGACAACCCCGATTCGGGGCGCGTTCTGATCGACGGCATCGATGTTTCAACGTTCACTTTGGATAGTTTGAGACACAGCGTGGTCGCTGTTTCGCAGAAGAACCAATTGCTCAACACGACTATTCGCGACAATGTCGCTCTGGGTGCGCCGAACGCCAGTGATGAACAGGTTTGGCGTGCTCTTGAATGTGCATGCGTTGCTGATGAAGTACGAGCGATGCCACAGGGGCTTCATACGCGCGTCGCTCAGGGAGGTAGCGCTCTGTCCGGTGGCCAAGTCCAGCGTCTTAGTCTTGCACGCGCACTGGTGATGAACCCGAAGATTCTGATCCTCGATGAAGCAACCGCACAGCTGAACTCTGAGTTGGAAGCCCGGATTCGTCACAACCTTGACACCTTGGATATGACGATCATCGAAGTAACGCATCGTCTTGACCTGATCGATGGCGCAGATCAGATCGTGCTTCTTGACCGCGGTCGGATTGTCGGCGTCGGAAGCCCATCAACGATCCGCTCCGAAGGGAGCTCCCTTGAAGAGTTCTTCACGAGGAACGTCTAGTTGAGGAAGCATGAAGCCGGCACTCACGTATGAGTACCGGCTTTGGTGCACTGAGGAAGGGGATCAGACGGTCTGGCGGGCACTCAGTTGCTCGGTTCAGACTGCGTCCAACACCAAACCAATGGATCGCACCGATATCGGCTACTCAGCGCCCACCACGGGACCTGAGACGACCAGAATCCGACCGTACTTGTTCGTTGAAACTCATGAGTGCACCACCCTCGTTGACCCCCCTGCGTATTTACCCAACATATCTGCGCGGAAGACTTCAAAGTTACCGTTGTCGATGGAATCACGAATCGCATCAACCAGTCGGACGGTGAACCACTCGTTGTGGATCGTAGCCAGGGTAGAGGCAAGGATTTCGTGTGCCTTGAACAGGTGATGAACGTAGGCGGCACTGTAGTGCGTGCACGTGTAGCAGCCACAACCTTCGACCATCGGGTTGAAATCCCTCTTGAATCGAGCATTCGTAATGTTGAAACGCCCATTGGGGGAGTAGATGGCAGCGTTACGGGCAACGCGCGATGGATTCACGCAGTCAAACGTATCGGCGCCCGCCTCAACACCTCGGAAGAAATCGTCAGGTTCGGATATACCCAGCAGGTGACGCGGACGATCCTCGTCGAGTTCTTCGCTGACCCACGACACAATCGTGCCGAGGTTTTCCTTCTCTAGGGCACCACCGATTCCGAAACCATCGAAACGCGTGCCGTCTTCATCCATATCGTTCATTGTGCGGGCTGCGAGCCTACGCAGATCCTCGTACTGAGCGCCCTGGATGACGCCCCAGAGCTGCTGATACGGCTTGTTTGCACGCACTTTGGTCAGGCGTGCGTGTTCGCGCAGGCAGCGCCTCGCCCACTGATGCGTGCGCTCCAGCGACGTTTCCTGGTAGGAACGCGGGTGGAGCAGGCTGGTCAGCTCATCGAAAGCAAACATGATGTCTGAGCCCAACTGATGCTGAATGTTCATCGATACTTCAGCGGTGAAGCGGTGCTTCGTACCGTCGATGTGCGAGCTGAACACGACACCGTCATCGTCCACGACTGCAGTGGATGCTTTCACGGCCTGCATGTGGAGCTTCGGGTCGTTCGGGTCGGCTGCACCGGAAAACTCTTGGGAGAGCACCTTCTTGAAACCAGCACCCAGCGAAAGAACCTGGAAGCCGCCGGAGTCCGTGTAGGTGGGTCCTGGCCAGTTCATGAATTCGCCGAGTCCGCCGGCCTCGTCAACGAGGTCAGAGCCGGGCTGTAAATACAGGTGGTAAGCGTTCGCGAGTACCGCCTGGGCACCCAAGTCCGCGACCATCTCGGGGACGAGCGCTTTTACATTCGCTTTCGTTCCGACGGGAATGAACGCGGGGGTGCGAATATCGCCGTGGGCGGTGTGCAGGATTCCAGTACGCCCGAGACCGCGTCCACTTTCCAGACGCGACCCCACATCGAAGCCACGGTCCGGTGAACCGGGTTTAGCCCCCAGAGGGCGTTCATCGGATGGGGGAGCAGCAAGCCATTGTTCACTCATGCGGCAAGAACCTCGTTCGACGTTAGACCTTCGCGATTACGGACGAAGGCAATGACACGGTAAGTAATGGGCAGGAGGACGATTTCAACGCCCACCTTGTAGACGTATCCGGTGATGATGTAATTTGCGAATTCGGCCCCTGGAATGACACCGATGAAGGCGATCGTGCAGAAGAGGACGGTGTCGAAAAGCTCGCCGACGACGGTGGAACCGACGAGGCGTGCCCACAGGTGATCCGCACCCCAGCGTTCGCGAATTTTCACGAGGACCAGCGCGTTGATCAGTTGGCCTGCTAGGTAGCCGATGATCGAGGCGGCCACGATACGAGGCACGAATCCAAGGACCGCTTCGAACGCAGCCTGATTATCGTAGCCGGGGCCAACCGGTGCGACCTGAACAAGGAGGAAGGTGAGTGAGGCCAGTACTGATGCGACGAATCCGAGGACGATGACGCGACGAGCACGACGGAAACCGTAGACCTCGGACAAGACATCGCCCAGAACATAGGTCAGCGGGAAAAGGATTGCTCCACCGTCGAAAACAAGATGGATCGGTCCCGCATCAAGCGCCGTGACCTTGGTGCCCGCAATATTCGAAATGAGAAGGAAAGCCACAAACATCACGGCAATAATGTCGAAGATCTTTGGTGTGCGTGCTGATTCTTCTGGCGAAGTCAATGAAATACCCCTACCTCTGTTTCAGATGTACGCCTTCAATTGTGCCTGCCCGTAGGGCGTATCACCTTATTTGAGTAGGGTGTACCTGCCCACAACCACTAAAATTGTCGGGTGATCAACGTACAAGACTTCTCCCTCAGCATTGGGCCAAGAGACCTTGTGAAGAACGTGTCCTTCAGGATCGATAAGGGAATGCGTATCGGTCTTGTCGGTCGCAATGGTGCGGGAAAGACGACGACCATGCGTCTTCTTGCCGGCGAATCAGATCATGGTGCTGCTGAGTACTCCGGCACGATTACGAACAACGGAAAGATCGGGTACCTCGCTCAGGACACTCACATCGGTGATCAGTCCCTCACTGCTCGCGAACGCATTATCTCGGTGCGTGGAATCGACCAGATCATCGCAAAGATCCGTAAAGCCGAACACGAGATGTCAACGACTGAGGGCAATCGCCAAGTGAAAGCGATGGAGCGCTACGTGCGACTCGATCAGGCATTCACGAACGAGGGCGGCTGGGCCGCGAACGCTGAAGCGGCACAGATTGCCCACTCACTGGGCCTCGAAGATCGTGTCCTTGAACAGAGCCTCGACACTCTATCTGGCGGTCAGCGCCGACGTGTTGAACTCGCACGCGTCCTATTCTCCGGAGCTGACGTGCTTCTCCTTGACGAGCCCACAAACCACTTGGATCACGATTCGATCATGTGGTTGCGTGACTGGATCAAGACATTCCCCGGTGGCGTCATGATGATTTCCCACGACGTAAAGTTGCTGGGGGAGACCGTCAACCAGGTCTTCTACTTGGATGCGAACCGTGCCGAGGTCGATATCTATCACCTGGGCTGGGATGCCTACCTGAAGCAACGCGAAGAAGACGAACGCCGTCGTCGCAAGGAACGCGCAACCGCTTTGAAGAAGGCTGAACAGCTGAAGGCCCAGGGCGAAAAAATGCGTGCGAAGGCCACAAAGGCAGTGGCAGCTCAACAGATGCTACGACGCGCTGAAGAGCTTTTTGCTCAGGCGGGTAGCGAGGAAGTTCAGGAAAAGGTGGCGCGTCTACGTTTTCCAGAGCCTCTTCCATGTGGCCGAGTCCCGCTGACTGGCGAAGGCCTGTCGAAGTCCTTTGGATCGTTGGAAGTGTTTACCGGTGTTGATCTTGCAATCGATAAGGGAGCAAAGGTTGTTGTCCTCGGTTTAAACGGTGCCGGTAAGACCACCCTGCTACGAATCCTCGGTGGCATCAGTGAACCTGATTGTGGCGCGATTGTTGCGGGGCACGGGTTGAAACTCGGCTACTACGCGCAGGAACATGAAACCTTGGATAATTCCAAGACTGTTTTCCAGAACATGGTTGATGCTGCGCCGAACCTTGACGATACTCACGTCCGCAACGTCCTTGGTCACTTCCTCTTCTCGGGTGACGATGCAGACAAGCCGACGTCCGTTTTATCCGGTGGTGAGAAGACCCGTCTCGCTCTGGCAACACTCGTTGTTTCCGGCGCGAATGTCCTTCTCCTTGACGAGCCGACGAATAACCTCGACCCTGCGTCTCGCGAAGAGGTCTTGAATGCACTCGACACGTATGAAGGTGCGGTCGTTCTGGTGACACACGACCCGGGCGCTGTCACCGCGTTGAATCCCGATCGTGTTCTGTTACTCCCGGATGGGGACGAGGATCTCTGGGATGACTCTTACCTTGATCTCGTCACCCTCACCTGATCTGACATTGCTACGCGCTGGCTGACTGCCCTGCGTAGCACATATGGGTGTGGGCCCAGCGATTTCGCTGGGCCCACACCCATCTCAGGATCGTGTGTGAAGCAGGAGCCTCGTACACCGTGTCAGAGCACCTTCGAGAAGAATTCCTTTGTTCGCTGTTCTTGCGGATTGTCGATCACGTCAGCGGGGCTACCAGCCTCGACGATAACTCCCTCATCCATGAAGACAACCGTGTCAGCGACCTCACGTGCGAAACCAATTTCGTGCGTAACTACAGCCATCGTCATGCCCGACTGTGCAAGATCCTTCATGACCTGCAGAACTTCGCCCACCAGTTCGGGGTCAAGCGCCGATGTTGGTTCGTCGAAAAGCATGATCTCCGGATCCATCGCCAGAGCGCGAGCAATCGCCACACGCTGCTGTTGACCACCGGAAAGCTCCGAGGGATAGTGATCCGCACGATCCGACAATCCGACGCGTTCAAGCAGTTCAAGCGCACGCTGTTTCGCCGTTGCCTTATCCACCTTCGCAACATGGATCGGTGCTTCCATGACGTTTTCCAACGCAGTCTTATGCGGGAACAGGTTGAAACGCTGGAATACCATGCCAATGCGCGAACGCTGGGCGGCGATGACCTTGTCAGCCAGCTCGTGCAACTGGCCAGCATCGTCCCTGCGGTATCCGAGAAGCTCGCCATCAACGCTCACTTCACCAGCACTAATCTCTTCGAGCTGATTCAGGCAACGGAGCAACGTCGACTTCCCTGAACCCGACGGACCCAGAATTACGCACACCTCGCCGGACGCGATCTCAAGATCAATGCCCTTGAGCACGTGAAGGTCACCAAAGAACTTGTGGACGCCTTTGACGCTCACCATAGGAGTTGAAGATTTCACGGTGTCACATCCAAGAATTGAGTCGAGGTTGAAGCGGTCGCGTTATCGCGACGATCAAAGCCCTTACCGAAGTAACGTTCAATGTGTGCCTGGATCCACATCAAAATGCTCGTGATGAACAGGTACCAAAGAGCAGCCGCAATCAACAGCGGAACCGGCTGGAACAGGGACTGGCCCTTTGTCGATGCAACGAACGTCAGTTCCAACGTGAACGGAATCGCCGAAACAAGCGATGTCGTCTTCAACATGGAAATCGTTTCGTTGCCGATCGGCGGGACAATCACGCGCATCGCCTGGGGCAAAATAATGCGACGGAAAATCATCGAACGAGGCATACCAAGAGCGGTGGCAGCCTCCCACTGACCCTTATCAACAGACAGTAAGCCGGCGCGAATAATCTCAGCAAGGTAAGCGCCTTCGTTGAGTCCCAGACCGATGAACGCCATCCAGAACGGTGTGAAGTACGTTGCCGTGTCGAAGGAAACGAACGGTGGAGCAAACGGAATGCCAAGCTCAATCTGCGGGTACAGCGTGGGTAGCAGTGACCAGAAGATCAACTGCGTGTAGATCGGGGTACCTCTAAAGAACCAAATATAGGCTGTGGCAACCCAGCGTAGAACCGGGTTAATCGACTGGCGCATAATCGCAAACGTGATGGCGAGGATCGTGCCAATTGTCATCGCGATGACAGTCAGAATCAACGTGTATACAACGCCTGAAACGATCGTCTTCGAGAAAAGCCATTTGCCAACGACATCCCACTGGTAGTTGTCATTGGTAATGAAACCCGTGGCGAGGAGCAGAGCAAAGATCGCAACGATCACTGCGCTGATCCACCGTCCGGGCCGCGGTACCGGTTTTGCATCAATGAGGGTGATGCCGTCTTTAACGTGTGCCATATGTTTACCTTGCTCAGTATGGGGCTCGCGCCATATGGTGCGAGCCCCATACGTTGAGTTCAAATCAGAGGCCGGGGTTCAGTTCGGCCGTGGTGAGACCGGCATCCTCGGCGCCGTAGACTGCGAGAATCTTGGTCAGGTAGCCGTTATCCATTAGGTACTGCATGGCCTTTTGGATTGCGTTGGCCAGTTCAGTGTCGTTCTTGGCGACAGCAATACCCTGAGGCTCGGCCTCGATGACGTCACCAACCTGCTCGAGCTTGCCACCGGAGAGTTCAACCGTGTAGCCGATTACGGTGGAGTCAGCCAGAGTGGCGTCGTACTGGCCGCCGATGACCTTGGTTGCAATGTCGGTCTGAAGGTCGAGGGGCATAATCTTGATTGCTTCGTTGCCACCAGCAACGCATTCTTCGGACAGATGCTCAGCGTATTCCTGCTGGTACGTGCCGTTCTGAACGCCGATTGTGGTGCCGCAAGCGTTGGCGGGATCGAAGTTCTTCGGGTTGCCTTGAGCGACAGCGTATGCGGAGCCGACCTCGACGTAGGAGATCATGTTGGTCTGAGCAAGACGCTCTTCGGTGATGGTGAAGGAAGAAGCGCCGATATCAAACTTGGAACCGAGACCCGGGATGATGGTCGGAAACTCTGCGTGAGTCGTGGTGCCTTCTTCAAGACCCATCACCTTTGCCAGAGCCTTGACGATATCAATGTCGTAGCCAACGGGGGTCTGACCGTCTTCAGCGCGGAACTCGGCGGGGGCGTAGTCAGCGGATGTGCCGTTACGTAGGATATTTCGTTCCTTGACTGCGACGGGGACCAGAGCGGCGATTTCATCGACGGTTTCGATCGACGAGGTGTCGAATGATTCAATCGCGGTGGCCGATACTGCCCCCTCAGCGGACTGAGAAGTCGAAGAGGTTGACGGGTCGGAGCATGCGGCGAGTGCCATCGATGCGGTAGCAGTCAGGAGGAGTGCTGCAGGAAGCTTGCGCATGGGAGTACCTTTCGGAGATTTTCTCTCTACGCATATAAGTATGCACCCCTATGCATATTATGCATAGGGGTGTCTCGGTATTTGAGTCGAAACTCTCAGCGGCCGCGCATCGCCCTGCGGTTCGGGCGAGCCTTCATCGGATCAATTCCCTTGGGAATCGGCAGAGCATTGGACTGCAACGCATTCAAACGATTCGAAACGGCAGGAACCTCTTCCTTCGTCAGAATCTTCTTGAAACCACGCAACTTGCCCTGCAGCTTCGCAAGTTCCAGCTGGCCTTCATCGTGGCCAGTCTGGATAACGTGAACAGGAACGTTCTTCACAACGCGTTGAACCTTCTTACGCTCAGCTGAAAGAAGTGGCTGAACGTGGCTGGAAGGACCTTCGGAAATAAGAACAACACCGGCGCGACCGATAATTCGCCAGATAACATCCTGCTCGCGCGTGACGTTAATCGGCTGTTCGGGAATGATCCAACCGGACTTGATCTGCGACAAAACAGCGTAGACAGAGCCGACAGTGCCATCGATCTGATCGTATAGAGCACGACGCACCAAGAACGACAGCAGTGACATCGCGATCGTGCTACCTACCAAAACGCCCAGAATTGCCCAGACAATGTAGTTCGCGTGCATCAGGGCGGCGATCGCCAGTGCAAGACAGATCGTTAGGATCCATGCTCCGGCAAGTGCCCATCCGATCCACGGATAGGAGCGCTTTGTAATACGGTATGCGTCCGCGAGGTTGTGGTACCAGCGACGCTTCTTGGGGGCAGTGTTCTCACTCATAGCGAACCTATTCTACCTGTAATGGCGATATTCCAATGCATGGGATCGCAGTTATCCACAAGCTTAGGCAAGGCCGGTCGCTTTCAAGAAATCTGGACCGCACAATGCGGCTATGACTATGCATTCAGATCGCCTTGGAACGATTGCATTTATGACCTCCAACGGTCCGCTGTGGGAGGTCACTCGTGACAATGAAGCACTGTTGATCAGCGTATATAGCTCTGATATCGCGCGTGATCAGATGCAGCGTTGGATTGCATGGCGTGGCCTCGTGCACCCGAATGTGGCAGAGCTGGTGGAAATATCGTCCCAGCCGGATGGTCGCGTGAGTCTTTCTCAGCGTCGGTACGCCGGGCAAACCTTGCAGGCGCTACTCGATAGCGGTCAGCAACTGAACGACAACCAGCGCCGACGTATCGTCGCCGATGTGCGTGCTGGCGTTTGTGCGCTACATGATAGGGGAATTATCCATACCGATATTGCGCCATCAAACATTGTTGTCAGCAGTGATTTTCATGCGACGCTGATTGATATTGCCATTCCCGCGCAGGCCGGTGAAGGAACCCCCGGTTTTTCTCTGTCTGCAACAAAGGACCAGCGCAGTGACGATGCCGGAGTTGAAGCCATCGCATGCGCATTGAATATTGATCCACTCGGACTTAACCCCACGCGCGTCGAGCAACGCCCGCTACAACAGACAGCTGATTCACGCTGTGATAATCCGTCTCAGAGGAACGATGTAGTCACGTGGCGAAAGGAACACCTTCTCGATAAACATCCACGGGGATTGCCAGCGACTCAGGGGTGGCGACGCGGTGCGCTGGCGGGGATCATCATCGTTCTCCTTAGCGTCATCTATGGAATGACGAGGCCGCCCACACTATCAAACGCGTCCTTCACAACGGGCGGAATTAAGGCGCAGTCGGTGCCCTCGAGTGGGGGTATTGAACGATCTCGACATCCAGATGCCACGCAATCTGCGCCACTGAGTGAAAATAGGCAATCGGGAGAGACTCAAGAAGAAACTAAGCCGGCAGATCCGATGAAGGGAATGGACCTGGGACAAGGAATCCAACCATTTGGTCGCAATCAGGTTGCTTCGATCGACGACTTCGCAATCGATGGCTGCCCCGACGTCAGCCAGGCGAACGACATCGTCTCCACTTTTATGCATGCGCGAGATCAAGCAGTGATGGATCGTAATATCGCTGACCTGGACAATTTTATGGAAGGGGATGCTCTTCGAGCCGAAGCTGAAAAGATTGCAACCCTTCGCCGCTTTGATGCGTTCGTTAAACATCTGGAATCCGAATCGCACGTGGTCAACCAACCACACTGTTCGGACACGGAGCTCACAATCGAAGCAACGGTGACACAAAGTGAATACCAACGCTGCGAAGGGGCAAAGTGTGTGACTCTTCCTGCTAGTAGCTCACAAGACGTAGTGATGACTTTTATGCGTCTGACGGGACGAGTTTCACGAACCGCTCAGCAAGACCCTTAGGCGGATCTGGTAAACCCCCAGTTCCCACCGGTTTCCCGGCACGAACTGGGGGTGCCTGAACGTCAGATCGGCAGATTACTTTGCCAGATTGGTTCTACTCAGAGAGCAAGGTCAGCGTCGAAGTTTGCTTCTTCAAGGCGCTTCTTGACCTCCATGAGGTAACGAGCCGCGTCGCCACCGTCAACCAGGCGGTGATCGTACGACAGCGACAAGTACACCATCGAGCGGATCGCAACGGACTCGGAACCGTCGGCTGCCTTGACAACCATCGGACGCTTCACGATCGTGCCAACACCCATGATTGCGGTCTCGGGCGAGTTCAGAACCGGAGTATCGAACAGTGCGCCACCGGAACCGGTGTTCGTGATCGTGAAGGTGGAACCGGTGAGTTCTTCCGGACCAACCTTGGCGTCGCGGGTACGAGCGGCAAGATCGTTGATCGAAGCTGCGATACCCGGGATGTCCTTGGTGCCCGCATCCTTGATCACCGGAACCAGCAGGCCACGCGGGGTATCAACTGCAATACCGATGTGCTCATGGTCGAAGTAGGTGACCTTGTTGTCATCAATGGTTGCGTTGATCTTCGGGTGGAACTGAAGAGCCTCGGTTGCGGCCTTCACGAAGAAGGGCAGGAAGGTCAGCTTGGTGTTGTGCTTGGCGATGAAGGCATCCTTCGAGCGTGCACGCAGAGCTGCAACCTTGGTGACGTCAACCTCGACCACGGTCGTCAGCTGAGCAGAGTTCTGCAGGGACTCCATCATGCGACGAGCGATCGTGAGACGCAGACGCGACATCTTCTCGGTCGTGCCACGTAGTGGTGACGGTTCACGCTTCTGTGCAACCGGAGCTGAAGCAGTCGGAGCCGAAGCTACGGGTGCCGGGGCAACAGGAGCCTTGGCAGCTTCGCGGGCTGCAACAGCATTCTCGATGTCTTCGCGACGGATACGGCCACCAACGCCGGTGCCGGTGATCGTTGCAAGATCAATGTTGGCCTCGCGAGCAAGCTTGCGAACGATCGGGGTTACGTAGCCGGTGTTTGCCACTGCTGCCGGAGTCTGCGATGCGACCGGGGTTCCGGTCGGGGCGGCGGTTTCAACAGCATTGCTCAGTTGATCGAGGGTTGCCGGGACCGGAGTCGGGGCTGCAGGAGCAACAGGCATTGCCGGGGCAACCGGAGCCGGAGTGGCTGCTGCCGGGGCTACAGGAGCAACAGGCGCTGCCGGGGCAACCGGAGCCGGAGTGGCTGCTGCCGGAGCTACAGGAGCTGCAGGAGCTGCGCCCGGAGCCTCAGACGAAATGACGGCGACAACGGTGCCAACTGAAACGGTCTGGTCTTCCTCGACGCGGATTTCAGCGAGGAAACCGGCTGCGGGGGATGGAACTTCGGAGTCGACCTTGTCGGTGGAAACCTCGAGCAGAGGCTCGTCAGCTTCAACGGCGTCGCCAACGGACTTCAGCCACGTGGTGACGGTACCTTCGGTCACGGACTCGCCTAGGGCGGGCATGAGGACCTCGGTGCCGGAAGCGGGAGCAGAAGCGATGGGTGATGCAGGCGCAGGAGCTACAGGCGCTTCGGCAACGGGTGCTGGCGCTGTGGGAGCTTCGGCTACAGGTGCTGGAGCGGAAGTGGCCTCGGATGCGTCACCGATCATTGCGATCGTAGTGCCGACCTCGACGGTTTCGTCCTCGGGGACGAGGATCTCGAGCAGCACACCCGCCACGGGGGATGGAACTTCGGAGTCGACCTTGTCGGTCGAGACCTCGACGATGGGTTCGTCAGCTGCGATCGTGTCACCGACGTTCTTCAGCCAGGTGGTGACGGTGCCTTCAGTGACGGATTCGCCTAGGGCGGGCATTGTTACTGCGGTTGCCATGGATGTTCTCCTTGAAAGACGGGTGTGCTAGTTGTGGGCGTGCAGGGGTTTACCGGCGAGAGCCATTTCCGTGGAAACCGACGATCGGTCCATTTTCAACGCTCACGAGCTTGATGAAGCCTTGGGTATTCAGGATATTAGACTTTCTGTTGCCCGCAAGGTTGTATTCGACGGTTCTGTAGCGGGCGGTGATGTCGCGTCCGTCAACGGTGAGGGTGTTGGCACCAGTCAGGCGACCCCAGCCCTTGACGACCTTGACGTTGTGCGAGGACAACAGCCCCTGAAGGCCCTTGTCAAGCTTGGTGATGACTGAATCGCGGTAGGTACCGGCTATCGCCATGTCGATGCCTTCGAAGGTGGAACGAATGGCGAATGTTTCGGATTCGCAGGCAGCGTCAGCGGTTTGAGCTGCGTGCAGAGAAGCCTTCGTGGGGATGTAACCGCGGTGGAGGCAGGTGCCACCAACCTTGTCTCCATCGATCAAGGCAGCTTTCATTCCCAGTTGGGAAGCACGTAAAGCGGTGGCGTATCCACCGGATCCGGCGCCCAGTACGACGATGTCGTATTCTGGTTCGCTCACGTCTGAGACTCCTTACGTCGTGTTTTCTGCTAACAGTATTGTGAACCATCTAGGCCTATTGTCCCACTTGCGGGCAATGATGTCCGCGCGCAGACGGATGAGATGAGGTGGAACCGGCCACACCGAACATTCGTGCGAAGTGAGGATGATGGTGGGCGCAACGTATGATCAACCTATGAATGAATCCCCGCAGCTTTCTGAGGGTGCCGACGTTTCCGGCAATGGCAAGAGTGTGAAAGATAGGCGCCCGCGAGCGCTTGGCCTTGGTCGTCTTGTTATGGCTATGTTCTGGGCGCTTGGGGCTTGGGTGTCAGTGACAGCGATCGTTGATCTATTCCATCACCAGAACACCCTCCCGTGGGGTCCTCAAATTGTCGCGTTGATTGCGGGAATCGTGTATTTCGTTGGTGCGGCGGGCTTGACGCACAATGGCAGGAGAATGCGCATTATTGCCGGCTACAGCATCGGTATTAGCATTGCGGCGCCGATCATTATCGGTATTGCAGGCTTTGATGTGCCCGATCTGATTGTGGCTCGTTCGGCGTGGAGCCGGTGGGGTGCGGACTTTTACTATCTGCCACTCATTATTTCCATGATTGGTACGGGGTGGATGTGGAGGTCGAATCCGCGTCGGATTGTGGAGTTGGCTGAGCGGGTTGAGCGGCCTCGTTCGTAAAAATAGCGGTGGTGAAAATTTCAGCCTCGCCCCAACGTACGGGGGAGGAGGCCGATTGTGCTTTGTGAAGCGGAATATCGTGTGGAGGTCGTTTTAGATTCCTCCTGGGAAACCGAGTTGGCGCCACGCTTCGTACAGAACAATCGATGCTGAGTTGGCCAGGTTGAGAGAGCGGAGTCCCGGTTGCATGTGAATGCGGACGCGATCTTCGATGCGGGGGTGATTCATTGCGTCTTCGGAAAGGCCGACGGATTCTCGGCCGAAGAGGAGTCCGTCGCCGTCCCGATAGGAAACGTCGGCGTACATTGTTGAGGCTCGTCCTGTGAATGCCCAGATGCGTCCGGGAACCTCCGCGAGTGCATCATCAAGGTTTGGGTGTACTTTCACGTGCGCGAGATCGTGGTAATCCAAGCCTGCGCGCTTGAGTTTTGTGTCGGACATATCGAATCCCAGCGGTTCGATCAGGTGGAGCATTGATCCGGTGCATGCGGAGAGGCGGATTGCTGCGCCTGAATTTCCGGGAATTTCGGGTTCGAAGAAGAGGATGTGAAGCACTCGTTTATTTTGCCACCATTGTTGGTGCGACGGGTAACCGGAAGAACATGGACTTTTGGCAATCTGATTTGTACATGGTTGCACCTACGGTATAGAACAGATGTTCTAAATAGGGGGGGGAACATGGAAGTCGATGCGGATCGTCTGAAATTGGCGCGCTCAGTTTTGCGTCAAGCCGAGGAACAAACGGGGCTGATCCATTCGGCCTCAATAGGGGGCGCAGGGTCAAAAAACGGAGTTTTCGAAGTCAATGGAAATGGGCATTTAATTGCTGTTTTGGCGTCGATGCTTAGTGGCGAAGCGCAGGTTGCCTGCGTAGAACTGAAGGACATGGGGTGGGAAGCGCTCGCAAAAGCTGGTGTTGATCTTTCCCGTTTCTTCCTTGTTCCTCATGCGCATGGTCATTGTGCACAGGTGTGTGCGCTTTTTCTTGACGCTTTCGACGTTGTCTGTTTGGGATCCGGGATTCTGGCTAGTAGTGAGCGCCGTCAGATTGCCACGCTTGTTCGAGCAAAGCGCAGGACTCTTTTTATCTACGAACACTGGGTCGGTATTTCGCGACCGTGGAATCTCGCTATCGAAGAATCAAGGAGAGCCTCATGAGGTCCATTGCTCTATGGATTCCTGACTGGCCTGTGAATTCGCTGGTCATCGATCTTCCTCCGGGTGCTCCAGGAGCAGTGGGGCATCGCGGAAAAATTGATGTTGTTTCTTTTAGTGCACGCAAACACGGTGTACGCCATGGTATGCGTATTGAAACGGCACGGTATCTGTGCCCAGAGCTCATCATCGTGCCTCGGGATCAAGAGCGTGAAGGGCGAAGTTTTGACGCTGTTATCGAAGCCTTCGAGTCAACTGTAGCCGGAGTGATGTGTATGCGTCCGGGCATGAGTTGGGCGTGGGCTACTCCCGCCACGCGTTGGCATGGAAGCGAAGAAGCAGCCGCAACTGCCATCGTTGATGCTGTCGCACAACAGGTTGGTGTCGAAGCCTTCGTCGGGGTCGCGCAGGGAGTATTTGCTGCAACATATGCGGCGCGAACCCAAAGAATCGTGACCGATCAAGAAATGCCCTCATTTCTTGCCTCAATTCCCGTTCGCTACATTCTGGAATTTCTTGACGGTAAAGAGAAAGAGCAGGCAACTCAAGACATTGAATTGCTCGCAACTTTGGGAGTGCACACCTGCGGGCAGCTCAAAGATTTAGGTAAGGGCCAGATATATGCCCGTTTTGGAAGCAATGCTGATATCTACTGGAAACTCAGCGAAGGGCACGATGTTTTCGTCCCGACCATGGAATCTGCATATTCGGACCGAAGCGTCACCGTTGAATGTGAAACCTCTGATAATAACGTCGATACTCTTCTTTTCCCACTTCGGCGAGCTATCGGGCAACTATCGCAAGAACTTCGCGCTAATGGGTTGGTAACAGATGCTTTAAACGTCTCGATTGAAGGACCGAATCAATGCGTTCGCGAACGAACCTGGTCGGGCGTAGGGGATTTAGATCCATCGCGTGTCCTTGACAAGGTTCGCTACCAACTGCAGGGGTGGGTCAATCTCTTCCCCGTGACTGAAGCGGACTCCCATGCTCCGCTCACCATTACTCTGACTGCACTCGCTCCCTACCAATCGCGGGTAAGCGGTCCACTCTGGGGAGGGGATTCAAATTCTGATGGGGTCGAACGTTCCATTGACAGAGTGCAATCTCTTCTTGGTATGAACGGTGTTGTCAGTATTCACCGTCAAGGCGGTTGGGATCCGCGTGAACGCATTGCTTTTGTTCCTTGGAATACTCCCAGCTTTTTAACACCTGAGGCAGGGGAGTGGGAAGGGAAAATCGATATGAGCCCTCAGACCCTACTATCCGTTCCACTCCCGGCGCGTCTGAACGACTCTTCTTCCTCACCTATACATGTCACTCAACGCGGGGTACTCAGTGAAGAACCAGCTTGGATATCTGTTCCGAAAAATAAGCGGGATGCTCAGTCGTGCATGGATTATCACGGCATTGTTGACCCATCAGCTCCGCAAAGCATTCGTATCTCGCGCGGTCCTTGGGTAATTCGTGGCAACTGGTGGGATGACTCATCGCCAGCACGAGCATATCTTCGCGTCATCACCGGTCAGGGGCGCGATCTTCTTCTGGTTTATACAGACAAACAATGGTGGGTAGAAGGGGTCTTCTCAGCAGAATCTGACGGTGAAAGATAAACTGACGGAATGCGCATTTCATCCGAAGAACTCCGTCGCGTCGCTGAGTTTGATGAAGCAATCATTCGCAATCAAGTCGGCTATGCTGCCTGGGCGCGCGCGACCGCACTGTGTGAAGGACATAAAGTCACCGACGTTGAGATCGGTGACGACGGAGTTTTTAGTGGACGTGTGGCTTCAACGGGGCTTCGTCTCAAAACCTGGGTTGGACTCAACGGAGGGCAACCTGTTCTGACCTGCGCGTGTATTGAAAGAAAAAACTGTCAGCATTCGGTTGCTCTGTTCTTGGAATTACGACGCCAAAGCAACGAACTTACAACGGAAGACGAACCAGTTTGGAAAACGCGTCTCCGCTCCTTCACTCATGCTGGGGATTCAAGCGGAGAGCCAATCGCGCTATTGATTGATACTCGCGACCCAGAGCGTCCTTATTGGATGCACCCACTACGCCCCGGCAATCGCATTCAATGGACAAAGAAGCGAGCAACGTGGCCGGATCTGGTGTCGACGCAGTGGGCTTCAGTTTCAGATGGATTATCGCGTTCTCAGCTCGGGTTAATCAGAGAAGGCTATCGTCTTGCAAAAGTGGATGATGGTCGCGCAGCACGAAATGAAATTAGTCTTCAGATGCTCGGAATGGATGCTGCACCGTGGCTACTCAGACTGATCAACCAAGGAATCGAACTCTATTCCAGCCTTGATCCACTGACGCCCATACATTTCGATCGATCATCGTGGGATTTGGGCTGCGACCTTAGCCTGCAGGGGGATGAACTACTCCTGCAGATGATGGCCTTTGACGGGGATAAACGTATCCTCAAACCCCGAATTGATACCGCGACCCGCCTGCTCATCTTGGACGGTGGCACACGGGTAGCCCGTGTTGGTGGGCAAGAACTCATGAACCTATTCGAACGAGGACCGATCTGTGTGCCCGCCGACCAGATCGCCGAACTGACGACCGCGTATATCCCGCATCTCAAACGTCGTTTCGAAGTCTCTTCAATTGACTCGTCAGTCGATCTTGGTGAAGAAGCAACAGTGCGCATTATTGGACAATGCGACCTTGTCGAAGGAAAAGAATTCACCCTCACCTGGTGGGCGGAATACGACTATTCAGGTTCCCCCTCGCGAGTCCGACTTCAGCAGGTCATGGATTTAGAAGCCGTTCGACCGATCGTCGCTTCCCTGAAAACTCTTGCGCGACAGCACGTGCCCGCTTCTTTGTGGGACGGAGAATTCAAAAACCTCCGACTCCCCGCGTGGACTATCCCGCAATTTCGAAAAGATGTGATCGATCAGCTGAATGACTCGCGTCTTGCATGGGAGATCAACGACGCAGTACTGACGTTCATGATTGATGAAATCCCGCTCCATTCATCGATCCGCGTCACGCCAAGCGAAGCGCACAATGACTGGTTCGACCTTGACGTCAGACTCGACGTCGGCGGATATCCGGTTCCATTCAGTGATGTTCTCGAGGCAATCGCCCACTCGGAACACTATCTCTACGTTGACGGACACTGGGTCAGCATCGACAAAGAAACAATTGAATCCATCACAGCACTTCTCGAAGAAGCACGAACCCTTTCTTTTGATGATGAGCCACGCCTCGTACCCGCACATCTTGGCCTCTGGGAAGAACTCGACTGCCTGACGGATACGACTGTTGACTCCCAGCAGTGGGAAGCCCGTCTTGAACACCTGCGTCACGCCGGCGCAGATATTCCACTCCGGAACCCCGTGGGCGCCACCTTGCGCCCGTATCAAGTTGACGGAGCGCACTGGCTGATCGCTCGAGCCTGTAGCCAAACAGGTGGCATCTTGGCAGACGATATGGGGCTCGGTAAAACCCTTCAGCTTTTAACTGCTCTTGCCTCCCTCAAAGATGCGTCAGTATGTGAAGAAAACGAAGAATCTGACGTCGCATCATCTTTCAAACGCGATCTGCCCACGCTTGTCGTCGCGCCAACATCGGTTTTAAGTACCTGGGAAAAAGAAGCTCAACGATTCTTCCCAGATCTCAACGTGCGCACGATCAATACAACGGGGAAGAGGCGCGAAAGGAGCCTCGCCAGCGAAATCGAAGGCGCAGACATCGTTATCACCTCATACACAATCGTGCGCATCGACGACGAAGAATGGAAACAGATTCCTTTTAACGGCCTTATTCTCGATGAAGCACAAAATGTGAAGAATCCGCGGACCGCCATTCACCGTGTGTTGCGAGGAATAGAAAGAAACTGGACTTTTGCGGTCAGCGGAACCCCGGTAGAAAACTCTCTTGGCGACCTCTGGTCGATCATGGCCCTCGCAATGCCCGGACTACTTCCCAAATGGTCCCTTTTTAACGACAAAATTCGTCGCCCCATCGAAAACGATCACGACGTCACGGCATTGAACCGTCTTCACTCTCTTCTTAGTCCCAACATGATGCGTAGAACCAAAGAAGAAGTTGCCACTGACCTGCCCGACAAGATCGAATCCGTTATCCCCATTGACCTCGGCACGGAGCACCGACGTATCTACGATCAACACCTCATGGCAGAGCGCGCAAAAATACTCTCGCTGACCGACGATCCGAGTGCAAAAATCGATATCCTCGCGGCGCTGACACGTTTGCGCCAACTCGCGTTGGATCCCGGTCTTGTCGACGCAACATGCGGACACATCGGCTCGGCAAAAATCGAGTACCTCGCCACTCAACTTGAACAAATCATCCCAAGCGGACACCAAGCTCTGGTCTTCAGCCAATTCACAACGTTCCTTACGCGCATTCGTGACTACTTAGAACGACGTGGAATCGCCACAGTCCAACTCGACGGATCCACAACCCGCCGAGACGAAGTCATCGAACGCTTCAGATCCGGAGAAGTCCCCGTATTCCTCATCTCTCTGAAAGCGGGAGGCACCGGTCTGACGCTCACGGAAGCAGACTACGTGTACATGATGGACCCCTGGTGGAATCCTGCAGCTGAAGCACAAGCCGTCGACCGCGCCCACAGAATCGGCCAAACAAAGAAAGTCAACGTGTACAGACTGGTCGGCGCTGACACCATCGAAAACAAAGTCGTCGCACTCCAAGAACGCAAACGCGAACTCGTATCAACAGTCGTCGAAAGCGTAGGAAATGGTGAGGGTGGCGAGCTCTTATCCAGGCTCGATATGTCCGACCTGGTGGACCTTCTCGATAACTAGCATCCGCACCTCGTACGCTTGCGAGACTTCCGCTAGCTGTACAGATGAAGTGAAAGGCTCAGAGCGTGAACCCCAGTAGGTGTGCAAGCTCTTCGGGGGTATGTGCGATAGCAACACAATCGTCAAGGTCGCCGTCTTTCGCGTAACCCCAGCTTACGCCCATGACGTCAATACCAGCTTGCTGGCCTCCTTCAACATCCCAGCAGGAATCACCGATCAGAACGGGGCGGGAGATATCCATTCCCTTGGCGCTCAGGCGCGAAAGTGCACCGGCGATAACTGTTGCTTTCGAAGAAGCAGGATCCGGAGTTGCGCCGGCGATGACGTCGAAAGCGTCAAGAATTCCCAGATGTTCCATTTGTGCCAGAGCAAAGGGCTCTTGCTTCGACGTAGCCGTTGCCACGGGAATCCCAGCGTTGTGGGCGCCACGCACTACTTCACCCATCCGAGGAAAAAGCGGGGGTTCAAGGAAAATCGTGCGGTACAGCGCCCGGTATTCATCGACGAGTTCTTTCACGATCTCGCCTTCAAAGCCAAGGTCAGCAAATGACCACCAGAGCGGGGGACCAACGTACTTGCGCATTGCATCCGCTGGCGGGGGCGTGACGCCGCGCTGAGAAAGAACCGTGTTGAAGCAGTGGATCACTGCGGGGGCAGAATCAACAAGAGTGCCATCAACATCGAAAAGTACGCACGTGAATTGTGTTTCTGCGCTCAACCAACTACTCCTTCATCGCTTGTGTCTTAATGGTGGCACGAGGCCGCGCACTTTGAGAAACTCTCGGCATTTCGTGGCGCGGAGCAAACACGCATAACGGTATGCGAGCAACTGTCTCACCATTCAGTCAAAAATATGAGATAGACCAGGGTTTATCAGTGCTTTTCCAACTTCATAGAATATTCTTCAACACGTGAAAGAAAACGAAATGAATAGTCCCGCGCTTCTGGATACTGATTCAGCTCACTTGCGTCAGCGTGCTTGGCGACTTTATTTCGAAGCGAATGGGCGTCTTCATGGCCTGTTGGAATCCAGCTTGAAGAAGAATTTCGGCCTGTCGGTGCCCGATTACAATATCCTGCTTGCCCTGTTCGAAGCGCCTGGTCAATGTCTAAAAATGGGTGAATTGTCCGGCCAGGTTGTCTATTCTCCGTCGCGCCTGACCTATTTGGTCACTCATTTAGAACGTGACGGTTGGGTAAAGAAAGTGATGTCGAAGGAGGATAGGCGAAGCTATCAAGCGTGTCTGACTTCACAGGGTGCGCGGATCGTGAAGGAAGCAACTCGTCTTCACCAAGAGACGCTTCGCGAATTCTTGCTTGCGGATATGACCGATGCGGAAATATCCCAGATTGTGAGGGTTTTTTCCGCGTTGGATGAGCGACTGCGTTCACGGAACAAGAATTAACTCTGCTGGGGGACCTTCCTCGTCGCCACTTCCTGTGGACACTGACTATCGGCGCTATTCCAACAAAAATGCTGATGGTCCCCAGGAATTTCTCCTTTCGATTTGGCAGTACGGCTACCAACCGTGTTAGAGTTTTCCACGTTCGACTTGAGGTAATCAAGAAGAGCAAGTCACCTGCGCGGGTGGCGGAATAGGCAGACGCGCTAGCTTGAGGTGCTAGTCCTCGTATTAGAGGGTGGGGGTTCAAGTCCCCCTCCGCGCACAGATGGAAGCCCGGAGCTTGAATAAGTTCCGGGCTTTCGTTTTATCTCGGATTTTTCTTACAACCGTGAAGAAAATCCGGATCAATGCAACGAAGCGATGAAAGAGCGTGCGAATGCATATTGATCTTTGGTTCGATGTGACCTGCCCATGGTCGTACTTGGGTATTCGACACTGGCGACAGGCGCTGTCCTCTTTCGATCATCGTGACGAGGTGGAAATTACGCTCCACGCTTTCTTCCTCGACCCCGAATTGGATAGTGCCCGTGAAGAACCTCGTCGCGTCTATCTGATGAACGAAGGCGAACTCACGTACGAGGAAGCAGTGGCGCTGGACGAGCGACTTGAAAAGCTTGGACGTGCAGAAGGCGTCGTTTTTGACTTCGAGAAACTGATCGTTGCTCCATCCTCATTTGCACACCGCGTGATCAATGCCGCCCGCATCGAAGACTACGATCGTGACACTCTCTATGGTCCCGACTCAATGCAGTTGAAACTTGCCGAAGCTTTGGGACGTGCCCACTTTGAGATGGCCCTCGATATTTCAAACAGCGACGTTGTGATTGGTTGCGCACAGGACCTCGGGTTGGACGCTCAGTTCGTCCTCGATGCGCTGACTGATCCGCACACTGCATCCGATGTCTTCTCTGATTTCCAGATCGGTGTACAGATGGGCATCGACCGTGTACCCACCGCCCTGATCGATCGTCAGTTCGTTGTTCAAGATCATCAGACCGTTCCTGCACTTGGCAATATTCTTGCTACAGCATGGGCAAACACGGGGAAGGAAGAAGCATGAGTAAAACACTGCCGCAGACTCTTCAAGGACCGCGCGTCACCTTGGTTCCGATGAACCTTGATTTCGTCGACGCAATTACCGAGGTGCTCCAAGACGCACGCATAAGTGAAACGACGACCGTTCCCCACCCGTATACGAGGGATATGGCGGTTGAGCATCTTTCGCGCTCTGAAGAGTCTTGGAAGAACGGTAACACTGACTGGGCGATTCTTTCTGCCAAGAATCAAAGGTTCCTTGGTCGCCTGGAGTTTTGGCGTGGGCAGCGTGATCCCAAGTCGGCTGAGGTTGGCTACTTCATCCGCACTGATGCCTGGGGTGAAGGGTTTATGACCGAAGCGCTCGGTCTTGCCGTTGATTTTGCCTTTGATCAGATGGATGTCACCCGCATCGACTGGTACTGCCACGTCGAAAACTGGGGTTCTTGGAAGCCAGCGTGGCGCAACGGTTTTAAGCGCGAGGGGATCCGCAGGCGAGCTGAAGGCCCGGCCCTCTGGCAGGCAAGCCTTCTAATCACGGACACTCGCGAACCGAAGACCCCATGGGATGGCCCCGGTGCCGGACAGGGACCTGCCCTTGATCCTTCACGCCCAGGAAAGCTTGTTGAGCAGTTCCACCGAACCTACTCCATGCCCGTGCGCCTTGGCACCAGTTCCCTGCCAACCATCGACTACGAACGTCTCAACATGCGCATGTCACTGATCCGCGAAGAATTCGCTGAACTGATGGGCGCCGTGTACGGACCTGCTGCACGGAGCCTCGTTGAAGAAGCAACTGAAAAGGCCGTTGACGGTGACGACCACACGCGAGATCTCATCGAAACTGCCGATGCTCTGGCAGACCTCGTCTATGTCATCTACGGAATGGCAATCGAATCGGGTATCGATTTGGACGCGGTTTTAGCTGAAGTTCAGGCATCGAATCTGTCGAAGCTGATGCCCGACGGTTCGGTAAAACTGCGTGAAGACGGCAAAGTCCTCAAGGGACCGAACTTCTTTGTCCCCAACATTGCCCGAGCACTCGGTATCGATCAGGGCTGACGCGCCCGATAGTCTCGCGCGCAAACCCGTATCACGTGCAAGAATTAGACCAGCTCGACGTGAAGGAGAATGAAGTGGCTCGTGTTGTCGTTGTAGGTGGCGGTTACGGTGGCGTGACTGTTGCAAAAGGACTCGATCCTATTGCTGACGTGACGCTCGTTGAACAAAAAGACCAGTTTGTCCACCACGCAGCTGCACTGCGCGCAGCCGTAGACGACGTGTGGCAGGACGCAATCTTCATGCCCTATTCGAACTTGCTGACACGAGGCGAATTCATTCACGGCACTGTTTCTCAGATTGTCGGTAACACCATCCATATTTTCGGTCGCGAACCCATCGAAGCGGACTACGTTGTTCTTGCAACCGGCGCAACATATCCCTTCCCAGCAAAGTACTCGTCAGCGAAGTCCGTTGTTGCAAAGGCTCGTTTGAACCAACTGCACGAAAACCTTGCTGGCGCACGCTCCGTCATGCTAGTCGGTGGTGGCACCGTCGGTATCGAATTCGCCGGCGAACTCGCACACGCTTACCCCGACCTTGATATCACGATCGTCGAGAAGGCCGATCAGATCCTTTCTGCCCCCGGCTACTCCGAAGACCTGCGTCAAGAAATTTCCACGCAACTCGCTGAGCTCGGCATTCGCGTGATCACCGGTTCTGAACTTGCTTTCTTGCCTCCGCACAACGTTGGCGAACTCGGTCACTTCCATGTGTCGACCTGCAAAGGTGAAGAAATTGAAGGCGATATCTGGTTCCAGTGCTACGGCTCTCGTGCGAACAGCGGCTACCTCGCAGGTACCGATTACGAGCCCATGTTGCGCCCGAACGGCACAATCCGTGTTGGTAAGACCCTGCAGGTTGAGGGCCATGCCCACACCTACGCCGTTGGCGATCTGACGGACGTCCCCGAGTCAAAGCGTGCTGATGCTGCTCGCCAGCAAGCCCGCGTTGTCATCGCGAATATTTCGTCTCAAATCGCTGGCGAGACGCCCGAAGCAATCTACGAGCCTACGAAGGAATGGGTGATCCTCCCGCTGGGGCCGGATATGGGTGCATCGCAGCTGGTTGACTCTGAAGGTGTGTCCCGCATTGTCGGTGCTGATCAGACAACAGAAATCAAGGGCGCTGACCTGATGGTTTCTGTTATCCGCTCGCAACTTAATCTTCCGTGAGTCCAGTTCGCATAAGGTCTAGGATCTTCTCATGACTCATGATCCTCGCGTAGCGCTTGACGCACTGATTGCAGCCTTTGAAGCTCATTATGTTGCCTGTTCGCAGGCAACCGATGATGATCCTTCGACGCTTGAAGAAGCAGAGAACACTTTGCGAGATGCGTTCTTCACCTACGACGACGAACTGTTCAGACAGTTCGGTGTCGAGCTTCCCTTCGATCTTCTCGACGATAATTACGACGAAGATGATGATGAGGAAGAGGACGATGATGAATCCTACGATGAGGATTCGGACGATTTGGATGATGATTTCATCGACGTCGACGACTGAGCGATTCTAAGAATTCTTTTGTGGCGCGATATCAGACGCTTGTTTGATATCGCGCGACACTGTCTGCTGAACGTCGCGCTTGAAAGCCCAAACTTGAGGGCTGGGATCCCAAACTTGAGGGCTGGGATCTAAGAAATATGCGTTCTTACGAGTACGCGACTTCGTTGAGCACTTGGCGAATCGGGGCAGGCAGAGGCTCGGTCGAGTCAAGGATGTGGTCAAGCTGTCGTACATTTCGCGGACCGCAGATTGCTGAGGCAATGCCAGGCATATCCCGTACCCATGCAAGAGCAACGTCACCTGGATTGCGATCAAGCCCTTGCGCGGCGCGAACAACTGCTTCAACACGTCCCGCGTATTCGTCGGTCAGGAAAGGAGCGACAGTGGGCAACATATGTTCGGTAGCCCCGCGCGAATCTGGGGGAGTGGAATGGCGGTATTTTCCAGTTAATACCCCACCTGCAAGTGGAGACCGAGCAAATACACCCAATCCTTCGTCGGCCAGATGTGAACGCAAGCTATGGGTAGCCGGAGCAGTTAACAGGCTGACGGGGAGCTGTGCTACCGCTGGCTGAACAAGCCCGTGTTCACCAAGGCGGGTAAGGGCGCAGGCTGTTGTCCACGTATCCCAGCCAGAAAGACCAACATAGTGAGCTCGCCCTGAACGGGACGCTGCTTCAAGCACACCCAGCGTTTCTTCGAGTGGGACACTGGGGTCGGGCTCCGCCATCCACACGTCCACATAGTCGGTATCTAAACGAGCAAGAGCATCGTCTAGGCTGCGCAACATATCACCACGCCCAGCCGAGGAAACCCAACGACCTGAGTGGTCGCGACGGGTGGCACCCCTCCAAGCAATCGTCAGGCGGTGGCGTCCGACTCGGTTCATCGCTGCTCCAAGAACGTCGGTGGCCATTCCTTCGCCGTTCATCGGCGAACATTCAACAAGCGTTCCACCCGCATCGACAAAGTGAGAAAGCATGTCCCATGCTTCTTCACCATCGGTGTCGCGTCCCCACGTGAGTGTGCCCAAGCCAAGTGACGAAACCCTCAGACCACTGCGACCGCACTGACGAATTTCCATAGCCTCTAGCCTAGCCGTGTCAGGTTGCACAGGTTTCGTGGCACACCGTTTCGTCAATACCTGCCAATAGCCCGTAGAGTTTCGACTATGACTTGGTTCGATGCGATTTTTCTTGGCCTCGTGCAGGGACTTACTGAGTTCCTGCCGATTTCGTCTTCGGCTCACCTCAGGATTCTTGGGGAATTGGTCGGCAATGCTGACCCGGGCGCGGCTTTTACTGCCATCACCCAGATCGGTACTGAAACCGCAGTCCTCATCGTGTTCTGGAAAGACATTGTCCGGATCTTGTCTTCGTGGTGGAAGTCGCTTCCTATTCGTCCGCGTGAAAAGCGTCTGAGCTCAAGCAATCCCGACGTCCGCATGGGCTGGATGATCATCGTTGGCTCGCTCCCGATCGGGATCCTTGGTCTTCTATTGGAAGACTGGATTGACGTTTCCTTCCGTAACCTGTGGATTACAGTCGTCATGCTTGCCCTTTTCGGTGTTCTTCTGGGTATTGCTGACCGCTATGCTCCTCAGAAACTCACCCTTGACCATATGTCCTGGCGTGACGCGCTCCTCTATGGCCTTGCCCAAGCAATGGCCTTGATCCCCGGCGTCAGTCGCTCGGGTGGAACGATCACGATGGGACGCGCATTAGGGTACACGCGCGAGGCAGCAGCCCGCTATTCCTTCCTTCTTGCCATGCCAGCAGTTTTCGCATCCGGCCTGTACAAGGTGTACAAGGTCTTCTCCGGCGGAGATCACGTTGATGTTGCCCCAACCATCGTCGCCACACTGATCGCGTTCGTTGTGGCATGGGCAGTCATCATCTGGTTCCTCAAGCTGGTTTCAACGAAGTCATACAAGCCGTTCGTGTGGTACCGAATTGGCTTGGCTATTGTTGTTGCAATTCTGCTGGTGACCGGAGTACTCAGCGCAGCGTCAACTGCGGTGATGTAGCTGATCGCCCCAGTTCTTTCGCCCAGTAGGGGTCTACGCGGGTTCCTGCATTGAAGCAGGGACCCGCGTTTGCAGTAGGCGCTTCATGCCGTCTGCTGGCGCATCGGGAAGCACCCCGTCAAAGAGAGGACAGTGGGCGCGCACACCGCACCAGTTGCATAGGGGATTTTTTCGAGGAGCGAATTCCCCACGCTTCGCATCACGCTCAATCCGATCCCAAATACCTGACACTTCGTCTTCGAAGCGTTCAATGTCATCGACCGTCGGATCAAATGTCAGGGTCTGACCCGCTTTGATGTAGACCAACTGGGTGCGCAACGGCATCCGATCGGTGAGTTTCAACAGCAGGGCGTAGAAGCGCATCTGGAACAGGGCCTCGTCTTGGAAACGGGGCGAAGGCGCCTTACCCGTTTTATAGTCGACCACACGCAACTCCCCAGAAGGGTTACGGTCAATGCGATCGATGAAGCCACGCAGACGCACGCCGTCGTGAGTGTAAGCGTCCACGCGCTTCTCGCGCGCAGCTGGTTCTAGGCGCTGCGGATTTTCGAGCGTGAAATAACCGCGCACAAGATCACGGGTCTTGTCGATCCATTGATCGAGCGCGACCTCGTCGTCGAACATCGCAACAACATCATCTGAAGACTCTCTTGTTGCAGCCCACTCTTGGTCGAAGAGTCCCATTGCCGTCTCTTCATTTCGGTCCGCTTGAGCCACATCGAAAAGCTTCTCCAATACCGAATGTACCAGCGTGCCGGCAACGGTTGCAGGCGTGAGAGGTTCTTTGATGCGATCGACCACATGCAGGCGGTACTGCAACGGGCATTTCAAGTATTCCTTGGCTCGCGAAGGTGAGAGAGCGGGGTCGAAAGAACCTGAAATACGTGGGTTCGACCCGGTAGTGGCAGTCATAGGACAACGGTAACGTGAAACGCGTTCACCAGCAGATCTCACAGTGGGAGCTGTGGATAGCCGCGATAGACTTTCTGGGATGAATACACAGCCAGATACAACCGATAACTACGCGCCGCTTGGTCAGCAGAATCGGCGTGGTCTCTTGGAAGAAGGCGATCGCGTTCAGGTTCGCGATCCAAAGGGGCGATTCCACCAAGTGATTTTGACGCACGGCGGAAAGTTCCAGTCGAACCGTGGCGAGTTCTTCCATGATGACCTCATCGGCAAACCCGATGGGCAGGTCATTACGACTGAAGAAGGTCGCCAGTTCCAGATTATGCGCCCGTTGATGGTCGACTACGTGATGTCGATGCCACGAGGTGCAGCGGTTGTGTATCCCAAGGATGCCGGTGTCATTACGCACATGGGCGATATTTTCCCCGGCGCAGTTGTCGTTGAAGCTGGTGCGGGGTCTGGCGCGTTGTCGATGGCGTTGTTGAACGCGGTTGGTCCGACTGGGCGTCTGATCTCAGTTGAGCGTCGCGAAGAGTTCGCCGATATCGCACGAGGAAATGTCGAACTCTGGTTTGGTGCGCCACATCCTGCGTGGGATTTGCGCGTCGGCGACTTAGCTACCGAATTGGAAGCGATGGACCAGGCCAGTGTTGACCGCGTAGTCCTGGACATGCTGGCGCCTTGGGAAAACATTGATGCTGTTTCACACGCTCTGATCCCCGGTGGCGTGCTGGTCTGCTATGTCGCGACGGTTACGCAGCTGTCGCGTCTTATTGAAGACTTGCGTGCAAGCGAGAACTTCACGGATCCGATCACCTGGGAAGACATGCGTCGTGAATGGCACGTTGATGGTTTGGCTGTCCGTCCCGAGCACCGCATGGTTGCTCACACTGGTTTCCTGTTGGTTACGCGCCGTCTTGCTCCGGGAATTAACCCACAAGAAAGGTCGGTTCGTCCCGCGAAGTCGTCTGAAGGTCTGGGTGGCCAGTGGGATGATGTTGATGAGTGGAATGAACACAACGTTGGCCTTCGAACGGCATCTGAAAAGAAGTTACGCAAGGTTCGTCGTGATGTGACGCGTCAGGCTGACCAGTGGGTTGAGGGAAGGATCAGCACTGATGAGTGATGACTTCTACGCAACTCGCATCGAAGAGATGCAACGCCTTGTTGTCTCTCTGGAAGCGAAGAATGAGCGCCTTGCCCAGGCGCTGTCCCAGGTTCGCGGACAGTTGGTGAAGGTGCAGTCTCAGCTCCTTGAAGTGAATCGTCCGCCACTAACGATGGCCGTGTTTGTATCCGCGGATGTGCCTTCGCGTCAGATTGAAGCGATCGTGAACGGTCGTCGTATGCGCCTCGCTGTTGCACCTGACCTTGATCTTTACTCGCTGTCGTATGGTCAGTGGGTGCGCGTCGACGACAAGATGGTCGCCGTTGCCGCTGATGGATTTTCGAGGTCCGGTTCAATTGTCTCGATTCTTGAGTTGGTGGGTGATGACCGCGTGCTGGTTGCAGGCGAAGCTGGCCAGGAGCATCTGCTGATGTTGGCAGGCCCTCTACGTCACGGCAATCTGCGTCTCGGCGACGCATTGATGGTGGATCTACGTAGCGGAATCGCGTTGGAAAAGATTGTGCGATCCGATGTCGAGCAGCTTCTCACCCCCGAAGCTCCCGATACGACATACGACGATATCGGCGGTTTGGATGCGCAGATTCGTCAGGTCCGCGACGCAATTGAGCTTCCTTTTAGTCATCCCGAGCTCTACCGCGAGTATGGTTTGCGTCCGCCTAAGGGCATCCTGCTCTACGGTCCACCCGGATCAGGTAAGACGCTTATTGCAAAGGCAGTCGCAAATTCCCTGTCGGGTCGGACAAGTGGTGTGAAAACCTACTTCTTGTCAATCAAGGGGCCGGAGCTTCTGAACAAGTTTGTTGGTGAAACTGAGCGACACATTCGCGCGATCTTCGCGCGAGCACGTTCACTTGCTGCTGGCAATATCCCTGTCGTCATTTTCTTTGACGAAATGGAAGCCCTGTTCAGGACGCGTGGAACCGGGATCTCATCGGACGTAGAAACGATGATCGTTCCCCAGCTTCTTGCGGAAATGGACGGTGTCGAGACCCTGGATAACGTCATCATCATCGGCGCCTCGAACCGTGCTGACATGATCGATCCTGCCGTCCTTCGCCCCGGCCGACTGGATGTGCGCATTCGCGTGGATCGGCCCGATCGCACAGGTGCCCGCGACATCTTCTTGAAACACTTGAACACTGACGTGCCACTTCGTGATGATGAAATCGGCGTCGGCATGACCCTCGGCCAGGCACTCGGAAACATGGTCGATCAGGCACTTGACGTCTTGTTTCGCGAAGATGAAACGACTGCGCTCTTTGATGTCGTGCTGGCATCTGGACGCACGAAGCGCATTCACCTTGGGGATATCGTCTCTGGTGCCATGATCGCCGGAATCGTTGAGCGCGCAAAGAAACATGCGATCAAAGAATCGCTCACAGGCGGGGGATATGGCCTGTCGGCGAAGCACCTGCTTGCCGGTGTTAAAGAAGAAATGGGCGAGTCTATTGAACTCGCAGTCTCTTCGTCTCCCGACGACTGGGCCCGCACCATTGGCCTGCGTGAAGAAATCGCATCAATCGTTGCCTTGGAGGCCTGAGATGACCCACGTGATTGGAACCGAAACCGAGTACGGCGTCTATCGCCCAGGTGATGCATGGGCGAACCCCATTGCACTTTCGTCGCAGGCGGTTCGTCTCTACGCTGAGATTTCTCGCGATGGGACGCCGGCACAGGGCGCTGCACCCGTTCGCTGGGACTATCGGGCTGAGGACCCGCTCAACGATATGCGCGGTATCCGCTTGTCACGTGTGGCCGCCGACCCCTCGTTGCTGACGGACGATCCATATCACTTGGCGCCGTCGGGTGGCAGTGAGCAGATTGAACGCCCAACTCCAGAAGAAATGGCTTTGCCTGCACAGACCACCGCGGTTTTGACGAATGGTGCACGCCTGTATGTCGACCACGCTCATCCGGAGTATTCCGCTCCAGAAGCGTTGGGTGCCCTTGAAGCCACGCTCTATGATCGCGCCGGCGAGGTGATCGCACGCCGGATTATTGAAGAATCGCTCAAGAGCGAAGACGGTCCTATCGTCCTAGTGAAGAACAATACGGACGGTAAAGGCGCCGCCTACGGAACTCACGAGAACTACCAGATCCCCCGCAGTGTTGACTTCGACGATGTGGTTCGTGGACTGACTCCGTTTTTTGTTTCTCGACCGGTCATGTGCGGTGCTGGACGCGTGGGTCTGGGACAGAAATCTCAAGTTCCAGGGTTCCAGATCTCTCAGCGAGCTGACTTCGTCGAAAACGAAGTGGGCTTGGAAACCACCTTTAATCGCCCGATCATTAATACGCGCGACGAACCGCACGCGAATCCGGCACACTACCGGCGTCTGCACGTCATCGGTGGTGACGGCAATATGTTCGATGTGTCAATCTTGCTGAAGCTTGGCGCGACATCGCTGGTGTTGTGGGCAATCGAGCAGGGGATTGGGCTGGAGTGGGAAGCCCTCGCGCTCGATGACGCCGTGCAGGAAACATGGAACCTCAGCCACCACCCGAATCTTGATTACAAGATGAACACGGCCGGTGGACGCGCATACACGGGACCTGAATTGCTTCAGGTGTATGTGGACCTCATTCTTGCAACCTTTGACCGAATGGGTATCAGCCCCGAAGGTGAAGACCAAGCGATTCTGACCCTCTGGCAGGACGTCCTTGATCGTATGCGCGCTGACATGTTCTCTGTTTCCACTGAAGTTGAATGGATTGGCAAGTATCAGCTGTTGGGTCGTCAAAAGGATCGTCTGGGAGTTGAGTGGAACGACCCCCGTTTGACGGCGATGGACTTGCAGTGGGCCGATCTTCGCCCGGAGCACTCGCTTGCTTTGAAGCTGGGTAAAGCCGGACGCATCAAGAGACTCTTTAGCGACCAACAGGTTGAGGATGCAGCCTCTCAAGCCCCGACAACGACCCGCGCGTTTGCCCGCGGTCAGGCTGTGGCGTCACGACCAGACTTGGTGAAAGCCTCGTGGACGTCCCTCGTCATTGATCCGGGACAGGGGAATCTTGTCCGCTATCCGATTCCGGATACTGCGCAAACACGTAGCCCCGTGGAATGATCCTCACCAGTGGAATAATTTCACATAGTAAAGCAACACAGGTTTAGGAGAAACGAATGGATATCCGTCAACTGTTCGCTCCTTCGGGGGACAACGACGATTTCGGCGATACCGAGGCCGCTGGCCAGGTTCACGCACAGACTCAGTCGATTGACGATCTGCTCGACGAAATCGACTCCGTGCTTGAAACGAATGCAGAAGCGTTCGTTCAGGGCTTCGTCCAGAAGGGTGGCCAGTGAAGTGAGGCGTCGCGTAGTCGGCATCGAAACTGAATATGGCCTGATGAGCGCCGCACCGCCCGGGGTTCTGGCAATGGACGCCGACATGGCTGCACGCAAGCTCTTTGAACCGTTGCTACGTCGGGGACGATCATCGAATCTCTTCTTACGCAACGGTGGCAGGCTCTACCTTGATGTTGGCTCGCACCCCGAATATGCGACCGCTGAATGCGATCGCCTAGAAGACCTGTTGAACCAGGATCGTGCAGGCTCACTGATGCTCGCGATGCTGGCAGCAGATGCTGATCGCTCGCTTGAAAAAGAGGGGAGCGCTGAGCGCCTGCACCTGTTCCGCAACAACGTCGACTCGCAAGGAAACTCGTGCGGTTGCCACGAAAACTACCTCCTGCACCGTCGTCGTGATTTCCGTCAGGTCGCAGATGCCCTGGTTTCATTCTTTATCACTCGCCAGATTCTGGTGGGCAACGGTCTGATTCGACGTAATGCCTCCGGTGCAACACTCGCTTTCTCCCAGCGCGCTGAGCAGATGTGGGATGCCGTTTCATCCGCAACAACGCGTTCACGCCCGATCATCAACACCCGTGACGAACCGCTAGCAGATTCCGGTTCGTACCGTCGCATGCACGTGATCGTTGGCGATACGAACGTTGCTGAGCCAACGACTGCGCTCAAGGTGGGGGCCACCGAGTTTCTCCTTCAAGCAGTTGAAGACGGCTTGCATATCGAAGACCTGACGATGGCTGACCCCATGCGGTCCATCCGCGAGATTTCCATTGATTTGACCGGTCGAACTGAAGTCGAGCTTGCCGATGGTCGTCGCTGGACTCCCGTCCAAATCCAGCGTGAGATTCGCGAACGTATCTTGGGCACAATCGATGCTGCAGAGCTTGACGATACACATCGCTATGTTCTTGATCTCTGGGAACGGGGTTTGAACGCGATCGAATCCGGCGATTGGTCTCCGGTCGACACCGAACTCGATATCGCTATCAAAGCTAAGCTCTTCTCATCCTACGTTTCAAAGGCAGGGACGAACCTTGCCGATCCGCGTGTGGCTCGTTTGGATTTGAGCTACCACGATATTACCGGCAGCTCCCTGCTTAACCGTATGGAGGCGTCTGGCCTCGTGAAACGACTAACGAAGCGCGAAAGTGTGCAGGCGGCCGTGAATACTCCGCCTGCGACCACCCGCGCTCATCTACGAGGCCGCATCATCGGCGCTGCCGAAGATGCGCGCGTTGACCTGAGTGCTGACTGGGTTCACGTGCGCGTTGACGACTTATCGTCTTCCCCGCTTTCACTGCAGGATCCTCTGGCCAATGAGGATCCACGCGTGGATGAGCTCATTGGAAAGATCGCTTCCTGCTCACCGGTGCTTCCCGCATGAGCATGATTGATCTTTTCAAGCCCTCGTATAGGCATGGTCTGCGCAATCTGACCATTGCGTTGCTTGCCACCGTCGTGATTGCTGGCGCCGCAATCATCGCCGTAGTGCACGCGACCCACAACGGCTCGGGCTCATCGAAGGTGCAGGGCATCAGAGGCCCCCTTGACTCCGTGTCAGTCTCGGGTCGTATTGGCGCGATCCCTGTTGTGACCATGGGACAGCCAGTGACGGTGAATGCCGCAAAAGCCAAGGTTCTTGAGATCGGAACTGGGCGGCAAATCACGAAGGATTCACCGATTCTGCTGGCTATCACCTCGTTCGACGGTAAAACAGGCGAGAATCTGTCTGCGGATGGGCGACCCGACCTCGTTGTCGGATCCGCAGACCAAGCAACCTTGAACGATGCTCTTCTTGACATTGTCGTTGGACTTCACGAAGGATCACGAGTCCTTGTTGCCCATCCGTTGGCTTCGTCCCAGGGCGAGTTAGCGAAGCCGACAGATCAGGACACTGAGCTTCTCGTGATTGATATTTTGTATTCGATCGCGAACGGTAGTGAAGACACCGGTGAATCCTCCGGGGTCCTGTCTGTGACAATGACCGACGAAGGTCCTGTTATCGAACACGGAAGCGATGCGCCCACGGACGTGACAACCCAGATCCTGATCAAAGGTGAAGGACAGCAGGTCACATCGAACGATCAGATTGTGGTTCAGTACGCCGCAGTGGGATGGAACGACGGCGTTGTTCGAGCATCGACATGGCGGACGGGCAAGCCAGAGGTCGTCTCAATGCTCACCGCGATGACCGGCTTGAAGCAGACTCTTGTTGATCAACGAGTGGGATCGCGACTGGCGATTTCTATTCCGCCCGATCTGGCGAACGGTGACGACACTGTGTGCATCGTCATCGATATTCTGGGCACTGAACCAGCATCCGATAATGCGTCTCAGTCGGGTGCTTCAGCCGAGCAGACGGGCGTAGCTCCGTCAGATTAACCTGAGTCTTCTTCCAACGCCCACAGCACCGCCGAAGAGTATGCGGAGCGAAATACAGTCCGAACCGCTAACGTAAGTGACAGCCAGTCAGCCAGTAGTTCGCCCACACATGCTGTGCATGCACAAGGCAGGACTGCCCTCAGGTAGTGAAGAGACCTCGACGAAGAAGGATAAACATGAGTGTCGCACTGAGAATTATCCCCTGCCTTGATGTGAATGCTGGGCGCGTCGTGAAGGGCGTGAATTTCCAGAATCTGCGCGATGCTGGGGACCCTGTTGAGTTGGCTAAGCGCTACGGGGCTGAAGGGGCTGACGAAATAACTTTCCTTGATGTGAGTGCATCGACTGAGAACCGTGGCACGATGCTTGATGTCGTGTCGGCCACGGCGGAACAGGTGTTCGTTCCTTTGACCGTTGGCGGTGGAGTTCGGACTGGCGAAGACGTGGCGACCCTACTCAAAGCGGGCGCTGACAAAGTTGGAATGAACACCGCTGCGATCGGCAACCCTGACGTGATTTCCGAGGTTGCGGATCGTTTCGGTAATCAGGTTCTGGTTCTGTCTGTTGATGCTCGGCGTTGCCCTCCCGGCGTTGAAACACCTTCGGGCTTTGAAGTGACCACTCACGGTGGAAAGCACTCGACCGGTATTGATGCGCTCGAATGGGCGATGGATGCCGAGCGCCGTGGTGTGGGTGAAATTCTGCTGAACTCAATGGATGCAGATGGGGTGAAGCAGGGCTTCGATATCGAACTACTGAATCTTGTGAAAGAACGCGTGCACGTGCCGATTATTGCTTCGGGTGGCGCCGGAACGGTTGAGCATTTCGTTGAGGCTGCTCGCGCGGGAAGCGACGCGATTTTGGCGGCGTCCGTGTTCCACTTCGGTGAAGTAGCGATTCGCGACGTGAAAACGGCCTTGGATCAGGCCGGTTTCCCTGTTCGCATGTGATACGCCACGGCCTTGCACGGTCACGTGTGAAAGACTGGAGCCATGCTCAGATGGCTTACCGCAGGTGAATCACACGGTCCGGCTTTGATCGCTGTCATTGATGGTGTTCCAGCCGGTCTTCGTATCGAATCCGACGATTTTGTGCGGGCTCTAGCCCGTCGTCGTCTTGGCTATGGGCGTGGGGCACGCCAGTCTTTTGAGAAGGACGTCGTGCGTATCGTCGGCGGTGTCCGTCATGGTATGTCGACGGGTGCTCCGATTGCGATTGAGATTGCGAACTCAGAATGGCCCAAATGGGAAGTTGTGATGAGCTCCGATCCAGTTGCCCCAGATCTTCTGCTGATTGATGCCGGTACTGGCGACGAACGTGAAATTGCGCGGAACAAGAAGCTGACCCGCCCGCGTCCAGGTCATGCGGATCTTCCGGGAATGCTGTCGTACGGTTGTGATGATGCCAGACCAATTCTGGAGCGTGCGAGCGCGCGTGAGACCGCAGCTCGTGTGGCGCTCGGTTGCGTTGCCGAGGCGATTTTGGACCAGGTGGCCGGTATTCGTCTGGTCAGCCATGTTGTGCAGGTGGGAACGCAGATCGCAACTGATCCTCATCTTCCGACTCCGGATGATGAGGGTGCTCTGAACGAATCTCGCATGCGTACCCTTGATACCGAGCTTGACCAGCGTTTCGTTGATGTCGTCGACGAAACGAAGAGAGCCGGGGACACCATCGGCGGTGTCGTCGAAGTGATTGCGTGGAACGTGCCCATTGGTTTGGGAACACACGTGAATGCCCAGCGTCGTTTGGATACGAAGGTTGCGGCTGCGCTGATGTCGATCCAGTCTGTCAAAGGTGTGGAGATCGGTGATGGTTTTGCTCAGGCGGCGTTGCGGGGCAGTGTTGCTCACGATGAGATCGTGAAGGGCGACGACGGGCATCTGCGTCGTACGTCAAATCGTGCCGGTGGTATCGAAGGCGGCACCTCGAATGGTCAGCCGATTGTTGCTCGTGCTGCGTTCAAGCCGATTTCTACGGTTCCGCGTGCTCTTCGTAGCGTGGATCTTGCGACGGGTGAAGAATCCGTCGGCTTGCATCAGCGTTCTGATACCTGTCAGGTTGTTCCCGGTGCTGTCATTGCGCAAGCTGAGCTCGCGCTTGTGCTGGCCGATGTTCTCGATGGCCACGCCGGAGGAATGTCGGTAGAGGAAATGCGTCGCAATCTTGGCGCATATATCGCGTCAATTCAGGAGCGCGCATGAGTGTCTCTTCACCTTCATCGATTCGACTGCATCTTCCGCTTGTTTTTGTTGGATTGCCCGGTGCGGGTAAGTCGAAGGTTGGGCGCCTTGTTGCCGCCCAGCTTGGGGTTTCCCACGTGGATACTGATGACCTCATCGAAAAGAGCGCGGGTAAGTCGATTTCGCAGATTTTTATGGACGAGGCCGAGCAGGGTTTTCGTCAGCGTGAGATTCGCGCGGTGCATCAGGCTGTGCAGATGGGCGGGGTGATCTCGTTAGGCGGTGGTGCTGTGACATCTGAAGAGGTTCGCGATGCCCTGCGTGATGTCTGTGTCGTCCATATTCATGTAGAACATGATGAGTTAGTGCGTCGGGTGACGAAGAAGGCTCACCGCCCTTTGCTTCGTGAAGATCCTGAGGGGATGCTCCGCCAACTGCGTCGCGAACGTTTGCCACTCTATGAGG
This sequence comes from Schaalia turicensis ACS-279-V-Col4, assembly GCF_000296505.1. Classification (GTDB taxonomy): domain Bacteria; phylum Actinomycetota; class Actinomycetes; order Actinomycetales; family Actinomycetaceae; genus Pauljensenia; species Pauljensenia turicensis_A. The sequence goes on from NZ_JH815209.1 coordinate 62,165, forward strand.
CAGTAGAGACGATTCGGCTTGAGTCTGACGATGGGCCTGCTTCAGAGGTTGCCGATCGCGTGGTGGATTTGGTGGATCTTGGATGGAAACGGATTCACGTTGGGGGAGATGCTCCCTACGACGTGTGTGTTGGTCACTCGATTCCAGTCAGCGCGATTGCAGGAGCATTGCGATCTGATGCTTCGAAGGTACTGATTGTCCACGCCCAGCCTCTTGAGACGAAAGCACGCGAGATTGCAAACGGTCTTGAAACGATGGGCTTTGAGGTGGGTATCGCTACGCACCCCGATGGTGAGGCGGGCAAGAGCCTCGACGTCGTTGCACGTCTCTGGGATGAAGCTGGGCGCATGAAGCTCGGCCGAGCAGATGCAGTGATTGCCATTGGTGGTGGTGCAACAACTGATATGGCGGGTTTTGTTGCAGCAACGTGGCTACGTGGGATCGGTTTGATCAACATTCCGACGACCTTACTGGCCATGGTGGATGCTGCAGTCGGTGGGAAGACGGGTATCAACTCATCAGCGGGCAAGAATCTGATTGGCTGCTTCCACCCGCCGTTGCGCGTGATCGTGGACCTCGATTATCTGTCCTCGTTGCCGGAAAAAGACTTCGTAGCTGGTCTCGGCGAAGTTGTGAAATGTGGATTCATTCGCGATACGGAAATTCTTCGCATTATCGAAGGAACCGACACGAACCTCCTGAGCGATTCGCGCTCCAACCAGATTCGAGAGCTGATCGAACGCGCTATCGTAGTGAAAGCGGATGTTGTTTCAGCTGACCTGAAAGAATCGGGATTGCGCGAAATCCTCAACTATGGGCACACGCTGGCTCATGCGATTGAAAAGTGCGAGAACTTTTCGTGGCGTCATGGTGAAGCGGTCAGCGTCGGATGCGTGTTTGCCGCACACCTCGGCGTTGTTCGGGGGCTTCTGACAGATGCCGACGTTGAACGTCATATCAATGCATTCTCACGAGTTGGCTTGCCGGTTACCTATTCCGGTACGTCCTTCGATGAATTGCTGGACGTCATGCTCTCAGATAAAAAGGTGCGTGCGGGTCAGCTCCGTTTCGTTTTGCTTGATGGCATTGGAAATGCGGCGACCTATCGGATATTGCCTGATGAAACGAGGCAGGTAGCTACGCGATTGGGGATCGCATGACAATCGAGTGTGTTGATACTTCTGTGGCGGGCACTGTCCGTGATAGAGAATCATCTGGGGTTCCCGGCCTCGTCCTTGTGGGAGTTTCCGGCGCGGGAAAGACAGCGGTTGGCCGCGCCATTGCTTCGCTGACTGGAATGCGCCTGGTTGAAACTGACGACCTTGTTGAACGCCAGAGTGGCAAAAGTGTTGCGCAACTGATCATTGCAGGCACAGGCGATGTGGAGCAGGTACGACAAGAATGTGCGCTTCGGGCGCTCGGTAGTGCAGGTGCAATCGTCACGGTTGGTGCCTCGCAAATTGAGAACGAGGCCGTGGCTAGGCGGCTTCAACGCTTAAACGATCAGGGAGCCGCAATCGTTGAGCTCTATGCCGACGTGAGTGAAGTGGCTCGACGCGAAGGACTGAATAAACCGCGTTCGGTTGGCCTGGGTGCACCACGTGCAATGCTCAGGCTGATGATTGCAAACCTGCATGAAAAATACTCAGAGATCGCTAATGTGTTAGTTGATACACGCGATAAAACCGTCGATGAGGTTAGTAGAACCGTTATCGAACAGTGTAAAATCGCGTTGATTCTTTGAAAAACCAAAGTGAGGTATATCTGTGGCAACGACGAATGATCTGAAGAACGGCACAGTCATGGTCATCGACGGCCAGCTGTGGCAGGTCGTTGAATTCCAGCACGTCAAGCCGGGTAAGGGCCCCGCATTCGTGCGCACCAAGATCAAGAACGTGATGAGTGGCAAGATCGTCGACAAGACCTTCAACGCTGGTCTCAAGATCGAAACCGCAACTGTTGACCGTCGCGATATGACGTACCTGTACCAGGACGGCACCGACTATGTTTTCATGGACGAAAAGACCTACGAGCAGATCAACGTTCCCGAAGAGATCGTCGGCGATGCCCGTAACTTCATGATCGACAACCAGTCCGTCATCGTTTCCCAGCACGATGGCACTGTCCTGTTCGTTGAGCTCCCGGCTACTGTTGTCCTGACCATCACGCACACTGAACCCGGTCTGCAGGGCGACCGTTCCTCGGCAGGTACCAAGCCCGCAACGCTTGAAACCGGCTACGAGATCCAGGTCCCGCTCTACATGGAAGAAGGCACTCGCATCAAGGTTGACACCCGCGATGGTTCCTTCTCGGGACGTGTCAACGACTGATGTCCAAGGCATTTCGTTTCACTTCACGAACGAAAGCTCGCAAGCGCGCTGCTGACGTCGTTTTTGAAGCAGATCAGCGAGGCATGGGGCGTAACCCCGATGTCTTGCGCGATCTTTTGCGTCAGCGCAAAGTGATCACGGCAGCAGAAACCCCGCTTCCGGAATACTCGATTCAAGCAATCGAAGGTGTCGCTGATAACCTGCGTCGCATCGATGATTTGATCGAAAAACACGCGAACGTAGCGGGCCTTGATCGAATCGCCGGTGTTGACCTGGCGGTTATGCGCGTTGGCGTTTGGGAAATGCTGGACAACGACGATGTTGCGAACATCATCGCGATCGATGAAGCAATTGCAATTGTGAAGTCGATTTCTGGTGACGGGGCTCCGCAGTTCGTCAATGCTGTCCTTGACGCTATTCGACGTGAACTCGAGGCATCCCCGTGGTCGCGTCGCAGTTGCGACAATGACGCTGACGTGTCGGCTCCCGGTGATGATGCGCCCAGCCTGGCAGGCTCAGATGAGGATACCTCCCCTAAGACGCATGATTTGAGTGTCGATGAGCTTGAAGAGCTTGACGAGTTGCTCGACGAATACTGAGCAGGTTGGCTTGTAGTGGCGGATTGTAGCGAAAGCTATGGTCCGCCACTTGCTTTCTGTGCTTATTAACCTTGATGAAAAGTGTTAATGTGACAGTGATATTTGTTGAGTGTTAACGACTGTCAAAGATGAGGAGTCGTCGCTATGCCCATGAAGGGGATTAACCGACTGACACTGCGTGAGCAGGTGTGGACGACGTTGCGCGCAGAGATCCTTGAGGGCAACTTGCCAGCTGGTTCGCGTCTGGGTGAGGTCGATCTTGCCGAACAACTGAACGTGAGTCGGGGCACCGTTCGCGAGGCACTGCGTAAGCTCCAGCAGTCTGGTCTTGTCGAAGGTGAAGACCGCATTGGTTTGCGCGTCGCTCAATTTACTCCCAAGCAACTTCGTGAGCTCTTTGCTGTACGCGCAGCTCTAGAGGGACTGGCGGCATCGACGATCGTGACCCAGGGGAGAGGCAGCGAAGTCGCCGATCTCCTTGAAAAGAATCTCCCTGCAGGGGCGGATGGCAAGAGTGCCGTGGAAGTTCTGGATGAAGACCTTGGTTTCCATCAGATTTTGTGTCACGAATCCGGCAATGAAGTGCTGTTGGAGATGTGGAACGACTTGCAGGATCGGATGCGCGTTGCAATCATGTCCGACGCATCTGCACAACGCGCTGAGCTGATGAGCGGCGTTTATCATCAACCGATTGTTGACGCCCTTCGCGCCGGAGATCCCGAAAAGGCACGCGAGACTCTGAATGAGCACATGCGCTATGCGGGTGAGGTTTGGGCAGTGAACAGGGAAAAACAAGCGTCTCGAGTCGACGAAGACTAGCTCAATCGCATTCTTTCATCGGTGATGATCAGCACGCCGTCAACTAGACAGATCCGCGGGGTAGAGCACTACACTAGTTGACGAAGCGTTCCTTTAAATTCCGTCCTGTGAGGCGGGGAAGGAGATTCACTGATGGGATCAGTGCACCCACACGCAGAGCGGGGCAGCTCTGCACGGCAGGTTTTAGATGCCGATGATATTGCCCGTTCACTCACGCGAATCGCGTTTGAGATTATCGAAAGAAATGGCGAAGACCAGATGCTGGTCATCGCGGGAATCCCGACTCGTGGCGCGACGCTTGCCAAGCGCCTCGTCGAAAAGATCAACGAGGTCGGTGGTAGGCGCACGCAACTTGCCATCATCGACACGACAATGTTTCGGGATGACCTTTCCTCTCAGCCCCTTCGCGAGCCAAAGGAATCATTTGTACCGGCCCATGGCATCGACGGACGCACCGTCGTTCTTGTCGATGATGTGCTCTACACGGGACGCACCATCAAGGCTGCCCTCGATGCGCTGACATCGATCGGTCGCCCGAAGGCAGTCCAGCTCGCAGTTCTCGTTGACCGTGGTCACCGTGAACTGCCTATTCGCCCCGACTACGTGGGCAAGAACCTTCCCACCGCTCGTGATGAGTCAGTGTCGATTTGGCTGAATGAAACTGACGGTGAAGACTGCGTTCTGATTGAGAGGAACAACTGATGTCCTTGAATCACCTCATTTCCATCCGTGACCTCGAATATCGCGAAGCCCTCTTGCTTCTAGATACAGCTGAACAGATGGCGGCAACGCAGTCACGTCGAGTGAAGAAACTACCAACACTTCACGGTCGCACTGTTGTCAATCTGTTCTTCGAGGATTCAACCCGTACACGTCTGTCGTTTGAGGCTGCTGCAAAACGCCTCTCGGCAGACGTTATTAATTTCTCCGCTAAAGGATCGTCGGTCTCCAAAGGCGAATCGCTCAAAGACACGGCTCTCACCCTCCAAGCCATGGGCGCCGACGCGGTGGTTGTCCGCCACTCTTCTTCCGGAGCGGCTCACCGCCTTGCACACGCTGGTTGGATGGACCTGCCGGTGCTGAACGCGGGCGATGGCACTCACCAGCATCCGACTCAGGCGCTTCTTGATGCCATGACCCTGCGTCGCCACTACAAACGCAACCCCTCAGACCCCGACGTTGAACCGCTGGCACCGGGCACCGATCTCAAAGGCGCGCGCGTCGTGATCGTCGGCGATGTTCTCCACTCGCGAGTTGCGAGGTCCAACGTTGATCTTCTGACTCTGCTGGGCGCCCACGTCACGTTGGTCGCGCCTCCTACGTTGCTTCCCGTGGGCGTTGAAAACTGGACCTGTGATATCGAATACGACTTCGATAAGGCTCTCGCCACCGACCCCGACGCCGTGATGATGCTACGCGTCCAGCGTGAGCGCATGAGCGCTGCCGGCGGCGGATTCTTCCCGTCACCGGGCGAATATCACACCGCATACGGCCTCGATAATCAGCGTTTCAACGTTCTCAACCCCGAATGCATCGTGATGCACCCCGGCCCGATGAACCGAGGCCTTGAAATTAGCGCGGAGGCAGCTGACTCAAAGCGTTCCGTTGTCGTCGAACAAGTCTCCAATGGCGTCAGCGTTCGTATGGCTGCCCTCTACCTGCTTCTTGCCACGGAAGGAAACACCAATGACTGAAAACACCTCGAAAACTTGGTTCATTTCCGGCGCATCGATTCTGGGAGAGCAATCCAGCGACATCCTGGTCCGTGACGGCGTCATTGTTGCTATCGGTGCCGAAGCAAAGGACGGCGCCACCAATGCCCGGCATATTGATGCCGACGGTCTGATCGCGCTTCCCGGCCTCGTCGATATGCACACGCACCTGCGGGAACCCGGGCGTGAAGACGCCGAAACGATCGAAACCGGCACGCGCGCTGCGGCGGTGGGTGGCTACACAGCCGTTCACGCGATGGCGAACACGACCCCGGTTGCCGATAGCGCATCGGTTGTCGATCAGGTGTGGCAGATCGGTCACGACCTGGGATGGGTTGATGTCCGCCCGGTTGGTGCCGTGACTCAAGGCCTCGCTGGCAAGCACCTGTCGTCGATGGGTGCGATGGCACATTCCCGCTCTCAGGTGCGCGTCTTTTCTGATGATGGCAAGTGCGTGTCGGATCCGGTTCTCATGCGTCGTGCCCTCGAATATGTGAAGACCTTCGGTGGCGTCGTTGCGCAGCACTCGCAGGATCCGGACTTGACTGACGGTGCGCAGATGAATGAATCGCCACTGTCTGGTGAACTCGGTTTGGCCGGTTGGCCTCCCGTCGCTGAAGAGGCGATCATTGCCCGCGACATTTTGCTGGCAAAGCACGTCGGTTCGCGCCTTCACGTGTGCCACCTTTCGACTGCCGGATCGGTAGACCTGATTCGTTGGGGCAAGCGCATGGGTGTTGACGTGACGGCAGAAGTAACTCCACACCACCTGCTCCTCACTGAGGAAATGGCCACGACTTACGATCCGCTCTACAAGGTCAACCCGCCACTTCGCACTCGCGAAGACGTGGAGGCAGTCCGCGAGGGCCTCGCCGATGGCACGATTGACGTTGTGGGAACCGACCATGCTCCGCATCCGCTCGAAGACAAGGACTGCGAGTGGCAGGCGGGCGCGTTCGGCATGACCGGCCTGGAAACTGCATTGCCGATCCTGATCGAAACAATGGTGAACACCGGTCGCATGACGTGGGCCGATATTGCTCGCGTGATGTCGACAAAGCCTGCGCAGATCGGCATGGTTGCCACTCAGGGGCAGGGTCTTGTGGTGGGCGCTCCGGCCAATATCACGCTGGTTGATCCGAGCGTGCGCCGGAAAGTGGATCCCACCCAGCAGTTCACGCGCTCAACCAATTCGCCGTACCGAGGGATGGAGTTGCCCGGCCAGGTTCTGTACACGCTGTACGCCGGTGATGCAACCGTCATGGGCGGAATGCCGATTGAAAAGGCGGACCGGCGATGACCCAATCAGAACTCGCACTGCTCGTCCTTGAAGATGGCACGGTATTCCCCGGATACGCCTGGGGCAAACGCGGGCGCACACTGGGTGAGATTGTCTTTTCCACAGGCATGACCGGATACCAAGAGACGCTCACGGATCCTTCATATCACCGCCAGATCGTCGTCATGACGGCACCTCACATCGGTAATACCGGTGTCAACGATGAAGATCCTGAATCCAAACAGATCTGGGTTGCCGGTTTCGTTGTGCGTGAGCCTGCACGTCGAGCATCAAACTGGCGATCGAAGCGCACCCTTGATGAAGAACTCATTGAGCAGGGGATCGTGGGAATCAGTGGTGTTGATACTCGCGCTATCACGCGCCACATCCGCTCACACGGCGCGATGCGCGCTGGAATCTTCTCCGGTGGTGCACTTCCCGCAGGCGCTGAGCACCTGACTAACCAGGTGCGCGATGCTCTGGTACGTATTGTCGTTGATCAACCGATGATGGCCGGCGCAGCCTTAGCATCCGAGGTTTCGACAAAAGACACCTACGTTGTTAAAGGCGAAGGTGAACCGGTATGTCGCGTAGTGGCCGTGGATTTGGGCATCAAATCGCGCACACCGGAGCAGCTTGCGCAAAGAGGGGTCGAGGTTCATGTTGTGCCCAACACCGTGAGTTTCGCGGATATTCAGGCTCTGAACCCCGATGGAGTTTTCTTCTCGAATGGGCCGGGTGACCCCGCGTCTGCTGACCTGGAGATTGAGCTACTACGTGCGGTCCTGGATGCTGGGCTCCCGTACTTCGGCATTTGCTTCGGACACCAGCTGTTCGGTCGCGCTCTGGGGTATGGAACCTACAAGCTCGAATTCGGTCACCGCGGTGTCAACCAGCCGGTGAAGGATCTGGTGACCGGTCGCGTTGAAATCACCGCCCACAACCATGGTTTCGCAGTGGACGCCCCCGTTGGGGCCCCCTCAGTCGCACCGTTCGACGCTGGTCGCTATGGAAAGGTTGAAGTCAGCCACATTGATCTCAACGATGGGGTTGTGGAAGGCCTGCGGGCACTTGATATTCCCGCTTTCTCGGTTCAATACCACCCCGAAGCGGCGGCTGGTCCTCACGATGGTGAGCATCTCTTCGATCGTTTTGTATCCATGATTCTGGCCTCGAAGGAGGCAAACTGATGCCTAAGCGCCAAGATTTGCGGTCCGTCCTTGTTATCGGGTCCGGTCCGATCGTTATTGGTCAAGCGTGCGAATTCGACTATTCGGGTACCCAGGCATGCCGTGTTCTCAAAGAAGAAGGCCTGCGCGTTATCCTCGTGAACTCCAACCCGGCCACGATTATGACCGACCCGGAGATCGCCGATGCCACGTACGTTGAACCGATTACCCCCGAAGTCGTTACGTCGATTATCGAAAAGGAACGACCAGACGCTCTGCTTGCAACACTGGGTGGTCAAACTGCACTGAATACAGCGGTTGCGCTGAACGAAGCTGGCGTTCTCGAAAAGTACAACGTTGAGCTGATCGGCGCGTCCATCGAGGCGATTAACGCAGGTGAAGACCGGGAAATCTTCAAGGAGATCGTTGAGACGTGTGGCGCCGAAGTCGCACGTTCCTATATTGCTCACACGATGGAAGAATGCCACGAAGCTGCAGCTCAACTCGGCTACCCGCTGGTTGTACGTCCCTCGTTCACGATGGGTGGTTTGGGTTCAGGCTTCGCCTACACCCCCGAAGATCTCGAACGCATCGCCGGTCAGGGACTTGCGGCGTCGATCACCACCGAGGTTTTGCTCGAAGAATCCATCCTCGGCTGGAAGGAATACGAGCTCGAGCTCATGCGAGACAAGGCGGATAACGTCGTTGTCGTCTGTTCGATCGAAAACATTGACCCGGTGGGTGTTCACACGGGCGACTCGGTGACCGTTGCACCCGCATTGACACTCACCGACCGCGAGTTGCAGCGTCTGCGCGATATCGGCATTGCGGTGATCCGTAAGGTCGGTGTTGATACTGGTGGCTGTAATATCCAGTTTGCTCTGGATCCGAAGACTGGTCGCATCATCGTCATCGAAATGAACCCGCGTGTATCGCGTTCATCCGCGCTGGCATCCAAGGCGACGGGCTTCCCGATTGCGAAGATCGCAGCGCGCCTCGCCACCGGTTACACACTCGACGAAATCCCGAACGACATCACGGGCTCCACGCCTGCGTCTTTCGAGCCCACGCTGGACTACGTTGTGGTGAAGGTTCCGCGATTCACCTTCGAAAAGTTCCCGGAAGCTGACCCCAGGCTGTCGACCTCAATGAAAGCAGTCGGCGAGGCCATGGCAATCGGGCGCAACTTCACGGAGGCGTTTCAAAAAGCGTTGCGCTCCATCGACAAGTCGGGAGTCCAATTCTCGTGGGCGCGGCCTCGTCCCACCACAGAAGAGACAAAAGCACTTGTCGCTCAGGCTGCACGAGGTACCGAACAGCGCTTTGTGCAGGTCATGGACGCAATCCGTGGAGGTGCGACGCTCGACGAGCTCTTCGATTCGACGAAGATCGACCCCTGGTTCCTTGACCAGTTCTACTTGCTTGACGAGATTGCTTGTGAAATCGCAGAGGCTCCCGCGCTCAACCGCGAGGTACTGAGTCTTGCGAAACGTCACGGCTTCTCTGACCGTCAGATTGGTGATATTCGAGGCCTGTCGGAGACGAGCGTGCGAGAAGTACGAGGTGCTTTCGAAATTCACCCCGTCTTCAAGACGGTGGATACGTGTTCGGCAGAGTTTGCAGCGAAGACTCCGTATCACTACTCGACCTACGACTTCGAGAACGAGGTTGCGCCCCGCGAGCGCGAAGCAGTCATCATTCTGGGTGCTGGACCGAACCGTATCGGTCAGGGCATTGAGTTCGATTATTCGTGCGTGCACGCGGCGATGAGCCTGCGCGAGCGCTACGACACGATCATGGTGAACTGCAACCCAGAAACCGTGTCGACTGACTACGATATTTCGGATCGCCTCTACTTTGAGCCCCTGACACTTGAGGATGTGCTCGAGATCTACCGGGCAGAAAGCGAGGCCGGTCCGGTCAAGGGCGTTATTGTTCAGTTGGGTGGTCAGACTCCGCTGTCGCTTGCGCGTGATCTTGAGGCTGCGGGGGTGCCGATTCTTGGCACGTCGCCGTCGTCGATCGATGTGGCTGAAGACCGTGAAGAGTTCGCTAAGGTGCTGGCGATTGCCGGTTGCCCGGCTCCGGCGCACGATACGGCTCATGTGGTCTCGCAGGTTCGCGAGGTTGCTGAGCGCGTTGGATATCCGGTGCTTCTGCGCCCCAGCTTCGTCTTGGGCGGTCGTGGTATGGAAATCGTGAATGACGAGGCCGCGCTCGATCGTTATCTCGATAGGCCGGATATTGGCGCGCTGTTCTCACGCGGTCCACTGTTGATTGACCGTTTCTTGGATGCGGCGATCGAAATTGACGTGGACGCGCTGTATGACAGTAATGAATTGTTTATGGGCGCCATTATGGAGCACATTGAAGAGGCCGGTATTCACTCCGGTGACTCGGCATGCGTGTTGCCACCGATGACTCTGTCGTCCAGCCAGCTTCACCGGATTGCTGCATCGACCGAAGCGATTGCACGTGAGGTGGGGGTGCGTGGCCTGATCAATATCCAGTTCGCCCTCTTGTCCGATGTCCTGTACGTGATTGAGGCGAATCCTCGTGCTTCTCGTACGGTGCCTTTTGCTTCGAAGGCGACGGGCGTGCCTCTGGCGAAGGCAGCATCTTTGATCCAGGTGGGCGATTCGATCGCATCGTTGCGTGAGCGTGGCATTCTCCCTGTCACGGATGCACGCGAGATCCGTGATGGTGCCTCGATTGCAGTGAAGCAGGTTGTTCTTCCATTCAAGCGCTTCCGTACAGCTCAGGGATTGGTCGTGGATACGATCCTCGGGCCTGAGATGCGCTCGACGGGCGAGGTTATGGGTATCGATCACAACTTCCCGACGGCATTCGCGAAGTCGCAATCCGGTGCGATCGGAAAACTGCCGACCGAAGGTACGGTCTTCATTTCGATTGCGGATACGGACAAGCGTGCGATCGTGTTCCCTGCGGCTCGTATGCGGGACCTTGGTTTTACGATTTTGGCGACAACGGGTACAGCTTCGGTGTTGCGCCGAAACGGGATTGAGGCCCAAGCTGTTCGCAAGCGCTCTGAGGGACGAGGCAATGAAGGTGAGCCCACCATCGTTGATTTGATCAACGATGGGATGATCGACATCGTTGTGAATACTCCGCAGAAGAGCGATAACCGCCACGACGGCTATCAGATTCGTACCGCTGCAATGACCCACGACAAGACGATTGTGACGACGCTCCAGGCGTTTAACGCGCTTGTTCAAGCGATTGAGGTGCGTACTCACGGTGCGTATCACGTGCGATCGTTGCAGGAATGGGATGCGCTTCGAAAGGAGAATGAACGATGACCATGCGAGGTTTCGGTGATCGTCTTGCCGACGCAATGGCTGAGCATGGGCCTGTGTGCGTTGGGATTGACCCGCACCCCGGTCTGCTTGACCAGTGGGGCTTAGACCATTCGATCGACGGGTTGCGTAGGTTTTCTCTGGGCGTTGTTGAAGCGTTGGGAGGCAAAGTTGCTGCATTCAAACCGCAGTCAGCCTTCTTCGAACGTTTTGGATCACACGGCGTCGGCGTATTAGAAGAAGTCATTGACGCCTGTCGAAATGCGGGTTCCTTGTGCATCGTGGACGCTAAACGCGGTGACATTGGTTCAACTATGAACGGTTACGCCGATGCGTATCTGGCTAATGGTTCTCCACTGGCCGGCGATGCTGTGACTCTTTCACCCTATTTGGGTATTGGCGCGCTCACCCCGGCGCTTGAAATGGCTAAAGAGACGGGCAGGGGAGTGTTCGTTCTTGCTCTGACATCGAACCCTCAGGGTGCTTCGGTTCAACACTGTGTGAACTCCGAGGGGCAATCGGTTGCCGGGGGAGTCATTCAAGCAGTGTCCGATTTCAATGCGACGTTCGACTTTGAGCACATGGGTCCTGCTGGAATTGTTGTGGGCGCGACCGTTGGGGATGCTCCACATCGCTTGGGCATCTCTTTCGATGCCTTCAATGGCGCAATTCTTGCCCCCGGGGTGGGAGCTCAAGGTGCCGGTCCGAAGGAACTGGGCGAGGTGTTCGGCCAAGCAGCTTTGAACGTGCTCGCCTCGTCATCTCGAGCGATTTTGGCCAAAGGCCCCGATGCTCTGGGCCTTCAACAGGCATATGCTCAAGCGGTCGCCGAATTAGCTGAGTGAATATTGCTTCCCACTTTCTTCACACAAAAGCCCTGTTAACACGATAAAATCGCCTGCAACAGTCACAATCTGTGAAGGAGTGGGAAGCAATGGCGCTACCTCATCTGACACCCGAACAACGTGCTCAAGCTCTAGAAAAAGCAACTGCAGCGCGTCGCGCGCGCGCGGATATCAAAGCACGCTTGAAGAATCGCGAAATTACGCTTTCAGAGGTTCTCAACCTTGCCGAAAAGGATGAGTCAATCGCCAAGATGCGTGTTGTCTCACTGCTTGAGTCAATGCCACGCGTTGGAGTCACAACGGCTGCGGCATTGATGGAAGAGTACGGTATTGCTCAATCACGTCGTGTCAGGGGCCTTGGGCATGTTCAAGCTCAGGCTTTAATCGAACGATTCGGCTAATAGCAGGTAAAGGTGGCACGATTGTCAGCATGGATAAACCACGACTGACCGTGCTTGCCGGTCCCACTGCTGTAGGTAAGGGGACCGTCGTTCAAGCTCTTCGTGAACGTCACCCGGAACTGGTTGTTTCTGTCTCTGCGACGACTCGTTCGCCCAGGCCGGGTGAAGTTGATGGCGTTCATTATCTGTTCAAGACAGATGAAGAATTTGACGCGCTTGTCGAATCGGGATTGATGCTCGAATGGGCGACAGTCCACGGTGTTCACCGCTACGGCACACCTGCGCCACCTGTCGACGAGGCTTTGAAAGCGGGTAAATCTGTCCTGCTCGAGATTGACCTTGATGGTGCCCGTCAGGTGATGAAAACGCGTCCTGATGCGCTCTTCGTTTTTCTTGCACCTCCGTCGTGGGATGAGCTTGTGAGGCGCCTCGTCGGTCGCGGAACCGAAGACGAGGAGGAACGCGTGCGTCGTCTTCAAACTGCCAAGGTAGAGATGGCTGCAGAGACGGAATTCAACGTAACTGTGACGAATGACGACCTCGACGACACCGTTACTGAACTGGCTCACCTTATGGGGCTGGAGTAGACTGGCCCCCAGTGTGGCTAGATGGCCACGTTTGAATCCAGGAGGACCGCATGGCCGGAATCGTCGCACAGCCCCAAGGCATCACGTCGCCACCGATTGATGATCTGCTTGAGCACGTCGATTCAAAGTACGCTCTCGTTATCGTTGCCGCTCGTCGCGCACGTCAGATCAACTCGTACAACCTTCAGCTTGAACAGAACATGATTCAGTTCGTTGGACCCGTTGTCGATGTTGAACCCGATGAAAAGCCCCTGGGTATCGCACTTCGCGAGATCAACGATGGCATGATCTCGGTCGAAGCCGAGCAGAAAGCCTGACGCGTATGCGCCCCACGGTGATCGTCGGGGTCAGCGCTGGAATCGCCGCCTACAAGGCGGCGATTCTTGTACGTGAGCTGATTCGCGCCGGATGCGATGTTCGTGTTGTTCCAACACCTGCCTCTTTAGAGTTCGTTGGAAAAGCAACGTGGGAAGGCCTGACTGGTCACCCGGTTCACACCGGGCTCACCGATCACCCAGGCTCTGATCATGTGGAGCTTGCTCGTATCGCTGATTTGATTGTTATCGCCCCTGCTACCGCGGATGTGATGGCACGCATTCGCGCCGGCTTTGCGAATGATCTTTTGACGACCACCGTCTTGGCATCTCGTTGCCCACTTGTTCTGAGCCCGGCAATGCACACGGCAATGTGGGATAACGCTGCCACTCAAGATAACGTTGCCGTTCTACGCCAGCGTGGAATAACCATCATCGACCCCGCGTCCGGTGCGCTTGGCTCCGGGGATCATGGAGTTGGTAGGCTCCCCGAACCTGAAGAAATTGCTCGTGTGTGCCTCGATACTCTCGCATCAACGCAGACTTCGTTCTCTTCCAACGAACAGATGCTTTTTGGACGTCATATTGTCGTGACCGCAGGCGGAACTCAAGAACCACTGGATCCGGTGCGCTTCATTGGCAACCGTTCGTCGGGACGCCAAGGCATCGAGATTGCTCGCTCATCAGCTCGAATGGGCGCGACAGTACACCTGATCGCATCGAACGTTGAAAAGTCGCTGCTGGACGATCTTGAACCTTCGATTAGCGTTTCCTTCGCACCCACGGCCCACGATGTTGAACTCGCGGTTCAGGCTCAGTGTGATGGCGCAGACGCGCTGGTGATGTGCGCGGCAATCGCCGATTTTAGTCCCACCAGCGTTGCTGATGCGAAGATCAAGAAGACGGATGATTCTTCAGACGTTCCCACCATTGAATTGGAACGTACGACGGATATTCTTGCCACCGTCGCCCACAGCGATTCAAGGCCCACGGTGCTCGTCGGATTCGCCGCTGAAACAGGTCAGGCAGACACCGTACTTGCCTATGGCAAAGAGAAGGCACGCCGTAAGGGCGCCGACTTCCTCGCGATTAACCGCGTGGGTGATGGGTTCGGTTTTGGTGACGTCGACAACCACGTCACGATCGTCGACTCGAAAGGCGAGCTTGTCGGTGAAGTCTCTGGCTCAAAAGCTCGCGTTGCGGACTTTCTCATCACAACAATCGCTCAAAGACTCGCTACTATTGATGGGTGACTTCTAATCGACAGCTCTTTACGTCAGAATCCGTGACCGAAGGTCATCCGGATAAGGTCTGTGACCGAATTTCGGATTCAATCCTTGATGCTCTTGTAGAAAAAGACCCGCATTCTCGTGTCGCGGTCGAGACTATGGTGACCACGGGCCTCGTGCACGTTGCCGGTGAGGTAACAACCGAGGCCTACGTTGAGATTCCTCAGATTGTTCGTGATGAGATTCTGAAAATTGGCTACAACTCTTCACAAGTGGGCTTTGACGGTGCCTCGTGTGGCGTATCGATTTCGATTGGACAGCAGAGCCCTGATATTGCCGGGGGAGTGGACCACGCGCTTGAAGAGCGTGAAGGTAGTGCAAGTGATGTCCGTGATAGTCAGGGCGCTGGCGACCAGGGAATCATGTTTGGTTATGCCTGCGCTGATACACCCGATCTGATGCCTGCCCCGATTTGGCTGGCGCACAAGCTGTCGAAGCGCCTGGCTGACGTCCGTCATAACGAAATCGCCACCGGTCTGCGTCCCGATGGAAAGACTCAGGTCACATTGGCGTACGAGGACGGCAAGCCTGTTGGTATTGATTCGGTTCTCGTTTCCACTCAGCATGATGAGGCTCTGAACCAATCCGATTTGCGCGACCTGATTGTGGCACACGTGATTGACCCGGTTCTTCGCGACGACGGCCTCGATCTCGACACGGCCGATATGAAGATCCTCGTCAATCCCTCCGGACGCTTCGTCATCGGTGGCCCCGCCGGCGATGCAGGCGTAACCGGGCGAAAGATTATAGTTGACACCTACGGTGGTATGGCACGTCACGGTGGTGGAGCGTTCTCCGGTAAGGACCCATCGAAGGTTGACCGTAGCGCCACGTACGCTGCGCGCTGGGCGGCGAAGAATGTAGTTGCAGCCGGTCTTGCTTCCAAATGCGAAATTCAGCTTGCCTACGCGATTGGCCGCGCTCATCCTGTCGGTCTCTATGTTGAAACATTTGGTACCGGAAATGTGAGTGACCAGCAGATTGCACGCGCCATTGAGACTGTTTTTGACTTGCGTCCGGCCGGCATTATCGCTGACCTGGATCTGCTACGCCCGATTTACGCTGCCACATCTTCCTACGGCCATTTTGGTCGTCCGGGCTTCCCGTGGGAAGAAACGAACCGCGTCGACGAATTGTTGAGTGTGAGCTGATGACCGCTCCCTCTGTTCTGATTGACGAGGCCGCCTCCACTGATTCGTCATTTGACTTGAAATGGCGACGACGAACAACAGTAGAGATGATCATTTCTGGGCTGATTGGGCTTTACGCTTCTTTCGTCCTTTCGATTGAAGCATGGCAGTTAGCTGCCGATTCAGCGAAGACATTCGCTTGTGATGTCTCATCGGTCCTGTCATGTTCTACGGTGGCGCAGACGCCTCAAGCTCGTATCCTGGGGTTCCCGAACGCATTCCTAGGAATCTTTTTCGAAGCGGTAGTTCTTGCCATTTCGGTCGCTTTGTTTAGCGGAGTGAAGTTTTCCCGCTGGTACATGGCGTGTGCCAATGTGCTGTACACAATCGCATTGTTCTTCGCGTACTGGCTTTTCAGCCAGTCTTTTTTCGTGATCCACGTGCTTTGCCCGTGGTGTTTGGCGATCACCGTGACAACAACCCTTGTCTTTGCGGGCTTGACACGGATTAATATCCGCGAAGGTGTTCTTCCGGCGCCTGCGTGGTTGAAACGCAGTGTGACCTTGGGGTATGACTGGTCGTTCTGGGGATTGTTGCTGTTCATCCTGATCGCGATGGTCGTAGCCAGGTACGGGGTAGCTCTGCTCGGCTAACCGATGTGCAGTTCAATTCCTCCATGGCTCATGGTGCAATAGAGCCATGGTTATTCAAGGTAACAGCGACGTTCTTTTTGGCTTAGAGCAGGTCGCCACCGCGCAGGCTATTGCCAGCGTGTGCGTGGATGTTGATGTCCCACACCTTGATCGCCCGCTGGACTATGCAATCGTTCCAGAGCTCGCCGATTCGGTTGTTCCAGGCGTTGCCGTAAAGGTTCATCTTGCCGGAAGAAGCGTCACCGGTTGGGTCCTCAGCGTCAGAACCGAGGTCCCCGAACATCGTTTAAGTCCGATCGATAAAGTTATCTCGCGCCTGCCCGTCCTTTCGCCTTCGATTGCGAAAGTGGCTCGGAAGATCGCAGACCGCCAGGTAGCAACGCTCTCACAAGCACTCTCGCTTGCACTTCCACAGCGTCATGTGGGTGCCGAAAAATCATTCTTAGCACAGGACGAAAGCCAACAGCTTGAGTGGAATGTAGACACTGATGCAGATGGGGGAGCCTGGCACGACAATCCCGTGGGATGTACGCTTCTTGCTCACCTGTCTCATGGTGATCCAGTCCGCAGCGTCTGGACAGCTTTGGGGCCAACGCGTGATGAGCGCCTCGTGGACTGTATTCAGGCCAACGCCGCCGCACACCGTGGAGCCATCATCGTCGCGCCCACACACTGGCAGGCATCGCAGCTGTATAGGCTGATCCAGACCCGCCTTGGGGTTCCAGCTGCACTGATGACAACGCAGACATCCGCGGAAGACCGATATCTGACGCACCTCCAAGCGATGGCAGGTGAACTTGGCATCGTCGTCGGTACTCGTTCAAGTATCTGGACGCCGTTGAAGAATCTCGGTCTCATTGTCATTTGGGATGACAGCGATGACCGTCTTGTCGAACAGCGAGCACCGCGTGCGGATGCACTCGACATTGCAATGGCACGATGCGCCGAAGAACACTGTTCGCTTCTTATCGCCTCTTTCTCGCGTTCTGTTAAAGCACAAGCACTTGTTGAATCCGGTTGGGCCGTTTCCTTAATGGAAGATGGTTCAAAGAAACGCGCACTTGTCCCAACCGTCCGCGTTGTTGATGATGCTTACATCGAGAGGGAAGGCCCCAGGGGAGCAATGCGCATTCCCTCAGCTGCTCTTGCCACTATCCGCACGGGTCTTGCCGCCGGCCCAGTGTTAGTTCAGGTCGCTCATGCTGGATATGTTCCTGTTGTTTCATGCTCCCAATGCAGGAGTGTTGCGCGTTGCCATCATTGTCACGGGCCACTAGAGAAAACAGACCAGGACACCATTTCGTGTTCATGGTGTCACCGACCCACGTCGGGATGGCAGTGCCCAACGTGCGCAGGAACGCGGTTACGACACGCACGCATCGGCTCTGAACGAACGGGAGAAGAGCTCGCCCGCGCAATGCCGACGGCGTCAGTCTTGGTTTCATCATCAAGCAATGCGTTGACCCGCACGATCAGTCATAAACCACAGGTTGTCGTCGCAACCCCCGGTAGTGAACCGCTGGCTGAAGGTGGGTATCACGCTGTGGTGATCTTGGATGCCCAAGCGATTGCTGGTCGACCAGAACTATGGGCCCCTCAAGAAGCAATGCGCCGGTGGTTCAATGCGTTGGCACTCGCTCGCCCCGAAGCACGTGCCCTCATTTGTGGTGGCATCACGCCTTCCATGGCACAGGCTCTTATTCGCTATAACCCTGTTTCATTTGCTCACGATCTGCTTGAAGACCGCAAAGCCAACGGATTCTTCCCTGCAAAAACCGTGATCGCGATCGACGGACAACGCAAAGACTCTCTCGGAGTTGCCGAGTCCTCCGGTGGCGAACTCCTGGGTGAGTACACGTATCAGGCGGTGAAGGAAGGGACGTTACCTATTGTGCGCTCCTTGGTCAGCGTTGAACGTGACCAGCTTCCCGAAGTGTTAGTCACACTGAAGAAGCTCCTGCAATATCGCAGTGCCCACAAGCTTCCTACCGTGAAGATCACGGTCAATCCGCCAGAGCTTTTCTAAAGCGATTCCTTTCGTTCGTTAGACTGATCCTCGTGCGTATTGTTTTCGCTGGAACTCCAGCTCCCGCTATCCCGACGCTTGAGCGTCTTGTCGAGTCTACTCATGAGGTCGTCGGTGTCATTACCCGTCCACCTGCCAGAGTGGGTCGTGGGCGCACGCTACACCCCAGTCCAGTTGCGCAGTTCGCACGTGAACACGGCCTACCTGTGATTGAAGCGTCTTCGTTTAAAGACCCTAAGGTATGCAACCAAGTCGAGTCACTACGCCCCGATCTTGGTGTCGTTGTCGCATACGGTGCACTCATTCCTTGCTCCGTTCTGGACATGCCTACTCATGGGTGGATCAATCTCCACTTCTCGTCTCTTCCGCGGTGGCGCGGGGCTGCTCCCGTTCAATGGGCACTGATCAGCGGGGATACCACTACGGCTTCCAGTGTTTTCCAACTTGAAAAAGGTCTTGATACCGGGCCTGTTTATTCCTCGATTCCGGTCGACATCACGCATGAAACAGCGGGCGAATTACTTGAACGCATGGCAATTCTCGGCGCTCCACAAGTTGTGGATGTGGTTGACTCGATTGCGAATGGAACCGCACAAGCTGTGCCTCAAAACGAAGATGATCCGCGGGCAAGCCACGCACGTCAACTGAGCTCCAGCGACGGGTTCGTTGATTTTCGTTCGTCTGCTCAGGCAACTGACCGGCAGATTCTTGGTCTTAGCCCCAACCCGGGCGCGTGGACACTTCTTCCAGACTCAAAGCGATTGAAACTAGCCGCGGTAACAGTCGTAGAGGGCGATGATCTTGAACCCGGTCATATTCGAGTAACGAAGAAGAGCGTTGAAGTCGGCTGCCAGGACGGAATCGTTCGCCTTGGACAGGTTGCTCCGGCAGGTAAAGGCTGGATGGACGCTGCCGCATGGGCTAGGGGAGCCAGGCTTTCAGAAGACACAGTGCTTGGCACGATGGAGGAAAACTGATGGCAACCCGTCGTTACTCCGATGGATATCGCAAACTTCAGGACGTCGATACGCCTAGGCGCATTGCTTTTGACGTGCTCATGGCAGTTGAAACTGAAGATGCCTTTGCCAACATCGCTCTAACGAAGGCGTTGCGTGACGCGCGTTCACATGAGCGCCTGGACTCGCGCGACGCTGCTTTTACCTCCGAACTTGTCAATGGAAGCCTGCGAGCCCAGGGACGTCTCGACTGGGTTTTGGGACGCTATCTGACCAGGCCCATCGATAAGGTCGATACCCCCGTTCGAGTCCTCCTGCGCCTGGGAGCCCATCAGCTTCTGAATATGCGCGTTGCCGACCATGCGGCAGTTGCTTCCACCGTTGATCTCGCTCGCCACTACCTGACCGAGGGGCCAACGCGAATGGTGAATGCGGTTTTGCGTTCAATCACTCGTGAAGCTCCTGGAGCAATCGAAGATGCAATCGCCCAGATCAGTGACCCGAACAAACGTCGTTCCATTGAGTTTTCGCATCCGCTCTGGATGGTCGATGCCTTCGAAGACGCCCTCATTAGCCATGGCTTCGAGGCTAGCGAATTAGATGACCTGCTAGCCGGCGACAACCAGCCTCCGCTGGTGACTCTTGTTGCGCGCCCAGGTCTGATCGAAGCAATCGATCTAGCTGATGAAGCTGAATCAGTGTTGGGAACTCGCGTCGCCCCAGGCGATGTCAGTGATTGCGCGGTTCTTCTCGAACACGGTGATCCGGGTAGTCTCGATTCGATCCGCTCAGGGCGCGCCGGTGTCCAAGACGAAGGATCCCAGCTTGGCGCAATGATCGCTGCTACCGCCCCGATTGAAGGCAAAGACGAGTGCTGGCTCGACCTATGCGCAGGACCGGGTGGCAAAGCATCGATGCTCGCATCGATCGGCGCTCTTCAAGGAGCCACACTGATTGCAAACGAGGTCCATCCTCACCGTGCTCGCCTCGTAGAACGCGCGTGTCGCCAGCTTGACAACGTTGAGGTCGTCTCGTCCGATGGTCGTACCTTCGGTGGGGGCAAGAGCCAGTGGCCTCTTGGAAGCTTTGACCGAGTTGTGATCGATGCTCCCTGCTCAGGCATGGGCTCAATGAGGCGCCGCCCCGAATCACGATGGAGGCGCACGCAAGCAGATGTTGGCGGCCTCGTCGATTTGCAGGCGGAACTGTTGGCACGCGGTCTCGAACTTGTTCGCGAAGGCGGAATCCTGACGTATATCACCTGCTCTCCGCACGTCGACGAAACGCTTGCTCAGGTGGAGAAGCTACTGAAAACTGGGAAAGTAGAGCTTCTCGATACAGTTGCACTTGGCGAAGCACTTGCACCGGAGTCTCTCAACGTCCCTGACGCTGCTGGTCGTATCAAGAAATACCCCGGTCGCACCCTCCAACTGTGGGAACACCGGAACGGTACGGATTTGATGTTCATTGCAGCGATGAAAAAGGTCGAAAAGCCCACATCAGCGCGCTAATCACCACGTATCATAGGGATCATGAAACCAACTATTTCTCCTTCGATTCTTAACTGCGATATCGGCGATCTGCGCGGCGAACTCACGAAGATTTCCAGCGCGGACGTTGCTCACGTTGACGTGATGGACAACCATTTTGTTCCGAACTTGTCGTGGGGCCTGCCCGTTGTCGAGTCCGTCATCGCATCGAAGATCCTTCCTGTTGATGCACACCTGATGATCGAAGACCCTGATCGTTGGGCGCCCGCATATGCGGAAGCTGGTTGCCATTCAGTCACGTTCCACGCTGAAGCTGCGGCAGCTCCGCTCCGCCTTGCACGCGAGCTCCACCGCATCGGTTCAAAGGTCGGTCTGGCGCTTCGTCCCGCAACCGATATCGCTCCGTTCGTGGACATTCTGTCGGAGTTCGACATGATCCTCGTGATGACTGTGGAACCTGGTTTTGGCGGTCAGTCGTTTATTGACTCGATGATCCCGAAGATCCGCCGTACCCGCGAAGCGATCAATGCTTCTGGTCTTGAGGTTTCGATTCAGGTTGACGGTGGTGTTTCTCGTCAGACCATCGAACTGGCAGCTGAAGCGGGCGCAGACAACTTTGTTGCCGGTTCTGCCGTGTTCCGTGCAGAAGACGCGTATGCAGAGGTCGCAGCACTCCGCGAGCTCGCATTGCATCACTGCCACTGATTTGTTGAGCTTCCAACCGGTGTGTGGTCGTAATTTGTAAGACCACACACCGGTTTTTATTTTCGCGCTTTGGGCGCGTTCGTGGCATGATTGAGGAAGCTCCGGGGTCGGTGAAAGTCCGAGCCGGCGGTGAAAGTCCGCGACCCGCCTGCTATCAGGTGGCTGAATCGGTGTAATTCCGATACCGACGGTGAAAGTCCGGATGGGAGGAGCGCGTCAAGCAGACGGACGTTCTGTGCCGTGTTGCTTGCCTCGCGACGCACCCGGATGCCAGAAAGGCTAGGGTCGTGGCACATCGCAAACGCGCTTCGCGTACGGTGACGCTCATTGCACCTGTCGTCTTCCTGCTCTTCCTACTTGGAATGTGGTGGGTGACCGTATCCTTTTCGGGCATCGAGTCGTGGCGTCTACCGTCACCTGCACAAACGTGGCAGCGTACATTGACGCTTGCAACAGGGTCGTCGTTCTGGAATAAAACGCTTGTGACGTCGGGGGAGGCGATTGCGGGGTCCGTTCTTGGCGCCCTTGTCGCACTGCCGCTGGCGTATCTCATCTATCGTTCGCCACTTGTCAGTGCTGCGGTCGAACCCTTCCTTGGAGCTACGCAGGCGCTTCCTGCTATTGCTCTCGCACCACTTCTTGTCTTGTGGATCGGCTACGGTTTTTGGTCGATCACTGCACTCTGTGCGCTTCTCGTTTTCTTCCCGATTCTCGTCTCTACGGTGGTGGGTCTACGGCATCTCGATTCTGAGATTCTCGAAGCCGCCCAGGTGGATGGAGCGTCGGGCTTAACAATGGTGATTTCGATGGAGCTTCCTCTTGCGGCCCCCGCGGTCCTTGGCGGTGTCCGCAACGGTTTTACTCTTTCGGTGACTGGCGCAGTTGTTGGCGAAATGGTGATGGGTGGCAATGGCTTGGGGCAGGTTCTTACACAGGCACGTTCAAACGTTGATACGGCAGGAATGTTCGTCACGATTGGACTCTTGTGTGTGATGGCAACAGCGATATACATCCTCGTGTATCGCATTGAGCGCTCGCATCGTTACATGATCTCGCAATGAAAGTGGTTCCCCATGTCTGTTCGTCTTCGCGCATCTATCGTGGCTTTCGCCCTATTCGGCGTTACATGTGTGGGAGCATGTGCTCCCGAGCCTTCGACCGCTGAGTCCGGTGCGTCGGCGTCAAACGCAGTGACCGTTGGTCTCACTTATATTCCGAACGTGCAGTTCTCTCCCGTCTATGTCGCCCATGATGACAGCTTGTATTCGAATGCTGGGGTGGATGTGACAATTCGTCACCACGGTTCCGATGAGGGACTGTTTACAGCCCTCATTTCCGGTGAAGAAGACGTTGTGATTGCTTCGGGTGACGAGGCAATGGTGGCGCGCGATTCGGGGATGGATCTGGTGTCGATTGGTACCTATTACCGTCAGTACCCCGGCGTTGTGATTGTTCCAGCGGATTCTGAGATCCAAACGCTTTCGGACCTTAAAGGACACAGCATCGGTATTCCCGGTGAGTATGGGTCGAACTGGTATGCGACCCTCTCGGCTATCTTCCAGGGTGGCTTGAGCGAGAAGGACGTCGAGATTGCGTCGATCGGCTACACGCAACGAGCTGCTCTTGCTCAAGGTGAAGTGGATGCTGTCCTCGGTTTTTCGAATAATGACCTGGTTCAGATGCTCCAGTCGGGCATGGATGTCAGGGCCATTAGTTTGGAATCGCAGACGCCTCTTGTCGCGGCGTCGATCATCACGACCCGTCAGTGGGCTGAGGCAAACCCTGAACTTGCGTCAGCGGTTGTCAGCGCAACAACTGCTGGTATTAACTCGGTGATTGATGATCCCGACCATGCCCTTGACGTCACGATGGCGTGGGATGAGACTCTCAGCGACGAGACCTCGAAGTCTAATGCGATGGCAGTGCTTCAGGCGACAATTCCTCTGATGATGAACGCTGGCGGCCCGGCTGTGGCGAGGCAGGATCTTGATCGCTGGGAGATGATGGCAGAGTTCTTGGGCTCTGTGCCGGGTGTCGTCTCTCAGAAGCCCGATGCTTCTTTGGCTGCTACTAACGAGTATGTGAACGAATAAGGCTGTCCGCTAGGCGGATAGGGTTTTATTTGTTGTCCGAGGCGTCGTAAAGTCAGGCCATGGCTACTTTTGAAGATCTCTTTGCCGAACTGTCCGAAAAGGCTCAGACCCGACCCGAGGGTTCTGGGACTGTTGCTGAACTGGACAAGGGCATCCATGCGATCGGAAAGAAGATCATCGAAGAAGCCGGCGAAGTGTGGATGGCTGCCGAATACGAGACTCTTGACGATCTCGCTCTTGAGATCTCGCAGCTCTTCTACCATGCGCAGGTCATGATGATTGCCAAGGGCCTGACCCTCGACGACATTTACAAGAAGCTCTAAGCATTTTCGTTGAAGGAACTCCATGCTTCGCATTGCTGTGCCCAATAAGGGCTCACTGTCTGACCCTGCTGTTCGTCTGCTTTCTGAGGCTGGCTACAACACTCGTCGCCACGGTCGTGAGCTTGTTCTTACCGACACCCTGAATGATGTCGAACTCTTCTTCCTGCGTCCGCGAGACATCGCGGTCTATGTGGGACGAGGCTCCATTCAAGCGGGTATCACCGGTCGCGATCTGCTGCTTGACTCTCAGACTCAAGCAATCGAGCATTTCCCGTTGGGTTTTGCTCGTTCAACGTTCCGTTTTGCAGCTCCTACAGGCACGATTACCTCGATTGAACAGATCAACGGTAAGCGCGTTGCTGCGTCATATGACCATCTGGTGAAGTCATATCTTGATGAGCGTGGTGTGGATGCTGAGGTCGTTCACCTTGATGGGGCAGTGGAGTCCTCGGTGCGCCTGGGTGTTGCTGACCTGATTGCTGACGTCGTCGAAACCGGCTCAACCCTGAAGGCTGCCGGCCTTGAGGTGTTTGGTGAGCCTTTGGCGAAGTCAGAAGCTGTTCTGATCACACGTCCCGATGTCGTTGACGATCCGGCGCTGGCAACGCTGGTCAAGCGCCTCGAAGGTGTTCAGGTTGCTCGCAAGTATGTGATTGTTGACTACAACGTTCGCGAGTCTGCTCTTGATGCGGCGATCGCTATTGCGCCTGGCTTTGACTCTCCGACTGTTTCTCCATTGCAGGATTCTGCGTGGCGAGCGGTTCGCGTGATGGTGGAAGCACACCAAGTGAATCCGATTATGGATCAGCTTCACGAGGCTGGAGCCCGAGGAATTATCGTCACCGAATTGCGTGCCTCTCGTCTCTAGAACAGGGCTTTTGCTCGCGAGCATAAGTAGGCTTATGCCTATGGGAAATGACAGCTCGCGCGATGCTCGGTTGCTTGCCTTATTGAATTGTCTGAGGCGTTCTGGACGCCCACTGTCTAAGCGGGAGATTCAGGAACAGGTTCTTCAGTATCAAGGACTGACTCACGATAACTTCGAGGGCCAATTCCAAGACGATAAAGAAACTCTTCACACCATCGGTATCGCACTGACAATGCGGGGAACGAATCCTGATTTCACTTATGAAATTGATCCGAAAGCTTCGGCTCAGTTCCAAGGAGAGAACGTTCGTTTTGATGCCAGCGAGTCACGGCTCATTTCGATGGCAATCAAAGTGTGGGACGATGACGCGAATACGACGGCACTGAAAAAGCTAGCGCTTTCGATGGATCCGCCTGAAACGTCTTTTTCTCACGTGAATATCGGCCTTGAGCACAGCGATGTGATTTGTACGCTGAGCGAAGCAATCACGCATGGGCGCTTTGTCAGCTTTGACTACACGTCTGAATCGGATTCGTTCCGACGTAGCGTTGCTCCCCGAAAGCTTGTGATGCGCTCGAACTCCATGTACTTATGGGGTTTTGATATGGATAGGTACGCACCGCGTTTGTTCAAGCTGTCGCGGATTGCTTCCGAGATTGAAATTATTGGCGACTCTTTCGACGCACTGGAACTTCCCGAGATCCCGGCAGATCCCTTCACTCTTCTAGAAATCGAGCCTCTTCTTGCAATTCGCGATGACGCATCGCTTGCGATTCGCGCCTACGTCCAACTGACAGGGCGCCTGATAACAGATGGTTGGTGCGAAGCCGTCGGGCTGCGAGCTTCCCGTCATACGTGGATGACGCGCGTTCTCACCGAAGGTGAAGATGTTGTTGTTCTTGCTCCCCAAGATTTGAGGGATGAGATCTATGCCCGAATTGACAGGGCCTCGTCGTGGGGAGTTCAGTGATGGGAGCACGATCTACTGACGCGCTTGTTCGCCTGCTCGCGATTCGTGATTGGCTTGCAACGAATGCATATTTCGAACCTGTGCCACTCGACGATGTGGTCCGCCAGTTTGGTGGAACGCGAGACAAGATGCTTCGCGATTTGAATACCCTGTCAGTAGCTGATGATGACACGTTCGATTTCGACGGTCGTTTCTGGGTTGATATTGATCTTCTTAACGACTCAGGTCTTGTCCAGCTGATGTCGCATATTGACGCCAATCAGCTACCGGGCCTTACTCCAAGCGAAGCGTTGGCGATTCGTATCGGTCTTGAGTCTCTGTCGAGTGTTCTTTCCCGAGACCTCGTCGAGCGTATTCCCGCCGTTCTGGACAAGATTGGCCAGCTGGTTGGGGAGCGTGGTGATGAGCAGATTCTGCTTCATCACCGGGATTACCAGTGTCAGAATGCCTTTGCTCTTCTTGACCGTGCCATCGGGCTTCGCAGACCGGTTGTGTTCACCTATACCTCAGCGAATGGGGCGACTCAGCGTCGTGAAGTGGAACCTCGTGAACTTCATTTGGAAGGAACCGGCTGGATGCTTCTTGGCTGGTGCATGATCCACGATGAGTGGAGAACGTTCGCTGTTGACCGGATGAGCGACCTCGAAATCAATATGTCGCGTAAGAATGCCCGGCGGAAGTCACCCAATAGACTGCGTGGCAACCAACAACCACTTGAGACACAACAACTGGTTGTTGGCCCCAATGGGCGTTGGGTAGCAGACGAATACCCGCAGGTAATCAGTCGTCAAGTCAACGATAAATTGACCGAACTGTTGATTCCGATCTGGAGCCGACAGTGGCTTTTGACGTTGCTTATTGATATTTCAGAGTCCCTGGAATCCGCTCCGCAGGACTCGCTCGTGCAAGCGGGTGAAGTTGCGCGTCAGATGAAGGCATCATGGGACGAGGTTCTAGCCAGCGTGGAGACATTGTGAGCCCAAAAAGAAGGCGTCAGGCAAGCAAAGCTTCCGGGGAACCACAGCCTGTTGAGCAACTGAGTCCGGCCCAGCGAATGCAGGCGTTTAAGAAGGATCAGCACATCCAACGATCCATGCGTTACGCATGGTGCGAGACCCTCGGTTTTCAGGCTGATGATTTCCAGATCGAAGCGATGGATGCTCTCGAAGCTGGACAGTCAGTCTTAGTTGCTGCTCCAACTGGTGCTGGTAAGACGGTTGTGGGTGAATTCGCGACGTACCTTGCTCTCCAGAAGGGAAAAAGAAGCTTTTATACGACTCCGATTAAGGCGTTATCTAATCAGAAGTTTTCGGATCTACGTCGTCGCTTCGGTGAAGACACTGTTGGTCTTTTGACCGGTGATACGTCGATCAACTCTCACGCGCCAATCGTTGTGATGACGACTGAGGTTCTTCGGAACATGATTTATGCGGGCGCGGATCTATCGGATCTTGATTCGGTTGTGCTCGACGAGGTGCACTACCTAGCGGATCGCTTCCGTGGCCCCGTGTGGGAAGAAGTGATTATCCATCTTCCCGCTGAGCAAAAGATTGTCGCTCTATCGGCAACCGTTTCGAACGCTGAGGAATTCGGTACGTGGATCGGTCATGTTCGTGGAGGATGCCGGGTTGTTGTTTCCGAGCATCGTCCTGTCCCGCTGTATCAGCACATGTTGGTCGGGCGACATCTCTATGACTTGTATTCGCCATCGAAGAAGGGCGAGTCAACGCGAATCAACCCGGAGCTACGTTCGGCTATCGGTCCGTCGATTCCTGGGAGAACGGGGCGAGGTGGAAGGAATTGGCATGAAACTGCTCGTGTCAGACCTCCACGCGAGTCGCGTCCGTCGACTTTGATTGAGCTGGATCGAGCTGGCCTATTACCGACGATCACGTTTGTTTTTTCTCGGGCAGGGTGTGAAGACGCTGTCACCCAGGTTGTTCACGCGGGAATTTGGCTGACCAATAAAGAAGAGCAGAAGCAGATTGCGACAGCGGTTGATGAGGTAAAAACTCAGGTTGGTGCACAAGACTGTCATGTCTTAGGGATTAATGCGTGGGGTGAGGCACTAGAACGTGGAATCGCAGCGCATCACGCGGGTCTTCTTCCCATTCAGAAAGAGACAGTAGAAAATCTCTTCACGCGCGGTTTGATCAAAATGGTGTATGCGACTGAGACGCTTGCTCTAGGCATCAATATGCCGGCTCGCAGTGTCGTCATCGAGTCGTTGCGCAAATGGAATGGAGCTGCCCACGTTCAGCTGACACCGGGGGAGTACACCCAATTGTCGGGTCGTGCTGGTAGGCGTGGCATCGATACCGAGGGACATGCAATTGTTCTTCACCGTGGCCAGGTTGCTCCTGAAGAGGTTAATGCTCTTGCCTCTAAACGAACATACCCGCTGATCAGTGCTTTCACTCCGACCTACAACATGGTTGTGAACCTGCTTCACCATTCGTCGCGGGCTGCCACGCGTGATGTGCTTGAAACATCGTTCGCTCAGTTCCAAGCCGATGGCGGGGTCGTTGAACTTGCACAGCATGCCCGTGCGCTCGCACGCCAGCGTGCCAAGTTCGAGCAGGATATGGAATGTGATCGCGGAGATGCGCGCGAGTATTTTGCGCTTCGTGACGATCTTGTTCTTGCCCAGAAGTCCGAATCTAAGCTGAGGGCTGCCGAAAAACGCAGTGCAAATCGTGTGGCGTTGGCGACCTGTCAGCCAGGAACAATCATTCGTTATGGATCTGGTCGTCGTAGCCTGTACGCGGTGGTTGCGTTCCATTCCGACACTGCTATCGGGCACGTTTCTACAACGGTGATTGGCACGGATGGGAAGTTCCATTCGCTGTCAGCTAAAGATGTCTCATCTTCTTTCGCTGTTGTGGGGTCGATGAAGATTGCCGGCGGATCTGCGGTGCGTCGGAATAAAGAACGAATGAAAATCGCTGATGAACTCAAGCGCCGTATTCGGGCGAAATCTCTTGAGATTCCGCTTGATACGCCGGACTTTGATGCGACCAAGAGCGCCCAGATCGAGAAGCAACTGAAGGCTCATCCTGTTCATCAGTGTCCTGAACGTGAACACCATGCGCGTGCAGGGCATCAGTGGGCCCGAATTAATCGCGAGTTGCGCACGGTGAACGAACGCATTGACTCTCGAACACATTCCGTTGCCCATAAGTTCGACCGAGTATGCCAGGTTTTGGAGGAGCTAGGCTTTCTTGACGGCGATACTGTGACCGACCAGGGTGAACGTCTACGTCATATCTTTGGCGAGCGCGACATCATCGTCATGGAGTGTTTGCGAAGCGGAGCGTGGAGCGGATTGGATGACGCGGAATTGGC
Organism: Schaalia turicensis ACS-279-V-Col4; assembly: GCF_000296505.1. Classification (GTDB taxonomy): domain Bacteria; phylum Actinomycetota; class Actinomycetes; order Actinomycetales; family Actinomycetaceae; genus Pauljensenia; species Pauljensenia turicensis_A. Next base: position 91,385 of record NZ_JH815209.1, read on the forward strand.
TGCGATCGTGTCGACGTGTGTGTTTGAGTCGCGTCGTGAAGATGGTGCGCGTCCTGCACTCCCGGTTGGTCTTTCAAAGAATTTGACGCGCGCACTCAAGGCAACACTTCAGGCAAGTGCGAAGGTCGCAGATGTTGAGAAGCGAGCCGGACTTGAACCGACAACTGAGCCTGATTCGGGAATGATGGAAGCGTGTCTGGCGTGGGCTCATGGGGCATCGTTGGGAACCTCGCTCGATGGCGAAGAGATGCTCGGTGGTGACTTCGTTCGTTGGATTCGTCAGGTCATGGATCTGTTGGATCAGCTGCGTCATGACACTGACGAAGCGATGGCGTCGCAGGCGAAGCGTGCCCGACACCAACTTGTTCACGGCGTAGTAGCGTGGTCGGTGTTATGAAAAATACTTCTTTGATTGTTGATGTTTTTCTCAGCGCCCTTGCAGGCGTGGGAATGTGGGCAGCCTTCCCGTCCCTGTCGTTATGGTGGCTGATCTTTCCGTCTCTTGCTCTCTATTTTTCACGTGTGGATCATTCGACTCTTTCACGCGGACTGCTGAACACCGTTGTTTTTGGTTTTTCCTGGTGGCTTCCTCTGATTCACTGGGTGACGCTGGCGACCGGAGGATATTTACCGTGGGCCGCTCTTGCTACGACTCAGGTGATTGCGTTGTGCCTGTGGGCAGTGATCGCGCGTCTGTCACAGTCGATTCCAGTGGTGAATTCTCCGTTGGGACAGCCTTGTGTCTATGCATTGACGTGGGTGGGTGTCGAGCAGCTTCGTAGTCACTATCCCTGGACTGGTTTTCCGTGGGGAAATGTCGCGATGCCACAGGTTGATTCACCACTTGGTCACCTTGCCCCGTGGGGTGGGGAAGTGGTGGTGTCATTTGTGAGCGTTGCCCTCGCAGTTGCGCTTCGGAGAGTGTTCTATTTCCGCTCAGATTTGGGCGATGAGCATTGGTTCACGAGGCCGGCTCTGCTTGTTGGAAGTCTCGGCGTATTTTTTGCCGCGTGGATGATTCCGCTTCCTTTGTCGCAAGAGGCGGGCACGATTCGTGTGGGAGTTGTTCAGGGAGACGTTGAACTACCGGGAGCACACACCTTTGCTATCGAAGGTAAGGTCACAACGAACAATTCTGCGATGACTCAGGAGCTTGTGGCTCAGTCTGATCCTGTCGATCTGCTGATCTGGGGAGAAACCGGCGCCGATCGTGACCCGAGAGAATCCGGTTTGGTTGCCCAGCTTGTTGATTCTTCGGCCACGTTGGCTCATGCGCCGTTGCTCTTCGGTTTCGCGAACGTTAAAGATGACAAGCGTTGGAATTGGTTGGGCGTCTGGTACGAGTCCGAGGGACTCGATGAAGAAAGCCTCTATGCTAAGCAAAAGCCTGTTCCTTTTGGAGAATTCATTCCTTTCCGTTCGCTGATTTCGAAGCTTGCTACCCAGGCTGCTCAGATCAATATGGACATGGCTGCCGCTGATAATCTTGCATTAATGAATGTTCATCTCCATGATTCGCGGACGATTCCGATCGCTGTAGGGATTTGTTTTGAATCCGCTTACCCGGCGGTGATTGGTCCTGGTGTTATGGCAGGTGGACAGCTCATTGTCACTCCGTCGAATAACTATCATTTCCAATCTTCGTCGGAGTCTGCCCAGCAAAATCAGCTTCTGCGTTTGAGAGCAATGGAGTATTCGCGTTCAGCGATCCAAGCGTCGACTACCGGAATGTCGTCAGTGATTTTGCCGGATGGTCGTATGAAGGCGACAACCGATCCTCACAGTGCTGCGTGGCTTGCTGACTCGGTGCCTCTGAGGACGTCGATGACGAAGACTGCTGAGTTGGGGGAGTTGCCCGCTCAGATGGTTATGGGAGCAACGGGTGTGTACGGCGTTTTTGCTTTGCTCTATGCGTCGATTCAGGCTGTGGTGAACTGGAACTCTCTAAGGCGTCAAAATAGGATCTGACCTGCATAAATATGCTTTAAATTGTGCGTGAAACGTTCGATAGAGGGTATTATTATGTCAGATACTCCTCGCTTCGCTCAGGAAGTCAGGAGTATCTGGAGGCTTTATTGAGTTGAGCAAGCCAAGCCCAGGGGTGTCAGCCCTTACGATAGTGACCTTCGGGCTGAAGGCGCCCTTCGCGGTATGCGGTGAGCTGTTCGTTAAGGACAACTTCAAGTTCTTCAAGACTGCGGCGCTCGCGAAGCATATCCCAGTGGGTGCGAACAGCCTTGGCGGGCTTTGTTTCTTCATCTTCTGGCGCATCGCCAATCAGTTCAGCAGAACTACCGCAACGGCATTCCCAAGTTGCTGGCGGAGTTGCTTCGCTAGCAAGAGGAACCTCGAACTCGTGACCGTTCGGGCAGACGTACGAAACGGTGTAGCGTTCGGCAAAGACGACACCGTCTTCAGACTCCATAGACTTTGCGCCGATCTGCATTCCTCGGAGCGCGCGATCTGCCATGGTGATCTCCTTAAGGTCATTGAAGCTAGCACTCTATTTTAGCGGAGATATCAGCATTTGCATTACTAGCGGATCTCTCGCACACAAAGCTGAAGCCGATAATGTACATTATGTCAGAATTGTTGGGGTTTTGATCCATCTTCAATTCCATGCACTCCTCTCACAAATGGTTGCCAACACCACGATGAATCCACCGTGCAACCGGAAGAAAAGTAGACAACGATAGGTAAGGACATCTATGGAATGCGAAAGGAAGGGATGACATGAGTGTTGCACTGAAAACCGATCAGCGGACCGCCGTTTCTGGCGCTTCAGCGAATGTCCGAAAACCCCTCCCTGAAATTGCTCTTGTCGGAACCTGTGCTCTGCTCTATTCGCTGATGTGCGCCATTGCGCCCGTTACGCGAGTTGCTGCAGTTCGGCATGCACGTCAGATTCTGCGCCTCGAAAACTATCTCGGGATCAACGTCGAACTCGCGCTCAACACATGGCTCTCCCACCACCCGTGGCTCGCCAATGTTTCAGCGGTTTTCTATTCCGTTTCATTCTTTGCCGTGACATTCACAGCCTTGGCCATCGTGTGGGTGAAACGCCCAGACCGCTACGATTTCGTTCGCAACTCACTCTTCGTGATGACTGGTGGCGCAATGATCACCTATTGGGTGTATCCCCTGGCTCCTCCGCGATTCTTTCCCTCACTGGGGTACGTCGATGCCGTAGCTACCCAATCAACGCTTGGCTCTGGATACTCGACTGCCTTTTCTTATTTGGCGAACTCGTATGCTGCGATGCCATCCATGCACACGGGCTGGGCTGTATGGAGTGCCATTGTTCTAGGTACATTTGTCTTTAAGAGCTGGCGAGCCCGAGCAATTCTTGCCCTGCATCCCCTCTACACAATCTGGGTAATCCTTGCGACCGCCAATCACTACGTGCTGGACGCAGTGGGTGGCATTGTGTTCTGCTTACTTGGTTTCCTTCTGGCCAACCTCATCATTACTCGAGTATCACAGCGTCAATCACTTGAAGCCCGAGGTGTCTGAGCGGGGGCATTCGGCCTAGCCGATACTCTTGAACCTATGAAGTTCGGAGTAGATTTTGGCACCACCCGCACAACCGTTGCCCTCGTTGATCGAGGCAACTATCCCCTGATCTCATTCATCTCACCCGATGGCGACGCCTTTGACCACGTCCCTTCGGTTGTTGCTCTGGATGACAAAGGCTTGCTCTTTGGCTTTGAAGCTCACGAAGCAGCTCTCGGAGGCAGCGAACACATCCGATCTTTCAAGCGCCTTCTATCCGACCCTGACGTCACACCTCGGACAACTCTTCGCCTCGGAAACCGCGACTTCCTGATCATCGATGTTCTTACTCGCTTCCTGGAGTACGTCGCAGGTATGGTGCGAGAGAACTCATCCGCCGTTATCGAAGGCGATGAACCGCTTGAAGCGGTCATCGGTATCCCCGCGCACGCCTGGTCTGCTCAGCGTTTCATGACCCTTGAAGCATTTAAAGCAGCCGGTTGGCACGTCATCGAAATGATGAACGAGCCCTCAGCTGCAGGTTTTGAATACACCCACCGCCATGCTTCCAGCTTGAACGCAAAACGCACTCGGGTCCTCGTTTACGACTTGGGCGGTGGCACCTTCGATGCTTCTCTTGTCGAAGCGGTCGGGCGCGACCACGCTGTCCTCGATTCCGCCGGCGATAATCTACTGGGCGGAGACGACTTCGACATGGTGCTGGCACAGGTTGCACTTCGCAACGCCAACGTGATGCCCGCTTCTCTGAGTGATATGGAGTGGCAAGCGCTGATCGAAGAATGCCGCGTTGTTAAAGAATCGCTGAACCCCAACAGTCGCAACGTTGTCGTCACCGTTGGTGACACTCCGATCTCGTTTTCCGTCAAGGACTACTACGAGGCTGCAACTCCGCTTGTTGAACACACACTGGAGGTCTTAAATTCACTCCTTTCCCCCACAGAAAACGGTGGCGAACGCGTGATTCCAGAGGACGTTGCCGGTCTTTATGTTGTTGGTGGCGCTTCTGAATTCCCACTAGTCTCGAGGGTGCTCCGTCGTCGATTTGGTCGTCGCGTCCATCGTTCGACTCACAACGCCGGCTCGACGGCTATCGGCCTTGCCATTGCGGCCGATGAACAGGCCGGATACACCGTGTCAGAATGTCTTGCGCGCGGGCTTGGCGTCTTCCGTGAATACGATTCGGGCGCATCCCTCTCCTTCGACCCGTTACTTACCCCCGATGATCGATGGACACCGGGCGAAGACACCCTTGTTGTTCGGCGTTACATGGCTGCCCACAACGTTGGCTACTACCGCTTTGTTGAGTATCGCAGCGTGGACGAGCAGGGCGTTCCGCGTGGTCAGGTAAGCCCAGCCGGCGAAATCATCATGCCGTTTGATCCTGTGCTACAGGGTGAAGACGTTGACCTGAAACATGTTTCGGTTGAGCGCACTGACATCGGGCACCTTATCGAGGAACGCTACCGAGTAGATGAGAACGGAATCGTTGACGTTGAAATTGTTGACACTGAAACCGGTTACACGCGGTCTGCGCACCTGGGCTGAGCGACAAGCGATCAACGAAAAGAGGGGCGGTGATGAATAATCACTGCCCCCTGACATAGGCGATGACCTATGAAAGCAAAGCTTTAGGAAATCGAACGGAGCTTACGCTTGCGAAGTTCTGCCAGTTCATCAACGTGGTCGCTCAAATGCTCAATAGGAAGCTCAGCAAGAGAGCCTTCAACCTCGCGCCACACGCGACCAACGGCAATGCCGAAAACGCCCTGACCACCCTGAAGAAGGTCAATCACCTCATCCGTCGACGTGCATTCGTAGACTGACGCGCCGTCACTCATCAACGTGATGGATGCGAGGTCGTCCACTCCCCTGTTCTGGAGTTGCGAAACTGCTTGACGAACCTGCTGAAGAGAAACGCCGGTATCCAGAAGCTTCTTGACGATCTTCAAAACAAGAATGTCTTTGAACGAGTACAGGCGCTGCGAACCTGAACCTCGTGCGGCACGAACGGAAGGCTGAAGGAGACCGGTGCGAGCCCAGTAGTCGAGCTGGCGGTAGGTGATGCCAGCAGCTGCACATGCGACGGGACCACGGTATCCGAGGCCTTCACCGTCAATGCCTTCAAGGGGATCACCGAAGAGCATCGCTTGGCGCGATTCGGCCTCGTATGGTTCGGCGCTCACTAGGACTCCTGCAATAATGAAAGACGTATCAGTTGATGGTGATACCACGCTATGCGTTATTGAACGCAAGGTCAATGACACGACCGGCGAGCCTCAAGTTCAAGTTGAACTTGAGGGTTGAGATCCCCTCTTAGAGAATCTGACCAACAGAGATTCGCAAGAACTCTCTGTGCAGGTCAGCAATGATTTCGGCAGATTCAGTCACCTTCGCGTTCAAACGTTCATTGTCAGATGAACGTCCACGCGAACGAGTAGATTGAACAGTTTGATCAATCACGTCAGAACAACGATCCGCACTGAGTTTCACTGCGCGCAACAGACGAATATCGAATCCTTGGGATTCAAGAGTGGCAACGTGTCGCACAATCTGCAACGAGCGCACTGGGAAATAGCCCGCAATATCAGGGGCAATCAATCCCGCAGAAGAATAACGTTCCAGCGTTGAGATATCGACGCCGGCCAGATCGGTCAGTTCCCTAGCCGACAGATAGGGAGAAGACGGCGTGACGCTAACGCCCTCAGAAGAAACGATACGAGGCCGCCTGACTGCTTCAACCTGATGACCCGCATCAAGGGCGCGCAGGTGCTCACCGATTACTCGAAGAGGAGTAAAAGAGTCGCGCTGTTGTGTCAGAACATAACGCATACGTTCCACATCGGTCTGCGAGTACTTGCGATAGCCCGACTTCGTACGCGCAGGAGTGACCAACCCCTGGTCATCGAGGTAGCGAACCTTCGACACGGAGATAGCAGGAAACTCTTTCTTGAGTTCCTCGACGACCCTACCGATCGAAAGAACCGGGTCCCTGGATGCATCGTGTGGCCACGGCCCCGTAATACTCGTGTGTTCAGCCTCAGAGCTGAACTGTGCAGCCTGAGAACTCATGCTTGCAAGGGCGAAGGCTGGTATGTCAGGCGATACTTTCCAATCTGGACCTCGTCGCCAGCGTTTAAACGAATGGAGTCAACGCGCTCCCGATTCACATACGTGCCGTTCAACGAACCGGAATCACGCACAATATGACCGCCGTCTTCAGCCTTGAACTGGCAATGCTTACGGGAAACGGTCACATCGTCTAAGAAAATATCGGATTTCGGGGAACGACCAGCATTCGTTACCTCACTGTCGAGAAGGAAACGAGCACCCGAGTTCGGGCCACGCTGAACGATCAGCAGAGCAGAACCAGCGGGAAGTGAATTCACCGCTTCCTGGTCGCGTGCAGACAACACAAGAGGAGCATCAACTTGCTCTTCAACCGGCGAAAGTCCAAAGATGGAAGTTGCGGTTGGATCGAAATCGTTAGTGGATTCCATGATCTCCCCCTGTGATAGACGCATTCATTACCCTCAATAGTCTAAAGGGTACAGGGCAAACGTACTTACTCGTCAGAAGATTTGGACTCTTCTGACGTATCAACCACGGCGTATTGAGGCTGAGGCACAGAAGACACAGAATCAATCGAAATGTGCCCAACCACTGAAACCGTCACATTCGCGTCCTTTGCGCGCATCTGGGCAGCCGAACCAGCTTGAATCTCTAGAGCAGTCGCGATCGTCTGACCCTCGCCGATCACATGCCAATCATACGGTTGCGACAAGACAACGCCATCGACCGCAATCATATTATTGTCAGACGTAAACGCGCTCCGGGTGGAAAGACGCACGCCGTTCAACTCGATTGCCTCAGCCCCGGCATTACGTAACTCCCCTAGCGTCATCACGAACTCGGTAGCCGTTAAACGATTCGCTTCATCACCGATGTGTATGAGCACCCCGGGTCCCTCGACAGGAACTCTGCCTGCATTGATCTGAGCGAGCTGATTAATCTTCCGAGCCGTCTGAGCCGCCGCTTCTTGCTCCGACTCGTTGGCTTCAATCTCGGCAACCTGCTGTTGCAAAGCAGAACGCTCCTGACGAAGGTTATTCTCCTGAGAATTCAGCTCAGAAAGCAACGCAACCAAGTCTTGTTCGCTCAAGGCTTCCAAGGGATCTTCCCGTTGAGCACGAACGGTTGTCACCAGCGCAAAACCAAGAATGAAACAGATCAGAACAAGGACAAGGTGAATCGTGCGCGGAACGGCAAAAAGAGCTTGAACAAACTGCGCGCGACCCGGCTTCATGTCCTTTTCAGCGGACGCAACCTCGTCCCTTCGAGAAGCTCCATGTCGCCCATGACGCGAATTCTTCGAATCTAAACTCATGGACTTTACGCCTTAAAAATCAGACGACGAATCGACGCTGTATTCGAAAAGATACGAATACCCAACACGACGATGACGGCCGTCGTAATCGCGGACCCCACCCCAAGCTGAGTTCCCAACCACACAAGCAAACAGGCAACAACGACATTCCAGAAGAACGACGTGATGAACACGCGATCATGGAACACCCCTTCAAGCCAAGCGCGTGTCGCGCCAAAGAGAGCGTCCAAGCCCGCGATTACCGCAACCGGCAAGAACGGCTGAAGCCAAACCGGAATCGTCGGATCAAGGAAAAGTCCCAAGATAATGCCAGCCGCTAGGCCAATAACAACAACCATGACTATTCTCCTTGGGAATTCGACGCTACCGCATACTGCGGAGTACGGACATTAAGCGCTGGCATTTGAATTTCGGCGGTGCCCGCAACCGAGATTTCAATGCCGTTCATTGACTTCGCAGTTGAAAGAAAATCACCTGTTGACCCGCGCACAAGACCAACGGACAGTGTGTTCGCATCTCCGATAGCTCTCACCTCGTACGGAGATTCAACGGGAGTGACGTTCACAAGAATTGCCGAACCAGCAGTACGAATAAACGTGCCTGGGCCAATTCGTAGGTCATTGATTGAAATTGCCTCGGCTCCCCCAGCCCAGAGGGCATTCACGATCACATTCAAGTCAATGTCGCGGACCTGACCTCGGGACCCTTGTGTCAGCGTTTTTGCTGATGACGAGTCCTTGACCGTGACCGTAATTCCCGGACCAACCACGGGTTCCATTGCATTCGTCAGTGCAACCGAAGGATCAACGAGGACCTGAGGAGCTGTCGACGACGCAGCTTGGTTGACGCGGGTGGACAACGATTGAACGTTGTCCTGAAGTGAAGCCACGACGCTTTGACTAGATTGTGCCTGATCGCGAAGGCTTTGAGTAATGTCAGCGTCCTGAGCGGTACGCAATGACATCACTGCGATTGTGAGCGTGAAGCCGAGCGCCAGCGTGAAAACAAAAGCGATCGGGCGATGCCACCAATGTTTGGGATGCTGAGTATCGTCATAGCTTTCGTACCCAACATCGAGCGGATTATTCAGCAACGAGGTCAGCAACGACATCGACGTAGCAGGATCATTGCCTTGCGCCGGCGAAGAAGACGTTGTGTGCGTGTTGTATTCTTGCACGCCTACATCCAGGTGCGTTGTACGTTAATTGCACGAGATGCGTAATCAACATGCTCAATGAGAAGACGTCTTAACGGCCATGCTGCATTCTCGTGTTCGCCGAGCCAACGATTCACCCGATCAATATGGTCCTCGACGCTTTCGGGACTGTCGGCATAAACCGGGAGCGAAAGAAGGCCCTTGATGTAGCGAATCGACAGGGCAATCGAGTGCGTATTCCAGAAGTATTCAAGTGAGCCAAGACCGCGGTCAATGAAGCTTGAGCCTTGCCACGAGGATGCAGCAAATCCGTCGAGGATTGCGCTCAGTGTGTCGTTTGCGATCCCGTCAACGAAGAGTTTCGACCACGAGGCCTCACGTTCTTCTTCGTACGGCAGAGCTGCAATTGCGCGTTCTGATGCGGTCTTTGCTTCGCCTGTTGGGGAAGTGGCGAGCCATGCTTCAATACGATCGCGTCCGATCGAACCAGAAGCAGCAATGACAGTACGAGCTGTCCAAACGATCTCGCTGGTCAAAGTATTCGCATACGATTCCACGGTCTGACTAATCGCGGGATCATCGGTCATCGGATAGGTAAAGAACAGGGTCTTTAACCATGCGCGACTACGATCCGTGGCGTGCTCACGCGACAGACGTAGCGCAAGCCTTCCTACCGTTGTCGCAATCGCGGCACGCTGTTCCTTTGGCACGTAGGTGCCCAGGGTAATGCGACCGAGCTCCAACAAGCGATCCGCAAGTGTCTCGTCGACTTCGTTTTCTGCATGACGGAATGCTGCAAGAGCGAAGTCACTGGGGTTCAAGCGGCAGTCACGGACACCGTTGAACAGGGCACCCCACACGACGCATCGCGTCATCAGGTCGGGACATGCCGAAATGAAGGCAAGCGCATTGGATGCTGAGCGATCGTCGAGGTAGGTGACCGCATACGTCAGATCGCCGTCATTGACGACGAGTAGATCCATATCCGTAATACCGGCTGGTTGGCTAAGAAGCCCCGCGGGATCAACCTCTTGGGATCGACCTTCCATTGTCAGCTCAAAACGATGCGTCATCTGAAGCTGATCGCGTTTCATCGCCCACGTTGTGACATCGAAACGATGCGGGCGAGTCGTATCTGACTCAGACTCATCCGTGATCTGGAAATTGGTGACGCTACCAATACGGGAGATATCAAAATGAGGAACGAGTTTCGAAGGACCGGAGGTAGTAAGCCACGTGGACACCCAGTGGGATAAGTCTTTGCCCGTTGCTTCCTGCAAACAGTCGACGAGGTCCTGGAATGAGGTCGATCCGAAAGCATGGCGTTGGAAGTAAATTCGCGTGGCTTCAAAGAAGGCTTCTTCGCCGACGGTTGCTACCAACTGGTTGAGTACCGAAGCGCCCTTGGCATAGGTGATGCCGTCAAAGTTGGTCTTGGCTGCGCCAACGTCGGGAATGTCAGCAATGATCGGGTGAGTTGTAGGCATGAGGTCTTGCTCGTAGGCCCAGATTTTGCGACCTGCAGCAAATGTGGCCCTCTCCCCCGTGTACACGGTTGCTCGGCTTGCTGCCAGGGCACCCTGATTCTCGGCGAATGACTCCTTCAACCAGAGGTCGTCCCACCATCGAGGTGTCACAAGATCCCCAAACCACATGTGGCACATTTCGTGAAGAATCGTGTTTGCTCGACGCTGACGCTGGGCGAAGGTCGGGGTGTCACGTGAGAGGTATGAGTCGTTAAAGGTCACGCATCCCGGATTCTCCATGGCTCCCAAGTTGTATTCGGGAACGAAGATCTGATCGTACTTGCCCCAAGGGTATGTGATGCCATAGTGCTGGTGGTAGAAGTCCAAGCCAGCGCGCGTAACGGAAAGAATGTCGTTGGAATCAATCGCTTGAGCCAAGCTTGAACGGCACATCAAGCGCAGTGGGACGTCAATCTTCTGACCGTCGTTTGCTCCCCCACTCCACGTACCTCCGTCAATGACAGCCCAGTCACCGGCAACGACGGCGGTGATGTAGCTGGACAACAGGCGCGTTCGAGCAAAGACATGTCGTGTGCCGTTTTCAATGGGTTCGGTATGTAGCTCTGCTCCGTTGGAGGCAACAACCCAGTGTTCCGGTGCATCGACGATGAATGACCACTCGGCTTTCAAATCTGGTTGGTCGAAGCATGGCCATGCGCGGTGAGCGTCTTGGGGTTCAAACTGCGTGTACAGGTAAACGCGTCCATCTTCTGGATCAATGTATCGATGCAGACCTTCACCGGAGTGTGAATACGGGCACCGCGCCTGAACCTCAACCGTGCACTCAGTATCGACGGGCAGGCCACTGAGGGCCAGACACTCGTCATTTTGCGTGATCTCTCGCGCCTCGCCATTCACACTGAGCCGGGTAACCTGGCCTGCGATGTCGACGAAGGTGGAATCCGCGTGGGAAGTCAGGGTGAAGGTGGACGTAACCACAAACTCGGTATTGTCTTGGCTATCCCCACCGCGCACATCAAGATTGACCTTCATCGTCGAAAGGTCGATTGCGTGTGAACGTTGACGGGCTTCATCGCGGGATAGGACGTGCATAACCGTAGTTTACGGCGCGTTCTTAAACACTTCGAGAAGCGATTGTAAGCGTTTCGCTATCCGGCGCTACAGTATGAGGCATGAGCTCAGTCGTAGATATTCGCCCCTCAGTTGTGCCACTTAGTGTTCCGATTGCTCTGGCCAACGTTGGTTCCTATTCAGTGTGCGACGCCTTGGGAAATCCTCTCAGGGATCCAAACGGGCTTACCATCACGGGCATTACCGTTTCCTCGAACGACTGCGAAGAAGGCTGGGCGTTCGTCGCTATTCCTGGGCTCACCCAGCACGGAGTTCGTTTTGCCCACGCGGCAGCCGAGGCTGGTGCAACCCTCCTTGTCACGGATAGCGAGGGAGCGAAGCGAGCAATCGATCAGAAAGTCGGACTGCCGATCGTTATTCTTAAGGATCCTCGTCGATGCGCAGCGACTATAGCCGCAACTCTCTACGGCCAGCCTGCGACAAAGTTGAAGACGATGGCCGTGACCGGCACAAACGGGAAGACCACTACGTCGTTCCTCATGCGTGCAGCTCTGGGCGTTGAGTTTCCGAATCCCTCCATCTGCGGAACCGTCGAAACACGCATCGGTAACCTACGTTTCCGTTCCGATCAGACTACGGCTGAATCCCCTGTCATCCAGCGCTTCCTTGCCCAAACACTGGAAGAAGGACTTGGCGCAGCGGTTATTGAAACAAGCTCTCACGCTCTGAGCTTCGAGCGCGTTGACGACATTGTGTTTGACGTTGTCGGCTTCACGAATTTGCAACACGATCACCTCGACTACTACGGCGACATGGAGAACTACTTCGTCGCGAAGAAGTCGCTGTTTACTCAAGAACACTCACGACGCGGTGTTGTATGCGTCGATGACGAGTGGGGCCAGCGTCTTGCCCGCGAAGCTGAAGTACCGGTGACAACCGTTGCCGCGCTGAGCTCGAACGAAGCCGAGTGGCACGTTGAAAATACTCACCCCGACCGTTCGATCGGTCGCACGGTCTTTACGTTGGTGGATCCGAATGGCGCAGGGCATGATGTTGCAATGCCGATTCTTGGTGAAGTGAACGTTCAGAACACTGCCGTCGCCATTGTTGCTGCCGTTCAGCTTGGCTATGACGTGGATGCAGTCATCGCCGCCATTGAAAAGGCGGAGCAGGTTCCAGGGCGCATGGAAATGATTAATCCCAAGCCTCATAATCAACCACTCGTCATCGTCGACTACGCCCATACTCCCGAGGCTCTTGAGTGGACTCTGCGCTCAACAGCTGAGCTGACGAATGGAAAGCTTCATATCGTATTCGGTACCGATGGAGACCGTGACGCATCAAAGCGTGAATACCTTGCCGAAATCGCGGCACGAGAAGCTGACGTCTTGTGGGTGACCGACGAAAATCCACGTACTGAAGACCCGCAGTCTATTCGCGACTATCTGTTGCGCGGTATTACTTCGGTACGTCCGGACATGCACGATGTAACAGAAATTAAGACGTGCCGTCGCGATGCAGTGCGCAAAGCAATCTTGGCAGCCCAGCCAGGTGACACGGTGATTATCACCGGCAAAGGCTCGGAGTGGTATCAAGATTTCGAAGGCATTAAACACGAGTACAACGATGTTCCCGTATCGCGCGAAGTGCTCTACTACGACGTTCGTTCGCACATCTAAGAACGTGTGAGATTGCGCGTGAGCGCAAGGCTGACACCGCTTATGGGTGTGATGCCACGTAAGATGAACGGGTGAATGACGAGAACCTGAATCAGGACCTAGCCACCGAAGAAGAATCTGAGCTACGCGCTCAGCACATGCGAGCTTCTCTTGCTCAATTCGAGCTTGACGAGGACGATCTTGCACTGATCGACGGTGAAGCTTCTTTCGATGAGCGTAAAGAAGAACTCGCCGGTCTACCGGTTCTCGCCATCGTTGGACGCCCGAACGTCGGCAAATCAACGCTGGTCAACCGCATTATTGGTCGTCGCGAAGCTGTCGTTCAGGACACTCCCGGTGTTACTCGCGACAGGGTCTCCTACCCCGCCGAATGGGCAGGTCGCGACTTCACAGTCGTCGACACCGGTGGTTGGGAAATCGACGTTAAAGGTCTAGACCGTTCGGTTGCTGAGCAGGCAGAAATTGCCGTTGACCTTGCCGACGCCGTCGTTCTGGTTCTTGACGCAACCGTTGGCGTCACCGCTTCAGACGAACGCATCGTTACGATGCTTCGATCAAAAGGCAAGCCGGTGATTCTGGCAGCAAATAAGGTTGATTCTCCTCAACAAGAAGCCGACGCCGCTTACCTGTGGAGCCTCGGAATGGGTGAGCCCCACCCGATTTCTGCACTCCACGGCCGCGGTATCGGCGACTTGCTGGACACCATCATGGATGTTCTGCCCGATGAATCCGCCGTGGCAAGCGCACTGCCTCAGGGGGGGCCTCGTCGCATCGCACTTGTTGGACGCCCGAATGTCGGCAAATCTTCTCTGCTCAACGCGCTCGCGCAAGCCGAACGTGTTGTCGTCAACGAACTTGCTGGCACGACCCGCGATCCTGTCGACGAACTCATTGAGCTTGATGGGCGCCTCTGGTGGTTTGTTGACACCGCCGGTATTCGTCGCAAGATGCACCGTACGACCGGTGCTGATTACTACGCGTCGATTCGCACCCAGGCAGCAATTGAGAAGGCGGAAGTTGCTCTTGTCCTCTTCGATGGCTCCCAGCCACTGACAGAACAGGATATTCGCGTCGTTCAGCAGGTCGTTGATGCTGGTCGTGCACTGGTGATTGTCACGAACAAGTGGGATCTCGTTGACGAAGACCGCCAGAACGAACTGAAGAACGAAATCGAACGCGAACTTGTCCAGGTCCAGTGGGCTCCGCGAATCAACGTGTCCGCTCTGACCGCGTGGCATACGAACCGAATTACGCGTGCACTCGACACGGCTCTTGCCGGTTGGGAAACGCGTATCCCCACAGGTCAGCTGAACGCGTTCCTCGGCCAACTCGTTGCCGCCCACCCGCACCCGCTACGTGGCGGTAAGCAACCTCGTATTCTTTTTGGCACGCAGGTATCATCACGTCCCCCGCGTTTTGTCCTGTTTACAACGGGTTTCCTTGACCCGCAATATCGCCGTTTCATTGAACGCCGTTTGCGTGAGGAATTCGGCTTTGAAGGAACTCCGATTCAGATCGGTATGCGCGTTCGCGAACGCCGCCGCAAGTAACGGGCACTGAACCAACTCGTTTTACACGTCAACCCTGTGGATAACTACCACGGGGTTGACTTTGTGCATAAAGTCTGTTTCGTACCATTCGCTGTTGAGCTCACCCAAGGAGTAATGATGCTTCACTGGACAACACTTTCTTCCCCCATTGGCGACCTGATGCTCATCAAGTCTGGCAAAGGCATCGTCAGAGTTGCCTTCGAATGCGAAGACTTCGCCACAGTACGACGTAATGTCGCACACTCGTTGAATGATGAGATGGTCGAAGACAGTAAAGAACTGTTTGAGGCCATCGATCAGATTGAAGAGTATTTCGCTGGCCAGCGTAAGACTTTCGATCTTGCACTGGACTGGTCCCTGATCTCGGGATTCTATGCGCGCGCTACCCAACAATTGACGATGGTTCCCTTCGGTACGACATTGCCGTATTCAGGCCTGGCACTGCTTGCAGGTAATAAGAAAGCTCATCGCGCGGCTGCGTCAGCCTGTTCCCATAACCCGTTGCCTATCCTTGCTCCATGCCATCGGATCACGCGAAAAGACGGATCATATGGTGACTACGCTGGCGGGCGCGAAGCCAAAGAGTACCTTCTGACGTTTGAGAAAGAAATTGACGCAAAAACCTATGTCCCCCAGCCCGTACTCAGGCCTCGCTATGTCGGGATTCCTGCTCCAGCGTCAGACTAAATACACCACCATGAAATTCGTTTGGGGGTGTCATCAATGACGATAACACCCCCAAACTCTGCTGTAGCACACGAACGCTGATGATAGTCAGCGCTCGGTTCGAGCCTTCGGGTAGCGATGGTCCTTATTTCCCCACCACGGCATGTATGACACATAACCGTCAGCTGGAGGGTTTGGAGAATCGGGTTCGAAGCCGAGTTCTGCTGGGGTTTCAGGAATGCGATCAACAAGGAAGTACTTGTCCCTGTCATCGCAGTGGGTGCGAACGATCGTCTTGAATTCACTGAGCTCGGGGTACAAAACACCGGTGATCGGATTGCGGCGGTAGCGAACGATCTTGTAGAGCCAGTAGACGAACAGGGCAACGTTCGCGATCAATGCAAGGACTGCACAGATGATGTTCGCGTTCGGATCCATCGTGGAGAAGTTAAAGGTGGAGTTTGGTGGAACGAGGATTTCCGGTAGCAATGTGTTCATAGAAATCCAGAACACTAACGTGAAGCACCTGAACCAAATCCACTGGCCCTTTGCCCATGTGAAGGCGGGAATGGTACATGCCAGAAGAAGGGCTGCTGTGCAGTACCAGGTGTAGTCAGCGAGCGAGTTGTAGAGGAAAGCATGGTTCCACAGGTCGTAGGCAATAACCCACGGCCACACCATGTCAACCCAGATCAGGCCACGAACCTTCTGCTTGCCTGGCGATGTGGCGATGATCTTGCCTAGACCGGTAATTGTGATGATGTTGAGCAAGCCAGCTGCCGCGCTGATCAGGTTCCAGTAGCCACCAATAGTTCTAAAACCGGTTTCTGGATCAATACCGATATGGCGAGCGGAAAGATTCGACGCGACTGCTTCGTACCATGCTTGTGAATGGAGTTCGGCGGTCACGCCCCTGGCTTCCGGAAGGCCCGCGATCATATCGAGAGTGTGAGTGTCATTGACATGTTTCAGGCACTGCCAATCTGCTCCGCACGCATAGTAGGTGTCCGCGTTGAAATAGATGGTGAGGTCACGGATATTGGCTTCCATGATGTTGACTGCGAGACCGATCCAGAGTGCAACACCCAGCCAAATAGCGTATTTGTGCGCCTTTTGCGGATTTTTCTTCGCATAGACAAGGACGGTTCCGGTCATTGTTGCAGTAAGGATCATGATGGCGTATTTGCCGAATGGGAACCAACCGACCATTGGTGTGCCGTGAATCCAAGCATAGGGCATAAGTGCAATGCCACCGATCGTCCAGATAACGAAGATGGTCCAGTTCCACCGCCGGTTGATCTCAGCAACAAGCATCTGAGCGACGAATACCGCTAGCCAAAGTGCATAGACCTTCGGGGAGCCAATTTCCCACAGCCAAAGTGACTCCATCAGTTTCCTCCTTGAAACACAGACGGGATAGTAGTTATTCAGCTAGTCTAGTGAACAAGAAAAAACACGGAGCGAGATTGCCCCAAAGAGGGATTTATAATTCCGCAGAAAGTTCTTTTTAGCAAAGACGCTTAGGACTTTTGGCCGGGGTTTTATTTATCTCCTCCACTTGCCCACAACTGGGCCTTGACGAGAGGAAGAAAAATGTCAAAGAATTCGTCGAAACGTGGCCTTCGCACCGCTATCGGTCTGGGGGCTTTAGGGGTCCTGAGCGGGATGTATGGCTTCAGCCAGCTCAGCGGCAAAGCAACTCCGGAAGAACAAGCATGGCGTTATCCGGGCGACGATTTAATCGACGCAAATTACGATAATGGTTATTCTTCAACCTACGCTATTACAATTGAAGCCCCCGCTTACGCAGTATGGAGATTATTCAAACAAATCGGCGCGGAAAAGAGTGGTTCATTTTCTTCAGAATTCTTAGAAAGAACATTTGCTCGACTCCCCTTCTTTAATTCCTACGAAATTCAAGAAGAATTCCAACAGCCAGATTCCATGATGCCCGGCGATATCGCCGCCTTCGATTACCACGGAATGTCAATGGAATGGGCCGATATTGTCCCCGGCAAATACATGGTCCAGTGGGTCGACACCAAGAATCCGCCAAAGGCACCTGGCTCCTACGCATTCCGTTTCCCTGGAATGACCCACTTCGCAGCAGCATGGTGCTTCTACGTCGTTCCGCTTGAGGGCGGTCGCACGCGTCTGATCAATCACTGGCGTATCGGATACGAACCTGACTCAGTTGCCATGAAGGCCTTGAACTGGGTCAATATCGAGTTTATTGGCGGATGCATGACCCACATGCAGAACATCTACGTGAAGCGCGTTTTGGAGTTCCGTAAGAAGCAGCATCACACCGGCAAGTTCATGCGTGGAGTGCTTGGCGGCCAGTTCTTCAAGTCCGGTACTCCAGCTGGTCGCTACGACGGGACTCCCCTGTTCGACGAAACGTACACACAGTGGTTCCGATACGGCCGTAAGTCGCCTGCAGTTGCTGAGATTCGTATGCCCGTTACCGAAGATCCCAGCTGGCCACCAGTAGGACCGGGAACCCCATGGGAGCACGAGGTTGATGCCGAATACTTCGATGGATGGAGCGAACCCGCATTCGATTGGAACGAGCAGATCCGTCAGAAGATGGAAAAGACCTACTTGCCCAACTGGGGTAAGGAGGCCAAGTGATGGGTAACATCACGCCTCCCGACTATGCGACCCTCTTCTTCTTTGAGAAGGGAGAATGGTGGGACTATGTGATGTTGTTGATCGTCATCGCTGCCCTCGCATTCGCCGCCTGGCTTGCCCAGCGGAACATGTGGGTCGTTCTTGCTCTGTTCATCGTGGTGCCAGTATCGCTGAGTATCTTCTGGTGGCCTCATTCGACCGCTGGGACGAACTCCGCAGGCTGGTTCCCGATTGTGAAGCAGTATTCGGCTCTGCTTGGTAGCCTCTGCTTGGTTGCATTGCAGGTTTTCCCGAAGCTACGACACAACAAGTGGTATCTACTGATCCCCCCACTGTTGCTTAGCGTCAACATTGCCGAGGCTGTTGTTCGCGATTTCCAGTGCTACTTCATTCACGGCATTGATCCCTCTCAGGGAATGGTGACCTGGGGTGGTCCGTGGAACATCATGAATGGCATCGCTGGCATCTTGAACCTTCTCGCGATTTCCGGTTGGATCGGTATCTTCGTGTCGAAAGGCAAGGAACGGGGGCTAATCTGGGGCGATCTGACGATCGGTTGGATTATTGCGTACGACATTTGGAATGTTGCCTACGTGTACAACTGTCTTGCAGACCGAGCGTGGTACTCGGCAATCGCGTTGCTTGCCTCGTGTACGATTCCCGCGTTTATGAAGTTCGGTAAGGGCGCGTGGATCCAGTATCGTGCGTACACGCTGACGTTCTGGTCTGCGGTGGTGTTGACGTTCCCGCACTTCATGCAGGATTCGATGTTCGCTCACCGCAGTGCGCACAATCCATACGCGATGTTCATCATCTCGTTTGCTGCATTGGTTGCGAACATCATTGTGTTCGGTCGCCATGCCTATCGCATCGTGAAACTGCGTCGTAACCCGTTCAAGCAGGAGATTTACTCCGATACTCCGACCTACGTCGAATGGGTACGTGATCTTGCAACCGATGAGGACAAAGAACTGATCGCCCAGCGTATCGGTAAGACTCCCGCGGAAGTTGGGTACGTCAGCTGACGTTTCGGCTTACACGTGATGTGGCCGATTGGGTGGCACGAGGCCGCCGAGCCGGCCACATCTGTGTGCTTTGAAATCGAACGAGATCAGAAAGAACGTCACAGTCATGTGCTCGGCTTCGTGAACTTAAGCAACGAGGCCGACCGCGATGGCTGAGATCAAGCGAGAAGAAAAAGCCCGGAATTGCTATTAAACAATTCCGGGCGGAATCTCACCATGAGATTCAACATGAGATCGGGGAGGAAACGACGAAGCCCGGAACCTCAATCGTTGAGATTCCGGGCTTTTTGTCGGGCTAGCGGGATTTGAACCCACGACCCCTTGACCCCCAGTCAAGTGCGCTACCAAACTGCGCCATAGCCCGTATTCGGTTTTACTGTCATTTTATCGACCTGACGATCATAGCCCACTTGTGGAATTAAATTCCACTTGGGAGCAGTCCCACGACAATAAAACGGCTTTTGTCACATCCTCGACACAAGATCAGCGTCGATCAGCTTGAGGATTTCCTCCACGACACCATCAATTCCCAGACCAGTAGAGTCGACGACATCTACGCCTTCGGCCGGTGTCATGAACTCAGAAACCTTGGAATCGGCAGCGTCTCGTTTGCCCACTTGGTCGCGGACAGACTCCAAAAGTTCGTCAGTGACCTTCCCGTGAAGTTCCAATGTGCGTCGACGGAGGCGTTCTTCCTCGTCAGCAAGAAGAAGAACTCGCACGTCAGCATCGGGGCAGACAACGGTCGTAATATCTCGCCCTTCAGCAATCATGCCGGAACCGTTAGCGCGGGCCTCCATCATGCGTCGGCGCTGTTCGCTCGCCATCCACTTTCGAACCGGCAGGTTCGTCGACACCTTCGGAATGGCCAACGCAATACGAGGTTCACGGATCGCCGCTGTCACGTCCGTGGCGCCGACATGGAAAACTGGGCTGACCGGATCAGAGTCCATGATCAGTGGCATTTCGTCAGCCAGAGCGCGGACTCTCTCCTGATCATCAAGATCGATCTCACGATCAAGCGCATACCACGTGAGTGCGCGGTACATCGCGCCAGTATCGAGATAGCCAATGCCCAGACGTGAGGCAAGAGTTTTGGAGATCGTTGATTTACCAGATCCTGCGGGACCATCGATGGCGATAGTGATGCCAACGTGGCTAATAGCGTCGCGTCGAGAGTCATCAGTGAAAGTCATTGTGTCCTCCATACCCATGTTTCAGTTTGAGTAGTTGATGAGTCGCCATCCGCGACGTTCCAAGTCAGCCTCAGCTTCACCAACGCGCGCCGGATCAATCATGATTCGAGCTAAGCCCACCTGCTGACCAGCAGAGTGTTCGAGCACAAGGTCTTCAATGTTGATGTCAATCTCGCCAAGCTCGCTGAAAAGTCGGCCGAGAGCACCGGGCGTGTCGGGAATCAGCACCTCGAGTTCGCCGTAGCGACTGGGGGCTCCACCGTGTTTGCCAGGAATACGCGACACTCCCCTGTTGCCTGCTTCCATAACGCGGTTAACGGCTCCGACGATGCCACCGCGAAGGGGGCCGCGCTGGTTCGCAGCATCCAGGTGAACGATCAGATCATCGAGGTCACAGCGCAAAGCTGTAAGAATCGAGGCAACAGGTCCGGCATTACCGGCTAGAATCGCGGTCCACAGGCGAGGGTCCGAGGCAGCGATACGGGTTGTGTCACGTAGTCCCTGCCCCGCCAGGTTCATTGATTCAGAACGTGCCTCTTCAAGACGTGCGGCGATCAGGGACGACACCAACTGTGGTACATGCGAGACAAGCGCCACCGACTCATCGTGAGTCGACGCATCCATTTCGTAGGGAACAGATCCGACGTCAGTTGCCAGAGTGCGCACGGCGAGGACTGCTGTTGGATCCGAGGTTTCGTGTGCGACGACAACCCAGGGGCGACCGTAGAACAGGTCAGCATCGGCGGCGCCGGCGCCTGATCGCTCACGACCTGCCATAGGGTGCGAACCAACGTAGCGTGAAGCGAGTGTTGGATCGCCCTTTGCGGTGCCAGCTTCAAGCACCCCCTGTGCAACGGCCTTCTTTACTGAAGCAACATCCGTAACGAACGCGGACGGGAATCGTTGCAAGGCCCCGACTACGCAGACGTCTGCAACATCCGGTGGCGTAGCTACAACAACCAAGGCGGGTGTGACATCGCTGGCCTCGGAAAATGGGAAGCCAGCACCGATATCTTGCGCGAGGCGCAATGAAGTTGGTGAAGAATCCTCGAGATATACGTCGACACCTGCCGCGCGGAGATTCAATCCGAGCGAAGCGCCCAGCAAGCCCGATCCAATAATCAGGATCGGGCCGGTTGTGGCGATAGGCCGAGTGGGCATCAGAGACCCACGGAAGAGTACAGAGCGACCAGAGCGTTGCCCTTCACGCGACGTGTGGTGCCCGGTTGCAGGCGATCCAGGTGGATCGGGCCGAATGCGGTGCGCACGAGTTCACGAACCGGGAAGCCAACCTCGTCCATCATGCGACGAACCAGGCGGTTTCGACCTTCGTGAACAACGATCTCAACGGTCGTGATGTCACCGTAGGTGTCGACAACGCGGAAAGAGTCAACGGCAATCGGACCGTCTTCCAGCTCGATTCCGTCAAGCAACGTGCGACGAATGTAAGGCTTCACTTCACCGTGCAGACGGGCAACGTAGGTCTTCGGGACTTCGTACGAGGGGTGGGTCAGACGGTTCGCGAGTTCCCCATCGTTCGTCAGTAGCAGAAGGCCGGATGTGTCGATATCGAGTCGACCGACGTGGTACAGGCGCTCCGGGTAGTCTGCGATCAGGTCTAAGAGAGTCGGGCGACCTTCGGGGTCAGACATCGTGGAGACAACGCCGACGGGCTTGTTGATTGCCAGGACGATCGGCTTCGTGTCTGAGAAGAACACGCGCTCACCGTCAACGTGAATGACCTGCTTCGTTGGATCAACGCGCATGCCCTGGGAACGCACAACCTGACCATCGACCTGAACACGTCCGTCCGCGATCATCTCTTCGCCAGCGCGCCGCGAAGCGATTCCCGCCTGAGACAGTGCCTTCTGCAGGCGAATACCGCCCTCAATGTAGGGATCGTTCCTCACAGCTGTTCCTCCAGTTCGTCCAGCTCATCGCTGTCCGGCAAATACGGTGCCAAGGGCACCAGGTCATCCAGGGATTTAAAACCCATCTTTTCTAAGAATTCGCGCGTCGTTCCGTACAGGTGCGCGCCCGAATCTGTCTCACCGACTTCTTCGATCAGACCTCTAGCTACAAGCGTACGCACTACGGCGTCAACGTTCACGCCTCTAATGTGCGAGATACGCGACCTTGAGATTGGCTGGCGATAGGCAACGACGGCTAAAGTTTCCAGTGCTGCCTGTGACAGACGCGACTGCGCACTGCCCACAATGAAGCGCCCAACGAGGCTGGCCCAGCGCCTCGCGGAGTAGATTCGCCATGCTCCCCCAGTTTGGCGTAGTTCGAAACCTGCCGTTCTCTGCCCGTTTTCTCCGCGGTACGAGGCCGATAAGGCGCAAAGGGCGTCATGCACTGTTTGGGGATTAACGTGGAGAGCTTCAGCTAGGTCGCCAACATCCACGGGTTCTGGAGCTACCATCAGGATAGCTTCGAGCGGAGCGAAGAGTTCTTCGTAGCCTGACATTTCAGCGGTATCAGTCATTGCTCGTCTCCTGTTCCCTGTCGAGGTGAGCCCCATATTCTGCTTCGTCAATGTCAATGTCTGTATCGTCAGCGCCCGTCCAGGTCAGGATGAGTTCTGCAAGCGGTTCGTCTTGAGCGACCTCGAGCGCACGCCTCCTAAACAGCTCGAGAACGGCAAGGAACCTGGAAATGACGACGGCGCGCGACTCGGCGTCCGCCACCAGATCGGCAAACGTAAGGCGAGAGTAGTGTTTCAATTTGCTTGCAACAACACGTGCTTGCTCGCGCACCGGAACGACCGGGTCATGAAGGTGCGTGGTGACCACTTCAGGCTCGACGGTTGTAAATGCGCGGACCGCGGCGTTGAGCAGGTCGTTCGGACGAACCTCCCACTTTAATTCTGGGAGGAGGGCTGCGAACTGGGGTTCAAGCGGAACCTGGCGAGGAATGTAGCCGGCGTTGTCATCCAATACTGATTCAATGTCAGCTGCCACCATTTTGAAAGCACGGTATTGCAACAGGCGTGAGAATAAGAGGTCGCGTGCCTCTAGGTCTTCAGATGCGATATCTGGGTCAGCTTCAGTTCGTGGTAAAAGTGACGCTGCTTTGATATCGAGAAGTGTCGCCGCGACGACCAAGAATTCGGTAGTACGAGACAGATCTGGAAAGATCCGCATATGAGCGATGAACTCGTCGGTGACCTCGGCCAGCGATATTTGAGTAATGTCAAGACGTTTGCGCGTGATCAGCTGAAGGAGAAGGTCAAATGGTCCCTCGAAAACGTCCAGGGTGACACGGAAGTCATCTATCGCCCCCTGTTCGACTGCGCTGGGCTCAGGCGGCGTCACCACGGGCTACGACCTCACGTGCAAGACGACGGTATGCACGAGCACCGGGATGATTGGGCGCGTAGGTAATAATCGGCTCGGTTGCGACCGATGCGTCAGGGAACTTCACAGTACGAGCAATATGCGTGGTGTAGATAAGATCACCGAATCTCTCGTCGAGGCGAGCAAGAACCTCACGCGAGTGCAAGGTGCGCAGATTGACCATCGTCGGGATGATTCCATCGATCTTCAAACGCGGATTAATGCGGTCGCGGACAGTTTCAATGGTGTCCACAAGAAGGGCAACACCTCTAAGAGCGAAGAACTCGGTTTCGACGGGAATAATCACGCCGTGCGCGGCGGTCAGGGCATTTACTGCAAGCAGACCCAGCGACGGCTGGCAGTCAATGAAAATCACGTCATAGTCGTCTTCAATATGACGGATGACGCGAGCCAGCGCGGATTCGCGGGCCACTTCGTTGACCAGTTGGACTTCTGCCGCTGACAGGTCGATGTTGGCGGGGATAATGTCGAGGCCGTCAAGCAAGGTGTGGCAGATAGTGGAGCGGACATCTGCTTTGGGGTCAAGCAACAGGTTGTAGATCGTGCAATCCATGTCCAAGGTATTGATTCCAAGACCAACGGATGCGGCACCTTGGGGATCAAGGTCGACGATCAGTACTTTTCGACCGTATTCGGCAAGAGCTGCAGCCAAGTTAATTGTGGTGGTGGTTTTGCCGACACCACCTTTTTGATTGCATACGGCAATCACCCTGGCCGGACCGTGTCCGTTCAGGGGTGCTGGAATCGGAAAACCTTCGGTGTCATCTGCGATGTCACCGTTCAATGTTGGCTGCACGTCTTTCGTCACACCTCAATGTTAGTTCATGTTCGCTAGTTCGCGTGGGTGGCCTTTGCTCGCGGATGTGCCAGCTGGTAGACCTCTTTCAAGGTTGTTGGTGTGACTCGTGTATAGATCTGGGTTGTTTGCACTGATGCGTGACCAAGCAGTTCTTGGACGTCACGAATCGATGCTCCACCTTCCAACAAATGCGTTGCGAATGAATGGCGCAATGTATGGGGTGAAACGTCTTCATCAATCCCAGCCCTGTCTGCAGCGCGCTGGATTATTTCCCATGCGCTTTGACGTGAAAGCGCCCGGCCTCGTGAATTCAAAAACAGAGCGGGACTCCCCTGCCCGCGCTGGGCGAGCACAGGACGGGAGCGCACAATGTACGCCTCGATTGCCGCTTTCGCGTACGAGCCGAGGGGCACAATGCGTTCCTTACGCCCTTTACCAAAGAGGCGGATAACGGGAAGCTCTTCGTCAAGGTCAAGATCATCAAGTGCAAGACCGACAGCCTCTGAAACGCGCGCTCCTGTCGCATAGAGCAATTCCAACAGCGCACTGTCGCGCAGGCTGATCACGTCATCTCCGACTCGGGCAGCGTCAAGCAACGCGCTCACCTGCTCAACTGACAGTGCGTGAGGAAGGTGACTCCCCTGTTTCGGCGAAGTAATGCGAGCGGCCGGATTATGAATGTCGGGGCTGGTCGCCGAAACAAATGTGTGGAAGCTACGAATCGCAGCACTTGCCCGCGCAATTGACGAGGCCGCCGCTGGCTTGCCACTCAGCGTGCCTGCGCTCAGGTCGGCGAGGTGACGTTCGATATCAGCAGACGTGATCGTTTTCAGGTCGCTCAACCCGTGACTTTCAAGGTCTAAGCGATAGCGCTCAATATCGCGTTTGTAGTTGGAAACCGTGTTGATCGACGAACCTCGTTCAACCCGCAAATAGCCAAGCCACTCGTCAATGTACTCACCGATTTCGCTCACGCACTCAGCCTAGTGGCACTCCGACCCTAGATCCGCAAATACCCGCCCTACGAACGCCCGTGTGTTCCAACACCGATGGGCGGCCTCGTGAATCGAAGACGAGGGCGAGGCTCGAATGAGACACTATCGAGGCGTTGAGTCCATCTGCTCAGGTAGGCGCGTATCTGAGGGAGAACAATTGCCAGCGACACGTGCACATGTGAGCAGACTTTCCCCTCAACTGTTCGATTTTCTTTCGCTAAACTAGCAATCGTAAAAAGAATGCCCCAATGATGGGGCCTAACCCGGCTGGAGGCCGAAGTGACACTCAAGTGGGACGCAATTGATGACCGTGCAGTGACCACGGCAAAAATTCTTGCTGCAGACGCCGTTGAACAGGCAGGATCCGGACACCCAGGCACTGCGATTTCCATCGCACCGGCCGCATACCTGCTCTACCAGCGCCACATGCACATTGACCCGAAGGATGATCGCTGGCTCGGCCGAGACCGCTTCGTCCTGTCGGCAGGTCACTCCTCACTCACCCAGTACGTCCAGCTCTACCTAGCAGGCATCGGCCTCGAGCTCGATGACCTCAAGACCCTGCGCACCGCAGGCTCCCTGACCCCGGGGCACCCGGAGTACGGCCACACCAAGGGCGTCGAAATCACCACCGGCCCGCTCGGCACCGGCATTGCTTCCGCCGTCGGCTTCGCAATGGCATCGCGACGTATGCACGGCCTGCTGGATCCGGAAGCTGCCCTCGGCGAATCCGTCTTCGACACCAACGTCTACGTGCTCGCTGGCGACGGTTGCTTCGAAGAAGGCGTCTCCGCTGAAGCCTCCTCGCTTGCAGGCACCCAGAAGCTCGGCAACCTGACCCTCATCTGGGACGACAACCACATCTCCATTGAAGACGACACCAAGATCGCCTTCTCCGAAGACGTCCTAGCACGCTACGAGGCCTACGGCTGGCACGTCCAGCGCGTCAACTGGCTGCAGGAAGATGGCTCCTACACCGAAGACGTCGCAGCCCTCTCCGAGGCACTCGACGTTGCCAAGGCTGTCACCGACAAGCCGTCCATCATCGCAGTTCGCACCCTGATCGGCTGGCCGACCCCCGGCAAGACCAACACTGGTGGCATCCATGGCTCCAAGCTCGGTGGTGAAGCACTCTCCGGTCTCAAGGAAGCCCTCGGAGCTGACCCGGAGAAGATGTTCGACGTCGACGTTGAGGCAGTCGAAGCTGCACGTGCGAATGTTGCCAAGCGTTGCGCCGAATACCGCAAGGATTGGGACGCACGTTTCGAGGCATGGAAGGCAGCGAACCCCCAGCGCGCAGAGCTTCTTGAGCGTCTGCAGTCCGGCAAGCTCCCCGAAGGCTGGGAAGAAGCACTGCCGACCTTCGAAGCTGGCAAGGCAATCGCAACCCGTGCAGCATC
The DNA here is from genome assembly GCF_000296505.1 of Schaalia turicensis ACS-279-V-Col4. Classification (GTDB taxonomy): domain Bacteria; phylum Actinomycetota; class Actinomycetes; order Actinomycetales; family Actinomycetaceae; genus Pauljensenia; species Pauljensenia turicensis_A. The sequence continues at coordinate 118,299 of NZ_JH815209.1, forward strand.
GGGCACAGTCCTCAACGCGATCGCCGAAGCTATTCCGGAACTCTGGGGTGGTTCTGCTGACCTTGCAGGTTCGAACAACACCTACATGAAGGGCCAGCCCTCCTTCCTGCCTGAAGGCGCATCCTCCGACGCATTCCAGGGCAACGAATTCGGTCGCAACATGCACTTCGGTGTCCGCGAATTCGCCATGGGCGCCATCATGAACGGCATCGCAGCCGACGGCCTCACCCGCCCCTACGGTGGTACGTTCTTCGTGTTCTCCGACTTCATGCGTGGTGCTGTCCGCCTCGCAGCCCTCATGGATCTGCCCGTCACCTACGTGTGGACGCATGACTCCATCGGCGTTGGCGAAGACGGCCCGACCCACCAGCCAATCGAGCACCTCGCTTCCTACCGTGCAATCCCGAACCTCGCAGTGATTCGCCCCGGCGACGCAACCGAAACCGCAGCTGCATGGCGAGCAGTCCTCGAGCAACGTCACCCGGCTGCCCTGGTTCTCTCCCGTCAGAACCTGCCGAACCCGGCACGCGGTGAAGGCACCGAGCTTGCCACCGCTGACGGCCTCGTCCATGGCGCATACGTGCTCGCTGACACCGAGGGCACCCCGGACGTCATCATCATGGCTTCCGGTTCCGAGGTCTCCGTGGCACTCGAAGCACGCGAAGCACTCGCGGGTGAAGGCGTGAAGGCTCGCGTCGTGTCCGTGCCCTGCCTCGACTGGTTCGAGCAGCAGGATGCAGAATACCGCGAAGAGGTTCTACCGTCGGCCGTCAAGGCTCGCGTTAGCGTCGAAGCAGGTATCGCTCTGCCCTGGTACCGCTACCTTGGCGATGCAGGTCGCGCAGTCTCCATCGAACACTTCGGTGCCTCGGCACCCGGTGACTTCCTGTTCAAGGAATACGGAATCGATGCTGACCACGTTGTTGCGGCTGCTAAGGAATCGATCACAGCTGCACGGTGAAGCCACCTTTTAGTTAAGGTGTAACCCGCTGAAATACAACGGACGTAGCCACAGGGGAACATCCTCTGTGGCTACGTCCGTTTATATAGATAGCTGTGCTGTTCCGGCTTAGTCGCGTCCGGCAAGCTTCAACAATCACATAGCGCTGGGGCGTGCCTTTTGGCACGCCCCAGCTACTTTAAATATTCGCATTAGACGGGAGCTTTTAACTCCCCCCTCCCCTGGGTGTCTAACCGCATGAATGAAACCAACGGTTCGTATGCAGAACCTGAGGCGAAATCGTAAGCAAATCCATCACGGCATCACGCTTTCTTCCATGCCAAGATCAGCCTTGAATAGAAGCATCTTCTACGCATTCTCATAAGATCAAAAACTGAGTCTTGGATGGCAACCTCCTACTGGTGTCATGGAATCCCGCGTTCGATTTGCTATCGCAAACTGTCAAAATAAAATCCAGAAGACACTCAGAATTCTCTAAATATTTTGCCAGATTTGGCAGTTATTTATAGATAGTCATTTTTGACACGTCGGTTTTAGGGAGCATGTTTCACCAAAGAACAGTTCTCTAAAGTATGAGTAAAGGAGAGAACTGAGTGTCTAAACCTTCACGAATCGTGGGGCTTGATGTAGCGCGCTCACTCGCGATCATCGGAATGATAGTTATCCACATGGCCTCGCTACTTTGGAGTACCAAAGTAATACTCTCTGGCCTACCCGCATCATTATTTGCCGTCATCGCCGGCGTGACGATGATGATTATTGGACGAAACTACACCAGCACCACTTTCTTGCGGCTGATAGCCCGAGGCGCTTTAATTATCCTCATCGGCCTGGCACTACTGCCCGTGGGTGGACAAATCCAAGTGGTCCTCATCGTAATGGGCCTGGTAATGATCCTAGTTTCCTGGATGCCCGCATTGGGAACGTGGTGGAGGCTCGGTCTATTTATTGCCGCCACAATCGCCGCAACAATCGTGTACGCCCCCATCGAACTGCCACAGATTTATCCGCTATTGGCATGGATTGCATACTTCATCGGTGGCATGCTTCTTTTTGATGTGTACCTGCGCGACCGACTACAGCGCACCCCCGATGCGAACAGCACCCCTCACACTCGACTGAGCTGGATCGTAACCGCTATCAGCGTTGTCATCGCTGGTATCGGCATCTACTTCCGATTTGACCCAAACATTCCCAGCTGGCTCAGCTTTACCGGTCACACCGGCGTCCTAGGCGAAGTTATCCTCGCCGTTGCGGTTGCATCCGTAGTGATTCACCTGTGCCTGATTGTAGGAGACCACTCTCGAATCGTGGCCTATCCTTTCGCGGCCATGGGAACAATGTCGCTAACCATTTACATTCTGCACATTCTTACCGCTTTCTACTGGCAGCAAAAGGTCGCGTTACATTCCACTGTGTCAGCAATCGGTTTCATCGTATTTTTCCTCATCGCAGCCAGCCTGTGGAAGAAGTTTGTAGGACAGGGTCCTGCTGAGAAACTCGTTGCCACCACGATCAAGGCCATTGTTCCTTCTAAGAAAGGGAATTAACCGTGAAAAAATCACTTTTTTCGGTCGCTGCCATTGTCAGCGCCACCCTGCTCATGACTGCCACTCCGGCTCTCGCACTCGAATATGGCGAGCCGGCGCCAGAAAATGCGGAAAGCAGTTCCGTTGCCGCGCTCAAAATGGGCAAAATCGGTAGCTTTGGTGACTGCACGGGCACACTCGTTGCCGACCAGTGGGTACTCACAGCCCGCCACTGTCTAGAGTCAGTCAACAATGAAGGCACCCAGGCACGCATCGCTGGAAAGGTCTACAACGCTGATTCCTGGGCTCTTTCGCCCACATCTGACGCGGGGTTACTTCACCTGACTGAGAAAGTGACTAACGCAACCCCCGCAAAAATCTCCCACGATATTCCAACCCCAGGGCAGACGGGAACTCTTTACGGTTGGAGTAGCAGCTCGTCAATGGCACGATCTGGACAGCTACCAATGGCCACAATGGTTGTCAAAGAGCTACTAGGTGGCGCGCCTTCCGGTTCTGACACGCCGAGTGCTCCCGAAACTCCTTCCGATTCCAAGGCACCTACCGGCGCTGATGCGTCTACAGAGACTGCCCCGCCACAGGCTCCACAGTCAAAACCTGGAATGACAGAAACTGGCCAAACCGAGTCTAATCCTGAGGGGATGTCGGAAGGCCCAGCCGACAACTCCATACAGCCTAGGATCGAAACCTCTATCTTGGATGTGCAGTCAGTTTCTGGAGCTGGCATGCAGGGTGGTGACTCCGGTGGCCCGTTCTTTGTCGACGGAAAGCTTGCGGGACTTGCTACCGCCGCTGGAACTGCCAATGGGGATCCGGACCTTCCCTCCCCTAGTGCTGCAATCACCACAGTTGCAGGCACCGCCGAATGGATCGACAACATTATCTCTGGCCGCGACACCCAAAGCGTTCTAACTGCAGAAAACACTCCTGCACCGCCAGAGAACATTCAAACCAGTAGCGATAACATTTGGGGCTACCTTGCGATCGCACTCGTAGGCCTTGCTGTGGGAGCAATCGGCTCACGTATCCGCAATGCGCGCCAGTAAGGATTCCTACCGGACTGTCGAGCGAATAGACATTTCACCCTTTGAAGCCGTCTCCCAGAAAACTGGGTGACGGCTTCAAACATTAGCTCTTTTACAGTCATGCGACCCGTATCTGCCCCCTTGCCTTCAGCAGACCCGTTAGTACAAAAGCGGCGGGTTAATCCCAACAGGAATTGTAGCTGCCCGTTGGAATTAACCCGCCTGGAGGAATTCCACCCGTCGCTAGTGCGAAACCGGGTGGCCGATTAGGCGTTAAACGCCTGCTCTATGCGCTCGTGCGCGGCCCAGATCTGCTCGGGAAGATTCTTGAACTGTGCAAGGTGTTCGCGGCGGTAGCTCATCTCCTTCTTCCACAGTTCGGCGTCGATGGAAAGAAGCTTATCCAGATCGGCGTCGTCACCTTCGAAACCATCAAGATTCAACTCTTCCTTTTTCGGCAAAATACCTACTGGCGTTTGCACGCCCTCAGCGCGTCCTTCCTTAACATCTAGCAGCCAAAGCAGTGCCCGCAGGTTGTCGCGGTAGCCAGGCCAGAGGAAGTGACCGTCTTCCGGATCGCGTTGGAACCAGTTCACGTGCGCAAAAATGGGCTGTTCCTTCGCGGAACCAATTATCTTCAACCAGTGGGCCGCATAGTCCCCTTCGGGGTAGGACATGAAGGGGCGCATCGACATCGGATCGTAACGCAGCACGCCCTCCTTGCCCTCGGCCGCGAAAGTAGCCTGGGCGCCCAGGGTCAAGCCGTCGTAAACGCCCTCGGTTAGGTCGGTGATTGCCCGGATAAGTGGCTCCCGGTCCTTTACTCGCCCGCCAAAAATGATGGCGTCAATTGGCACACCTTGCGGTTCTTCGTAGTCGGGGGCCACGTTGGGCACGTTAGCCAAAGACGTGGTGAAGCGGGAATTGGGGTGTGCCCACTCGTCGCCCTTGGCCTCGGAGCGCTGCCGATCGGCCGGGCGGTCGGAAATCTTTTCGCCCTTCCAATCCAGCCATCCGGTAACATCTTCGGGGTAATCCGGGGTCTTACCTTCCCACCACAGCTCTTGGGTTTCGGGGTTGTAAGCGACGTTGGTGAAGAGCGTCTTAGAGCCTTCTTTGATGGCGTCCATGGCGGTGGGATTAGACTTCCAGTTGGTGTCCTTTGCCACGCCGAACGCGCCGTATTCGGGGTTCATGCCGTAAATCTTGCCGTCTTCGCCAACGTGCAGCCACACGATGTCATCGCCGTAGAAGTAAACTTCGTAGCGGTCACCCAAGGCGTCCGGGGCTAGCATCATAGCGAGGTTGGTTTTACCGGAAGCTGAGGGGAAGCCACCGCACACGTAGTAGGTGCGATTCTTGAGCTTATCCTTAATCCCGATCAGCATGAACTGTTCGGAAAGGAATTCCCCGGAAGCCCAGCCGTCGTAAGAAGCTTGGCGCAGACCGTGGGCGATCTTCCCAAGTAGCGCGTTGCCACCGTAGGAGGAACCGAAGTGCAAAATTGTGCGCTCGTCGGCTACCGTGGCAAACAGACGCTTATCCTTATCGGTGCCCTGCCCCAAGTTCTCCAGGTCGCCGGTCACGTGCACTGCACGCACAAATTGTCCCGAATCTTCCAAATTGTTCAGGTGTTCTACACCAACCCGGGCCATGCGGATCATGTGAAGAACCACGGTGAGGTTGTCGGTAAGTTCCACCCCGCGAGCCCACTTTTCTAGCGGCGCTTTCGGCGGTGCCATCAGGTAGGGCACCACGTACATGGTTTTACCCCGGGAGGCGCCCTTCATGCTTTCCAGTTGCCGGGCAGTTACTTCCGTGGCGTCGTGCCAGTTGTTGTAGATTCCGGCTTCTTGTGGCTTGTGAGTGGCTACGACGGTGCGTTCCTCGCTACGCGCCGTGTCCTTGTAGTAGGAGCGGGAGTAGTAGAGTCCCTCGCCCGCAGGTGCGATCTCACCGGTGTCTAGGCCTTCGGCGATGAGCCGATCGTCATCCTTTGCGGAAATGACTTCAATGGCATCGGGTTCGGTAATTCCGGCCCAGTACGCTACGTACTCAGCCACTGCAGGATTTTCCAGCCCGGCATCGCTGAGGATCTTGGCAATGTTATCCATATTCATCTCTCCTAAAATTTCGGGTATCCGAAAATTAAGTTCAGCATACCCGAATTTTTGAAGCGAATTTGGACTTATGTCCCGCCTGGAAGAAATATGGTTTACATCGGAATAATCCTGGGTCTGCTGAAGGTTTGGTTGAGTCCAAGACTGCATAGCTGAGGGGCTGTGCTGGAAGGATGAACACCATGTCCCGTTATAGTGACGAGTTCAAGCGTGATGCGGTCGCGCTTGTTGAATCGGGTATCGCGCAAAACCAGGGTGTAAGGGATCTGGGGGGTCTCGAAGTCTGCTCTGCAATCCTGAGTACGTGATTCCAGGTTCCAGTCGTATGGGATGACGCCCTCGACCGATTCTGATGAGCGACGCGAGATGTCGGCCGCGTTGAAACGGATCCGTGAGCTCGAGATGGAAAACGAAGTGCTACGTCGCGCGGCTGCCTATCTGTCGAAGGCGCGTATCACGCCCCCAAAATGATCTACCCGCTCGTCCGAGAGCTGGCCGCGACCGGAGCCCGGGTTCGGGTGCCGATCGCGGTGACGTGCCGGGTACTTGGCTTCAGTGAACAGGCCTACTATCAATGGCTGAAAGCCCCGAGATCCGCGCGCGAGGTCGAGGAGGAAGACCTCATCGGGGCGCTGCGCCAGCTCCACGAAGACGACCCCGAAGGCGGCTACCGAGTTCTGGCCGATGATCTGCACGACCTCGGCTACAAGATCAGCGAACGGCGCGTGTGGTGGCTCTGCCATCTCGCAGGTATCCAGTCGGTGATCGTGACGAGGAAGCGCCGCTACCCGCAGGCTCAGCAAGCTGACACCGGTCGAGTTCGAGACCATAACGAGAAGCGCCGTCGCCCTGGCGACATAAACCCCCGGACTCAATCAAACCTTCAGCAGACCCTTCACAACCGATCAGCATTGCTGAACCAACAGGAAGATCATAGAAAACCAGTAACCGAAACCTGGCTCAATCCGTGCTCGGTCCACGAAATCCACGAAACACGGGCGTTAAAAGTGTACGGCTCCGTTAGGCCGTGTACTGGAGGGCTATGCGATCTTCCGGATGACGATCATTCAGATAGAGGACGGCCAGGAAGAACCACTCCGCTGGTTTCATCAAAAACCACACAGCATCAGCCGCCCACTGCGATCTGATCAGCTTGGCAATCGGGAAGCCATACGTGTCATATAAGCGTCGAATAACCCGATGGGTTCTGGGCACACGCTCTTCCAGCATCTGCTCAAACGCATTTGCCACAAGCAACTGGCGATTGACAACTACCGGCCGTCCATGACGCAATCCCATGCGAATCGGCTTTACCACCGTTCGGTGTCCGCCAGCCGCCACGGTGCACAGGTAGTGTTCGTCAAAATACACGTTTTGCGGGGCAACCTGCTGTGACAGGTTCCAATCACTGGTCTCTGTAAACGCCCTCACCACTAAGCTCGGCGATTGGCCAAACAAAGCTAGAATCCCGACCAGCACGGCAAGCAGCGGGAGCGCCGCTACAAACCCCAGAAGGGGCCAGCGTTTCGCATCAGCCACCATTGCATCCAGTGTGCTCAATATCGAGGAGCCATCAATGCGGCCTCGTCTGTCTTCATCAGCTTCGTAGGCTCGAACTTGGATCGCAACTATTTTCACCACAATCGCAAGAACAGCCAGCAAAGGTAGAACTAACAGCGCGTCTAGGCGCTTTTCAAAGGTGGTGATCTGAATAGTCCACGCCAGGCCGAACGCGACGCCCAAGTAGAGCCCCGCAATCGCAATCACAACTACGAGGGGCGGCAACTGCTTGGCCTCGTTGAAGCGCAAAATGAGGAACCCGAATACGAACAGTAACGAGATGAACAGCACGTGTGGCCATGCCCGCGTGTAAATCGGCGCATGAGTTTGATAGTTTGCCAGCTGAACGTGCCAGTCCGCAGTAGGCACAACCTCTTTGAAGAACCCTAGGTATCCGAACTCATAAACCGCTAAGACACACAGGGTCCAAACGTCCAGGCCTGCATCGAGAACCGGCAGGTCCTTACCACTCCCCGCTTTGGCCGCACGGATTATTTGGCTGACAGTCAGCGCTACTGGGTAACCGACCACGAGTGCGACGAGGGCTCCTCCAACCAGAATCTGCCCGAGAATCTGACTTGCGCCTGAAGGAGGTTGGGATACGAGGGAGGCAATCGCTCCGGTGATTCCGATCAACAGAGCCAAAACGATTCGCGAAAAAGAGGGGTGCTTGCTGGCGTAGCGGTACAGCTTCACTTGTCCTCCTCTCCTGCAAAACACGATAGCTCGTGTGCGGCACAGGTGGGTTTTTGGTTACGGCGATGACACACGTTTCGGATACTTTGACGTGATTGTGACGAATCCACCTTTTGGCAGCAAGATCCCCATTAAGGATAAAGCCATTCTGGAGCAGTTTGAGCTGGCTCATATCTGGCAGCAGGATAAGAAAAATAACATTTGGACGATGGCCGAACGCCTGCAATCATCTGTTCCTCCGGAGATATTATTCATCGAGCGCTGCACACAGTTCTTAAAGTCGGGCGGTCGCATGGGTATCGTGTTGCCGGATTCTATCCTCGGCTCTCCCGGACTTGGATATATCCGAGAATGGCTAATCCAAAATCATCGCATCATTGCCAGCATTGATTTGCATGCGGATACCTTCCAACCGCGAAACGGAACGCAGACCTCTGTTCTTTGAAGGGACCAGCTTTTTGAACAAGCCGGACTTCTATCAAAAATGCTGGAGCATGTGTTTCTGAGCAAACAAAAGAAGGCGCGGCAAGATCCAAAACCGCTGATCGATAAGGTGGCCAAACGCTATGGGATCTATGCGAACATGCTGGTTGATACGCTTGTTACGATGGACAAGCAGAGTATCAAAAATATTGTTTATGATTGCGGACATATCCGCTTGCCACATTTATCGGAGGATACGCAACAAGATACCATCTTTTCTTATGGGGATAAGGATCCGAATGTCGGACACGCAAGAAGAAGCATCAAGAAACATTATCCCAAGGCAAAATTAAAAATCTGGCAAGGCTATGGACACTGCGAAGAAATGACACAAAACACAGAGGCCTATATGGCTTTTGTAAAAGGATGTATGGATTAAGGAGAATATGGGTTTATGGATACCCTTCGAGCAATACTGGATGGGGTAGCTATCGCTGCTATTTTTAACGGTGCAGTCGCAAGTTTGGTGCTTATAAATCCAAGATGGTTTTTTGACTCTTATCCTAAAGCCATTCAAAAGGCAGCTCCTTTACCCATGACAAAGCAAGAGAAAAAAATAAATCTCATATTAAGCATCGCTCTCACCGGGATGTGTTTTGTTTATTCAGTTGTAAGCCTTTTGCATTCAAAAACTTTTGGTTTTTGGAATTTATTTTGGATGAGCTATATTCACTGGAGCATCTTAAATGCAGGAGATTTTTTGCTGCTAGATTGCCTGTTATTTCAAGGTAAATATAAGGAAAAAATTGTTATTCCCGGCACAGAGGGCCACAAGGACTATAAATTTAAGAATTGGATGAAGCACTTGGCTCTTGCGGAGCATTTTTTGTTCGTGCCATTTTTATTGATACCAATCGTAGCTGTCGTTCAGGCGTTCGTTGTTGAATTTTTGGCAAGTTGATGAGCAATCTGAACCTTTTAACGATTACTGACACTTTTTAACGATTGCTCTCCGAGGGTACGAAAATCGGAAACAGGCATGATGGAAAGAGAGATATATAAAAGCAAAAAATCATACAAAAACTGCCACGAATGCGGGGTGTGACCGATGTAGTCTTCGACTTGGCCGAAGCGCTCTCCCCCAGCTTCCCACTCGCAACGGAATTGCTCAATTTCTCAGTAGTCGCAACCAATGAAGTTCCACCACATAACGACGCTCTCTTTGAAGAGTTCGCCACCGACAAAGAACACTCGCGCGGTGGGCATCCCGGTATTCGCGATACGGAGTTGGGTCTTGCCGACGCCCGTGTACACAAGGTGTGTGGGCTTGACGTTGATGCCGTCTGCCGAACAACGCACCGTTTTCGTATGAACAGATGCTCGAAATCGACCTTGATCCAGCTTCACCGGGTATCAGCGCTGAAGACCAGCAGGCGTTTTCCCGTTACGTACCGTTGAACCCCCACAAACAGGGCATGCCACATTAGCCATGGATCAACCATGACCCACACCGACCTGCCTAGCCGAACCTCTATAACCAAACCCCTGCTCAAACAAACCCACCCACGCCGCCAACCGGTCATCAGTCAACTGAGAACCCGAATGCATACAAATCCCCCGGAAGAAAAACTGAATAAATCAGTCCAACTTCCGGGGGACAGATCACGCGCGGTTGGAGCCCAAACTTTCGAAAGACTAACGGGTCAGAAAACCCACTTTTGCATCAGACCGTAGGCAACGATGCACACGACCCACACGATCAAAATGCCGAGGGTGATTCGGTTCAGGTTACGCTCTGCAACACCGGATGAACCGGCGGTAGACGAAATGCCACCACCGAACATATCGGAGATACCGCCACCCTTGCCCTTGTGCATAAGGACCGTGAGGGTCAGCAAAAGGCTGGTCAGCACGATGAGGACGAGCAGGGTAATTTTGAGTGCGGTCACTGTTGAATCCGATTCTTGAATAGGCGATACACGCGTAAGCGCATCGCTGAAACGTAACTGTCGCTAGTCTAGCGGGTTAAAGCCCGAGGGAGCCAACCGGCAAGCCGGTTGACTCCCCCTTCAGAGCCAATTGTTAAGAATTGCTCAGGCGTAGAAGCGTGCCATCTCGGCGAAGGAATCAGCCTTCAGCGATGCGCCACCGATGAGTGCACCATCGATGTCGGGCTGAGCCATGAGTTCCTTGATGTTGCCCGGCTTTGCCGAACCACCGTAGAGAACGCGAGTTGCTTCAGCGGTGTCTGCACCGAAGTCTTCAGCCAGTGCTGCACGGATTGCACCGCAGACTTCCTGTGCATCTTCGCTGGTCGCGGTTTCGCCAGTGCCGATTGCCCAGATGGGTTCGTAGGCGATGACGATCTTGGCGACGTCTTCAGCGGACCAGCCAGCGAGTGCTGCGCGGATCTGGCCGAGGACGAACTCAACGTGGGTGCCGGCCTTGCGGATTTCAAGGGCTTCACCGCAGCAGAGGATCGGAGTCATGCCTGCGTCGAGGGTCTTCCGTGCCTTCGCACCAACGAGTTCGTCGGATTCGTTGTGGTACTCACGACGCTCCGAGTGGCCCATGACGACGTACGTACAGCCGAGCTTGTCGAGCATAGCGGTGGAGATTTCACCGGTGTATGCACCGTTGTCGTGGATGGAAACGTCCTGTGCACCGTACTTGATGCCGAGTTCATCGGCGTCAACGATAGTCTGAACGGTACGGATGTCAGTGAACGGAGGAATAACCAGGACCTCACACTTGGAGTAGTCGTGGTTGTGATCCTTCAGTTCCATTGCCAGGCCCTGGACAAGGTGATTGGCCTCGAGGTGATCGAGGTTCATCTTCCAGTTGCCGGCCATCAGCGGGGTACGTGTCATTTTTCAGTCCTCCAGAACTGCAATACCCGGCAGAACCTTGCCCTCGAGGAGTTCGAGGGAAGCGCCACCACCGGTGGAAATGTGGGAGAAGGTGGATTCGTCGAAGCCGAGGGTACGAACTGCAGCTGCAGAGTCGCCACCACCGATGACGGAGAACATATTGCCGTCAGACAGTGCCTGAGCAACTGCCTTGGTGCCTGCTGCAAATGCCGGGAATTCGAAGACGCCCATCGGGCCATTCCATGCGATGGTCTTCGCCGATGCAATTTTTTCGGCGAAGAGCTTCTGCGATTCAACGCCGATATCGAGGCCCATCTGGTCATCCGGAATAGCGTCGACAGCAACGTTGGTTGCCGGTGCGTCAGCTGCGAATTCGGGAGCAACGACGACGTCGACCGGGAGGATCAGTTCAACGCCACGCTCTGCTGCTTCGGCGATGTAGCCCTTCACGGTTTCGATCTGGTCTGCTTCGAGCAGGGACTTGCCGACCGAGTAGCCCTGAGCTGCAAGGAAGGTGAAGGCCATGCCGCCACCGATGAAGAGGCGGTCAGCCTTCTTCAGCAAGTTGGCGATAACACCGAGCTTGTCAGAAACCTTGGAACCGCCGAGGACGACACCGTAGGGACGCTCCGGGTTCTCAGTTGCCTTGCGCAGGGATTCGATTTCCTTCAGAACCAACAGGCCGGAAGCGGAAGGAACGAGCTTGGCGATGTCGTAGACGGAAGCCTGCTTGCGGTGCACAACACCGAAGCCATCGGAGACGAATGCGTCGCCGAGTTCTGCGTATGCCTTGGCCAGTTCTTCGCGTTCTTCGTCAACCTTGGAGGTCTCGCGTGCGTCGAAGCGGACGTTTTCGAGAAGAGCGATTTCGCCTTCTCCGAGAGCTGCAACGGTAGCCTTGGCGGATTCGCCAACAACGTCGCCTGCAAGGCTGACGGGGGCGTCGATGAGTTCGCCGAGACGAGCTGCGGCAGGTGCCAGCGAGAATGCCGGATCGACCTTGCCCTTCGGGCGACCGAGGTGAGCCATGATGATAACCTTGGCGCCAGCCTTGGTCAGCAGGTTCAGAGTCGGCAGTGCTGCGCGAATACGACCGTCATCGGTGATGACACCGTCCTTCAACGGAACGTTGAAGTCAGAACGAACCAGAACGCGCTTGCCACGCAGTTCGCCGAGAGTTTCGATGGTCCTCATAGAACCAACCTTTCATTAAAGGGGCGGAGTATCCGCCCGAAAATCGTGAGTACACAAGCGCCCGCACACCTCATAGGGGTGCGCGGGCGCAAGTGTTTGCTGCTCACAGCGTACGAGGTGCGATTCAGGCGAGCTTCGAGCCAACCAGAGCGGTCAGCTGGACGAGGCGGTTGGAGTAGCCCCACTCGTTGTCGTACCAGGACAGGACCTTGACGAGGTCGCCGATGACCTTGGTCTCGGATGCATCGAAGATCGAGGAGTGCGGATCGCCGACGATATCGGTGGAAACGATCGGATCTTCGGTGTACTCGAGGATGCCCTTGAGTTCGCCTTCAGCAGCAGCCTTGACTGCAGCGTTGAGGGATTCAACGGTGACGGGCTTCTCTGCCTGGAAGGTGAGGTCGGTGAGGGAGCCGGTCGGGGTGGGAACGCGGACTGCGAGGCCGTCGAACTTGCCAGCGAGCTCCGGGAGAACCAGAGCAACAGCCTGTGCCGCACCGGTCTTGGTCGGGATCATGTTCAGTGCTGCTGCACGTGCACGACGGAGGTCCGAGTGCGGTGCGTCAAGGACGCGCTGATCGCCGGTGTAGGAGTGGATGGTGGTCATGATGCCACGAACGATGCCGAACTCCTGGTGGAGAACCTTGGCCAGCGGTGCGAGGCAGTTGGTGGTGCACGAAGCGTTCGAAACGATGTTCATCGTTGCGTTGTCGTAATCCTCGTGGTTCACGCCCATAACGAAGGTGCCGTCAACATTCTTCGCCGGAGCGGAGATAACGACCTTCTTGGCGCCAGCTTCGATGTGAGCTACAGCCTTGGTGCCATCGGTGAAGAAGCCGGTGGACTCGACAACGACCTCAACGCCGAGCTCGCCCCAGGGGAGGTCGGCCGGGTTGCGCTGTGCGAGGACCTTGATGGCCTTGCCGTTCACGATAATGGAGGACTCGTCGTAGGAAACTTCACCATTGAAACGACCGAGAATCGAGTCGTACTTGAGAAGGTGAGCGAGAGTCTTGGTGTCGGTGAGGTCGTTCACTGCAACGATCTCGATGTCCGCGCCCTGCTCGAGTGCTGCGCGGAAGAAGTTGCGTCCAATACGGCCAAAGCCATTGATGCCAACGCGGGTGGTCACTATTGTCCTCCTGCTTATGCCCTGCACGGGCACGTTTTCGAATGTGCAACCGGTATCCGCACGGTGCGAATCCGGCCCGCAGTTATCTGCGGTTCTAGCAAGACCCAATTTACACCCCACGGTGGTCTACGGCACCTTCAGTGGACGAACCCCTGCGTGGCAATAATAACGTTCGTGGCTTGAGGTGGACTAAAGTCCTCAGTCGTCCTCGAGCATTTCGATCGTGAGTGCAGCTTCCGTATCCGGAATCCCACGATCGTGAGCAACCTTGTCAGCCATGGCCAGCAGGCGACGAATACGACCAGCAACAGCATCTTTCGTCAACGGCGGATCCGTGTGCTTTCCCAGTTCCTCCAAGGACGCCTGCTTGTACTTCAGACGCAGAGTTCCCGCTTCAAGAAGATGAGGCGGAATGTCGTCGCCGAGGATTTCGAAGGCACGTTCTAGTCGGGCTCCCGCGGCTACAGCAGCACGCGCAGAACGACGCAGGTTTGCGTCATCAAAGTTCGCCAGACGATTCGCCGATCCGCGGGCTTCGCGCTTCTCTCGACGGTCCTGCCACGTCTTCTGAGTAGAGGAAGCACCCATCTTGCCAATCAGTTGTCCGATGGCCTCTGAATCGCGGACAGAGACGCGGTCCGTGCCTCGTACTTCTTTCGAACGTGCAGCGGCGCCCAACTTTCGCGCACATCCGACCATAGCAAGCGCAACCTCGGGTCCCGGGCATGTCACTTCCAGCGAAGTCGAGCGCCCGGGCTCCATCAGCGACCCACGCGCAAGGAACGCTCCACGCCAGACCGCGGCCGCTTCACCGTTCCCCGACGCTACTAAGGTGGCGGGGAGACCGCGTACTGGCCGGCGAAGAGAATCGACAAGACCGGTCATACGAGCAAGCTCGTCAGCCTTATGCACAACGCGAACAACAAAACGCTTACCGCGACGCAGCGAACCACCTGAAACAACGACAACCGTTGATTCAGCGTTGTAGAGCGTCTGCAAAAACAGGCGAAGACGGAGCGCCGCTGCGGGGGTATCCAGTTCTGCTTCGATCAGAATGTGGCCGGAAACAAGGTGCAGTCCACCAGCGAACCGCAGAATCGCAGCGGTTTCAGCAGCCATCTCAGACTGAGTTTGTGGCGCAACGCGCGCAAGTTCGTCTTTTAAATCAGTAGTTAGTGACACGTTCATTTCCTCAGATGTCGCTTCAGGGCAGCCAAGTCTCGGTTTTGCCGACTTCTCCAAGGAAGCCGTCAAACGCATCCCTCAGCGCTGCGGCAAGACGGAGCGGGTCGTGGTGCGGTTGTCCATCACCGGTACGAACCTGTCGAAGTAGCACGCGAGCGCCCACCCCCTCTGAAGCAACAATAAGGTCGTCGACATCATCGATGGCGGTTGGATCGGCAATAATCACATCCAGTTTGAAATCTGGAGCATAGTCGCGGATCACGCGAACATGATCGGCAGTGGTCATACGATCTGTCTCGCCACGCTGGCGCGATAGGTTCAAGATCAACGCACGGTGGGCATCGGTCGTCACAAGTGCACGGTGAACGTCTGGCACCAACACATGCGGAATCACGGACGTGTACCACGAGCCAGGACCAAGCAAAACCCAATCCGCCTGTTCGATCGCCGTCCCAACTTCTGCTGGAACACGCGGGCTTTTGGGAAGAAGACGAATATGTTCGACAGTTCCTGGCGCAATCGCCACCTTCGACTGTCCCGAAACCGTGTACTTACGTCCGTCATCATCCATGTCCGCTTCGATCTGGAGAGGATCGATGGACATTGGAAGCACACGGCCACTCGCACCAAGCAGGCGCCCAACCCAATCAAGACCCTCAACCGGGTCGTCAAGCAACTGCCACAAGCCGGAGATCAAAAGGTTACCTAAAGCGTGCCCATTCAACGGCCCGGTTGTTTCAAGACGCGTTTGCAGGACATCGCGCCACGTCAGACCCCACTCGGTTTCTTCGCAGAGAGAGGCAAGAGCCATGCGAAGATCACCGGGGGGCAGGATCTCCATCTCTTGACGCAGACGACCTGATGATCCCCCATCATCGGCGACGGTAACTACCGCAGTCAGCGATCGCGTGATGTGGCAAAGAGCGCGCAGAGTGACGGAAAGACCGTGGCCACCACCGAGAGCGACAACGGAAGGACCGGTTTCTCCGCGTAGTGTCCAACCTGCTGCATCGACGTATGACATTTACTCTCTCCCGAGGTCACGGTGGTGGACTCGGACAGGATAGCCGTTTTCACGAAGCCTGTTGGCAATCAGTTCCGCACATGCGACCGAGCGATGCTGACCGCCGGTACATCCCACGGCAATTGTTGCGAATGGTTTGAGCTCACTAATGTAGCCCTGAAGCATGGGGGCAAGCAGGTCCGCATATGACACAACGAACTGTCGAGCTCCGGGCTGATCCAGCACGTAATCCGCAACCGGCTTATCGCGACCGGTCAGATGACGGAGTTCATCCACCCAGTACGGGTTCTTCAAGAAACGCACGTCAAGCACATGATCAGCGTCAATCGGGATTCCTCGTTTGAAGCCGAAAGATTCAACTGTGATTTGGAGCGGACGATCGCCCTCTCCCGCAACGACATCGCGGATATGACGCGTCAGGTCATGGACGGACATATTCGACGTGTCAATCACTTCATCTGCGATGCGACGAACGGGAGCAAGCATGCGTCGTTCGGCTTCAATGCCGTCCAGGATTGTCTTCTGCCCCTGCAGCGGGTGTGGGCGACGGTTGGACTCGTAGCGTTTCACCAGAGTGCGTTCGTCTGCCTCGAGGAAGATAACCCGGTAGGCGACACCCATTTCTCTCATTTGATCCAGCGTCTTCGTCAGATCGGCAAAGAATGTGCGTGAGCGTACGTCAACGATTGCTGCCAGACGGTGGACGCCTCCGCCTGCCGGTGACATCATGCCAACCAACGCGGGCAACATTGAAGGTGGCAGGTTATCAACGACGTACCAGTCGAGGTCTTCAAGCGCTCTGCCTGCCCCGGTACGTCCAGCGCCAGATGCACCGGTGATGATGAGGACCTCGTTCGATGCTATGGGGGCAACGACCGGGCTGTTCATGTCAAGCAACGGGATGCCTGCAGGTACGGTTGGCGGGTTGTTATCGAGTTCGTCAGTCATGGTGTAACTATCGCACTTTTCAATTGTTTTCGCCGGGTAGCGACGTTGCTTCAACAAGCGTGATAGCGTCGGCTCCTCGATTTGCGCGCTCGAGTGCCAGGTCGCTGCTGGCACCGCTTGCCAGAACAACGCCGACTCGACGACCGGCTCGTGTGACGGGCTTGCCGAATATTCTGACTCCATCGGCCTTGGACAAGGCTTCGGCGACGCCTAGGTATTCGGGGTGTTTGAGGGGTTTTGTTGATTTGATGACTGCAGATGCACCCGGTGTGCGTAGCGTCGTATCGACGGGCAGGCCGAGGATTGCGCGGACGTGAAGCTCGAACTCAGACTGTGCTTGGGACACCATAGTGGTCATGCCAGTATCGTGCGGGCGTGGGGATAATTCCGAGAACCAGACGTCGTCGCCCTTGATGAAGAATTCGACGCCAAAGAGGCCGAGAGCAGGCGATGCTCCGTTGGATGCCAATGCGTCTGTTACGAGCTTCGCCATGGCCTGACAGCGCTCAAGCGCCAGTGGCGAAATCGCTGCCGGTTGCCACGATTCAACATAGTCACCGTTGACCTGTCGGTGTCCGATGGGACTGCAGTAGGACGTTTCGATCGATTCGCCATTCCACCAGCGGACGGTCAGAAGCGTGATTTCGCAGTCGAACCGTACTTCTTCTTCGACGATAACTTCACCAGTTTGAGAGCGGGCGCCTTCCTGAGCCGCATTCCAAGCCTCATCAACCTGTTCCTCGGAGGTAATGCGGGACTGTCCGTGGCCAGACGATGACATTGTTGGTTTGATGAAAGCAGGCAGGCCGGTGTGATTCAGTGCCTCGCGAATATCATCGGCGCTTGAAGCAAAGCGGAACTGAGAAGTGACAACACCATCGAGGCTCGCAGCAAGGCCACGAATGCGATTGCGATCCATCGTTGCTTGGACGGCAAATGCGTTGGGCACGATACGCGTGTCCTGATGCGTTGCTTCAAACTTTGCCAGTGCGTCAGTGGCGATTGCTTCAACTTCGGGGACAACAAGGTCTGGTTTCACCCGGTCGAGCAACGCGAAAAGCTCGTCATCATCCGACATATCGAGAACCGCGTACTCGTCGGCGACCTGCATCGCGGGAGCTACCGGGTAGGCATCTACAGCAATCACGTATACGCCGTAGCGTTTCAGACAGATTGTGACTTCTTTTCCTAGTTCTCCGCTACCCAGCAACAAAACGCGACACGGAAGATGAAACGCCGGCGTCATAGTGTGCTCCCCGTTGGTGAATTGAGTTTTCTTCAGGTTAGTGGACCAAAGCGCGCGTGTGCGGGTGTGCTCACGTTTGACTTGGGCGACTGAACGAAAGTATCACGAGGCCGATCAGGCGTGTTCGGACTGTGGATTCAGTGCTTCGAGGATCGATTGAGCAAGCACTGAGCCAATACCGGGCACCGAAGCTACTTCGTCGACGCTTGCTTCGCGAAGCTTTTTCACTGATCCGAATCGCGTGAGTAGCGCTGATTGCCGCGCGGGACCGACACCTTCAATGGCGTCAAGGACGGACCTCGTTAGTGCTTTCGTTCGACGCTTACGGTGCTTCGTAATTGCGAATCGGTGGGATTCATCGCGCAGGTACTGCAGCAAGTGGAGGGCAGACGAGCCACGCGGGAAGATCATCGGAAATTCGTCGCCGGGAATCCAGACTTCTTCGAGACGCTTAGCCAATCCCACAAGAGGAATGTCGACGCCAAGATCATCGAGTGCAGTACGCGCTGCATTCACCTGAGGTAGACCACCGTCGACGACCACAAGGTCGGGCCGATAAGAAAACCTGCGTGGCTTTCCTGTGAGTGAATCAATCGGACCGGATTCGAAGGCGACGCCCTCATCGTCTTCACCGGCAACCCCTGCTTCTTCTGCAAGCAGACGGGAGAAACGCCTGCGCAGAACCTCATCCATCGCGGACGTATCATCGGGGGTGCCGTTGCCATCTGTGCCTCGAATATTGAATGTCCGATAAGCGTCTTTACGCGGAGCGCCGTCTTCGAAGACGACCATGGAACCGACCTGGTGGGTACCCATGGTGTGCGAGATGTCGTAGCACTCAATGCGCAACGGGGCAGCATCCAGTCCGAGGTTTTCAGCCAATTCTTCAAGTGCTTGGGAACGAACAGTCAGATCGCCTGCTCGCTTGGTCTGATGGAGTTCCAGCGCTTGGCGAGCGTTCTCACGCACCGTTTCCATCAGCTGGGCTTTCGGACCGCGCGAGGGCACGTGAATGCGCACGGACGCCCCTCGTACTTCACTCAGCCAGGAAGCAATCATTTGCTTGTTGTCCGGCTCGATCGAGACGAAAACTTCGTGCGGAATCGCCGACGTTGGAGTGTGTGCGATGTCGTCAACCGACTTCTTTTTGACCTTCTCGCGCCTTGTCGGGGTGCTCGGATCAGAAGGAGGAAGCTGCGAGTAGACCTGTTCAAGCAAACGAGCCATCAAGACCTGCTCATCTGCACCATCGACGCGATCGATCACCCATCCTCGCGTGCCACGGATACGACCACCACGAACGAAGAAAACGTGGACAGCAGCATCGAGTTCATCAGCAACAAGCGCGAAGACATCAGCGTCTGTACCATCATCGAGGACAACAACGTTCTTTTCCAGAACGTTCTCAATCGCTTTCAGGTCATCGCGGGCCTTCGCGGCAGTTTCAAAGTCAAGGTGCGCTGCGGATTCTTTCATCCGTTCTTTCAACTCACGAACAATGGGGCCGGTCTTCCCCTCCATGAAATCGCAGTAATTCTGCGCAAGCTGACGATGATCTTCTTCGCTAATCGCACCGATACAGGGAGCAGAACACTTGTCGATATGCGCCAGAAGACAGGCTCGCTTTTGGGCTTTCGCACGCTGAAAAACTCCCGGGGTGCACGTACGCACGGGGTAGATACGTGAGAGCAAATCGATCGTTTCACGAATCGCCCACACCTGCGTATACGGGCCGTAGTAACGCGTTCCGGCACGTTTCGCCTGACGCGTGACATGAACGCGGGGGTATCTCTCCCCCATGGTCACAGCCAAGTAAGGATAGGACTTATCGTCCTTAAACATGACGTTGAACTGTGGATTAAACTCTTTGATCCACGTGAATTCAAGCGTCAGGGCTTCAATTTCGCTACGAACAACGGTCCATTGAACGTGCGTCGCCGTAAACACCATTTGGCGCGTACGAGGGTGAAGATTGCCTGGATCCTGGAAATAGTTCGTCAGACGATTACGAAGGTTCTTTGCTTTACCGACATAGATAACTCGACCGTCTTTATCGGAAAAACGATAGACGCCCGGTGACGAAGGAATATCACCGGTTTTCGGACGGTACGTTGACGGGTCGGCCACCTGAATAGTGTACGTACCTGGGTGCGCGTATGCCGACGCAGAAGATGATGATGGACAGCTGCAGTAGCTAGAAGTGACGGGATTGGCGCCATTTCAGCGTTTGTTTCACGGTCAGAAAGAACGAGGAATGAAACACCATCTTCGACCGGAACGTCTCGCCACGCCAGAACGCGCAGCCCCTCTTCACAAGCAATCGCTTCAACCGCTGCCACTGCACGCATCGTGTTCATTCGCCGGATCATAGAGACCACTGGCGCGTTGTTCACGCACTCGAGCACTCATGATGTCTCCTCGCGTCGAAAATGCATCTATTCCACAATTGCAAAGTAATAGTAAACACTTGTGGAAAGAACGGGCTCATCTTGGAGAATTCACGCCACAAACAGGACAAATGCGCCACATTTCGGACAATCTTTTTCGCGCATGAAACGCTATGTAATACCATCTATTTAGCGGTTGTTTGGCAAAGTTTTTACCAAACGTCTTGGCATCAACGCATTAATAACGTGCGATGGAAGGACACCTTATGTTCACCACCTCCGAAGAGGTTGTTTCGTTTATTACTGAACAGGACATTGAATTTGTTGATGTTCGCTTCTGCGACGTTCCCGGCGTCCAGCAGCACTTCACAATTCCTGCACAGGAGTTCATTGACGACGCCCTTGAGAATGGTTTGATGTTCGACGGATCGTCCGTGCGCGGTTTCACTGCTATTCACGAGTCTGACATGAAGCTCATCCCCGACATCACGTCAGCATTCGTCGACCCTTTCCGCGTCGCCAAGACTCTCGTCGTCAATTTCTCGATCGTTGACCCCTTCACCGACGAGCCCTTCTCTCGCGATCCTCGTCAGGTTGCAGCCAAGGCTGAGGCCTACCTACGTTCCACCGGTATCGCTGACGAATGCTTCATCGGCGCCGAAGCTGAGTTCTACCTCTTCAACGATGTCCGTTACGAGGTCAAGCCGAACTCAACGTTCTTCAAGGTTGACTCCCCCGAAGCATGGTGGAACACAGGCCGGCAAGAAGAAGGCGGCAACCGCGGATACAAGGTTGGCGTTAAGGGCGGCTACTTCCCTGTTTCACCCCAGGACCAGTACGCGGATATCCGCGATGAAATGGTTCGCAACCTTGCCGCAGTCGGCCTGAAGATTGAGCGCGCTCACCACGAGGTTGGTTCCGGTGGTCAGCAGGAAATCAACTACCGTTTCGCAACCCTGCAAAAGGCTGCGGACGACATGATGAAGTTCAAGTACGTCATCAAGAACACCGCTCTTGACTTTGACCACACGGCAACCTTCATGCCGAAGCCACTGTTCGGTGACAACGGTTCGGGTATGCACACCCACCTTTCGCTCTGGAAGAACGGCGAGCCGCTGTTCTACGACGAACGAGGCTACGGTTCACTCTCCGACACTGCTCGTTGGTTCATCGGAGGTCTGCTTGAACACGCTCCGGCACTGCTTGCTTTCACGAACCCGTCGGTCAATTCTTTCCGTCGCTTGGTTCCCGGCTTCGAAGCCCCGATTAACCTGGTGTACTCGGCGCGTAACCGCTCGGCATGTATCCGCATTCCTGTTACAGGTACGTCCCCGAAGGCGAAGCGCGTCGAATACCGTGTCCCAGACCCGTCGGCCAACCCGTACCTGTCCTTCGCGGCCTGCCTGATGGCCGGCATCGACGGCATCAAGCGTCGTATTGAGCCTGCTGCCCCAATCGATAAGGATCTCTACGAGCTTCCGCCGGCTGAATACCAGGACATCACGAAGCTCCCGAGCTCACTCGAAGCAGCCCTTGAGGCCCTGAGCAACGACCATGAGTTCCTCACTGAAGGCGACGTCTTCACCCAGGACCTCATCGACACATGGCTCGACTACAAGGAGGCGAACGAGGTCGCTCCTATGCGCGTATACCCACACCCCTACGAGTATCACATGTACTTCGATCTCTGAGCCGAGTACTTGAGGGAGGCCCCGCTCATCCGTTTTCGGATCGGCGGGGCCTTTTGTCATACACATTGTCATACACACCACCGCGCGAATCGTGAGCAATCAAACGCCACCCAAAACCGGAGGGTCGCACACTAGTTGAAGGAGATGTAGATAGGCTCAAGTTAATAAAAGAATTGAAATAAGTTCGCGACCGCGGGAGGAATCCATGAAAAAGCTACGCGACGGCTCATTCACAGTGAAACCAAAGTTCAAGGTTGGGGCACACGAATCAGTATCCTCACTCTTGATTGCGCGTGCTCAGAAGCACCCCAAACAGGTCGCCGTCGAACAGCGCACTCCCGTTGGTCTTCCCCAACCGGTGACCGCCGAAGAGCTTCTTGCTCAAGTCAACGATGTGGCTCGCGGCTTGATCGGCCAGGGCATTCACCCCGGCGATGCCGTCGCGATCCTTTCATCAACCTCGTATGAATGGATGCTACTGGACTATGCCATCCTGTCTATCGGAGCTATCACCGTTCCCAT
Organism: Schaalia turicensis ACS-279-V-Col4; assembly: GCF_000296505.1. Classification (GTDB taxonomy): domain Bacteria; phylum Actinomycetota; class Actinomycetes; order Actinomycetales; family Actinomycetaceae; genus Pauljensenia; species Pauljensenia turicensis_A. Next base: position 140,833 of record NZ_JH815209.1, read on the forward strand.
TTACGAATCAGACTCTGCTGCTCAAATCGAACACATCCTGACCGACGCGAAGGTTATTCAGGTCTTCACCCAGACCAGCCAGCAGGCGGAACTTGTGGAAAGCGTCCGTACTCCCAACGTTCGCTTCATTGATTCCATTGACCGTGGCGCCATGCGCAATATCGCTACAGCTGCGCTCGGCATCGAGGCTTCAGAAGTTGAAGCACGCCGTATCAAAATCAAGAGCAGTGATCTGGCAACCATCATTTACACGTCGGGAACAACCGGCATGCCGAAGGGTGTCTGCCTGACTCACGCCAACTTTGTCGGCACAGCCTACGCAACTCGACAGGTACTCGGAGCGGTCATTGACTCCCCCGACACCCGCCTGCTTCTGTTCCTTCCCGTGGCACACGTACTCGCTCGCTTCGTCATGCACGTGGTGATCTCCGGCCAAGGAACACTCGGATTCTCCCCCGACATTAAGAACCTGCTTCCCGACATTGCCTCATTCAAGCCCTCCGTGTTGTTGGTTGTCCCGCGCGTCCTGGAAAAGGTCTACAACTCCGCAGCCGCGAAGGCCGGTAAGGGCATTAAAGGCAAGATTTTCTCCTGGTCCGCCAAGCAGGCAAGGTCGTGGGCAACTTCGAAAGAAAAGACGCTTGGCCCATCGCCGTTGAAGCGCGTGCGCCACTCGGTTGCTGACACTCTGGTTCTGAAGAAGATTCGTGAGATCCTGGGCCCGAACCTGAAGTACATCGTGTCCGGCGGAGCCCCGCTTGCATCGGATCTTGCACAGTTTTTCGGTGGCCTCGGCCTGAAGGTGCTGCAGGGCTACGGTCTTTCTGAAACGACCGGTCCCGCATGTGTCCAGCTACTGAATAACCACCCGTCTGGTTATGTCGGCCCCGTTCTGCCTGGTAATTACGTCAAGATCGCTGATGACGGCGAGATTCTTCTGAAAGGCGTTTCGGTGATGTCGGGGTACTACAACCTCCCCGACGCGACCGCGGACTCTTTTATTGACGGATGGTTCCGTACAGGTGACCTTGGCACCGTGGATAAAAACCTCGGAGTATCAATCACCGGCCGTAAGAAGGAATTGATCGTCACCGCCGGTGGAAAGAATGTTTCGCCCGAGGTCCTCGAAGAACAGCTGATCACCCACCCGCTGATCGCACATATTGTTGTCGTCGGTGATGCTCGCCCCTACATTGGCGCGCTAATCACCCTCGATTCCGATATGTTGCCCACATGGCTGAAGAATCACGGCCTTCCGATTGTGGACGCCGCACAGGCTGCGGATATGCCAGAAGTACGCGATTCCTTGGAGAAGGCAGTCACGCGTGCAAACAAAAGGGTGTCGCGCGCAGAGTCCATTCGGCGGTTGAGGATCATCGATCAGACGTTTACGGTGGAAAATGGATATATGACTCCGTCGCTGAAGCTTCGTCGCCATGCTGTGATCAAAGACTTCGCTCACGAGGTCGACGCACTCTACGCCGAAGGGCAAAAGAAATGACATTGATCCACGTTGACGCATCAACATGGGATAATCCTGCTACTCGCGTAGCCGATCCTGACTGGAACCTACCCAAGATGATCCGACAGCGCGCAATTGACCACCCGAATCAAGTGGCGATTGAACGCCGAAACGGCGTTGGTCAGTGGCGTCCGATGACGATCAATGAGTTCGTTCGCCGTATCGACGATACGGCACGTGGCATGATCGGCCTTGGCCTGCAACCGGGCGCGCATCTTGCCATTCTTGCGCCCACGTCGTTCGAATGGGCACTCATTGACCTCGCAGCGCTCAGCTGTGGCGCAGTCACGGTTCCGATCTATGAAACAGATTCTGCAGCACAGATCGAACATATCCTTGTCGACTCTGAAGTGACGATTGTTGTCACGGCAACAACGCAACAGGCAGACCTTGTCCGTTCGGTTGCACGCGATAACGTGACCATCATGTCGCTCGATAAAGGCGCCGAGCGCACAATTCTCGCTGCTGCTAAGGGCGTGAGGCTCGAACAGGTCAACGAACGCCTTGAGCTCCGTAAACTTCACGACGTTGCAACGATCATCTACACCTCGGGGACAACGGGTCGCCCAAAGGGCATTGAGCTGACGCACGGCAACTTCATTTCTTCTGCCATTCAGGCCTACGACTTCCTCCCGGACCTCATCAATTCTCAAAAGTCGCGCTCACTGCTCTTCCTGCCCGTCGCGCACTCTCTGGCACGCTTCGTCATGTACGCGCTGCTTGGCGGTCAGGGACGCGTCGCGTTCGTTCCGGATATGCATAACCTGCTGACGGACATTTCGACCTTCAAGCCCACAATGCTCCTTGTTGTGCCTCGTGTTCTGGAGAAGGTGTACAACGCTGCAACCGCGAAGGCCGGTGGCGGTATCAAGGGCTCGCTTTTCTCATGGGCAGCAAACCAGGCGAAACAACTGTCGCATGCGACCGCATACACGAAGGCTCCTGAAATCGAACAGACCTCGGCCGTAGGCGCTCCGACCAGCCACACAACTCAGATTCCTTCAGCGTCTGCAGCCCCTTCTCCCGGTCCTTCCTTTGCATTGAAGTCTCGCCTACGTGTTGCCGATGCTCTGGCTCTGCGCAAGGTGAAGTCAGTGCTTGGCCCGAACCTCCACACGATCATTTGCGGTGGCGCTCCCCTGGCAGCTGACCTTGCCCACTTCTACCGTGGCCTTGGTATTACCCTTCTGCAGGGCTATGGTCTGTCGGAGTCGACTGGGCCGATTGCCGTCGAATGGCCCTCGGACTTCCCGCCGGATTCGGTGGGCTTCCCCTGGCCGGGTAACACGATTCGTATCGATGACGACGGTGAGATCCTGATGAAGGGTGTCAGCGTCATGAAGGGCTATCACAACCTGCCGGAGGAAACTCAAGCCTCCTTCGTTGATGGCTGGTTCAAGTCCGGTGATTTGGGTGCTATCGACGAAACGGGCCACCTGCGTATTACGGGCCGTAAGAAGGAATTGATTGTCACCGCGGGTGGCAAGAATGTTTCGCCCGAGGTTTTGGAAGATTCCTTGCAAACACACCCCTTGATTTCGAGCGTGGTTGTTGTCGGTGATGCTCGCCCGTACATTGGAGCACTCATCACCTTGGATGCTGAAATGCTTCCGATGTGGCTCGCATCGAAGGGACAGGATGTTGTAGATACGGCATCTGCTGCGAACCTTCCGGTCGTGCGTAAATCGCTCGAAAAGGCGATTGCTCGAGCGAATGAAAAGGTGTCGCGCGCAGAATCGATCCGCCGATACCGCATCGTCAATGCCGAATTCACAGTCGAGAACGGCTACATGACCCCGTCCCAGAAGCTAAAGCGCAACGTCGTTCTACGCGACTTTGCCCACGAGGTCGATGCACTCTACTCCGACACAACTCAAAATGGAGACGCGCGATGACCGCTACAGTATCGTCCGATCGCCCAGTCGCTCTGGTCACCGGCGCCACTCGTGGCCTCGGACATGCGATTGCCGTTGAACTGGCGAAGACGCATCACGTCATCGTTGGCGGACGATCAGCCGAAGCAGTAGGTCGCGTGGTCGACGAGTTGGGTGATGCTTCCCCCTTTGTCGCCGATCTCACGAATGAGGACGAGGCCGCCCAAGCTCTTTCGGACGTGCTGGCCACAGTGGGGCGTCTCAATATCCTCGTCAACAATGCTGGTGTTGGCAAGAAGGCGACGCTTGATCACACGACTCGCAACGATTGGCGCTGGGTCTTGGAAACCAACGTCATTGCTGTCGCTGACGTGACACGGATGTGTCTGCCGAAGCTACGCGAGAGTTTCGGCACGGTCGTTGTCATCAACTCCGGTGCGGGTGTGCGCGTTTATCCCTCTGACGCTGCGTACACGGTCTCGAAGTGGGCGTTGCGCTCTTTCACCGATTGTCTGCGTGAAGCTGAACGTGGCCGGGTTCGCGTTGTCGCTATTCACCCTGGACGTATCGATACTGATATGCAGGTCGCTATGCAGGCTCAGGCTGGCAAGACCTACAACCCTGACGATCACATGCGTGCTTCAGATGTTGCGAAGACCGTGCGTCTTGCCGTCGATATGCCAGCCTCGACGAACGTCGACGAGCTACACATTCGAACGACCGAAGCGAAGAAAACCAACCCGTCTATCTGAGTTTCTTCGCTATGAAACCACTGTTACGGCCCGAACTTGAACAGACAAAAGGGGATCGCGATCATGATTGATCAGCGACCCCCTTTTCGTTATGCTCCCCTACTCGCAGGTTAAAGGAGTAGAAGAAGCCTCGTCCTTATTTCTTCTGGGCGGAGGCCTTCTTCTTCGCGACAGACTCGTTCTTCGCACTCGCGAGAATATCTGCCAGGAACTCCCCGGTAAACGACCCCTTCACCTTCGCAACTGCTTCTGGTGTTCCTTCAGCAATGACGCGACCACCACCGGAACCACCTTCGGGGCCCATATCAACGATCCAATCAGCGCACTTAATGACGTCCAGGTTGTGCTCAATGACGATGACCGTATTGCCTTTGTCAACCAGCGATTGCAAAACCAGCAGAAGTTTACGAATATCCTCGGAATGTAAGCCGGTCGTCGGCTCGTCCAGCACATAGATCGTTCGTCCAGTCGAACGACGCTGCAGTTCGGACGCGAGCTTCACACGCTGTGCTTCGCCACCCGACAGTGTTGTTGCCGCCTGCCCCAATCGCACGTAACCCAGGCCAACCTCGACAAGGGTATTGAGATGTCGCGCAATCCTGGAGATCGGCGCGAAAAACTCCGCCGCTTCAGACACCGGCATATTCAGAACGTCTGCGACTGACTTCCCCTTGTAAAGAATCTCCAAGGTTTCACGGTTGTACCGTGCACCATGGCACACTTCGCAGGGAACGTACACGTCAGGCAGGAAGTTCATTTCGATCTTCAGAGTGCCGTCGCCCTTGCAGGATTCACAGCGTCCGCCTTTCACATTGAAGGAGAAACGGCCCGGACCGTAGCCTCGTACCTTCGCTTCCTGTGTTTCCGCGAACAGCTTACGAATCGCATCCCACACGCCCGTATACGTCGCAGGGTTCGAACGTGGCGTACGACCGATCGGCGACTGATCAACGTGGACAACCTTATCGAGATGCTCGAGGCCACTCATTGAACGGTAACGACCTGACACAAGGCGCGCACCGTTCAAACGCGATGCCAGCGTGCGGTACAGAATCGAATTCACCAGCGTGGACTTTCCCGAACCGGACACGCCCGTCACAGCGGTAAAGGTGCCGAGAGGGAACGAAACTGTCACGTCGTTGAGGTTATGCTCGCGTGCACCCTTGACCGTCAGCATGCGCTCGGGATCAACCGGGCGACGAGTAGCTGGCACTCCGATGGAACGACGGCCCGACAGGTAGTCGCCAGTCAGTGATTTCTTGTTGTTCTTCAAGTCTTCCAGAGTGCCGGAGTGGACAATCCAACCACCCGTTTCACCGGCGCCCGGACCGATATCGACGATCCAGTCAGCGGCTTCCATCGTTTCTTCATCGTGCTCGACAATAATCAGCGTATTGCCAAGGTCGCGAAGACGCTTCAAGGTATCGATGAGCTTGCGATTGTCACGCTGGTGCAGACCGATCGACGGTTCGTCGAGCACATACAGGACGCCAACCAAACCGGAGCCAATCTGCGTGGCTAGACGAATACGCTGCGCTTCGCCGCCCGACAGTGTTCCGGCACCACGTGACAGCGTCAGATAGGTCAGGCCAACATCGACAAGGAAATCGAGGCGAGCACGAATCTCCTGCAGGATTGGCTTGGCAATCGCCTGCGAACGCTGATCCAACTCCAACGCATTGAGGTGTGCGCGGGCATCTGAAATCGACAGGTCAGACAGTTCAGCAATCGATAGATCGCCCACTGTCACCGCAAGAACCTCGGGACGCAGACGAGCCCCCTGACACGTCGGACACGGAACCTCACGCATATAGGCGTTGAGCTTCTCCGACACCCATTCCGATTCGGTTTCCTCGCGCTTGCGCTCAACGTAGGTGACGGCACCTTCGAAGCCTGTCGTGTACGAGCGTTCGCGTCCCCATCTGTTGCGGAACTTGACCTTGACCTCGTAGTCCTTACCAAACAGGATGGCTTCGCGGACGTTGTCGGGCAGGTCCTTCCACGGAGTTGTCATCTCGAATCCGAGTTCACCGGACAAGGACTCCAGCAGGCGCTTGTGGTACTTGAAGTTTGAGTTCCACACGATCACCGCACCGTCGGCCAGCGACAGTTCCTCGTCGGGAACCAGTAGGTCAGGATCAACTTCAAGCTTCGACCCAATACCCGTACAGTCTGGGCAGGCGCCGTAGGGAGCGTTAAAAGAGAATGTACGAGGTTCGATTTCTTCCAACGCTAGCGGGTGGTCGTTCGGGCACGAACGCTTTTCCGAGTATCGGCGACGACGATCAGGATCGTCCTCGTCCAGGTCGACCATGTCAATAATGACGAGGCCATCGGACAGACGGAGAGCTGTTTCTACCGAATCAGTAAGGCGCTGGCGCATACCGGAACGCACCACGAGCCGGTCAATGACGACCTCGATCGTGTGGCGCAGTTTCTTTTCCAAAACTGGAGCGTTCTCGAGTCTAACCAATTCGCCGTCGATGATCGCACGCGTGTAGCCGGACGTCTTCAGCTCATTGATCAGGTCCTGATATTCACCCTTGCGTCCACGCACGACCGGCGACAGAACCTGGAAACGCGTTCCCTCGTCCATGGAACGCACTCGATCCACAATCTGCTGGGGAGTCTGCGCCTGAATGCGTGCGCCACACTTCGGGCAGTGAGCGATCCCCGCACGCGCGTACAGCAAACGCAGGTAGTCGTGAATCTCAGTAATCGTGCCAACCGTGGAACGCGGGTTGCGCGATGTCGACTTCTGGTCAATCGAGACCGCGGGCGACAGACCCTCGATGAAATCGACGTCGGGTTTGTCCATCTGACCGAGGAACTGGCGCGCGTACGACGACAGAGACTCCACGTATCGACGCTGGCCCTCTGCGAAGATCGTATCGAATGCCAACGATGACTTACCGGAGCCGGAAAGCCCCGTAAAAACAATCATTGTGTCTCGAGGCAACTCGAGGCTGACATCCTTCAAGTTATGCTCGCGAGCACCAGAAATAACTAAAGATTCATGCACCCTCACAGTCTACTCGGCGCCGAGTTCGAATGTCGTACATGTGTTCCATCGTCAAACGGCAGTTTAACTGGCATTATGAGGCAATGAGCCTCTACATGATCGAATACACCTACGACCATTCACTCGAGTCGTTGATCCAGTCATTCAGGCCCGCTCACCGCCAGTTCCTGCGAGACCTGCATTCACGCGGCATTGTGGTGGCTTCCGGCTTCCTGCGTGATAGGGGAGAAAATGATGCGCTGATTATTCTTCGCGCCAATTCGGCTCAGGATGTTTTCAAGATCCTCGCTGACGATCCTTTTGCTCTTCAGGGGTTTGTCGAAACCTGCAAGATTCGCGAATGGGTGCCGACGATCGGCTTCGGGGCCGAAGGGTTCGATACGGAATTCCCCTTTTCGTAAGAGAATTGACGAAGCCTGGCGTGGCGTTTCATATGCAATCACCGCCCGTTGCGCCTACCGTTGAGTCATGGCTTACTTTGCAGTGACTTACGTTTATGACCCTGCCCAATCAGCGCTGATGGACGAGGTTCGTCCCAAGCACCGCGCATTCTTAACGCAGTTGAAGGACGACGGATTTAACGTGGCCTCGGGCCCCGTTACCGGCGGTCATCCGACGGCTCTGCTGATTTTCGAAGCTGAGAACGCCGATAAGGTCGCGTCACTTCTTGATGAGGATCCGTTCAAGGAGGCCGGTGTCATTCGTGAACGTATCATCGGCGAGTGGAATCCGGTGATTAACCGCTTCTGATTGTTCAGTGCAGTGTGGGAGAACGTTTTGGCGTTCTCCCACACATGCATGTACGGCATCTGTTCAAGCTCGTGCCGATGCTCAGAATTGCGCTGTGTCAGAGGCACCGATGGCCTCTGCATGAGCGTGTTGACGCTTGTGGTACAGGCGGTGGCTGGCTTCAATCAAAAGTCCGGCACCGACTCCTGACACCCCGATCACAAGCCAATGTTCGTGCGTGGGCCAGCTGAGCGCTAAGAAGGTGCGGATGGTGGGAATGGAGACTCCCATGAACGCTCCGAGCGCCATGAGGAGCACGAGTCCACCACGCCACCCTAAGAGCGGACGAGCGGTGACCGAGACTAGCCAGAGTGCGCCGACAATCAGCGAAAGGGTGGCAATGGTCCTCGCGTACTCATCTCCAGGGCCCACGATTGCGTAGCTACCTAGCGCTGCCAGCGTCAAGGCAATTCCTGCGGGTAGCGCTAAGGCAAGTGTTCGGTGCAGGAACCCAGGCACGTAGCGCCTAGTATTCGGTGCGAGAGCAAGGAAGAATGCGGGGATGCCGATCGTCAGTGCATCGATGTAGGTGAAGTGACGTGGAAGGAACGGGTATTCCCACGCCATCAGAGCACACGTCACAACGATCAACGCCGCGTAAACGGTTTTGGCAAGGAAGAGAGCACAGACGCGTTCCATATTCGCAATGATGCGTCGCCCTTCGCCCACCACTCCTGGTAATACAGCAAACTTTGAATCAATCAAGACGATCTGCGCGACAGCCTTCGTTGCCTGGGACCCGTTGCCCATCGCGATTCCAAGGTCGGAATCTTTCAGAGCAAGGGCATCGTTCACTCCGTCGCCTGTCATTGCGACCGTGTGTCCATTAGCCTGCAGTGCCTGGACCATCGCGCGCTTTTGCTCCGGCGTCACACGCCCGAACACATCCGTTTTCTCAACGATCTGGCCGAACTCATCTGACAAAGTATCTACGGGGAGAGTGCGCGCATCCGTGATGACCAAAGGCTTCCCGTCAGGACGACTCAAACCCGCTTGGCGTGCCAGAGCGCCAACAGTCACCGGATTATCACCCGAAATCACTCGAACGCGGACGTCTTGGCGAGCAAAATATGTCAGCGTATCGGCTACGTCTAAACGCAAGTCTTCTTCCAAGACAATGATGCCCACAACGCGTCGTGCGTCTGGAAGCAGGTAGTCACCGGAAGAGGCGTCGAATGCCGTTGCCTCGTCGCACTCTTGGCTACGAGCCAGGGCAACAACGCGCAAACCTTCCGCCGAATACTCGTCGATGAGCTGATCAAAGTCCCCGGGTTCTTTCGAAGAACGAAGAATCTCCGGAGCGCCCAAATACCAGCTGCCACTCGTAGTCCCACACGCTGACCACTTGCGAGCTGATGAGAACGGAATCGCCCAATTCACCTGGCCTAGATCCGCGTCGGAATAATAGTCGTCAATCGCCTGCGCTGTTGCATTCGCGCGATTGGCGCTCAGAGCTTTCAAAGCGGGCGTGGCCTCGTCCTCCGAAACATTCGCACCAATGCGAAGCGTGCGCACCCGAATATGGCCTGTGGTGAGAGTGCCCGTCTTGTCAACGCAGACACTGTCGACTCGTGCGAGGACTTCCACTGCGGGCAGTTCTTGGACAAGCACTCCCCTGCGCGCCAACGTCGCCGAACCGATCGCGAAGTTCATTGAAGTCAGGAGCACGAGGCCCTGGGGAATCATTCCCACAACGCTCGCGACCGCCAACACGATCGCTTGGTTCCAGGCCGCATCAGTGCCGGCAATACGGGTTTGCGACCACATGGTCAGCACAATCACCGGAATGAGTAGCGCGGAAATGACACGCAGAACCTTGTTGATACTCACCTGAATATGCGAAATAGTCCGCGTGTAGACGCGAGCTCGGCGAGAAAGATCCTGCGCGTATGTCTGTGCTCCCACCGCGTGGGCAACCATGAGTGCACTACCAGCAACGACCGAGGTTCCTGCAAGAACCTGATCGCCCACTTTCTTCTTGACGGGTGTTGATTCACCGGTCAGTAGTGCCTCGTCAACCTCGAGGCCCGAGGATTCTTCAACGACGCCATCTGCGCAAATCTGCGTACCCAGTTCAAGGCACATGACATCATCAAGCACAACATCCTTGGCCAGGATCTCTTGAGTTTTTCCACCACGAATAACCAACGCTGTTGGAGCATCGACGATTGCGAGTGAATCAAGAGTCCGCTTCGCCTTCAATTCCGAAGCAATGCCGATAATCGCGTTGATAATCAGCACTCCCCCGAAGACAACATCCTGAGGATGCCCAAAGATGAGCACCAGCACCGCAGCACTGATCAGGATCGCGTTAAACAGCGTGAGAACATTCTCGCGAATAATCGAGGCAATCGATCGCGAGGTCCTTTGGCGAACATCATTCGTTTCACCGCGTGCAACGCGTTCTCTCACCTCAGCGTGCGTCAGACCGGAGAGTGTTGAAGAGTGCGTCATTACGTCCTTCGGTGTGGGCGACGGTTTTACGTTGGACGGGTACGTAAGCCCCGTCGGGGCAACGTGTCAGTCAAAAGTACGAGCGGGCTTTTCCTTCTCCAGAACGTGGGTGTCTGGAGCGTCCTTTAACGCCATCGAACGGCTCTTCAGCAACGATGTCACGACCGTCACCACGATAGTCACGATGATAAAGGACAGGGATGGAAGGATTCCGATTTCCGGTGCCCAGTGAATGCCTTCGCCTCCGTTAAGGAACGGAAGCGTATTCTCGTGCATCGCGTGGAAAACCAGTTTCATTCCGATGAAGGCAAGGATTGCTGCCAAGCCGTAGTTCAGGTAGACCAGTCTTTCCAGCAGACGTTCGATCAGGAAATACAGCTGACGCAGACCAAGCAGAGCGAACGCGTTCGATGCGAACACCAAATAGGGTTCATGGGTCAGGCCGAAAATTGCCGGAATCGAGTCGAAGGCAAACATCAGGTCAGCAGTGCCCAGCGCGAAGACCACCAGGAGCATCGGCGTCAGGTACGTGCGACCACCGTGGCGGTGCAGGAACTTGTCACCAATGAAACCGTCGGTCACCGGGAAAACACGACGCATCAGTTTGACGAAGGAATTCTCGTGGTATTCCTCCTCTTCGTGTTCATCTTCTCCGCCAACACCTTCACGTGCTTGCGAGAAGGCGGTCCAGAGTAGCCAGGCGCCAAAGATAAAGAAGATCCACGTGAAGCGTTCAATCAGCGCTGCGCCAACAAGAATGAAGACGAGGCGCAGAACGAGGGCGATGATGATGCCGGATAGCAGTGCCTTCTGTTGATAGTTACGAGGCACCCTGAACGACGACATAATGATGATAAAGACGAACAGATTATCGAGTGACAGAGCTTTTTCTGTCAGAAAGCCAGCGTAGTATTCGCCGGCAAATTGGCCACCGTAGACGCCCCAAATGATGAGGCCAAAGGCAAGACCAAGAAGAACGTAACCGATCGACCACCAGGTCGATTCTTTCAGAGTCGGAGCGTGCGGTTTACGCACGTGGCCAACGATGTCAACGGTAATGAGGGCAAGAATTGCGACGGCCAGACCAAACCAGCCGAGGGCGTGAACATGCACGGGTGGGAACCTCTCTGAGGTACGAGCAACTATGGTGAGGTCTCTTCCCACCCGATGTTCGGGCTGCTGATCCGAGCGATGCTCGTGTCCAACGCCGTGGTGACGAACCAGCACTTCGTGGGATTACTCCCCTCGCGAACTAGTCTACCTAGATCGCGCTACGATACCCCGATGAAAAGCCAGTATGTGGAGAACCTAACGAGATTACCCCCAAGCGGACGCTTCAGCTCTCACTACTGAGCTGCCCTCATGTGGCGCAGTTCCTTCTTCAGATCCTGCAACTCATCGCGTAGACGCGCAGCGACCTCGAACTGTAGGTTTTCGGCGGCTAGCATCATCTGCTTCGTCAGGTCTTCGATCAATTCTTCAAGATCTGCTTGCGCTACACCCGCGAGGCTGAGTGCATCAGGCTTCGAACGAGCAGACGCTGATTTTTCCTTACGGTATCCGCCGTCAAGTAGCGTGCGCGTATCAACTTCTTCACGCACAAGCATGTCGGTGACGTCAGCAATCTTCTTACGCAGCGGCTTCGGGTCGATACCATGCTCGGTGTTGTAGGCAATCTGTTTCTCACGACGACGTTCAGTTTCGCTGATCGCAGCTTCCATAGATGGCGTGATGTTGTCGGCATACATATGCACTTCGCCCGATACGTTACGTGCTGCACGACCGATCGTCTGGATCAGCGATCGGGTCGAACGCAGGAAGCCTTCCTTGTCCGCATCGAGGATCGAAACAAGGGAAACTTCCGGTAAATCCAGACCTTCACGTAGCAGGTTGATGCCGACCAGGACGTCGAAGTTGCCTTGACGCAGTTCTCTGAGCAACTCAACGCGACGCAGGGTATCGATGTCAGAGTGCAGGTACTCGACACGTACGCCACGGCGAGCGAGGTACTCGGTCAGGTCTTCCGCCATCTTCTTCGTGAGCGTCGTGACAAGAACACGCTCATCCTTTTCGACACGCTCGCGGATCTGTTCCAGAAGATCGTCAATCTGTCCCTTCGTGGGCTTGACGATAATCTTTGGATCCACCAGACCAGTTGGGCGAATCACCTGTTCCACTACCCCATCGCTTCGTTCAAGTTCGTAGTCACCCGGGGTTGCCGAGAGGTAGACTGTCTGGCCGATGCGTTCAACGAATTCGTCCCATTTCAACGGTCTGTTGTCCATTGCTGAGGGCAGTCGGAAACCATGATCGACCAGGGTACGCTTGCGCGACATATCGCCCTCGAACATGGCACCGATCTGCGGAACTGTCACGTGCGATTCGTCGATGATCAGGACAAAGTCATCGGCAAAATAGTCCATCAGCGTATGGGGCGGAGTGCCGGGACCTCGTCCATCGATATGACGCGAATAGTTTTCAATGCCCGCGCACGATCCGATTTCTTTGAGCATTTCCAGGTCGTATGTGGTGCGCATGCGCAGACGCTGGGCTTCAAGTAACTTGCCTTGGGATTCGAACCACGTGAGGCGTTCTGCCAGTTCTTCTTCAATCGAGGCAATGGCTCGCTTCATGCGCTCTTCGCCGGCAACGTAATGGCTGGCCGGGAATAGATAGACGTGATCGACTTCGTTGATGACGTCACCGGTCAGGGGATGCAGGACTGCCAGAGAATCGATTTCATCCCCAAACATTTCGATGCGGATCGCCAGCTCCTCGTACACTGGGATGATTTCGATGGTGTCGCCACGAACTCGGAAAGTGCCTCGCGTGAAGGCGACATCATTGCGCACGTACTGCATGTTGACGAAGGCGCGAAGAAGGGTGTCGCGGTCGACGATCATGCCACGTTCCAGCTCAATCATGCGCTCGACGTACTCTTGTGGAGTACCCAAGCCGTAGATGCACGACACGGAGGCAACGACCACCGTGTCACGACGGGTCAGCAGGTTGTTCGTCGCCGAGTGGCGCAGACGTTCGACCTCATCGTTGATCGACGAGTCTTTCTCGATGTATGTATCCGTCTGCGGAATATAGGCTTCCGGCTGGTAGTAGTCGTAGTACGACACGAAGTACTCGACAGCGTTATTAGGCAACAGTTCGCGGAATTCAGCGGCAAGCTGGGCGGCAAGCGTTTTATTCGGCTCGATAATGAGCGCCGGTCGCTGAATCTGCTCAATGAGCCACGCAGTCGTTGCGGTTTTACCCGTGCCCGTAGCGCCGAGGAGAACAATATCCTGTTCGCCGTCATTCAGGCGCTTGACCAATTCTGCGATTGCAGTCGGCTGGTCGCCCGATGGCGTGTAGTCAGAGACAACCTCAAACGACGCTTCTTGCCGCACAACTCGTTTGCTCACAGTCCTACCGTAGTCACTTTGTCAGACTCATGCCGATTGAGGACCTATCGCCTGCTCGTGATGTACGAGGCCGGAATCATCTGCCGGTCGGACTGCCAGTTGTGCCCGAGTGTGTCAGCCATTGGGCATGAACTGTCGCAACCAGACGGTGAAGATCCACGAGCGAGCCGGTGTTGGTTATCCAGATGTGGCAGATCGCACGTCGTTCATCACTGTTCGCTTGGGATGCGATTCTTTTCCGGGCCTCGTCAATCGTCATCCCGCGGGCTTGTAGACGGCTCAGGCGCATATCAAGCGGAACATCGACCATGATCACGGCGTCAAACTGGTCTTGCATATGTTGCTCAGTCAGCAGAGGAACATCGTAAAGAGCAATGTTCCCCGGTTGGGCGCTTGAAAGAATCTGGCGGGAACGCTCAGCAATCAAAGGATGAGTGATTGCTTCCACTGTCTTTCGAGCACTGGCATCGGTGAAGACCTGCTGGGCTAGTGCTCCTCGATTGAGAGTCCCGTCATCATTCAAGATGGCATCGCCAAACACTTCTTCGATACGACGAAGACCGACGCTTCCAGGTTCGACCACTTCACGTGCGATGGCATCTGCGTCGGCAACGACCGCGCCAAGACTCGCAAACGCAGTGGCAACAGATGACTTTCCAGAGCCAATTCCACCGCTCAAACCGACGAGCAGTGCGCGGTCTGTTGGAATGACGAAAGGACGAAGAAGGTCAGCAGATGCGCCTCCCATGTGAATCTGGGTCATGATGCATTCCTAACGGCTGTTACGATCCGAGCGACTTCATCCTGATCCGTTGCAATCGCAACGCTAAGAAGATCCTCAACGCACAGCTCAATATGAGTCATAGCTTCATTGTCCTATATGAGTCGACGAGCGACTAGCGTCCGATATTCTTCAACGTCCATACAGGCTGGAGAATGCAGTCATAGGAGAATCATTCGACGCGTGGTGTGAATAAACGCGTGTGCCCCACGAACACCGTTCGTGGGGCACACGTTCATCACATCAGAGCCGAGGCTCTGTGATCAGTTCAGTTTCCGTTCGTGAGCTTCTCACGCAGAGCTGCGAGAGCCTCATCGGAAGCGAGGGTACCAATGGTCTCCGGCTCGACGGAGGACGAGGAAGAGGTGGCCTCGGGAGCAACCGGAGCTGCTTCGGCGTCTTCTTCCTGCGCCTTGACGACCTGAGCCTTGTGGGCCTGCCAGCGTGCCTGCGCTTCGGCATACTGTGCTTCCCAAGCCTCGCGCTGTGCCTCGTAGCCTTCCATCCATTCCTGGGTTTCCGGATCGAAGCCTTCGGGGTACTTGTAATTGCCGTCTTCGTCGTACTCAGCGGCCATGCCGTACAACGAGGGATCAAACTCTTCGGAAGTCGGATCGATGCCTTCGTTTGCCTGCTTGAGCGACAGGGAGATGCGACGACGTTCGAGGTCGATATCGATGACCTTCACGAATGCGTCGTCGCCAACCTTGACGACCTGATCCGGCAGCTCGACGTGACGCTGAGCAAGCTCGGAAATATGGACGAGGCCTTCGATGCCGTCTTCGACGCGGACGAATGCGCCGAATGGAACAAGCTTCGTGACCTTGCCCGGCACGACCTGACCGATCGCATGGGTACGGGCAAATGCCTGCCACGGATCTTCCTGGGTTGCCTTGAGGGACAGGGAGACGCGTTCGCGATCCATGTCGACGTCGAGAACCTCGACGGTGACTTCCTGGCCAACCTCAACGACCTCTGACGGGTGATCGATATGCTTCCAGGAGAGTTCGGAGACGTGGACGAGGCCGTCGACACCACCGAGGTCGACGAACGCACCGAAGTTAACGATCGAGGAGACGTTACCGGTACGAACCTGACCCTTGCCAAGAGTGTGGAGGAAGTTCGTGCGAACCTCGGACTGGGTCTGTTCAAGCCATGCGCGACGCGAGAGCACAACGTTGTTGCGGTTCTTGTCGAGCTCGATGATCTTCGCTTCGATCTCGCGACCAATGTACGGTGCGAGGTCGCGGACGCGACGCATTTCAACGAGGGATGCGGGGAGGAAGCCGCGAAGGCCGATGTCGAGGATAAGACCACCCTTGACGACCTCGATGACGGTGCCGGTAACAACGCCATCTTCTTCCTTGACCTTTTCGATCTGGCCCCAGGCGCGCTCGTACTGTGCGCGCTTCTTCGACAGGAGCAGACGGCCTTCCTTGTCTTCCTTCTGGAGGACGAGGGCTTCGATCTTGTCGCCAACAGCAACAACATCGTCAGGGTTCACGTCGTGCTTGATGGAGAGCTCGCGAGAGAGGATAACGCCCTCAGTCTTGTAGCCGATGTCGAGGAGGACCTCATCGTGGTCAACCTTGACGACAGTGCCCTCGACGATGTCGCCATCGTTGAAGTACTTGATGGTTGCGTCGATGGCGGCAAGCAGATCTTCGGTCGAGCCGATGTCATTAACCGCGACCTGCGGCGTATTGGTGGTCATGTAGTTGTGTCTCCGAAACGGACTGAATAGTAGGTGTACAGAAGTGGCGAATCGGCATTCGCGTACACGAGTGCCAAGACACCGCTAGTAAGTCTACCAGTTCATTAACGCGATCTTTTCCACTGTTTGGTGGATAAAAACGTGGTTTCGGTCGCGTTTATCTGTTACGGACACACATGTGATCACCCATCCCCCTAGTGGGCGGCGGCCATCCAGTTCGCTCCCACTCCCACTGCGACATCCAAAGGCACCTTCAATTGGACTGGCGAGCTCATCTTGTCGCGGACAAGCTCCTCAGCCTGCTGACGTTCTTCCGGTGCTATTTCAAGTAACAATTCGTCGTGGATCTGGAGCAGTACGCGTGACTTCATGTCAGCCTGATGCAGAGCGTCGATGAGGTTGACCATCGCAATTTTCACGATATCCGCTGCACTCCCCTGAATCGGCGCATTCAAAGCAGCACGTTCGGCCATCTCGCGGCGCTGCCGGTTCGATGAGGTCAGGTCGGGCAGATAGCGCCTACGACCGAACATCGTTTCCGTGTAGCCATTGATCCGAGCCTCGTCGACGAGCGAATTCAGATAGTCGCCTACCCCCGCGAAACGTTCGAAATAGCGGTCACGCAACGCGGCTGCTTCGTGGACCGGAATATGCAGTTGTGCGGACAGACCGTACGAGGATAATCCATACGCGAGACCATATGACGTGGCCTTGATGCGAGAGCGTTGCTCACCCGTCACGTCTTCAACGGGCGTATCGAAAACCATCGCAGCCATCGTCTTGTGCAGGTCCTCGCCGGTAGCGAAAGCTTCGATCAAGCCCTCATCTCCCGACAAATGCGCCATGATGCGCATTTCAATCTGGGAATAGTCGGCGCTCATCAAAGACTCAAAGCCGGGGCCAGCAACAAAACCGGAACGGATCTTCAGACCATCTGGGCTACGAGCTGGAATATTCTGCAGATTCGGGTCCTTGGATGCCAAACGGCCAGTTGTGGTAACAACCTGTGAGAACGTCGAGTGAATGCGCCCATCGGGGTTGGTGGAGGAAATCAGCGTGTCCACCATCTGCTTCAATTTGATTCGATCACGGTGCATCAGCAACGAGTCGAGGAATACGAAGCCCGGACCACCCGAATCTCGCGTTTTTTCGCGCAAGTCAGCAAGAGCTTCAGCGTTCGTTGTGTAGCCGGTCTTCGTCTTCTTCGTCTTGGGAAGATCGAGGACCTCGAAAAGAATCCTCTGCAGTTGCTTGGGACTGGAAAGATTCACATCTTCACCAATCACATCAAGAGCACTCCTGCGGGCCGCATCAACTTCGAATCCCAGTTGCGTCGACTGGGAGCACAACTCGTCACTATCAACGGCAATACCTGTCGCTTCCATCTTCGCCAAGACCCTAGATACGGGAAGCTCCATCTGTGTCAGCAGGTCCAGTTCACCGTTATCCGCTAAAAGCGCGCTCAAGGTCTTCCACACAAACGGCAGGGAGTAGCAGATACGCGCGCATCGTTGAATACGTTCTTGAATCTCACCGCTGCCAACGATCTCGAAGAGAGCGTCCGTCTTCTTTTCTTCTTCGGGCAACTCAATGTTGAAATAGCGGTTCAAGATTTCTTTGATCTCGACGTTCTTCGAATCGGGGCGTGCAAGATAGGCGGCAAGCTGAACGTCCTTCGAAGGCCAGGCCATCGCCCACCCGTGTCCTGCCAAAGCGTGAGACAAGGCTTTGGCATCATGAACGACGTGCGAATCGCTGTGCTTCAGGACCTTCACTAAAGCCTGATCTTGCACCGGAGAGAGCGTGGTCGGGTCAATGACAAGGACGCGACTTCCTGCGCTCAACGCAAGAAGATCGATGTGTCCATGAGCAGGGATCCCCTCCCCGTCGGCCCAAATCGCATCAATATGGCCGACCGAGCGTGCCCAGCCGGAAATGTCAGTAGCAGCGGAAGCGACCGACACCGTTAAGGGCGCCGTCCAAAAAGCCTGGTCGGCCTCGTTCCCCGATTCTTCTACTGAGTCATCGCCTACACTGACCGCAAGCACCTGGTTACGCAGACGCCCAAACTCCAACGTATCGAACAACGCAAGCAATTCAGTCTTTTGAGTAGCCCCGGGGACAAGATCCCCCAGCTCAACCCCCAGGTCCAGATCCGTGAGCAGACGATTCAAACGACGATTACGCGCAACATCATCGCCATGTTCGCGCAGAGCCTCGCCACGCTTACCCTTCACCTGATCAGCATTCGCCATCAGGTTATCGAGGCCATCGAACTCGTTAATCAGCTTTGCCGCTGTCTTCGGTCCAATACCGGGAACGCCGGGCAAATTATCGGAGGTCTCACCGACAAGAGCCGCAATTTCCGGGTAACGGAACGGCGGAACACCGTACTTTTCTTCAATAGCAGCGGGCGTCATGCGCTTCAAGTTCTCGGTCGACGCACCCGGATAGAGAACCGTCACATTCTCAGTCACCGTCTGGAAAGAATCCCTATCCCCCGACGCGACCAAGACACGCATCCCGGCTTTCTCACCACGGTGAGCAAGCGTCGCCAAAATATCGTCGGCTTCGTAGCCGTCCTTGCGCAGGGAACGAATACCCATCAGTTCCAAAACCTGGCTAATCAGTTCAACTTGGCCTTTAAAGGGTTCCGGCGTCGCATCACGCGTTCCCTTATACTCCGGATACTCCTCGGTGCGGAAAGAATGGCGCGACACGTCAAACGCCACAGCAACATGGGTCGGCTTTTCCTCTTGGATCATCTTCACCATCATCTTGATGAAGCCGTACACCGCATTCGTATGTTGCCCCGAATGTGTCACGAAACGGTCAGCCGGAAGAGCATAGAAGGCGCGAAAAGCCATCGAATGGCCGTCGATAATCAGCAAAGTGTCACTCACACATGTAACCCTAGAGGTATGCATGGACAAACCGCACAACAAACCGCGCCCGATCCTTCCCACGATGGCGGATTCGTGGGCGCACATTGGCCACATTCCCTGATGGAAGCCATGCGAATGGACGTGTTAGAACATTCGCCCGAAAAAACAGTGATCTTAATGCCCGTCGAAGGAAACACCCAGTCAGCTGGGATTCTTCACGGTGGGGCAAGCGCAGCGCTCGCGGAAACCGCAGCATCATTTGCTTCCCAGATTCACGCTCGTAACGTTTACGGCGCCGATCGCGGGTTCGCGGTGGGCACTGAACTGACGATTTCCCACATCTCGTCGGTTTCTACCGGTCGAGTGATCGCGACGGCAACGGCTATTCACCTGGGTGGTTCATCGACAGTCCATCTTGTTGAAATAAAGAACGAGGCCGGGAAGCTGATTTCGTCGGCGCGCGTAACGAACCGGATTATGGCGCGACGAGCTTGATGGTTCCCAGCACACCACGATCAGCGAAATGAAAAGTGCCACGGTAGTACGAAAACTACCGTGGCGCCCTTCGCAAGTACCCCGAGTGGGATTCGAACCCACAACAAGCCGGGTTTGAGCCGACCGCCTCTGCCAGTTGGGCTATCGGGGCGTCGCCGTAATCGGCGCCGTTTAAGTTTATGATAGAGCTAGGAAACCTACAAACCGAGGATCAGTTATGACCACTGAAGTTCAAAACGAACCACGCCGCGTTCTTGTCGCAGAAGATGAGGGCCTGATTCGTCTGGATATCGTTGAAACCCTCACTTCTGCCGGATTTGAGGTTGTTGGTGAGGCCGCAGACGGTGAAGAAGCCGTCCAGCTTGCACTTGAGCTCGAACCTGATCTCTGTGTCATGGACGTGAAGATGCCCCGCATGGATGGCATCACCGCCGCTGAAAAGATCCTTCAGGAGCTTTCGTGTGCTGTCGTCATGCTGACCGCGTTTAGCCAAACAGAGCTTGTTGAACGTGCTCGCGATGCGGGCGCAATGGCGTATGTTGTGAAGCCCTTCAGCCCCGCGGATTTGATTCCTGCCGTTGAGATTGCCCTTTCGCGTCATCAGGAAATCGAATCTCTCGAAGAGGAGATCGCCGATCTTTCTGACCGTTTCGAAACGCGTAAGCGCGTTGACCGCGCGAAGGGCCTGCTGCAGAAGAACATGGGCATGACCGAGCCCGAGGCCTTCCGCTGGATCCAAAAGACCTCGATGGATCGTCGTCTGTCAATGCGCGAGGTCGCTGACGCTGTTATCGATCAGGTTGACGACTAAACCCGAAGGCTGACACAAACGGTGGCGGGCAGTTCTTTCGAACTGCCCGCCACCATGAGTGTGTACTGGTCACAGCTGCATCACCGTTTGAGTGAGGCCACTGCACCGTTCAGATCATGCTGCTTCGATCAGCTCAAGGCCGAGGAAGTCAGCTGCGCGTCCACGTGAACGCGGGTTGGAAAGATCTGAAATTGCGCGAGCAATACTCACATCAATCATTTCGTCAAACCAAGGCTTGACTGCATTGGCCAGCTGGTCGATATCCAGGTTGTTTGCCTGACGATTCAGTGCCTGAGAATGGACTGACACAGTCCGGGTACGCGTATTCATTTTTCTTCTCCATCATTCATTCATCAGACCGTATGCAGGTATGCGCGTTGTTCGCGCAGGCAACCTCATACGGTAGGTCGTATGTGCCGAAAGCTTTCTTAAATACCCTCATCGGCATTCTTACTCGCCGTGGCACTCCCACTACCCTACACGATTTCGCGTAGTCCGCCATCGGAAGCGCCCCTTCGTGTTGCACGCCATGAAGTCCCTAGTCCATCACGAACAATCAAAGCGTCCGTGTCACGAATAAAAATGGCCAGACTACCGAAGCAGTCTGGCCACCTTTCACATGCTGGTGTCAGCGAAGTCCGCCACCGATTGAGTAGTCGACTTCATCGCCCACCTTGTGCAAGCGAAGCATGTTCGAGGAACCTGCGGTCCCCGGTGGCATACCTGCAACGATCACGAGTTCGTCACCAATTTCAGCGAGGCGCGACGACTGCGCAACCTGGTCGACCTGCCACACCATGTCATCGGTGTGACGGACCTCAGGAACGCGGTAGGTCTGAATACCCCACGTCAATGCCAGGCGACGACGCGTTGATTCCAGCGGAGTAAATGCGAGCATCGGAATCGGGCGACGCAGACGCGACATCATGCGAGCCGAAGCACCGGACTGAGTGAAGGTCACCAGGTAGCGAGCATCAAGATGCTCAGCAATCTGAGCGGCAGCTTCACAGATGACGGCCGCACGGTCGTTGACGAAGAAACCAGTCAGTGCGGCGATCATTTCGCCACCGTTTTCTTCGGTGGACTCGATAATACGAGCCATCGTGCGAACAGCTTCGATCGGGAACGCACCCACTGAAGTTTCGCCGGAAAGCATGACCGCATCGGCACCGTCAAGGATGGCGTTTGCACAGTCAGAAGCTTCAGCGCGGGTCGGGCGAGGATTCTTAATCATGGAATCCATGACCTGGGTTGCGACGATCACCGGCTTCGCAGCACGGCGAGCCAGTTCGATGGCGCGCTTCTGAACCAGCGGAACGGACTCGAGTGGCATTTCAACGCCAAGGTCACCGCGGGCAACCATGATCGCGTCAAACGCATCGACGATTTCCTGGAGGGCTTCGACAGCCTGCGGCTTTTCGATCTTGGCGATCACCGGAAGACGACGACCGTATTCGTCCATGATCGCGTGGACATCGTTGATATCCTTTGCATTGCGGACGAACGACAGAGCGATGAAGTCTGCGTCGTTTTCCATTGCCCAACGCAGGTCCTCTTTATCCTTCTCGGAAAGAGCAGGAACGGACACTGCGACGCCGGGAAGGTTCAACCCCTTGTGGTCGGAAACTACGCCGGGGACCTCAACCTTGGTGATGACGTCGGTATCGGTGACCTCGACAACGCGGACTGCGACGTTTCCGTCGTCAATCAGCAGGCGATCGCCGGGAGCACAGTCACCAGGCAGACCTTTGAAGGTCGTACCAACGAGTTCCTTAGTTCCAGGCACGTCGCGGGTTGTGATGGTGAACGTGTCACCAACAGCGAGGACCTGGGGCCCTTCTTCGAACGTCTCCAGGCGAATCTTCGGGCCCTGCAGGTCAACGAGGATTGCAATGGCACGCCCTGAAGTCGCGGAAGCACGACGGACCTTTTCAATAACAGCTTCGTGCTCTGCAGCCGTGCCGTGTGATCGATTGATTCGGGCGACATCCATACCGGCGTCAACCAGTGCTTGGACTTGCTCCGAAGAATCAGTGGCAGGGCCGAGAGTACATACAATTTTTGCTCGACGCATAGCCCAAGTCTACCGTGATTGGGCGTCAAAACTCTTATCCTGGGATTCAATTTCAAGGTGATCGTTCCCATGTTCAGCGATTTTAGAAGCGTTTTCGCCACTTTCAGCAGGCACGAAGCGTTCGTCGCCCTGCAAGATAGTGGATCGTCCCAGTCTCCCGGCAACGAAGTAGACAACGAGGCCTAGCGCAAAAATGGCGAGCGATGTCCATACGTTCAGGCGCACTCCGAAGAAGGTGTGAGCCGTGTCGATGCGCATCATTTCAATCCAGCTTCGTCCAAGTGGATATGCGATCAGGTAGAGCGCGAACACCTGTCCAGAGGCGAAACGGAAACGACGATCGCACCACACGATGATTGCTGCCATCGTCAAATTCCACAGGCACTCATAGAGGAATGTTGGGTGAAACAGGGTTCCCGAGGCAAAACCATCGGGCAGATGCGCGTCGTCGATCTGCAAACCCCATGGCAACGTCGTGGGGCCACCGAAAAGCTCTTGATTGAACCAGTTCCCCCAGCGACCAATGGCCTGGGCGACCAGTAATGCTGGTGCAAGCGAATCAGCAAGCGGGCCAAGGCGCTTCCCGGAACGTTTCACTGCAATCCAAGCGCCGACTGCACCCAGAGCGACACCGCCCCAGATGCCCAAGCCACCTTCCCAGATTTGAATGATTCGAGCCGGATCACCGTTTGGACCAAAGTAGGCTTCGGGTGATGTGAAGACATGGTACAGGCGAGCTCCGATAATACCGATCGGGATCGCCCAAAGGGCCACGTCATACATCAGTTCAGGGTCACCGCCACGTTGTGCGTAGCGCTTGGACGTCCAGTAGACGGCGATAAACATGCCGATAACGATGATTAATCCGTACGCGCGTAGCGGTAGCGGACCGATGTACCAGACACCCTGCGACGGCGAAGGGATGGAGGCGCTGATCACAATCGGGCTCCTTTCACTCCTGAAACCAAGTCGTGAGCACGTTCTTCAAGAAGACGAAGGCCGCGGTCAATTGGCTCGTTAAACAGTGTCTTCACCAGTGCGGAGCCCACGATAACGCCGTCGGCGTACGCACCGATTTCTTTCGCCTGCTGGCCGTTCGAAATACCAAGACCAACGCACACGCGCTGAGCCCCGGCATCTCGCGTGCGTTCAACGAGGTCCTTGACGTGCTCTCCCACGGATGCGCGAGCACCGGTAACCCCCATTGTCGAGGCAGCGTACACCCAGCCTTCGCTATGCGCACTGATCAGTTCCAACCGGCGCCTCGGAGACGAGGGGGCGACAAGGTACGTGCGCTCCAAGCCGTATTCTTCTGCGCTTGCTTCCCACTGCGCCCCTTCTTCTGGAGGAAGGTCGGGGGTAATCAGACCGGAACCACCCGCAGTAGCAAAATCACGGGCAAAGCGCTCCACCCCCCACCACTCGACAGGATTCCAGTAGGTCATCACCGCGGTGGTCAGTCCATAACTGGTCAGTTCTTCAACAGCTCGAAACAGATCTTCAAGGTGAGTACCGTGTTCAAGAGCAGCAACTGTTGCCTTCTGAATCGTGGGTCCATCCATTCCTGGATCGGAATAGGGGAAGCCCAGTTCTAGTACGTCAAAACCACAATCTGCAAGGACTTTGCCCGCTCGAATGGAATTATCAACCGACGGAAAACCAACGGGAAGGTATCCGATGAGAGCTGCGTCGCCTCGTGAATGAGCTTCGTCGATGCGATGCCCAGCTTTCAATTCTTTGCTCACTTGCCCGCCTCTTCATCATCGTCCAACTGGGAAATGCCAGTCGAACCGGCACTGGGGTCAATCACTTGACGAGTCGCATGACCCAAGTTGAACCACTTCGATGCCGTGTCCACGTCTTTATCTCCGCGTCCCGACACAGTGACAATGGCAATCGGACCTTCACCTTCAGCAAAGGGACCGCCGTTTTCGCGAACCTTCTGCGCGGCCCACTGGCGGATACCTGCAAGAGCATGCGAAGACTCAATTGCGGGAATAATACCCTCGGTGCGCGATAGCAACCGGAAAGCATCCATCGCATCGGCATCGTTGATGGGAATGTAGCGAGCGCGACCGATCGCAGCGAGCCACGAATGTTCGGGGCCAACACCCGGGTAGTCGAGACCCGCCGAAATCGAATGTGATTCCTTCGTTTGACCGTCTCGTTCTTGAAGCAGGTACGTGCGGGCTCCGTGAAGAACACCGGTTTCATTCGCGGTAATCGAAGCGGCATGGCGACCGGTCTCAACCCCGTCTCCACCAGCTTCGCACCCGAGTAGTTCGACATCGGGATCGTCGAGGAATGCGGTGAAAGTACCGATTGCGTTCGAACCACCACCGATACATGCGCAGACGATGTCCGGCAAACGGCCTTCCATTGCCAGAAGCTGTGCTCGAGCCTCATCACCAATCACTCGCTGTAAATCACGAACAAGTTCCGGGAATGGATGAGGACCAGCCGCGGTACCGAAGATGTAGTTGGTTGTAGCTTCGTTCGTCACCCAATCGCGGAATGCTTCATTGATTGCATCCTTCAGAGTCTTCGAACCGGATGCTACGGCGACAACTTCCGCCCCAAGCATCTGCATTCGAGCAACATTCAGTGCTTGACGTCGAGTATCTTCTTCGCCCATGTAGACGGTGCACTCCAAGCCAAGAAGCGCCGCTGCAGTGGCGGTCGCAACACCGTGTTGCCCGGCACCGGTTTCAGCGATGACTCGGGTTTTGCCCAGTTCCTTCGTCAAAAGAGCTTGGCCAAGCACGTTGTTGATCTTGTGCGAGCCCGTATGGTTCAAGTCTTCGCGCTTCAAAAAGACGCGCACTCCCCCAAGCTCGCGGGAGAAACGAGGCGCCTCGGTCAGCAAAGACGGACGACCCGCATACCCAACAAACAGGTCACGAAGACGCTTCTGGAACGCAGGATCGGGCCACAAGCGCTTCCACTCACGTTCAATAACCTCGAGTGGTCCCATCAATGATTCGGCGACAAACCGTCCACCGAATTGGCCAAAGTAGGGGCCTTGAACGTTTGACAGTGCCACGTTACTTCTCCTCTAGAGCGGCGCGAACGCGCGCCTTACGGTCGGTCAGGAGAGCCGGATGAGAGCCGGCACATACCATGTCACGAATGGAGGACAACGGATCACCGCTGGTCACCAGAGCCTCTCCGACGAGAACAGCATCAGCACCCCACTTGGCGTATTCGAAAACGTCGTGGGGGCCTCGTACACCTGACTCCGCGACGGCGACAACGTCAGCTGGAATCACATCAATCACCTGGTTAACGGTGTCGCGGTCAACTTCAAGGGTCTTCAGATCTCGAGCATTGACCCCGATAATCCGTGCTCCCGCTTCGAGCGCTCGCAACGCCTCAAGACGCGAATGCGTTTCAACCAGAGCATTCATCCCCAGCGAATGGACGCGTTCCAGAAGCGAGATAAGTGCCGGCTGTTCAAGTGCGGCGACAATCAAGAGGACGAGGTCCGCTCCATGTGCCCGCGCCTCGTGAATCTGATACGGAGTAACAATAAAATCCTTGCGGAGCACTGGAATATCCACTGCGGCACGCACTGCATCAAGGTCAGCGAGGGAGCCAGAGAAACGACGTTTTTCCGTTAGAACAGAAATGGCGGTTGCGCCACCTTCTTCGTAGATCGACGCAAGACGCGCAGGATCAGGAATGCCAGCAAGAGCGCCCCTTGACGGAGAGGAACGCTTCACTTCGGAAATAATCGATACGGCGCCTTCGCGTTCCTTGAAGGCTGCGAATGCGTCATGGGCATCGGGGGCACGCAGTGCACGTCGCTTGATTTCGTCCATGGGGACGTGGGCCTCGCGCAAGGCAAGATCTTCACGGACACCTGCGATGATGTCATCTAAGACTGTCATGATTGCGCTCCTTCGCCACTACCGTCGTCAATTCGATGCTAGTGGGTACTAGTAGAGATACTGAAATGGGCTCATCATGTGTGCTCATACGTCACCTCGCTGACCGATGACTGCACCAAGGTCACCGCCTTCTTCGAAACAGGAACGCTTCCCCGTGTGACAGGCAACCCCAACCTGGTCCACTTCGATGAGCAACGCATCGCCGTCACAATCAAGACTGACAGCCTTCACAAACTGGAGGTGTCCGGACGTATCACCTTTGCGCCAATACTCTTGGCGACTTCGCGACCAGAAGGTCACTCGTCCTGTCGTCAGCGTCCGATGAAGAGCCTCGTCATCCATCCACCCGAGCATTAAAACTTCACGGGTATCCCACTGCTGAACGACAGCAGCAACAAGACCGGCAGAATCACGCTTTAAACGCTGAGCAATCGAAGGATCTAAAGTCATTCATCTATCTTGACACGAACAGGTCAACACGACCTCTGCCGTTCATTCTCCGGCTATAACGCCATCGCACACATCGAAGTGACCGGCCTCGTCCCCCAAAAAGAATGCGGTCAACTGCGTAGGCGAAAGAACCGCCTACTGCCACTGAAGAATCGCACCCCAGCCGATATACCCACCGGCAGCACCAAGAATCAGCCACGGTCCAAGAGGTATCCGCGCCCCGGTCCCCGCATTGCCGACGACCAATCGCCACAACGCGGCGCCACCGGCCAAAACGAAGGAAATAATCAAACCACCGTAGGCAGCTTGGATACCAACGCACCCAAGCAACGCTCCAAGGACAGGAGCAATCTTCACGTCGCCAAAACCGACACCGCCCGGGATCCTAGAAAGGATCCACAAGGGAACCGCCCAAATTGCCATCGACAAGACAATACGCACGATCACTTTCACGGGCGTTTCCGAGTGGAAAATCATGCCGAGCGCACCGAAGGTCACCCCGATCGCCATCGTAGCCGTGTATGCGTTGGGAAGCTTGTGCGTTCGAGCATCAACCAACGCAGAGAGCGCCCCGATCATCGCAACCGACACAATAGCCGGTGCCGACGGTTTCAGTTGCAGCGTCACAATCGTTGCAGCCCCAAACAAAGCGGAGGTCCACACGATACCCGTGCGCTTATACGGTGTCAGCGTCGCTTCAATGAAATATCGGCGTTGGACGCGCCAGCCGTAGCGCCACAGCCAATAGATGATGATCAGCCATGTTGCGAGTGCTAACGCAAGCGACAAGTCCTGGACCGTTGTTGCTTCACGGACGCGCAGAAGACTTAAAAAATCGCTCATTGAGGAATCACCTGACGCATCGCCTCCACATCAGCGTTCTTCCCCGTCATTAGCTGAACCTGAAGATGCGCTTGATGAAGAAGCATCTCGACACCGTAGACAACGCACGCGCCATTGGCTTCATACACCTGTACAAGCTGCGTGTCACGAGGCGAATAAATGACATCAAGCAGACACTGATCGGTTCTCGGGCTCAATTGCTTGGCAATATCATCGCCAATATGTGCGGGCAACGTAGAGATGAGGATGTCTGCCGAAGCGATCTCATGCATCACTCGTTCATGATCGCTGAAAAGAACCTGGTCAATCTCAACACCCAACCGCGTTGCTGCCACAACAATCGAACCCGGTCCGCCAAAACGACGCGCGATCACAGTTGTGCGAGTGATACCAAGCGTGCCCAAGGCTGCAAGGGACGAGGCCGCCGTCGCTCCACTGCCCAAGATCACTGCAGAATGCGGCGCATCACACCCCCTGCGCGCTCGAGCCTGATCGATAGCCATCACGATCCCGTGCACATCGGTGTTAAAACCGGTCAACACGCCTGCCGATGGGACAACGGTATTCACACTTCCAACCGCTTGGGCCAAAGGATCGCAGACATCAATCAAAGACATGATGTCCTGTTTGCACGGCATGGTCACGGAAAGACCGAGGCACCCTGAATCGAGCGAGGACAGGAAAGACGGCAACGTTTCTTTCGTGACCTCGATTGTGCGGTACGTCCAATCAGAACCCACGCCGACAGAATCCCACGCTGCCCTGTGTAAAAGAGGCGATAGTGAGTGCTCAATGGGTGAGCCGATTACGCCAGCCCAACTCATTGTGTCAGCACTTCCCGGGGTGAGCTTCGCAGTAGTCCTTGAATTTCTTCTGATTGGCTTCGTGATCGGCCAGCGTTGAAGCAAACACTGTCTCACCCGTATCCAAATCAATGGTCACGTAGTACAGCCAGTCGCCATCCGCAGGATGCATCACGGCTTTGATTGCTGCCTCACTGGGCTGAGCGATCGGGCTCGGAGGAATCCCCTTATGAAGGTATGTGTTGTACGGGTTCTCATCCAGCAGATCGGAAGCGGTTGGTACGCCACCGGTTTTACCAACTCCGTAAAGAACCGTTGAGTCCATTTGGAGCAAGCCATGAGTCTCGTTTTCAGTATCAGCAAGGCGATTTTCAATCACTCGAGCGACCTTGGGCAGGTACTCGTCAAGATTCACTTCACGTTCGAGAATTGAAGCCTTGTTCAAAACAATTTCGCGCTGGTCTTCAGCGACACCGGCACTATCGAGCGTGGAAATCGTAGTGGCAACCATCTGGGCAACCAGAGTCACCGGAGTATCCGAAGACGCCACTTCGTATGAACCCGGAGCAAGCCACCCCTCAACGTTTCCCCCAGCAACATCGGGCAAACCAATAGCGCTGGCATCTTCAAATGCTGCGGTGACATCATCAAAGCTGAAATCGGTGACAGATGAAATACGCTCGGCAATTTCTGCCTTGGTTTGCCCCGGAGTGACAGTCACCGTGTTATCAGACCTATTAGCGTCATCAAGCAATGCGGCAACCGCATCAGACGCCCTCATCTGCATTTTCAGCGTGTATGTGCCCGGACGGATCATTGTGGCTGCTTTATTCGCGTCATACGAGCGGATAAAGGCTGCAACGCTCTTGACGACGTCAGCATCAACCAGTGACTGACCGATTTCGGCACCTGTTTCGCCGACATCGATCGTCACTTCAACAGAGCCTGAACCCGGACCTGGATAGTCATCGTCCAATTGCGAGAAGGAAGATGAAGGCGCGGTCAGTTGGCGTACGGCATACACTGCTGCACCGCCAAGGAGAGCAATAACGATTGCCAGGATAATGAACGCGCGGATACGACGATTACGCTTACGACGGCGGGCTCGACGACGTTCTACTTCTAGGCGCCGAGAACGCATGCCGGTCGTTTCACTACTCACGGTTCCAAAAAGAGGAAGATCATTCGACTGTGGCGTTGCGGGCGGTGTCTGCGCGCGCTGGTGCGAAGCCTGAGTGCCTGCTCGTCCCTGTATATCTCGTCGTCGAGGAAATGGAGGGCGTTGCGAGTTGGGCGTCGTCACGAAAGATCCTTCCCTTCAATGATGATCTCGACCCCTGGGGCTCGATCGCTCATTCGTTCCGCTTCAAGTGCTTGCTCAAGAATGATTTGAGCAGCCACCTGATCGACAACCGCTCGGTGTTCCCTCTCTGGAACGCCTGACTGTCGTAAGCGCGCATGCGCTTGATTTGAGGATAGCCTCTCATCAACCAATGCGACACGAACATGTGGCCTAGCTAGCTTAATTCGTCTGCCGTAGCGCCGAGCGCCTTTTGCTGAAATTCCCTCTCCACCTTTGAGATGTTTCGGCAGGCCTACGATGACTTCTAAGGCATCGTATTCGTCGATGATTGAGCAGATACGCTCAACGTCAGAACCGTCATCAGCTCGGATAACAGTTTCAACGGGCATTGTGAGTATGCCGTCCGGGTCGCAGCGACTCACTCCAACCCGGACAGTTCCAACATCAACACCGATGCGCGTTCCGCGACGAAGACTCACGAATGAGCAACCTCGCGACGGATCGCGTCAAGCGCTTCCTTGATCGCGTCGAGCTTGGTGCCACCGCCCTGTGCGATGTCATCACGGCCACCGCCGCCACCACCAAGGTGCTGGGCGACAGCGCGAACAAATGCGCCTGCCTTAGCCTTGCGCTCGCGTGCCTTCTCGTTTGTCACAACGACGATCGAGGGCTTGTCGTTCACTCGGCCGATGAGAGCGACAACAACCGGATTCGCATCGCCAAGACGATCACGAACTTCAAGAGCCAGAGTGCGCAACGCGTCAGCGGACGGCATAACGCCTGCATCATTGGCGACTACAGCAATGCCATTGAGCGACTGTGCCGTATCAGCAAACGTCTGCGCCTGAGCCAGTGCTTGCTCAGTGCGCATGCGCTCGAGTTCCTTCTCAGATTCCTTCACTCGAGCAAGCAACGAAGCAATACGATCCGGAAGCTCTTCGCTACGGCCCCCCACCATGGTCGACAGCTGGGAAACCAAAGCATGTTCCTTTGCCTGGAACGAATACGCGCCATTGCCGACAAGCGCATCAATGCGTCGCACGCCCGAACCAATGGATCCTTCACCCACGATCGTGATACGACCAATGTGGCCGGTCGTAGGAACATGGGTGCCACCGCAGAGTTCCTTATCGAAGCCGTCACCGATGGTGACAACACGGACCTCAGCACCATATTTTTCGCCGAAAAGTGCAATCGCGCCGGAAAGGCGGGCCTCTTCGATCGACATCACGTCAGTCTTGACCACGAGGTCCTCGGCAAGCTTTTCATTGACAAGGGCTTCAATGTCGTTAATCTGCGAACCCTCGAGAGCCGAGGAGTGACGGAAGTCGAAGCGTAGACGTGACGGTGAGTTCTCAGAACCAGCCTGATCGGCGTCTTCGGCAACGATTCGACGCAGACCCGCATAGACCATATGGGTTGCGGTGTGAGCGCGAGCAATCGCCAGACGACGCTCAGAGTCAACCTCTGCCCATGCCTTCGCACCAACCGTCACTACGCCTTCAGTCAGCGTGCCACGGTGAACCGACAGCCCCTTAATCGGAGCCTGGACATCGTGGACCTCGATAATGCCACCGTCTGCAAGGCGAATCTGACCGTGGTCAGCGAGCTGACCACCCATCTCAGCGTAGAACGGAGTGCGGTCAAGGACGACCTCGACCTCAGCAGGCGCCTGCGCGACGGGAGCGGGAACGGAATCAACGAGAAGAGCGGTGATCGTCGCTTCGGAGCCAAGATCTGTGTAGCCGAGGAAGGTCGAGCCACCACCCATCTGCTTCTCAATATCTTGGAAGAGGCGAACGTCGGTGTGGCCGGTCTTCTTTGCGCGAGCATCGGCGCGTGCACGGTCCTTCTGCTCCTGCATGAGAGTCTTGAAAGCATCCTCGTCAACCTTCAGGCCCTGCTCGCTTGCCATTTCAAGCGTCAAGTCAATCGGGAAGCCGTAGGTGTCATGCAGTGAGAATGCTGATTCGCCGGACAGAACGTGAGATCCAGCCTTCTTCGCATCACGAACGGCGACGTCAAGAATCGTAGTGCCGGCGCTCAGCGTGCGACGGAATGCGTCCTCTTCGGCGTATGCGACGTCCTGAATGGTTGCCCAATTCTCGTTGAGTTCCGGGTAGGACAGGGACATGACGTTCTTCGAAGC
This sequence comes from Schaalia turicensis ACS-279-V-Col4, assembly GCF_000296505.1. Lineage (GTDB taxonomy): Bacteria > Actinomycetota > Actinomycetes > Actinomycetales > Actinomycetaceae > Pauljensenia > Pauljensenia turicensis_A. The sequence continues at coordinate 172,860 of NZ_JH815209.1, forward strand.
TGTCAGCAGACTCGGCATCGTGGCCTCGTCGACGCCCAAAAGACGCATCGAACGCACCGCACGGCGGATCAGACGACGCAACACGTAGCCTCGTCCATCGTTGCCCGGACGCACGCCGTCATTGATCAGCATGAGCGCAGAACGCACATGATCTGCGACAACGCGCATACGCACATCATCGTCATAAGCGACACCCGCGCTGGGGCCTGAGGCACCCAAGCCGTACTTCTTGCCCGACATCTGCTGGGCGACATCAATGACCGGGAAGACTTCGTCGATCTCGTACATGTTCGGCTTGTCCTGCATGATGAATGCAAGACGCTCAAGGCCAGCACCCGTATCAATTGCGGTCTGGTCAAGCTTGCCAACGAGTTCGAAGTCGTGGCCTTCACCTTCGCCTCGAACAAATTCGTCGAAGACGAGGTTCCAGATTTCAAGGAAGCGGTCGCCAGCAACGTCGGCGACGGGACCGCCATCGGGGCCAAACTCAGGACCACGGTCGTAGTGGATTTCACAGCATGCGCCAGCAGGACCCGGCTGACCGGTCGACCAGGAGATCTCTTCAAACGGAAGACGCTGGATGCGCTCTGCGGGCAGGCCGATCGTCTTCGTCCAGTAGTCGAAGGAAACCTCGTCTTTTTCCCAGATGGTCATCCACAAGCGGTCGCCGTCAAGGCCGTAACCGCCCTTATCCTGCGGAGTTGTCAGCAGTTCCCACGCGTGGCTGATAGCGCCTTCCTTGAAGTAATCGCCAAAGGAGAAGTTACCGTTCATCTGGAAGAACGTACCGTGCCGCGTGGTCTTACCAACATTGTCAATATCATTCGTACGAATGCACTTCTGCACCGATGCTGCGGTCGGCCACGGAGCCGGCTCTGTTCCCAGAATGTAGGGAATAAACGGCACCATGCCCGCGACGGTGAACAGAATGGAAGGCTCCGGAGAGATCAACGAAACCGAAGGCGAAATATGGTGGCCTTTGGATTCGAAGAAGTCGAGCCAACGTGAACGAATTTCAGAGGTGCGCATGGTTCCCTATCGTAATAGGTGAGGGCCAGATAAAGCACATCTGACCAACGGGGTGAAAGAAAACAACAGAGCCCCGAGAAAAATCTCGGGGCTCTGCAAAAGTGTGATCAGCGTGAGTAGTGTTCAACGACCATCTGGACGTCACAGGTCACGGGGACTTCAGCGCGCTTCGGGCGACGAACCAAAGTGGCCTTGAGGCGCTCAAGCTCGACGTCCAGATATTCGGGAACTGCCGGCAGAACGTCACGGTGGATGCCCTGAGCAGCAATTTCGAACGGAACGGTGGTCTGCGACTTCGGCTTGACCTGGATGGTCTGCCCCGGCTTCACACGGAAAGACGGACGGTCAACGATCTTGCCGTCAACCAGGATGTGACGGTGAACGACGACCTGACGTGCCTGCTGGATGGTGCGGGCGAAGCCTGCACGCAGAACCAGGGCGTCAAGACGGGTTTCGAGAAGCTCAACCAGGTTTTCACCGGTCAGGCCAGCGGTACGACGTGCTTCTTCGAAGGCGCGACGCATCTGGGATTCGCGGATGCCGTACTGAGCGCGCAGACGCTGCTTTTCCTTCAGACGAACGGCGTAGTCGGATTCTTGACGACGACGGGAGCGACCGTGCTCGCCGGGGCCGTAGGGGCGCTTCTCGAAGTAGCGGACTGCCTTCGGGGTGAGTGCAATGCCGAGGGCGCGGGATTCGCGCACCTGCTTGCGGGAACGGTTCTGTGCCATTTCCTCTATCTTTCCTGTTTCTTGTGTCATGACCACGGACTATCCGTTGGCCACGGGGTCAACTCCCAGAATTGCTTCTTTCGGCTAAGACCCCAGGTGTGCCATACAGGCAACCCGTCAAGACTACCGTAGTTTCAGTAGTTTCCTAATCACGGACAGGCGTTCAGTGATGAGTTTCTCATGCCCGTTCGTGGTTGGCTCATAGTAGCGTGCACCCTCAAGATTGTCGGGAAGATACTGCTGGGTAGCAACGTGATGCGGTTCGTCGTGCGCATAAATGTACTCTTGGCCGTGGCCCAGTCGTTTCGCTCCCCCGTAATGAGCATCGCGCAGATGCATGGGAACAGGTCCGCTCTTTCCAGCTCTCAGGTCCGCAATCGCCCTGTCAATACCAAGGTAGGCAGCGTTCGACTTCGGCGCGGTTGCGACAGCAATGACCGCTTCGGCCAAAATAATGCGCGCCTCCGGCATGCCGATCATTGCCACTGCTTGAGCCGCAGCAACGGTTGTAGATAGGACCTCGGGAGCTGCCATACCCACATCTTCCGAGGCAGCGATCATGACGCGCCTCGCAATAAAACGAGGATCCTCCCCCGCTTCTAGCATTCGCGCCAGATAGTGCAACGCCGCATCAACGTCAGAACCTCGCATCGATTTAATGAACGCCGAAGCAACGTCGTAGTGCTGATCCTGGTCCCAGCGGACAAGCGCTTGGTTCGCGGCGGTCTGCACGTGATCAAGGGTGATCGCTTGGGACTGTTGGTCATCGGCTGCTCCAGCGGCAGCTTCCAGCAGAGTCAGTGACTTTCGCGCATCGCAGCCAGCAAGGCGTACGAGGCCCCCCATCGCGTCATCATCCAGTGTGTAAGCGCCATTCAGACCTCGTTCATCATCGAGAGCACGACGGATTAAGAGCTCAATCGCCTCTTCTTCGAGTGGCTCGAGCACCAGCAAGATCGAACGTGAGAGCAACGGCGAGATCACCGAAAACGATGGATTCTCGGTTGTTGCAGCAACGAGGGTCACCCACTGATTTTCGACAGCTGGGAGAAGAGCATCCTGCTGAGACTTCGAGAAACGATGAACTTCGTCGATGAAAAGAATGGTTCCTTCACCGGTTGACGCGGTACGCCTCTTCGCGCTGACAACAACATCTCGAATATCTTTTACGCCAGCTGAGACCGCGGACAATTCTTCAAAATGACGACCGGATGATTGAGCAACAAGGTAGGCAAGTGTGGTTTTACCAGTGCCCGGTGGGCCCCACAAGATCACGGAAGAAACCTGAGGAGCACCCGGTTTAACCGGAGCGAGCAACCGTCGAAGAGGCGAACCTTTTGAGAGAAGATGGCGTTGCCCAATGACTTCGTCGAGAGATGTTGGACGCATACGCACCGCAAGAGGAGCATGCGAGTTAAACTGCGGAACTCCGTCGGCAGTTAAAGAGTCGGAACTAAAAAGGTCCACGAGGTTCACTGAGTGGGCGCTGAGGCGGACAGTAGATGTGCAACGACACCACCAGCGATTAACACCATGCCACCACCGGCCGCGAAGGCTGATGCGGACAAAGCCATCGCCGCGTTCATTGCAGCACCGTTGTCGGCGTTAGCTTCGTGCGCAGCAAGAATGGCTTCCGCCGACAGTGAAGACGCCGACGACTCGCTTGATTGGGAGGAAAGAAGCTTCACTGTTGGCTGGTCAGATTGGTCTTCCGTTGAGCTTGCTTCGCTTGGAACGGGAGAAGCAAGCGTCGTTTGCTGGGCAGGAACCTGAACAGCTGGATTCGAAGCACTCCGGGCGGCCGCCGTGTTCGTCTGCGCAGAAATGGCATCAGGCAACAGTGTAGCCGGCGCTGAAGGAGTAACGGGCTCAGGAACAACCGGGGCACCGGGGGTTACGGGCTTTTCAGGCTCACTGGGAATCACTGGATCTACCGGTTGAACGGGAGTAGCAGGTTCAACGGGATCGACTGGAGTAATCGGGATTGCCTTTTGCGTAATGCCGACCCAGCGTGTGAACTCGCAAGCCTCTCCTGCACTGTGACCATCCTTGGTCAGATAGAAGACAGTGAGTTGATGAGCGACGTTAGCTTCCCACAAAGTGCCGTCAGCATTGTTCGTGCCGTTAGGGATCTCAACGGGTGCCACGAAACGCTCTTTCTGCGCGTCATAGGTACCAACTGCCCACACCTTCGCGTCAAGCTTTTCGCCGGTCAGCGGGTTTGCCAGTGCTTCACTACGTTGCAAAAGGGTTCCGTTACCGTCAAGGTAGATGGCAATAAGGTGCGTTGCGTCAAGTCCACTACAGCTTGAAAGGACCGTGAACGTGTCTGAGAGAGAATCCTTTAAAAAAGGGCTGTTCGCGCTCTTTCCATCGCCCTGCGCAAACGACGGGGTAGCGCAGGCTAAAACAAATCCAAGCAGCACAAAAAGGAGTGCAAGAATACGCACGAAATGCGCATGAACAGCACCAAGATGGCGTTGTAGCGCCATTCTTCCCTCCCCTTTACTCACTATGCTCCATTGAGCCTATCAGGAGAGAAGTGAGAAGATCATACGAAGTACTTACTCAAAAAGTGAGGTATCCCCCGCACCAGCACGCGCGACCACTCCAGCACCCTGGGTGAAGTCGATCACGGTTGTGGCCTCGTCACCACCGACGGGAGCAACGATCACTAGGTCAATCAACTTACCGATGCGATCATCCACCTCGAACCCGTCGATCATCGGTTCGCTCTCACCGGGCAAAATCAGTGTCGAACACAGAAGCGGTTCGTCAAGCGCAGCAACGATCTCTTGGGTAATGACATGATCGGGAATGCGGACACCAACTGTGTGCTTCTTTTTGTTCAGCGTCATGCGAGGAATCTCTTTAGTTCCAGGCAAAATGAAAGTGTAGGCACCCGGAGTCAGAGCTTTGATCGTACGGAACTGAGAGTTATCGACGATGACAAGTTCACCCAGTTGCGCAAAAGAATGGCACAAGAGCGAGAAGTTGTGTTTCTCGTCCAAACGACGAATCGAACGAATCGTATCCATGCCAGCCTTGTTGCCGAGCTTGCAGGCAATCGCGTATCCCGAATCAGTCGGAAGCGCGATCACGCCGTCGTTGTTCAAGATCTCGACAGCTTTGTTCACGAAACGAACTTGTGGATTCTCTGGGTGCATTTCTACGTACGACATACATACAGTGTGCCCTAAATCACGCACTCATGCAGGTGAAACAGACCTACCACCTGACGAATCTGCCATGCAAGAAGTCTGGTGACACAGATGAAATCCATGGGATAAATCAGAGGGCGGTACCGAAGAGCTCAGTCTTCAGTACCGCCCTCTGCGCTCAGTTGTTCACCGGAGATGAAATTTCCACGCGAACGATAGGGGCGTCATTGGACGCGCGCTATCACTTTGATTCACCGGCCTCTTTTTTGGAGGTTTCCTCTTCGCCACGCTTCTTCGGCTGGGCATCAACACCAGCTTCCTTACGCTGCTGAGGCGTAATCGGAGCGGGAGCTTCGGTCAGCGGATCGTAGCCACCACCCGACTTTGGGAAGGCGATGACGTCGCGGATCGACTCGGACTTGGTGAGCAACGAAACGATGCGGTCCCAACCAAATGCAATGCCACCGTGTGGCGGAGCGCCGAACTTGAAGGCATCCAGCAGGAAGCCAAACTGCTCCTGGGCTTCTTCGTCGCCAATACCCATGACATTGAAGACGCGGTTCTGGATGTCACGGCGGTGGATACGGATTGATCCGCCACCAATTTCGTTGCCGTTGCAGACGATGTCGTAGGCGTAGGCAAGTGCATTGCCCGGGTCCTTGTCGAAGGAGTCCAGCCATTCGGGCTTTGGGGAAGTAAATGCGTGGTGCACCGCGGTCCATGCGGAATGGCCAAGTGCAACGTCGCCTTCTGCTTCTGCGTCGCCGGTGGGCTTGAACAGCGGAGCATCAACTACCCAGGTGAATGCCCATGCGTCGGGGTCAATCAGATCGCAACGCTTGCCAATTTCGAGGCGCGCCGCGCCGAGCAATTCGCGCGAGGGGGTCGGTTTACCCGCACCGAAGAAGATGCAGTCGCCGGGCTGAGCACCGGTTGCTTCCGCCAGTCCTTCGCGCTCAGCATCGGTGATGTTCTTGGCAACGGGGCCACCGAGGGCGCCATCTTCACCAATGGTGACGTAGGCAAGGCCCTTTGCACCGCGTGCCTTCGCCCATTCCTGCCACTTGTCAAAGGTGCGACGCGGCTGGGAAGCACCGCCGGGCATGACGACTGCGCCGACGTAGGGAGCTTGGAAGACGCGGAACGTGGTGTCTTTGAAGTATTCGGTCAGGTCAACCAGCTCGAGGCCGAAACGAAGGTCGGGCTTGTCAGAGCCGTACTTTTCCATCGCGTCCTTGTAGGTCATTCGAGGAAGCGGGGTAGGCAGGTCGTAGCCGATGAGCTTCCAGACGTTCATCATGACATCTTCGGCAACGGCAATGACGTCATCTTGGTCAACGAAGCTCATTTCGATGTCGAGCTGGGTGAATTCTGGCTGACGGTCAGCGCGGAAGTCCTCGTCACGGTAGCAACGTGCGATCTGGAAGTAGCGTTCCATACCGGCAACCATGAGCATCTGCTTGAACAGCTGCGGGGACTGTGGAAGTGCGTACCAAGAGCCGGGCGACAAACGAGCCGGGACGATGAAGTCGCGAGCACCTTCGGGGGTCGAACGCGTCAGGGTCGGGGTTTCGATTTCGACAAAGTCGTGCGTGTAGAGAGTGTCACGAGCGGCGCGCGACACCTGGGAACGAAGACGCAGCGCGTACTGTTCCGGTTCGCGACGAAGGTCGAGGTAACGGTACTTCAGGCGAGTTTCTTCGCCAACGTTGCCGGAGTCTTCTGCGTGCGCAGAGACCTGGAAAGGAAGAGGTGCGGACGTATTGAGGATTTCAATGTCGTCGCCCATCACTTCGATGGCGCCGGTGGGCAAGTGAGGGTTCTCGTTACCCTCGGGGCGAGCACACACCTCGCCGGTGACTTTGAGGACGAATTCGGAGCGGAGCTCGTGGGCGACGGATTCGTCGCGGACGACAACCTGTGCAATACCGGATGCATCGCGGAGATCGACGAATGCAACGCCGCCGTGATCACGGCGGCGATCCACCCAACCGGTCAGAGTAACGGTCTGACCGACAAGGTCGGTATTGAGGGTGCCAATGTTATGAGTGCGCAGCACGTGTCTTCCTTTCATTGTGGCCATCCGCGAGACGGGCGGCGGCACCGCGATTTTACTCCCCTTTATGCGCTCTTGTTCGCTTGCTTTGCTCGCGGGGCTCTAGGAGTGGGAAGATTCGCAGGTGACTGCTGAAGATTCCACACGCCTCAAATGGCAACCTATTGAGATTTCTTTGCTCGTAGGCTCAGTTCTTTTGATTACGCTTGCAGCGTTTGAGGGGCTTGCCACAACAACGATCATGCCGAATGTCGTTGCGGATCTGGATTCCGAAGCGTGGTTCTCAGTCGCTTCTGGCGCAGCTCTCGCAGCTCAGCTCAGCGCGACCGTCATCGCAGGAGCGCTGGCGGATTCAAAAGGGCCTCGGACGGTTCTTCTTGCAGGCTTTACCTGTTTTGTCGCCGGTCTGCTCACGTCAGCGTTCGCTCCTCACATTGCGATTTTCGTTGTCGGTCGTCTGATCCAGGGCTTGGGTGGCGGACTCATTATTGTTCCGCTGTATGTCTTCATTGGTTCGATTGCCCACGTTCATCATCGACCTTTCTTCTTCGCCGCGTTCTCTCTGTCATGGGTTCTGCCGGGCCTCGTTGGTCCCGCGATTGCTGGGTATGTCGCGCAGTACTTCGGCTGGCGCCCGGTCTTTTGGGCGGTTCCGTTCTTGGCTCTTCTTGCCGTTCTTCCCCTGATTTCTGTTCTTCGCCAGCTCGGTTCGTCCACAACGCACCCGGTGAAGAATCTGAAGCACTTGGGATTGCTCGCTGTGGTCGCGGGCACCGGTGTTCTGATGCTTCAGCTGTCGGGGGCTCTCGGTGGCATTGAACTGATCATTTTGATCATTGTGGGGCTTGTGCTCACCGGCTGGGCTCTCCCCCAGCTTCTCCCCAAGGGCGCGATGCGTTTGAAGCGTGGGATGCCCGCGGCGATTATGACGCGCCTGCTTGCCATGGGCGCTCAGGCCGGTGCGTCGGCATTCCTGCCACTTGTCTTGCAACGCGTTCACATGTGGGATGCAGATCATGCCGCTCTCGCTGTCACCATCGGTACGATCTCGTGGTCTGCCGGTGCGACTTACCAAGCTCGAGTCCACGACCCCGACCGTCGCATGCAGTTGCCCGCGATTGGCATGGCTCTGCTGACGCTTGGTCTTGTCCCGATTCTGTTCCTTGTGATTGCGTCGTGGCCCGTGTGGCCGGCGCTCGTCGGCTGGTTTGTTGCCGGGTTTGGCACGGGACTCATGCACTCGACACTCTCAGTGCTGACACTGGGGCTTACCGATACTTCGGAGCACGGTAAAGTTGCATCGTGGCTTCAGGTCGCCGACGCCGCAGGTGCATCAATCGAACTCGCGTTAGTGTCGATTGCCTTCGCTCTCTTCGCGCTGGTCATGCCAGTAGGGCCCCTCTCCTACTTGGCCTCCCCCGTTATCACCCTGATCGTCACCGTGGTCGCTCTTGTCGCATCATTGCGAATCAAGGGTGGCGATGCCCCTTCAGCTTCGTAGTTATTTCGCCGTTTGACGAGGCTCATCACGAGCCCGTAGGCAGATACACCAAAGGGATGGCAGATGATTTCATCCGCCATCCCTTTGCGTTTAAGCGCTTCGTTCTGGGCCTCGTCAACCCCCTGTGTCAGATCGCGCCACCGCTACATTCAGCGTGAGTGACGGTGAGAACCAAAGGACCTCGTGCCCTTTGAACCTGACTTGCCACCGCGGTCGAAACGATCGGAGGACTTGCCACGGCCACTCGCGCGAAAACGATCAGAAGAGCCGGAACGCTTCGCGGCACGTAGCGATGAGCGACGGTCGGACGACTCGTGGTGCGCATGATGATCAAAGCGGTCGTTGCGGTCCTTGTGCGCACGACGTGGCTTGTCATCGCGTTCGTAACGACGCGCATATTCGCGTTCGCCACGGTCGCGTTCGGGGCGTCCCGAACGATCGAACTTCTTAGCCTTGTCGAAGCTACGTTCGCGGTCAGAGCGGTGCCCGCCCTTACCGGGGCCCTGGTCCACGCGAATGCGTAACGGACGACCCTGAACGTAGCCCTTGCCAATGCGGCGCAACTGATCGTCGGTCAGGTCGCCGGAGATTTCGACCAGCGAGAAGGTCGGGAAGATTTCAATATTGCCAATGTCGCGGCCGTCAACGCCACCTTCACCAGCAATCGCTCCGACAATCGAACCGGGCTTCACGCGGTCTTTCTTGCCAACCTCAACGCGGTATCGGGTACCGACACCAAAGGATGCCTTGCGACCACGACCGCGTTGGTGGCCTGGCTTCAGCGGACGATCCTTATCACGACCGCCCTCGAATGAAGCACCAACGAATTCTCCGGACTCGTCGATTTCTTCTTCGTTACGGATCTTGCCCTTGCCACGGCGATCCTTTTCAACGCGCAAAGCCGGACCCTCGTCACCAACAGCGTTCGCCATGAGCGCGGCAGCGATGTCCATAATGTCGGTTTCAGACGTTTCTTGAACCTCGGTCAGCAGGTTCTTGTACATTTCAAGACGACCGCGTTCGATGCGAGCGTTGAGACCTTCGAGCATGCGACGCGAACGGAACTCAGAGACTGCTGCGGGCGACGGAATCTGGATCTCTTCCATCGGGGTGCCGGTCAGCTTCTCGATGCGACGCAGGCGACCGTGTTCACGTGGAGTAAAGAAAGTAAGCGAGCGACCTTCGCGACCGGCGCGACCGGTACGACCGATGCGGTGCACGTAGGCTTCCGGTTCACGGGGAACATCGAAGTTCACGACAAGGGAGATGCGCTCAACGTCGAGGCCACGGGCCGCAACGTCGGTTGCGATCAGCACGTCGAGCGTGCCGGCACGCAGACGTGCAACCATGCGTTCACGCTCAGTCTGCGCAACGTCACCGGAGATACCGGCTGCGCGGAAACCTCGTGCTGACATTTCGAGGGAAACCTCTTCAACGTCGGCGCGGGTACGCACGAACACAATCGCGGCATCGGCGTCTTCCTGGCCGGCAGCGATGTGCTGGGCACGCGTCGCGAGCACGCGAGACAAGGCGCCGATCTTGTGCTTGAACGGCACGACAGCGTAGGTCTGGTGGATCGTGTCAACAGTCGAAGATTCTTCCGAGACAGCGATCTTCACGGGGTTAAACAGGTGAGTGTTCGCAATGCGTTCAATCGCCTGGGGCATCGTGGCGGAAAACAGTGCGGTCAGGCGGTCTTTAGGCACGGACGAGGTAATCGTTTCGACGTCTTCAGCGAAGCCCATGCGCAGCATTTCGTCGGCCTCGTCGAGGACAAGCATGCGCACGCCGGACAGATCTAGCGCACCTTTTTCAATAAGGTCGATGACACGCCCAGGGGTGCCGACGACGACCTGCGCCCCCTTCTTCAGAGCGTTGATCTGCGGGCCATAGGGTGAACCACCGTAGACGGAAACAACATCAAGGCCACGTGTACGGGCTGCGAAATCCTCAATGGCCTGCGCGGACTGCATGGCAAGTTCGCGGGTTGGAGCAAGCACGAGGGACTGGACGAGCTTCTCATCGGCATCCACGATCGCGAGCATAGGCAGACCGAAAGCGGCGGTCTTACCGGTACCGGTCTGGGCAATACCGACAACGTCATTCAATTCGAGCAGGGACGGGATCGCCTTTTCCTGAATTGGAGTCGGTGTCACAAACCCCATCTGGGTGACAGCATCGAGGATCTCATTGGGAAGACCAAGGTCAGCAAAGGTGATGGAAGGCTCTTCTTCGTCGTCTTCACGTTCGCCGCCATCTTCGGCGTTCTCGAGTTCATCATCGACGAGGCCGGATTCTAAGTCCAGGGTGTCGTTTTCTTCGGCCGGAAGCTCTTCAACGGCGCCAGTCGTTTCGGCAGGTTCGTTCAATTCGTCGACGGTGTTGAGGTTCATTTCCTGTTTTTCAGGCACAGTATTCCTATCGGATTGTGTGTTTCATTCGAGGCTGATTTCTATCAAGCCGGGCCACTGTGGGGCCTTCGGCGCAACCTCATCCCACAACATCCACCGCTTAGCGGTGCCCATCACTTTCATTCAAGGCGCGCCTCATCGCTCAAACAAGCCTACGTTGCTCCTTCACGAAACGATGCTTTTGGGGGCGGTGAGATCACTCACCGCCCCCAAAAGCATCAGCTACGACCCGTTTCGACAATCACGCTCCGACCGAGATGACACGCGGCTTCAAGTCCTGAGCAGACGGAGTCCACGTCGAAGCGTCAGCTTCGATTTGTTCTCCACTTCGAATGTCTTTGACCGTGTCGGCTTCACCTTCCATTCCCGGGAACCAGACGAATGGGATACCTCGTTTATCAGCGAACTTAATCTGCTTGCCGAACTTGGCCGCGCTCGGTGCAACATCGGTGCTAATTCCACGGCTACGCAACTGCATTGCGATATCTTCCGAGCGAGCGCGATCTGTCTCGTCGATGACAGCAACAACGACCGCGGCAGGAACCTTGCGGGTAGCTTGAACCATCGGTGCTGAAATCATGCGGGAAACCAGACGCGAGACGCCAATCGAGAGACCAACGCCCGGGTAGGTGCGTTTCCCATCCTTTGCCAGCGAATCGTAACGCCCACCGGAGCAAATGGAGCCGAGGTCCTCGTGGCCTTCAATCACCGATTCGTAAACGGAGCCGGTGTAGTAATCCAGGCCGCGCGCGATCTTCAGATCAGCGATGACAGCGCCGGGCATACGACGATGAGCTTCCTCGAGGAGCGCACACAGCTGATTCAAGCCTTCGGCAAGAAGCTCGCCTTCGCAACCGAGTCCAGCAATTCTAGAACGGATCTCATCGGGATCATTGCTACGGATCTGGGCCATCTTGAGAAGCTTCTCGGCCTGCTCGCCATTGATATTCGAGCATGCGAGTTCTGCGGTAACGCCCTCGGGACCAATCTTGTCCAGTTTGTCGAGGCCACGCAATGCAGCCTCAACGTCGGTAACACCGAGAGATTCGCACACGCCCTGAACGACCTTGCGGTTGTTCACGAGCACGTGCACTGTCGGGATCGGAAGCGTTGCAAGAGCTTCGGCCATCACAAGAGGAAGATCGACCTCGAAGTGGAAAGGAAGATCACCGTTGCCAACAACATCGATGTCAGCTTGAGTGAACTCACGGAAACGCCCTTCCTGCGGACGCTCACCACGCCAGACCTTCTGGATCTGGTAGCGCTTGAATGGGAAATCAAGCTCGTTCGCATTCTCGATGACGTACCGAGCAAAAGGAACCGTCAGGTCAAAGTGCAGACCCATCTTGCGTTCCTTAGACGAATGACGACCAGCTTCGGCATCCTTCATCGCTTGCAGGCGGTCAAGGACATAAACCTCTTTCGAGGTCTCCCCCTTTGCCTCAAGCTGCTCAAGCGTTTCAACCGCACGAGTCTCAATCCCAGAGAAACCATGCAACTCAAAGACCTGACGAATATGGTCAAGAACATATTGTTCGATGATTCGACCTTCAGGGAGCCATTCGGGGAAACCGGAAAGAGATGTACGTGCCATGGCTCTATTGTTCCACGCCTAGGCGTATTGCCTAAAACGGGCAACGATATTCGGGCTCTGATCCCCGTTAAGGTCGAGCCCTGCAGACATTAAAAAAAACCGCTAGCCGAAAAACACGTTGGCCTTGGGAATCCCCAAGGCCACCGTTAGTTCTTGATAGGTATCAGCCGAGTGTACGAGCCCGCCTCAAATACGGATTTGTCTCAATCTCATGCGACAAAACCGTCGTTGGACCGTGCCCCGGGATCAAGAGGGTTGCAGGATCCAAAGCATGTGAAATAGTGCGTAGCGAATGGCGCATCTGAGTCTCATCGCCACCGGCAAGATCCGTACGACCGACCGAACCAGCAAAAAGCACATCAGCAGATAGAGCCCATGGAACCGGGGTTGAAGACGAGAAGACACTCTGTCCCTTCATCTCAACCTCAATATCGCAGTGACCGATAAACACGGCAGAACCTTCAGAGTGACCTGGAGCTGGAACCATCTTCATCCAGATACCGGGAAGCACCTCAACGCTACCACCCGGAAAATCGCGCAGATCGGCGGGCTTCACCCACGGGCCGATGCTCGGGGGCACGGGCATCGGAATATGCGATGCCGGATCATCCATTCGGTATCGATCAGGAGCCGGGATCCACGTAGGGGCAGAAGTCTCAGGCGCCCACGAGGCAACCTCGGCACAATCCCAGACATGATCAGGATGACCGTGAGTTGCAAGAACAGCTCCGACATGAGCCTGAGACGCGACCAAGACCTCGCGAATCTTATCCTGCACTCCCGCTGACGGATCGACGACCAGCGCCGCCGGCTCGCCATCGGCAACCAGCACCACGCAGTTGGCTGCGTAGTACGGCGTTGGAATAACAGTGATTTTCACTGATCACTCCATAGAGGTGCGAATCTGAGCAAGCCAGGTGCGCTTTGTCTCCAGAGCCTCAGTAAGGGACTTGACCTTCTTTTCGTCACCCTTCGCCTTGGCAACGCTAAGATCCGATTCGAGGGACTCAACCTGAGCCTCGAGCTGGCCGAGCATACCCTGAGCACGTGCACGTGTTTCAGGGTTGGTACGACGCCATTCGTTTTCTTCTGCCTCACGGATTGCAGATTCAACCGCACGCAGACGACCTTCAATGCGATGCAAGTCAGAGGAAGGAACTCGACCAATTTCTTCCCAGCGATCCTGAACCGAACGCAGGGCGGTCTTCGCAGCTTCAAGATCCTCCACAGGCAGGATCTTCTCTGCTTCGTCGGCAAGTGCTTCCTTGGCAGCAAGATTCTCGCGGTACTCAGAATCAGTGGCCTCGTCCTTCGCGCGACGTGCGTCGAAGAAGACCTGCTGTGCCGCACGGAAACGTGCCCACAGAGCATCATCTTCCTTACGGGATGCGCGAGGAGCCGCCTTCCAACGATTCATCAGCTCACGGTATGCACCCGAAGTGGCGCCCCAATCGGTCGAGGTCTGCAAAGCTTCAGCCTCGGCGATAATGGCTTCCTTCACTCGCTTCGCCTCAGACTGTGCCTGATCGAGAGCAGAGAAATACTGGCGACGCTGACGATCAAACTGAGTACGCGCCGAAGAGAAACGCTTCCAGAGCTCATCTTCAACAGCCTTTTCGATGCGCGGTCCCTTGCGCTGCAACGACTTCCATTCGTCGAGCAGATCACGGAGCTTCTGACCAGACTGCTTCCAGTGAATACGCTCAGGAGCCTGAGCGATGATGGCTTCAGCAGCCTCAACGACTGCCCTACGAGCTTTCAAAGCTTCCTCACGAGCAGCTTGGCGTTCAATCTTTGCTACTTCCTTACGCTCTTCAGCACGCACCTTCACGCTCTCAACACGTTCGCGCAACGCAGCAAGGTTACCCAGAGCATTCGGAGATTCAAGAGCTTCGGTGATCGTCGCAAGAGTCAGATCAATATCCTTGGGAGCCAAGGTTGCAAGGCGATGTTCGAACAGCTTGACGGTTGCCTCAATATCCGCAAAACGACGCTCGTAAAGGGCGAAAGGCTCTGCAGGCACACCTTCGGGGTAGCCACCAATAACACGCTCAGTGCCGTTATCGACAACGTAAACGGTGCCGTTTTCATCGATACGACCGAACTCGTGAGTGAGTGGCGTACTCGACGCGGACACGGGAGTTTCCTTGGCCGGAGCCGAAGGGGTGATGTTCTGCTCGTCAGAAGAGGGAGCAGGCTTGGGGGTCGGCGTCGTTGTCACAATCATTGCCTTTCATGGCGAGGGCGCTATGCGCCGATGCGTGGAAGAGTCTCCACGGAGCGTGGTTCTCAGTGCACCGATGTGGTGCACCCCTGTCAGTCTACGTCCTTGGCCCCCATTTCATAAACTGGCGTTTACGACATGGACGATTACGGCTGTTTTGCCCCGATTGCCCCGTCCTTTAACGCGCAGAGATGTCACACGCGAACGGCCTCGAACACCCCATCGACGCGACGCAGAGCGGAAAGAACCGCATTCAAATGCGCCATATCTGCCAACTCAAACGAGAATCGAGCAAGCGAAACCTGATCGGACGTCGTCTTCGTTGACGCAGACACAATGTTGACGCGATAGTCCGACATCACCTTCGTCAGATCCGACAGCAATCCCGCACGATCCAAAGCCTTGACCTGGATCTGAACACGGAACACCTGTCCGCTGACTCCCCGTGCCCAAGAAACGTCGACAAAGCGCTCAGGTTGCAATTCCTTCAGTCGAACAGCGTTATGGCACGAAGCAATGTGGACGGACACGCCCTGACCACGAGTAATAAAACCAACAACATCATCGCCCGGAACCGGGGTACAGCACTTTGCCAGCTTCACCCAAATATCTTTGGACTCCATACCGGCAACGGTGATACCCGCATCGGACGAACCCGATTGAGTGCGAATCCGGGTTGCACCCGGAGTCACTCCTTCGGACAGAGTTTCTTCGGTGCCGTCTCCTCCACCCAGATTCTCGACAAGTTTTGACACAACGTTCTGAGGCGAAACCTGGCTCTCACCGACAGCCGCATACAGGCTGGACACATCGGAATAGCCCAACGACGTTGCCACCGACAGGATCGTCTCATGACTCATCAAGCGTTGAAGAGGAAGATTCTGCTTACGCATTGCCTTCGCAAGCGCTTCCTTGCCCTCTTCAATCGCTTCTTCGCGACGTTCTTTAGAGAACCACGATTTAATTTTCGAACGCGCACGCGGAGATGCCACAAAAGCAAGCCAGTCGCGTGACGGACCAGCCTTGTCGGACTTCGAGGTCACAACCTCAACCGTTTCGCCAGACTCAAGCTGAGTATCAAGCGAAACGAGGCGCCCATTCACTTTCGCACCAACCGTATGGTGCCCAACCTCAGTGTGCACCGCATAGGCGAAATCAACAGGTGTGGCATGCGCTGGCAGAACAACAACTTGCCCCTTCGGCGTAAAAACATAAACTTCGTCGCCGGCGATCTCATAGCGCAAAGAATCGAGGAACTCTTCAGGGTCACCCGTTTCACGTTCCATCTCGACAAGGGAGCGAAGCCAGTTGGCTTGTTCATCGTTGCTCATTCGATCTGTATCGACGCCAGTCGCATTCGGATTCTGCTTGTACTTCCAGTGCGCGGCAACACCATGTTCGGCACGCTCGTGCATTTCAAAAGTACGAATCTGGATTTCGACAGGCTTACCACCGGGTCCAATTACCGTCGTGTGCAACGACTGGTACAAATTGAACTTCGGCATAGCGATATAGTCCTTGAAACGCCCAGGAATCGGATTCCACCGAGCATGCAAAGAACCCAGAACGCCGTAGCAATCCTTCACTGACTCTACGAGGACACGAACGGCCACCAGATCGAAGATCTCATCGAATGCTTTACCACGGACGATCATCTTCTGATAGATCGAATAATGGTTCTTGGGACGACCAGAGACAGTGCCCTTCGTCCCTGAACGACGAAGATCCTCTTCAATCTGACCAATCACATCTCGCAGATACACATCGCGCTGGGGAGCCCGCTCTGCAACCAAGCGATCGATCTCTTCATAAATCTGAGGGTACAGAGTCTTAAAGGAGAGCTCTTCGAGTTCCCACTTCACCATGTTCATGCCCAGACGATGAGCAAGAGGCGCATAAATCTCAAGCGTTTCTCGCGCCTTGTTCTTCGCTGACGACGGGGGGACGAAACGCCACGTGCGCGCATTATGAAGACGGTCAGCAAGCTTAATGAGAAGAACTCGAATATCGCGGCTCATCGCAACAAGCATCTTGCGCAGTGTTTCAGATTGAGCAAATTCGCCGTAGCGCACCTTGTCCAGCTTCGTCACACCGTCAACGAGCGCCGCAATCGGCTCACCATATTCCGCTGCTAGCTCTTCAACCGTGTAGTCCGTATCTTCAACCGTGTCATGCAGAAGAGCAGCCACCAGTGTCGGGGTAGTCATACCCATTTCAGCAAGAATCGTTGCCACCGCAACTGGGTGAGTAATATACGGCTCACCCGATTTACGAACCTGCCCCCGGTGATGCAATTCGGCCGTGCGATAGGCACGCTCGATCATGCTCACATCGGCTTTCGGATGGTTCGCACGCAGTGCTCGAACCAACGGTTCGATCTCAGGAATCGTCGGGCGCGTGCGTGCGCCAAACCATACGAGGCCGGACCTCACACGAGATCCGGCCACGCCTGGTTTTGAGTGAGCGGAGTTAGCCTGGTCAGTCATGCTCCTATGATACGCACCTGTGACGTGTCAAACATATTTGACCGCAACTAAACGAGGAACCGCAGGTCAGACTACCAATGCTGATTCGGTGACGACATCATGTTCGGCAAGCTTTTCGCGCCCGTCGAAAGCCTCAAGCTCCAGAAGAACAGCAACGGTGCTCACGTGTGCTCCGCACTGACGGAGCAGATCAACCGACGCAGCAGCAGTGCCTCCTGTTGCAAGAACGTCATCGATGACCAGCACACGCAACCCTGGAGTCACCGACTCGGGTCGGATCTCCATGCGAGCGCTACCGTATTCAAGGTCATAGTCGACACCGATAACGTGACCGGGAAGCTTGCCTGCTTTACGGATGGTCAGCATACCGACACCGAGTTCAGCGGCAAGTGGCGCTCCAAGAATGAAGCCACGCGACTCCAGACCTGCAATTGCGTCGACACTCCCCTTATAGCGCTCGGCGAGCATCTCAATGAGCTCTTTAAACGCCGGACCGTTTGCAATCAGCGGAGTGATATCGCGAAACAGAACACCGGGCTCTGGGAAATCTTGAACAAGACCGAGATTCGAGTCAACAAGTTCACCGATATGCGCGCCAAGTTCACCACTCATCGATGCTCTTTCTTCCTCTTCGGCTGGTGAGCATTCGAGAGGCGCTGCCCCGGACGAACAGGAGCAACCTTCACAGTGGAGGCACCCTCGTCACCCTTGCCCACAGCCACATGACGCGCACGATCCTTTTCGACCGACTCCGTGTGCGCCTTCGTCTTCTTCAAACGCTCTTGAAGCAGAACAAGAAGCGGGGACGCAATGAAGATCGACGAGTAGGTGCCGGCTATCATACCGACGAACAGCGCCAGCGAAATATCGGTCAGAGTACCGGTACCAAGAAGCAAAGCACCGATAATCAGAATCGAACCGACCGGAAGCAATGCAACAACCGACGTGTTAATCGAACGAACCATGGTCTGGTTGACGGCTAAGTTCACATATTCGGCAAAAGTGAAACGCTTCTGGTCGTAGATGCCCTTCGTCAACTCACGGACCTTGTCGAATACAACGACCGTGTCGTACAGAGAGTAACCAAGAATCGTCAGGAAGCCGATGACCGTTGCAGGCGAAACCTCAACCTGGGTGATAACGAAAACACCAAGCGTGAGGGCAATATCGTGGACAAGTGCCAGCAGAGCGGCCAGCGCCATAGTCCATGACCTGAAGTACAGGGTCATCAAGATCGCGACGAGCAACATGAAGATGACAAGCGACTGAGTAGCCTTCGAAGTCACCGAAGCACCCCAGGACGGGCCGATCGTTGACGACTGAACATCGGCCGGATCAACACCGTACGCGCTGGTCAACGCATCACGAATCGTCGTCGCCTGCTGCGAATCAACAGATTCAGTCTGAATACGAACAGAATCCGTACCAACCTTTGTCACCTTCGCGGTGGACACAATTCCGGTGCCAGTCACGATATCCGAGGCCTTTTCCTCAGACTGATCGCTGACTCGGGTCACATCAAACTGCGCACCGCCTGTGAACTCAATGGAAGCATTGAGGCCGATGGCTGCTGAAAGAACAAAAGCAACGCCAATCAAGGCTGCAGCAAGACCAACAAAAACCTTACGCTTAGGGACAACCGGGTAGGACTTATCCCCCGAGTACAGAGCATTACCCCACTGGGCGAACGACATCATTTCGCGTCCCCTTTCTGCTCGGCAGCCTCACCATCGACTGCGCTACCCTCAGCCTTCGTCGCTTCACTATCCGCAGATGCGCGAGCTTCTTCCACTTGCGCTTCAGCTTCAGCTTTAGCTTCAGCAAGACGCTGCGCGCGACGACGCTGAGCAAGGCTCATCCCTTTGCCTTCAGTCACAGGCTGAGCCGTCGCACCCTTGCCCTGCTTTTGCTTCGGCATAACAACACGGCCACGACCGGCGTAAATCAGCGAGTTCTTTGCACCGAGGTGCTCGGGATCAAGACCGGAAAGACGATGTCCCTCGCCGAAGAATTTGGTACGAATCAGCAGTTCCATCATCGGGTGAGTGAACAAGAAGATGACAGCAATATCGATCACGGTTGTCACACCGAGAGTGAACGCGAAGCCCTGCACGCCACCGACTGCCAGCAGGTAGAGGACGATAGCTGCAACCAGGTTCACGGCATCGGAGACGAGGATCGTGCGCTTAGCGCGATCCCAGCCCTCGTCGACTGCGGCAGCAAGCGGGCGACCGTCACGGACCTCGTCACGCACGCGTTCGAAGTAGACGATGAACGAGTCAGCGGTGACGCCGACCGCCATAATCAAGCCTGCAACGCCTGCGAGCGACAAACGATATCCCATCGTCGCCGACAGAAGCGCGATCACGATGTAGGTGAGTGCTGCTGCAACAAATAGCGAACCGGCAGAAATAAGCGCCAGACCACGGTATTGCCAGATCAGGTACAGGATGACCAGCAGGAAGCCGATGGCGCCAGCCAACATGCCCTTCTGCAGGTGATCAGAACCCAGTGTGGCGGAAATACGCTGTTCGGACTCAACTTCAAAGTTCAGAGGAAGCGAACCGAAGCTGAGCTGGTTTGCCAGCGCAGTGGCTGACTTTGCGGTGAAGTTACCGGTGATCTGAGCACGACCATCAGAGATGACAGCATTCATTGAAGGAGCGGTAATCACCGAACCGTCAAGGACAACGGCAAAGTGGTTGCGATCCGGCGAGTCGAAGAAGCTCTTTCCTTCGGCGTCAGAATCCTTGTAGGAGTAGAGCAGTTCGGAAGAATCTGCGAATGCCTTCGTACCTTCAGAATCGAACTGCAGGTCGACACCCCACGCGCCGGTTGCCTGACCGGTCGAGTTGGTGACTTGGCCGGCAGTTGCGTTCGAAAGGTTCGAACCGGCAACCGAAACCGGACCAAGGATGTACTTCAGCTGACCATCGCTATCGCAGGCAGCGTAGGGCTTGTCTGCAGCACCTTCGGTCTGCTGGCGAGCTTCGGAGTTGGTGCAGTCAAGCACGGAGAAGTCGTAGAGAACCTGCTCTGTGATCCATGCAAGATCCGTTCCATTAGCAGGAGTCGAATTCGGCTGGTCTGAGAGAACACCGTCTTGATTCAGATCAGCGACCTTCATCGCGGATTCTTCATCCAGTGCGGTCGACACCTGCTGAACCGACTGAGCACCGTCTGCTGACTGGGCGCCATCAGCCGAAGCCTGTTCTGTCGCTGATTGAGTTTTATCAGCAGACTGAGCTGACTGTGCAGAATCTTTGTCTGAAACCTCGGCGGTTGAGGAGGTCGCAACTTTCTGGGAAGCCAGACCGATACGGAGAACAGGTCGGAAGTTCATCTGCGAGGACGAACGAATCAGGTCGAGAGTTTCCTGTGAAGGCGTACCTGGGATTGAAACAACAATATTGTCCGAGCCCATCGAAGTGATCTCTGATTCGGCAACACCGGAGGCATCAATACGATTACGAATAATTGAAATCGCCTGCGTGATGTCGTCTTCAGTGATCGCTCGGTCGCCTTCTTCGGTCGACTTCGGAGTCAAGATCAGTTGGGTGCCACCCTGAAGATCGAGGGCGAGCGAAGGAACCAACGAGGTCCCCTTGGTGACGTTGCCAATCACCAGTCCGGCCACTGCCACCACCATTGCAACAATGAGGGTGACAAGTGAACGCACAGGTCGGCGTTTACGTGTAGACACTTTTAACTACTCCCAGTCCCTAGCTCGGGATACTCAGTTCTTTTCGTCGGTCGATGCATCATCCGTAGCGGGATCATCGAGGCCAAGAATCGGTTCTTGCGGTTCTTCTTCGGCCAGTTCGACAGCGGGCTCATCTGAAGAGAAAGGCGGTTCGTCCCCAACGGAACGGATCATCTGACGATCCCAGTACATCTCTGTACCATCAATCGTCTCGAGTACGACGATGTCGCCGTCCTGATCGACAAAGCGACCCCAGAATCCAACAGCGGTCTTCACCCAAGCACCGGGAACGAGTTTCTCGTTCATATCTCGTTCCATTTGAGCCTGACGCTCAGCCATCTTCTTGCGACCACGGCTTGAGTACCACATCATCGCGATCAGGATGAGCCCAAGCAGGATAAAAGTCATGTTGCCGCCCTGGAGGAAGTTACCCACGGATTGCCTCTTTCTAGTCATGAACGCGCGTAGAGCGCACCCTGGTCAGTCTAATGCGAAGAAGGCTCTCTTAGCGAAAAAGGCGGTCAAATCAGGCGAATAACACTGTGATTCAGCTAAACAGCATAGATTCGGCGGGCGGTGTCAGCCCCAAATGTTGGAAAGCTTTGGGCGTGGCGGCACGTCCGCGGTTGGTTCTGACAAGGAATCCTTCACGAACCAAGTAGGGCTCAGCGACGGTTTCGACCGTCTCTGCTTCTTCACCTACCGTGACCGCAAGAGTGGTCAATCCAACCGGTCCCCCAGCAAAACGCTGACAGACTGCGTCGAGTACTGCTCTGTCAAGACGATCGAGACCGTAGCGATCAACCTCGAACAGGGTGAGTGCGCCCTGGGCAGCTTCAAGATCCAAAGCGCCGCTTCCACGTACTTGGGCATAGTCGACAACGCGACGAAGAAGGCGATTGGCAATACGCGGGGTGCCTCTTGAACGGGAGGCGATTTCGTGAGCCGCCTGAGCGTCCAAGGGGGCGCCAAGAAGGTCAGCGGAACGCGTGACGACTGCTTCAAGTTCGTGTGTCTCGTAGAACTCAAGATGAGCGGTAAAACCGAAACGGTCACGCAGAGGAGCCGGTAGCAGGCCCGTGCGCGTAGTCGCACCGACAACGGTAAAAGGCGGAAGCGTCAGCGGAATCGAGGTTGCGCCGGGCCCCTTACCCACGACAACGTCGACGCGGAAGTCTTCCATTGCCAGATACAGCATTTCTTCTGCGGTGCGAGCAAGACGGTGGATTTCGTCAATAAAAAGAATGTCGCCTTCTTGAAGCCCTGAAAGGATCGCAGCAAGGTCACCCGAATGCTGGATTGCCGGACCGGAGGTCAGGCGGAGCGATGTCCCCATTTCGGCGGCAATAATCATTGCCAAAGTGGTCTTACCCAACCCGGGAGGACCGGCAAGAAGAACATGGTCGGGGCTC
Source organism: Schaalia turicensis ACS-279-V-Col4 (assembly GCF_000296505.1). Classification (GTDB taxonomy): domain Bacteria; phylum Actinomycetota; class Actinomycetes; order Actinomycetales; family Actinomycetaceae; genus Pauljensenia; species Pauljensenia turicensis_A. The sequence goes on from NZ_JH815209.1 coordinate 195,168, forward strand.
ACGCCACGGCCACGTGCCGCATCGAGAACAAGCTGAAGCTGTTCACGAACAGTTTCTTGTCCGACGAATTCAGTGAGGCGCTTGGGACGCAGAGCTGCTTCTGCAGCACGTTCAAGCTCACCGGCATCAGGAGCAACAATACGCATTGCCTCTGCGGGAGAATCGAAAGAATCAGCCACGAGAGCCTCCCAACTTCAGCAAAGCGGCACGGAGCAAATCAGACGCCCCCAAGCCCTGTCCACCCAGCGTATCGATTGCCGCTTGTGCCTGGGATTGCTTCCATCCCATCGAAACCAAAGCTGCCACAACATCTTCTTCGACAGCGCCCATGGCGACTGTGGCTCCGGTTCCCACCTTTCCAAGATGTGCGGGCTGACCGAGTTTCTCCCCTAGCTCCAACACCATGCGTTGCGCTGATTTCTTTCCAACACCGGGGATCTTGCCCAGGGTTGAAAGATCATGATCGCGAACGGCACGACGAAGATCATCGGGGCTAAGAACGCCAAGCGCACCAAGGGCAATACGAGGTCCAATACCGGACACGGTCTGCAAGATGGTGAATACATCACGCTGATCAGCCGTTTCAAAGCCCATGAGTGTCAGGGAATCCTCGCGAACAATAAGCGATGTTGCAACAGTGAGCTCGTCACCGACGCGCACCTGCTGAGCGTATGTGGGCACGACCTTCACATCGAAACCAACGCCGGAGACAACCACGACAATTGAATCCACGCCAACTGAGGCCACTGTTCCACTCAACTGTGCGATCAATTGTTCTCCTGTATTGGATCGATAGCGCCCACACCCAATGCGAACACCTGTTCTATTTTACTTGCGACGCAGTCGCGGATCAACAGCACCTGTCCGGCGTTGCGCAGCTTGAGCTTCCGCCCACGCACGTTGCGCGGGTGTCATCGACCCTTTGGAAGTCAAGCGACCAGAGATAGAAACAGAAACTGACGAATCGTCGCCAACACCCAGCAGACCTGTCCCCCGCCACGCATGACAAATTGCGATTGCAAGCGCATCTGCAGCATCCGCGGGCTTCGGAGGCTTCGACAAGCGAAGAATACGCGACACCATCGCCTGAACCTGCGCTTTATCCGCATTGCCGTTTCCAGAAACAGCAGACTTCACTTCTGACGGGGTATGAACCGCCATCGGCAGACCAGCACGCGCCACGCACGTCATGGCAGCACCCATGACCTGCATCGTCGTCGTCACTGACTGCAAGTTGTCTTGGGCGAAGACTCGCTCAATCGCCACAACTTCAGGCTGATACTGCGCGATCACACTATCAATCGCATCTGCAATCGTCCGAAGCCTAAAATGCGTCGCAATGTCTTTGTTAGAACGAGCAACCCCGACATACACGAGCGTGGCACGCCTTGACTCATCAACGTCAACAACACCCAAACCGCATCGTGTAATGCCGGGGTCAATTCCCATGACTCGCATGGGTCAGCGGTTCTCCACCATTGAAACGAACAGTTCATGCAGGCGGTCATCGCCACCCACCTCGGGGTGGAAGCTGGTTGCCATGACGTTACCTTGACGTACGGCCACGATCGGACCATCTTCAGCGTTTCCGGCGCGCGCAATCACAGACACGGTGTCGCCAACGGACTCAACCCACGGTGCGCGGATAAAGACAGCGCGGAAATCGTCGCCTTCGATGCCGTCAATCACGAGGTCTTCTTCGTAGGAATCAACCTGACGCCCAAAGGCATTACGTCGAACAACCATGTCGAGGGTGGCGAAGCACTTCTGATCATCGCGACCATCAAGGATCGTAGACGAGAGCATAATCATGCCAGCGCATGTGCCCCACGCGGGAAGTCCAGCATCAAGACGGTCTTTCAGAGGTTCAAACATGTCGAAGGAGGCCAACAGATTCGACATGGTCGTTGACTCGCCGCCGGGGATGATCAGACCATCCACTTTCGCCAACTCGCAGGGACGACGCACCTTAACGGCGCGGGCGCCAGAATTCTCTAGCGCCCGCACATGTTCGTCAACGTCACCCTGAAGGGCGAGAACGCCGATCGTCACCATCCGCGCTCCGCAAGACGGTGAGAAACCGGAAGGTCGTCAACGTTGATACCGACCATTGCTTCACCAAGGCCACGCGAAACCTCAGCAATAACGGACGGATCATCGTAGAAGGTGGTTGCCTTAACGATGGCAGCTGCACGCTTCGCCGGATCGCCGGACTTGAAGATACCGGATCCAACGAAAACACCCTCAGCACCGAGCTGCATCATCATTGCAGCGTCCGCCGGGGTAGCAATGCCACCGGCGGTGAACAGAACGACAGGAAGCTTACCTTCGTGAGCGACCTCGGCGACCAGCTCGTAGGGAGCCTGGAGTTCCTTGGCAGCAACGTAGAGCTCATCTTCGGGAAGCGAGGTGAGGTGACGGATCTGGTCGCGGATCTTACGCATGTGCGTCGTCGCGTTGGAAACGTCGCCGGTACCAGCTTCGCCCTTGGAGCGAATCATTGCTGCACCTTCGGTGATGCGACGGAGCGCCTCACCCAGGTTGGTTGCACCGCAGACAAAGGGAACGGTGAAGTTCCACTTGTCGATGTGATTGGTGTAATCGGCCGGGGTGAGAACCTCGGATTCGTCGATGTAGTCGACGCCGAGGGACTGCAGAACCTGAGCTTCAACGAAGTGGCCGATGCGAGCCTTTGCCATGACCGGGATGGAGACAGCGTTGATGATGCCATCGATCAGATCCGGGTCAGACATACGGGCAACGCCACCCTGTGCGCGAATGTCCGCAGGAACGCGCTCGAGCGCCATGACGGCAACTGCGCCCGCATCTTCGGCGATCTTTGCTTGCTCTGGAGTAACGACGTCCATGATGACGCCACCCTTGAGCATCTGAGCCATACCGCGCTTAACCTGCGGGGTACCAACTTCGCGAGTCGACGTGAAGTCAGCCATCGTCACTCCCCTTCTTCCAGCTGCGCGCGGACCTCATCCGAGTACGTCATGTTGTTGTAGATGTTCTGAACGTCGTCAGATTCTTCCAGAGCGTCGATCAGTTTCTGAACCTTCAGTGCGCCTTCAAGGTCAACCTCAACGTCGGTCGATGCGACGAATTGAACTTCAGCGGAATCGTAATCGATACCTGCTGACTGGAGCGCCTTACGGACCTCGACAACATCGGAGGCTGCGGATTCGATGACGAATCCATCACCGGTGTCGGTCACTTCTTCAGCACCCGCATCCAGAACGGCTTCCATGATCGTGTCCTCGTCAACGCCGTCTGCTGCGCCCACCTCGACAATGCCACGACGGGAGAAGAGGTAGGAAACCGAACCCGGGTCCGCCAGCGAGCCTCCCTGACGGGTAAAGCCAAGGCGGACGTCGGAAGCTGCACGGTTACGGTTGTCGGTCAGACATTCGACGAGGAATGCAACGCCGTTCGGGCCGTAGCCTTCGTACATGATGGTTTCGTAGTTCGCGCCACCGGCTTCTGCACCGGAGCCACGCTTGACAGCACGATCGATGTTGTCAGCGGGAACGGAGTTCTTCTTTGCCTTCTGGATGGCGTCATACAGGGTCGGGTTACCTGCGGGATCGCCGCCGCCGGTGCGTGCTGCAACTTCAATATTCTTGATCAGACGAGCGAAGAGCTTTCCGCGCTTCGCGTCAATGGCGGCCTTCTTGTGCTTGGTGGTCGCCCATTTAGAGTGTCCCGACATTACTGCTCCCTTGAAGGGTGGATTGCGTACCCGTATATCTTAGCGGGATTAGTAAAAGGTCACCGTCTTCAAAGGTGGGCTATGGGACACAGTAAACGTTCGATGCCAATGCCCGTCAGCCTTGAACTCTGCGATTACAGCATGCGTGGGACGGTGACAATCCGTACTGGCAGGTTCGCGCCGGGACGAAAATCAGCGAAACTTCCTTCGCTTTGAATGATCAGAGCAGTCGCTTTACCGACGCCAGTGCCAAGATCGGCTTTCGCACTATCGTCTCCGATCAGGTATCCAACATGGCCGATTGTTGGCTGATGTCCGACAATCAGTGCAGATTCTCCAGGCAGGGAGTTAATCGTTTCGATGAGTGACTCTGCCCCTGCATCGTAGATTGAACGATCCTTGTACGTGGTCCTCATTGGCAGGTTCTTCGCGATCTCGTCGAAGGTCTGCCATGCGCGCACTGCTGTTGAGCTGACCCCTAGTTCGATGTCTCCAACTTCGGCTTGCAGTTTGATGCCAAGCTCGTGCGCCCGACGGAGACCAAGATCGGTCAACGGTCGCGAGTGATCCGACAGTGCGAAATACTCCGGGTCAGAGTGGCGAACAAGGATCAGCGTGCATTGACTCATGCGAAAAGATTACAGTGTGAGGGATCGAGGAGGTTCAATGGCATTGGGACGAGGCCGCGCTGACGGTGTGTGTCAGGCACGCGAGTGTAATGCGCAGGCGGTGTGGATCATCACCTGGTCAAACCCGAAAATCCCGTGGGCGGATTCCAAGACGTGGCTGTCATGCAATGAACACCGCGAATTTCTGTCCGATTACATGCGATACCGGGGTTTCCCCTTTGAGATCAATCCTCTAGGTCCCACTGATCAACTGGACGGTTATTCCACGTCAGACCAGTGAAGGCACCTCGCAGATCGTCGGGGTTGTGAGGAACGGAGGTGCCGAATCGTTCGGTGGGCCACTGCAAGATGACGGTTCCCGTATTCGACATGAAGTGAGTCATCACAAGAGTGCCGGAGATGTTGTGCGCAAGCGTCGATGCCAGCAGGCGCAGTAGGGCTCCATGGGCGACGATCACACCCACGCCGTCCGGATCTTCCTCAAGTACGAGGCCAGCCACTTCGGCGATAACGGGCAACGCACGGGCAAGCGCGTCCTCCCCCGTTTCAGCGCCAGACATACGAATGTGAGTTGCACCGTGCGACCAGTTTCCCGTTCCTTCAACGTAAACGGAGTCTGAGAACGGGTCAGCGTTCATCTCAACGTCACCTGAGCGTAATTCACGAATTCCTGGTCTCACCAGCGGAGTCAGGGCATACTTAGCGCATAGGGGTGCGCAGGTTTGGCGAGTGCGAAAAAGAGGTGAAACAGCAACCACTGTTGGAGCCTGCCCGACTTCAGATTCCCAGCGCGAAGCAAGATCGGCAGCTTGAGCCAACCCATCGGCGGTTAGCGGTAGTCCAGGCCTAGAGGTGTCAAGAGCGTGCGCTTCATTGGCGTAGGTCTGTCCGTGACGCACGAGGACGATTTTCACAACTGTGTTTCCGTTTCTTCTTCATGCCTTGGTGTGCAAGGCAATATTCAGTTCCAGAAGTAGGTATCCATCAATGCGCGTGCTTTGCGCGATCGACGAAGCCATTCTTCTTCCAGCTCACACTCGCTTGCCGCACCATATCCAAGAACGCGTGCCAGCGGGATAAGGTCCTTCGAGTCTCTGGGAACGGTATCGAGTTTAACTCCCGACATTCGCCCGGTTGTCAGCACGTTCGCCGCCCGGATTTGTGATGCGAGGCTCCACGCATTTTCCAACGTCTTCGCATCATGAGGAGCAATCCATCCCGAACGAGTTAATGCGCGCAGAGCATCAATCGTTGACGAGGTGCGTAAAGAGTCATCGGCATGAGCATGTTTCAGCTGAAGAAGCTGAACAATCCATTCGACGTCTGACAGGCCACCCGGCCCCAATTTCACGTGACGCGTGGGTTCGATGCCACGAGGCAGGCGTTCGCTTTCCATTCTTGCTTTGAGCAGACGAATGTCTCTGATCTGGGCCTCGTCAATCGCGCTGCCATAGCGCACGCGGTCGATTAGCTCCCCCATCGAAAGCATCAGATCATCGGGGCCGGCGAATACGCGCGCCCGAAGGAGCGCTTGGCGTTCCCAGGTCGATGCCCACTTGTCGTAATACTCCGCGTACGATTCGACGGTTCTGGACATCGGTCCGTTGCGTCCTTCTGGACGTAGGTCTAGGTCAACGCTGACACTCATCTGCGCTGTGACCGTCCCCAGCAATGCTTTCACGCGGTTGATGATTGTCGTTGCAGCGTTCACAGCGTCGCTCTCGCTCACGCCATTGGTCGCGCGATGAAAAGCCATGACATCAGCGTCGGAGGCATAGTTTGATTCACGCCCACCGTAACGTCCCATCGCCACGAACCCAACGTCGACGCGGTGACCGTTCTTGAGTTCTTCTTCGCGTGTTGCAATCGCTAATGCGCCGACAACTGCTGCGTCCGTAGCATCGGAGATTGCCTGCCGCCTGGCTCCGATTCCAGTCACCAAATCGCTCATCGCAGCACGAGTAAGTTCACGCGAACGCATGGCTCGCACGCGATATGCGGCCTTATCCGAATCTGCGTGGCGGTCAATCAACGAGGCCGCCTCGACTTTCAAAACCTCAGCTTCACGAGGGGCGAGGTCTTTATCAAGATCCAGCCAGGCGACTGCTTCGGGGCGATGTGACAGAGCCTCAGCGATCCACTTCGAGTTCGGCAGCATCTCGCAGAGCCTGGATGCGGCAACTCCGGAATCACGCAGGAGAGCCAAATACCAGTGAGAATCACCGATTTGCTCCGATAGAGCTCTAAAGTTCAGCAAGCCAAGGTCTGGATCTGCACCGTTGGAAAGCCACGAAATAAAAACGGGCAGAAGATGACGCTGGATCTTCGCACGCCTGCTTGTGCCCTGCGAGAGGGCCGTGATGTGGGCAAGAGCTCCTCGGGGATCGCGATAGCCGATGGCTTGAAGACGAGCCTGAGCACCATCGGAGTCCAACGTAGCTTCATCTGGGCTAAGGCCCGCAGTTGCCTGAACAATCGGACGATAGAACATGTCCTCATGGAGCATTCGAACACGATCTCGAATGCGTTTCAGTTCCTTCGCCAGAGCCTCAGAACTACCACAATGCTCAAGATCAACTCCCCTACCCACCGCTCGAAGTTCGTTCGCTGACGTAGGGATCAGGTGGGTGCGACGCATGCGTTGAAGCTGAATACGGTGTTCAACAGCACGCAGGAAGCAGTAGCATTCACGCAATTCTTGAGCATCGCTACGCGCCACATAACCACCGTCGCTAAGGCGAGACAGCGCATCCAACGTTGATCTGGCGTGAAGCGAATCATCGGTACGACCGTGGACCAGTTGCAACAGCTGCACGGTGAACTCGACATCACGCAGGCCACCTCGCCCGAGCTTCAGTTCACGGTCAGCTTCACGACGGGGAATCGTGTTTTCAACGCGACGTCGCATTGCTCGAGCATTTTCAACAAAGCCATCACGCCCCGTAGCATTCCAAATGTACGGAGAAGCAACACGGAAAAAGGCCTGACCAAGCTCCATATCGCCAGCTGCCGGGCGAGCTTTAAGAAGAGCCTGGAACTCCCACGTTTCAGCCCACTTATCCCAATACTGTGTGAACGAGTCAAGTGTTCGCACAAGCGCACCATGACGCCCTTCGGGACGCAGATTCGCATCCACGCTCCAGAGTGGCTGTTCATTACCCGGACCCGAACATACCTGAGCCGAAAGCGCTGCCATGCGCGTACCCAGTTCGATGGCACTACGCTCATCAACACCCTCAGCCGGGGCAACAACGTACATCACGTCAACGTCGGAAATGTAGTTAAGTTCTTGAGCGCCTGTTTTTCCCATCGCAATAATCGAAAGACGAGCATTACCCTGCGGATCAATATCTCGTCGTGCCAGTGCGAGGGCAGCTTCGAGTGCAGCGTCAGCAAGCGCCGCAAGGCGCACACCGACTTCCGGCATATAATCGGGTGGGTTCGGGTGCGTAGCATCGTCAGCAACGAGGTCCAACAAAACTCTGCGATACGCACGACGCACATCGTCGCCGTTGTAGCCGGGACCCGCAACGGGCATCTGCGACGCTGGATCAGCCCCCACTGCTTGAAGGAGCTCCGTCAACGGTTCATCGGGTTCAACAAGCAAGCCATCAATGCGTGAAGGGTCAGCAATCAGGTAATCGCCCCACCAGGAAGATGCACCAAAAACCGCGACCAGGCGCCGAAGCCCATTGCCCCCGTGTTCAGCGATTGCGGCTAATTGAGTAGGGGCGGCCTCGTGAAAACGCAGGCAGGTTACCAGCGCGGAATCTGGATCGGCGCAGGCGTTGAACAGCGGTAGCCACTCGCCTAGCTCGCCGGGTAGGTCAGCCAAAAATGACGCTGCTCGCACCGGATCCAAGAAACCGCTACCGCGGAGGTCCTTAGGGACGACCTCCATCAGTAGACCTTGAGGAACTGGCGAATCTCCTGAGGCGTCACCTGCTGGCGGTACTCACGCCATTCCTTTTCCTTGTTGCGCACAACGTAGTCGAAGACCTCTTCACCAAGAGCACCGGCAACCAAGTCAGATTCGCGCATCAAACGAACCGCGGAAGCCAATGACGTCGGCAGAGCCTCGATCCCCATCACCTGGCGTTCGCGATCCGTCAGATCCCAAACATTGTCCTCAGCTTCGGGGACAAGTTCGAGGCGATGTTCAATGCCGTCAAGACCTGCAGTGATCAGAACGGCGAGTGCAAGATACGGGTTCGCAGCCGGATCCAAGGCACGGTACTCAATGCGTGCTGCCGTACGCTTTTCAGGCTTGTACAGCGGGACTCGAATCAACGCGGAGCGATTGTTATGACCCCAGCACACGTAAGACGGAGCCTCGCCCCCACCCCAGAGGCGCTTATAGGAGTTCACGTGCTGATTGGTGACAGCAGCGATCTCGCGAGCATGTTCCAAGAGCCCCGCAATGAAGTGGCGCCCCGTGCGTGACAGCTGATAGTCACCTGACGGATCGTAGAAGGCATTTTCTTCACCTTCGAGCAGTGAAAGGTGCGTATGCATACCCGAACCCGGATGGTCAATAAAGGGCTTGGGCATAAACAGTGCGGCAAGGTTCTCGCGCAACGCGACCTCTTCGATGACGGTTCGAGCGGTCATGATGTTGTCGGCAGCACTCACCGCATCGACTGCACGCAGGTCGATTTCATTTTGACCGGGGCCACCTTCGTGGTGAGAGAACTCGACCGCAATGCCCATATCTTCGAGCATACGAACCGCGCGACGACGGAAATCATTCGAATGCCCACGCGCAACATGATCGAAATACCCCGCAGAATCAACAGGCTTCAAGTTGTCGACACTGATCGGCTGTTGGAGCAGATAGAACTCAATCTCAGGGTGAACCATCACAGTGAAGCCGCGCTCTTGGGCTCGTTCAACAACGCGTTCCAACACGCCGCGAGGGTCACTACGTGCAGCCTGACCATCGGGGGTCAACACGTCGCAGAACATTCGAGCAACGGGATCTTCTTCCCCTCGCCACGGCAACATCTGGAATGTCGAAGCATCCGGACGCAGCAACATGTCGGACTCGTGCACGCGGGTCATGCCTTCAATCACCGAACCGTCGAAACCGATACCTTCAGCGAAAGCATCTTCCAACTCGCCCGGGTCAATTGCTACAGACTTCAAGACACCAGCGACATCTGTAAACCACAGGCGAATAAAGCGAATGTCGCGGGCAGCAACCTCGCGCAGAACCTTTTCCTGGATGGAGTCCACGAGTCTCTTCTTTCAATCGGGGGCGATGGTGAGGGGGATGGTCAAGAACACGTCGTCCACACCGGACAGTTTTACTTGTTCGGGTTAAAACCCTTCGCAATGGAATCCAGAGCAGCCGTCAGTTCGGTGGGAACAACCCACACCTTCGACGAATCCCCCTTGGCAAGTTCCGGAAGCATCTGCAAGTACTGGTAGCTCAGCAGATCAGGCGTTGGATTGCCCTCGTGGATCGACTGGAAGACGGTACCGATAGCTTCTGCTTGACCGCGGGCGCGAGTGACAGCCGCCTGAGCTTGTCCTTCAGCCTTCAAGATGGCGGACTGCTTTTCACCCTCAGCCTGAAGGATCTGCGACTGACGGACACCTTCAGCAGTCAGAATCGCTGCACGTTTATCACGTTCGGCTCGCAACTGCTGTTCCATGGCCTGCTGAATCGACGGTGGCGGATCAATTGCCTTCAACTCAACGCGATTCACGCGGATACCCCAGCGTCCCGTTGCTTCATCAAGAACACCACGAAGCTGAGTGTTGATCGAGTCGCGACTCGTCAGCGTCTGCTCGAGGTCGAGCGAGCCAATGACATTACGGAGCGTCGTCACCGTCAGCTGTTCGATTGCCTGAATGAAGTTCGCAATCTCGTAGGTCGCGTGCATTGGATCCGTGACCTGGTAGTAAATCACCGAGTCGATGGAAACCACGACGTTATCGGCGGTAATCACCGGCTGTGGAGGGAAGCTGGTGACCTGTTCACGCAGGTCAACGCGCGCTGCAATACGGTCAAAGAACGGAATCAGCACATGCAAACCACCGTACATTACCGTGTGAAAACGACCGAGGCGCTCGATCACCAACGCGCGAGGCTGGGGAACAATCTGGACGCTCTTGGCAAGGATGACCACAACAAGGATCAACAGGAGCCCAGCAACGAAGGGACCAATACTCATCTCCACGGCGACACTCACCCTTTCTGTTCTTCGAATGTTTTACTACGGTTCTCGACGGATGTAACAACCGCCGTAGCACCGTCGATCTCGCACACATACGCATGCTCGCCCACAAGAAGGGGCTTCTCGTCGATTGTGCGGGCAGACCAGACTTCGCCATCAAGTTTCACGCGACCACTGCTGGCGTTCACGGTTTCAATCACATCGACCTGTCGCCCAATCAAGGCGTGCACATTGGTTTTCACGTTCGTTTGCGACCAGAGCATACGCATTTTCAGCCACGGACGAAGCGCACAAAGAAAGACCAGCGAGCAGACCACAAAAACGCCGACTTCGGGCCAGAGCCCAGGGACAACAAGAGAGGTTAACGCCGCTGCTAAACCACCGATGGCAAGCATGAGGAACACAAGGTCAACCGTTGCCATCTCAATCAGTCCAAGAACGATGGCAACAATCACCCACCACAAAGCGTGCGTCATACACACTCCCCTTTGTCCGACGTGTCCACGGTGATACCTATGAAGAGACTTACCTGACGGCGCGAGCCCACCAGCGTCCGTTGTCGTTACCGGCGCTCAGAGGCAGACAATACGTCGCTGACAGATTCACTCCGGTGATGACGGAATCAATGACACCCGACTGGACGACCTTTGCTCCGTCCATCAAGACCGCGTGCGTCATTCCGCTGGGAATTTCTTCCACCTGGTGTGTAACCAAAATGACCTGCGGAGCATGCGGACCGGAAATGATCTCTTCAAGAGCTCCGATCAATAGTTCGCGGGCGCCAAGATCCAAGCCAGCGGTGGGCTCATCAAGAATCAGGACCTCCGGGTCTGTCATCAGGCTTCGAGCAAGCAACACACGTTGCGCTTCGCCCTCAGAGAGAGTTCCAAACTGACGATCCGCCAAATGATCAATACCGAAAGCAACAAGCAGATTGTCGCAACGCGCATCATCTTGAGCTTCGTATTCTTCGTCGCGATGAATTGCGATACCCCACGCTGCCGTGCGAACAAGGTCGCGAACAGTTTGGTGTGCACGAATGGAGGGGGCAAGCGACTTCGAAACAAGTGCAACGCGGGAAGCAAGTTCTTGACGGTCGAGAGCAAAAATGTCTTCGCCATCAAGTTTCACGGTGCCCTGCGCCAATGCTTCACGACCGGCTAGCGCTCGGATAAGAGTTGTCTTACCCGCGCCATTCGGGCCAAGAATCACCCAATGCTGGCCTTGCTCGGTGCTAAAAGACACCGAATCAAGAATCGCAGTTCCACGTTTGCTTACAGTTGCATCCACACATTCAAGGACATAAGTCATACCTATAAGCCTACCTTTGTCACCGAAATATGATCGGCTGACTCACACCAGTGTGCGATACAGATCCGCGGTCTTCTGGCCGATGGCATCCCAAGAGAAGTGGTCGCGAGCACGCGTCAGGCCTGCCACTCCCATCGTCTTGGCGCCCTGAGGGTTATCGAGGACTGCGATCAGGCGCTCGGCCATATCATGAACGAAGGTATCGGGCTTCAGAGGAGTGCCGGTGCCGTCATTCATTTGTTCGATCGGAACCAGATAGCCGGTCTCGCCGTCGACGATGACATCGGGAATACCGCCAGTTGCCGTACCAACAACGGGCAGGCCCAGCGCCATCGCTTCGAGGTTCACGATACCGAGTGGCTCGTAGACCGACGGGGTGATGAACACGGTCGACGCATCCAGAATTGCTGCAATGTCGGGCTGCGGGAGCATCTCAGAGATGAGGATGACGCCCTGACGCTTCGCCTGCAGGTCCTTCACAAGCGCGTCGACTTCGGCTGCAATCTGCGGAGTATCGGGAGCACCCGCACACAAAACAATCTGAACGTCATCGGGAAGCAGGTTCGCTGCGCGCAGGAAATGGGGCAGACCCTTTTGACGCGTAATGCGTCCAACGAACACAACGGTTCGCTTGGTCGGATCAATCGAATACGTCTTCAGAACGCGTTCTTGGTTCTCGCGTTCAGCGTCGGTAGACGGAGCACGCCACTTCGCCAGATCAATGCCGTTGTGAATGACGTGAACCTTCGCGTCATCAACGTTCGGGTAGGAGCGCACAATGTCGGCCTTCATACCGTTCGAAACTGCAACAATGCCGGCCGCGGCCTCGTACGACGTCTTCTCGATGTAGGAAGAAATGCGGTAGCCACCACCCAGCTGCTCGGCTTTCCAGGGGCGCAAGGGCTCCAGAGAGTGTGCTGAAATGACGTGCGGAATGTCGTGAAGCAGAGCCGAAAGATGGCCGGCAAAGTTTGCGTACCAGGTGTGCGAGTGAACCAAGTCTGCGCCTTCGGTCTGGGCCGCGATGGAAAGATCTACCCCGAGTGTCTTCAGTGCCGCGTTCGCTCCTGCCAGTTCCACTAGGTCAGCGTGGCCGACGACTCCAGTTTCGGCTCCTTCGGTTCCGGGTTCACGAGGCCCGTCAAACGCGTGAACTCGAACCTCGTCGAGGCGGGGACGCAGAACTTTAGCAAGTTCAGTAACGTGAACACCTGCACCTCCATAAACAAAGGGCGGATACTCGCGGGTCAGCAGGTCAACGCGCATGATGGTCCTTTCAGGGAAGGCACAAACTTCTTGAGCTAGCCTATCGCGGGCACAGAGCACTCACCGACGAATCCCCGCATGCGTGCACACAGTTGCGCATTCAATGACCATATGTGATGGGCGCCACACAGTGGAATATGCGTGCAGGATCACACTGACTCTCATAGGCTTAGCCCATGGCCAAAAATCATGTTCTCGCAATTGTTCTTGCAGGTGGTGAGGGGAAGCGACTGATGCCGCTGACCGACGACCGCGCTAAGCCCGCTGTTCCCTTCGGCGGACACTATCGTTTGATCGACTTTGCTCTGTCCAACATCGTGAACTCCGGTTATTTGAAGATCATCGTGTTGACCCAGTACAAGTCCCACTCGCTTGACCGCCACGTCACCAAGACCTGGTACACATCTCCCCTTCTCGGTAACTTCATCGCCCCTGTTCCGGCTCAGCAACGTCGCGGGCCTCACTGGTACTTGGGTAGCGCTGACGCTATCTACCAGTCCCTGAACATCGTCGATGATGAGCAACCCGACTACATCGTCATCATTGGTGCCGACAACATCTACCGTATGGACTTCTCTCAGATGGTGCAGCACCACATCGATTCTGGACTCCCGGCCACGGTCGCAGGCATCCGTCAGCCGATCGAACTTGCTTCCGCTCTCGGCGTGATCGACTCGGCAGACGGCAAGATCAACCAGTTCCTCGAAAAGCCGAAGAACGCTGCCGGCCTTGCCGACGATCCCACCAAGGTGCTCGCTTCCATGGGCAACTACGTGTTCACCACGAAGGACCTGATCAAGGCTCTCCGCGAGGACGCACACAACCCCGAGTCCAAGCACGATATGGGTGGCAACATCATCCCGTGGTTCGTCGAGCGTGGCGAGTGCGGTGTATACGACTTCCAAGACAACGACGTCCCGGGTTCGACCGACCGCGACCGTAACTACTGGCGCGACGTTGGTACCCTCGATGCCTACTACGATGCCAACATGGACCTGATTTCAGTCCACCCCGTGTTCAACCTGTACAACCGCAAGTGGCCGACGATGACGATGATCGACGGTTCCTTGCCACCGGCTAAGTTCGTGTACGGTGAAGAGCACTCGCGAATGGGTCACGCTGTTGATTCCTTCGTCTCCCCCGGGGTCATCATTTCCGGTGGCGAGGTCTACCACTCGGTTATCTCCCCCGGTTGCTACATACACTCCTGGGCTCAAGTCACTGACTCGGTTGTCATGGATGGGTGCCGTATTGGTCGCCACGCAGTGGTATCCAAGGCAATCCTCGACAAGAACGTTGTTCTTGAAGAAGGCGCTGTCATTGGTCTTGACCTCACGCGCGACCGGGAACGTGGCTTCACCGTTACGGATTCCGGTATCACCGTTGTCCCCAAAGGAACGGTTGTTACCCGTTGAGTAATACACCCCGTTCTCTCCCGGATGCTTCGGCGTTCGGGAGAGACGCATTTTCACCCCCGCCTCGCCTGATCGTCACTGATGTTGATTCGACTTTGATCGCCCAAGAAGTCATCGAAGAGTTGGCGCATTTCGCTGGGACGCGCGGGCAGGTTGCTGACATCACCGCGCGGGCAATGAACGGCGAGATAGACTTCGCCGAATCTTTGCGCCTCCGTGTCTCCACCTTGGCGGGCGTTCCCGCTACGGTGTTCGATGAGGTTCTTCATTCGATCACTCCCACCCCCGGTGTGTGCGATCTGATTGATGCGGTTCATGCCCACGGTGGTTTTTTCGGTGTGGTCTCAGGTGGCTTCGAGGAAGTTGTTGCTCCTCTTTGTCACCAGCTGAACATCGATCATTACTTGGCTAACCGACTTGAGGTCACCAACGGCTTCTTGACGGGTAAGGTCCTGGGGGCAATCGTGACCGCGGACGCCAAGGTGCAGGCGTTGGAAGGGTGGCGTCTATTGCACGGACTGGATGTTAACCAGACAGTCGCCATCGGAGATGGAGCAAACGATATTCCAATGCTCCAACGGGCAGGCTTGGGAATTGCTTTCTGCGCGAAGCCCACAGTTCGTGAGCAAGTGAAGTATTCGCTGAACGTTGCACAACTGGATCTCTTGATTGAGCCATTGGGACTATCTGGGGTTCCTCGCACCTAGGCGCACACTGAGTACCAACAAATTCTCAATTGTCGGAGCTTTTTGATTAAAGGCGTATCGGATCGGAAATGGTCATCCGATCCGATACGTTCACTCTTCAGCGCTTCCTTGGCAGGCGCTTGATTCACGAATACGGTGAAGCTGACCGTCCCAACCGTTCACCCATGATTGGGCAAGATTCGCAAGGTTGAGGGGGTAGACCTCGCCGTTTAGCGCCCGTTGAGCAAGCTCATCGAGATCCCACCAGCGCTGTTCGTCGATCACGTCGCGTTCTAGGTCGGTCCACCCATCATTGTTCAGCGTGACACGTTGAGTGTGAGCGATGAAGAACCACTCGTCCTGTTTGGCGGTAATGGATAAAAAGTCGAAGGTTGCTTCACGATAGATCACGGGGCCAACAAGAGCATCGGGTTCTAAGACAATCCCCGTTTCTTCAAAGAGCTCTCGACAGGCTGCTTCTGCGGGATTCTCCCCCTCCATGATTCCGCCACCGATGGTGAACCACCACTGGCGTTCCGGCTGATCACGATCGTGTCCTTTGGCAAGGAGCAATCTGCCATTCTCATCAAAAAGGATCACGCGAGCCGCTTGTCGGTGCGGGTAGCCGTCTGCATCCACCGGCCATTCGTTTTCATCAAGACCAGACATGGATTACCTCGCGTTATTCAATGTCGTCTGTGTCATCGCATTGAGGAAGAACTGACGATCTTGACTGACCTGAGCAACCAACTGTCGGTCGAGTTCGATGCGAGAATCATCCGCACCCAAACGTTCTTGGAGCTTTTGATCAAGCCCCAGGGCGGCAAGATGAGAAAGGAATCGTCTCATTGCTTTTTGCGCGTCCTTGCCCGCAGGCTTCACCCAGTTCATCGCAGTTCTGCGACCGGCTTTCTCACTGACCATGACCACCTCGGCGGGAAGGACCCATCCGGCTTGGACGTAGGGAATGAGCCCTTCACGAACGGTCTTCAATTCGCGTCGTGAAATCCAGGTCAGCACAATCATCCAGCCGACGAACAGTGGAATCTCGACAAAGAGATAGTTGGTAATAAAACTGGTAGCTTCTGAGGTTCCCGCATAATTCCACAATCCGTGAACGTACATTGCGATGCTTAATCCCAGAAGGCTGACGATGGTACGGGGTAGCCAGGAGCGTAGGCGAATCAGCGCAAAAGCGAGAGCAAGGCCGGTGAATGATGTGGCCATCGGGTGCAGGAATGGGCTGAAAACCCCACGAAGGATGACAGTGACGGTCAGGGCCGCTGATCCTTCTTGACTTGCCTGCAGGAAGTATTGAATGTTCTCGATAAAAGCGAAGCCTGCGCCGGAAAAGCCGGCATAGACAATACCATCGATCAGGGAATGAATGGTGCTTCTACGGGCGAGGATGATGAACAGAACACCGAGTGCTTTGAGTGTTTCTTCGACCGGAGGGGCAACATATACGGCTGTCCACCGCATTGCTTCCATTTCGTCGCCAAGTACCAGCGTGGCGTTGAGGAGCAGTGCAGAGTTCAGCATGGATGCCCCGACAATGGCGACGCCCGCACCCCAGACGAAAGCAACGATTTTTGTCCACAAGGGTTCTGGCTCATGACGATCCAAGTGAATGAAGAACCCCAGAACAACGATCAGAGGGAAGGACGCAAGGAATGCTAAGTAGGCGGTGGTTGATACGTCGCTCAGCGAAATGTATCCGTAAATGCTCAGCGCGATACAGATCGCTGAGACAGCAATGATTGACGTTTCGAAGCGCGGAAGGCGAAAATGTCGAGGCTGGGGTACATCCCACATTGGCGCTGAATAATGCGTCGTCGGAGAAACCATGTTTGCTCTGGGCACGTCGGGGCGAATACGCGAAAGTCGGAACTGTTCTCCAGGACCGGATGATGCACTTTCGTATGTCACTGATTCTCCGTTAATTGCCTGCGTAGACGCGGGGCTTCTCAGATATGGCCGTCGATCTTCTTCAGTGCACCAGCAGTAAATGCGATTCGCTGGCCGACGGTGAATAGAGAGGCGAAGGCGACCCAGATGAGGCCTGCGACGGCCCACCACTGTCCACATCCCCAGTCGGTCAAAGCCGCCCCGACGAGGACAACGATCAACCGATCGGTTCGTTCCGCGATACCAACTTTGGCCAGAACTCCGATGGATTCGGCGCGTGCTCGAGCGTAGGGAACGGCTCCGGTACCGACGATGGCGATGAGTCCTCCAACCAGTCCAACCGTGCGTGCGGTTGAAGGCTCCCATCCGAAGATCAACCACGCGCACACTGATGCGAATACTGCGCCGTCGGAAATACGGTCCAGCGTTGAGTCAAGGAAGGCGCCGAAGCGCGACCCACCTGTCGTCATACGTGCCAGTGTGCCGTCAACTGAGTCTGCGAAAAGAACGAGGCCCAGCGCAATGCCGCCTTGCCAGACGTAGCCGAATGGAATAGTCGCGCACGCGACACCAACGCTGGCAATTGTTCCGATGATCGTCACCGCATTCGCACTGACCCCAAGTTTGGCGAGGAGGCGTGCAAGCGGTGTAAAGATCGTCTTCGTCATTGAACGACCGTGATTTCCAAGCATCAGGATTCCTTCGGCCAGGCGTCAGCGAGCATGTGGCGCGCATCTGATAAAAGCTGGGGAACAGCTTTCGTCTGAGCAATAATCGGCAGGAAGTTAGCATCCCCAAGCCAGCGCGGAACGATGTGTTGATGCAGGTGAGCAGCAATTCCCGCTCCGGCGACATCACCCTGATTCATCCCCAGGTTAAAGCCCTGCGGCCCACTAGTAGCGCGAAGAACTCGCATAGAGGTAGCCGTCAGCTCCCCCACTTCAATGCGCTCTTCATCGGTTAAATCCGTGTAGTCAGCGACGTGACGGTACGGACAGACCAGAAGGTGCCCAGAATTGTAAGGGAACAGGTTCATCAGCACGAACGCACGGCGACCGCGATAGACGATCAAGGCGTCCTCATCGCTCTTCGATGGAGCTGCGCAGAACGGGCAGGTGTGATCCGTTGAGTCTGATGGTTTGCCTTCGCCATTGATATACGCCATGCGGTACGGCGTCCAAAAACGTTTGAAGGCATCCGGAGCGCCCGCTATTTCACGGGAATCTTCAACCAGTGGCTCAACGTCACTCATGGTGTTCAGTCCTGCTCGACAAAAAGGTCCGAGTTGTTGCGCCTACGGACATGGTTCACGATGCGGGCAACAGCATCGTCGATGGCCACGCCGTTGTCCTGCGAGCCGTCACGGAAACGGAAGGACACCGCACCGGCTTCAACATCTTCGCCACCAGCAATCAGGGTGAAGGGAACCTTTTCCTTCGATGCGTTTCGGATCTTCTTACCGAAACGATCGTCGGAGTGGTCAACCTCTACGCGGATGCCTTCGGCCTTGAGCTTGGCGGCGACCTGGTCGACATAGTCAGCAAACGCCTCGGCAACCGGGATAATCTTCACCTGGACTGGAGCAAGCCATGCTGGGAATGCACCCGCGTAGTGCTCGGTCAGAACACCGATGAAGCGTTCGACGGAGCCAAGCTTCGCCGAGTGAATCATGACCGGGCGCTGGCGTGAGCCATCAGCAGCCGTGTATTCGAGGTCGAAACGCTCAGGCTGGTTGAAGTCGTACTGAATGGTCGACATCTGCCACGTACGGCCGATAGCATCCTTGACCTGCACGGAAACCTTCGGACCGTAGAATGCTGCGCCACCCGGATCTGGAACCAGTTGCAGACCGGTTGCCGAGCAGGCGTCTTCAAGAGCCTTCGTGGCGTTCGCCCAGTCTTCATCGGAACCGATGAACTTGTCCTTCTTCTTGCCGTCTTCGTCGCGCGTCGACAGTTCAAGATAGAAGTCATTCAGGCCAAATGCTTCCAAGATGGACAGGAAGAAATTGATCTGCGAGCGAATTTCTTCGCCTGCCTGCTCGGGCGTGCAGTACGTGTGCGAGTCATCCTGAGTGAAGCCACGCATACGGGTCAGGCCGTGGACAACACCGCTCTTCTCGTAGCGGTAATCGTGGCCCATCTCGAAGAATCGTGCGGGAAGTTCACGGTAGGAACGACCGCGTGAGCGGAAGATCAGGTTGTGCATCGGGCAGTTCATGGCCTTGAGGTAGTACTCCTGGCCAGCCTTTGTGATGTTGCCTTCTTCGTCGCGTTCCTCGTCAACCTGCATGGGCGGGAACATCGTGTCCGCGTAGTACGGCAGGTGGCCGGAAGTGTGGAACAGACCGCCCTTAGAGATCTCGGGGGTGTGAACGAAATCGAAGCCAAACTGCTCGTGGCGTTCGATCACATACTTCTCAATCTCGTGACGCAGGATGCCCCCCTTGGGGTGGAAGACGACAAGGCCGGGGCCAATTTCCTCCGGGAAGGAGAACAGATCAAGTTCTGCGCCCAGGCGACGGTGATCGCGACGTTCGGCTTCCTTGATACGCTCCTGGTAGGCGACGAGGTCGTCCTTCGAGGCCCACGCAGTGCCGTAGATACGCTGCAGGTGATCTCCGGACTGGTCGCCCTTCCAATAGGCGGCTGATGCCTTGGTGAGCGCAAAGCCGTTGCCGATCAGGCGGGTGTTCGGCAGGTGCGGTCCGCGACAGAGGTCTTTCCATGCAACGGTGCCGTCTCTGCGAACGTTGTCGTACATGGTGAGCTCGTGGCCACCGACCTCAACTGAAGCACCTTCTGCACCCGAGCCCTTCGTGGTGACAAGTTCCAGCTTGTACGGCTGGTCTGCGAGCTCAACACGCGCCTCGTCCTCAGAAATGACGCGACGGACGAACGACTGGCCTTCCTTCACGATGCGCTTCATCTTCTTTTCGAGTTCACGCATCAGTTCGGGGGTGACCGAATCGATATTGCCGAAGTCGTAATAGAAGCCATCGGTAATGAACGGACCAATACCAAGGTTGACATCCGGGAAGGTGTCCTGAACTGCCTGAGCCAGCACGTGAGTGGCGCTGTGGCGAAGAATGTCCAAGCCAGCGGGCGAATCAATAGTGATTGCCTCGACCGTCATTCCCTCTTTAAATTCAGTGAACAGGTCGCGAGGAGTGCCGTCAATCATGAGGGCAACGACCTCACGACGCTGCTCATACCAAGTAGTACCCGTGGTTCCACTTTCCACGGTCTGCTTCTCTTGGTCGATGACGAGGTCGATGCTGGACACGAATGTCTCCTTGATCAAACGATGAATATACCGCTGACAGTCTACTCGCCCAGTCACCTCATCACCGCACCCGACCCCCTCAGTGAACCAACCAACGGACAAATCTCGACGCACGTGTGTACAACTGACGGAGACGAAAGAGGTGACTAACGGGAAACTCGACGCAACTTTCGTTTCACATTCAGCAACGAACGCACCATGATGTACTGCGGGCGCGACACGGGCAGATCCCAAGCGCCAGCAACATCTGTGTATGAAGTCGCGAAAGCAAGCTTGTAGCGGCCAACGTGGAACAGCGTTGAATTACGCGGAGAATGAATGCCTCGAAGATCGAACCCTTTAAAGCCTTCGCTACCAAGGAGGAGTGCAACCTCAACATCCAAGAACGCAGGACTTCCCAAGCGGCGACCGCGATCCGAAGAAGCGCCGTACTCAGCTTGAGCATTCTTCCCGTTCAGCAACACCAGATCCCAACAGAGGATCTCGTTGTCCTGCGTACGAGCAGTGAATACGCGAGCGTGCTGTGACCCCAGGATGCGCAACAGAGACTGGTAATAGCCGATGGGGTGTGGACGGAATCCATCACGCTCCGCTGTTTGCTTCAGGACCTCGTAGTACGGTGAAAAATCAACTGATGCAGCCTCGGTTTCCTCGTGGATCTGAACGCCGAACTCATCGGCTTTCTTCGTTGAACGACGAAGCGTGCGCCTGCCACCATTGGTCAATGATTCGAGCACTGCATCGCGATCCCCGCGTCCGGTTTCGATGATGACGGTGCGGTCATATGTCACGATCTGCAACGGTTCTTCAAGATCCTTGGCAGCAAACCACGAATGCAGACGGATGAAGACAATTCCGCGATCGCGACTGCGAACAAACTTCAGTAGGTCCTTGCGCAGGCGTTCCTCGCGTTCAGGAGTGGCCTCGCGAATCCAGACGGGACCTGATTTTGCCCACAAGTAGCGCAACGCGCGAAGCTTGTATTCAAACAGCGCGATGACAGCGATGCATTTGTCGTTCTCATACCAAGCAAGGCGACCAAGCTCCCCCGCCCAGAGAGGATGTCCTTGTGCAGCTGAAAACTCTTCCCACTGCTGCGACTGTTCGATAGGAAGTCCACCCACACCGGAAACAGCATGTTGCATGTCGCGTGCGTTAATCGGTCGCAGACTCGTGGAAGTCATGTAAAGCCTTTCGTCTCTGTTCACCCAGCAAGTAGTCATGGGCTCAGAATGAGCGGTCAGTCGGTCGAGGATAGTAGAGAGCAAATTTTCGGAAGTGGTTCAAACGTTGCAAGCGAACAATTATGTTCCGCTTTGCATTGTCCTCGTGCGGATTGATCAGCGGATCAAAGCGACGATGGTTCTTGATCAACGATTTCACGCGCTTCTTCAAAGGTTCATCTCGCAAGTATCGCAACAGCAGTCGGTCTGGAACCATCGAATAGAGAATTTCACGCGAAATGCGCTTGTGTTCCATGCGCTTCCCATCGATCAAATCGCCTACCATGACGAGCATCGGATTGGCTCCACCTGCGGTCATGTACCAATTGTTGCGTCCAATTCGAGGATTCACTTCGAAGAATACGGCGCGGTTATCACGTGGATCGATCTTCACGTCAAAGTTGGCAAAACCGCGATATCCGGCACGTGTCAGCAGGCGTTCAGCTTGTTGCCACAGTTCAGGGAATTCTTCGGTGATCATGGCAACCGGATTACCGATCATGGTCGGTGCATGATCTTCAAGAAGCACTCGCGCCGAGCCGATCAACGTCACCTCGCCGTGGCTATCGACGTATGCGGTGATGGAACGCATTGCGGTGTTGTCGCCAGGGATCAGTTCCTGGACAAGAAAAAGATCGCGGAATCCGGCTTCTCCGAGCGTTCTCCACATCTGCGCCAATTCGACCTCATCTTCGAGGAACCAAATCTTGCGTTTGCCTTCAAAGTGCAGACGATCGTAGGCATCTGCTCTGGCAGCCTTGGCAACAATCGGGAAGTCGAAGGGAATCGAAGGTGCAACCCACTGATCGGAATAGTCAGACATGTCGACGCCGATACCTCGAGGCGCATCAATGCCAGCGTCTTCACACGCCTGCGCAAAAGCGACTTTGTCTGTAAGAAGCTCAATCGTTTCCAGGGATGGGAACGGGAGCGCGTAGTATTCGCCGAGCTGGTCGTAGTTGCGAGCAATGAAGGTTGAATGCAGGTCATGGTTTGCCATCAGAATCAATGCTTTATCAGCGTTTTCTTTGGCAATTGCACAAAGTTCGTGAAGAAGAACGTCGTCAGATGCGTCTGCTTCGATGTGATGAACGTCGAAGAAGTTCGAGCCCGTGATGGACACGGTGGGCTCGTTTGATACGCACAGGCATCGACATCCAAAGGCCTCGTTGAAAGAGCGACCGATTCCGTAAACACCAAAATCGCCACCCAAGATCACGGGAAGAATCACTCGTGAGCGAGAAGAGACCATGAATTCAAACCACCTTTGTGCGCGCCCGATCAGCCTACCTGTTTTGCTCTTTCAAGGATATAAGGGAAACCCTCATTACTGGGTGACCTGCCACGAGGTAACAAAAAACGTCTTTCCCGCAGGAAAGACGAAATCATTGAGTGGGCGATACTGGGATCGAACCAGTGACCTCTTCCGTGTGAAGGAAGCGCGCTACCCCTGCGCCAATCGCCCGAGGTGGGTACGGGATTCGAACCCGTGTATACGGCTTTGCAGGCCGCTGCCTCGCCTCTCGGCCAACCCACCACGCTTGACCCATCGGAAAGGTTGAATCCGGGGCTCAACGAGCGGATGACGGGACTCGAACCCGCGACCCTCACCTTGGCAAGGTGATGCTCTACCAACTGAGCCACATCCGCGAACTTGTCCCAACTGATCTGGAACTGGGATTTACCCGTCGTGTCCCAAAAGTATTGAGAGACAATGAGTGGGCGATACTGGGATCGAACCAGTGACCTCTTCCGTGTCAGGGAAGCGCGCTCCCGCTGCGCCAATCGCCCGAGCGGATGACGGGACTCGAACCCGCGACCCTCACCTTGGCAAGGTGATGCTCTACCAACTGAGCCACATCCGCGTATCTCTTCGAACACTTACGCGTTCATTTCGAACAGGGAAAACACTAACAGGGAATCACGCAAAAAGCGAAATCGAACGAACGTTGCGCGCGTCACAGCCACTGTTTTCCGCAGTATTTTGCGAAAAGATTACTCAGAGCCTCGGTGAGCGTACAGGCTTCCTTAGATACACACGATGGACCAGCAACGAGTTCCTCATCGATACGCCCCGCGAAGAGGTGGGCAGTACCTTTTCCGAATGTGCATGTTTTTACTCTATAAGTGACAGAACTACTATCGGATGCGATGCGTTAAGAAAAACAACGTCATTGCTCAGTGTGACGTGAATCGTGGCGGGTCATTTTCGCAGTGGACGGCGTGCCCAGCAAAGGGGTTACTTTCACTCACTTAGCCTAAGTGCGTGGATAATCGCGCTGGCATGGAAGAGTTCGCTGAATCGTTGGCAACTCTGCGTCGCACTATCGATAATCCTCTTCTCGAGTTCGAAGAAGTTCCCCCACCTTCACGCATGGCGCCTTTCACCGCAGCTCTTGTCATGCGAACATTGGCCAACGATGGCAGAGAACCTCTTGCTCAGGGACGTTTTGTCATCCTGCATGATCCCGACGAGCAAGCCGGCTGGAATGGAACATACCGCCTGGTTGCGCAGTTACGTTCGCAAGTTGACCCTGAAATGGGGCATGACCCGTTGCTCACCGAAGCTCTCTGGGCATGGACAGATGATTGCCTGGTTGAAGAAGGCGCAGCGTATCACGACCTGACGGGAACAGTCACCCGGGAGTTTTCAGAATCATTTGGCGGTCTTTCATTGCGAGGCTCCACTCTCAACGTCGAAATCCGAGCCTCGTGGACCCCTTCGACTACCGACTTAGGAGCCCACCTACGAGCTTGGACAGATCTGATGCTTCGTACCAGTGGTGTGGCATCCCAGCGATTCCTTGAGGGAGTCTAAGAGTGCACATTCACCACACCGGCGGTTTACCTGACGGCGATACTGATTCTCCAGAGCTGATCGTTACCCCGCGCGAAGGCGTACCTAGTGTCATCGATACACCTGATGCGCTTGATCAAGCGAGGCGCAACCTAGAGCAAGGACTCACTCCCATCGCTGTGGATGTTGAGCGCGCCCAAGGCTTCCGTTATGGCAACGACCCCTACTTGGTTCAGATTCGACGCGAAGACGTTGGTACCTTCCTGATCGATACAGCCGCATTGCCTGACTTGTCGTCACTTCAAGCGGGCGTGAACGACGTATGGCTTTTGCACGACGCGTTGCAGGATCTGCCGAATTTGCGACAGGTGGGACTCAATCCCCCGTCGTTGTTTGATACTGAGGTCGGCGCGCGTCTTCTGGGGTTAAAGAAATTCGGTCTTGCTGCCGTATGCGAGCAGGTGCTCGGTTTGGGCCTCGTGAAAGACCACCAGGCATCTAACTGGTCGGTTCGTCCACTATCGAAGGACTGGCTTCGCTACGCGGCCCTCGATGTCGAATTGTTGACGGAACTTTACCGTCGTTTGTCCATCCAACTGAACGACGCGGGTCGCTGGGAGTGGATGGAAGAAGAATGCGACTACCTAGCTCACCTGGATCCGCCTGCGCCCAAGAGGGACCGCTGGCGAAATCTGCCCGGCGCGGGAAAGATACGAGGCCGGCGCAACCTAGGAGTCCTCAAGGCTTTGTGGGAGGCGCGCGAAGAAATCGCTCAGGAACTTGATAAGGCACCCGGTCGTTTGGTGCGCAATGCTGCTCTGGTGCAGGC
Source organism: Schaalia turicensis ACS-279-V-Col4 (assembly GCF_000296505.1). Lineage (GTDB taxonomy): Bacteria > Actinomycetota > Actinomycetes > Actinomycetales > Actinomycetaceae > Pauljensenia > Pauljensenia turicensis_A. The sequence continues at coordinate 220,414 of NZ_JH815209.1, forward strand.
TGCGCTGAATCCTCCGCGGAATAAGCGCATGTTGCTGTCGATTTCTGAGTTCCGCTCCCCTGTTGCCAGGCAATACGCTGACCGTTGGTTACGCGCGATCCGACTGGCCGAAACGGCAAATGAGGACGAATTGCCACCGCTACGTCTTCCTCATCGTCCAGGTTCAGTTCCCGAAGCGCGAAACTGGGGTCGTATCGATCCTGACGCTGCAGCGCGATTGGTGGCTGTTCGCGGGGCAATGACCGAGCTTTCTGAAGAAATCGGTATTGCTCCCGAGGTCATTCTTGAACCTCGTATTCAGCGTTACTTGGCGTGGGCGCCTCTTGATCCGAAGCGTCCCAGCGGCGACGAGATTGAACAGAGGATGTTTGACAAGGGCGCTAGGGATTGGCAGATGGACCTTTGTCTTGACCCGATCGCGGATGTCTTGGAGTGACTCTTGAGGATTCAAGCTTCTCTTTAGAGGGTACGTGAAATACGTTCCGCAATCTGGTGAGCCGTCAAACCGCACCGTTCCAGCAGAGACTCGCGCTCGGCGTGCCGCAGGAATACCTTCGCAACACCCAGCGTGATGACGGTAGCATCCACGGACTCGTTGGCAAGAAGATCGCGCACCCCCCAACCAAAACCGCCGTCAACGATGCCATCTTCCAGAGTCACCACGCGTTGTGCCTGCTTGGCAAAACTGGCAAGTTCAGGGTTGATCGGTAGAAGCCACACAGGATCCACAACACGAACACGCTTACCCTGTTCAGTCAGAATGCGTGCTGTTTCAAGACCCTCGGGACCAAAAGCGCCCGCTACTACGAGGAGCACATCAACATCGTCAGTGTCGGGTTCAAAGAGAACATCCACACCGTTCACTGAGCGAATTGCGTTCATCGGCGCTGGTAGAGAGCCCTTACGGTAGCGGAGAACGGTCGGCCGATCCTTCACTCCCACCGCGCGACGCAAGCTGGCGCGAAGAGTTGCCTCATCACGCGGGGCAGCGAGCTCAAGTGAGGGGATGATCGAGCACATCGCGATATCCCAGACACCATTGTGTGAGGCGCCATCCGCACCGGTGATACCTGCACGGTCAAGAACAACCGTCACGCCAGCCTTGTGCAATGCCACGTCCATTAACAGCTGGTCAAAAGCACGATTAAGGAAGGTTGCGTACAGCGCAACAACCGGATGAGCGCCCGCATAGGCCATGCCAGCAGCGCTAGCAATCGCTTCCTGTTCAGCAATACCCACATCGACAACGCGGTCCGGGAATTCCTCGTGGAATGGTTTCAAACCGACGGGAGCCATCATCGCTGCGGTGACACCGACAACAGTGTCGTCTTCGCGCGCAATTTTGACGATCTCGTCGGCAAATACGCTGGTCCAGCCGAAACGTGCCGGAGCAACGGGGAGTCCTGTTTCGGGGTGAATCGGTCCAACGGCGTGGAAGCGATCAGCGATGTCTTCTTCGGCGGGAGTATAACCGCGTCCCTTTTGGGTGATGACGTGGACAAGAACTGGATGCTTCGAAGTCCGCGCACGCTGTAGTGTGGTTTCAAGCTCGGTCTCATTGTGTCCGTTGACGGGACCTAAGTATTTGAAGCCCAGGTCTTCGAACATTGCCTGAGGAGCAATAACGTCTTTGATGCCGGTCTTCAGACCGTGTAGCGCGTCGTATGCCGCTTTACCAGGATCCCCCAGAGCAAGCAGATGACGCTTACCCCAAGCAAGAGCACGTTCGTAGCCTTCCGAGGTGCGAAGCGCGTCGAGATGATGGGCAACACCGCCGATTGTTGGCGCGTAGGAACGTCCATTGTCGTTGACGACTACGACAACACGACGATCAGTTGATTCGGCGATGGTGTTCAACGCTTCCCAAGCCATACCACCGGTCAGGGCACCGTCACCGATGATGGCGACCGTTGATGATGCGTCGCCCCGGCGTTTCTTCTCGCGGGAAATACCATCGGCCCATGCCAGTGAGCTTGAAGCGTGCGACGACTCAATAACATCGTGATCTGATTCTGAGCGGGAGGGATAGCCAGACAGTCCACCTTCTTGGCGCAGGCCGGAAAAGTCCTGGCGACCCGTCAGAAGCTTGTGGACGTACGCCTGGTGGCCGGTGTCAAAAAGAATCGTGTCTTTGGGTGAACGAAATACTCGGTGCAGGGCAATCGTCAGTTCAACAACGCCCAAATTGGGACCCAGGTGCCCACCGGTTTTCGACACGTTGGTGATCAGGAAGCTACGAATTTCCTTGGAAAGCTGAACAAGTTGAGCCTCTGAAAGGGTACGTAAATCCGACGGGGAATGGATGCTGGTGAGCAGTGGCATATCCGCGTCTGATGAAGTCATAGCCCTCATACTAGTTGCCACACATGTTCCTAGCGACCTTCGCCCTCGAAAAGCACATCGTGAGCGGGCTAACATAGAGCTAACATGCTTCCTTTAGTCAACCGAAATGCCTGTGTGCAAGGAGGAACAATGAGCGTTACCGTCGCCCCCTACGGTGAATGGACATCCCCAATTTCCGGCGATTCTTTTACTGCTCGGTCAGTCACTCTCTCGCAGGTTCGCGTTGACGGTTCTGCTACCTATTGGGTTGAAGGACATCCGAAAGAAAACGGACGAGGTACCCTGTTGCGTCGTACCGGTGCTGGCGTTACTTCAGAGGTCCTCCCCCTGATCGATGGTGCTCGCCTTCCCGATATTCGCACTCGCGTTCACGAATACGGTGGTCGTGCCTACGCGGTGCTCGATGGTTTCATCGTGTTCTCCGACGGCTTTGATAACCGCGTCTACCGTTTCGACACCAACGACCCACACCGTACGATTTCTCCGCTTACCACGCTGTCGAAGTCGCGCTACGGCGACTTCGAGATTGATGATGTTCGTGGCCTCGTCTATGCGGTCAGGGAAGATCACTCGGGCGACGGCGAACCGACAAACACGCTGGTCGCAATCCCGATCGACGGTAGTGCTGCACGCAACGACGCTGCGATCATCACGATCTTTGAAGGCACTGACTTTGTTGCTGCACCTGCAGTTTCTCCTGATGGCACGAAGCTTGCATGGCTGTCGTGGAACCACCCGCATATGCCGTGGACACAGAGCGCACTGCACGTGGGCGCACTCAATTTCGAAGGTCGTATTGAGGTTTCGAAGACGATCGTCGACAAGGAAGACGTGTGTGTCTACGAGCCTCGGTGGACTCTTGACGGTGACCTCATCCACGTCGATGACACGACCGGTTGGGCCAACCTGTACCGCACGGAAGGCTTTACGTGGAAGGATGACGAGCCCTCAGACGCGTGGACAACGCGCCTTCGCACTCGTGCCATGCACCCGGGAACTCAGGCGTTCTCGCACCCGCACTGGCAGCTCGGTCTGCACTCCTACGATAACTACGATAACGACCTGCTGATCTGCTCGTGGGCTGAGGACCTGACGTGGCACATCGGTACCGTGCGCGTCGACAACGGAATGGCTGAAGAATGGGCAACCGGCTGGTGGCCGATCGGTAACGTGGCATCCAACGATGGTCGCGTAGTCTTCCTTGCTGACTCCCCCACGCACACGCCGGCAATTATTCAGATCAAGGGTGGCGCCACGACGATTATTCGCCCGTCATCCGAAGCTGAAATCAGCCCGGAGCTGGTTTCTTCAGGGCAGATTATCTCCTGGCCGACCTCAGATGGCGAGACCGCGTACGGCTTCTACTACGCACCAAAGAACCCTGACTTTTCAGGCCCGAAGAATGCTCTTCCCCCGCTGATCGTCAATGTTCACGGTGGCCCGACTTCTTCGACCCGACCCGGCTTGTCGATTCCATTGCAGTACTGGACCAGCCGTGGTTTCGCTGTGCTCGACGTTAACTACCGTGGTTCAACCGGATTCGGTCGCGCATACCGCGAGCGTCTCAACGGTCACTGGGGCGTTATGGATGTGAATGACTGCGTTGATGGCGTGCGCTATCTGGTTGACCGAGGTTTCGTTGATCCGAAGCGCGTTGCTATCCGTGGCGGATCCGCCGGTGGCTTCACCACCTTGAACGCACTGGCAAACACCGATGTGTTCACCGCGGGAACGTCACTCTATGGCATCGCTGACCTGCGCCTTCTGTCTGCAGAAACCCACAAGTTCGAGTCTCGTTACAACGATCGCTTGATCGGTACTGAAGATCCGAACAGCGAACTGTGGGCCAAGCGCTCGCCGATTACTCACATTCACCAGATCAATGCTCCTCTTCTGCTGTTGCAAGGCGAAGATGACAAGGTGGTTCCGCCGTCACAGGCACGCCTCATGTTTGATGCACTGAAGGATCGTGGAAACGCTGTTGCGATGAAGATCTACCCGAATGAAGCTCACGGCTTCCGTCGCGCAGAGACGATTCGTGATGCGTGGAGCTCCGAGCTCGCGTTCTACGGGCGTGTCTGGGACATGGACGTCGACGTTGAATCCGATATCGATATCGCCAACCTCTGATGCGGGCTTCTGTTTCTTTCTTGGCACAACTGGGTGAAAAAGCCGGTCAGCACCGTTCTTTCGTCGGTCTATTAGCGGCGCTCGTCGGCATTATCGTCGGCGGCGCAGCGGTTCTTTTTAACCTGATGATTCAGGGGTGGACGTGGGTCACCACCGGTTACAGTGACTACTCAACGCATGCTGGCGACCCCCACGGAGTCTTCGGTTGGTCCCCCTGGGTGTTCTTGCTTCTGGCTCCCGTTGTCTCAGCGTTGATCTACGGGCCCCTGGTTCAGCGGTTCGCTCCCAGTGCACGAGGCCACGGTATTCCCGAAGTGATGCTGGCCGTTCGACGCAAGGGAGGCAAGATTCCCGGGCGCGTCGCAGTGGTGAAGCTGATTGCTTCTTCTTTGACGATTGGCGCCGGTGGTTCAGCGGGACGAGAAGGTCCGATTGTCCAGGTCGGAGCGTCGCTCGGTTCCTCGTTGGCGTCCTCTCTTCGTTTGCCTCCGCAACGCGTAGTTCTTTTAGCGTCCTGTGGCGCAGCGGGTGGCATCGCCGCAACTTTCCATGCTCCGCTTGCTGGCGCAGTCTTTGCTCTCGAAGTGATTCTGACGCAGTTCAGTGCCGAAACCTTCGGATATGTCGTTATTTCTTCAGTGATGGCATCCGTTGTTGCACGCACGTTGCAGGGTGACGAAACGATCGTGAATCTTGGTCATGATCTCTCCTTCTCGCATCTGACAGACATGTGGTGGGTTGCTCTCCTCGGTGTGATCGCCGGTCTTGCGGGTCTAGGTTTCTCGAAGCTCCTTTATTGGCTTGAAGATGTGATCGACGCTTTCTGGAAACGTCTGAGCCTTCCCGAATGGTCACGTCCGGCTGTTCTCGGCATCCTTTTGGGCGCGGGTATTGTGGCCTTCCCTCAGATGTTCGGCTCGGGATACCCGATCGAAGAAGACGCTCTAGCAGGCAAATACACGATTGGCTTCCTGCTGATTTTGATGGTGGGACGCGCCCTGTACACGTCCTACACGATCGGTATCGGTGGATCCGGTGGCGTTTTTGCCCCGACGCTTTTTATCGGCGCAATGGCCGGAGCCTCATTCGGGCAAATCCTTTCCCCCATTACTGACACTCCCGCCGGCGTCTTCGGTGTGATTGGTATGGGCGCGGCATTCGCTGGAGCGGCACGCGCTCCGATGACCGCCGTTTTGATCATCGTCGAAATGACGGGGCAGTATTCGCTGATTATGCCGATGATGCTTGCCGTCGTTCTGGCCACCGGCGTCTCGAGGTTCCTAACACGCGCCACCATCTACACCGAAAAACTTCGTCGTCGAGGCGACGTTCTGGATGACCCTGTGGATGCAACACTGCTCGGCGCTCACCCGGTTTCGCACTGGATGGAGGACGCTCCCGGTACTTTGGCACCCTCGACCACGCTCGATCAGGCGATTAAGAAGATGCGTGTCCTTGGTGCCCAGACTCTTCCCGTTGTCGACGATGCTGGAACCTACGTTGGGCTAGCAAGCGCCATTGATCTTGCTCTGGCGCGCCAAAGCGAAACAGATATGGCCTCGTCGCTGGATTCTTTGAAACTGCCCAACGTGCACGTCACGCCCACCGCACTACCGTCGAAGGTGCTCGAAGTACTGCAGACATCAGGTCTGCCGGGGATTCCCGTCGTCAATGATTCGTTGCATGTGGTGGGCTGGGTGTCCCAGCAGTCCCTGATTGAACGCCTCTATCGCGATCAGCGTCGCGCCATCGCAGCTCGCGCACAGTCGTCGTGGGGTTCGAGGTTCCAAGAGAAGCATTCACGCCGACACACGAGTTAACGAAGCGTAAGCGTAGAGTCTGGTATCACTCAGCGAAAACCCGACGTATACGGACGGATGAGTCGGTCTGTACGCCGGGTTTTGTCCCGCACAAGCGGTGGCGACCATCTATCTAGGACGTTTGTTGCCAAACGCCTCAAGCAACCTACCCGCAGGCGTCGGGCGGGCCACCCATACCTGCTGCTCGGTCTTGCTCTGGGTGGGGTTTACCAAGCCGGCTCGGTCACCCAAACCGCTGGTGAGCTCTTACCTCACCTTTTCACCCTTACCGCTTGCGCGGCGGTTTATTTTCTGTGGCACTATCCCTCGGGTCACCCCGGGTGGCTGTTAGCCATCACCCTGCCCTGTAGAGCCCGGACGTTCCTCGAGAACCGTGTGGTCCGCGCGGTCGCCCAACCGACTCATCCGCGCCCATAGTCTAACGCACCCGCTAGGCTTCACATATGTTCATCTGGTTACCCCCGTCCGAATCCAAAACAACACCAGCACACGGGCCTCGTTTTGACGTGACACAGCTTGCTCGCCCTGAGCTTGCATCCTGGCGCGAAAACTTGATCCACACTGTTCAGGCGCTCAGCGTTCGCGACGACGCTGCTCAGTTGTTCGGTCTTGGCCCGGCTTCAGCTGCGGATTTACAGGCGAATATCGACTTGTATTCTGCACCATGCGATGCGGCTGAAAACCTGTTTACAGGCGTTCTCTATGACGCGGTCTCATTCCCAACACTGCCGGAGCAGCATCATGCGGTCGCGCTTGAAACAACGCGTGTCTTCTCTGGGCTTTTTGGTGTGGTGAACCTCGACGATGTCCTGCCCAACCACCGTCTTGCGATGGGCACGAAACTGCCGGACATCGGCCCTTTGCCGACCTATTGGAAGAAGCCCCTTGATACATCGCTCAAAGCAGAAGCTGAAGGAGCTCCGATCGTTGATGCTCGTTCTGGCCCGTATCGTAGTGCCTGCCTCGCTCCTTGGGCGCATCGCATCGAGATCGGCGTGGTTCGTCAAGCGAAGGGGAAGCGTTCGGTGATTTCCCACGATGCGAAGCGGTGGCGAGGCCGTGCGTGCGCTCACCTCTACGCGTCAATTTCGGCTGATGCGGATTTCGACGCGATCGTCGAGGCTCTGTGTTCAGCCACTACCTTGGATCCGATCATGGATGCTCAGGGTGGTGCTCATGCGGTTATCGACGTGGAAGTACCTGAGGCGAAACCGACAAAGCAGGGCGGGTCACTCACTCACCTGGTGTTGGTCACCGACTGATCGGACTCGGGAGCAGATGCTGGCCGTCGTAGAGTGGCGCTGTCATACGATACGAGGCGACACACCCCGCCGCCGGGGCACGATCCCGAGCGATCGGCTTCAGGCTTGAGTCGTCCTCACAACGATCGCGCCGGTATCTTCGGTCCAGTAGAGCTGGTCTTCAGGGGTGAGGCGAATCTGTTCAAGTTCGGCCGGGGATAGCTCCGCTGCCATTCCAATGCCAACACCATTACGCACTTCGAAGATCGCGAGGGCACCGAGGTTTGCGCGAACACGTTCATACTCGCCCACGAGGTCTTCTGGAAGCGATTCAGCGAGCGCGCGACGCTTGGCGATCACATCGCGAAGCTCGTCGTCGCTTTCTTTCACGTCGGCAGCAAATTCCTGCTTGGTCTTTTCAATGTCGGCAGCGATCGCTTTCGCTTCGTCAATCATTGCTTGACGAGCATTCTTAGCCGCCTCAAGACGTTCTTCACCGTCGAGCTGTTCATTTTCCAAAGTGGACAAGCGCTTATCCATTTGAGCGATTTCATGTTCCATCGCGTTGATGTCGCGAAGAGGAACCTGATTGCCGTCGATTCGACTCTGTTGCTTAGCTCGTCTGGCGCTCACACGTTCGATCTCGTCCGCGCTACGTTGGACGTCTCGTTCAATATCTGCGATTGCTGCACCTTGGGTGACGGCTGCGCGCTTCAGGTCGTCGAGGCGTCCTGCGAGCTCGCGGACAACACCGTGCGCCGGATGGGAGTCACGGGCGTGTCGAAGCGCAGATTCGCGCTGGTCGAAGGATTTGAGTTCGAGCAGGCTGAGCTGGTTCAGGTATGTTGCTTTCACTTACGTCCTCCTAATGTTGGGCGATGGCTGGTCCACGGCTCCGTGATAATCGTAGAGACTTTTACTCTCACTTCCACATTTGCAGTTGATGCAGCCTGCACTAGCTTGCGTTTAAGGAGCGGGAGCCACGGCCATTCGGTGGCGTAGTGACTACCGCAAATCAGAGCAGGCGCCCCACCTTCAAGGTGTTCGGATGCCGGGTGATGACGCAGGTCAGCGGTTAAAAAGACGTCCGCTCCGCCTTCACGTGCTACCTCGAGGAAAGAGTCTCCCGCTCCCCCGGATACTGCGACGCGTTCGATGATTGTGCCGGGGTCTCCGGATCCGAAGATGCCGTGAGGTCCTGCGGGCAGGCACTCGGCAACCAGGTCAAGAAAGTCGCCTAAACGAGTGGGCGCAATCGAACCGATACGTCCGTGTCCAATGGGTCGCCCGGCCTGGTCGATTCCAGTGGGAACCAGCGGTGATGAAGAGGTGATTCCCACCAACTGTGCGAGTGCATCGCCGACGCCATCTGCGCTGATGTCAGCGTTTGTGTGCGCATTGAACAGGGCGATATCGTTTTTAATAAGGCGAGTGATGGACGCGCCCTTAGGGTCAGATGCCGGCAGGAAACTCGTTCCGCGAAGGTACAGCGGGTGGTGAGTGATAACGAGGCCGGCGTCCTCGTCGATCGCTTCATCAACGACGGCCGAAACGGGGTCGACGGCAAGCAGGATTGAGGTGACGTGAGCGGATGGGTCGCCTGCGATCAATCCGACTCGGTCCCATGACTCGGCACGGGAGGCGGGATACCACGCTTCCATCAGCGCCATGACATCTGAAATGGTCCATTGGTTACTCACGCTTTAAAGGATAGCCAATCGAAAGATGCTGGCGAGCGTGGATAAACGTGAGGAAACGCTGAAGAAATACGTGTTTTCAATGGTTTTTCGTTATCTGTCGAAGCCTCGTACCCCGCTTGGCGTGATCCTGCGGAAAAATGCATTACTTTCGAGAACGCGTGCGTAAAGGGCCATTTCGATTAAGAAACGAAAGGTCTGGCGTTCTATCATTCCTAGGTGCACGTCATCGACCTTATTGATGCGGGAACGTCGGACTACTTGGAAGTAGACCGACTGCATCGTCAACTCCACGACCAAGCAGCCGCTGGTAACGGCGATTCGATCATTGTCACCCAATTCGCCCCCACCTGGACCGCTGGCCGCCACACGAAACCCGAAGATATTCCGGATTCCACTGTTCGGGTGATCCATGTGGACCGCGCCGGTTCCGCGACGTGGCACGGACCGGGACAGGTTGTTGTCTACCCAATTGTCAGGCTCAAGGAGCCCGTCGACCTGTACGCGTGGATCCGTAGCGTTGAAGCGGGTGTTATTGAAACAGTGCGCGAAGAATGGGGGCTGCCCGTTCACCGCATCGACGGACGCGCAGGAGTGTGGCTGACCGAAGAGGGACGTCGCGACCGCAAAATTTGCGCCATCGGACTGAAAGTTGCACGAGGCGCCACGTTGCACGGAGTCGCCCTGAACGTCGATATTGACCCGATAGAAGCGTTCGCGGGAATCATCCCGTGCGGGCTCTTCGACGCTGATGTTGCCTGCCTGTCGTGGGAAGGCGTGAACGTCCCATTGCGCACCGCTGCTGACGCACTTGTCTCGCACCTTATTTCTTCAATCCGCCCTCAGCTGGCTGACCCCAGCCAAGAGATCACCTATTCGAAGGGAAACGCCTGTGAGTACCTTGCCTGATCCCGAAGGACGCAAACTGCTTCGAGTGGAAGTTCGCAACTCGCAAACTCCTATCGAAAACAAGCCCGAGTGGATTCGCACGACGGCAAACACCGGCGCGAACTATCACGATATGCGTTCCATGTCGCACGCCAAGGGACTGCACACTGTCTGCGCTGAAGCAGGGTGCCCGAATATTTACGAGTGCTGGCAAGACCGTGAGGCGACTTTCCTTTTAGGTGGAGCACTCTGCACACGTCGGTGCGACTTCTGCGATATCGCGACCGGTAAGCCCACCGAATATGACCGGGACGAGCCTCGTCGAATCGCCGAGTCTGTTGGCGAACTCGAACTGCGCTACGCGACGATCACCGGCGTCACCCGCGACGATCTGCCCGACGGCGCGGCGTGGTTATACGCCGAAACCTGCCATTTGATCCACGAGAAGAGCCCATCAACCGGCGTTGAACTGCTGGTTGACGACTTCCGCGGTCAGGACGAGTCGATCGACATGGTCATTGAAGCCGGCCCGCAGGTGTTCGCGCACAACTTGGAGACGGTGCCTCGTATCTTTAAAAAGATCCGCCCCGCGTTCCGCTATGACCGTTCGCTTGCGATGATTCAGCGTGCACACAACGGTGGCATGGTAACGAAGTCGAACTTGATCCTCGGTATGGGTGAGACGCGTGAAGAAATCAGCGAAGCGATGCGCGACCTGCACGATTCGGGCTGTGATTTGCTGACCATCACGCAATATTTGCGTCCTTCTCCCCTGCATCACCCGATTGATCGCTGGATTCACCCCGAAGAATTCCTTGAGATCGCAGCAGAAGCTGAAGAATTAGGCTTCGCTGGCGTCATGGCTGGCCCGCTTGTGCGCTCGTCGTACCGCGCGGGATTGCTGTGGGCGAAAGGCATGCGCGCTCGCGGGTTTGAGATTCCTGAGCACTTGAAGCACCTGGATAATTCCGGTTCCACTCTGCAGGAAGCGGGTACAGTTCTGGCGAATATGCGTGAGCGTCGCGCACGTCGTCAGGCGCGTGAAGCCGCAACACTGCCCGGGGTTCCCGTTGCCTGAGGCCCCAGTGACTCCGGATTATTCACCGGCCCGAGTTTTGATGCGTGCTGGGCGTCAGCACCCGAACCGCATGTCGATCATTTGGCCGGACAACAGCGTGTGGACCGTCGCCGAAAGCGCCGACGCGGTGCGCCGTGTGGCAGCATATTTGCGCTCGCTCGACATTGGCGAGGGTGACCGTGTCGTGTTTGCTGGCCGTAACAACGCTTGGGTTTTTGTTCTGCACGTTGCGTGCTCGTGGCTTCACGCTGTGACCGTTCCACTTTCGGAACGCCTACCGTTTACCGTCACGCAGTCGATTGTGGATTCGCTCGATCCAGCTCTCGTTTTGATCGACGAGGTCGCGCCCGCGTTGCAGCGTTCGGTCAGTGTGGGCGCGGAGTTTATGACGGTCGACGCTTTTGCTTCGAGCGCGCTGGGCTCCACGCCGATCGAAGGTGAGCCTCTGGCCTGCGCACACGAAACGGGTGCGATTGTCTTTACTTCGGGGTCGACAGGACGTACCCGAGGAGTTGAACTCTCTCACGCCCACATGTGGTGGGGCTCGATGTGTTTCCGCGATGGCTTCGAATATCTACCGGCACGCGATGTCGTGGGTGTGTGCGCGCCAATTTCGCATATCGGCGGCTTCAATGGCACGTCGATGGATGTCTTCAGCCACGGTGGAACGATCATCGTTTTCCCGACGTTTAACCCGACTGGCATCCTGCGTGCGATCGAAAAGCACCGCATCTCGATGATGTTTGCTGTCCCAGTCATGTGCCACATGTTGCTCGATACGAATGAGTCCGTCGGCGCAGATATTTCATCATGGGAGCGCCCGCTGATCGGCGGAGATGCGATGGGGCCGGCTTTGGCTGAGCGTCTGCGCAGCGCCGGCTTGCGACCGATCCACGTGTGGGGAATGACGGAAACTTCCGGGGCGGGAATGATGACCTCCCCCGATGCCGACGCCCCGGCGGGAGCATTGGGCCAACCTTTCCCCTACGTGGATGCGCGTCTGATGAACGCTGACGGTCACCTCGCCGGCGTGGGCGAGTTGGGCGAAATCGAGGTACGAGGCCCAGGCGTTTCAACCTCCTTCGTGACCAACGGGGAACGAGGCCTCGCACGCATGCATGACGATTGGCTGCGCACCGGCGACCTCGCCACACGCGATGAAAAAGGCTGGTATCACATCGTTGGTCGTGCCTCGCGAATGATTAACACGGGTGGCGAGCTTGTGGCTCCCGGGCGCATCGAAGAACTGCTACGCGGACTACCCCCTATCGCAAACGCCTGCGTTGTAGGTGTCAAGGATGATCGGTGGGGTCAGGTTGTTGCCGCGGCAATCGTTCGCGGACCGATCCCAAAAGAGCTGCGTGATGACGCCGACTTCGACGCATTGGAGATCGCTGACCTGATTAGTGATCAGTGTGCGCCGTGGGAACGAGTTCGCCGAGCGATCTGGGTTGATGCTCTCCCCCAACTGCCGAACGGAAAACCGGATATTCAGGCGACGCAACGTCTTTTTGACTAAACGATTGCTTTGCTCCGCGCCCTTGCTGGGGAATCGTTGATCAGGTGATCGCGGCCTCGTACATGAGCGAAAAGGACGTGGGCACTCTCACGCCCTCAAAGACGGATTGGGACTGTCACACCCACCGACTCAATTAGTAAGGTAAGCCTTACGTAATTAATGAGGAGGATCTGGTGCACCGCATCGTCATCATCGGCTCAGGTTTTGCTGGACTTGAAGTTGCGAAGAAGCTGAAGCACGCGAACGCTGAAATCACGATTCTAGCCAAGACCGGTCACCACCTATTCCAGCCCCTGCTCTATCAGGTCGCAACTGGCATCCTCTCCGAAGGCGACATTGCGCCAACGACGCGTGAGATCCTCAAGAAGCAGAAGAATGTTCGCGTTCTGCAGGCGCTCGTTGAAGACATCGACATTGAAAACAAAGTCGTTATTTGGCGTAACCACAACGAAAAACAGACGACTCCCTACGACACACTGATCCTTGCTGCCGGCGCTGGCCAGTCGTACTTCGGCAACGATCACTTCGCCGTGTTTGCTCCCGGCATGAAGACGATCGATGACGCGCTCGAACTCCGTGCCCGCATCTTCGACTCGTTCGAGAAGGCTGAAATCGAATCCGACCCACATGAGATCGACCGTCTGCTCACGTTCGTTGTCGTTGGCGCAGGTCCAACCGGTGTTGAGATGGCTGGTCAGATCCGCGAAATGGCATCACACACGCTGGCAAAGGAGTTCCGCGCAATCGATCCGACAAAGGCTCGCGTCATCCTCGTTGACGGTGCCGATCGTCCTCTCCCCGTGTTCGGCGAAAAGCTCGGTGACGTGACGCGCCACGAGCTTGAAAAGCTCGGTGTCGAGGTGAAGACCCACGCATTTGTCACTGACCTTGACCGCGACACCGTCACTCTGAAGTTCAAGGACGGCTCAACCGAAACGATTCGTTCAAACTGCAAGGTGTGGGCTGCCGGCGTCCAGGCATCCGAGCTTGGCGCTGTTCTTCGTGACAAGGCCGATGCGGAGCTTGACCGCGCAGGTCGCGTCATTGTTGAAAAGAACCTCACTGTTCCCGGCCACCCGGAAATTTTTGTCCTCGGTGACATGATGAGTTTCCCGGGCGTGCCCGGCGTTGCTCAGGGAGCTATCCAGTCTGCTCGCTATGCAGCAAAGATTGTGGCTGCACGTCTTGCTGGCAAGCCGGAAACCACCGAGCCTTTCACGTACTTCGACAAGGGCTCAATGGCGACAATCGCCCGCTTCAAGGCGGTCGTGAAGATCGGCAAGATGCGCCTGACCGGCTTTATCGCCTGGGCGGCTTGGTGTTTCCTCCACCTGCTGTACATCGTCGGCTTCAAGTCGCAGATCGGCACCTTGGTCCACTGGTTCTTCTCATTCTTGTCGAATGCGCGTTCGCAACGCACGACGACAAACCAGCAGCTGGTTGGTCGCCTCGCCCTGGAACGTTTGGGCACCGGTTCGTCCGGCAAGCTGGTCGCCGGCGAGGATCCCGTTCAGGAGATCATTGATGATGAAATGACCTTGTCGCACACCGAAGAATCGGCACATTGACACCGTCTAACTCAGCTGTGACCTCCGCGCACTAAACGAGAACCTCGTCCCAGTCGAAAGACGCATCGGCGCATTGGTGCATTGGTGAGCACCGTATCGTGGACGCCGATGCCTTTCATCACCTGGTAGCCGTCGAGTCGAACTCAGTATCGTTCAACCACCCAATAGATAGAGGTGGTAGCACCTATGCAGATGTCGGCGGATTGGCGACGCACCCACACGTAGATGAGGAACCGGTTCAGGTAGTAGCCCGCCGCCCGCAATGCCGTCCTGGTCCAGGCGCGTAGCTGGGCCTGATGGTGGTGACGATCTCGCCAGTGATGATGATGTGCCTGCCGTGGCCATCACCTCCACCGCCACACGCACAGACATTGCGAAGTGGATTTACCATTGGGCTGACTTTGAAACCTAGGTGATGCCGCACTACTAGACACCTCTGTCTAAAGACCTCTTCAAATAACTATCCCCGGAATGAACTGGATCCATTGGATCACTCGGGGGTAGTAAGTCAGTGGTATACATACGACACCGAATACGCCACATATCTTTTTAACTCTTGACTCTGGACGAATCAACCCTTTTCTTGATAGCATCACTACTGTATTCTCATCTTCACTACAGGAGGATTCGTGAAAAATTGGTTACGTGCCACAACTGCTTTCGCAGGCGCGGCAGCACTGACACTGGGAGGTGCCGTTGCCGCTGTAGCAGCAAACAGTGTTGACGACGCCAGCCATGTCAAGAGCTTTGACGTTACTTGGAGTAACAACGTAAAACGGTACGACCCGAAGCTTGAAGGCACCACAGTTTACATGCCTCTGTACTGTGAGGTCTACGAATTCAAAAACGGTCAAGCAACCGGCGACCCGCTTGGCTACGAGTGGCCAATGCTCAAACTAACCGTTGGTAAAGATGAGCAGATTCCACTCAACGTGGACCCTAAGAATCCCCGAAACCCCAAGTACGAGGGTGTTGATAAGATCGGCGTTGACGACTGCTACCAATATCGTAACGGCAAGTACGGACCCAGCCAATTCACTTTTTCAACTGGATATAGTAATGGCGTGAAACAAGTCTATATGGACCAGCAGGCCAATACCGATTTCACGTTTAAGTTGGTTGAAGGCGAGTGGGATGGGGAAACCTATCTAGGTGAGATTCCCGACGGCAAGGCACCCACAATCACAATTGGGGTATCGCAGCATAAGGCCGGAGACGCAGTTACAGAAGATGGCCAAAAGGTTTACAAGCCCCTTATCACCAAGCGTGGCGACCCTGCTGCAAACAAGTATGTTTTCGCCGACGGGGAGTCTCATAGGCCCTCTGCCGAAATCATGCCAAGTCGTGAAGATACTCCTATTACTCGCGCTTCAATTGGCAATAGCCTGAACATGTTCTCTGGATATACGGGTCGTTACCAGTGGTACCAGTTGACCGCGTCAATTGATGATCCAGAAGAGGCTAAGCTCTTCCGCATTGAAAGCGTTGAAGGTAATGACCTTGACGGCTGGACTGTAAAGGTAAGCTCTGTTGTACGCAAGATTACCCCCGAAGCTCCGACCGTTGTAGATTCCAACAAGTGCGGAGTTGCTGGCACGGTCCAGGTTCCTGAATCCAAGTACTTTGACTACGAGCAGGTTCAGCAAGGCACCACTGTCTCGGTAGCGGCTCTACTGAAACAGGATTTTAAGGACAAGTTCGTGGTTGAGGGTGACACGCAGTGGGAGCTCAGCGTCGCTTCTCAGCCGTGCACAGTAGATCCAGCTGAAGAGTTGGCAACTCCTGTTGCTCCGAAGCTGATCAATCCGTCCGCTGCTGATCCTTCTTCTTGCACCGTCGAACCTTACGTGACGATCCAGAAGACCGAGGGCGTCGCCTACACCGTCACCGCAAACGGCGTTCAGCTGAAAGCTAACAAGGATGGCAACTACAACTACCCGTACAACTCGAAGGTAGAAGTTAAGGCCTCCGCTCTGGATGGTTACTTCTTCGCTGACGATGCTGTAGCCGAGTGGACCTGGGACAGCCACGATACTGCGATGGACCCAGCATGTAAGCCGGCTGAGCCAAAGAAGAAGATCGCTAAAACTGGTGCTGAGGTTGCTTCCCTCGTCGGCCTTTCCGCCGTACTGCTTCTTGCAGGTGGTGTGCTCACCGCACGCAAGTTCATGTAACCAACGAGCAACACGCAACCTGCCTACAGGCGAGTAGTTGCACAGAATCCCCGGAAGGGGAGCTGAGTGATCTCAGCTCCCCTTCCGGGGTTTGCTTTACCCATCTAGCCTAGGCTTATTCGCGCCTACTCATCATCGAGCTCAAGCTCCGGAGTTTCTGCACGAGCTTGCTCAAACACTTCTGCCGCAGCCGAGAGGTTGATGAAGCCGATAACAAGACCAACCGCGATGTCTGGCCAGGGGCTGAACCAGAACACCATGACAACGCCAGCGGCAAGGATCAAAAGGTTTGCGAGCACATCATTGCGGGCGGCCAGCCAGGCACCTCGCACTAATGCTGTATCGTGCTTACGCAGTTGCAGTAGTAGTAGCGCGCTGGCGAGGTTGATTAGCATTGCGATGATGGCGGTTACCGACAAGGTGAGTGGCTCCGGCGCCTCCCCGGAGATCATTTTCCATATCGCGGTGCCAAAAGCCGCAACTGCGGGAATGAGGATGAGGCCGGCCAGGCCGTAACTGGCTTTCCTCCTGCTTGCTACCGACCAGCCCAGGGCGGTGAGCACAAGCATGTTAATGAGGAAGTCTTCAAGGAAGTCGGCGGCATCTGCAAAGAGTGCGACTGAGCCAATGATTGAGGCGATCACCAGTTCAATGATGAAGCCGATGAGGTTTAGGATGGCAACCCAAGCAACGATTCGCCGGGCACGAGTGTCAAGATTCTTAGCGGTATACACGAGCATAGATTGTAGCTAATATCTTCAGATGCTTCGCGAGCCATCCTTTCCACCGTGATAGTTGTATTGGTGCGCGTTGGTTCCCTCTGACGGGGCACTAATCGAACGAAGTTAATGTGACCGGATAACGATAACAAAACACCTCCCAGGGATTGCCGGGAGGTGAATGTTGTGCATGACTAGCTCACTCGATAATGAGGAAGCCAGTTACTGTGCCGGGTGGGTCCGCTAAACGGCGGGCCCACCCGCACTTGCTTATGGACGACGGCGCTTGGATACAGCCCAGATTCCCGCAGCGAGCAGGGCAACGCCCCCTACTACTAGGCCTTGAACTGCCGAGCCGGTGCGACCCAACGAAGGTGGGATGTCCTTGGTGTTAGTAACCACGTACCCCTCGGCCGCGCTACCGCTAATGGAGGAGGTGTAGCCAGGAACTTCTACCTCAACCACCGTGTAAACGATCTCAGTCTTTTTACCATCAACCGTCACATACTTCGGCAGGTCGGTAAACGTACCCTTCCAGCCATTCTCGGCAGTCAGTTCCAAAGACTTATCCGTCTGTTGACCATCAGCCAACAAGTTGATAGTCACAGAACCCGGACGATCAGCCTCCACATCACCAGACCACCGCTTCTCAACAGGTACCGAGGTAACTGGCGGAGCGTCCTTGGTGTTAGTAACCACGTACCCCTCGGCTGCGCTACCACTGATAGAGGGGGTGTAACCAGGAACCTCTACCTCAACCACCGTATAAACGATCTCAGTCTTTTCGCCATCAACCGTCACATACTTAGGTAGGTCGGTAAACGTCCCCTTCCAGCCATTCTCAGCAGTCAGTTCCAAAGACTTATCCGTCTGCTGACCATCAGCCAACAAGTTGATAGTCACAGACTCAGGACGGTCAGCCTCCACATCACCAGACCACCGCTTCTCAACATCGACCGATGTGGGAGGTTCGTTAACGATTTCAACCTCGATCGTCTTTGTGTCTTTGTTTTCCGTCACTACTGCGCCGTGAGACATGTAGCCATCGACGTCATGCTCGACGAAGGTCAGCGGGATCTTCTCGCCCGTCTTGGCATCAATGAGGCTGCTTGGATCGGGATAGTTGGTTAGCTCAGCCTTCCAACCATTCTCCTTTGTGAGCTTGATGGTCTCAAGTACCTTGTCCCCCAGCTTCACGTCCACCGAAATGCTCTCGGGGCGGTCCTTGGGATCGTCATTTTCCCACTTCTTTTCCAGCTTCAGTTTCCACGGGTCGGGATCGCCAAAAGTTAGCTTGCCGTTGTTTGCGATACCAGCTCCTGATATGCCCACACCAGTGGCTACGTTATCGGTGATCTTCACAGTCGCGAGAGTCTCCGCGATGGCCTTAGCGTCCTCAGTTGGAACAGACTTAAAAACCATATTCTCGGTGACTTCTTCGTTTGGCTTGATAGCCGTGTTCGGCCCCTCCGCCGAGTAGCGTGGAACGGCTTTACCGTCCGACCAGTTGGTATGAACACCAGATGCCGACCCGTCTTGGAACCATTGACGGGGACTACCGCCGAGCATTCTTTCAGTAACTACAACCGAACTGTGTGTCTCTGGATTATCTCCAAAGTACTTCAGGATGCTAGCGAAGTCATCGCCGGCCCCACCGTTCTTATCCTTGTGAACATTTGGAACGCTATTGTCAAAAATACCCACGCCTCGAGTTACGTGCATAACTGTCGAACCGGTGGGACAGTTCCACACGCCACCGCCTTGGGCGCTAATGGTCTTACCACCGATGCCGATCAGGAAGCCGGGTTTAATGACGTTGCCACGAATGAGGCCATTGTAAATAGTCACTTTGGCATGGGTATCGTTGTACATCGCCCCGCCACCCCAGAAACCTTCCGCAGTGTTATCGCTGAGAGTAGCAGCATAGATAGAGGCCACCGTCTTTCCACCGAACGAGATGCCTCCACCGGATTTTGCGGCCGTGTTAGAAGTAATGTCTGCGCCAGATATTTCAACCTTAGCATCATCCGCGCTGATTGCCCCGCCGAAAGCAGTGGTCACGTTCTCTGTAAACGTTGCGCCACTGATGTTCAGTGTGCCTCCGACTTGATACAGGCCACCTCCATCGCTCGAAGCGCTGTTAGAAGTTATCTCGGCGCCGGCAATATCGACCTTCGTATCGCCCGCTGTGCAGATCGCACCGCCGGAACCAATAGACACGTTCTCTGTAAACGTTGCGCCACTGATGTTCAGCGTGCCTCCGCTTTGAAAGAGGCCACCTCCAGCGCCTTTATAATCCCCGTTGTTGTTGCCTTGAACAACAACGCCACCTGACAGAGCAACGTTGCTATTGATAAAGGCAAGAGCCCCACCGCGCTCCGTAGAGTTCTGCTGTAGAACCCCTCCAGTTATTTTCACTGAGGCATCTTCACCGTAAACTGCACCGCCATAGCCTTGGAATCTGGGGTGACTAATAACGTTTCCAGTTAACGTTCCGCCCGACATCTCGAAAGTACGCGTTCCGCCGTCGCGCGACCATAAACCAACAACACCACCGCGTAGCAGACCCGTGTTATTGCTCAGCGTTCCGCCTTTTACTCGCACGGTGCCGTTATAAGCCGTGATAGGAGCGTACTTCAGCTTTTCAACCCCCGCCGGGAGAAGTTTGCCGGACTCATCTGAAACGTTGTTTCCCGAGAACTCGGCTTCTCCACCAATGGTCAGGGTTCCGCCATTAACAAAAACGACCGGGCCGGTTACCGCAGTGTCGCGGATCGCGCCGCCTACAAGGTTCATATCGCCCGCAACGCTAAACTGTGCATTGGTGAAAGTCGGACCGGATAGGGTGAGTGTTCCACCCTCTTCTACCGAGAACAGCGGAGATCTATTTCCGCTGATCTTTCCACTACCCGTGAAGGTGACTTGTTTCCCCGCGGGCACAACCAGCGGCTGAGCACCGCCCTCTACGGTGATTTCTGATGCGATTGACAGTTCTGTTGACTCGCCGTCACCAAGACCATTAACCGTAGCAATAACGTCGTCCCAGGAATTAATATCGGCTGCCTGAGCTACTCCCCCGGACATCCCGACTGTTGCCAGCACTGTGGCCAGCAAAATCCCGAATGACCGCACCCAAGGGCCCCTCATTATTTGCTCCTCTCATAAGAGCGACCTCTGGTCTGCTCAACAACGGGCCAGATTACGCGCAACGTTACTTCGAGTCTTTCACATATGGGACTTAATTCCCAAGTCTTTTCGCGATCATTTGGCTTAGCGAGATTTCTTGTGTTTCCGACCACTTTTCACGCCGGGCGACACGTCGGATCGTATCCGACGATTCCGCTAGGTGTTGGCTCGCGTTGTGATTATTTTGTCTACACAAAGTAGTATCTTGTTTCTTCGCGATTCCTCTGACAGTATGGCTTTAGTCCTATAAGTCCCCCGGCCTTTTCCGAGGCTCTTCTTGCACTCTAAAAAAGAGGAAAAGTGAAAAGCACAAAGCGTTACAGTTTTCTCCCCGCCTTGTGGGCGGCATGTCTAACGGTATTTCTAGTGGTGATGGGCACTGGCCTTCCCCCGGTTGCCGAGGCCACACCAGAATCCCCGGACCGGCAGGTTCTCAAGTGCTACGAAGAGGGCCGGGTTCTGTACTGTGAGCCGGACCGTCTAGAAGAACTCATCGCGCAGGCTGGAACTACTCCGACCAGGATTGAAATTGGTAACGGTACCGAGACTCTGCTGACGAAGACTATTGTCATTCCCGCTGGCGCAGACATTGAGCTAGTGGACGCAGACATAGCTCCATGGTCCTCTGAAACCAATATTATTCGTGATGACGGTGATTTCACCGGCAGCCTACTGAAGGTTGAAAAGGGCGCAAAACTCACCCTTTCTGCCAGGACTGAAAACGGCGAGGGCATCATTATCGACTCGCGCGCACAATACGACAATGTTGTGACGGGATCCAGCTTCTCCCCCACGATTCTCGTGGAAGGCGAACTGGTGATGAACGCCGGCACCATTACCGGCGCACGGAAGCTGACTGGCTTCTATCGAGGTGCTGTCACGGCGCAGGGCGAAGAATCTAAATTCACTATGAATGGTGGAACGATCACCGATAATCACCGCCTGAAAAACACCCCCGAAAGCGTTCAGCGTGGCGCAGGGAACGTTGCATTGAATTCCGGCGCCACGATGGTTATGAACGGTGGCGAGATCTCCAAGGGCGAAACAGATACTTCGCCGTACGCTTACGGAGAAGTAGGCGGAATTGGCGTCTTTAACGGCGCCCACCTAACAATCAACGGTGGCAAAGTCACGCAAAACACCGGCTGGGCCGGCAATATCAATGTGTTCTCCTGGATCTGGGATTGCCCAGCGCCTGATGAAGACACGACGTCAACGCGTTCAACGTTCGTGTTCAATGACGGTGAAATCTCGAACGGTGATGCGGGCTTTGGTGGCGGTGGCATAAACATCTTCGGAAATGCCGACGTCACGATGAACGGTGGCACCATCAAAAACAACCATGCGAGCAACGGTGGCGGTGTCAATGCTATGGATCTGTTCGTGAAGGGCACGGATAACACTGGGAAGGAAGTTGCCGCGGAGGGTTTCACGTGCACCAAGGCTAAATACGGCGAACCGAATACGGAAGCGTGGACCACACTTTCCCCCGGCGGCTTCACTATGAATGGCGGTAGCATTATCGGCAACAGTGCTTCCCGCACAGGTGGCGGCGTAAACGTGGTTTCCAACGGTGTACACCTTAACGCAGGTACGATCAAGGGAAATAGTGCCGACGATCAGGGTGGCGGCGTGTACGTTGCAACCAAGTCGTACACCGCCCATTTCAAGGACGCCCTCATCACCAAGAACAGCACAACCGATGGCTGGGTTGCAGTCGGTGGCGGTGTTTGGCTCTGCCCCACAGGGAGCATGGTGACACACGTCACGAACGGCGTAGCGGTATTCGATAACGAATCCCCAACGACTGCTACCGATCATCACTGGGGCGATGACATTGCGCATGACAACTATAGAGGGGGGTCCACTTCCGCACGCATGCTTATCGATTCGCACATGCTAGGTGGCGGCGACTCTACCTTCTACAAGGATGGCGGCTACAACGTGCCTCGTTTCGACGCCGAGAATCCTGGTAAGAAGCAGGTGTTCGATGGTGAGGAGAGGGAATCCGACGAAACCAGTGATTATCGGACCTCGCTTCAGAACGCAGGCCTCAAGACCATTACTGACCAGAACGCGAAGAATAACGCGAAGTCCTGGGCGAGGTTGATTATCACGGAGAACCAGTCTCCGCGCGGTGGCGGTATTGGCTCAAACGGTGGACTTGAGTTTGGAACCCCAGAAAAGACCGAGGTAAAGGTTTCCAAGGCGTGGAAGGACTCTAAGGGCAACGACCTTGTTGACGAAGCTTCTAAGGTTGCTGTCAAGGTGCAGCTGGTGGGATCAGTTGGCGGTGAGAAGTTCTACATTGGCCAGCCGGCAGAGCTCAATGCTGACAACAAGTGGACGCATACGTTCAAGGACCTGCCCAAGACCAAGACCGTCGAAGGTGAGCAGGTAGAGGTCACGTACTCGGTTGAAGAGCAGGGCGTTGACGGAGCCAACACAGTTAAATTGGAGGGCACCGCGCAGGACGGCCTGAAGATCACTGCCCCACTAGCGATATCACCTGTAAACGTGCAGCTCCTGCAATCTACCGACGGCATTAACACGAGCCCCGTGGGTGATCCAGTAGTGCTAGATGAGACGAATGACTGGACATATACCTTCGATGGACTACCAGCCACGAAGACCACTGGGGACGAGGATTCCGAGAACACCGAGGAACACAATATCTCCTACTCTGTCAAGGAGCTGGGCGTTAGCGGATTTACCATCAAGGTAGAAGGTGATACAGAGGAAGGCTTCACTGTCACGAACACCCAGGTACCTCAACCCACACAGGTGGATGTGACCAAGGTGTGGAAGGACAATGAGGGTAACGATCTTGACGCGGGTTCAACGAAACCGGTTAAGGTCCAGCTGACCAGAACAATCAATGAGGAAACCAACCTGGTTGGTGACCCTGTCGAACTAAACGCTGAAAACGAATGGAAGCACACGTTCACAGATCTGCCTCGGTTCATGATCAGCGACGGCAAGCGCGCAAGAATCACTTACGCCGTTGAAGAGCTCCCCGTTGACGGCTTCACCTCTACGGTTTCGGGCAATGCGAAGGATGGCTTCACCATCACTAACGTGAAGAACCCGCCGACGGAGAAGCCACGCAAACCGATGCCACGCACTGGTGCTGAGATTGGCTCGGCTATTGTCCTCGCACTTGCCCTGCTTGGTGGCGGCGTAGTGCTAGTAAGGCGCAACCGGGAATAACACACCACATGCGTCGCCCAATAAACCGGGTAGCGCATAGCCCGTAATAGTTTGGCCGGCCACTTCAAGTGAAGTGACCGGCCAAACTCATTTAAGGAACGTTGCGCATAATCTTTGCTCTACTCCCCGTACAGCGCAAGGCTCGGCAGTACCGTGACGGCGCGTAATGGAAGCAGGCTCGCCTAGAGCTCGGCTAGACCAGCCTCGTAGGCAATCACATACCCGCGAAGGTCTTGGGGAAGGTATTCGAGGGCGGTATCGGACATCAATCGCATTTGGGGGTCTACTCCCCCGTTGTGCTTGTAATACGCCCAGGCGATCGAACCGGTGATGGCCCCCATGGTGTCGGCGTCACCACCCAACCAGATGGTGTTTCGGATTGCCTGCTCAAAGCTTTCCGATTCGAGGAAGGCCTGGATCGCCTGCGGCACGGTTTCCTGGCAGGATTCGTAAAATCCGTAGGTGGGTTTGATTTGTTCGATGGTGAAGTCGAGGTCGTAGAAGTTTTCGCGAATGTAGCCTGCTATCTCCTGCTGTGTTTTACCTGTTTGCGCTAGGTAGATCGCGGCAGCTACAGCCTGCGCGCCTTTAATCCCTTCGGGATGATTGTGTGTGACTTCCGCACTGGCCTTCGCTAAATACAAAGCCTCTTCAAGGCTGGTGGCAAGTTCTGCCGCTGCACACACCCGCATCGCACTACCGTTGCCCCACGAGTTGTAAGGCTCTGGATTCTCTTCGCCTAGCCACATCCCAAAACTGCCGCCGTATGCGCCTTTCGGGTCTGGAAACCTGCGCCCCATCGTTTGCATGTGCGATACGAGGAGGTCGTGCAGGTTCTGCTCCGATCTGGTTCGCTCATCGAGTGCCTGGTAGTCCTTGATGGCCATGGCAACCGCGATGGTCATCAAGGAGTCATCAGTGAAGTCCGCTGCTTGAGGAAACAGCTCAAAGTCGTAGGTATCAACGGGCTGGAACTCATAGTCTGAGCCCACAATGTCACCAATAATCGCGCCAATCATTCTCTGCTCCCTGTTCAACTATTGTTGCCGCGGATAGGCATTCTGCATCCAGCTTCGGCAACTATCTTTCGCTTTGCAATCCACTCTATTTCTTTAGGGACGGCATTAAACCAGAAATCGCTTTACAGCAAGTTGAATCGGCCTAGGCGGTTCTATAAACTCGAGATCGGATCCTAACCCAGTTCGGCTGGGCACCTTGAAAACTAAGGAGACAATTTGTCAGATCCAGCGGCTCTTGAAACCTCTTCAGGTATCGATCAACAGGGCATTGATCTCGTGCCACCACATCGTCGGCACGGAAAAGCTATCGACTTATTCTTCCTCTGGGCCGGCACAACCACGAACATCTTCACCGTCTCTTACGGCGCGCTGCTGGTGATTCTTTTCGGCCTCAGTTTCTGGCAGGCTATCGTGGCGATCGTCGTCGGCAACCTAATCGCCTACCCGCTGTTGGCGCTGGCCTCGTTGCAGGGCCCCAAGACCGGCACGACCAACATGACGATCAGCCGCTCTAGCCTGGGTCCTCGAGGCGGACGAGCAAATGGCCTGTTCTCGTGGCTGATGTTGCTCGGCTTCGAAGCTGCTGGTCTGGTGCTCGTTTATTACGCGATTGCCGCGCTACTAGGCATTTTCGGCATCGATATCTCGGGCGTTACGCAGGTCGCGGGCATCGTGGTGCTCGGCCTTATCCAAATGCTGCTGCCGCTGATCGGCTACAACTTCCTGATGGCAGCGCAGAAATTCGCCACGATCATTTTCGCCTGCGCGTTCGTAATCCTGGCAGTACTGATCCTGCCCAAGGTAAACATCGCGACGGGCGAGGTAGGCGCCGACATCAACGCGATGATCAGCGCGATCAGTCTAGTAGTGGTCTCCGGCGGCCTGAGTTGGGCATGCTCCGGCTCGAACTTCTCACGATATTTGCCCGAAGAAACCAGCCCGTTATCGGTTGGCACCTGGGCCGCGCTGGGCGGTTTCGTGCCGTACCTCTTGTTGCAGAGCCTAGGCGCCGCCATGGCTACGGTCGCAGTCGGCCCCGACGTTGACCTCTCCGACCCGCTAGCCGTTCCCGCGATCTTGCCTGCGGGGTTCTCTGTGCCGTTTCTACTTCTAGTGGGCTTCGGCCTGATGGTACAAAACGGCACCAACCTTTATTCGTCGTCACTTAACCTGCAGACCGCCGGCATCCCGGCAAAGCGCCCGGTGGTTGTCGTCACTGACTCGATCATTTGCATCTTGATCACTATCTTCGCGGTCGCCCAGTCGTCGTTCTACGCGCTGCTGAGCGCCTTCGTCGGTTCGCTGAGCGTCTGGCTAGCACCTTGGATCACGATCTATCTCGTCGATTGGGTCATGAGACGCGGCAATTACGATCTGGCTGGCTTGATGAACGACAAGGGCGGGGTCTACTGGGGCGTCGGGGGCGTGAAGCTGCCCGGATTCGTCTCGCTGATTGCCGGAATGATCGCTTCCGCGCTATTTGCCAACACCGGATATTTCATCGGCCCGATTGCAGCTGCGATCTCGCCGCAACACCCGGAATATGCCCCTGACTTGGCGATTCCCGCCGGGATAGTGGTCAGCGGCGTCCTGTTCATAGCACTCACAATCACCAATAAAAAGAAGAACTTAGGGATCGCGTGACCGCGCGCCCCTAAAGCGAAGGAGTAAAAATGCCTAACCGGCACGTAATGGATGTGGCCTACGGCAGGGCACATGCTGACAAAATCATCGAAAACGGCAAGCTGGTTAATGTCCTAACTGGCGAGATCTATCCAGCAGACGTGGCCATCGCGGACGGCCGTGTGGCTGCCGTCGGCGATGTGTCTGTGCAGAAGGGCCCCAATACCGAGATCATCGACGCCGAGGGCCGCTACCTGACCCCGGGTTTGATCGACGGCCACTTGCACATCGAGTGCTCGAAGCTCTCTGTGACGATGCTCGCCGACATGGTCGCACGTTATGGCACCACCTCGGTCATCTCCGGACTCGATCAGGTGTTGGTCGCCGCAGGCATTGACGGCGTCAAGGAGTTCCTGGCGGAGGCCGCCGACTCGTCGGTACACGTCTGGTGGGGAGCACCCGCTAAGGCGCCCTACACCATCCCCGAGTCCAACGTCGGTTATGCGTTCAAGGCCGAGGACCACAAGATAGCCCAGGAGCTGCCCGAGTGCGTCGGCCTCTGGGAGACGGTTCAGGAGATGGTTGAGGACGGCGATGAGGACGTTCTGGCCGCGATGGACATGGCGGAGAAGAACCGACTGCACGCCTTCGGCTGCGCGCCTCTGGTGGACGCCCGCAGGGTGGCTGGATACGCCTCTTCCGGGGTCGTCCTATGTCACGAGTCTTACTCGCCTGAGGAAGAGCTGGAGAAGTTGCGCAACGGCATCGACATCATCATCAGGGAGTCGACCGCGGCCCCGATGCTGCGCGAGAACATCAAGCTGGTCACCGAGATGGGCGCCCCGAGCGACCGTGTCGGTTTCTGCACCGATGACATAACCTCGAGCGATGTGCTTGGCCGTGGCCATCTCGACTACGTGGTTCGCCTGGCCATCGAGTGCGGCGTGACCCCGATGCAGGCAATTCAGATGGGCTCGATCAACACCGCTCGCATGTACAAGCTCGATCACAAGATCGGCTCGATCGCGCCCGGCCGCTTCGCCGACATCCTGTTCGTGGACGACCTGAATGACTTCCGACCCGCACGCGTGATGACCGCTGGCCGCATCGTCGCCGAGAACGGCAAGTCGGTCGTAGCTCCGGTGGCGCCCGAGCGCACCTCGGTTGTGACCGACACCTTCAAGCTGAAGGAAGTGGACGCAAGCCGCATCAAGGTCGAGGCCGAGGGCTCCAAAGCAGTCGTTCAGGCGATAGTGCTCAGCAAGGACGTGGCCTTCCGCCGTCCCGGCGCGGAGATCGAGCTGGACATCGTCGACGGCGTGGTTCAGCCCTGCACCGAAAAGGACGCAATCATGGTTGCCGTCGCCGAGCGCTACGGCAAGACCGACAACCTGCCGGTTGCCTTCATCAACGGTTTCGGTATCAAGAAGGGTGCGATCGCGACCTCCAACTCGCCAGATGACAACAACGTCGTGGTGGCCGGAACCAATGCGGCAGACATGGCCCTCGCCATCAACGAGGTGACTAGGCTTGGAGGTGGCCAGGTGGCTGTTGCCGATGGCGAGGTCATCGGCAGCTTGCCACTGCCGGTAGCCGGCATCGTAGCTGACATTCCAGCTGAGGAGATGGCCGCTGCCGAACAGGAGATGGATCGCATCGCCCGCGAGGAGTTGGGCAGCGATCTGCCGTCGCCGTTCGGCCAGCTGTTGTTCCTGTCGATCACCGCAATCCCGGAGTGGGCGATCACCGATCTGGGCCTGATCGACTGCGTCAAGTTCGTCGTCACCGATCCTGTAATTTCCAGCAACTAGGACTCAAAGTGAAGATTTCACCCTTCGTTCAGAAACTGCCCAAGGTTGAGCTGCACCTACACATCGAGGGCACGCTCGAGCCGGAGCTGAAGTTCAAGCTCGCCGAGCGCAATGGCATCAAGCTCGCCGAGGAAACCCCCGACCAGGTTCGCGAATCATACGATTTCGACGATCTGGCGTCCTTCCTGGCTGCGTACTACGACGGCATGAACGTGCTGCTGACCGCCGAGGATTTTTACGACCTAGCCATGGCATACCTGAGCAAGGCAGCCGAGCAGAACGTGCGCTACGTGGAAATATTCTTCGACCCCCAGGCGCACACCTGCCGTGGCGTCTCGTTCCACACCGTCATCCATGGTCTGCACCGCGCCCAGGTCGAGGCCGAGAAGAAGTTGGGCATCAAGTCGGCTCTGATCATGTGCTTCCTGCGCGACTTCCAGGCCGAGTATGCGATGGCCACGCTGACCCAGGCCCTGGATTACAAGCACTGGATCATCGGCGTCGGGCTGGACTCCGACGAAACTGACAATGCGCCCGAGAAGTTCGCCGAGGTCTTCGCTCGCGCTCGCGAGGAGGGCTTCCTGCTGACTATGCACGCCGACGTCGACATTAAGAACTCGATCGAGCACATCCGCCAGCTGATCGAGGAGATCAAGGTTGACCGCATCGACCACGGCACTAACGTCATCGAGAACCCCGACTATGTGCAGTATCTGGTGGACAACAAGATCGGCCTGACCAGCTGTCCGGTTTCCAACACCTGGGTTTCGGACGGCTCCAAGACTCAGCTGATCAAGCAGTTATCTGACAAGGGAATGAAGATCTGCATCAATTCCGACGACCCTGCATACTTCGGCGGCTACATCGGCGAGAATCTACAGCTAGTTGCCGATGAGTTGGACGCAGACGAGGACTTCCTCAAGCAGCTCTGCCTGAATGCGGTGGATATTTCGTGGGCCACCCCGACGCTCAAGCATCAGCTGCGGGAAGAGATTGCCGCCTGCTAAACCTTTCCAGCAACATAATTGGAGCCTTGGCTCAATGAAGCTGCTCCCTCGCACAGCGCGAAGCTCAACACCCCATCTACGTTATTAATAGCTAGCTTACGGATTGCGCGGACGTACATCGTCTGCGCAATCCTCTCTAACAACACAATGCATCCTTAGGTTGGGCTTACCTAATTCGTTCTAGTACTGTTGGCATCATGGACACAGATAAGAATGAACCCCGCCTTCCGCAAAGTGACCGGTCAACTCGTGTTGCGGCAGGCCATTGGGTGCTTGCCCGGGCAGGCAAGCGAGTTTTACGCCCGGGCGGATTGAAACTAACGAATCGAATGTTGGATGCGGCCGATCTATCTGGCAAGAAAGTGCTGGAATTCGCTCCGGGATTGGGACGTACGGCCACGCTCATGCTTGAGCGAGGAATCGCCTCCTACACGGGCGTGGATCAAGATCCAGATGCCGTCGCACGAGTGCAGGCAATGGTGGGGCCGAGGGGCACAGTTGTCAATGCAAATGCGCAAGACACCGGCCTTGAGTCCGAATCAGCTCAGGTTGTGGTTGGTGAAGCGATGCTGACCATGCAAGGCGATAAAGGCAAGCGAGAGATCATCGCCGAAGCGTTCCGACTGCTTCAACCAGGCGGTTGCTATGCGATCCACGAACTTGGACTCACCCCTGACAGCATAGACGCGGCGTTTGCGGACCAGTTGCGACAGCGCCTAGCCCGCACGATTAGGGTTAATGCTCGCCCTCTTACTCGCGCTGAATGGTGCGGATTGTTAGAACAGTCGGGTTTTTGTATCGAATGGGTGGGATATGAGCCGATGGCTTTACTGTCCCCACGTCGTAATCTAGCCGATGAAGGCATAGTCGGAGTTGCGCGAATTATGCGTAACGTTGCGCGTGACAAGGATTTGCGTCGCCGCATATTGGATATGCGCGCAACGTTCAACGAATACCGCGACAGTTTAACCGGCATCGCTATCGTCGCGCGCAAACCCACCGCTAGCCTGGAAGAAAAGGAGATTTGATTATGACTGAACTCAAACCATCATCAGCAGGCGCGCTGGGGTTTATTGAAAACCTTGCGCAGCACGTTGAGTATTGTGCGAACTCAACCACTTCTACAACGCTCATGCGCGCTGAGGGGGTGAACGTGGTGTTGTTCTCGTTCGACGAGGGAGAAGAACTATCCGAGCACACCGCCGCGATGCCGGTGATTGTTCAAGCCCTTGAAGGTGAACTAGAAATCAGTGGGGACGGTAAAACGGTGACGTTGCGTCCCGGCGGAATGGTGCATTTTCCTACGCGCCTACCACACGCGGTTAAAGCACTAACCAAAGCAAAAATGGTGCTTTACATGATGAGCCGACCATCGACGAACTAAGTACTTCACGCCAATTCGCGCAGGAGCGGACCGGAACCGGTCCGCTCCTGCGCGTTGACTTTAGGCAGTATTCACGTTGGTGGGAAAAGCACGTGGGTACCAAAAGTGGGCCCGGCCGGATTCGAACCGACGACATCTGCGGTGTAAACGCAGCGCTCTGACCAACTGAGCTACAGGCCCGTTACCCGCACACGCGCGGGAACAGTCGAAAGCATACTGGGCTTGCGTTTCTCGCGCGAATCCCAGTGGCTTTTTGAGACTAAAATCAACGACCCCGAGGACGAGCCGTCAAACGAATACCCGCCCAGTCATTACCAACCGAGGCAGCGGACGTGGAATGCAATCCCGCAACCTTCGCAGCTTCTTCAACATCAGCAACAGGAACGGTTCCAGCACGACCCGGCTTCGGGATGAAGACCCAGATCAGACCACCGTCATCAAGGTTCGACAGAGCATCAACCAGAAGGTCGGCAAGATCATCTTCTTCAGCATCATCTGCACGCCACCACACGATGGCACCGTCAACGACATCTCCGTAGTCCTCGTCGACGAGCTGTTCGCCCGTCTCGGATTCAATGGAGACGCGAATCTGCTGGTCAGCATCATCGTCGACGTAAAATTCTTGAACAATCTGTCCCGGTGTGAAACCGAGGCTCACCGCCATGATGAACAACCACCCTTCGGCGTGAGCGCACGGAGCGCTGAAGTATCTAACACCCTTTTATCGTATTGCACATCACTGCTGAAACTCCATTTGTCCACGCCGTGAAGACCAGCGGAAAGGTCGAGCACATCTTCCCGATGGCACAGCGTGCAATAATGAGGCATTACTCATGGGTCAGAAGTCCCTGTAGGGGTCGCATGAAGAGCCCGAACAGTGGACAATAGGAACAAGGTCACGAAGCCGTGCACCACCGTAAAAGCTAAGCAATACCAGAGGGGATTCGTGAGTCACTTGAGCGAAAACCATCCCGTTGTTAACGGCCTGATTAGCCAGGTTCCGGACAACGATCCGGCAGAGACCGCCGAATGGATTGAGTCGCTGTCCGGATTGATCGACGAAAAGGGTGGTCCGCGTGCCCGCTACATCCTGCTTCACATGCTGGATCAGGCACGCCACCAGGGCGTCCATGTTCCGCAGGAATACACGACTCCTTACGTCAACACCATCCCGGTGCACGAAGAGCCCTACTTCCCCGGTGACGAGGCCATGGAGCGCCAGTACCGCCGTTGGATCCGCTGGAACGCAGCCGTCCAGGTGACGCGCGCACAGCGCCCCGGCGTCAAGGTCGGCGGACACATCTCGTCCTACGCATCCGTTGCCACCCTGTACGAAGTTGGTTTAAACCACTTCTTCCGCGGTAAGGATCACCCGGGCGGTGGCGACCACGTCTTCTTCCAAGGCCATGCCTCTCCGGGCCCCTACGCACGTGCGTTCGTCGAAGGTCGTCTTTCCGAAGAAGAAATGGACGGCTTCCGTCAGCAGGCATCGACCGAACACGGTCTGCCCTCGTATCCGCACCCGCGCCAGCTCCCCGACTTCTGGGAGTACCCCACCGTCTCCCTCGGCCTCGGCCCGGCAGAAGCCATCTATCAGGCATGGTTCGACCGCTACCTGCACCTGCGTGGCATCAAGGACACGTCGCAACAGCACACCTGGGCATTCATCGGCGACGGTGAAATGGACGAGCCCGAATCGCGTGGCATGCTCCAGCTTGCCGCCCAGCAGGGCCTCGACAACCTGACCTTCGTCGTCAACTGCAACCTGCAGCGCCTCGACGGCCCGGTCCGCGGTAACGGCAAGATCATCCAGGAACTGGAAGCCTTCTTCAAGGGCGCCGGCTGGAACGTCATCAAGGTCATCTGGGGCCGTGGCTGGGATCAGCTGCTCGCCTCCGACAAGGACGACGCTCTTGTCCACGTCATGAACGACACGCTCGACGGCGACTACCAGACCTTCAAGGCCAACGACGGCGCATACGTTCGCGAGCACTTCTTCGGTCGCGACCCGCGCACCAAGGCCATGGTTCAGAACTGGACCGACGACCAGATCTGGGCACTGCAGCGCGGTGGCCACGACTACCGCAAGGTCTACGCCGCTTACAAGGCAGCGATGGAGCACACCGGCCAACCGACCGTCATTCTGGCGCATACCATTAAGGGCTACGCTCTTGGTTCGCACTTCGCAGGTCGTAACTCAACCCACCAGATGAAGAAGCTGACGCTGGAAGATGCGAAGCAGCTACGAGATCGTCTACAGATTCCGATCACGGACGCAGAGCTCGAACGCGATCCCTACATGCCTCCGTACTACAAGCCGTCTGAGGACGATCCGGCACTCCTCTACATGAAGGAACGTCGCGAGAAGCTTGGCGGTTGGGTTCCCGAGCGTCGTGACGACCGTCAGCCGAAGCTACCACCGTTGCCGACCAAGCCGTTCGAGGGTCTGTCGAAGGGCTCCGGCCCACTCGAGGTCGCAACAACCATGGCACTCGTTCGCCTGTTCAAGGACCTCTTCAAGGACAAGCAGGTTGGCCGTTACTTCGTCCCGATCATTCCTGACGAAGCCCGTACCTTCGGCCTCGACGCGATCTTCCCGTCCGCAAAGATCTTCAACACGCACGGCCAGAATTACACGGCCGTTGACGCTGACATGATGCTCTCCTACAAGGAATCCGAGCAGGGTCAGGTTCTCCACACGGGCATCACCGAGGCCGGCTCCGCCGCTGCCTTCCAGGCTGTTGGCACCGCATACGCGACCCACAACCTGCCGATGGTTCCCGTTTACATCTTCTACTCGATGTTCGGTTTCCAGCGCACCGGCGACCAGTTCTGGGCTGCCGGCGACCAGATGGCGAAGGGCTTCGTCATCGGTGCAACCGCTGGTCGTACCACGCTCGCCGGCGAAGGCCTGCAGCACATGGATGGCAACTCACAGGTTCTGGCTTCCACCAACCGCGCGTTCGTCTCCTACGACCCGGCATACGCCTACGAACTCCGTTACATCATGGAGGACGGCCTGGCACGCATGTACGGTGAGAACGATGGTCGTGACCCGAACGTCATGTACTACATCACCGTCTACAACGAGCCGATTCACCAGCCTGCAGAGCCTCAGAACGTTGACGTTGAAGGTATCAAGAAGGGTATCTACAAGGTCGAGGATCACTCAGGCCAGGGTCACAAGGTCCAGCTACTCGCTTCCGGCGTGGGTGTGCCGTGGGCACGCGACGCCAAGCGCATGCTTGCTGAAGACTGGGGCGTTGACGCAGCCGTGTGGTCAGTTACCTCGTGGAACGAACTGCGACGCGACGGCCTGGATGCCGACGAGCACAACTTCCTCCACCCGGAGGAAGCACCGCGCACCGCGTACCTCACGCAGAAACTGGCCGGTTGCGAAGGCCCATTCATCGCAACCTCCGACTTCGACACGCTGACCCAGGATCTGATCCGCCAGTGGGTGCCCGGCGAGTACCGTGTGCTCGGTGCCGACGGCTTCGGTATTTCCGACACCCGCCGTGCAGCACGTCGCTTCTTCCACATCGACGCTGAGTCGCTGGTCGTTCGCACCCTGCAGACTCTCGCCGATCAGGGCAAGATCGATCGTAGCGTCGTTGCTCAGGCAATTACGCGCTACGACCTGTTCAACTGCGGAATCGATTCTGTTGCAGACCAGGCACACTAAGACGAACTACTACCCTGACGCGGCGCTCAGTCGCCGCGTCAGGCCTCGTCAATAAGACAAACGAAAACTGCTGGGATACTCACCCGAGTGTCCCAGCAGTTTTTTATGCGCCGAGCGTGCGACGCCATATGAACGATTACTCTTCGTCCTCCAATTCCACGACCGACGGGTCGCCACCCGAGTAGTATCTCATGTCGCGGTACTTCGGGCGCAACAGGTTTTCAACGCTGAGCAGTTCATCCAGCGCAGCCTCGTCCAGAAGTCCCATTTCAAGAACAACCTCGCGAACGTTGCGACCACTACGCGCACACTCGCGACCAACCGCGTCACCGTTCGCGTGCCCGATCACCTCGTTAAGGTAGGTGACAATACCGATCGAGTTCAGGACATTGTTACGACAGACATCCTCGTTTGCCTCGATGCCGATGACGCAGAGCTCACGCAGGGTCCGTATCGCGTTCGCCAGCAGGTTGATGGACTCAAACAGAGTTTGGCCGATTACCGGCTCCATGACGTTCAGTTGCAACTGGCCAGCTTCAGCCGCGAAGGTCAGCGCCACATCGTTGCCCATCACCTTGAAGCACACCTGGTTCACGACCTCCGGGATCACCGGGTTCACCTTCGCCGGCATAATCGACGATCCGGCAGCGCGTTCAGGCAAGCGAATTTCACCCAAGCCCGCACGAGGTCCAGACGACAGAAGTCGCAGGTCATTGCAGATCTTCGATAGTTTAACCGCAAGACGTTTAATGGAGGCGTGCATCGACACGTAGGCACCAGTATCGGAGGTTGCTTCCAACAGGTCGTCCGCTCCCCTGATCGGCAGTCCCGTGACCTCACGCAGGCAGTGAACGACGGTGTCCTGATATCCGTCAGGAGTATTCAGGCCAGTGCCAATAGCGGTCGCGCCAAGGTTAACTTCCAGCAGTAGCGCCGAGTTGTTACGCAGACGCGGGATCTCTTCACCCAAGAGCACACTGAATGCTTCAAACTCTTTGCCTAGGCTCATAGGGACGGCATCCTGTAGCTGAGTGCGCCCCATCTTGATGACGTCGCGGAACTGCAAGCCCTTCGATGTGAAAGATTCGATCAAACGCTCGAGTTCATCCACCAGATCGTCGACCTTCTTGTACAAGCCCAAGCGGAAGCCGGTGGGATAGGCGTCGTTTGTCGACTGAGACTTGTTGACGTGATCATTCGGGTTGATGTGCGCGTAGCGTCCCTTCGCGTACCCTAGGTGTTCCAGCGCAAGGTTAGCGACAACTTCGTTTGTATTCATATTGACGCTGGTGCCCGCACCACCTTGGAACACGTCGATCGGGAACTGATCCAAACAGCGCCCATCTTCCAGGATTTCGTCGCACGCCCAAATAATCGCATCGGCGATTGTGTCGCTCAGTGTCCCCAGCTTCCGGTTCGCCATTGCTGACGCTTTCTTGACGGCAACCATGCCACGGACAAATTCAGGTTCCTCAGCGATTGTCGAACCGGAGATCTGATAGTTCTCGATTGCGCGGAGCGTGTGAATACCCCAGTAAACCTCGAGCGGAACTTCTCGTGCGCCCAAGAGGTCTTCCTCGATACGCTTCGTTTCCCTCACCTGCGACTCCTTCGTCTGTGGTTACGTGTACTGAGCGATGCTTGTGAGCATGCTCAGCTTCACTACTGTGTTGCGCTATCTATGGTGACGTAAATCTAGGACGAAAGTCCACGACTTGCCGAAACTACACAAAAGAAAAACCGTCTCATCACCTTTTCTTGACCGAAGTCAAAGAAGATGAAAAAGACGGTCCTCGAACGCGGTTTCACCTACATGCGCCCCGCAACATCGGAAAGCACATCGTCCACTGTCTCCCACGCATCAACCTCAGTATCTCGAATCGATAGCTTCAACTCGTGTTCAATGCGTGCAACGATCGCGTACCTGACCAACGTATCGATATCCAGATCCTTTTTCAGCGTCAGGTCACCGCGCGCATCTTCGGGGGCAAGATCGACAAATTCCAAGATGGCATCCATCGTCACCTCACGCGCGTGCTCAGTTTTAGGGGACGAGGCCTCCCCCGCTTCATTGATCGCACCGCCTGTTTCAGGGGAGATATCGGACTTCTCCCCTTCAGCGTTGAGCGTGTACCCGAGCAGGTCAGCGATCGAACCCACCGGTTAGCCGACCTTGGAATTCAGATAGCGAACCGGTGCGCCGGCACCGGCGTGACGGAAGGATTCCAGCTCATCGTCCCACGCTTGTCCGAGGGCAAGATCAAGGCCTTCGCGCAATTCCTCGTAATTCGTGGCGCTCTCAATGGCGGCACGAATACGGTCTTCAGGAACGACGACGTTTCCGACAGTGTCCATCTGCGAGTGGAAGATGCCGAGTGATGGAGTATGAGCCCAGCGACCACCGTCCGTGGAAGCCGTGGCTTCTTCGGTGACCTCGTAGCGCAGGTGTTCCCAGCCACGCAGAGCTGAGGCGAGGCGCGCACCCGAGTCGACCGGTCCGACCCACGAGAACTCGCAACGCACCATGCCGGGAGCAGCGTCTTGCGCGGTCCACTGAAGACGCACATCTTGACCGAGAGCCGTACCAACTGCCCATTCGATATGTGGGCACAGCGCGGGCGGTGTTGAATGCACGAAAAGTACACCGCGGGTGTATGTCCCTCTCAATGTGACCTCCATAGTCTTTGAGGATCGTCTTCCCCTACGCCCTCAACTAGCACTGCCACATCTCACAACGGTGTAATTTAACTGTAAACGCCGTCGCACCATATAGCAAGAGGGTGCGACGGCGTTGCAACGACTCGATCAGAAGTGTGAGTTACGAATGTCCCTCAAAGCCTTCTTACGAGTCTTACGATCCAGGCGATCAATGTAGATCATGCCATCCAAGTGATCGCACTCGTGCTGCAGGCAACGAGCCATCAGCTCTTCACCTTCAACAACGATCGTCTTACCGTCCAGGTTGATGCCTTCGACGCGCGCATACCACGCGCGTTCGGTCGGATACCAGAGATCAGGAACTGACAGGCACCCTTCATCACCGTCTTGGAATTCGTCAGCCGACAGTTCCACAATCTTCGGGTTGAGGACGTAGCCGATTTCGCCGTCAATGTTCCACGAGAACGCACGAAGACCGACACCGATCTGGTTGGCGGCAAGACCTGCGCGGCCTTCCATGTCAACACCTTCAAGCAGATCCTCGACCAGCAGCTTCACCGAAGCATCAATATCCGTGATCGGATCGCACTGGGTGCGCAGAATCGGATCGCCGATGATGCGAATATCGCGGATTGCCATCATTTGCCTCCAAGAATCTCAGCGTGAGCAGCCTTCAGAGCTTCAACGGCCTGCGCGAGTGGCATTTCGGTCTTTTCACCGGTGGCGCGCTGACGAACCTCGACCAGACCATCCTTCAGGCCACGGCCAACAACCAGAGCCAGTGGAATACCGATGAGCTCGGCGTCAGCGAACTTGACGCCAGCCGAGACCTTGCGACGATCATCGTAGAGGACGTCCATGCCGGCGGCTTCGAGTTCTTCAGCGAGGCCCTTGGCAGTGTCGAAGAGCTCATCGCCCTTACCGGTTGCCAGAACGTGCACGTCGAACGGTGCGATCTGAGCCGGCCACGCCAAACCCTTATCGTCGTGGTTCGACTCAGCGAGTGCTGCGAGCACGCGGGAAACGCCGATGCCGTACGAGCCCATGGTGACAACCTGGGACTTGCCGTTCTCGTCGAGAACCGTCAGGCCCAGAGCCTCCGCATACTTGCGACCAAGCTGGAAAATGTGGCCAATTTCGATGCCTCGTTCGAGGTGAAGCGAACCTGAACCGTCGGGAGCCTGATCGCCTTCGCGAACCTCGGCGGCCTCGATGGTGCCGTCGACTGCAAAATCGCGTCCCATAACCAGGTCGATCACATGGTGACGATCCTGGTTTGCGCCGGTCACCCAGGTGGTGCCCTCAACGACGCGAGGATCCACAAGATAGCGGACGGAACCGGTCGGGTTCCCATCCTCGTCGGTTGTACGTGCCGGCGAGTTCGGTCCGATCACCTGCGGGCCAATGTAGCCACGGACCAGTTCGGGGTGATCCTCGAAGTCCTTGTCGGTTGCCATCTCAACTTCGGCGGGTGCGACAGCTGCTTCGAGGCGCTTCATGTCGACCTCACGGTCACCGGGCAGGCCAATGACGAGCAGTTCACGCGAGCCGCCAGGCTGGGTCAGAACGACGACAACATTCTTCAACGTGTCAGCTGAGGTCCATGCACGACCGTCTTCACGCGGGTATTGTGCGTTCAGCAGATCAACGAGGGACTCAATGGTCGCACAATCCGGGGTCGGAACAACGCGAGCCGGACCCACGTTGGACGCATCGACCGGATCCGGTGCCGACGTCGTCACTGCCTCAGCGTTTGCTGCATAACCACCGGGTGAACGAACGAAGGTGTCTTCGCCGATCGGGCTGGGGTGCAGGAATTCTTCCGAACGCGAGCCACCCATGGCGCCCGACATTGCGGACACGATGACGAATTCAAGACCAAGGCGGTTGAAGATCCGCTGGTAGGTCTCGCGCTGCGCATTGTAGGAAGCGTCCAGGCCCTCGTCGGTAAGGTCGAAGGAGTAGGCATCCTTCATGACGAATTCGCGACCTCGAATCAGGCCTGCACGCGGGCGAGCTTCGTCGCGATACTTCGTCTGAATCTGGTACAGGGTGGTCGGCAGATCCTTGTATGAGGAATACATGTCTTTCACCAGTAGGGTGAACATTTCCTCATGGGTGGGAGCCAGCAGGTAATCCCCCGCCTTGCGGTCGTTCAGCTTGAACAGCGTCGGACCGTATTCTTCCCAACGGTTCGTTGCCTTGTAGGGCTCTGCCGGGATCAGACCCGGGAAGTGAACTTCCTGAGCGCCCATGCGATCCATTTCTTCACGGACGATGCCTTCG
The DNA here is from genome assembly GCF_000296505.1 of Schaalia turicensis ACS-279-V-Col4. Lineage (GTDB taxonomy): Bacteria > Actinomycetota > Actinomycetes > Actinomycetales > Actinomycetaceae > Pauljensenia > Pauljensenia turicensis_A. Next base: position 259,460 of record NZ_JH815209.1, read on the forward strand.
ACCTTGCGCAGAACGCGCAGGCCAAGAGGCAACCACGTGTAGATACCGGGGGCAGTGCGTCGGATGTAGCCGGCACGAACAAGGAGCTTGTGGGAATCGACCTCAGCGTCAGCTGGGTCTTCGCGCAAAGTGCGCACAAAGTATGACGATAGAGTTCTCAGCACGCCTTCAAGATTAGTGCACCACGTCAGTGGTGTGCACCTTGAGGTCATCGACGAGGCCGAGCTCCTCTTTTCTCACACATTGACGTTCAGGCTCTCACGCCCACGAAGCGCCTAGCCGTACGAGCATTGAGTTCTTTTTCGGCGACTTTAGGGTGTGTTCGGTAATAGTGCTCTGCTCGCCAGCCGGGGTACATCCATGTTGGCAGGCTCTGTCCACACATAATCCAGACAGCGATCAAGGGAACCAATGCAAAAAGGAAGATGACAATAGTGCGTTCGAACAGTGTCTCGTGGCCGATGATGGTCTGAGCACTGTAGGCACCGACTGCGATCCACAGGCACCCAACAACGGGCACAGCCGGCCAAATGATCGCTTGGATCTGAGGAATAACTGGAGTGGGGCTATACGGGAACAATCGTTCCATGGCAACGACGCGTGTACGACGAGTGAGACCAGCCCATACCCAGCACCAGCCAACAATGATGGTAAGGCCAGTTACTACGAGCATTGCTACGCCAGCCCACGGCGCCATATGTCCTCCTTTGGACCAGCCCGTCTAGCACAAACGATTTTGGCGAGCCACGACGGTTTCTCTAGTGTAACCGTCGAACGCGCCACGCGTCTGATTCAGAACGTTAGATGGACTCAGCTGCCTTACGGATGTCGCGAAGCATCATCATCGCCCCGTAGGTTTCAAGGGAAAGCAATCCGTAGAGCTTTGCCTTGTCAAGGTTGGTTCCGTCGCTGGTGTGACGTTCGCGCATATGGAGCATCGTGCGACCATTACCCAAGTCGAGCAGGGCAAGAACGCACGTTCCCATCTGATCGATTTCTTCACCCTCGGTTCCAGGCTTGGGAGCATTCAGGATGATGCACGATTCTTCCTCTTTAGCCTTTAGCAAGGATTCGTCTTCAAGAGCAGCTTCGATGATCGACCAGACAGTAGAAGCCGGAGCGTTAATTCGAACTGCTCGATCAACCTGAACGTCAGCGCGGGGCACAAGAAGATCACCGGGAAGTGAAATCAAGGCTTCTGAAGCGGTCAGACCCAGACGTTTCGGGAAACCGGTGGCGTACAGTGAGGCGCCGGTTGCAAGCAGTCCCAGACCGAAGGCACGTGATTTTTTCATTCTTGCAAGTCCTTTTCTTAGCGACCGACGGGAATAACTTCGACTTGACCATCCCCCTCAGTCAGACCCATTTCTTCAGCTAGCGCGTGTGCGCGAGCAATCAGAGTTTCAACGATCTGATCTTCGGGAACGGTGTCAACAACTTCACCGCGAATGAAGATCTGGCCCTTGCCGTTGCCCGACGCGACACCAAGGTCGGCTTCGCGAGCTTCACCAGGTCCGTTAACGACGCACCCCATGACGGCAACACGCAACGGAACGGTCAATTCCTTGAGACCTTCGGTGACGTTTTCTGCCAAGGTCCACACGTCAACTTGCGCGCGGCCACACGACGGGCATGAAACGATTTCAAGAGTGCGATCACGAAGCCCCATGTATTCAAGAAGCTTGGTGCCAACCTTGACTTCCTCGACCGGAGGCGCAGACAAGGACACGCGGATCGTGTCACCAATGCCTTCTGAAAGAAGAACCGAGAATGCGGACACCGACTTGATGGTGCCTTGGAATGCGGGACCGGCTTCGGTCACACCGAGGTGCAGTGGCCAGTCGCCCTTTTCCGACAGCTGGCGGTATGCCTCAACCATGGTGAGAACATCATGGTGCTTCACGGAGATCTTGAAGTCGTGGAAGTCATTTTCTTCGAACAGTGACGCTTCCCAGACTGCCGATTCAACGAGGGCCTCGGGAGTCGCCTTGCCGTACTTCTTCAGCAGACGAGGATCCAGCGAACCAGCATTCACGCCAATGCGCAAAGAAACACCGGCGTCGGATGCCGCCTTACAGATTTCTTTCACCTGGTCGTCGAACTTGCGGATGTTACCGGGGTTCACGCGGACAGCTCCACAGCCCGCATCAATGGCTGCAAACACGTACTTCGGGTTGAAGTGAATATCCGCGATAACGGGGATACGCGATTGCTGTGCGATGATCGCAAGCGCCTCAGCGTCCTTATCCGTCGGGCATGCGACACGAACGATGTCGCACCCTGCTGCGGTGAGCTCTGCAATCTGCTGCAAAGTTGCACCGATGTCGTGGGTTTTCGTTGTGGTCATCGACTGGACAGAAACGGGGGCGCCACCACCAACGCGAACATCTCCAACCATGATCGACCGCGTCTTCTTACGCGGGAACGGAGACGTCTTTACTGCGGGGATGCCTAAAGATATTTCACTCACGCGCTCATTATCTCCCACTTCGGCTGTTTCTTCTTAGCGCAAAGGTGTGGGAAAGGTTAATGAAGATATGTCACTGTCACCATTTAGTCTCTGCATTTCACTCAATGGACGCGAATTCAAGGGAGAAACATGGAAACCCGCGCTTTCACTTCACACCGGGCATCCGTTATCGGTGTTGGTACAAGGTAACTCGGAACTGACTGGGGTGATGTGAGTCCTCAAGCAGCTAAGGAGCTACTGGAGGTTAACACGCAGACGAGGTCGCAATCCACTGAAGGAGGGCAGCTTCGTCTTCATCTGTGGTGGACCACGAAATGACGAAACGAACCGCCACCGTGTCGGCGACCGGCGCCCATTTTTCGATAGCAAAACGCTCGCGCGCGTCCTCAGCCATTTCAAGCGGGAGAATCGGGAAGAGCTGGTTCGTCGGAGAATCCACCAGCATCTCAAAACCGGCGTCTTTGAATGCCTGTTCGATCCGCTGAGCGCGCTGGGTAGCCTCGCGCGTAATGCGAAGGTACAGACCGTCGGCGAACATCGTGCGGAACTGCGAGCCCAGGATCCAGCCCTTCGACGCCAGTCCGCCGTGGATCTTCATCATCGCACGCAGTGAGTAGTCAGCCTTTGACGCGGCGGGCAGGACCAGGGCTTCACCCATCATCATTCCGCACTTGGCGCCACCAATGGAGAACGCATCGGTCAGCGTTGCCAGGTCAGCGAAGGTCACGTCATTTGCTGACGACCCCATCGCATATCCCAAACGCGCGCCATCAACGTAAAGGCCAACGCCGAAGGAATGACAGATCTCAGAAATCGCAGTCAGTCGTTCGAGCGAATACAACGTTCCAAGCTCCGTGGGCTGGGAAATATACACCAGGCCCGGCGCAGTCACATGCTCACGCACACCGCCGTCGCGCCATTCAAGAAGAGTCGCTTCGAGCTCACTTGGGTCCATCAGGCCATCATGCGAAGGAATCGTATGAACACGGTGCCCAGAATTTTCAATCGCACCGGCTTCGTGGGTAGCAATATGACCGTCAGCGGTGGCGATCACTGACTGCCACGGGCGCAAAAACAGGTCGATCGCAAGATCGTTAATCAGGGTTCCACCGGCCATGAAACGGACTGCTCCACCGGGAATACCGCACTGGTCGAGGATCAGCTTTTCAGCTTCATCGCAGATCGCATCCATTCCATAACCGGGGAACTTCTGCATTCCAAACGCCGTCAAATCGGCAAGAATCTGCGGGTGAGCAGTCGCGGAATAGTCGTTCGTAAAAACAGCCTTGGCCATTTCAACTCCAGTTCAACGCAATGAAAGCGGATCAACAATGTCAGCGATAACAAGCACGATGCTCATCACCGCCAATAATGCTCCCACAACCCAGGTCAGCGGTAATAATCGGGCGGTATCGACCGGGCCAGGATTCTGTTTTCCTCCCATGCGCGCCACTCCTCCGCGCACGCCTTCGTAGAGCGCACCAATGATGTGCCCACCATCGAGAGGCGGCAGAGGAATCAGATTGAAAACCGCCAACGCCATATTCAGCGAGGCCATCAGACTCAAAAGGAACGCAATCTGAGAACGCACATCCGCGACGCCACTGCCCGCAGAATCGCTGGTCACCTCACCAGCAATTCGTGACACTCCAACAATCGAAATCAAGCCTGACGAATCGCGTTCACTTCCCGTCACCATCGACATCGTAACGTTCCACAGGGACTGTGGAATCTTCGTAATTGCACCCACCGTTCCCGTGAACATGTAGCGATATTCCTTGGCCGCATCCCACATCGAGGCCGCCGTATATTCATATCCGGCAGTCACGCCCACCACGTACGTGCCGTCCTCCGTCTTGCGCGGATATAACGAGGCCTCATGAAGGTCGCCATCGCGTTCAAATGTCACCTGAAGAGGCTGTCCATTGGACGAGGCAATGGAGTCTCTAAAGGCAGACCAGTCATTCAAGTTCCGGCCATCAAGCGCGATGAGAGTGTCGCCCCCGGTCAGACCGGCCTCGTACGCCGGAGACGCAACGGTACCCGCATTCGTCTGAATTGTCGCAGACACATCCGCAAGCGTTAACGAGGCAGTGCGGAAACCAATGCCGACCATCGCAATAACGAGGAAAAGGAACGCAAGCAAGAAATTCATCGCGGGTCCAGCCGCCATAACAATTGCTTTCTTCCACCACGTCAGACACCAGAATGCACGGTGTGCACACCCTTCGGGCATTTCTTGGGCACTCTGGTGGCGCGCTTCTTCAGCAAGATCCCGCTGTCCCTTCGAATTCAGCGTGCGACGACCCGGCTTGGCAGGGGCGAACATGCCGAGGATACGCACGTAACCACCCAGCGGAATCGCGCGAAAAACAACCAACGTGCCTTTGACTTCACGCGACACAATCTTCGGACCAAAACCGATCGCATACTCACTGACGACCGCGCCGAATTTCTTCGCCGGAACAAGGTGGCCAAGCTCGTGAAGACCAACGGTGATGATAAAGCCGACGACAACGGCAAAGATCCCCGCCAGGTAGCTCATGAAGATCTACTCACCAGCGCATTCGCCTGCGCGCGCGCCCATTCTTCGACCCCAAGAATGTCATCCAACGTCGGGTCTGCAATACCATCGTGAGACTCAACAACCTTTGTCAAAGAATCGACAATGCCCAGCCACGGTAGTTTCTTGGCTAAAAACGCATCGACGAACACTTCATTCGCAGCGTTGTACACCGCTGCATGCGTCGGTGACGAGGCCACCGCATGACGCGCAAGATTGATGGCAGGGAAGGTATCGCTATCGACCGGTTCAAAGGTCCAACTCTGCGCATCGGCCCACGTCAGAGGCTTTTCCACGTCGTGCAGGCGCTCGGGCCATGTCAAGCCCAGGGCGATGGGCAGACGCATGTCGGGTGGCGAAGCCTGAAGCGTTGTTGCACCGTCAATCCACGTCACCATTGAGTGCACGATCGACTGCGGGTGAACAGTCGTCACAATGTGCTCGGGAGCCACATCAAACAGCAGGTGAGCCTCAATCAGCTCCAGCCCCTTGTTGACCAGCGTCGAGGAATTGATCGTGACAACCGGACCCATGTTCCACGTCGGGTGAGCAAGAGCAGCTTCCGGAGTGATATCAGCAAGTTCAGCGCGCTTCTTACCCCTAAACGGGCCACCTGATGCCGTCAGAACAAGATCGGCCACCTCAGTGTGGCCGGTGACCACTGGTGAAGTGAGGCCGGCCTCGTGAACTCCACTGGCCAACGCCTGAGCGATAGCCGAATGCTCGGAGTCGACAGGCACAATCTGCCCCGGACGCACACAGGCGCTACGCACCACATGGCCACCCACGACCAACGATTCCTTATTCGCCAAAGCTAGCGTCGCACCGGACTTCAAAGCACCCAGCGTGGGAAGCAGACCAACTCCCCCGGTGATACCGTTCAGAACAACTCCGTCAGGAACAAGTGAAGCCACCTGAGTTGCCCCGTCCGGCCCTTCGATAATCTGCGGGTGCGCAGACGAATCAATGGTATGAATCGCGTCGCGTAGCTCGCCACCAACACGGCGATCCACACTGACGACAGGAACATCGAACTCAACCACCTGGCGCGCAAGACGCTCAATATTGCCGCCGCCAGCAGCAAGACCTCGGATATCGAAACGCAACGGATTCGCGCGAACGATATCCAACGCTTGAGTACCAATTGAACCGGTCGACCCCAGCAGGACAATCGGCTGACGCGAAGAAGTCACGATTCGCCCTCCCAATCAGGAAACAGCCAGAAGAATCTCTACGGCGCGCCCAAGATAGGCGTCAACCGTTCCTTCCGTGTAGCCCTTCTTGCCACGAGCAGGCTGGAAAACAGCAAGACGAACGTCATCGACGCTAATCTCAGTGCCCTCGTCAAAATAGGCGGCCAAACGATCCAGCAGATCATCAACCTGAGCCGCGTCATATCCACGACCGGATTCCGGGTGCGAGAAACGCTCGCCCCGAGGACGCATCAGACGGTCATACAGCGTCGTTGCGCGCTCGGCAACCTTCTCGAACCATGCGGCCTCGCCGTTAACAGCAATATGATCCGCACGATCGCGCTGAACAAAGGCCGCTTCAAGACGGCTCATCGCGGAATCAACAGCATCAATCGCGTAGCCACGACGCTTCAATGGGAACGTCGCCTGGCGAACCTGCTGTGCAGAGAACTGCTCTGCCGGCAAGCCACCTTCATACGCCTGGCGCGCGTCCGCAAAGAAAGCGTCCACACGCTCAGTCGCATAGCCGTGACGCCAGAAGCTCACTCGTGGGAAAGAGTCACTCATCGAGTCTCCTGAATTGAAGTGGAATCTGAATTGATAGACCGACGCTTCGCATTCGCTTCCTTCACCGCTGTTGCGAGCTGACCGCACGCACCATCAATGTCAGAACCGCGAGTATCGCGAATCGTCGTTGAAATCCCATTGTTGCGCAGAGTAGCGACAAATGTGTCCTGAGCACGCCGAGTAGACGCAGTCCAGATTGTGCCGGGAGTCGGATTCAACGGAATTGGGTTCACATGAGCCCACCCGTGACCGCGCTTATTGAGCTCATCAGCAAGCAATTGGGCACGGTATTCCTGATCGTTCATATCCTTGATCAGCGCGTACTCAATCGACACGCGACGACCCGTCGCAACAAAGTATCGGCGAGCAGCATCAAGCAACTCCCCCACCTTCCAGCGCGAGTTAATCGGAATCAACTCGTCGCGAAGGTCATCATCGGGAGCATGCAACGAAACTGCCAACGTCACAGGCATGCCTTCTTTCGCCAGCTTGTCGATCGCGGGAACCAAACCCACCGTCGACACAGTGACGTTTCGAGCTGAAAGTCCAAAGCCTTCTGGGCTGGGATCAATCAGGCGGCGCAGAGTATTCACGACCGTGCGGTAGTTAGCAAGCGGTTCGCCCATACCCATAAACACAACGTTAGAGAGGTGCGTCGGCCCGCCGGGAAGCTCGCCATCCCGACACGCAATCTGCGCTTGGCGCACCTGATCGACAATTTCGCCCGTCGACAGGTTACGAGTCAGCCCCATCTGGCCGGTCGCGCAGAACGGACACGCCATGCCACATCCTGCCTGCGAAGAAATACACAAGGTCGTGCGCTGCGGGTAACGCATCAGCACGGATTCAACGCGTGCCCCATCGAAAAGCTCCCAAAGGTGCTTAATCGTCATCCCGCCATCCGCGTGTTGCGCGACGACTTGGCGAACCAGTTCAGGCAACAGACCTTCACGAATTGCATCGTGCATCGATGCGGGAATATCACTCATCTTCGCCGGATCGGCTTCGAAGTGATCAAAATAATGTCGAGAAAGCTGGTCAGCACGGAAACCGGGAAGACCCAGATCCTTCAGGACCTGCTTACGTCCTTTTGCATCCACGTCAGCGAGGTGAGCAGGTGCCTTGCCAGGTTTAGCTGGCGCGAAAGAAATCACCGGCTTCGCATCGGCTGACGTTGCTCCTTCTGGGGGCTGGTCAGTCGGACGCACTTCACGCCGACGCTGTTTTTCGAATTCGAGGCTCATAGGATTCCTTACAGCGTCCAGGTGAAGATCATAAACATAAGCGGTGCAACCATCAGCAAAGCATCAACGCGGTCAAGGACACCGCCATGCCCCGGCAGAATTTGCGACATGTCCTTCAGACCGGTTTCACGCTTGATTAACGATTCAGTGAGATCACCGAGCGTGCCGACAACACACGCAACAACGCCGGCAAGGAGGCCGAATGCCCAGTGGCCACCAAGTGCCCAGAAAGCAAGTCCACCAAGTGCGACAGAAGCAATTGTCGAGCCGATGAAGCCTTCCCAGGACTTCTTGGGTGATAGACGAGGCGCCATCGGATGTTTGCCGAATAGAACGCCTGCGACCCAGCCACCGGTATCGGATGCGACGACTAAGCCAACGTAGGTGAGAACCACCCATGGGTTACCGAACTCGCGCATCATCAGCACAACGAACGAGGCAAGGAAAGGAACATACAGCGCGACAAAGACCGATGCAATGACGTCGTTAATCCGCCCCTTGGGGTTCGGATCCAAGATTCGCCACGCAACAACAGCGAAAATGGTTGCGTACAGGGCAAAGAGGAGCGCTTCTGCGCCAAGAGACCATGCGCACGTGACCATGCCGATAGCTCCCGCATACAGCGGAGCCATCGTCAGCTTTGTTTCTAGGTGGGCGAATGCGCCACCTAACTCATATAAACCCGCCAGCGACGCCAGCACAATGAACAGTGTCAAAAGTGGCGGTACATAAAACAAGCAGATACCGACGAAAAGAATCAAAACAACGGCAGTAGATACTGCTGCTGGAAGATTACGTCCTGCCTTCCCGGTGGCTGCCAGTGGTTCCTTCACCTTCGTTGGTTGCGGAGAGAAAAACTTCGCAACCAACGAAGGGGAAGAATGATCAGAGGCGCTCACAGCGTCAGGAGCTCAGCTTCCTTGGATGCAAGAAGCTTGTCAACCTGTTCGACCTGCTTCTTCGTCAGCGATTCGAGGCTTTTTTCTGCACGATCGACCTCGTCTTCGCCGGCTTCGCCGTCTTTCTTCAGCTTATCGAGCTGTTCCTTTGCCTTACGACGAACGTTACGAACTGCGACGCGAGCATCTTCGGCCTTGGTCTTTGCCAGCTTCACGTATTCCTTACGACGTTCTTCAGTCAAGGCAGGAAGAACAACGCGGACAACGTTGCCATCATCGGTCGGGTTCACACCCAGATCAGATTCACGCAGGGCCTTCAAGATCTCATTCGTGGCAGTGCGATCGAACGGGGAGATCAACACGGTACGAGCTTCAGGAATCTGGAAAGAAGCGAGCTGTTGCATCGGCGTGGGTGCACCGTAGTAGTCGACAAGAATCTGCTCGAACATCGCGGCGTTTGCGCGACCGGTGCGGATATTGCCAAATTCGTGGCGTGCGGATTCAACCGCACGGTCCATCTTTTCCTCGGTTTCAAGGAGGATGTCGTCAATCATTCGTGACTCCTATGTTGATCAGTCTTGCGCAGTCACAAGAGTACCGATTGTCTCACCCATCAGGGCAGCAGTCACATTGCCTGCTTCAGACATTCCGAAAACTCGTGTCTGTAAACCATTATCACGGCAAAGTGCCAAAGCTGTTGCATCCATGACCTTGAGTTCCTGAGAAAGGGCATCCGAGTACGTCAGGAATTCAAGACGCTTCGCGTCCGGGTTCAGGCGCGGATCGTCATCGTACACACCATCCACGCCGTTCTTAGCAACAAGAAGCTCGTCGCAGTGGGTTTCAAGAGCACGCTGAGCTGAAACCGTGTCCGTCGAGAAGAACGGCATACCGGCACCCGCACCGAAGATAACAACGCGCCCCTTTTCCATATGGCGAATAGCGCGCAACGGAATGTAGGGTTCACCAACCTGGGTCATCGTAATTGCGGATTGAACACGCGCAGGAACACCGGCTTGTTCGATGAAGTCTTGAAGCGCAAGGGCGTTCATCACGGTACCGAGCATGCCCATGTAGTCGGCGCGGGAACGATCCATTCCTGCTTTAGCTAGCTGTGCACCGCGGAAGAAGTTACCGCCACCAACGACGACTGCGACTTCAATGCCTCGACGGACAGCAATAGCAATCTGGTGAGCAATATCGCGAACGACAGTGGGGTCAAGACCAACGGCGCCACCGCCGAAAGCTTCACCAGACAGTTTAAGAAGGACCCTACGAGTATGAGGCATGCGCGTTTCTCCTGTTCACGCGGTAAGAAGCATTAGTACACAGGATAGCCGAATGACCCCGCCCATTTGGGCGGGGCCATTCATGCGTTATCAGGCTCCGACGTGAACGCGAACGAACTCGGTCACCTTTGCGCCGGCCTCGGCAAGAACCTTGCCGACCGACTTAGAGGGATCGCGAGCGAACGCCTGGTCCACGAGGCAGTTGTCCTTGAAGTAGGCTTCCATGCGACCTTCGACGATCTTGCCGACGATGTGCTCGGGCTTGCCTTCTTCGAGCGTGATCTTCGTGAGAGTCTCGCGCTCCTTCTCGAGGACGTCAGCAGGAACGGCATCGCGATCAAGGTATGCCGGCATGTAAGCGGCAATGTGCATTGCGATGTCATGAGCAACGGAAGCGCCAGCTGCGTCGGTGACGACGAAGACGCCAACCTGCGGGGGGAGGTCGGGGCTGGTCTGGTGCAGGTACAGGTCAACGTTCTCGCCCTCGACGCGCACAACGCGACGGATTTCGAGCTTTTCGCCGATAACTGCTGCCATGGAATTGAGCTTGTCCTGAACGGTCTCGTCACCCATGGGGGATGCGAGGAGAGACTCAAGATTGGATGCGCCCGAAGCAACGGCTGCTGCGAGAACCTCGTTTGCGAAGTCAATGAACTTCTGGTTCTTTGCAACGAAGTCGGTTTCGGAGTTGACCTCGACGAGGACGCCAACGCCATCGTCAACCTGAGCGACCAGAAGGCCGGCGGATGCCTGACGATCTTCGCGCTTGGAGAGCGACTTCAGCCCCTTCAGGCGGATGATTTCGAGAGCCTTTTCAGCATCGCCATCAGCCTCGGTCAGAGCCTTCTTCACGTCCATCATGCCTGCGCCGGTCTGCTCACGCAGAGCCTTGACGTCAGCAGCGGTGAAATTCGCCATTGATGTCTCTTTCTACTTTGAAGTTGGTAAAGATCAGTTCTCGGCGGGGGCTTCGGTAGCCGGAGCTTCTTCAGCCTTGGCTTCGCCCTTGTCGCCTTCGAGGAGTTCGCGTTCCCACTCGGCGAGCGGTTCTGCAACGGTTTCTGCCGAGTCAGCGGACTTGCGGGTTTCGGAACGAGCGAGGAGGCCCTCTGCGACTGCGTCTGCGATCACGCGGGTGAGCAGTGCAACTGCGCGGATGGCATCGTCGTTACCGGGGATGCGGTAGTCGACCTCGTCCGGATCAGCGTTGGTGTCGAGAATGGCGACGATCGGGATGTTGAGCTTGCGAGCTTCGGAAACCGCGAGGTGTTCCTTCTTCGGGTCAACGATCCAGATGGCGGACGGGGTCTTGGCCATGTCGCGGATGCCACCGAGTGTGCGAGCCAGCTTGTCCTTCTCACGACGCATCATGAGGAGTTCCTTCTTGGTGCGGCCGGATGCGGCGACATCGTCGAAGTCGATCTGCTCGAGTTCCTTGAGGCGCTGGAGACGCTTGGAAACGGTGGAGAAGTTGGTGAGCATGCCACCGAGCCAGCGGTGGTTTACGTACGGCATGCCAACGCGGGTTGCCTGCTCTGCGACGGCTTCCTGCGCCTGCTTCTTGGTGCCAACGAAGAGGATGGTGCCACCGTGTGCGACGGTCTGCTTCACGAAATCGTAAGCAATGTCGATGTCAGCAATGGTCTGCTGAAGATCGATGATATAGATGCCGTTGCGTTCGGTGAGGATGAAACGCTTCATCTTCGGGTTCCAGCGGCGGGTCTGGTGACCGAAGTGGACACCGGACTCGAGGAGCTGACGCATGGTTACGACTGCCATTGAATCGTCCTTCCCCGCAAAACTGCGGGATCATGAGGGTTTTCACCCTCGGTTTCAGTTACGTGCTGTGCGCGGGTACGCAAGCCCTGGTGCCATGACTTAAGTTCACCTCGAAAGGACCTGGAACTTATGCCCACCGCGGAAGACCGCTGACGTGAAAATGGCACGCGAAGTCACCTGCAAGCAGGTGCTCAAATAGCTTATCTCATATGCCCTCATACTCCCTATTTCGCTTGATGTGACCCTCGTCGCCAGACTTTATCCACAGGTGCCTCACCCGATCGCGGAGTATCCACAATAAGCAATCACTCCATTCGCCCTTTGACCCGCGATCAACGACATTGAGTGCATGTTTCTTCGCAATGACCGTTATGCACATCTTCCTTTGACGATCCTTGCCGCCTTGGCTCTGTTTTCTTGCCTATTGACGAGGCCGGCCAACGCATCCGTCTGGCAACACTGGCAGTGGCCGACCGGGAATGCGGCAAGCGTGACCAGGGGTTTTGATCCTCCGGCGTTACGGTGGCTTTCAGGTCATCGCGGAGTCGATCTGAAGGTCGATGTTGGCGCTACGATCTATGCCCCGGCTGACGGGATTGTAGAAGTGGCCGGCGAGGTTGCCGGCAAGGGGGTTGTCTCGTTGTCCCATGGCCCGGTTCGTTCAACATATGAGCCCGTCGATGCTCTTGTGAGCGTTGGAGACCACGTCAGTGCGGGGGCTCCCATAGCAACCCTCAGACCCGGGCATGAGCCAGCAGGCGGTCTGCACTGGGGTGCCAAAACCTCAAGGGATCACTACGTTAATCCCCTACGGTTCTTAGTTGGCGATCTTGCCCTGAAACCCTGGGATGGGAGTAAAGTGCGCGGGTAGCCTCGTCAATCGTAGGCGGGGCGAAGCTGGAGGGCAGACGAAGAGTTAAGCGCGCGGGTGTGCCTGAGCATAGATAGCGGACAATCGTTTTGAATCAACGTGCGTGTATCGCTGGGTGGTCTGTAAAGAAGAGTGGCCGAGGATCTCTTGAACGCTACGCAAATCTGCTCCCCCTTCAAGCAAGTGCGTCGCCATCGTGTGCCGTAGAGCGTGTGGCGCAAGATCTGGGACCCCAGCTCGGGCAGCTTCGCGATGGAACATGGAGCGGACAACTCGAACATCGATCCGCTTGCCCTGGTCACCAATGAACAGAGCATTCCCAGAATCAGAATTGCTCAGTTGCGGACGACCGCGAACCGTCCACGTCTGTACGGCTTCGAGGGCAAGATCGGTCAGCGGAACAACGCGTTCTTTGTTTCCCTTACCCAAAACACGTCCGGTGTGGCCCGAATAATCGATGCTTGTCACATTCAACCCAACGAGTTCTGAGATACGCATTCCCGACGCATAGATCAGTTCAAGGATCGCCCAGTTCCGCAGATCTGTCGCATCGCCTGAACGGGCGTGGGCACGCGCATACTCCATCAGGGTCGTCGCATCATTCGATGTCAGAACCTGAGGAAGGCGTTGATCTACGCGAGCAGACGCAAGCGATGCAGAAGGATCATGAGCCAACACGTCATGGTCAATCGCCCACCGACAAAAGTTTCGTACGGCAGCGGTCTTACGTGACAGGGTCGAACGTGATGCACCCTGCTCACTCAGTTTCGCTAACCACAGGCGAAGACGGCGCGTTGTCAAGCGAGCGTCTAGTTGCTCGCTCGTTGGATTCGGGTCAACGCCGATGAACTCAAAACATCCAGCAACATCAACCGAATATGCCGTGATCGTATGGTCAGACAGCCGACGCGCATGGGTCAGGAATGATACCCATGCGTCGAAGATGCCTAACTCACTCATGCCTTCATTATCAGCACCGAGCTCCACCTTTGCGAGCCCAACCGCGGGAGTTAGAACGCACGTACCCGTCAAGCTCCAGTTCCGCGAGCGCCCGCAACGTTTCCTGTTCGCTCATGCCAGCGTTTGCGGCGATGGTGGAAAGTGTTGAGAGGTTGCGTATGGGAAGGGCTTCCCATGCCCTGCGCGCGTGGGGTGAGAGTGCATTGACTCCCTGATCTGGGCAGACGGGTTCACCGAAGAGTATGCCTTGGAGTTGCGTGTGCAGGGGGTCGATCATTTCGTGGATGTCGGATGCGTTTCTGATGAGCGTGGCACCGTTGCGAATGAGCTCGTGGCATCCCGTTGAGGATTGCGAGGTGATGGGTCCGGGGACTGCTCCTACGGGTTTGCCTAGTGTCATTGCTCGTCTGGCTGTTGCGAGGGCACCGGATCTGGATGACGCTTCGATGACAATGGTGGCATCCCCCCAAGCGGCTAACATTCTGTTTCGTCCAAGGAAGCGCCATTTTGCGGGTCTGAAGCTTGGTGGTACTTCTGAGACGATGGCTCCTGACGATTCGACGATCGTTTCGAAGTCGCGGGTATGAGAGACGGGATAGGGGTTTGCTACTCCCCCGGCAAGGATGGCGATTGTCTGTCCGTTTGCTGCGAGTGTTCCCCTGTGGGCGGCGATGTCGATGCCGAATGCTCCGCCGGAGAGGATGGTATCGCCTCTGTCGGCAAGGTCGGATGCGATGTCGAAAGCGTTCCTTGTTCCGAGGTTTGTTGTTGCTCTCGCTCCGACGATGGTGACTGAACGTGTGTGTGGGAGCGTGCCCACGACCCATAGGCCAAGTGGTGTTGATTCTTGAAGGATGGTGAGTTCTTTGGGGAAGGATGGGTCTTCTTGGCTGATGAAGCGTCCGCCTAGGGCGTGGATTGCCTCAAGTTCTTGGTTGAGGTTGTTGCGTAGTGCACGTGGTTTGAAGCGTTTCCAGGCGTCTTCGAGTGTTTTTCGATGCTGTGACAGTGGTGGTGGGAGTGGGCCGGGAGAATCGGCGCATACCCATTCGACTGATTCAATGAGTCCAAGGTGAAGTCGTAGAGCGTGGGCATGGGCGTCTTCGGGTTCTTGGATGCATGTCCACCATGCCCAGGCGAGGTCGCGTTCATTGATAGAAGGCATCGAGTGCTCCTGAGTTTCTCAGTTGTAGTGCCTGCGCAAGGTCGGTGTCGTTGGGTGTGGATCGTTCGGCTAGGTCGGCGAGGGTCCACATGAGGCGTAAGACGCGATCGGCGCCTCTCATGGACAGAATTCCTCTGTCGACGCCTTGATCGATGCGGTCAATGTATGTGCGTGCTATGCCCGAGTGCTGTCGCACCCAGGGGCCGGGAAGCTGACAGTTGAGGGTCCATCCTGTTCCTTCTAGGCGTGTGCGTGCCCTGTCGCGTGCGGCGAGTACTCTTTCGGCTACTTCTTTGGATGTGCGTCGTTTGCTGGCGTTGAGCTGCGCGCGGGTGGGAGCATGCATTGCGATCGTGATATCAATGCGGTCAAGCAAGGGCCCTGATAGTCGTGTGATGTACCTGCGTTTTTGGATGGATGCGCATCGACAGGGGCGAGCTTTGGTTCCACCACCGCACGGGCAGGGGTTTGAGGCGAGGATCAGTTGAAATCTGGCGGGATAGGTGGCTTGTCCTTTGGCTCGATGGATCGTGATGACGCCTTCTTCGAGTGGCTGGCGCAGAGCGTCGAGGACCGAGGGGATGAATTCGGTTGCCTCGTCAAGGAACAGAACTCCCCCGTGTGCCAGTGATGCTGCACCCGGCATCGCAATCCCACTACCGCCACCAATCAGGGCCGGCATTGTGACGCTGTGGTGAGGGGATTGGAAGGGTGGGGTGCGCATCAGGGTTGCGTGGTCTTCGAGGCGGCCTGCGATGGAATGAAGTGCGGATGTCATCAGGGCCGTTTGATCATCCATCGGCGGCAAAATCGTTGGCATACGTGATGCGAGCATTGACTTTCCGGAGCCAGCTTCACCGATGAGCAACACGTGATGGCCTCCCGCGGCAGCCACCTCTAACGCGTCAACAGCTCCGTCTTGACCTCGTACATCTGCTAAATCTGAAACCGCGGTGATGCTTTCTGTCAGTCTCTCAGTCGGCAGAGCGTGGAGAATCGGGATAGGTGTTTTCGGACGTAGAGCATCTCCCCCAGCCCAGGTAACAAGATCAGCTAAGTGGTCGAAACCAATGACATCAATACCGTGGACAAGACGAGCTTCTAAGACACATGTTGCGGGAACGATGACACGTTGAATCCCGAGTTTCTTCGCCGACAAGACCGCGGGAAGAATTCCTCGGATTGATTGGATACTGCCGTCAAGAGCTAGTTCTCCTAATAGAGCAGCGCCTACGAATGCCTGTCTTTTCAGTGAGCCCGCAGCTTGAAGCACTGCGATGGCGATCGCAAGATCAAACCCTGAACCAGACTTTGGAAGACCCGCCGGTGACAGGTTCACGGTGATATGAGAGTCCATCACTTCCAAGTTGCAGGACTGCAACGCCGAGCGAACCCGGTCTTTCGCTTCACGCAAAGACGCGTCCGGCAGGCCAACCAGAGTGAACTTGACCAGTCCGCGCCCCACATGTGCTTCAACGCGCACCCGATGGCCTTCTATGCCCACAAGTCCAATTGAATCAATGTGTGCAAGCGAGGCGTTCATGCGATGCCTCGAATCCATTCGATGCGCGCACCGTAGTCACGTAAGTCCGCATCTGGACCAGACTCTTCAACGACTACGCGCATTGCCGGATCGACAGTGATCGCAACAATGTCAACGCGCAAGTGCCCACGGCACTCATGCGATCGCACCCAAGCAACCGACAGCGAACGTAGTTGCCTGACCTTTCGATCATCAACTGATTCGAGCGCACTCCCCTTTGCGTTCCCAAAGCGGGTTCTGACTTCGATGACAATCGTGTTCGAGCCGTCCGTCGCAATGATGTCGAGCTCGCCTGCCCTGCCGTTGCGCCAATTTCGATCAACAACCTGCAGACCACCTTCGCTGATGAAGCGCGTCGCAGTGACCTCGCCTAGCATTCCGAGTCGACGGCGAAAATCGTTTCCCATACTGACCTCCGCACCAAGCGTCGGTCAGGAATACACAGAAAGAAAGTCAGCGAAAGCGAAATTGTGGATAAGTAGCACCCACCTGAAATTGTGGATAACCCGCCGAAGGGGTCAGAGGTTCAGCTCTGGCTTGGTCAATTCTTCGACGTTCACGTCTTTGTAGGTGATGACCTGGACAGAACGCACGAAACGCGAGGAACGGTAAATGTCCCACACCCACGCGTCAGTCAGCGTGAGTTCAAAGAAAATATCCCCACCAACTGGACGGGCTTGAACATCGACCTGATTGCAGAGGTAGAAACGACGTTCGGTTTCGACCACGTACTTAAATAAGCCAATGACATCCCTGTACTCGCGGAAAAGCTCAAGTTCCAGAGAGTTTTCGTAGCTTTCGATGTCTTCACTCACGGTTCAATCATGCCTAACAAATTGTTCCTGACCCTTCAGGCGCGCTCGGCGCGCCCAGTGCCGGGAAGGTTCCACGAACGGCGATGAAGAGGAGAAACCCCCAGTCGCCTAAGAGCGTCAATGTGTTTTGCCGAAGAATAGCCTTTGTTCGAGGCCCAGTCGTATCCCGGATCTTCCACCGTTTTCATCCATTCGTCACGTCTGACCTTCGCGACAACGGATGCGCCGGCCACGACCGAGCATGATGCGTCAGCCTTGACGCGAGTGGCAACGTGTGGCACCTCAATGTCCGGGTAGGGTGCGTCATCAATCGGAGAAAACAAATCGTCGGATCGCGTCAGCCAATTATGCGCCCCATCAAGCAGAACAATCACGCGTGCGCCATTGGGAATATCCAACTGTTGCAGAGCACGCATACCAGCCAAACGCAGGCCAACAATGATTCCGTGGGCGTCGACTTCATCATTCGAAGCAAAACCCACACCAACAGACTTCGCCCACCGGCACACCAGAGGCTCCAAGGCGACGCGTCTTTTTTCGCTTAACAGTTTCGAGTCGCGAAGCCCCGCTGGTTGAGGGGCCTCGTCCCCCGTGACAAGGCATGCCCCCACGACAACGGGCCCTGCAATTGCACCACGCCCCACCTCGTCCATTCCAATGACAACGTCATAGCGGGTAAGGAGCTCACGTTCGACATCGCGCGTCGCATCACTGGGCATCGGGAATACCAGCAAAAACGTCGCGACGATTCAGGCCTGCCTTCCAATGCGACGTCGGCCAAATAACTGCGCTCACGGTGCCAACAACCGCGTCTTCGGGAACGTAAGGTGTTTCACCAGAACCCATGTGGTAGCGAGAATCCGCTGAATTACCACGGTTATCACCCATGACCCAAAGCGTGCCCTGGGGAACCGTAATATCGAAAGAAATGTCAGAGGGAAGCTGACCGTCAGCAATGTAGGGTTCGTCCACGGGCACACCATTCACTGCAACCTTGCCTTCGGCCGTGCAACAGGTGACGTGATCACCGCCCACACCGATCACGCGTTTCACAAGTGTTTTATCTGAACCACCGGGAAGAAAACCAACAAATTTACCGACAGCATTGGCAAAAGAATCGTCGGTTGAAAGATTCGACGGGAGCCAGTCCAACTGATCGTGAAAAACAACCACGTCACCGCGCTCAATATTGCCCGTGTGTGCCGCGATACGTGAGACTGCGATACGGTCGTTTTCCACCAGGGTGTCGCGCATGGACGCGGAGGGAATCCAAAACACTTGGACGATAAAAATGCGGAGCAGAGTGAAGATCACGAACGCCGCAACCACGATCAGGGCAAGTTCACGAATCCAAGCAAAAAAACCACCTGAACCGGTATCCCCATCAGAATCGATGGCGTAATCACTGTCAGTCACTCGTAATCCTTCACTTTTCAGAGGAGATGCCAACACCGGTTGGCATACGAACACGCAAGCCCGGTGCCCCGAAGGGCACCGGGCACACAGTGGTCATGCTCAGAGTTTCACTCTGCGCTGCCCGAGCGGTGTTCCTTAATCTTGGCAGCCTTGCCGTGACGCTCACGCAGGTAGTAGAGCTTTGCACGACGGACGTCGCCCTTGGTGACGACCTCAAGGCGGTCGATCGTCGGTGCATGCAGCGGGAACGTACGCTCCACACCAACACCGAAGGAGACCTTGCGGACGGTGAACGTCTCAGAGACGCCGTGACCGCGACGGGCAATAACAACACCCTGGAAGACCTGGATACGGGAACGGCTACCTTCAATAACCTTCACGTGAACCTTGACGGTGTCACCGGCGCGGAACGAAGGAAGATCGGAACGAAGGGAAGCGGCGTCGACTGCGTCCAGCTTCTGCATGTTTACTCCTTGACACTTCTGCCGCAGGTCAGTTGCGTCGAATACGGCAGGCGGGGCCTGCGCTTTCTTCAACGGGCATTCATGTGAGTGTCCCCCTGCGGCAGGTTGCACTCGAATGCACCGTGTTCAAGTGTGCCACATTCGTCAGGCGGTGCCCACTGTCTACGAGGGACGAATATGTCTATCGAACGGTGAGATTCCGCACGAGGACAACGTCTACGTTCATTACTCCCCCGACGTTGAACGTGCGACGTGCCTTCTTTTTGAAGCCGTGCTTCTTGTAAAACTTTTGAGCGCGAAGGTTACCGGTGTGTGTTGCTAAAACTAAGCGCGGGGCTGCATTGGAAGCTTCAACGTCCGCCACTGCCGCTTCAAGTAGAGCGCCCGCCAGACCACTTCCACGCCACGTAGCATCCGTGTAGCACTTGGACAGGTAGGCATCCGACGCTTCGATACGTCCGGGGCGCACCATGCCTTTTTCAATCGCGTCTTCACCGATGATCGACAGGGTGTATCCGCCCAGTTCACCGCCGATTTCAGCGACCAGCACGCGGTATCGTTCCGGCTGAGCGATGAATCGAGCACATGCTTCAGGCGATAGCTGGTCGCCGATAAACGCTGCGATTGCTTCATCAGAAAGGACGTCGGGACAGGCGTCCGGGAACGTACGCGTCGCAAGTGCGGCAAGAGCGTCGGCATCGTGTGCCTGAGCCACTCGAATCGAAACCGTATGATGCCCGCTAGGGGTGACGAGGTGCCCGCAGGCAGCAAGAAACTCTTTGTCAGCTGAATCGAGATCCCCGTACTGCAACTGAGCAATCAAATCCGGCCTGCGCTCGACTGTCCGCTTCAGCGACAGGTCGCGTCGCCAGCGTTCGATCCGCCCGTGATCGCCACTGAGAAGAACGTCAGGCACCTCGATATCACGCCACGAACGAGGCTTCGTGTACGTCGGGTACTCCAACAGACCGTTCTCATGGGACTCTTCCTCGAGCGACTGAGGGTTCCCCATAAAACCGTCGAGTAGACGCGTCACCGCTTCCACAAGCACGAGCGCCGCCACTTCCCCACCGTTCAACACGTAGTCGCCGATCGAGTACTCAAGAACCTCGACACCTAACGCGCGGTAGTGATCGGCGACGCGCTGATCAATCCCTTCGTATCGTCCGCAGGCGATCATCAGCTGATCGACGTTAGTCAGGTTGCGTGCGGTTGCCTGCGTCAACGGGATACCGGACGGTGTTGGGATCGCAAGAACACGACGTTGCGCAACGTCCTGGTCTTGCCCAGCAGAGCACTCAGCAATGACCTCGTCGAGAGCCTCTCCCCACACGGTCGGCATCATCACCATGCCCGCGCCACCGCCGTACGGGGTGTCGTCAACTGTGCGGTGTGCGTCGTGCGTCCAATCACGCAGATCGTGGACATGCACATCGACGAGGCCAGTCTCGTGTGCCTTGCCCAGCAGAGACAGATTTACGGGCGCGAAGTACTCGGGGAAAATCGAGAAAAGGTCGATCCTCATCAGTTGGAATTCCTATCCGATGCATCGACATAGTCATCATCAAACAAGCCGGGAGGCGGAGTCAGAGTAACGCGCTTATTCTCAACGTCAACCTCGGGGACAAGCTCTTCAACGAAAGGCACCATGACTGTTGCTCCACTGACGGGCTTGACCAGAAGAAGATCCTGAGCCATTCCAAACTGCAGGCCAGTCACTGTTCCCAGTGTTGCGCCATCGGGCATCACAGCTACGCACCCCTTCAGTTGATGCGGATACCATGCATCTTCTTCTTCAGTTTCTTCGACCAGAAGCTTCTTGCCACGCAGAGCCTCTACCTGTTCGCGGGTTGACAGTTCCTCGAAGCCAACAAGCAGGCGATCCTTGTGCATACGCGCACTGCGAACCGTCAGTTCCATTTCAGGCTCGCCCAGTACACCGAAGACAAAGCCGGGTGCCCAGATCTCAGGATCGTCGGAACGTACTTCCACCATTGCTTCACCACGAAGGCCATGAGCTGGCCCGATGATGCCTGCGGTCATCTGCATAGTGTGTCCTTCATCCTTCAGTTGTGTACACCGAGAAGTGACGTATTGGCTTCTAGTATCCCACGGTCAGCGAATCGGTCTGCATTCCGTTGACCGCTCATATCGTGGGAGAAATAAAACAGTGGAGGGGCTCAAAACTGAGCCCCTCCACATGAGTTGTGTTTGCGAGCGCTTACTCGCGATCCGTGTCGACAACGTCAACACGAATAGGACCGCGCGTTGAAAGAGCGCCCATCACCGTGCGCAGAGCGCGAGCGGTGCGACCGCTACGACCAATCACACGACCGAGGTCATCGGGATTGACCCGAACCTCAAGGAGGTGACCGCGTCGCATGGAACGAGCCGAAACCCGAACATCTTCCGGGTGGTCGACGATTCCAGAGACGAGGTGCTCAAGCGCATCAGCCAGCATGATCAGGCTTCCTCGCCAGCTTCAGCCGGAGCTTCTTCAGCTTCAGCTTCTGCCTTTGCAGCTGCCTGAGCAGCCTTCGACTTTTCGGCTTCTGCTTCTGCAGCCTTGACAGCTTCAGCAGCTGCGCCAGCCTTGTCAGATTCGGCAACCTTGACGCGGGAAACCGCATCCTTCTTGCCGTTGAACTTTGCGATGTCGCCGGTCAGGACGAGCAGGTTACGAACCTGGTCGGACGGCTGTGCGCCAACACCCAGCCAGTACTGAGCGCGAGCCGAGTCGATGCGGATGATCGACGGGTTCGGCTGTGCGTCGTACAGACCGATCTCTTCGATGACGCGACCGTCACGCTTCTTGCGCGAATCGACGACGACAACACGGTATGCGGGAGCGTGAATCTTGCCCACGCGCTTCAAACGAATGCGAACTGCCACTTGTGTGGTCACTCCTGTTTCTAGTTCAGAGTTGGAACGTGCACTTCCCCGGTGGGAAACACAGGTCAATGTTTGTTCCGGGACGCGGTCAAAGAAGGTGAGAGGGTCCTCCAGTGCCCGAGTACGCCCTCAATTGTGCCATAGTTGGCGCCCGATGCCCCAAATCTGGGGCTCATCACACGCTTCAACCCGCCGTGGAATCGGTCACGTCCGAAACAAAGCGCAATTCAAGAACGCGAATAAACCAGCTGCCCATTGATCACGACATGGTCGGGCTGATCCAATGCACCGCTTGTTCGCGGATCCTCGCGGTAGATCAGAAGATCCGCACTGGCACCCGGACTCAACTGCTCAAAGTTCAGTGCAATGCGGGACTTCCATGTGGCGACATCGATCAGTTCTAAGCGCGATACTCCCCGATCCAGCCAGAGTTCAAACTCTTTACCGATCGTCCCATGCTCTTGGTAGCCACCAGAATCAGTACCCATCACCAAGGTGACGCCGAATTCCCGGAGCATCGCGAAATGCTCGCGACGCTCGTCGTACATACGAGACATGGTCGCACCGTATACGGGGTATTTCGCTCCGGCCTGATCAGCGAAGTCCTTGAACAATTCAACTTGAAGTAGCGTCGGAGTGATCAGCACTCCCCTGCGCGCGGCCTCATCTGCTTGATCCGCGTCCATGCCCGTCGCGTGTTCAATGTCGTCGACGCCCGCTTCAAGAAGTGAGTCGATCGTCGCGTGAGCGAAGGAGTGAACCGCCACTTTCGCACCGTTTTCGTGGGCAGCTGCAACGGCATCCACAAGAACCTCCGTCGGCCACAGCGGCTCGAGGTCAGAATCTACACCATTCGAGCGATCAATCCAGTCGCCGACCAGTTTCACCCAGCCGTCGCCCCGTTTCGCCTGCTCAGCGACGAGGTCCGGAAGATCAGCGAGATTCTCACAGTCGATGGGCATGCCACGAATGTATCGCTTGGGACGAGCAATATGACGTCCTGCTCGAATCAGTTTCGGCAGGTCATCGCGTGAATCCAACCAACGGTTATCAACGGGAGCGCCACAATCGCGCAGAGCCAAGACACCCGTGTTCCTCTGGGCACGCGCCTGTACTTCTTGCTCTTCAAGGCCCACGGGCCCATCTGATCCAACGCCAATATGGGCGTGAGAGTCAACGAATCCGGGCACCGCAAAGCCGGTGAAGTCCGAACCTGTCGTCCCGGCCTCGTCGATCATGGTGATGCCGGAAGGATCAATCTTCCACGAACCGGTTGTCCACGATGCCGGTGAGCCGGAGGTCGCGGACCAGAGTAGCGATCCCTGAAAGATCACTTGAGGCCGGCCATCATGCGCTTGATGTCGTCTGGCAGATCATCCATCGACGGACGAGCGGTCGGCTCGGAAGCAGGCGCACCGCCGAATGCGGATCCTGCAGCGGGAGCAGACGAACGTTGCTCGGGCGGAAGAAGAGCCTCAAGCTCCTGCTGGCGACGCTTCGCAGGATTACCGGAACGCGCCTTCTTCTTGACCTTCGCACGCTTTGCCTGAGCGGCACGCGCATTCGCCTTCTGCTTCGCCTTACCGCCCTGGCCGGGCATGTTACCGAAGCCGGGCATTCCGCCCATCTGGCCCATCTGGCCCATCATGGCCTTGGCAGCTTCAAAGCGCTTGACCAGCGAGTTCACCTCAGCAACCGTCACACCGGAGCCTCGTGCAATACGCGCACGACGCGAACCGTTCAACAGCGAAACATCTTCACGTTCCGCTGGCGTCATCGAACGGACAATCGCCTCAATACGATCGACCTCGCGTTCATCGAAGTTTTCAATCTGCTCGCGAATCTGGCCTGCGCCAGGAATCATGCCGAGCATCTTCTTCATCGAGCCAAGCTTCTTCACCTGTTGCAACTGCGAGAGGAAGTCACCCAAAGTCAGTTCGCCGGCCATTGCCTTTTGCGCCATGCGCTCGGCTTCTTCGGCGTCCAGCTTCTTTTCTGCCTGCTCGATCAGGGTGAGGATGTCACCCATATCGAGGATGCGTGACGCCATACGGTCAGCGTGGAAACGCTCAAAGTCATCGAGGTTCTCACCCGTGGACGCGAACAGGATCGGTGCACCGGTCACGCCTCGCACGGAGAGCGCAGCACCACCGCGGGCATCACCGTCGAGCTTCGACAGGACAACACCGGTGAAGCCCACGCCATCGCGGAACGCGGTCGACGTTTGGACGGCGTCCTGACCGACCATCGCGTCAAGCACGAACATGATTTCGTGCGGTTGAACAGCATCGCGGATCGCGACAGCCTGAGCCATCATTTCTTCGTCGACACCCAAACGACCCGCGGTATCGACGATGACCACGTTAATGCCGTTTTCAATCGCGTGGTTCAGACCCGAGCGTGCGACCTGCACCGGATCGCCAACGCCATTACCGGGTTCGGGCGCCCACACGTGAACGCCAGCACGCTCACCCACAACCTGCAACTGGTTCACTGCATTCGGGCGCTGAAGGTCAGAGGCAACAAGAAGAACGGACTTGCCTTCTTCGCGGAGCCACTTACCGAGCTTTCCGGCAAGCGTCGTCTTACCAGCACCCTGCAGACCAGCAAGCATGAAGACCGTCGGACCACGATCGGCAAACTTCAGTTCACGAGTTTCGCCGCCCAGAATCTCAACCAGTTCCTCGTTGACGATTCGAATGACCTGCTGTCCGGGATTCAGTGCCTTCGAACGCGCCGCACCGTAGGCCTTCTCACGGACCGAGTTGGTGAACTGACGGACAACGGGAAGAGCAACATCAGCATCAATCAGGGCGCGACGAATCTCTGAAATTGTCTGGTCAACATCTGATTCGGTCAGCACACCACGAGAGCGAAGCTGTTTAAAAGACTGAGTCAGCCGATCCGACAGATTTCCAAACACGTTGAGTCTCCCAAAAGGTGGAAAGCAAAAAGGGTACGAGGCCACGACCTCGTTGAGTGGTCAAAGCCTATCGCACGCGGGCTATCACAGCCGTATGCGAGGCAGCCCTCACACAGCGTGAGACTGACCCGCCTAGCGTGCAACTCGAAAAATGTCAGCCATTCACGATGGCATCAACGAAGCCCTGCGGATCGAACGGAGCAAGATCGTCAGCGCCTTCACCCAGGCCAACGAACTTCACCGGAACACCAAGAGCCTTCTGCACGGAGACAACAATGCCCCCCTTTGCAGACCCATCAAGCTTGGTCAGGACAATGCCGGTCACTCCAACAACTTCAGCGAAAACCTCAGCCTGCTTCATACCGTTCTGACCGGTGGTCGCATCGAGGACCAGCAGAACCTCGTTGACGGGAGCCTGCTTTTCCATGACACGCTTGACCTTGCCAAGCTCATCCATCAGCGTCGACTTCGTCTGCAGACGACCAGCGGTATCAACCAGCACGACATCAATATTCTTGTCTGCGCCAGCCTTGAGCGCATCGAAAGCAACCGAAGCCGGATCTGCGCCCTCGCGGTCAGAAGCAACGACCTCAACACCAACGCGCTCACCCCACGTGCCCAGCTGTTCGCCAGCAGCAGCGCGGAAGGTGTCAGCTGCACCCAGCAAAACGCTCTTGCCTTCGGCAACGAGAACGCGAGCCAGTTTGCCAACGGTCGTCGTCTTACCGGTGCCGTTCACGCCAACCATCAGGATCGATGCGGGAAGCTCACCTGTGTCGCCCTGACGATCAAGATGCAGGCTACGATCCATCGCAGGATCAACCAGCGCAAGAAGCTCTTCGGAAAGAAACCTCTTAATGGAATCAGTGTCGTGAACACCTTCGACAGCCACGCGATTCTTTAGTGCCTCAATCAGCGTGTCGGTCGCTTCAAGACCAAGATCAGCGACAAGAAGCGTATCTTCGACTTCTTCCCAGTCAGCGGCTTTCAGCTCACCACGGGACAACAGCGAAACGATAGCCTTGCCCAGCGTGCCCGAACGCGACAGGCGCGACCGCAGGCGAGCCATACGGCTCGGCAGTGATTCAGGAACCTCAACTGACAGTTCAGGTGCTTCGACAGTCTCTTCAACAGGTGTTGCCAGCTGGTCTTGCCCGCCATCTACGACAGGGTCAGACGTCGGAGCACACAAGGCGGCCTCGTCGATCGGCGACGGACTACCGCGCGCATCAGGTGCATCTGCGGGGACCTCATCCGCAGGAGTTGTCGGTGCGGCCGTAACTGGCGTGGCCGGAGTAGCAGGCGTAATAGTCGGCATGGACTTCTTCGAGCTACGCGCAACTCCAATACCAATGCCCACGATGACAACGACGAGCAGTGCAATACACGCAATGCCCGCCGGAGAGCTTAAAAATGAAAGAACAGCGTCCATGGGCTCATCATCTCCCATGGACGCTATCAAGTTCCACTTATTGGTTGAACCTAACGGAGTCGAACACTAGTGGCACGCTAGGCAACGTTTACTCGGCCGAAGATTCCTTGCCTGCCTTGCGGTGCTCCTGCATCGCTTCAAAACGATCCGTCACACGCTCAATACGATCAACGCCGGGCAACCGATCCGCATCAAAATACGCGTTCTTCATCGACGACGTATCACCCATCAGATCCGTCAACGTTGTCGAGTGAGGTGACACGGGATCGGCATCATTTTCGGGAGCATTCGTCAGCTTCTCACGCTGGTCACGAAGATGTTCCTGCCAAACGGACGCAGGGCGACGCTCAAGTGCCAAACCAACGATCACCGCAACAGCGATAACCACAACGAGCAGAAGAACAAAGGCCATGATGAGAAAACCCGAGAGCATGTAACTATGTTCTAACTGTTCGAGCCCGCCCGCCACCTCACACTTAGTGACTTCATCGTTTCGTGACCATGAGATGACTCACCGCAACGTTACTGAGATAAGACAAACGCGAGGTGATCAGTCGAGGTAATCGCGAAGCACCTGGCTACGCGACGGGTGACGCAACTTCGACATCGTCTTCGACTCGATCTGACGAATACGCTCGCGCGTCACGCCATAGACCTTGCCGATCTCATCCAGGGTCTTCGGCTGACCATCGCCCAGACCGAAACGCATCGACACAACGCCAGCTTCACGCTCCGACAGGGTGTCGAGCACGTTGTGGAGCTGTTCTTGAAGAAGCGTGAACGACACAGCGTCGGCGGGAACGATTGCTTCAGAGTCTTCGATCAAGTCGCCGAACTCAGAATCGCCATCTTCGCCCAGCGGAGTGTGAAGCGAGATCGGTTCGCGACCGTACTTCTGAACCTCGACGACCTTTTCGGGCGTCATGTCGAGTTCCTTCGCCAGTTCTTCCGGCGTGGGTTCACGACCAAGATCCTGAAGCATCTGGCGCTGGACGCGAGCGAGCTTGTTGATGACCTCAACCATGTGGACAGGAATACGGATCGTGCGAGCCTGGTCAGCCATTGCACGCGTGATCGCCTGACGAATCCACCAGGTTGCGTAGGTGGAGAACTTGTAGCCCTTCGTGTAGTCGAACTTCTCAACTGCACGAATCAGACCGAGGTTACCTTCCTGGATCAGATCCAGGAACTGCATGCCACGACCCGTGTAACGCTTAGCCAGCGAAACGACCAGACGCAGGTTTGCTTCCAGCAGGTGATTTTTCGCCAGCTGACCGTCGGATGCCATGAAGTGCAGCTCACGACGTTCCTTCGCCGTCATCGAATCGGCTTCGTTCTTCAGCTTGTATTCAGCGTAGAGGCCAGCTTCAATACGGCGAGCAAGGTCAACTTCCTGCTCTGCGTTCAGCAGCGAAACCTTGCCGATCTGCTTGAGGTAGTCCTTGACCGGGTCCGCGGTTGCACCCGCGACGGTCACCTGCTGGACGGGCTCATCGGACTCGTCGGAGTCGGAAACGACGAAACTCCCCTTCGTCTTTGCCTTCGACGTTGTTACCTCAACGACTGACGGCTTAGGCTTGGACTCTTCATCTTCCTCTTCAGATTCATCTTCATCATCTGACGTATCGTCGCCATCTGTGTCTTCAGTATCGTCGAGTTCTTCTTCGTCGTTCAGATCGATATCAGCATCGTCGATATCGTCTTCAGTCTCTTCTTCAGACTCTTCAATTGCCGGTTCTTCGACCTTGGGCTCGTCCTTCTTCTTGCGACGAGTCGTCTTCTTTGCAGGCTTGCCTTCTTGAGCCTCTGTAGCCTTCTTGGTACGACGCGTAGCTTTCTTCGCGGGCTTACCTTCTTGGGTCTCTGCACCCTCGACAGTCTTCTTGGTCGTGCGACGAGTTGCCTTCTTCGCGGAATTGTCTTCTTGAACCTCGGCAGATTCGCCGTCCTTCTTCGTGGTGCGACGAGTCGTCTTCTTTGCCGGTTTTGCAGGCTCTTCCTGGGTAAGCGGAGCCCGCGCGTCGGTTGTAGGAGCATCACTAGAAGTGGCTTCAGCGGTCGCCTTCTTCGTGGTACGACGCTTGGTCTTCTTTGCTGGAGCCTTGGTGGCTTCAGCTTCAGACGAAGCCTTTGCAGTTTTGTCGGCGACCTTCTTCACGGTACGTCGAGTCGTTTTCTGAGCAGGCTTCTCTTCGGGAGCGACGTCGCCAGCTTCCGTAGTCTTCTTCGCCGTGCGGAGCGCGGTCTTCTTTGCGGGAGCCTTGGTAGCTTCGCCTGTAGCCTTTTGAGTCGCAGCCTTCGAAGCACGCTTCTTCGTTGCTGGTGCGGTCTTTTCTACCTCTACTGTTTCGTCAACCCTGCTGGCCTTGGAAGTAGTCTTGGACCCCTTGGTAGTGCTCGATCCGGCCACACCTATCCCTTTCGCAGAAAATGGGGACTTCTTCGCGCCGATTCGGGCGCTGAAAACCTACTTTTAATTATAGTCCGATAGTGCAAATTTTCCTGATGAACTCACCTGTCAACCCCTATTTTTAATGATGTAGCTCACCAAAGGCGAAACAATAATGACCAGCACCACATTTACACGTGTCACGCTACAGTGTGACCTATGGAAACACTTACCGCACGGTTCGCCGAACTCCGCCCCACCATCGACAATGCGACTCACGATCATCTGATCGCGTTGATGGATGAAATCGGCACGTCACGAGTCTCGGATGAATTTACTCAGACCTGCGTCGCCTCGATCCAGTCAGGCAAGCGTTTCCGCGGACTTCTGGCATATTTCGGGGCTTCGTTGGCCTTGCAACGTCCGCTGGATGATCCGGATCTTGACCTTTCGGCGTTGGCAGCCGGCCTTGAGCTCTACCAGGCCTCAGCATTGGCGCACGACGATCTCATTGACCATGCTGTTACCCGTCGCGGAGCCCCCACTCCCCATGTTCGCCTTGCTGAGATTCATCGCGATAGGGGCTGGGAAGGGTCTGCAACCGCATTCGGTGCCGTCGGCGCCGTTCTTGTCGGTGACCTGCTGTTCTCCGCCGCCCAGGCCGCAGTCAATTCTCAGTGCTCGCTGTTGGCCCCAGAGCGCGCCTTCTTGCTCATGCAGCGTTTTACGACGATGCACGCGGAAGTGGGCTTGGGGCAATACCTTGATATCCGAGCAGAAAATCTTCCGTTGGACGTCGAAGATAACGTTGCCATCAGCGTCGAGGATGTCATGGAGGTTGTCCTCCACAAGAGCGCGCATTATTCGATCGTCCACCCGGCGATTCTCGGGGCGATTGTCGGCGGTGGTTCACCCGAGCTGATCCAGGCGTTGGACTCCATCCTCACTCCGTGGGGTATCGCTTTCCAGCTTCGCGATGACGATCTGGGGATCTTCGGCGACCCGGCAACCACGGGCAAGCCTGCCGGCGATGATCTGCGTGAGGGCAAGCGAACCGTATTGCTTTCTTTGGCGTGGTCTCATGCGACTGTAGACGAACGTCGCACTCTGCTCGGAGTGCTCGGCGACGAGGATGCTTCGGATGAAGCGATTGCCCAGTGCGCGACGATTATTGAAGAACGCGGTCGACGCGCCCACGAGTCGCTGATCGATTCTCTAGTGAAGGAAGGCCATCGCGGTTTTGACGCCTATCCATTCACTGAAGATCAGCGTCGCGATCTGACCGAGTTGGCTGAGATCATCACCGCCCGTACAGCGTAACCAGTCACCTTACGCGTTCAGATTTGCCTTCTGTGATAATGAAAAGAACGAGGCAACGCACATGAGCGAGCCTCGTTCTTTGTTCAAGCGCGGGTCGGAATAATCTCAGAACGCCAGAGTTGAGGCGATTGAATTGACCTTGTGGTGGCGCCCCTTCAACAGGGCTTCCATGGGCGTTTCACCGAGTTCGTCTTGAACGGTGTACAACCAAGCAGCCGCTTCTTCGGGCGTAAAACCGTCGTCCTCCAGAAGCGTCAGCGTGCCAGGAAGGCTGAACAGTGGCTCCCAGCCGTTTGCACCTAAGACAATGATTTCGCGAGGAATCGCAGGCTTTCCGCTCTCGCCCTTCACAGCAAACAAAACATGATCACGCACAAACTGCTTGATCCGGCGTTCTTCGACGCCCAACAGACGACCGGCTTCTTCAAACGAAATAGTTTCCACATTCTGGGTCATGTTCTCAGCCTAACCGTCAAACGCTCCCCCGGCCTCGTCTCGAGGCACTGAGCGCACGAACTCACATGGCGCGCCGTCTTGCGTACGCCCACTACGGCGCCCCTCTAATACAATCCGAACGTGACCGATTTTGATTCAGACCGACGCACCCCTGACGCTGGTTCGCAGCCGACTGAACGCCTGCAGACCCTACCAGGGCATCGTGTTGCACCTGAATCACCCGAGCCCAACGATCTTTCATCCCCTACGAGCGACCAGATTGATCCGCTTCTAGGAATGCTTATTGACTCGCGCTATCGCGTCATCCGCCTGCTGGCTCGCGGCGGAATGGCAACCGTGTACGTGGCACAAGACGAACGCTTGGAGCGCCCGGTTGCTTTGAAGATCATGCATCCACATCTTGCCCAGTCACAGGATTACGTTGCTCGTTTCCGTCGCGAAGCGCGATCCGCTGCCCGCATCATTCACCCCGGTGTCGTCTCGGTTTTCGATCAGGGTGTTGTTGCTGGTCAGGGATTCTTGGTCATGGAACTCATCGACGGACCGACCCTTCGCACTGTCTTAAACGAGCAAGGTTCTTTTACCGTTGGGCAAACACTGTCCTACGTTCACGACGTTCTTGACGCACTCCGAGCCGCTCATCGTGTTGGTGTGATCCACCGCGACATCAAGCCAGAAAACGTCCTTGTTCCCGCAGATCCGCCTGCTCGCGTGACCGATTTTGGTTTAGCACGCGCGGCCTCTGAAGTGTCACTTTCGACCACTGGTTCAATGCTGGGAACCGTGGCCTACATTGCTCCGGAAGTTGCCCTGTCACACGACGTTGATCAGCGCACCGACCTTTACGCCGTTGGCATCATGGCGTTTGAAATGCTCACGGGTTCAGTGCCGTGGGAAGGCGAAAATGCTATCCAGATTGCTACGCATCATGTGAATGATCCCATTCCGATGCCGTCGGCTCTGGTCAGCTGGTTGCCTCGCGAAATTGATGACTTTATTTCAGCGTTAGCTGCAACGAATCCTGATGAGCGACCAACAGACGCCGGTGAAGCACTTGAGCTCCTCGCTCGCGTCGAAAGTGGACTGCCGGAAGAAATCCTTGCTCGTCGAGCCGACGTTGCACCAAAGGTTGCCTCTTCTGCGGGAGAAACTGCCACTTGGGAGCATCTGGGTGTGACGTCTTCACTTCCCCCGAATGGTCATTCCACGTCCCGCACTGTTGTCCAGGCCGCTGGAGTGCAAGGAGCGATGCATTCTCCAAAAAAGAATCGCCGTTCGTTCATCGGCAAGTTCCTGGCCATCATTGCCTTCGTCTCTATCATCGGTGGTGTAGGTGGCTGGTGGTGGTGGAACGAGTATGGCCCCGGCTCGTACTTGACCATGCCTCAAACAGCTGGGCGTTCCTCACAGGCCGTGAAGTCAGAGCTTGCAGCTCTTGGGCTTGGAGTGATTGAAGAGGAAGCGTTCTCTGACACCGTCCAATCCGGTATCGTCATTTCTTCTGATCCCGGTGGCGGGCAGCCTGTTCACAAGAACGCAGAGGTTCGCGTAACAACCTCCAAAGGCATCGATATGCGAGCTGTGCCCGATCTTGTTGGAAAGAACAAGTCTGAGATTGAGACTGTGCTCACCGATGCTGGTTTAGCCGTGGGCACAATCAACGAAGAGTATTCGGAAGAGGTTGCCAAGGATATCGTCATTTCTCAGTCCTTGGATCCCGATACGTCGATCCCCCACGATACGAAAATCGATGTTGTTGTCTCGAAGGGTCGAGAACCACTGACGGTTCCGGACCTCATGGCGATGAGTAGCGCTGATGCTCAGGCTGCGATCGAGGCACTGGGATTGGTCGCGTCGCCAAGTGAAGAGTACTCGGACAGTGTCGCCGAAGGCTCCTTGATTTCTCAGACAACAGCAGCTGGCACGACTCTCTATAAGGGCGACAAGGTCGAATATGTCGTTTCCAAGGGGCCAGAAACAGTTGAAGTCCCCTCCATTACGGGTAAGCAGGAAGCTGAAGCGAAACGAATCCTGGAAGCTGCCGGCCTGAATGTCACGGTTCAACGCGTGCTCGGTGGCTTCTTCGGGACCGCGCGTTACACAGATCCCGGTGCTGGCACGGTTGTGAAAAAGGGATCGACGGTCACCCTCTTCATCGTGTAGTCGATAGCTCTGCATAGAGCTTCTACCGATACAGCTTCCACCCTCTTCTAAGTTTACTGACCTAGAACCAACCCCACGACCGCACCAAGTACACCCCACGCGACACAACCACACATTTCAGAGCAAAAGCGTCGCGTCAGGTGCAGCCGAGAACAGAAAACCCACCCAACCACAACACCATCGCCTCACACGACAAAACCCGACAGCCTGCACCTCGTGCGCGAGCAACAACGTCATACGAAGCGACAAAACCAGCTCCGCAACCCCCACACCATCGCCACAGACGACCAAAGCCACCAGAACAAGGCCGCGCCCGCCAAGCAATACGATGCTTGTGCGGGCACGGCCTTGTTGTATCGGGACTAAGATTTAGAGATCGCGACGCAAATACTCTGCGACTTGGAATGCCATTTCTAGCGACTGCTGGTGGTTCAAACGTGGATCCACCAGGGTCTCGTAGCGCTTCTGAAGCGACTCATCGTCAAGCTTTGCTGAACCACCAATAACTTCGGTGACATCGTCACCGGTCAGTTCAACATGGATGCCACCCGGGACGGTTCCTGCTTCATCATGGGCATCGAAGAAGCCTTTCACTTCCTCCATGATCGTTTCAAAGCGACGCGTCTTGTATCCGGTCGACGAGGTGATCGTATTGCCGTGCATGGGATCGGTAATCCAGGTGGCGGGGCGACCGTCAGCCTTCGCAGCGCTCAGCAACGGAGGAAGATTTTCAAGAATCGTACCTGCACCCATGCGAGTGATGAACGTCAGACGTCCTTCTTCCCCTTCGGGATTCAATCGATCCATCAATCCAAGCAGATCGTCGGGGGTCGTTGTAGGACCAACCTTGACGCCGATCGGGTTACGCACACGTGCAAGAAGCTCAATATGAGCACCTTCAAGATCACGTGTACGTTCCCCTACCCACAAGAAGTGACCAGATGTGTCATAGGGCAAGCCGTTACGCGAGTCGATACGCGTCATTGCTGACTCATATTCAAGCAGAAGTGCCTCGTGCGACGAATACAGATCAACGTCACGCAGTGAATCAAAGTCAACACCGGCGGCCTGCATGAATTGGACGGCGCGGTGGATCTCTTCAGCCAACGACTCGTAGCGTGCGTATGCGGGGTTCTGCGTAAAACCACGGTTCCAGTGGTGAACCATGCGCAGGTCAGCGTAACCACCCTTCGTGAAGGCGCGAATCAGATTCAGCGTCGACGCAGCATGGTGGTACGTCTGAAGAAGACGATCCGGATCCGGGATACGCGCTTCGGGCGTGAACTCGTAGGAATTCACCGCGTCTCCTCGGTACGACGGAAGAGTCACGCCGTCGCGGGTCTCCATGTCGGAAGAACGCGGTTTCGCATATTGTCCGGCGATACGACCAATCTTCACAACGGGAAGCGAAGCACCGTATGTCAGGACAACCGCCATCTGAAGAAGCGCCTGAATCTTTAGACGCAGGTGATCAGCGGTGGATTCTGCGAAGGTTTCGGCGCAGTCTCCACCCGTGAGGACGAAGGCTTCACCGCGTCCCGCAACTCCCAACCAGGTCCGCAGATCGTCCACTTCACCAGCAAACACAAGCGGTGGCTGGCGACGCAAGGCTGTTGTTACGTCTTCGACTGCCTGCGCATCCGGGTAAGTCGGTTGTTGCAGGGCTTCACGGCTACGCCATGAGTCCCACGGCGCGTCCGTACCGGCTTCTGGAGCTACGAGATTCTCCGGGTCACGGCACGCCGGGTACTGTGCGAACCGTGGCGTGCCGCGACCGGGATTCATAGGAAAACTCACTGTGCAGCGGGCTTCACTTCCTGGCCGATCTCGGCCATCATGTCGAGGAACCACTTCTGAGAAATATCGAAGGGCTTGCCACCGGCAATACGCGGGAAGGCGATTGCGGTCAGGCGGTCACCGTTTTCTTCATCGTGGCCGATAACGCCGGATTCGCCCTTGAGAGCGCATTCGACAGCAAGATCAGTCATGGACTTGATCAGGCGCAGGTCCTCAGCGTTTGCACGCGAAGAACGTGAGAAGTAGCCCGACTTCTGGACCATGACCTTCTCAGCGTCAATCTTGGATGCGAACTGCTTGGCGAACCACTGGCCGGGGTTGATGGTGTCGAGCTTGACGTGGCCGAAGGGATCGCGTTGGACCTCAACGCCAGCTGCGTCCATTTCAGCGATGATCTCAGGAACGCCTGCACCCTCGGAGAGGAAGATGTTGACGTTGCCCTGCTCGTCCATGATGGCCTTGAGGCGCTTGGCCTCGGCGTCGATGTCGAGTGCCATTTCGGGCAGGAAGACAGCGTGGATGTCCCAGCGTTCCTGCGACAGGCCGATGGAGGGAACCCATTCCTGGGTCTTCAGCCAGTTGTGGTACTCAAGCGAACCAGCAGCGGTCAGCCAACCGCAGTGCCGACCCATGATTTCATGGATGATCAGCATACGGGGGTTGGAGCGGTGCTCGCCGATGACGTTCTGTGCATACTCGGAGACTTCTTCAGCGGCGGTCCATGCACCCAGGGACTGACGGATCGGCACAACGTCGTTGTCGATCGTCTTGGGCAGGCCGACGACCGTCAGGTGGTAGTCATGTTCTTCGAGATAGGCAGCAAGATCTGCAGCCGTGGTGTTGGTGTCGTCACCACCGATGGTGTGCAGGACGTCAACGCCATCCTTACGGAGCTGCTCAGCAGCCTTTTCAAGCGGGTTTTCACCTTCGGCGACAAGGCCACGCTCGACGAGGTTCTTCGCGTTGGTCAGCTTGACGCGCGAGTTACCGATCGGGGAGCCACCGAAGCGGTGAAGGACGCCAGCATGCTTACGAGCTTCTTCGTCAACGACGACGAAGTTGCCGGTCAGCAGACCGTGGTAGCCGTTCTGGTACGCGATAATCTCGATCGAAGGATCGATTTCGTTGTAGCGCTCAATGAGGCCACCAACAGCGGAAGAAAGACACGGAGCGAAGCCACCGGCGGTGAGCAGAGCGACGCGACGAACCGACATGGAAACACCTTTCAGCGTTGGAACAAGTGCGGTCGGACGACACGCACCTCAAACACCACTAGTTTAAAGCCACAGTGGAGTTGGTATGGGGGTCGCCCGTCCCATGGACGGGCGTGCACACGCATTTATTCTGCGTTTTCACCCATATGAGGATCCGTTTCTCTGGATTCTTCTTCGGGGCGATGAGGTACCTCGACGATCGGAGCGGTACGCCCGCCGGGGCCGGGTCGACCATTCGTGGGAACCGGGCCGTCGAACTTTCCGTCGGCGGCAAGCTTCGCCTTCACGTCTGCTGCATAAAGGTCAACGTATTCCTGACCCGAGAGCAGCATCAGGTTGTACATGATTTCGTCCGTGATGGCGCGCAGGACGAAGCGATCCTTGTGGAGACCCTTGTAACGGGAGAAATCCAGGGGTTCGCCGATGACCATGCCAATGTTGGTACGCGACGGGATTTTCTGGCCGATCGGTTGAGCAGCGTGCGTGCCGATCATCGCGACGGGAATAACTGGGGCTCCGGACAGCAGGGCAAGTCGAGCAACACCCGTTTTACCGCGGTAGAGACGACCGTCGGGCGAACGGGTTCCTTCGGGGTAGATGCCGAAGAGTTCACCGCTGGCGAGGCGGTCAAGACCGGCCTTCAAAGCACCTTCGGATGCGCGACCGCCCGAACGATCAACGGGAATTGTGCCAACGGCGCGCATGAATTCCTTCGTGACCCAGCCTTTTGCACCGGTACCCGTAAAGTAGTCGGCCTTACCCATGAAGACGACCTCACGGTCGAGCATCATTGGCAGGAAGACAGAATCCCACACCGCGTTGTGGTTTGAGGCAAGAATTGCCGGCCCGGAGGTCGGGATATTCTCTTTGCCACGAATCCACGGCTTGTATGCCGCCTTCAGGATCGGACTTCCGGTTGCCTTCAATGCTTGGTAGAACGCCACGGCCCCTCCACGAGGTTCGAAGGTGAAAACACGAACTATGCTTAACTCTATGCCCACTTCACGCGATATGTTGGCAGGCAACGACGCTATCTCAGATTCAACGGACAGGCGTGCGAATATCGTTGCACAGGTGCGCACGTGTCTGAGCCAAGCACGTCAGATACGCGACGGCGCATCACCCATAATCAGTGGGCTGTCTTTTGCTGATACGACGTACGTTGTCGTTGATCTTGAGACGACGGGGCTTGGCAACGATGACCAGATCACCGAAATTGGTGCGCTTAAAGTCCGCGGCGGCCAGGTACTTTCTACTTTCCAGTCGATGGTGAACCCACTGCGTCCTATCCCTAAAATCGTCACGACTTTGACAGGTATTACCGATGAAGACGTGGAGGGCGCTCCGACTGTTGACCAGGTCCTCCCCCAGT
Organism: Schaalia turicensis ACS-279-V-Col4; assembly: GCF_000296505.1. Taxonomy (GTDB): domain Bacteria; phylum Actinomycetota; class Actinomycetes; order Actinomycetales; family Actinomycetaceae; genus Pauljensenia; species Pauljensenia turicensis_A. The sequence continues at coordinate 296,656 of NZ_JH815209.1, forward strand.
TCTTGACGTGGATCGACGACGGTGATCCCGCGCAGGTTTTCGTTGCTCAGCACGTTCCTTTCGATCGCGGTTTCCTGCTGAGAGCATGCCAGCAGACAGGTCTTAAATGGCGACCTTTGCCCTATTTCGACACGTTGACTCTTGCCAGGATTCTGCTTCCAAAGCCTGAGGTTCCCAGTCATCGCCTGGGTGCTCTAGCCGATTATTTCGATGCTCCCGTAGTGGAAGCACACCGTGCTTTGGCTGATTCCTACATGACGTTGCATGTACTGGACGGGCTTACGCGCATACTCGAAGACATGGGAGTGACCAGCAGCGACGATATTGCTCTCTTGTCGACGCCAGGAGAAGAGTTGAGTGCCTACTAGCACGTCGGGGTACGAGGCACATCATTGAGCTTTCCCTTTAACAAAGCACAAGGTAAGGCGACAGAACCGAAAAACCGGGCGGACACCTGATATTGTCCGCCCGGCCTCGTACATTCTTCATCGCACCAAGGTGCACGATGAGCACAACTCAGGCTGACGCGAGTTCGATCCAGCGGTTCAGCAGATTCATGGCACGACCATCATTCATGGCATCGCGTGCCATCTGGATACCAACGCCGAAACGCTCGACCAGCGAGCCATCGCCAGGACGCACGCCCTGAGCCTTGCCGTATGCGATCAAACCACCCGCGGTGTTCAGCGCAACCGCGTCACGAACAGCCTTTCGGCCACCGCCGAGCAGGATTTCTCGGACGACAACAGCGTTATCGTCTGGGTCGCCACCGCGAAGGTCTCCGATTGCTGCAGGATCCATGTCGAAGTGTTCGGTCGGGTCGAACTCGCTATGAGTGACTTCGCCGTCGCGGATCTCCCAGATCTCATTCACGTCAACCGTAGAGAGTTCATCCAAGCCGGTTTCCTTGCCTCGGAACACCAGAGCAGACGCGCCACGATCAGCAAGAACGCCGGCCATCAGGCGAGCATTCGTCGGATTCGACGAGCCGATCGCGTTCGAGGTCACCTTCGCGGGGTTCGTCAGCGGGCCAAGAATATTGAATGCTGTCGGGAACGCCAAGGAACGACGAACTGGAGCGGCAAAACGCATCGACGGGTGAACCTTGTTCGCGAATAGGAACGCGATGTTCAGTTCATCGAAGATCTCGCGCATGTGCTCGGTCTCGTGGTTCAGGTTCACACCCAAGGCTTCCATCACGTCGGCACTCCCCGATTGGGAGGTCGAGGCGCGGTTACCGTGCTTGATCAGCGGAGTACCAAGGGAGGCCAGAACGATTGCTGACATGGTCGAAATGTTGACGGTCTTGTAGCCGTCGCCACCCGTACCGACAATATCAAGAGCGTCGGTGGGCAGGTCAACGCTGACCGCGTGGTCCTGCATAGCGTCGGCAAGACCACGGATCTCGGACACCGTTGGCTTTTTGATGGCCATAGCGGTCAGGAAGGATGCCAGGCGTGATTCGCCAAGCTCGCCACTCATCACCTGGTCCATCATCCAGTAGGAGCTGTCGTAATCCAGGTCCTTACCCGAGATGATGTCGGCGATCAGTCGAGCCCATTCGAAAGATTGACTCACTGGCGCGCTTTGCGCAGAAGGTCTGCAACGGTTTCCTGTAGCTCGATCGGATCAAGGGGATCCGAAATAGTTGCCGCAGCGCCCGCCCAGGTAGCAAGCCAGGAATCCTGCTGGCGTGCGGTCAGGAAGATGATCGGCGGAACTTTCTCTACCGTGTTCTTCAGTTCCTGAGCGACGGACATACCACCTTCCTTGGTGGTTTCAGCATCGAGGATCAGAAGATCGAAATCGTTGTTTTCCACCAGTTCCTTGGTGCCGAAGGGGGTTGCAGCTTCGGACCATTCGATGGTCGGCAGATCCTTCGCAGCACGGATACCAACACCGTTGACAACAGCATGGCGCTTATCAATGTCGGCGCTAAAAACCAGGATACGTGCGGTCATTTCGCTCACGATCTTCTCCCAATGGTTGGATGCCTGTACGGCCTCGAAATTTTTAACCGGGTCTATTGTATGCGCTAGTGGGCGATCCACCGCTTGGTGAACCGCCCACTCAAACGAGTTGCGTCAGACTATCGGTGTGCCTTCATCACTCCGATAACGTCCAGAACGAAAACCTTCGGGGTGATCGTCTGCGTTGAGTCCGACTGAGCACCGGACTGGGCAGACTGCTGAGCAGCTGCGCTTGCACCGGCGATGTACAGGAAACGAGTACCAACAGTCTTCCCTACCACCTTCAGGTCGGCAGCATCTGCGGTGTACTTGTTTGTGGTGTCAGACCACGTCGACTGGATCTGAGAGGCATCACCGAACGGGGCACCCAAACCGCGATAGAGAACAATGTCGCCGTCTTCGATGGTCTCACCGATACCGGTGTAGATATCAATCGATGCGTCTTCGGTGGGGACAGCGCTTCCTTCGGTGAAGGACAGAGTAGGTTCGACCGCTGGGGCACCTTCAACGCTGATGCCGGCGGGTAGTTCGTTACCGGTAGCGGTAGCGTTCTTCAGGCTTTCCTCATCAATAGAAACGTTCGATGTGGAATCAAGCAGGTCGACAACGAAAATCAGCGTGGAGTTGGCGGGAATCGATGCGGAATCTTTGTCTCCGTACGCCCAGGTTGCGGGAACAACCAGCTCAACGCGGTCGCCAACGTGCTGGGTCGCCAGGCCGTAGGTCCATCCGGGGATCACCCGGTTCAGAGCGAAAGCGATCGGCTTACCGGTTTCGAAGGAGGACTCAACCTTGGTGCCGTCCCAGAGAGCGAGCTCGTAGTTGACGTAGACGGTGTCGGTGAGCTGAACTTCAGCGCCGTCACCTTGAACGAGGGTCTTGACGTAGACCTTGTCAGTCGGAGCGTCGCCTTCGCCGGCGGAGATTTCAGTGTCTTCACCGTATCCGCCCGTTGTTGCCGGGAAGTTGAAGTCGCCGTCACGTTCAACCTCGGGGATTGATGTACCCGATTGGGGTGAGGCAGACTGCGGGGCGTCAGTAGAACCACACGCTACTAGACCAAGGGAAACGGTGATGGTGAGGACGGCTGTGGCCGCCTTATGCATAATCTTCATGTTTGCTTTCGGCTCAGTGGAAGGATTCACCACATGCGCAGGTGTTCTGCGCGTTCGGGTTGTCGATGGTGAAGCCCTGACGTTCGATCGAGTCTGCGAAGTCGATCGTTGCACCGGTGAGGTACGGAACCGACATGCGGTCGACGACAACCTCAACACCGTCGAAGTCGCGCACGGCGTCGCCGTCGAGCAAACGGTCATCGAAGTAGAGCTGGTAGATCAGGCCGGAGCAACCACCGGGCTGAACGGCGATGCGCAGGCGAAGGTCGTCGCGACCTTCCTGTTCGAGCAGGCTCTTCACCTTGGCTACTGCAACGTCCGTCAACGTCACTTCGTGTGCGGGTGCTTCGATGCCGGTGTCAGACATGATGCTCCATTCGTTTGAAAAAACTCATTAACAATTGTTTAGAGTACGTGCGTTCGTCGCGTTGTGCCACGGCAGGGGCGCGCGTGGACGCTACGGGTGAGAAAACTAACCGACTATCGCGCCCACGTGCGCGCGATTCGTTCTCCAGCTTCACCCAGGGTGAGCGCCCCATCGGTAAGGAATTGCCCATGCAGACCCCACTGGGCACGTTCGTGCGCGGCAAGTGATGATTCGGCTGCGAGTGCCACGACCGGTAAAGCGTAAAGCCCTGCCACGTCCGTGATCACATCCAGTGATGCGTCAGCGAGCGACGGTGAATGTAGGCGCGGTTCGGCGACGATGACAAGGTTCGCATCTGCGAGCGCAGAATCAAGGTCGCAAATGGCACGCAAGAATTGGCCGGTGGGAACAATTCGTCCCCCCAGTGCACCGACAATCGCGCCGATTCCACCGGCTGCACCGGATCCGGGAGCCGTGCCCCAGTTGGTGGGAGCGGCCTCGTCCCCCATGGGGGACGCCAAAAGGTTACGCTTCGCTTTCGTTGAAAGAACACGGGTCAGCATCGAGGTGAGCTGAAGGTTTTGCGATGTGCGCGCCTCAAGGTCGACGCCGAGCGCCAGCACGGATGACAGTCCCAGCAGTGGCCTCATCGACGAGGCCGCGACCACCACATCACGACCGGCGATTGTGGCGCGGGCAGTATCGAGCGCACGTCGCAGCCGGTCTTCAAGATCCGGACCATCGCTCAAATCGACGTTGGATAGGGCGCTCAAAAACCCGAATCCGCAGTCAACGTCAATCGAATGGGCGCCTTCAATAAGCGGGGTGAGCCCGCCGTCAAGGGCATCGAGCGTGCGCTGGCCCGCGTCGAACGTGGATTCTTCGTGGATGGGAACGACGATCGGTGCCCAGCCGGTGGCCTGCGCTTGCGCGAGTGCTTCGGTGAAGGCAACGCCAGCTCCAAAAGGAACAAGGCGAATATTCCAGTCGGGTTTGCGCGCGCTAAACCCGTCAGCGCAGGCATGTAAAGCAGCCAGCGTTGACGGGTATGCGGGGTCACCGCCGGTCCAGTGCCCGGCGATGACCAGTGTTGAACTCACAGTTGGGGCAGACGCGTCAGGAGCAGTGCTTCAGCAAGAATCGCTGCACGCAGGTCCGGGATCGACTGCGACTCGTCTTCGGAGTGCGCGTTCGTGAGCGGATCCTCAACGCCGGTCACGACCACCTGAGCGTGAGGGAACAGGCGCTGGAAGTCGGTGATGAACGGGATCGAGCCACCCACACCAATGTTTACAGACTTCACGCCCCACGCATCCGACAGGGCCTCGTGCAGAAGCTTCGTGACGGGTGAATCCATATCCGCTTGGTAGCCGTTTCCGGCTTCGTTGCGGGTGATCTCAAGGTGGGCGCCGAACGGTGCGTGCGACTCGAGGTGCTCGATAAGACGATCCATGGCCTCAACCGGATCCTTGCCCGGGACGACGCGCATCGACAGGCGGAAGCGAGTGTGCGGAGCTATCGTATTCGACGAGTTCGACACGGGGCACGCGTCAAAACCGATGACGGAAACGCTGGGCTTGGTCCACACGCGGGCGGCCAGATCGCCACTACCGGCAAGCTGAACGCCGTCAAGCAGGCCAGCCGCTGCGCGGAACTCATCTTCTGGCCAATCCACGTCAGCCTTATCGGAGCCACCAAGACCCTCGACAACCAGATCGCCCTTCTCGTCGTACAGGGACGAGATAAGCATGGCAGCGCAGGTCACCGAGTCCAGCATCGGGCCACCGAACATACCGGAGTGAACCGCGTGGTCAGCGACAGTCAGGTCGACGGTGCACACGGAGTTGCCACGCAGGGTCGAGGTGACGGCGGGCTCGCCGACCTTCCAGTTATCGGAGTCGGCGACGACGATGACGTCAGCCTTCAGCTTGTCCTTGTGGGTTTCAAGGAAGGTCGTAAACGACGGGGAACCGATTTCTTCTTCGCCTTCGATAAAGACAACAACATTCACCGGCAGGCGATCCTTCAACAGCGACATCGCACCGAAGTGAACGATGACGCCGGCACCGTCATCCGAGGTGCCTCGACCGTAGATGCGATCCCCGCGAACCTCGGCAACAAACGGGTCAGATGCCCAGCGGGACACATCGCCGGTCGGCTGAACATCGTGGTGGGCGTAAAGCAGAACCGTCGGTGCGCCCTCAACCTTCGGGCTGGTCGCCACGATGGCGGGCTTACCTTCCACGCCTTCGGGCGTGGTGACGCGAAGAACCTCGGCGTCAAAACCAAGCGATGCGAAGCGCTCACACACGTGTGCGGCGCTACGAGTCAGGTCTTCCTGGTGCGCAGGATCGGAAGAAACCGAAGGAATTGCAACCAAAGTCTTCAATTCATCAAGGAAAGAATCGAAGGAGGAATCGAGCAAAGAATTGAGTTCATCTCGCGACGGCGCGAGTGCAGATGTTTCAGACATGACTCTTACATTACTGGACGAAATGAGCCTTTGGCGCTTTCATCAGTTAGCCTGTGTACGTATTTCATGCACCCATCACTGGCATTCAAAGGGGATTACAGGTGTCCGAAGCCGAAAAGCAGAACGAAACGACCGGCAAGAAGGGACGTCCCACTCCGAAGAGGAAGGACGCTCAGGCGCGTAATTCTCACCCGCTGGTTCCCGCTGATCGTAAGGAAGCAAAGCGTCAGGCACGTGCCCAGCGCGATGCGCAGTTCAAGCGTGAGCAGATGGCATTGGAGACCGGCGACGAACGCTACCTGCCCGTCCGAGACAAGGGTCGCGTGCGTCGTTTCATCCGCGATTACGTCGATGCACGCTGGTCGTTCTCTGAGTTCCTTCTTCCCGTGATGGTGATCTTCCTGATCGCGATGATGGGGGTTTCCCTGATCCGTTCGCTTCCAGCTAACGTCACAAGCATCATGATGATCTCGGTGACTGTCGCGCTCTACGGCCTATTCCTGATCTCAATCATCGAAGGCGTTGTTGTGTGGCGCACGCTGAAGCGTCGCATCGGCGAGCGCTACCCGAACGATCAGATTGCAGCGCGTTCGTGGTACTACTGCTTCTCGCGCATGATCATGGCTCGCCGTTGGCGTAGCCCTCGTCCGCAGGTTGCGCGTGGTGAATTCCCGGGTAAAAAGAAGATCAAGTAACCCGGTTACTTCCGCTTAAAAGTCGAGGTCACGCCCGCTGGCCTCGACTTTTTAGTATCGCTTCTGCCACTTCGCCGATTGCGTATGGTGGTTCCTCGTTCGTGTTTTACGAGGCCACCTGGCCGACATGGCGAGTTGCCCAGAATACGACTGCGGAGGCTGCTGCGACGTTCAGCGAGTCGACTCCCCCAGCCATTGGAATACGCACAACGGTGTCGGCGTTCGCGATAGTGCGCGGTTTCAATCCGTCGCCTTCTGTTCCCATGACCATCGCGATCTTGGCGTCTGGCACGGTGCAGGCATCGGATTCAACAAACTCGTCCAAGCTGACTGAGTCGTCAGACAGTGCGAGTGCTGCAACGTGGAAGCCAGCATCGTGCAGTTCATCCATTGCGGGCCACTTTTCCATGCGAGTCCACGGCACTTGAAAGACCGTGCCCATTGAGACTCGAACCGATCGCCGATAGAGCGGGTCAGCGCAACTGGGCGTCACCAGAACGGCATCGACGCCAAGAGCGGCCGCGGACCGGAAAGCTGCACCGACATTCGTGTGATCAACGAGGTCTTCAAGAATGACGATGCGACGTGCTGGCTCACCGTTACGGGCAGTTTTCAAAAGATCACTGACTGACTCCAAGACCGGGCGTTGCATCGCTGCCAATGCGCCTCGATGCAGATGAAAACCGGTGATGGTTTCTAAAAGAGCCTCGTCCGCCATGAAAATCGGGATGTCTGCCCCGTCGGGCGACCCCGTTGCCTTCTCGATCAGCGGAGCAAGATCACTCATCCATTTTTCAGCCATAAGGAATGACCGCGGATGATGACCGATTTCTAGGGCACGCATAATCACGTTCGTTGACTCTGCCATGTAGAGTCCGCGTTCGGGTTCAAGAGCGGCACGAAGCTTGACGTCTTTCAGCTTCGTGTAATCGGCCAGACGAGGATCTTGGTCAAGATCAGCCGATTGAAGAGGAATAATCACGGACGCACCTTCGCCAATTCCCTGTTCACTTCACCCGGCCATGATGGCCCCTCGTAGATGAACGCGGTGAAGGCTTCGACAAGATCGGCACCTGCACTCAGCATGGCGCGCGCATCGTTCGAAGTGAAGATTCCGCCGGCTCCGATCAGGATCTGCTCATCATCGAGGTTCGAGGCAACAAGGCGTACAACGTCCAGGGCACGCTCACGCAATGGAGCTCCGGATACACCACCATCACCCAGATCGTGGTTGATGGTCGTGTTCGTGGCGACTACACCAGCCACACCCAGTTCGCGCGTGAGCGCACAGATGTCGACGATATCTTCATCAGCCAGATCGGGAGCAATCTTGACGAACAGAGGAATCGGACGGTCCGTGGCTTCCTCGCAACCTTTTCGGGCTGCCTGCAGGATCAGACGAAGCGAATCAACGGATTGAAGATCGCGAAGCCCCGGAGTGTTCGGAGAAGACACATTGACGATCACAAAATCAACCCACGGTGAAAGCTTGCGAGCGCAGTATTCGTAATCTGCCGGGGCCTCTTCGGCGGGAGTTACCTTGTTTTTCCCAATATTGGCACCAACAATCGCGTTGCGACCCGCTTTTGTTGAACGCAGTTTCTTCAAGCGCTCACCCGCAGCATCGGCACCTTCGTTGTTGAATCCCATGCGATTACGAAGACCCTGAGATTCCATCAGACGCCACAAGCGAGGTCCCTCATTGCCAGGTTGGCCCTTCGGGGTGATCGTACCGACCTCGACGAATCCGAAGCCCAAAGCAGTCAGTCCAAGAACCGCACACGCATCTTTGTCCATTCCTGCTGCAAGACCCAGGCGGTGACGTACAAGACGCCTGCCAATGTAAACCTTGCGTCGCTCTGGAAGCGAATCAACATCGATATCGTCAAAGTGACCGATCGTCGCTCGCATTAAACCGCGAGTAAGTGCACACTTTCCTGCATGTTCAATGGCAGTAATACCCAAATGATGAGCCATCTCAGGATCGATGCGATAAATGAACGTTTTAAACAACCACGAGTACGTCTGACGGATCATGCCTTAAGCCTATGTGTTTCAGTCCCACCATATCCACCACCCATTTCGTGATTGAAAATCGGTGGGGACTAAGAGAAATTCATCAGGATCCCCTTGAGCGCTGGTCAGCCCGTATTTTTCACGAAGAATCGGCCAACATAACGCCAACGAACGTGCATATGGAGCCTGCGCAGAGCAGTCGGGTGTGGAAGGAAGATAGATTCCATCAATGCTGATCCGTTCGTCAAAACGAGGTGCACACACAACGTATCCGCTCAAATAGACTCCCCGATTGTTCGCGCACGCTTTCAATAGGTCACACACCTGTGGTCCGGAGTTTTGTGATTCTTCCAGGTTTGCTTTGGGAAGCAGGGACAGAAGCTCACCAGCAACGTGGGATCCGATCATGTCAAAACGTGCAAAATCATCGCTCAAAGCGGGAAGACACATATAGGGCGATAACAGTTCATAGAGCCCCGTTTCGTGAACCCAATGGCGTGGACCGTACAGTCCCTCATAGCCCGACATTGGTTGAAGAGTATTCAGCGTCATCATGCAATCCTTTCTTCGTTGAAAACGACTGCTTTTACTGAACGCCGAACCGGCTGAGGGCGCATCTTCATTCCCTCGCTTCTGTGGATAAGTGCCCCTTCATCACTTTTGTGGATAACTCCCCAGGACTGGCCAATACGACAACGCCATCGACTACACCCCCACATACCAAGACGGCTCCCTAGATATCCGCACAGGCTGGGCAGGCCACTCAAGCACCCCGACACGCCCGGAAAAAGACACACAATTCGGGCATCAGCCCCCCTTGGGTATTAATCCAAAACTCGGGTGGAATGCAATAAAGGCGGTGGCCGGTGATGAACAGTCATCACCGGCCACCGCCGTCGATCAAGCCAAACGCCACGCAAGGCACTTCCACGGCTTCATCATTCGCTTGTTGTCGAGCCCTTCGGGTCTAGCGACTGAGCTGGAGCCTCGGCCTCGTCCCCGGGAACTGAAAGGGTGCGGAGAAGCACGACGGAGGCAACAAGGCCACCCCACACAAGAAGGATCGTCACAAGGAACATGACGGTTGCAGCTGCGCTCACGATGCACCTCCTTCACGGGTTACCTCAGCGGTTTCGGCGCCGGAAACGGTCGCATTAACCAAAGCGTCTTCGTCTTCTTCAACAAGGTGAGCAACCGTAGCTGCATCGACGCTGTGATGACTCCAGGGCAAAAGCGTCAGGATTACAGACACGATGATCGCGAACGCAACCGAGCCCCAACCAAAGATCAGGACGAAGCTGGTCTTGTAGCCACCGTAGCCTTCCTGGATGTAGCCGACGATCGCAGAGAAGAGCATGAAGATCAGCACTGCGGGGATAATGACGCCGACCAGCGCTTCCCAAGCCTTCGGCACCTTGACGCTGGACACTGAGTTCAGATGTGTGCGCAGGCCCTTCAAACGCGGAGCGAAGAGCGCTACCAAGATTGCCATCGAAACAGCGGTCGACACGACGCCGATGTTGTTGATGAAGGTATCGACGATATCCAGGTTGTTCAGACCCGAGCGGGTACCGAACAGAGACAGGGAGATAATCATTGCGGGAACGCCGAGGACCATGGAGGCCTTAACCGGCGAGAAACCGAACTTATCCTGCAGACCGCCGGATACAACCTGAAGGAGCGACAGTAGCGAGGTAATACCGGCAAGCACCAAGGAAGCGAAGAACAAGACGCCGAACAACGAACCACCGGGCATCATCGAAACGATCTGCGGGAAGGTCACGAAGGACAAGATCGGGCCAGTCAGGCCTTCCAGTTCATTCACGCCCACACCCTGCGATGCTGCCATGAAACCAAGAGCAGAGAAGACGCCGATACCGGCGAGGATTTCGAACGAGGAGTTCGCGAAACCTGCGACCAGAGCGGTGCCGGTCAGGTTCGTCTTCGGCTTCAGGTAGGACGCATACGTCAACATGATGCCGAAGCCCACGGACAGCGAGTAGAAGACCTGTGAGAAGGCTGCGAGCCACACGTGCGGGTCGGACAACTGTCCCCACTGCGGAGTGAAGAATGCGTTCAGACCATCGATCGCGCCATTGAGGAAGATTGCGCGAAAAACCATGACCAGGAACAGGACAACCAGCAACGGAAGGAAGACCTTGTTTGCTGCTTCAACGCCCTTGGACAGGCCACGGCCGATGATCAGAAGGACGAACATCCACACGAGTGCCAGCGGGATCATGATGGCTGCAACGGGGCTCCATGAGAAGGTTTCACCATCAACGGTCTGCAGGAAGTCATTCAGGAAGAACCCCTGAGGATCATCGCCCCACGATTGGTTCACCGAGTAGATCATGTACTGAACGCCCCATGCGATCACGGCACCGTAGTACACCATAATCACGAAGCAAACCAGAACCTGGAACCAGCCGATAAACTCGCCACCGGCTTTCAAGCGACGCAGCGCCCACGGCGGTGAACCACGGAACTTGTGGCCAAGCGAGTAGTCGAGCCACAGCATCGGAATACCGACTGCGATCAGCGCGACAAGGTAAGGAACAAGGAAGGCGCCACCGCCATTTGCGTAGGCGACACCGGGGAAACGCCAGATATTTCCCAGACCGATTGCGGAGCCGATCGCGGCAAGGAGGAAGCCGGTCTGACCGGTCCAGGTATCCTTGCGTTCCGGCTGCTCGGCCGTAGGTGTTTGAGTTGACATGGGTACTCCCTATAGACAGGATTTCCATTCAATGTAACGGCCACGCATAAAGTGCCGGCAAAATGTCCACCAGATAGACACCTAGGCGCACATTGGTCGCTTAAACGTTTGACAGGATCTTCGTCGCCTTCGCCTCAGGGCTGAAGTCGGACTTGGCGTACACGCCTTACCAGCGCGAAACAACCTCATCAAAACGGGTCAAAGCCGACGCAATCGCCATATGCATATCGAGGTACTGATACGAGCCAAGTCGCCCGCCAAACAGAACCTTGTCCTCCTGCGTCGCAAGCTCGCGGTAGGTAGCCAGAGTCTGCCTGTCGGTCGGCGCTGAAACCGGGTAGTACGGCTCGTCATCAATAGTGGCGAAGCGCGAGAACTCGCGCATAATCACTGTGTTCGTCGCACCCGTCCGGTCACGTTCAGGATGCAGGTGAGCAAACTCGTGGATGCGCGTGTAGGCAACGGTTTCATCGGCGTAATTCATCACCGAACACCCCTGGTAGTCAGCGGTATTGACGACTTCGGTCTCAAAATCAAGGGTTCGCCACTTCAGCTCGCCTGCCTGGTAATTGAAGTAGCGATCAATTGCACCCGTGTACACAACACCGGTTTGACCAACCGTGCGCTCTTTGGAGAATTCGTGTGAATCATCGAAGAAATCGGTGTTTGTCTTCACTGTGATGCGTGGATGATCAGCCAGCCGGGTCAGCCATGCTCCGTAGCCGTCGACGGGAAGCCCCTCGTAGGTGTCGCGGAAATAGTGGTTGTCGTAGGTAAAACGAACGGGAAGACGCGAAATGATTGCAGGATCCAGATCCTTCGGATCCATCTGCCACTGCTTCGCGGTGTATCCCCTAATAAACGCCTCATAGAGCGGGCGACCGATCAGGCTGATCGCCTTTTCTTCCAGATTCTCAGGAGTTTTACCACCGAGCTCTGACGCCTGCTCTTCCACAAGCGCTCGAGCAGCGTCTGGCCCGTAGGCCGCATTGAAGAACTGATTGATCGTCCCTAGGTTGATCGGCATCGGGTAAACAACGCCCTGATGGTTTGTGTAGACGCGATGCTGGTAATCGTTGAACGCCGTAAAGCGATTGACGTAATCCCAGACGCGTTCATTTGACGTGTGAAACAGGTGCGTCCCGTATCGGTGCACTTCAACACCAGTTTCAGGATCAACTGATGACCATGCGTTGCCACCGATGTGCTCACGGCGTTCGACGACAGTCACGTTCATACCGCGAAGTTCGGCTGCCTGACGCGCAAGCGTGAGTCCGAAGAATCCGGAGCCAACAACGACAAGATCCATACAACCGGTCCTTTCACACAGGCAAGAGCACGTGTGTCAACCGCGCACGCCCACAATGCAGATTCCCCCCAGTTTAGTGGCAAGAACGCAGTCTTCCGGCCAACAGCACGTTGTCAGAGCACAAAGAACGACCAGAACGGGCAAGCCCGGTCAGTTAAAGCCAATGAGCGCTCGGACAATCCCATAGCCTTTTCGCAGAACCCATTCATTCTTCATGCGAATCGCTCGCCCCAGAAGATCGGACTCAACACGTTTGGCCGCGACGGGATTTACGTCTTCAAGGTCCTTCCACAGCTGGTCTTTCATCGCCAGGTGCTCGTCAGTTCCCGACAGAACAGCCATGATTGTGCAGACCACGCAGTTAATGCGCAGGTAGTGGATCATGTAGTTATAGAGGTTGGCCGGAACCGTGTCCGGGTCCGGAATAGCCTTCACCATCTCACGATTGACGCGCATCAGTTGATCCAAGCGCGAAATCATCACGGGCTCGTTGACCGACTGGTCGTCGCGACCAATGAAGTAGCGGTACAGGTCGACGTCAAGGTAGCGGATCGTGCGAATCAGCGGGAACGTCGTGTGGGAGTAAATGAAGTCAACGTAAAACGTGTGCTCGGGCATGACCAGACCGGACTGACGGACAAGTTCGGTGCGCATGGTCAGCGAGTGCATCATCAGGTACTGCGTGTAACGGCACTTACGAACGTCTTCCCAGCCAATTGTGCGTCCCTGTGGCAGGACGTTGCGGTAGCGGACAATCAGCTTGTGCGCTTTGCCCTGCTTTTCGTAGACGTAGTTAGTGACCAGAAGATCCAGTTCACGCCCGTTCGCACGTTCTTCACGAAGAACGTCAAGCACCTTGTTCATTGCCGCGCGATCAACCCAGTCGTCAGAATCGACGACGCGAACGTGTGTGCCCGTGGCAACTTTCAAACCGGCATTGACTGCGCCACCATGGCCTTTATTTTCCTGGTGGATAGCCCGCACGCAGGTCGGATACTTTGAAGCCCACCGATCAGCAAGCGCACCGGTGTTGTCTTTTGAGCCGTCGTTGACGATCAATACTTCCACTTCATCGTTGTAGTCAACGAGGGTCGCAAGCGCCCGATCCAGATAGTCCTGCGAGTTGTACGAGGGAACGATGACAGACAGCAACGGCTGGGCGGACATGAGCTTTCCTTGATCGATGTCAGGCGGGTATGCATTAAGCATAGTCGTTGAAGCGTTACGCATATCGCGCCCCCTATCAGACGCAGGTGCCTGGGAAGAGATGCGTGGCCTCGTACATAAATCACCATTGCCGAGTGTTAACAGTTGAGAATTTTTCGCAAACCGGTGACGCGCACCCGCAAACGTGCCACTATCGAAGCATGAAGATCGCAATTATTGGTTCCGGCGGCGTGGGCGGCTACCACGCAGGTGCTCTCATGGATGCGGGCGCCGAGGTTCATATCGTCACCACTCCCCGTCACGTCGCAGCAATCAGCGACAGGGGCTTGATCGTGCACACCGAATCCAGTTCGCGCACCTACCACCCCGCATCGGTGACCACCGACGGCACGGGCGTAGGCGTCTGCGACCTGGTGATGATCACCGTCAAGCTCACTCACTTCGAAGAACCGCTGGAAAACTGCCAGCAGATGATCGGCCCGGACACGCTGGTCCTGACCTTCCAGAACGGTGTCGTTGCGCCCGACATGGTGGCAAAACGCTTCGGAGCAGAGCACGCACTACCGTGCGTCACCTTCATCGTTGCCTTCATCGACGGCCCGGGCGAGGTCCGTCAGATCGGCGCCCGACCAAAGATGCTCATCGGCAGTGCACCAATTGGCTTGGACGGAACGTACCCGATCCTCGAAGAATTCAAGGACGCACTGCTTGCCAACGGCGTTGATGCGCACATGTCCCCCACGATCGCACACGACCTCTGGTACAAGTACGCGGTCATCTGCACCATGGGTGGCGTGAACGTTCTGGCAAACGCGACCGTCGGCGAAATACGCTCCTTCGACGAAACCCACGCTCTCTGGACAAAGTCCGTGAAAGAGGTCCAGTCGGTCGCGCGCGCCAGCGGCGTTGATTTGACCAACGAGGACTGCGAAAAGATCGTCGGCGAGCTGGATAGCTACCCGGAAGCCTCGACCTCGTCGATGCAACGCGACCTGATTGCAGGAAAACTGTCAGAACTGGAGTACCTGAACGGAGCTCTTGTGGCGAAAGCTGACGCTGCCGGAATTGATGTTCCGTTACAGCGCCTGATTGTGACCATCGCGCGCTTGCATGCCAAGCGTGGTCGCGTTGGTCTAGCTTCCTAGCCCTCCTGCACTCTTACTTCACACGGTCGTTCGAGCATCGCGTCTGAGCGACCGGATATCCTAAGGACCATGACGTCTGCTTCCTCTTCAGCCCAGTTAATCTTCCTTGACCTTGACGGAACCCTGATCGGCAAAGACCAAACGGTCCCCGAATCCGCCCGTCAAGCGTGCGAGCAAGCCGTCGAAGGCGGCCACACCCTGTTCATGTGCACGGGTCGTTCGATCCCGGAAATCTACCCCTACCTGTGGGATTTCGGTTTTTCAGGGTGCGTTGCGGGAGCGGGAAGCTACGTGCGCGTCGGCCAGGAAGTCCTGCTGGACGAACGCGTTGACCCCGCGCTGATCGAACCGATCACCGATGTGTGGCGTCAGCTTGACGGAATGTGGATCTGGCAGGGGTCGGACGCCATGCACCCCTCCGAGGGATTCATGGAGATGTTCCTTGAAACCGCCGGAATGAAGCCCCAGGATTGGGCTCCCTACGCCGAGTCCATCGCCCCCTATCTTGGCGAGGGTCTTCCGAAGTCATCAGCGAAGTGCACGGCGTACATCCCAGCAGGTAACACGACCTACCAGCAGGTTCGCTCCCTTATCCCCGACTCGATGGACGTCATCCCCGGCTCTATTCCCGCAGGTAACACTCTGGTTTTTGAGGTGACTCCAAAGGGAATCTCGAAGGGCACTGGCATTCAGCTGGCTGCTCGCCATCTTGGTTTCGACATCGCTCACACCATCGCCATCGGCGATTCCATGAATGACCTTGAAGCACTGCAGGTGGCTGGAAGGTCAGTCGCAATGGGCGGAGCCGACCCCGTAATCGTCGCAGCCGCAACGTTCGAAACCGCCACCTTGGAAGAAGACGGTTTGGCCCGCGCCTTCGAAAAGTTGGCGCTGATCTAGTGGTCGCGACCTCGTCCTTTCTGCATCTCACCCAAGGGACGAAGCCGCGCTCACCACGTGAGCATTTTCCCCACTTAATGCGCGATGAACAGGGCACATTCATCCAAAGCACGCTAAACTAAACTAAATGTGACATATGCCCTATTTGCGGTGTTTTGAGGAGGCCCACATGAGTCAGGCAGCAGACATCCTTTCAGCCCTCGGTGGCTGGGACAACATTAAGACGATCGAAGCGTGCATCACTCGTATCCGCGCAGAGGTCACGGATGAAGACAAGATCGACGAAAAAGCCCTCTCTGACGCGGGCGCATTCGGTGTTGTCACCGTCGCAAACTCGGTGCAGGTCGTCATGGGCCCCGAAACCGAAACCATCGTCGAGGAAATCGAAAAGCTCAAGTGACCCACGCGATTATCGAAGCTGGCATCATCGCAACAATGATTGCGGTTCACTGCGCACAGTTCGTTCCTTCTTTGGCGCGAACCCGCACCACGCGGTGACCGCGCACCTCATTCGTTGAAGATCACGCATCTACTTCCATGACGTTCACGATCTACGCACCACTTTCCGGCACGGTCGAAGCTCTTTCCGCCGTGCCGGATCCTGTGTTTTCTCAAGAGATTATTGGGCCTGGTTTCGCTATTGTGCCCGAGAGCGAAGGCGCGGGTGCAACCATTGATGTTGCTGACGTGGGTGCGAGCACGAGCGATGCTGGCGCGAGTGCTGACTCGCTCTCTATCGCGAACGCTCCAATTTCGGGGACAGTTCATTCGCTTCACCCGCACGCTTTTGCGATCAAGCATCGGTCGGGCACAGGAATCTTGGTTCACCTTGGTATCGATACAGTGAACTTGAAGGGTGAAGGGTTCACCGTCCACGCTTCTAAGGGCGATGCGGTGAAAGCCGGCTCACCTTTAATCACGTGGGACCGTAGCATTGCGCGCCGTGCTGGCCTTGCCGTGATTGTTCCCGTCATCGCTCTGCGCCCCGATGTGTCCATGAAATTGCTGGTCAAGCCGGGTACTTTCGTTCGAGCCGGCGTTGCAATCGCCGAGTGCTGGGAGCTCTAGCACTTTTCCGGTGGCACCACCTACACCTCACGCGACACAACCACGCCCTCAGACACTAAACCGTCGCATCAGGTGTAGCCCGTGCACGCAAACCGGTCACTCTCTCAAAACCAGCCAGCGAAAACCCAACCAGTCCCCTACTTTCGAGCGCGCACCGATGCCGTAAGAACGGTGAACAGGGAGTTCAAACGCTCATTGGCCGGAAGGTCGTCAATGTAAACCTCAACACCGTCAGCATCACAGAGCGGAACACGCCAGTTCGGATATTCCTTGTCAGTGCCGGGAAGATTCTGCGGACGCCTGTCCCCCACCGCATCCACCAACGATGCCACGACCAGCTGAGATGAGGTCTGCGCAACATACGCATGCAAGGCTTCAACGATCTCACGCTCTGACGGGGATGCGGATTCAAGCAACCCGTATTCACGAAGTCGAGCCAACACCTGTTCACGTTCAAGACGATCAGCGGCTCGCACGGATTCGACATCCTCGACCAGCAGACCAAGCTCGTCACGCAAAGTGGTCTGCACACCAGCCAAGTATCCGGCAGTCGGTGGCAGGTCGTGCGTGTTCACTGCGGCAAGGCACGCGGTGCGATACGAGCCGGGGTGAAGTGGCCATCCGCCACCATCCTTCTCGAACCAGAGGATCGAGGTCCCTAGGATGCCTCGCGAACTCAGGTAGTCGCGGACCCACGGTTCAACGGTTCCGAGGTCTTCACCAATGACAACTGCTCCGGCGCGTTGCGCTTCTAGGAGCACGGTTCCGACCATGGCCTCGTGATCGTAGTACACGTAGGTGCCGTTTCCGGCACCCATGCCCGCTGGGATCCACCAGAGGCGAAAGAGGCCGAGGATGTGGTCGATACGGATGGCTCCCGCGTTGGCGAGGGCTGCGCGGACCATGTCGCGGATCGGCTTGTAGCCGGCCTGTGCCAGGGCTCGTGGCGACCATGGCGGTTCCGACCAGTCCTGTCCCTGCTGGGAGTACATGTCTGGCGGAGCACCAACAGTCATACCTTGGGCGAACACGTGGCGGTTGGACCAGGTTTCGGATCCGTGTGAGTGAACACCGACGGCAAGGTCAGCCATGATGCCGATGTCCATACCGACGTCGGTTGCGACGCGTTGCGCGTCTTGCATCTGCTGGGAGACGATCCACTGGCACCATTCCCAGAATTCGATGCGGTCTGCCAGTTCAAGGCGGGCACGGTCAGCGGACGGTGATGTTGAGGATGCGATCTCGTCGGGCAGGATGCAGGATTCGTTTGCTTCTGCCAGGGCACTCCAGAGTGCGAAGTTCGCCAGATCGCGTCCACCTTCTTCGACGAAGTGGGTGAATTGCGAGGTTCGGTGGTACGAGCGTGGAATCTGGTAGATCAGTTCGAGAGCTTTACGTTTGGTTTCCCACGTGCGATCTCGGTCGACCAGCGCATCCGCGGTATCGGTAGCGTTCGTGGCTAGGCGGAGTTCTTCGATGGATCGACGAACGTCAGGTGATGCGTCGGCGAATTCGTCGATTGCTTCGGGGCGGATGTAGATGGGGTTCAGCCAACGGCGCGAAACCGGTAGGTACGGTGAGTTTTCCATCGGCGTGATCGGGCTGGACGCATGGATGGGGTTGATGAGCAGGAAGTCTGCTCCCCTGTCGGCGCATACTGACGCGAGATCGGCAAGGTCTTCAGCGTCACCCAATCCCCACGAGCGTGCCGAACGCGTTGAGTACAGCTGTGCAGATACGCCCCAGCGTCGCTTGGCGTCAGCGAGCGGGCCATTGTCAATGTGGTTGGGCGCTACAAGCAAGGTTGCGGAGTGGACTTCTCCGCCTTCAAGCGTTGCGACGATCCGGTGCCAGCCCGGTGCCAGGTGGTCGGGTGTTTCGAAAGTTGCGCGGCCGATCAGCGCGTCACCGATTTGGCGCGGGGCGATGTAGCGGTCGAGTTGCGTGCAGTCGCCGGATGTTCCGTCTTCGCTGATCCAGGTGACGTGCACCCAGTTGCCGTGGGGGACGTGGACGGGGAAATCACGGTGTTGTCCTTGGCGTGCCACGATCGTTGGTGGCAGTGTGGCAAGCCAGAATCGGTCTTCTGTTTCCGTCAGCGCGTGGTGGATATCTCCGACCGTTGAGTCGGCGTCAACGTTGACGCCGAGTGCTTTGAGGACAGCGAGCAGAGAGTCAGCTGAAACGAATTTTTGTTGTCCGTACCAGTCCCAGAAGAAGGTTGCGACACCGTTTTTGTCGGCGAGGGCTCGTAGCGTGTCAATATCGGACGCTGCTGGCGCACTCCAGTCCACGTGTGACTCCTTTGGTTGCGGGCGTACAGCCAAGTCTATGCGTCAGTCTTGCCCTTGGGAACCGTTGGCCGGCAAAGTGGACGCGACTCTAGTTACGCTTCGTTGGCAGTGTCCCTTTTGACAACAGTTGCCATTTTTTCTGCGATGTCGTCAGATTCTGTGCCTGCGATGATTTGGACGATGTTACCGGATCGGACGACTGCTAGGACGAACGGCATGCGGAGTGCGTCTTCGTTGACGTTTGCTTGGTTGCCTACTTCGACTCGGATGCGGAGGGAGCACGGTTCGATGTCGATGATGTTGGAAGATCCACCGAGGGCGTCAACCAACGCGAGAGCCGATTCCATCCCGCTCCTTCCTTCCAAGGCATAGTCCTGTTGCGATCCGCATCACATGGTAGCCCTTTAAACGTATGATCGCAATCACTAAACACGGTCAGGCTAGTGTTTTTTGGCTGTTTTTTGCAGCTTTTCTACGTTGTCTAGTGTTGACAGTAGGCGGCTTTCTGCGCCTAGGGTAGGTGGATTGTGCGGTGGCGTGCGCGAAGTTTCAGGTGAAAATAGATACATGACTCATCCCATTGATGTTCCGCTGATTTCTACTGAGCCTGTTGCTTCTGTATTAAGGATTTTGGCTTTGGAGGAGTCTGGTCACGATCGTTTTGTTGGCCATTCGTTGCCTCAGGTGAGGCGTGTTTATGGTGGCCAGGTTGTGGCGCAGGCGTTGGTTGCTGCCGCTGCGACGATGGATGAGGGGCGTCTTCCTCATTCATTCCACACGTATTTCATGCGTGGTGGCGACCCGTCAATACCGTTTGAGCTTGAGGTTCAACGTCTTCGCGATGGGCGTTCGTTTTCTTCGCGTCGGGTTGTGTGTCGCCAGGGTGAGAAAGAGATTCTGGCGTTGCAGGCGTCGTACGAAAAGAACGAGGCTGGCTTGGCTTTCACGTCTGACTCCCCTGCCGTGACACCGCCGGAAGAGCTTTCGAGCGCTTTGGAGATTTTTCGGGCGATGGATCATCCGGTTGGGCGTTTTTTGGGGAAAACAACGGCATTTGATGTGCGCCATGTTCAGCAGTCGCTGTATACGAAGTCGGATGAGTCGTTGGCCAGTCGCCAGCAGTTATGGATGAAGCCTCGTGCCGAGGTGCCTGCTGAGGCGAGCCAGCATGTTCATCGCGCTTTGTTGGCGTATGTGATTGATCAGGTGATGTTGGAGCCTGCGATGCGTGCGTTGGGGTTGTCTTGGATGACTCCTGGCATGTCGGCTGCGTCGTTGGATCATGCGATGTGGTTCCACCGCGATGTGGATATTAATGAATGGTTGTTGTTCGATGGGACGTGTTCAAATGTGAATTCGTCGCGTACGTTGGTTCGTTATCAGGTGTTTACGCGTAATGGGACGCTGGTCGCTGAGGCTGAACAGCAGGGGATGTTGCGCGTTCCTGGGAATGGGCAGGCTGGTTCTGGGCGCTGGGGTTTCGGTGTGGATCCAAAGACCGGTCAGTTGCGTGCTGGTATGGCGTAGTTGTGTTGGCGTAGGTGCGGGACGGTTTGGCGTTGTGGAACGCAAACAACCTCAGTTGCCGCAGCTATAGGTAGTGCGGAGTCACCGCTGGCAACTCTGCACTACCTATTGGGGATCGAGTGAGGCTCAGTCTTCGTAGCAACGCTTGCCTCCACGGGCGAGTACTTCATGCCCTCCTCCAACACGGCGATCTTGTTGCCGTTTCTCGAAACCCGAAGCTCGTCATCTCGGGGTTAGTTTCATCATGCAACAGCCGGTATAAGGGGTGTTCGAGGGCTTTTCCTTGTCGCCACCGTCCTTGTAACGGTATACGTGCAGTGGTAGTGGAGTGTCCTTGGTTTTTGGGTCCAGGTGACTTGAGTGTTGTCCATTGATGTCCCGCCACTAGGTGGGGAGAATGGAGCAATGGTGAAAAAGTTCAGTAAGCACACGCCCGAACAAATTGTTCGTAAGCTCAACAAATCACGGGAGTTGAGGGAATCAGGATTGGCGACGGCTCAGATCCTCACAGATCCCAGCACTCACTAAGAACTACTCGATTCAATTGTGCTGAGAGGGTGGTGAAAGACTCATCGAAGTGAGTGCGTCCGGCGTTGACCCGGATCTCGTTCTCGAACGAGTAGCCCCACAGAGTGCAGACTAGGGTATCAAGAGACCTCCGAGAAGAACTCTCGTGTCCGAACCCAAAGTTCATGCGTTGGGCGCCCTATCGTGACTACCGAATACTCACACAGACGGATCAACTAATTTGGCTGCCACAGGTCTCTGGTTAGCGCGATCCTGGCCAAGCCCAGTCATCAGACATTCCTTGTAGACGAGTCGCAGTCTACGGTACCTAGAAGAAGAATCCCTGGCGCGCCGCCTTGCCACGATCAATATCTCGTTGAACTTTCATCAAAGCTTCACGCTCTTCGGGCGGAGCTTCATGCATTCTCTTGTCAATTCTCCTTCGCAGAGAGAAATGCCACCAAATGGCAAATCCAACTAGCACGAGAACCGCGAGCACAATCCATTCAGCGATAGTCATATTTTAGTATCTCACAAGGTTCCCCCTCCCCCGCACAGCAAGGATTCGGCGTTGAAGCATCCCGGGTTTTGTTCCGAGGTTTTTGTGAGAGGATTTCGCATGCCAAGGAACTATATAAAAGTTTTTGGGGAGCGGGATGTCAGGCTTGTTGAGGATCGTCTGCGGGATAATCTGGGAGTGTCTGAAACCCGCGAACACGTCGCTTTCATAGTTGCTAGGAAGCTTGATGCTGCTTCGGTGATTGAACTGCTCGACCTTGCCTGCCTCGAGCATGGTGGACGTCCCAGGGTGATCCGGATGGATAACGGCCCCGAATTCATCTCTCACGCACTGCAAGAGTGGGCAACCGAGGATGGGACATTCCAAGCGTTTATCCCGCCCGGTCAGCCATGGCATAACGGGTTCGTTGAATCGTTCCACAACCGGATGAGAGACGAGCTGTTAGAGGACAACAGTATCGAGAACCTGGAACACGCTCGCCCGCTCGTAAATCTGCGGTCACGACGTTACAAAGACTTCCATCCGCATTCCTCGCTGGGCTACCTCAGCCCACGACAATATGCGGAACAATGGAGACAAGAAAACACGGTCAACGCTTAAACCACGTGGACCTAATCCTTAGGCCACTCCAGTAGCCCGGCTATCGCCTCAGCCAAGATCCGTACGTAGCCATAGACAGCAGTCATCTGCATCGCGAAACGTTCTGTCACCAGACGCCCAGCAGATGTCGGCCCAAATAGAAACGAATAGAACGGCGTTATATGGTGGTTTTTAGCTTCGCACGCTTTGGGACGTAGCCAGTTTTTAGACCCATATAAGTTCCTTCCTGGATATGCGAAAATATCTCTATGAACACGGCCGGCACTTCGCATCTTCCCGTGCTAGGGGTAGGGCCTATCTATGTATCGGCTATTTTCGCGCTCACGGTCACGGCGAGCATTCTCAGCTATTTAGGTCTCGCATCAAACGGCGCTATCGCTAACGCGTGGATACGAATACTCATGATTGCAGCAGGCCTGCTCGTGATTGCGGAGGCCGTAATTGTGTGGTGTGCGGCGGTCTTTGGCTCTCACATGGTCCAAAGTGTCAAGACCGGCAAGCTCATGACCAGTGGGATTTACGCATGGGTGCGCCACCCCGTTTACGCAGCCTTTTTGCTGTTGAACTGCGGTCTCTTGCTCGTGCAAGCAAACTGGTGGCTGCTAGCCCTACCAGTGATTTATTGGGTAGGCCTGAGCGTCTTGATGAAACACACCGAAGAGCGCTGGCTAGAAAACAAATTCGGTGACGAATACACCCGCTATGCCACCCGCGTTAACCGCATCCTTCCCTGGCCACCTCATAGCACCAAAAGTCCCCGCAAATCATAAACTGAGCTCGCCTCTGGGGTGTTGCCGCATCTTATTGCCCGATTTAAGGCCATGATGGTAGCGACGACTCCATCGATCTTCTCGGCGGATTTTTGTTTGTCGGGTTTGATGTTTCCTGCTGGGTCAGTACGCACATGAATGTTATCGACCATCCAAGCCAGCACTGGGTGCCCGCCATGGGTTAGCTTGCCCTCTAAGGCAAGTTTCATGAGTTCCTTCGACGGTGGGGACATGTCTTTGAAGCCTTGCCCAAACGGCACCACCGTGAAACCAGCATCCTCAAGGCGGGCACTCAGTAAAACCTCACCAGCTGTTGAACCAAGCGCCCTGCAAGCTCGTCTTCAAGTTCGAATACGGCGCGGACGTTGCCCGACGGGTCGAGGCGTTCGATTGTTTGGCCTCGTCCTTCACCATCGGTGGTATCGACGCTGACTCGCATCTGTTCGCTCCGCTTGGCACTCGACATTCTGCTGGCGAGCGCCACTGTCATCGGATCGTGGAGCGCGCATGAACGCCGACCGAAGACGTCCGTGTAGAAGTCGAAGTACAGGTTGAGGATCTCGCCGAGCGCGCTGACGAAGGGGTGCGAGTGTTCCAGTAGCGCTCGTCGATGTTCTTCGAACATCGGGTATTGCATCGTCACATCAAGAGGAACCAAGGTAATCGGCCATTTGGCATCAAAGACCCGCTGCGCCGCTTCGGGATCGTTCGCGATATTGGCCTCTGCGACAGGCGAAACATTTCCGGGCACGCGTAGTGCGCCACCCATGATGACAAGCTCTTTCACGAGCTGTGGCAACGCCGGCTCCAATTCAATCGCGTGCGCAAGGTTCGTCAGCGGTCCGACAGCAATAACAACGAGGCTACCCGTATACTCGCTCGCGAGATCGATCAGAAGCTCGGCCGCACTCCTCGTATCAGCGGCTTGGGTCGACGCGGGAAGTTCGACGTTGCCAACGCCATTTTCCCCATGGATATGGGGCACTCCCCCGTCATAAGGGTGGGTAAGGAAGTCGTGTGCACCAGTCGCGACTGGTATCCCCGATCGTCCCGCTAAAGCAAGAAGATCAAGCGTGTTTCGCGTTGCCTGTTCGGCATCAGTATTCCCAGAAACGCACCCAACGCCGACGAGCTTCAGGCTGGGGTTGGCAAGACAGAGGGCCAATGCCAGCGCATCATCGATTCCCGTATCGCAGTCCAAGAACACTGGTGTTTGAGTTGGGATCATTTGTCTTTCCTTGCCTCTTACGTTCCCCTAACGGGCCCCTGATGTGACCACGATATAACGAAGTGGAGCGTAGCCAATCGGCTACGCTCCACTTCCTGGGCTCTACGATTCTCAGTCGCGCGTCAGCTTACGGTGCGTGACGCGATGCGGGTTCGCCGCATCCTGACCAAGGCGTTCGATCTTGTTCTTCTCATAGGACTCGAAGTTTCCCTCGTACCAGTACCACTGAGCCGGATCCTCTTCGGTACCTTCCCACGCAAGAATGTGAGTGGCCACGCGGTCGAGGAACCAACGGTCGTGGGTGACGACCACGGCGCAACCGGGGAACTGCAGAAGAGCATTTTCCAGTGAGCCGAGGGTTTCGACGTCCAAGTCGTTGGTCGGCTCGTCAAGGAGCAACAGGTTACCGCCCTGCTTGAGCGTCAGTGCCAGGTTCAGGCGGTTGCGCTCACCACCGGACAGAACACCAGCAGGCTTCTGCTGATCCGGCCCTTTGAAGCCAAACGCGGACACGTAGGCGCGTGACGGCATTTCAACGTTTCCGACCTGGATGTAGTCGAGTCCGTCAGAGACGACCTCCCAGAGGGTCTTATCCGGATCGATGCCTGCGCGAGTCTGGTCAACGTAAGAGATCTTGACGGTTTCACCGATATTCAGTTCGCCACCGTCAAGAGGCTCCAGGCCAACGATGGTCTTGAACAGGGTCGTCTTACCAACACCATTCGGGCCAATGACGCCGACAATGCCGTTACGCGGCAGGGAGAACGACAGTCCATCGATCAGCGTGCGATCGCCGAAGCCCTTTTGTAGGTTGGTTGCTTCGATGACGATTGAGCCCAAGCGCGGGCCTGGCGGAATCTGAATTTCTTCGAAGTCGAGCTTACGAGTGCGCTCCGCTTCGGCAGCCATTTCCTCGTAGCGTTCCAGACGAGCCTTCGACTTCGCCTGACGGCCCTTCGGGTTCGAACGAACCCATTCAAGTTCCTCCTTCAGGCGCTTGGCAAGCTTCGCGTCCTTCTGTCCTTGAACCTGCAGACGCTTTTCCTTCGTCTCCAGGTAGGTCGAGTAGTTGCCCTCGTACGGGTAGAGGTGCCCACGGTCAACTTCAGCGATCCAGCCTGCAACGTGGTCAAGGAAGTAACGGTCGTGGGTAACCGCGATAACGGCACCAGCGTAGGTGGACAGGTGCTTTTCCAGCCAGAGCACGGACTCGGCATCCAGGTGGTTCGTCGGTTCGTCAAGCAGTAGCAGATCGGGAGCCTCGATCAGCAGGCGACACAGTGCTACGCGACGACGCTCGCCACCGGACAGGACGTTGACGGGCTGGTCTGCCGGCGGGCAACGCAACGCGTCCATTGCCTGCTCAAGTTGGGAATCAATATCCCAAGCGTTCGTAGCATCGAGTGCGTCCTGGAGCTTGCCCATTTCTTCCATCAGAGCATCGAAATCCGCATCCGGATTCGCCATCTCTTCAGAAATCTTGTTGAAACGATCGAGCTTCGCAAACGTATCTGCCGCACCCATACGAACGTTCTCAATCACGGTCTTCGTATCATCAAGCTTCGGTTCCTGCTCAAGGATGCCGACGCTGTAACCCGGGGTCAGGCGAGCTTCGCCATTACTCGGTTCGTCAAGGCCTGCCATAATCTTCAAGATCGAGGACTTACCGGCACCGTTCGGACCGACCATACCGATCTTCGCGCCCGGGAAGAACGACATAGACACGTCATCGAGGATTACCTTATCCCCGTGCGCCTTACGCGCTTTAATCATCTGGTAGATGTACTCAGCCACTGGTCTCCATCCAACATGTGGGTGTGCATGACAGTAAAACTGTCCGTTTATCCCCTCCATGCTAAGCCACACCCACGCTGAACCCCACACGACTGCTGAGAATTACAGCGTGGGCGTGACCACGTCCACGACCTCGCGAGCTTATTTATCCTCTGGGCACTTGTCCTTGGGATAAGTGAAGTTCCCTTTCGTCTTCACCTTCGCCTGATCAACACGTCGATTCTTCCCCACCGTTGTCTTCAGAGTCGACGATTGCTCTTGTCCGCACGACCCATCGCAGGCTTCATCGCCACATTCTGGGCCTGTCAATGGTGCGGTATCACCTTCGCTTTCCTCACCAATAGCGTTCAACGCAGTTAAAGGAGAGTCTTCAAAACTTGCTCCCAAAGGGTCAGAGACCCCACCCCCGGAGCTCATCCTCACGTTGGCCCCAGAAACGTCAGACGTTGAAGTAAGCGTGGCCACGGCCTCGTCCCTCGAAGAAAGAACAGAACCGCCCTCTGAAGGCGAAGGCATATTCTTGGTCCATGTACTCCTTCCGCTGGTCAAGTCATGCCCGATCGCTTGAGCGTTAATGACCACTTCAGAGCGAATATTTCCGTCAGAATCCTTCCACGCATTCGCGCGAGGGCGCCCCGTCACAATCACGGGCTCGCCCTTCGCCAATGAATGCAGGGCATTATCGGCAAGCCGATCCCACGCATGAACCGAATACCACTGAGTACGCCCCTGCGTCAGAACCCCGTCAGCAGACGCGAACCAGTGTGTGACCGCCAAGCGGAAACGGATCGTCACGTGGTTGTTCGCAGTCTTCGATACACGCAAGTCTGTGCCAATACGGCCTCGCAAAGTAATCGTCGTGTCGCTCATCAGTGTCTCCTTCATCCTCGCTATTGAGCTGACACGATGAGCTTGAAACTCAATTGGCGAGGGCGCTCATACATCCCTCGCCAATTGTGGATAAGTGGCACATGAGCGAAATTGTGGATAACTCCTATCCGCAACCGTCCCTGCTTTGCAATAACGCGACCGCAATGCTGGCGCGAAACCGAGTTAACGCAGATCAGGCACCAATACGTGGAATCTCAAGAGCCAGAGTTTCCTTCAGCGCTTGAGCCGCAGCCTCGGAAGAAACACGGTGAGACGGGAACAAAACGCGACGGAAATACTCAAGTTCCTGGATAGATTCCAGAATGTCCGCGAGCGCACGGTGACCACCGTGCTTGGTCGGTGCGCCGTAGAACGCGTTCGGGTACCAGCGCTTCGCCAGTTCCTTCAGGGAAGAAACGTCGATGATGCGGTAGTGAAGGTGGTCGATAACACTGGGCATATATTCCTCGAGGAACATCTTGTCCGTGCCGACCGAGTTACCGGCAAGAAGAGCTTTTCCGGGGGTAGGAACGAACTGCTTGACGTACGACAGAACCTGGTCTGTTGCTTCTTGGAGCGTCAGCCCGTTTTCAAGTTCTTTAAGCAACCCGGAGGTCGTGTGCATGTTGCGCACGAAGTCGTTCATGTGCTCCAGTGCAGCTGCTGGGGGCTTGATCAGAACGTCGATGCCTGGGTCAACTATGTTCAGGTCGCCGTCAGTGATAACGACGGCGACCTCGACCAGCGCGTCGGCTTTCACGTTGAGGCCGGTCATTTCGCAGTCGATCCATACCAATGGATCCTTCAGTTTCTTCGTCACTCGCTTATTTTACCGCGGGGTTTTGAGCCCTCTTGCGTGGGACGTGCCACCTTCGTCGCGCCCGCGCGGGGGCTCCCTCTCCCCTTTCGCACACATTGACGAGGCTCCCCTGAAGATCATTCCAATTTCGCCGTCCTCACGGGGGAGCAGAATATATCCCCACTGATGTATTTTCTCTGACCGCCACGTGATCGCCATCGAACGCAGGTAGGCAAGCGGTTTTAGACTGTATCCGTTCGCCGTACGCACCCGCGCCGGCTTGCGACCGATTCCTGGTTCCCGATCGATTGAAGGACCTGATGCGCGACACAACCGCTTCCACGTTCCACACAAATGCGACTCCTGCGGATATTGAATCCGCATCAAAGGTGTTGCGTGGCGTTGTTCACCGCACTGCGTTGGCGCGTTCTGAACGGTTGACGGACGCGATTGGTGCCCCGGTGCTGCTCAAGCGTGAAGATACGCAGAAGTGCCGTTCCTTCAAGGTTCGAGGCGCCTACGCACGTATGTCGCTATTATCTGCAGCTGAACGCGAACGTGGCGTCGTCTGCGCCTCGGCAGGTAACCATGCGCAGGGCATCGCCTATTCGTGCGCTCACCTGAAGGTTCACGGCACGATTTATCTGCCGTCGAATACTCCTCGTCAGAAGCGCAATCGTATTGCTGCGATCGGTGGTGATTGGGTCGAGCAGGTCATCGTTGATGGCACCTTCGACAAGGCAAACGCACTGGCGCAGGAAGCTGCGCGCGCGACTGGGCGCACCTACGTTCACCCCTACGATGATCCGATGACGATCGCGGGCCAGGGCACGATCGGCGTTGAGTTGCTTGAACAGATGCCTGAAAACACGGCGGCAGTCCTCGTTCCCGTCGGTGGCGGTGGATTGCTTGCTGGCATCGCGACGTGGATCCGCGCTAAGCGCCCCGAAATCAAGATCATCGGCGTCGAGCCCGAAGGGGCGGCCTCGATGCACGCTGCCCTGCATGCTGGCGAGCCAATTACGTTGGCATCGGTTGACCCGTTCGTTGACGGCACCGCTGTTGGTCGTGCGGGAGCTCTCGCCTACGACGCTACCCGCCTGTACGTCGACGATGTATTCGTTGTTCCCGAGGGCGCAGTGTGCACGGAAATGCTCGACCTCTACCAGTCCGATGGCGTCATTGCTGAGCCGGCTGGCGCCCTGGCATCGACCGCGATCCGTTCCTACCTGTCAACCCCTGAAGAGCGCGAACGCTACCTGGGTGACTCTGATGGTGCAATCATCGCGATCGTGTCCGGTGGCAATAACGACCTGACACGTTACGCCGAGGTTATGGAGCGTTCGCTTCGTCACGAGGGCTTGCGCCACTACTTCCTGGTCACGTTCCCCCAGCAACCGGGGGCTCTGCGCCTCTTCCTGCAGGATGTCCTTGGCCCGCACGACGACATCGTTCACTTCGAGTACACAAAGAAGAACAATCGAGAATCTGGGCCCGCCGTTGTTGGCATCGACATTGCGGCGAAGGATGACATCGACGGGTTGCGCCGACGCATGGCAGATTCGCCCCTGCACGTCGAAGAGCTGCATGCGGATTCGGAGATTTTCCGCCTGATCATCTGAGGCGTCACGCTAGTTCCACTTGCGAGCGCTTTCGGTAAGCATGTGGCTTTCTCTTATTCACGAGGCTGGCCACGTGTTTGCCCGGCCTCGTGGCATGTTATGCGGCCAGAGTGTGCGTGAGCGTTGCGTGGACGCGCACGCCTTCACCCGTGTTGAAGCGGTAGCCCTGGCCTCGAACAGTCGAGATCAGTCCGGGGGCCTTAGCGAGCTTCTTACGCAGGCGACGAATGTGTGCGTCAACTGTACGCGAGTCGGAGCCAAGGCCAGCGCCGTTCCAGACGGTCGAAAAAAGTTCTTCGCGTGAAACTGCGCGATCAGCGTTCAAGGCAAGGTGAGTGAGTAGCTCGCGTTCCTTTGCACAGAGGGCAATGCGGGCGCCTCGGATGGTCAGTTCCCCGCGGTCAGCGTTGAAGTCAATGCGAGCGGGAGCAAGGCGAAGGTGCGCGAGGATCTCAAGGAAATCGTCGAAAGACGTTTCGGGGGTTTCATCGACGACGGCAGAGTTTGCGGGGGTGTTGACCAGAGTCATGGTGTATCCAGGTTTCTTTGGTGCCGCTACCCAGCTTTGTTCACAAAGGGGCTTTTAAGTCACAGCGGCAGTGATTGACAGAGGTTCGAGGGCGTCAATCACATACACATTCGCTCACGCACAGTGGTGCCCTGAAGGCAGCACATTTCGTAAGCGAAGGTCGTCATGGTTGTAGTGTGCCGTATGAGTGTCGCACTTTTCCAGAAAGTGACCACATTGTGAGACTTTGTAACACGCGCTGATTCGCTCTTGACGGTGCGCCAAGATAAACAAAACCGGCCTGATCGCAGAAAAACTACGATCAGGCCGGTTGCGCCCCTGACAGGACTCGAACCTGCAACCTCGGGATTAGAAGGCCCTTGCTCTATCCATTGAGCTACAGAGGCATTGCCGGGAGCGCCCACCTCGAGCGGGCTTCGACGCGAACCAAGTTTACCGGCACCGGGCGTCAACGCCCAAAGATGTCACCACCGTGCATTCTTCGACGCAGACACAACGCATGTGTGCCCGGCCTCGTTCATCATCCATCACCGAACGCGCACGATGCACCCAACCCCAAAAGTCACCAAAGAAGAGCGCCGGAGCGGCCACCCACCCCGGCACTTTCCTCACACTCCAGTGCGCGTTCACTCCACTGCGTCAAGGAACGTTAGCTGTGACTCCGGCTCCTCGATGATCTGGTTCAAGCGATCGTTGAAGACCTTGCCGTAAGGCATATTGATGTGTGCCTCGAACGCCGCGTCATCGGCGTACTTCTCAAAGACAACGAACTTGCGTGGATTGTCAACCTCACGATGAGGCTCAAACGTCACATTCCCCGGCTCCGTGTGCACGTTGCGCGCCAGGCCGGCGATCATTTCCGCAACCTCGTCTTCGAAGCCTTCCTTGGCAGTAAAGCGAGCAATCAGAATCTTCATCGTTTCTCCTTCGATCAAGTCCACTTGGCGACCACTTCTCCGCTGGGTTTCATCCAATCGACGAGGCCGCGCTCACCTGTCATTCTATTCCGCTTCTACTAGGGCGCGGGAAGGAAAAACCTTATTTTCAAGGGAGGCAAGCAAGGGGAAGAAGAGGACCGACGCGGCGCCGGAAGCCACCAGGATTGATCCGATATCTTCGGCCATCACGCCAGCATTCACAGCCACACCCGTCACGGCAACGATGATCGGCAGACCCGTCGCACCGTAGAGACCAATCCTCGTGGCATCGCGCCATGTAGTTTTCTCGACCGTGCCAACGAAGCGTTCAATCAGCACAATGGGCAGGCCTCGAACCACCAGGATGACAGTCACGAATGCCACCAGCAACCAAGGGCGCTCAATGACGGCGCTCAGCGAAATATTCATACCCGAGGTCACGAAGAAAACCGGGATCAGGAACGAGAAGCCAATCGTCCGCAGTTCCCCTTCAATCGCACTGAAGTTCACCGGAGACAGCGCGTGGACGACGACGCCGGCGGCGAACGCGCCGAGGACAATGTCGAGGTTCAAGACAGCGGAAAGCGCCATCAGACCGGTCAGGATTGCCATGACCACGCGCATCAGCGTCTTCGACGAAGTCTGTGCACCGCGCAAGATCACGCGACCAATTTCGGGGTGGCGCAGAATGAAACGCGTCGGAATCGCAACGGAGATCAACGTTGCAACGACGAAGAATACAAGGATGACAGCAGCCCAACCTGGCGAACGCGTGCCAAGCAGAAGCGACATGGCGATAACAGGAGCGAGTTCACCAATCGCACCGTGGATCAGCACCGCTTCACCAGCAGGCTTACCCATCATTCCCGCTTCCATCAGAATCGGAAGCAACGTGCCCAGAGCTGTGGACGTAAACGCAATGGCAAGTGCGATCGCGGAGCTGTAATCACCGTTACGCAATGTGACAACAGCCAGTGCAAATGCGGCGAGGAAACAGATCAGCCACGTAATCGCAGCAACGCGACCAGGCTTGGCACGCACTTGCGAAATATTGATTTCAGTACCTGCGATCAAGAACAGAATTCCCATACCGATCTCACGTAGCAGGTGTACGGAATCCGAGACCTGAGCGATCCCCAGAACTGAGGGTCCAATGATGACACCAAGAATCAACAGCCAGACTACATCCGGAACGCGCTTACGAGTCGCAGAAGACAAGAGCGGAGCCAAGAGAGCTGCCAAAGCAATAACAAAAAGGGACACGAAATCTTGGCTGAGGTTCTCCGAGCTCATCGGGTGAAGGCTCTGCCCCGAAAGAGCTGAAACTAACGCATTATTGTGCACGTGCTTACTCTAAAAACCCTTGTGCCTTTTCCACCACTAAAAAGGCGTATCCCACATTCTTTGCGGCATCTCACTCCCGACGGTCGGGCATGTCATGCGAGGCGACAAAACCCGCCACACAGCACCTCGTACATGCCCACCCACGTCATACGAGGCGACACTTCCCTCCTCCCAGAACCCAAAACGTCGCCTCAGACGACACAAACGACAATCACACTCAGTCAGGCTCGAGAAATCGGGTACGGAAAAGGCCCGGCGCATAAGCACCGGGCCTCAACTGCAGGATCGAGGGTCAGGCCTCGACGTCCAGCAGACCGTTCTTGTATGCCTTTGCCAAACGACGCGGGATACGAACCTCACGGCCAGCAACCTTGACGGTGTTGAGCTCGGTGAGATCTGCCTTCCACGCGGAGCGGCGCGTGCGGGTGTTCGCACGGGACATCTTTCGCTTCGGAACTGCCATTGAATCGTGCCTCCCCTCTCTTCTCGGTAGTCGTATGGTCGGTTGGTGGCTCAAAAACGAGCCGCCGTCCGACGCCAGAACGTCGCGAGAAGGACCCGACCGGCCCATTCCCACCGACGGCAACCCGAAAATCGTACCATGAACGCCCGTTTTGCCCCTAGTTCGATACTCTGCCTGAGATGCGATCCTCATTACATGTTCCGCACCTCTCATGTCATCAGCTAGGTTAGAGGGCGACATCGATGGTGTAGAGGTACATGAGGAAGAGGGGTGAAAATGGGAGTCATTCATACCGTGCGGTCGGGTACTCGGATTGAAAACGAGATCGAGATTAAGCGCTCCCGTTTCATTACGACTCTCGCTCGCACCGATTCCTCCGACGAGGCACGCGCCCTGATTAATGAGGTCAAGGCCGACAATCCGCAGGCTCGCCACAATTGCTCCGCATTCCTTATTCAGGTTGATGGACGCGATCCTCATCAGCATTCGAGTGATGACGGGGAGCCCTCGGGCACTGCCGGTACGCCGATGATTGATGCGCTCCGTCTGGCTGGAGTGTGGAATGTGACCGCCGTTGTCACCAGGTATTTCGGAGGAATCCTCTTGGGTGGGGGCGGCCTCGTGCGCGCGTATTCATCGTCTGTATCCAAAGCGCTCACCCTGGCACCGAAGGCGAAACTAGTTTCGCTAGACGTGCTGGAAACTCGGGTTTCACTTGCCCAGGCTGGCAGGATTGAAGCTGAGTTAAGGAATGCGGGTGCGCAGATTCTTGGCATCGATTGGGAGAGCGAGGCCGCGATCCGAATCGGCACACTTCCTGATTCTCGCGCGTTTTTTGAGGCGCAGATCCTTGCTCTGACCTCGGGTGTTTCAAAGTTTCAGATGATGGGCACCACGAGAGTCGAAGTAGACGAATAACCCCCATTGTTTTAAGATTCAATTATGACATGCGCTGACATGACACTCACCCCGTGCGGAACTCACCGTCCGGTCACACCGCGTCACCTTCTTTCGTGTTAATTGGGCGAATGACTTTTCTGGCGCTCAGCGTCGTCATTCGCCCTGGCGCATGAACACATGCGTCGCATACCACGAAATTTTTTTCTGACTTCGCACGTTGTACTTACCGTGCACTGAATGATCAGTAGTCAAGCTTTTAGGAGACTCTCATGTCGAACATTGCTTCCAACGTTGCAGAACTCATTGGCAACACTCCCCTGGTTCGTATTAATAAGCTCGCCGGTAAAGGCGTGGACGTCGTCGCCAAAGTTGAAGCATTCAACCCTGCCTCCTCCGTCAAGGACCGCATCGCAGCATCAATCATCGACGCAGCAGAAGAATCTGGCGCCTTAAAGCCCGGTGGCACCATCATCGAAGCAACCTCCGGCAACACCGGCATAGCACTGTCAATGGTCGGCGCAGCCCGTGGCTACAAGGTCGTCATCGTCATGCCGGCCTCCATGTCCATTGAGCGCCGCATCATCGTCCGCGCATTCGGCGCAGAACTCGTTCTGACCGACCCAAAGGGCGGCGTTTCCGCAGCCGTCGCCGAAGCAGAGCGCATCCGCGACGAGCGCCCCGGCTCAATCATCGCCTCGCAGTTCACCAACCCCGCAAACCCGGCAATCCACGTTGCCACAACGGGCGAAGAAATCTGGGAAGACACCGACGGCGAAATTGACGTTTTCGTCGCAGGCGTCGGCACCGGAGGCACCATCTCCGGTGTCGCAAAGACCCTGAAGGCCAAGAACCCGAACATCAAGGTCATCGCAATTCAGCCCGCAGAATCTCCGCTTCTCACCGGTGGCTCTGCTGGCCCGCACGCAATCCAGGGTCTGATGCCGAACTTCATTCCGGACAACTACGACACTGAGATCATCGACGAGGTCATCTCTGTTGAGAGCGCCGAAGCACTGAAGTTTGCTCGCCTGGCAGCCGCTGAAGAAGGCCTGCTGGTTGGCATTTCCTCCGGCGCAGCCCTAGCCGGTGCAACCGCTGTTGCAGCTCGCCCTGAATTTGCTGGCAAGAAAATCGTGACCCTACTTCCTGACACCGGCGAGCGTTACCTCTCGACCGCTCTGTTCGAGGAATACAAGGACTGATGTGCTTCAAGCCGACAGGACGTCGACAAAGCGAGAAGCTGAAGAGAATGCGGGGCGCGGATCATCCCTCGCCCCGCATTTTCCTTAGCCCACATTGCGATTGAGCGCTGAACACGCGCGCTCAATCGTCCAACCTCGATAGGATCACTTCTGTTCACCGTTACCCCCCAAAGGAACACCCATGGCGATCAACCCGCGCCGCGCGTTCAAGCTTCTCAGGGAAGATTTACAGACAGCTCGTCATCGCGACCCAGCCGCCCAGTCAAGCGTTGAAGTTGCACTCACATATCCGGGCGTTCACGCACTGTGGGCACACCGCGTTTCGCATTCCTTGTGGATTCGAGGCGTCAAATTGCCCGCTCGCATGTTGCAGTCGGCAACGCGCGTCATGACAGGTGTTGACATTCACCCCGGCGCCCAGATTGGTCGTCGCGTCTTCATCGACCACGCGACGGGCGTTGTTATTGGCGAAACCGCCGAGGTCGGCGAAGATGTCGTCATCTTCCACGGCGTCACCCTGGGTGGCGTCGCCATGACGCCCGGTAAGCGCCACCCTACCGTCGGCAATCACGTGATGATCGGCGCCGGCGCGAAAGTTCTGGGTCCCATCGAGGTCCACGACGGCGCTAAGATCGGCGCGAACGCGGTCGTGGTCAAGGACGTTCCGTGCGGGAACGTTGCGATTGGCGTGCCCGCACGCCTAATCCCGAAGTCCTGCAACGACACGAAGGATGACGATCTGATCATCGATCCCGCTTACTTCTTAGAAGAGCCGGAACTCTACATCTGATCCCAGAGGGCCCCCTCCCGGCGTCTCATTCTGGTTCAGGGCACCGGCGCTACGCAGGTCCCCCGCCTTGTGTGTTTAGCCGGCCTCGTACCCTTATTTGCCCAGCTCAAGCGCACAAGGAGCACACCGGCCCCCAAAGTCCCACATAGTGTGACCCACACCACGTACACTTGGTTTATGGAACAGCGCACACTTCAAGCACCAGTTGATGCGTTGGCCGATGTCGAACGCCCCGAGGGTATCGAGATCGCAACGCTCACCCGTTACGACATTCCGATGCTCGCAGCCCTGACCCTGGACGCGTACGGCGAAGAAAACACACCCGAGGCCATGCTCGAGATTTCGGAAGAACTCCGCATGACCTTCGAAGGGGCATTCGGTGCGACGACCGAAGATTCTTTCGTTGGCGCATGGGATGGTGGCGCACTGATCGGCGCCATCGAAGTCGTCAGAGAATCCCCGTGGGATGACGCTCCCGACGGCCCGTTCGTCGTCGATCTTGTCGTCGCCCCGGAATACCGTCGTAAAGGCATCGCAACCGCCCTCATCGCAGAGGTCGCACGTCGTTGCCAGGATTGGGGATTCGACGGTCTGTCCTTGACGATCGATTCGCGCCACATGGGGGCCGCCAGCCTCTACGACGCGCTCGGCTTCACCGACGTCAAATAATAGGTTCGCCTACTGTGGCTTCCGCGACCGTTTCTGCCCGCCAGTTTCATGGCAGGCTGGGCGGTTATTTCACCTTGGTCATTTTCTCCGATTGACCAGGTTCAGCCCGCTTAACCAGCGCCTTATCGCTGACAGCTGGGGCACCAGAACAGACGACGGTTCTGCATGAGCGCTTCGCGGATCGGCGTGCCACAGCGCAGGCAGGGACGCCCGGTTCGGTGGTAGACATACCAGCGTGACGCTTCCTCGTCACCTTCGATCGGTGGGTTGGGTGCTTCGTCGGGATCCATCGTTTCGAGGCGCCCCGCAGCGAGCCCCCGATTCATGAGGTCGCAGATCAGAACCCAGAGGTCCTTCAGTCGCTTTTCGGAAATGTTCGCCCCCTTGCGATAGGGCGAAATTCCGGCGAGGAACAGGGCATCCGCACGGTAGATGTTGCCGACGCCGGCGATGATGGACTGGTCCATAACGATCTCGCCGATATTGCGCTTCTTGGAGTGAGCAACCGACGCGAATCGCTTCGCCGATTCCTTATCGTCGCGCGCTCCATCTTCCAGCGGGTCAGGACCGAGCTTGGCCTCGGCAACCTGACGTTCTTCGTCGTCGATCAGCTCGCAACGGTTCGGACCGACCAAATCGGCAACCGCGTGGTCGTTGAACATGCGGAAACGCACCTGACCAACAGGGGCCGGAGGCTCCCAACTTCCAGCTTCAGCCTGACCGTAGCCTTCGCCCCAGCGGGTTTCTGAGTGCCCGTCCCACTCCCCCTTCGGAACGGGAGCAACGCGATGCGCGACACCGTAGCCTTCATCAACGACAGTCTCATCACCATTGAAGCGCCACCATCCGTACAGGCCCAGGTGAATATGCATCCAATCCTGGGGCCACGCATCGGGCACTTCGGGCGAAACAAAACCGATAAACATGTGCTTGCCGTGGACACGCACGCACTGAATCAGCTTGCCGTCGAGTTGCTTAGCTGAAGCGCTGAAACGCCCCTGCGGGGATGAAGCAGACACAGTTCCCCCGACAAAGAGCTCATTGAGCGTCGAAGCAAGACGACGGATGGCATCACCTTCAGGCATGAATGACCTTTCATCTGGGATCAAACGATAACTAGGCGGTTGCGGCTGGTAGCAACCCGCTTCATGGTATTACGAAGAGGTAAAGCTCCAGACTTTTTCGCACGCTACCGTCGCAGGCTATCGCTTCTTGGTGAGCCTCACAGAAGATGCCACTGCTTGATAAAAAAACACCTGCGGCGCGAAGCTCACCGCTTCGCGCCGCAGGGTTGCCATCACAATCGCGATCAGCGCGGGAGCACCACGTTGACCAGGCTCGGCTTGCGCACGATCACCTTCAGAGGTTCACGGCCTTCAAGAGCCTTGACGATCGGCGCCTGAGCCAGAGCCTCGGAACGCAGATCCTCTTCACTGATCGACGGCGAGACCTCGAGGCGCGCACGAACCTTACCGTTCACCTGAACAATCGCGGTGACACTCTCTTCGACCAGTAGCGATTCGTCAGTGACAACCGGGAAGGGCTCGCGAGCCAGTGACTCACCGTGTCCCAGACGCATCCAGAGTTCTTCTGCGATGTGCGGGGCAACAGGGGAAATCATCAGAACCAGGGGTTCGATGGCTTCACGCGGAACCGACTTCAGGCCGGTCAGGTGGTTGTTGAGGACAATCAGCTTCGAGACCGCAGTGTTCACGCGCATGTTCTCGTATTCGACGGTGACATCGGCAATCGTACGAGCAACCAGACGCTTCGTCTCAAGATCTGCTTCTTCGTCGGTAACGGTCACTTCACCGGTTTCCTCGTCCAGCGTGTTACGCCAGAGTCGCTGCAAGAAACGCTGCGAGCCGACGACTGCACGGGTTTCCCACGGACGCGAGACATCCAGCGGCCCCATGGACATTTCGTACACGCGGAACACGTCGGCGCCATAGGCGTCATACATTTCGTCCGGGGTGACGATGTTCTTCAGCGACTTGCCCATCTTGCCGTATTCGCGGGTCACCGGCTGACCCTGATAGGTGAAACCTGTTGCCTCGTCGCCTTCGATTTCGTCGGCGGGCACATACTGTCCACGCTCGTCCTTGAAGGCGTAGGCCTGAACGTACCCCTGGTTGAACAGCGTGTGGTACGGCTCTGCGTCCGGCACGTGACCCAGGTCGAAGAGAACTTTCTGCCAGAAGCGCGAGTACAGCAGGTGAAGAACCGCGTGCTCAACGCCACCGACGTACAGGTCGGTGCCACCGGATTTTTTGCCTTCGCGCGGGCCCATCCAGTAGTCGAGGTTCTCAGCCGAAGCCAGCGCCTTGGAGTTCTTCGGATCGGTGTAGCGCATTTCGTACCAGCATGAACCTGCCCACTGTGGCATCGTGTTGGTTTCGCGACGGTAGTTCTTCGGGCCATCGCCGAGATCCATGGTGACGTTCACCCATTCTTCGCTTCGGCCAAGTGGCGCTTCCGGCGCGGTGTTCGCGTCGTCAGGGCCGAAAGTGCGCGGCGAGTAATCGGACACCTCGGGAAGCTCAACGGGAAGCTGATCTTCGGGCAGAGCATGTGGCAGGCCGTCCTCATCCCAGACGATCGGGAAAGGCTCACCCCAGTAGCGCTGGCGAGAGAACAGCCAGTCACGCAGGCGGTAGGTGACGGTTCCACGGCCGAGGCCCTTGGATTCCAGCCATTCGATCATCGCAGCCTTGGCTTCATCCTTTGCCAGGCCGTTCAGACTGATCTCGTCATTCGCCGAATCAACAGCAACGCCGTCGCCGGTGTACGCCGACTCGGTAAAATCGTGGCCGTACGGATCATCAGCTGCGCCGATAGTGCGAACAATGTCGAGCTCGTACTTGTTCGCGAATTCCCAGTCACGATCGTCATGCGCGGGAACAGCCATGATCGCGCCGGTGCCGTAGCCCCAGAGGACGTAGTCGGCGACGAACACGGGCACCTTGTGGCCGTTGACGGGGTCAATGCCGTACAGGCCGGTGAAGACGCCGGTCTTCGTGCGTTCTTCGTCGGCGCGTTCGGTTTCCGACTTGCCTGCAGCCTGGGCGCGGTAGCGGGCAACCGCCTCGCGCGGGGAAGCTGCGCCATCCGTCCATGCGTCCTTCGTGCCTTCAGGCCACGAGGCCGGAACCGTGAGTGCAGCTTCGTCATCGTCGTTGCCGGCAACCGTGCCACCAAGAATCGGGTGTTCGGGCGCAACAACCATGAAGGTGGCACCAAACAGAGTATCGGGGCGAGTCGTGTAGACCTCGAGGTTGTCGACGCTTGCGCCGACTTCGCTTGCAACGGGAACGTCAAAGCGGACCGTCGCACCTTCGGAGCGACCGATCCAGTTGCGCTGCATCGTACGGACCTTGTCGGGCCAGTCGATCGTGTCAAGGTCGTCTGCCAGGCGCTTGCCGTAAGCGGTAATGCGCATCATCCACTGGCGCAGATTGCGCTTGAAAACCGGGTAGTTGCCTCGCTCGGAGCGACCTTCGGAGGTGACCTCTTCGTTCGCGAGAACGGTACCCAGGCCCGGGCACCAGTTCACGGGAGCCTCGGACACATACACCAAACGGAAGTCGTTGACGACCTTCGCCTTTTCGACGGCGTCAAGGTCTGCCCAATTGCGGCCGTCCGGAACTGCAACCTGGCCGTTGGCAAGCTTCTCTTCGAGCTCAGCGATCGGACGCGCGGCACCGATGGAGCCATCGGGAGCGGTTGCTTCCGGGTCGAACCAGGAGTTGAAGATCTGCAGGAAGATCCACTGGGTCCAGTGCACGTACTCGGTGTCGGTCGTGGCCAGCGAACGGCGACGATCGTGGGACAAGCCAAGACGACGAAGCTGGCGACGCATATTCGCGATGTTTTCCTCGGTCGTAATGCGCGGGTGCTGACCGGTCTGCACGGCGTACTGTTCTGCCGGCAGGCCGAAGGCGTCGTAGCCCATTGTGTAGAGGACGTTTTCGCCCTGCATACGGCGGAAACGAGCGACCGTGTCGGTGGCGATGTAGCCCAGCGGGTGACCAACATGCAGACCCTTGCCTGACGGGTAGGGGAACATGTCAAGAAGGAAGAAGGGCTTCTTTTCCGCTAGAGGCCCTGCGAACTCACCCACCGGGTTGTCTGCGTTAAAGGTTCCTCGTTCGTCCCACCGATCCTGCCATGCGGTTTCAATCTGACCGGCAAGTTCAGCGGTATAGCGCTGTGCGGGTTCCATGTTGGAAGCCTGGCTCATCAGGGCCCTCCCCTTGATATTTCGACATTCTTCGCCGTATCAAGGGTAGACCATTCGCGCGAAAACTCGCCTCCTCATCTCTAGCCACGAAGGTCCTTCTGGGGTGAGAATGGCCTCATGGCTACAGTCTTTGAAAACATCATTTCCGGCGTCTGGGCAGGTCGCTTCGTGTGGACCGACGACGAATGCGTTGCATTCGCGACCATCGAGCCCACCTCTCCCGGCCATGTTCTAGTCGTACCACGTACCCCGTATGAGAAATGGACGGATGCGCCCAGTAACGTCGCCACGCACCTTATGAAAGTCGCGCGAATCATCGGAATCGCCCAGGAAAAAGCATTTGGAGTCCCCCGCGCCGGCTTGGTCATCGCAGGTTTCGAGGTCCCTCACACGCACCTTCACGTGATCCCGCTACGCACAGAAGCTGATGTCCTTCTGTCGAACGCAGTGAAGGCAACGGATGAGGAACTGGACCAGGCAATGACAAAACTCCGCGACGCCCTCTTGTCGCAGGGGCACGGCTCTCACGTTCCTGAAAGCATGACTTCGCTGGGTTGATCTCCCAGCTCAAACAACGCTCGATCGTGTTTAGTCCTCGAGCGGCGACACCATCACGATCGACGCAACATCGCCAGCCAAGCGGACGCTTCGACCAGCACCCACGGTGGGAGCGGTCGCTTGGCGTATTTCAAGCGAAACCTGACCGGCCTGGTCAATATCGACGATACGGACCAACGCGTCTAGGCCGATGCCCTCACTATCGAGAATACGCAAGAATGCAGAGTCTTCGTCGGACAGGCGGGTGACGCGATACCACTTCCCCACCTCAGCGCCAGCAGTTTTCTTCGATGTCGCAATCAACGGGTAAATCACGCGTTCAACCACCGACCCATCCTCGCGCGGGATCAGGTCACCGTGCGGATCACGCTCAGGCTTGCCCAGCGCTTCATCGATATGCGCAAGAAGACGATCTGAGATCGCATGTTCCAGAATCTCAGCTTCCTCGTGGACCTCGTCCCACTCGAAGTTCAGGCGATCATGCAGGTAGGTTTCCAGCAGACGGTGACGACGCACCATTGAGATAGCAAGCGCGCGCCCCGCATCCGTGAAGTGGACTTTCCGATAGGGCTCATGCGTGACCAAACCATTCGCCACCAGACGCGATACATTCTCTGACGCGGTCGACGCAACGACTCCCATCGCGCTAGCCAGGTCATTCACGCTCATGCCGTGCTTTCCGGATTCTTCGCCACCCCACAAAGTCTTCAGATAGTCCTGCGCCATTCGCGACGACGACGCCCATATTGAATCCACCGGCTCTAAGGTCGAGGAGGTCGAATCAACTGATTTCGGCGTTTTTCCGGTCATATCGAACTCCCCGAGTGTGGTGTGGTGGTCTTCTCACCTGCTATTTTTGCATTGATCTGCCCGAAGCGGTAAAGTTTCATATCGGTCGCACGACCCCGCGTCATTAGCTCAATTGGCAGAGCAGCTGACTCTTAATCAGCGGGTTGAGGGTTCAAGTCCCCCATGACGCACAACTCTAAAACAGAATACTCTGTGGCAGAGTCCCGCGTCATTAGCTCAATTGGCAGAGCAGCTGACTCTTAATCAGCGGGTTGAGGGTTCAAGTCCCCCATGACGCACAAACGAAAACGGAGCAACCAATCGGTTGCTCCGTTTTGTCGTTGCCTGCCCTGTATGAGTGTTTCTGTCCCTGCGTCGAGAAGCGATGATGAGACACGGCGATCAAGGAAAGACGTATAGGGCGACAATTCCAGCACTAAAAACCGATTCATCGCCTCAGACGACAAGGCTAGCCACACGCACGTATCAGTCGTCCAGACCGAGGTCGCGACGCAGGCGCGCCACATGACCCGTTGCCTTCACGTTGTACTGAGCAAGCGCAACCGTTCCATCCTTGCCAACAACAACGGTCGAACGAATGATGCCCGTGAAGATACGGCCGTAGTTCTTCTTTTCACCCCACGCGCCCCACGGTTCAAGGATTGCATGCTCAGGATCGGAGATCAGCGGGAAGTTAAGTCCCTGCTTCTGAGTGAACTTCTCCAAGGCGGGCATTGTGTCAGCGCTTACGCCCACAACCGTGTACCCAGCTGCCTTCATTGTGTTCAGGTTGTCACGGAAATCGCAGGCCTGCGTCGTGCACCCAGGGGTCGAGGCCTTCGGATAAAAGTAGACGATAACGCCCTTTTCACTGCCCGCAAGCAACTCGGTCAGTGAGATCAGTCCCTGCGTAGATTCAGCGGTAAATTCTGGAGCCTTCGCTCCAATTTCAAGTTGAGTCATGTTGAAAGCATATCGACGCCGATAGCGCTGTGCTCGCCGAATCCTGCACTACCCGCGCAATTAAAATGTCCAGAGTAAGAACACCGAGGGCGCGGCCTCGTGCGCCTTGCCTAGCCTGAATTCATCCCAACTGTATTGAGGAGACCCCCGTGACCGAGGCATACCCCGTTCTCACACTCATCCCACCGATTCTTGCGATTGCTCTTGTCATCACGACCAAGAAGGTCATCATGTCGCTCGCAGCCGGCGCTATCTCCGCTGCATTCCTTATCGAAAACGGCGGGATCGTCGCAACAGTCGTCAAAATCTGGGGTGCTTTCTCTCAGATTTTCTGGACCGAAGGCGCAATCAACGCCTATTATGTGCTGATTCTCTTGTTCCTTATCACGTTGGGCATCATCACCTCGCTTGTCCTGATGGCTGGTGGCACCGCAGCGTTTGCAGAATGGACGATGACGAAGATCAAAGGTCGGCGAGGCGCCCAGATTCTCGCCGCCGCACTCGGTACCGCGATTTTCATTGATGACTATTTCAACGCGCTTGCCGTCGGCCAGGTGGCGCGCCCCGTTAGCGACCGCCACAAGGTGTCTCGCGCGAAGCTCGCCTACCTCATCGACTCATCGTCGGCACCGGTTGCTGTTCTTGCACCGTTTTCTTCGTGGGGCGCCTCGATCATCGGCATCATGGCACCGATCGTTGCAGCAACCTCAATTCAGGTGACCGACGCGGGCGCATTCCTGCGTAGCGCGGGCATGAACTATTACGCCATCGGCGCAGTCGTCCTGTTGTGGCTGACCGTCATCTTCGAAGTCGACTTCGGCTCGATGCGACGTGAAGAACGTCGCGCGGTCGAGCGCGGTCACGTCTACGATCCGGGAGAGCAGATTCCCGGCCAGTTGACCGACAACCTACCACGTCACGAACCTGGCGCCATGCGCGCACTGATTGTCCCCTTCGTCATCCTGATCCTGGGTGTTCTTGCTGGCATTGCGTGGACCGGCCACTCTGCTTCTGAGTCGTGGAATGCCCTGGATATCTTGGCAAACACCGACGTCGCCGTATCGTTGAATGTCGGTGGTGTTCTTGGCCTGATCTCCGCGGCGTACTACTACTTCCACTACACGCACAAGGATCCTGCTTTCGAGCTGAAGACTGCCGGCAAGGGTGTCGTCGAGGGCGCTCGTTCAATGCTTCCGGCTATCGAGATCCTGCTGTTCGCATGGATGCTGGGCTCGCTCATTTCTGAGCTCGGTACCGGCGCCTACCTTGGCGCGCTGGTTGAATCCTCAAGCCTGCCTGCCCAGTGGCTGGTGCCACTGATGTTTGTCATCGCAGGCGCTATGGCGTTCGCGACGGGCACATCGTGGGGTTCCTTCGGAATCCTGCTCCCGATTGCCGGCGAAGTCATGGCAGCTGTTCCCAACGGTTCCGACCTGCTGATTCCCGCGTTCGGCGCTGTTCTTGCTGGAGCCGTCTGGGGCGACCACTGCTCCCCGATCTCCGATACGACGATTCTGTCGTCGACCGGCGCTGGCTGTAACCACATCACGCATGTCAACACTCAGCTTCCCTATGCGCTTGCCGGTGCGGGAGCTGCGTTGCTTGGCTACATCACGTTCTCCCTCACTGGTTCAGGCCTCATCGGCCTGGGGATTGTGCTCGCAGTGCTCATTGGGCTGACCGTGTTCGTGCGTACTCGCCTGCCACTCATCGCCTGATCCCTACGATTCATGGTTTTGCCTCCGAGACTTTCCTCTTGGAGGCAAAACTGTATTCGGCCTATTCGACGAAAGAAAGGACAC
This sequence comes from Schaalia turicensis ACS-279-V-Col4, assembly GCF_000296505.1. Classification (GTDB taxonomy): domain Bacteria; phylum Actinomycetota; class Actinomycetes; order Actinomycetales; family Actinomycetaceae; genus Pauljensenia; species Pauljensenia turicensis_A. Next base: position 341,297 of record NZ_JH815209.1, read on the forward strand.
CAGCATTCAACTGGTGTCCTTCCGTTGTGCGCGAGATGGGACTCGAACCCACACGTCAAAGACACTGGAACCTAAATCCAGCGCGTCTGCCAATTCCGCCACTCGCGCGCGAACCTGTTTCCGAAGGCGACGAGGTTCCGCATGGAACCTATGCCCACACACAGTGCTCGTTTAGTGTACAAGGTCAGTGACAATCCCGGCGAACTGAGCTTATCCGTGGACCTCGTAAGAAAACATCAGGCTACGAACGACGAGGCTCGGCTTGCCCGCATGATCGTTGCTTCCCCCAAGACACGGGTGTCACGGTACATGACCAGCGACTGGCCGGCAGCAACGCCATGGATCGATTCGGAAAGGGACACGACCAACCGGCGTTCTGCTCCTTCACGCGCCTCGTCTTCGGAGTCGTGCTCGACTAGGGAAACGGGGACGGGCGTACCGTGGGCGCGAACCTGAACGAACAGGTCATCCGTTGAGGCCCCCAGATCATCGGGAGCTAACCAGACGACGTCCTCGCATTCAATTCGATCCACGCTGAGCAGAGTCGATGCTCCAACGACGACCTGGTTCGATTCCGGACGAGTTTCCAGAACATAGCGAGGCTTGCCATCTTCGGCGGGACGATCAATATGCAGACCTCGTCGCTGACCAACCGTGAAGTTCCAGTAGCCCTGGTGGGTGCCGAGGACCTCGCCGTCGGGGCTCACGATCTCACCTTCATCGCTACCCAATCGAGTGCGCAAGAAGCCCTGCGTATCTCCGTCGGGAATGAAGCAAATGTCGTAGGAATCCGGCTTGTTGAACACACCCAGGCCAAGACGCTGCGCTTCGGAACGCACCCACGCCTTGGTGGGGGCATCACCAAGGGGCAGTAGAACGCGTGACAGTTCATCACGCCCCATGATTGCCAGAACATACGACTGGTCTTTCAGAGAATCTGCGCCACGGTGCAATTCCGGGCCGGATGGACCATCAACGATTGCAGCGTAGTGGCCGGTGCAGACAGCATCGAAACCCAGTGCCTTCGCGCGCGTTGCAAGTTCACGGAATTTCACGAACTCGTTGCAACGCACACACGGGTTCGGCGTATGCCCCAGCTTGTACTGTTCAACGAAGTCTTCGATGACGGTTTCTTCAAATTCTTGGGCGAGGTCCCACACGTAGAACGGGATCCCCATGATTTCGGCTGCTCGCGCAGCATCGCCAGCGTCTTCAACGGAGCAACACCCTCGCGAGCCGATACGGCATTCCTGCGGTTGACTTGACAAAGCCATGTGGACGCCGACAACATCATGGCCGGCCTCGACCGCTTTCGCTGCAGCGACAGCCGAATCCACGCCTCCGGAAAGTGCGGCAAGAACACGCATTCAATTGTCCTTTCAGTGGGTTCGACCGTGCATGCGGTCTCGATCGTGAGAGTCTAACGCCTGCCCTGCAAGGACGGCGCGTTCAAGAGCATCCACGAATGCATCAATATCCGCTTCGGTCGTGTCATGTCCGGTGGAAATGCGCAGGACTCCCAGCGCTTCAGCTTCGGTGGCTCCCAGGGCCAGGACGACGTCGGACGGGCGCGTCACCCCCGCGTGGCACGCAGAACCAGCAGAGACGTGGACATCTGCCATGTCCATCGCCATCAGTACCGCTTCAGGGTGCGACGTCGGAATCGACAGATGAATGATCGAGGCCAACGCGTCATCCGGAGAGACAGTGAGTCGCGCATAGTCCGGCAGAGCGCGGGCCAAACGATCACGCAGAAGCGCCGCGCGGACCTGCCACTCTTGGCGCTGAGCAACCGTTTCTTCAAGCGCTAGCGCGAACGCACACGCGCCGGCAACGTCGGGGGTTCCTGAACGAATGCCACGCTCGTGTCCTCCACCGGGACGATCGGTGGGGATCTTCAGTCCACGGCGAGCAACCAGCACGCCAGTCCCTGCCGGCGCACCAATCTTGTGGCCACCCACGGTCATCAAGTCAACGCCGAGTTCCGCATAGGACACGTCCATCAGAGACATTGCCTGCGCGGCATCGGTGTGGGTCAGTGGACGCTGAGCGATCGGCATGGAGCGACCATCAAGTGCCTCGACCATCTGCGATACCGGCTGAATTGTCCCGATTTCTGAGCTGACCAGGGTGAGCGAAGCAAGAGAACACTGGTCTTTCACCTGCGCCAACGCGTCAGTATTGATAACGCACACGCCGTTGGACGCCACAGGGAAAAGCTCAACAGCAAACCCGCGCGATTCTAAATACTCGCGCTGATTTCCTACAGCATCGTGCTCCACCGGGGACAGAAGAACCGTGTTCCGATCAGCGTTCAATGCCCGCCCAGCGAGCGCTCCCCCGTGTACGCCGATGGCATCTGATTCGGTGGCACCCGACGTAAAGATCACTTCGGGCTTCTCGCAGCCCAAGGCAATAGCGACACGTTCGCGGGCGTCCTCCAACATCCTCTTTGCGCGTCTACCGCCACCGTGCAACGAGGCCGGGTTCCCGGGATGGGCGCTGAGCTCACGCTGAGCCTCGACCCATGCCTCCAACGCTGAAGGACGGATCGGGGTTGTTGCAGCGTGATCCAGGTAGTGCGTCACTCGGCGTCGCGCGCCTTCTTGATTTCTTCCAGTGCAGCAGGAATAACCTCGAACATGTCGCCAACAACGCCGAAATCTGCGATCTCAAAGATCGGAGCATCAGGGTCATCGCAGACAGCGACGATGTGGGCGCTGGACTGCATACCAACCGTGTGATGGATAGCTCCGGAAACACCTAGACCAATGTAGAGATTCGGTGACACTGACAGACCGGTCTGGCCGATCTGCATGGTACGCGGTGCCCAGCCTTCATCGCAGACAACGCGAGTAGCGCCGACTGCCGCGCCGAGTTCATCTGCCAATTCATTGACAATGTTCATATCGCCGTTTGTTCCGCGACCGGCGACAACAACGGTGGAAGCATCGGTCAGCGAAACGCCCGTTGACTCCAGTGCAGACGAGCAGACGACCGTCACCGCACGGGCCTCATCGCTGAGCTCAACGTCGATGGATTCGGCGACCGGAGTGACCGGCGCGAACTCGAGGACATCAAAGGATCCGGGTCGAAGCGCCACAACCGGAAGCGAACCCGAGACCTTCAGGCGATTCGACCACGAGCCCGCGAGCGCGGTGGTCGTGACAACCAGGGAGTCGTCGTCGACCTCAACGCCGATGGCGTCGCAGACAACTCCGGAGTTGGTCAGGGTGGCGATACGGGAGGCGACTTCACGGCCTCGGTAGGTCGAGACAACGAAGAGGGCTCCGAAATCCTGTGTCGTGACTGCGGATGCGACGGCGTCTGCGACGACTGCGCTGACGCGTGCGCCGGAGTGGTCAATACCGGGGACGAGGACTTTTTCCACGCCGAGGGTGCCCAGCGTGGTCATATCCGGGTTCGTGGTCAGGGAAAGTGCGACAACTCCAGCGTCACTCAACGTGGACGCGAGAGAAATGATCTGCGCCGATGCTGGGGTCAGGTGCCAGCCGTCGGTGTCACTGCCCTGGTGGTCAGCAAGGACGAGTATTGGTTGAGAAAGAGTTGCCATGTCACTTCACCACTTCGAGGAGGTACTGGGCCAGTCGGAGGCCTGCATCACCGGAGTCAGGGATGATCGTTCCGGCGTTGTCGCGGGTGATCTCGTTGGATTCGAGGACCTCGGTAACCTGGCCACGCTGGGCGATAGCTGAGCCTGCAACGCTTTCTTCGATGTCGGCCAGTTCCCAGGTGTCCATTGGCTTCTTGCGCGCGGCCTTCATGGCCGCGAATGCCGGATAGCGGGGTTCGTTGATCTGGTCGGTGACCGAGACAACTGCCGGCATGGGTGCGGAAAGGACATCCTCGTACCCGTCGGCGTTGCGCTTGATTTCAATGCTCGAGGCGCCGGTATCGACGGAGATTTCGTGGGCCAGACCGAGCAACGGGAAGTGTAAGCAGGTCGCAAGCGCCGCGGGAAGCATTGAGGTCATCGAGTCGAGCGATGCCATACCCGTAATAACAAGGTCAATGGGTTTTTCGTCGACGAGCGTCTGAATGGCTCCAGCCAATGCGAGCGCGGTCAGACCGGCATCAGCTCCAGCCAGTGCCTCGTCGCTGATAAGAACACCGCGGTCGGCCCCCATCTGGAGGGCGCGCATCAGGGCGTCTTCAGCGTCCTCGGGCCCCATGGTCAGGGCGATGACTTCACCGCCGTTATCTTCGACCAGTTGAACGGCTGCTTCAATGGCATTTTCATCCAGTTCGTTGAGGATGTCATCTTCGCCACGAACAATGCGACCATCTTCGAATCGGCGTTCCGACTGCATGTCTGGAACGTGTTTCACGCATACGACAATTCTCATAGCTTCTAGCGTGCCACAAAGGGCGAGTAAGCCCGAAGAGCAAGGGGTGTGAGATGGGTTTTCCCACACGCTTTGACTACGTTGCGTCAGAAACCTTGCCGTCTTGCAATAATAGTGCGGGTGGTAGCGCACACTTTTTGAGTATGTGCGCGATACGTTGACAAGAAGAGGCAGTTCCCATCAACAGTTTCTTGAACCGTTAGCGTTCAAGCACGTTCTGGCTAGAGAGAGGACATCATGGGCCACGACCATTCGCACGATCACTCGGTGGCGCTCGTGAATGTTACTCAGCCGAACCCTGTTCCTCCTCGCTTCGGTGTCCACGTTGCAAACGGTGGTCTTGACGTTTCCGTCGTGGCACGCCTGGCGACGCACGTTGATTTCTGTGTTCTGGACTTAGACGACTCTGAAACGCGGTATGCGCTGATTCCTAGCAACGAGGGCATTTGGCACGGTCATATCAATGGCTTGGGTGTGGGCACGCGTTACGGTTTCCGCGCTGATGGCCCGTGGGATCCCGATCGTGGCTTCTTCTATAATCCGGCGAAGTTCCTGTTGGATCCCTACGGACGAGGCCTCGAGGGAAGCGTTGACATGAGTGCCGCAGTCTACGGGCATATCGTTGACGAGAACCTATATCCAACTTCTTATCCGTTTGCGCGTTCTCCTCTTGATTCGCGTGGGCATGTCCCCTGCTCCGTTGTCGTTGATTCCCGCTTCCCCGTGGCACCAAAGCCACGCGTCCCGTGGGAAAAGACGATTGTGTACGAGGTCCATGTCAAGGGCTTTACGAAGAACATGCCGGGTATTCCTGGCGAATTACAGGGAACATACGCGGGCTTGGCACATCCTGCGTCAGTGGATTACCTGAAGAACCTGGGAATCACTTCCATTGAACTTCTCCCCGTTCACGCGAAGTGTGAGGAACCGTTCCTATCGGAACGTGGTCTGACTAATTACTGGGGGTATTCGACCCTGAACTTCTTCACTCCCGAGCCTTCTTACGCAACTCATTCAGCGCAAGACCGTGGCGCCCAAGCGGTCGTCGACGAGTTCCGCGGAATGGTGTCGATCCTGCACGAGGCAGGGATCGAAGTCATCCTTGACGTCGTCTACAACCACACGTGTGAAGGTGGCAACGCCGGCCCGTCACTCTCGTGGCGTGGACTCGATTCTGACCTGTATTACCGCCACACGAACACGGTTCCCGTCGCCTGTACTGACGACACGGGCACCGGAAATACCATGAACGTCGACAATCCCAAGACAATGTCGATGATCCTCGATTCCCTGCGCTACTGGGCAGACACAATGGGCGTCGACGGTTTCCGCTTCGACTTGGCCGCAACCCTTGGACGCTTCGCCACAGGATTCGACCCGAAGCACCCGTTGCTGATGGCAATGGCAACCGACCGAACACTGTCAACGGCAAAGCTCATTGCTGAACCCTGGGATATCGGCCCCGGAGGCTGGCAGACCGGCAATTTCCCCCTCCCCTTCTCAGAGTGGAATGACCACTACCGCGGAGCACTGCGCGCCTTCTGGCTCTCCGACGTTCGTTCCCTAGTCGAAGGTCACGGCGCGTCTGGCCCGAATAACCTAGCGACCCGTTTGGCCGGTTCCCGCCCCGTTTTCGATCATGGCACCGGAATCGGACGCGGGCCTCGTGCTTCAATTAACTTCATCACCGCGCACGACGGCTTCACCCTCGCTGACCTAACGGCGTTCGATACCAAACATAATTGGGCGAACTTGGAAGGCAACCGCGACGGATCGAACGACAATCGTTCATGGAACCACGGAATTGAAGGCTGGGTCGCATCAATCGCGAACATGACCGACGATGAAGATGACCCGGTTGAGGCAAAAGAAGCAATCGAAACGACCTCTCGTCGTCGCTACCAGACCCAGCGCAACATGCTGACCTCCCTGCTCATTTCTGCGGGCACCCCAATGATCCTCGGCGGCGATGAATTTAGTCGCACTCAGCAGGGCAATAACAATGCGTACTGTCAGGATTCCCCGATCTCGTGGTTCGACTGGAATCTGACACCCGAGCAACTGGCACACAAGGACTTCGTTCGTTGGTTGATCGGCCTGCGTCACGCTCACCCCGTATTGCGCCCCGATATCTACGAATCAGGTGCACCCGTACCCGGCGATTCAATCCCGGATGTGGCGTGGCTGGATAAGACCGGTGCTCCCATGCCGACAGAAGGCTGGTCTCTTTCCGACAATCGCGTGTTCCAAATGTTGCGTTCGGGCGTACGTTGGAACGACCGCGACGCTCTGGTCATTGTGAACGGCACTTTGGACGAGCAGGATGTGAGCCTTCCGACCGGCCACGGCGTCGATTGGCTCGTATGTGTGAATACAGCGTGGATCCGCCTTGACGAGGGTGTTCAACCGGGGACCGATCCTCTCGCATTGAGCCTGAGCCTGGGACAGGTCGCCAATGAATCCATCGTGACTCTTCGACCGAACTCGATGCAGGTCTTGCTTTCCGATATTGCGGTACCGCCCAAACGCTAACTGCGGGCGGACGCGAAATAGCGTTAGGCGCGTCTTTCGATAGAATCACACCCATGACTTCCAGTGAAGACGCACTTGCACACTCGACATCCGACGCATCGCTTGCTCGTTCGAAGGCTCGTTCAGCCGAAATCGACCTGGCCATCGATGAAGATCCCACTCGCTTCCGTATCCTGACCGGTGACCGACCAACCGGGCATCTGCACCTCGGTCATTACTTCGGTACGCTCCGTAACCGTGTTCTGTTGCAGAACCGTGGCGTTGAAACGTGGGTTCTGGTTGCCGACTATCAGGTGATCACGGACCGCGACGGCGTTGGCCCAATTCGTGAACGCGTCCTTGGTCTGATTGCCGACTACATTGCTGCCGGTATTGATCCGGAGCGTTCGACGATCTTCAATCATTCTGCCGTTCCGGCGCTCAACCAGCTGATGCTCCCCTTCCTGTCTCTCGTCACCGAGTCTGAGTTGCACCGAAACCCTACGGTGAAGGCAGAACTCGAAGCCACCAACGGTCGCGCTATGACTGGCCTGATGCTGACTTACCCAGTTCACCAGGCTGCTGACATTCTGTTCTGCAAGGCGAATCTTGTTCCCGTTGGTCAGGATCAGTTGCCACACTTGGAGCAGGCTCGCCTGATCGCCCAGCGTTTCGATAAGCGCTATGGTCGCGCCAATCCCGAGGTTCCCGTCTTCCGTCGTCCCGAGGCCCTTTTGTCCGAGGTCCCGCTGTTGCTCGGCACCGACGGCATGAAGATGTCCAAGTCGCGTGGCAACACGATCGAACTTGGCATGACCGCTGACGAAACGGCGAAGATCCTGAAGAAGGCGAAGACTGACGCTGAGCGCACGATCACCTACGATCCCGCGAATCGTCCTGAGGTCGCGAACCTTTTGATGCTGGGCTGCCTGGCGTCCGGTCAGGCTCCCGAGGCAATTGCCGAGCAGATCGGCGATAAGGGTGCCGGCACACTCAAGATGTTCGTCACCGAGGCCCTCAATGAGATGCTTGCTCCACTGCGCGAAAAACGTAGCGAACTGATCAACAACGAGGACTACTTGCTCCAAGTGTTACAACTTGGTAACGAAAAGGCGAATGAGCAGGCGAACGAGACCCTCCACGAGGTACGTACCGCCATGAAGATGAACTACTGAACCACCATTTTCGCTGGTCAGACCGGCTAACTATGGGTGCCCTCAGAGCATTGAGGGCACCCACTTTTAGGTAGTACAAAGGTCCTAGAGGCGCGCTTTTCCTTGCTAGCGGAGCAGTCTTTTTCTCCCTAGCTTGAGAGAATGACAACTCTTATTCCGTTCACTTTTTCCGACTCTGTCAAGGGCTCACCCGTCGTTTCAGTTGCGCCTGTAGCCCAGAAGAAAGAGTCTCTTGCTGCTCGCCTCAACTGGTTGCGTGCAGGCGTTCTTGGCGCCAATGACGGAATCGTGTCGATTTCGGGTCTTCTTGTTGGCGTCGCAGCTGTGAACCCGGCAAACACGAAGGCCATCGCTATTGCGGGTGTAGCCGGGATCGTTTCTGCAGCCCTATCAATGTCCGTCGGCGAATACGTCTCCGTTTCCACCCAACGTGACACGGAACGAAAGATTGTCGCCGACCAGAAGGCTGCCCTGGTGGCTGATCCAGCTGGTCAAGAAAAGCGCCTTGCGTCCTTGTGGGAAGAACGAGGCCTGCCGAAAGACACCGCGACGTTGGTAGCACGGACGTTAAGCGAAAGTGACGCACTGGATGCTCACCTGTCGCTTGAGCACAACATTGACCACGACGATCTGACGAACCCGTGGGTGGCAGCGGGATCTTCCTTCCTTGCCTTCCTCTTTGGATCGCTCCTCCCTCTGCTCACGATGCTGTTGTTCCCACCCAGCATGCGTATCCCCGCAACATTCGTCGCCGTCCTTGTTGCGCTCGGTTTGACTGGGTGGATCTCAGCGATTCTTGGTCGCGCACCTCGCCTTCCCGCAATTGCACGTCTGCTCGTTGGCGGCAGCGTCGCAATGACACTGACCTTCGCCGTCGGCCACATATTCGGCGTCGCAGTCTGAAAAACGCGGCCGGCCTCGTCAATTCGGCGACGAGGCCGGTTTGGTTTATCTGAAACTGACCGCATACGCAAACACGAACCAGCAGCCCCGCGCTGACCACGCGAGCGCCCCAACTGACGTAGGCTGGTGACGTGAGCGACATTCTTCTTCCTCGAATCCCAGTCACTGAAGTTTTCCCTGTCGTTGAAGACGGCACGTTGGCCGCAAAGGCAACAGAAAACGAGCCTCTTCCCATTCGCGCGACGGTTTTCCGCGAAGGACACGACGCATTTGCGGCCGAAGCGGTCTTGCTCGACCCCGATGGTGTCGAGCACATGCGCGCTCCAATGGCGGACATCGCACCCGGCCTTGACCGATACGAAGCGTGGGTCAAACCCGATCGCCCCGGCACGTGGTCTTTCCGCGTCGATTCATGGTCGGACCCCTATGCCACGTGGCGTCACGACGCAACCATCAAAGTTGACGCAGGTGTCGACGTCGAATTGATGCTGGAAGAAGGCGCACTCCTGATGGAACGCGCCATCGACGGAAAAGCCCTGAACAACCCCCTGCAGCAGCCCCTCGATGCCAAGGACGCCGAGGTTCTGCGTGACGCCGCAGCCCACCTGCGCGATACGTCACGTTCGGTTCAGCAACGCCTGTCCGCGGGCGTGTCGTCACACGTGCGCGCCGTGTTCCGCGCCCACCCCGTACGTGACCTTCTTGGGTCTTCACGCGAATACCCTCTGGCCGTTGCCCGTGAGCGCGCCCTGACCGGTGCTTGGTATGAGATCTTCCCGCGTTCAGCCGGCGCGTTCCAGCGCGAAGATGGATCGTGGGTGTCGGGAACTCTAAAGCAGGCTTCCTACGAGCTCGACCGCATTGCTGAAATGGGCTTCGATGTCGTCTATCTGACACCTATTCACCCGATCGGCACGACAAATCGTAAGGGTAAGAACAATACACTGGTCGCCTACGAGGGCGATCCGGGTTCCCCCTACGGCATTGGTTCCCCCGATGGTGGACACGATGCGATTCACCCCGAGCTGGGCGATTTCAATGATTTCGACGATTTCGTTGAGCGCGCGTTAGAGCTTGGACTTGAAGTCGCCCTCGACTTCGCGTTGCAGTGCTCCCCCGATCACCCGTGGGTCACCGAACACCCCGAATGGTTCACAACCCGCGCCGACGGTTCGATTGCATTCGCGGAGAATCCGCCGAAGAAGTACCAGGACATCTATCCGCTGAACTTCGACAACGACTATGACGGCATCTACGAGGCCATTCGTGATGTCCTCGAAGTGTGGATTGAGCACGGCGTGACGATCTTCCGCGTTGATAACCCGCACACGAAGCCGGTGCGTTTCTGGCAGGAAATCATCGCTGACGTTCACGATACGCACCCGGAGATTGTTTTCCTCGCTGAGGCATTTACTCGCCCCGCGATGATGCGCACCTTGGGCGCAGTCGGATTCGATCAGTCCTACACGTACTTTGCCTGGCGTACTGAAAAGCAGGAGATCGAAGAGTATCTGACCGAGGTTTCGACGCAAACCGCTCACCTGATGCGTCCGAGCTTCTGGCCGACCACTCACGATATTTTGACCCCGCAGATGACGACGGGCGGTACCGCGATCTTTGCGATTCGTGCAATGCTCGCTGCTCTTGGCGCTCCGAACTGGGGGATTTACTCGGGCTACGAGTTCGTTGAGAATGTTCAGCGTCCCGGCTTTGAAGAGCAGAACGATAACGAGAAGTATGAGTTCCGCCCGCGTAACTGGGAAGATGCTGAGCCTCTTGGCATTACGCGCTTGTTCACCCTGTTGAATGCTGCTCGCGCGAAGCACCCTGCCCTGCGTCAGCTTCACCAGCTTCGGATTCACCCAACCTCTCACCCAGAGATCATTTGTTTCTCCAAGCAGGTTTCCGGAGTATTCACCGAGTCCGGGAACACGGACACGGTGATCTGCATCGTGTCGCTCAATCCTCATGAAGGTGTGTCAGGCACCGTGCACATTGATCTGAACGACCTGGGAATTCAAACCGCCGGTGGTCATTTCCGCGTTGTCGACGAGCTTGACGGCACCACCTACACCTGGGGATCCGAAGGCTGGGTTGACCTTTCCCCCGTTACTCGTCTTGGTCATGTGTTCTCTGTTGAGCCCACAACTGACCTCGAACCTTGGACCAACCGACACTGACATCGAGAAAGGACGGCTCTCACGGTGTCTTATGGCGAATTTTAGTGTCGCCCATCTCACAAAGATGCCGATGACGTGCGAGAATGTGGACATGACTAATGACTTGACCCCCATCCCCGTGGATCTAGCGACGCTCGATGCCGTTGGCAACGGCGCTCACTACAATCCTCACTCTGTCCTCGGCGCACATATTGGTGATTCATCAGTCACCATCCGCTCCGTTCATCACCTTGCTGATGCAGTCGACATTGTCACCGCAACCGCAGCGTACCCCGCGACCCACGAACACGCCGGCGTGTGGGTTGGCGTCCTTCCCGGTGAAGAAGTCCCCGACTATCGCGTTCGCGTCACCTACGGTGATCAGATCACGACTCTCGACGACCCCTACCACTACCTGCCAACGCTCGGCGAGATGGACACCTACCTCATCTCCGAAGGCCGTCATGAGCAGCTCTGGAAGGTTCTTGGCGCGCACGTTAAGCACTACAGCGGCGACATGGGCGACGTCGACGGTGTTGCCTTCGCCGTGTGGGCACCGAACGCACGCGCTGTCCGCGTTGTCGGCGACTTCAACTTCTGGGACGGCACCGCAACCGCGATGCGTTCTCTTGGCTCGTCCGGCGTCTGGGAAATCTTCGTCCCCGGCGTCAAGGTAGGCGCACGCTACAAGTTCGAAATCCAAGGTCCCGGTGGCAACTGGTTCCAGAAGGCTGACCCCCTGGCACGCGCCACCGAAATACCGCCAGCAACAGCCTCCGTCGTCACCGACTACTACCACGAGTGGACCGACGAAAAGTGGATGACTGACCGCGCCGAGCGCAACGTCCATGAAGGCCCGATGTCGATTTACGAGGTCCATGCTGGATCGTGGAAACAGGGTCTGGGCTACCGCGGACTGGCTGACGAGCTTGTCCCCTACGTCAAGGAAATGGGCTTCACGCACGTTGAGTTCATGCCTATGGCGGAGCACCCCTTCGGCGGGTCGTGGGGCTACCAGGTGACCTCGTACTACGCACCCACCTCGCGTTTCGGCACACCCGACGATTTCCGCTACCTTGTCGACGAATTCCACAAGGCCGGAATTGGCGTCATTCTCGACTGGGTTCCCGCCCACTTCCCAAAGGACGACTGGGCGCTTGCTCGTTTCGACGGCACTCCCCTGTATGAGGATCCGGATCCGTTGCGTGGCGAGCATCCTGACTGGGGAACCTACGTCTTCAACTTCGGTCGTCGCGAGGTCCGCAACTTCCTGGTTGCGAACGCCCTCTACTGGCTCGAAGACTTCCACATTGACGGTCTGCGCGTCGACGCTGTCGCCTCGATGCTCTACCTCGACTACTCGCGTAAGGACGGCCAGTGGCGTCCAAACCAGTACGGTGGCCGCGAGAACCTTGAAGCGATTGAATTCCTGCAGGAAGCCAACGCGACTGCCTACCGCACGCATCCTGGCATTGTCATGATCGCAGAAGAATCAACCGCATGGCCGGGCGTGACCGCACCGACCAGTGGTGGTGGCCTGGGCTTTGGCATGAAGTGGAACATGGGCTGGATGAACGACACCCTCCACTACATGGCAGAAGACCCGGTGAACAGGCGCTGGCACCACGGCGAACTCACATTCTCGCTGGTCTACGCATTCTCTGAGAACTACGTGCTACCGATCTCCCACGATGAAGTTGTTCACGGCAAGGGCACCGTCGTCGAGAAGATGCCCGGTGACGACTGGCAGCGTTTCGCTGGCACCAAGGCACTGTACGCCTACCAGTGGTCGCACCCCGGCAAGCAACTCCTGTTCATGGGTCAAGAGATCGCCCAGCGCCAGGAATGGAACGAGTCCTACTCGCTCGACTGGTGGATCACCGACTTCGAAGGCCACGCTGGCGTTCAAGCGCTGGTCTCCCGACTCAACCACCTGTACGCCCAAAATCCTGCTTTCTGGGATGACGACTACACGGGCTTCGAGTGGATCGATGCATCCGACGGGGATCACAACCTCATCACCTACCTGCGTAAGGGCAAGCGCGAAGGCACCGAACAGCCGGTCGTCGTCTGCGCAGCAAACTTCGCTGGTAACCCGCATGAGGGCTACCGAGTGGGACTGCCCTTCGGCGGCGAATGGACTGAAATCCTCAACACCGACTCCGAAGAATTCGCAGGCTCCGGCGTGACCAACCCAGGTGTGATCATCGCAGAACCGATCCCGTGGAACGGCCGCCCGTTCTCAGTCGAGCTGCGTATTCCGCCGCTCGGTGGACTCTGGCTGGCACCCGTCACGCCTGACACAAAGCACTGACACCTTCAGGGCGGACTCATTCATCGAACGAATGTCGATAGAATGAGTCCGCATTTTGTGTTGCCCCCGCAAGGGCAGACACACATGCACCGCGCACCATCAACCGATGCTCCCCATCCGTCAAAGGAGACTAAACAGTGAACACCTCGACCTCGCACCTGTCGTGGCCCGCAGATGAGGACCTCCTTGCCGGGCTCCACGCATGGATGCAGGACCGCCGTTGGTTTCCACTGAAAGGTGACGCAGCACCGACACTTGATGAACTCAGCATCCACGCCGATGTTGCATTGGGCGACACGATTCGTGATCTGTTGATCAGCGCGAAACGCCCCGACGCTCTCGACGAGGCCCCCGTTCTGATCCACGTCCCCTTGGCCCTAGCACCCGCTTCAGACCTTGATTCCTTTGCTGTCGCCGGCGAAATCCCCGGATCGCATGGTTTCGTCATGGAAAGTACCCCCGAGGTCGCATTCATTGACGGTCCGCACCATCCCGATTTCTGGCGGGCGTGGGCGAGGCTTGCCCACACCCAGGGATCGTTCCTTGACGATGAGGGCATCGCTGCGATCGAAAGACGCGCCAATAGCGGACGAGTCATGACCGGTGAGCAGTCGAATACGAACGTCGTCATGCGTAGCGGTGAAGGTGATCCTTATGCTGATGACATCGTCATCAAGCTTTTCCGCGTCCTCGCCGCAGGTCGCAACCCCGATGTCGAGGTGTCTGTTGCATTGGCAAAGGACGGGTGGGATCGCGTCCGCACACCCGTCGCATGGTCCACACTCACTTGGAACGACGCTCTAACGGGCGAAACCATCCTGACCGACTCCGCGGTAGCCTGCACCTTCATTCCAGCCGCTGACGACGGTTTTGAACTCTTCTGCGACTATGCCACCCATGACAACCCAGCGAATGGAACAGTTCGTAGCTCCGCAAGAGCACTAGCATTCACTCTCGGTCAAACGACCGCCCAGATGCACTCCCATATGGCCGCCTCCCTGGGTACATCCGCCCCCGTTCCCCCCTCAGAGCTTGCCCACTCCCTGCGATCGCGCGCCTCGTGGGCGCTGGCAGAAGTCGCCTTCCTTGCAGAACGCATCCAGAATTTCGAAGAGAAAGTCGACCGCGTCTACGCGCGCCTCGAAGCTCTCGATCGCCTCGATGAAGCAACACGCATCCACGGCGACTACCACCTGGGGCAGGTCCTCCACGAAAAGGATCTTCCCAAAGGCGTAGAACCACGCTGGTTTGTTCTCGACTTCGAAGGAGAGCCCCTGCGTCCGCTTGCCGAACGCTCAATGCCTGACCAACCCATGCGCGATGTTGCCGGCATGCTCCGTTCCTTCGACTACGCGGCAGCCGTCGGAAAAGCCACCGACGAAACATGGCGAACCGACATGCGCACCGCTTTCATCGATGGATACCGCGATTCATTCGGTGACATGAACGAGGCAGACAAAGAACGTAAGCGAGCACTGATCGTGGCCCTCGAACTCGACAAGGCTCTCTACGAAGCCGTGTACGAAGCACGAAACCGCCCCGACTGGATTGACATTCCAGTACGAGCCATCGAAGCTCTCATCACTGAAGACTAAAAGCGCCATCCCTGCGTCAACCACTGCGGGGCGGGCATCACCACGATGCCCGCCCCGCAGAGTCTAAGAAAATCTTACTTTCTACGTCGCTCACACAAGCACGAGCGTCGACAAAATCATGCGCGCCTTCATGACATCGGGAGAGTTACCGGCGACGCGGAACAGATCCAGCAAGCGCAACCGCGCTGCATCCTTTGCTTCCGTGTCATCGGCCGTCGCAATGATCTTCAGCAACAGGTCAAACGCACCTTCGTGATCACCGGACGCAAAGAGAGCATCAGCATGGGCCGCCGGATCAGACGCATCAGCTGAAGCACTCCGCGCAGCAACACGCACACGCGCCAAGTGAGCCTTCGCGGCCTCGTCCTTCGGATTCAGATCCAGGACCTTCTCCCACAAAGCGATCGCTTCATCCAGCTGTCCTGCTTCTTCGGCGCTAAGAGGAGCCTCGTGTGCAGGCGGAATCGGAGCAGCCGTATCCTCTTCGGACACCGCAATACGACCGTTAATCCCCATCTGAGCGCCAGCATCCAACACCTGATCAATGATCGGGCGCACCTGATCCTTCGGCGCAATTCCCTGGAACAACGGAAGCGGACGCTGATTCATCAACGCCACAACGGCGGGTACACCCTGAATCTGGAACGCCTGCGCAATGTGAGGCGACGCATCAACATCGCCAGTCGCCAACTGGAAACGACCCGCATAGTCGCGAGCAAGATCCTCCATCGAAGCAACAAACGGCTTCGACTCCAATTGTGACGACGAATACATGACAATGATAACCGGAACGGTCGCTGAATTCGCCATCAGATCTTGGAAGTTCTCTTCACTGACCTGCACAACCAGTGGCACATTCAACCCCACCTGAGCCTCAGGTGAGCCCGTTTCCTGGCCAGAAACCTGAGCGGAAGCTAAAGCCCCCAGCTCCACCGCCCCATGGGAGTCAGCAGGCATCATGCTCGATTCATTCGGCATTGTTCCTCCAATGCATTTCAGACATACGTCGGCGGCAGTACCAATCAAGCGCCCCTCGAAGTGTGAGAACTCTAGTTACCGGGGTTCGTTGATTCGTCCATCGTCACGGATTCAAGAACACGTTCAGCGCCGATAATACGCGCGACACCGCCTTGTTCGCTCGACGGAATGTTCATCATCACGGTCGCCACGTAGGTTGCAACCGCAGTGCCCTTAACCGAATCATCATCTCCTGCGTTCATAGTTGCCGTCTGGCCCCCCAGCCGCATCGTCGAGCCGGCAACCGTACGAGAGTATGTCAACGTGTACGAGAATGTCGTAGCGACAAGAGCCGAACCATCTTCCAGTACAACGCCCGTCACCGGGTTCTCCGTCAGTCTTGCCGACGCAGTCACATTACCGGCAGCTGCCAGCGAGGAATTCAACGACGATGCCGCATCAAGGTACTTGGACGTGAACTCGTCCGAAGCGAAGTGTTCATTCGAAGACAAAGATGCGTTCAGCATGTCCACATACGCTTGCGCAGCGTCACCGGGTGTCATGACAAACCCCTCGGTGTCATTCGTTACGTATGCCGACCCCTTCGTCACCGCAGGGGTGGTCAGAGAAGTTCCCCCGAGCATACGCGCCCATGCAACCAGCGAGTATTCGCTACGAGCATCGTTCTGCACGAGCATCTCGATGACGGGCAACTGCGACGTGTCGGCTTGGCGGATATTCACGATGGCACGAGGCCACTGCAACGAGTTTGTCACTGCTGTCGTCTGAGGAGTCAGGTCAAGCTGGGTAACAGCCTCACCGGACGCAACAGAGTAAGCGTATTGGGCTTTACGCATACGAGCTGCGCCACCGGAAATACGGCCGTCAAAGACGTCACCATTGAGCGCTTCATCAGCACTGTTCAACGTTTCTTGAGCCTCTGCCAGCGCTGACGAAATCCGCTCTTGATCAAGGTTCGGCGAAACGGAGGCCGACTGGTTGGTGTCAGAAACAGTCAGTTCTCCCCCGCCACATCCAGCCAGGCCAAGCGTCGCTACAAGAGCAGTCGAAAAGACGAGAGTGCGTCGTTTCATTGCAATCTCCTTCGTCAATTCTTCTTCAACCAGCGAGACATGAGCTTCGTCCACGAGTCACTTCCGCTACGGGAAGCAGACGAGGATTCTTCAGACTCTGATCCCGCAGACTCATCAGAATCCGTCTGGTGCACAATCGGAATCAGGCCGGTGTTGAACTCGCGTCCATCAATCACGATCTTCTCTTCGCCCTTCTCACGGGCTTCGCGCAGTGCGCGACGGCTTGGAAGTGTGACGCCGGGGCGGATGCTCGACAGATCGATGATGCCGGTATCGGTTGAGACCTTCTCGGGCGGATCCTGGTCTTCGGTGCCCGTCCATTCACCGTGGCGACCAGCCACCGGCTTCACAGTCTCTTCTGCTTCGGGGACTTCTTCTGAGGTGTTGTCTTCGCCCCCAGCTGAATCTTCAGATTCAGCTTGAGCAACCTGCTCACTGTCGTCGGAAACAGGGGCACCATCAATGGTCACATCATCGAAAGTGGTTGCGTCACTGGTTTCTTCAGTGATTTCGCCGCCGTTTAGTCGGTCATCCGTCGCCCATTCGTCGATTGCCTGAGCTACTGCCTCTTCAGAATCGCTGACCTTGTCTGTAACTTCAGCATCTGCGACTTGGGGGGCTTCATCAGAAGTGTCCTGTTGCGCAGACTCTTCGTTTTCCTCGGTGGAAGCGTCCTGAATAGAAGCTTCTTCGGCCTTCTTTGCATCGGCTAGGGCGCTCACCGCATTAACGTCAATTGCTTGAGTATCGGTCGAGTCAGCGCTACGACGCTCTTCCAGCGCCTTCGCGCGCTCGGCACGATGACGAAGAAGCTGGTAACGGCTCAGGAATGCCACACCTGCGATCAACGCAAACAAGATCGCAAGAATAAAGGAAACAATCGCAAGAGTATTCACACTACGGGTTGCCCACGTCAGTGTCAGGGTCGTATCAGAAGCACCCGACGCAGAGACTGCCAGCACCGAAAGACCAGCGGAAACATCATCTAAAGACACAGATACCGTGCCTTCACCCGTCACGGAGTGCAACCACATATCAGACTTGGATGCGTCGGCAACCAACTGAGCAGGCTCAGTCCCCACCTGAGATTGAGTAGCACCAGATTGTGCACCTGACTGAGCACCGGAGTGCGCCGTATCCGAGCCAGACTGAGCACCAGACTGTGCACTCGACTGACCGGTATCACCAGCAACGCCTTCGTGCTGATTCACCTTCAGGACACTACGATCCGAGGTCAGACCAACAACTTCGGTGTAGGGATCGTTCCCGATCCAACCGAGGACGTCACCGGGAGTGCCGACACCCAGTGTCAGCTCAGCGCCCGATTTTGACGTCGCCGTCACGACAACGTTCTTGTCAAGCAACGGCAGAACGCGGTCACGCGTCATGATGATCGCCGTTGGCGACTCAATAGACGACGACAGTTCCTTTGGTGGCTGAAAAACGGTCAGAGCAAGGACACCAATGATCACAAAAACCAGTGCAATCGCGCCAGCGGTGGTAGCAGCGGCGTACGCCTTGATTCGGTCCACGCGTTGCCTCCTCGGTTATGAAGTAAAGACTCTAACCGTTCAACGATACGAGGAAACGCACGAACAGGCACATGAAATTCGCTATCTCGTGACAAATAACATGAGATTAAAGGGCACTTCCACGCTCCTATGCCACTTCCTAGTTCGGACGCAGTCCCCTGTTCCAACAATCCGTGTGCCAATGACGCCTACCATCGAGTCCCTGTGGCAGACCATAGGGAGCTTCTTCTGGCCATGCAACAACGTGTGCTGCCCCAACAAGCACCGGGCGTAAACACCCCGGACATGTATATTCCTTCGAAGATGACGAGATGCGACGAACCTGATAATCACTACCATCAGGCCCAGTTTCCGTATGAGGCATCGACGAAAGCCGTGTCATATCAAGCTCACGGTGAGGCTCACTCCATCGCCGTTTCATTGAACGTCGTGCCATGGCCCTACTTCTCCATTCGCTTCGTCATCATGGCGATAGATGTCAGCGCGCGTTCGACGACATCAGAACAGACGTGACTCAGGATCATCGAAGCCACGCATAGCGTCATAATCGAGCACAACACAGCGGATGCCACGATCCTCGGCCAGAGTACGAGCCTGCTTCGAAATCTCCTGGGCGGCAAAAATGCCCGACACATTCTTCAGCAACGGATCGCGCGACAAAAGCGAAAGGTAGCGAGTCAACTGCTCAACACCATCGATACCGCCACGACGTTTCACTTCAATAGCAACGTGCTCACCCTGCGGATTCTTCACCATCAAATCAACGGGGCCGATCGGAGTTTCAAACTCACGGCGAACGAAAGTCCAGCCTTCACCCAAGACTTCAGGAACCTGCTCTGCCAGCAACGCCTGAAGATGTGTCTCAACACCGTCCTTCACAAGACCGGGGTCTTCGCCCAAATCAACATTCACATCCGAGACGATGTCGTGAATCGAGATGACAAGACGGTCATCTTTCTTATCTGCTTGGACAGTCCACACTTCAGTAACGCCGTCGACTTCCTCATCACTTTCAGGCACTTCCACAGTGACCGTGCACGGGGCATTCATCCAGTTCAGAGGCTTATATGATCCACCATCCGAGTGGATCAAAATTGAACCATCCGCCTTGAGCATGATGACGCGCGTGGCGGGGTCAAGGTGGGCTGACAGACGACCGGAATAATCAACGGTGCACGTTGCAATGAGGACTCGCACGCCCCAGAGCCTAACAGGTGAAGGCACCCGATCTTTACTATCAACGCCTCAGACGTGGCAAGATGCTCAAATTTCAAAGCTGAGAAGCAGGAAGCGACAACCTAGTAGCAGTGCATGAAAGGAACTCAGACCTGAGGCGGACCGGATTCGACCCACGAGACAAGCGCATTGTATGTTTCCTTTGACAATGCGATCTCATAGCGCTTCTCGTTGGAGAGCAGGCGAATCTCAACAAGTTCGCCATCTTTAGAATGCGGGTTCGCCGCAGAGATCTGAAGTCCTCGACGCTTCACGGAATACACGGGCTTATTCGTCAAACCAACCAAGCGATACCACGACAGCGATTCAACGTCGTAGAGTCCCAGTCCCGCGGCCCATCCCGAGTGCTGATCGGGACGTGAGAATGACCGGAATGCGCCAAGCTTGTTTTCCAAGTGACGCGCACGCACGTTAATGATCAGCAAGACAGGCAGACCAATAACCACAACACATACCACGAGCCACACCACAATGGCGAAAAGCGAAGTCATGAAGCACCTCCGATCAAAAGTGTGAAAGTGCCCCCGCTCGGATTCGCCCGAACGGGGGCTCCTTATCAGGAAATCGTACCGTGATCAGCGACCACGGTCACAAAATCAGAGTCAATGGACGCAAATCCGCTGTCAACGGTGAATGTCTGGACACCTTCCTTGGTCGTCACCAGCACAGTGCCTGCATTCAGCATGGCAAGCATGGGCTGACGACCCGGCAGAATACCCAGCTGTCCATCAACCACGGGGATCTGGACGGACGTACCAATGCCGTGCCAGAGACGTCCCTCGTGGGAGACAATTTCGACTTGGAGTACCTTGTCGGCCATCAGGCATCCTTCTTGAGCTCATGCCATGCACGCTCAACGTCTTCGATGCCACCAGCATTGTAGAACGCTTGCTCCGGAGCCTCGTCGTAGTAGCCCTCGGCAAGACGCTTGAACGCTTCGATGGTTTCAGACAGTGGAACCGTCGAACCGGGAACACCGGTGAACTTCTCAGCCATGTACATGTTCTGTGCCAAGAACTGTTCAATACGACGTGCACGTGCGACCGTGACCTTGTCTTCTTCGGAGAGTTCATCAACTCCAAGAATCGCGATGATGTCCTGGAGTTCCTTGTTCTTCTGAAGAATCGCCTTCACGTGGGTTGCAGTGTCGTAGTGTTCGCGACCAACCAGAGTCGGATCAAGGATTCGTGACGAGGATGCCAGCGGATCCACTGCCGGGTAGATGCCCTTCGATGCAATTTCACGCGAAAGTTCGGTGGTTGCATCGAGGTGGGCGAAGGTCGTTGCCGGAGCCGGGTCGGTGTAGTCGTCGGCAGGCACGTAAATGGCCTGCAACGACGTAATCGAGTGACCGCCTGCGGAGGTAATACGTTCCTGTAACTGGCCCATTTCGTCGGCCAAGTTCGGCTGGTAGCCGACGGCCGAAGGCATGCGGCCAAGAAGCGTTGAAACCTCAGAACCTGCCTGAGTGAAACGGAAGATGTTGTCGATGAACAGAAGCACGTCCTGATGCTGAACATCGCGGAAGTACTCAGCCATCGTCAGACCGGTGAGTGCGATACGCAGACGCGTGCCTGGGGGTTCGTCCATCTGACCGAACACAAGCGCGGTCTTGTCGAAGACGCCTGCCTCTTCCATTTCGCGGATCAGGTCGTTGCCTTCACGGGTACGTTCGCCAACACCGGCGAACACGGACACGCCACCGTGGTTCAGAGCAACACGCTGAATCATTTCCTGAATCAGAACGGTCTTGCCGACGCCTGCACCGCCGAACAGACCGATCTTGCCACCCTGGACGTAGGGGGTCAGAAGGTCGATAACCTTGATGCCCGTTTCGAACATCTTGGTGCGGGCTTCAAGCTGATCGAATGCCGGAGGCTGGCGGTGAATTGGCCAACGCTCGGTGATTTCGAGTTGCTCGCCTTCCTTCAGGTTCAGCGGTTCGCCGGTCACGTTGAACACGTGGCCCTTGGTGATATCGCCGACGGGAACCGAGATCGGTGCACCCGTGTCAGTGACAACAGCACCACGAACTAGGCCATCGGTCGGCTTCAGCGCGATGGTACGAACAAGGTTGTCACCGAGGTGCTGCGCGACCTCGAGGGTCATGGTGAAGGATCCTTCACCCTCGCCCTGTCCGGCAAGGTCAACATCAACCTTCAGTGCGTTGTACAGCGGAGGAATGCTGTCTGGCGGGAACTCGACGTCAACGACGGGGCCGACGACGCGAGCGACGCGACCTTCCGCTTTTTGTTCTTCCTGGCTCATAGTTCTTCTCCGTGTTCTGGGGCTCAGCCCGCGACCAATGCGTCGGCCCCGCCCACGATCTCACTGATCTCCTGGGTGATGTCCGCCTGACGGGCCGAGTTGGCCAGGCGCGTGTACTTGGTGATGAGCTCTTCAGCGTTATCGGTTGCGGTGTGCATCGCGCGCTGACGCGACGCAAGCTCAGAGGCAGCCGACTGCAGGAGCACATTATGAATACGACTTTCCACATACAGCGGAAGGATCGCATCGAGTACGGCTTCCGGAGATGGGATAAATTCGTATTCGGGGAACGTCGATGATGGATCGTCGTAGTAACCGCGTTCTTCCCCGCGTTCTTGGTCCGATTCGGGAGCGTCAACAACAGAAAGCGGAAGCATCTGTCGGACCTCGGGAACCTGACTCATCACGGACACGAAACGCGTGTATACCAGGTGAACTTCTGAAACACCCGTTATCAGAGTACCGTCCAAGAAACGGGAGAGAAGTTCGGTTGCGATCTCACGAGCTGTTTCAAGAGTCGGCGAATCAGATTCACCTTCCCATGAACGTTCGATGGCGACTCCACGGAATCGGAAATACGAGCGTGCACGACGACCGAAGGTATAGATGATGGGTTCTTTGCCCTCGTCCTTCAGGCGAGTAATCAGGCGTTCCGATTCACGAAGAATCGTCGCCGCATAGGCACCCGCCATGCCACGGTCGGAAGCAATGACAAGAACAGCCACGCGATGCGTATTGTGACGTTCACGCGTCAGTGCGTGATCCAAATCCGTGTGGATCGCGACTGCTGCAACTGCCTGCGTCAATGCCTTTTCGTACGGGCCAAGGTCCGAAGCCGCGCGACGCGCAGCACCAATCCTTGACGCTGCGATCATTTCCATCGCGCGGAAGACCTTCGCCAGCGTTTGCGTTGAGGCAATCCGCTGCTTGTAGATCCTCTGCTGACCACCCATGGATCAGGCCTTCTCGTTCGAGGGACGCTGACGGGTGATTTCTTCGCGAGTCTGAGCTGCTTCCACCTCGGAGTCATCCAGCTTGACAACGCCTCGACCGGAGCTGACCCACTGATCATGGAATGCCTTCACCTGGGATTCCAGTTCAGCTTCTGTTTCGCTTTCCAACAGACCGGTTGATTCGATCGTGCCCAGAACTGAAGAGTTCACGCGCAGGTGATCCAGCAGGGAGCGCTCGAAGGAAAGAACCGCGTCGACCTCAAGATCATCCAAGTAGCCATGCGTACCAGTCCAGATCGAAGCGACCTGCTCTGCAGTCGAATACGGCGATGCCTGCGGTTGCTTCAGAAGCTCCATCAGACGCTCACCGCGAGTCAGCTGCTGGCGGGTTGCCGGATCAAGGTCGGAAGCGAACATGGCGAATGCAGCCATCGAACGGTACTGAGCGAGTGTCAGCTTCAGCGTGCCAGCAACCTTCTTCATTGCCTTCACCTGCGCGTCGCCACCAACTCGAGAAACCGAGATACCGACGTCAACGGCCGGGCGCTGATTCGAGTTGAACAGATCGGACTGCAGGAAGATCTGACCATCGGTAATCGAAATGACGTTGGTCGGAATGTAGGCAGACACGTCGTTTGCCTTGGTTTCAATGATCGGAAGCCCCGTCATTGAACCCGCACCGAGCTCATCGGAGAGCTTCGCACAACGTTCAAGGAGACGAGAGTGCAAGTAGAAAACGTCACCGGGGTATGCCTCACGCCCTGGCGGACGACGCAGAAGAAGGGAAACCGCTCGGTAGGCTTCAGCCTGCTTGGAGAGGTCATCGAAGATGATCAGAACGTGCTTGCCCTGATACATCCAGTGCTGGCCAAGTGCAGAACCCGTGTAGGGGGCCATGTACTTGTAGCCTGCGGGGTCGGAAGCCGGGGAGGCAACGATGGTCGTGTATTCGAGTGCACCGGCATCTTCCAGAGTTGAACGCACAGAAGCGATCGTCGAGCCCTTCTGACCGATAGCAACGTAGATGCATCGCACCTGCTTGTTCGGATCGCCGGATTTCCAGTTTTCGCGCTGGTTCAGGATCGTGTCCAGAGCAATCGCGGTCTTACCGGTCTTGCGGTCACCGATGATCAGCTGCCGCTGTCCGCGACCAATCGGGATCATTGAGTCGATTGCCTTCAGGCCGGTCTGCAACGGTTCATGAACCGACTTACGCATCATGACACCGGGGGCCTGCAGCTCGAGTGCGCGTCGGCCATCAACATCGGTGATCTCGCCCAAGCCATCGATCGGGCGACCCAGCGGGTCAACCGTACGCCCAAGGTAGCCATCACCAACCGGGACAGAAAGAACCTCACCCGTTCGGTGAACAACTTGGCCTTCTTCGATGCCACCGAAGTCACCGAGGATAACGGCACCGATTTCGCGTTGTTCAAGGTTCATTGCCAGGCCAAGTGTGCCATCGGAGAAGCGGAGAAGCTCATTGGCCATTGTGCCTGGCAAGCCTTCGATGTGAGCGATACCGTCGGCGGTCTCGGTGACGTGACCAACCTCTTCGGTGGCTACTTCACTGGGACGGTAGGACTGCATGAAGGAGTCCAATGCGCCACGGATCTCCTCGGGACTGATAGACAGGTCAGTCATGAGTAATTCCTTCTGTAAACGTTTCTAATCGGTAGTGGTGGCTGTTAGGAAGCCAGAGCCTGTTTCATATCTGAGATACGAGTCGAGAGGCTGGCATCGATCGATGTTGTCTGTGCACGTAATGTGAAGCCACCGACAAGACCGGGAACGACCGAGATAGCAAGTGAAATCTCTGAGTTGAAGCGCTTTTCCAAGAGCGAACGCAAGCGAGAAACCTGCTCTGACGACATTTCGACCGCGCTTTGAACTGTGACAAGCCGCCTGTTTTGGATGACAGCTGACCATTCGGCGAAGCGTCGAAGGTTCACCAGAAGGCGCCCGCGACGAGAACGACCGACGGCACGACGTAGCAAACGCATCGTCCACACTGAAAGCTTCGATCCAAAAATCGCGGTGGCTAGATCACCACGTTCATGGGATGTGCCTAGCGAAGCATCGGAAAGCTTCAAGCGGAGTTCACGGTTGCCTTCAAGGAAATGGCGTACTTCAAAGAGTTCGGATTCGACTCTATCGAGGCTCGAAGCACGATTCGCATCTGAAAGAACTGCGAGGATACCAAGGACCTCCGTGGCATCGGCAAAACTATCGAGATTCGACCAGTGTTCACGCACCATCATTTGAAGAACGCTGAGTGAAGCGTCCGTTGTAAGATGCGAGCTCAGCAAAGTGCGAACCAGCTGAGCTTTGTCGTCACCACTACGTGATGGATCAGTGAATGCACGAATAACCCGCGGTTCTTTCTTCACGAGGTCAGTGATGGAGAAGAAGTCCTCTCCCACTGCACGCGCGTCGACATCGCTCTGGGCTAGTGCGTCTTCGAGTTGCGTTGCACATGCAACGCGAGAGAGTCGACCGAGTTCACTCATCGATTCGTACGCTCGCTTTCACGGAGAGTATCCGCCTCAAGATCGTCAAGGAAACGATCGACGACACGGCTGGTCAGTGCGGTGTCGCTCAGATGTTCACCAACGATCTTTTCTGCCAACTCGGTTGCCAGAAGACCAACGTCAGAGCGCAGGGAGATCTCAGCTGCCTGCTTTTCAGCAAGAATCTGACGTTGCGCGTTCTCGAGGATACGGGTCGCTTCGTTCTGTGCTTCCACTCGCGCGTCAGCAATGATGCCCTGTGCTTCTTGGGAAGCCTTTTCACGAATCTCGTGAGCCTCGATATTCGCCTGCTTCAGCGCGTCTTCACGATCGCGTACTACACGCGCCTGGTCTTCCTTTGCTTTTTCGGCAAAAGCAAGGCCCTCTTCGATCTTCGCTTGGCGTTCGTCCATTGCAGTGTAAAGACGCGGAAGAGCAAACTTACCAACGAGGAGGAGGACGATGAGCAGAACAAGCGCCGACCAGAAGATCTCGTAGAGCGGAGGAAGAATGACGGCGAGGCCGCCTACTTCCTCACTCGCGGCGATTACCTGGTGCATAGCGATGGTCACTTAACGATGAGCGGAAGAACGAAGCCGATGAGGCCGAGTGCCTCGACCATGCCGGCGCCGATAATCATATTGGTGAACAGACGGCCACCAACCTCAGGCTGACGAGCGGTGGATTCCTGGGTCTTTCCGACCAATAAACCAATGCCGATGCCAGGGCCGAGGGTTGCAAGACCGTAGCCGATGTAGGCAAATGCTGCGGTTGTCATAGTGTTCTTCCTTTTGTATTGGACGCCAAGAGGCGCGGTTGGGCTTAGTGAGCTTCGATGGACAGTTTGATGTAAACGGCGGAAAGGATCGTGAAGATGTACGCCTGAAGGAACGCAACGAAAACCTCGAAGGCCGTCATGACAAACATTGCTGCACCGGTCAGCACGCCGAGGGAACTCATTGCGTTGAGCTCGTGCAGAAGGATTGCGGTACCGAAGTAGGTCATACCCAAGAGGAGGTGACCAGCAATCATATTCGCCAAAAGCCGCAACATCAGTGTGGACGGGCGAACGATGAACGTCGAGAGGAACTCAATCGGCGTGATCAGCAGGTACATTGCCTTCGGCAATCCCGGCGGGAAAAGCTGGGACTTAAAGTAGCGGCCAATGCCTTGGGCCTTGATACCGCTTCCGACGAAGGTCACGTAAGAGATGATGGCGAACACCATCGGAACAGCAACGACCGAGGATGCTGCAATGTTGATGCCGGGAATAACGCCGGCAAGGTTCATGGCCAAGACGCCAAAAAATGCAAACCCGATGAATCCTGCGAAGCGACGACCGTTCTTGTTCCCAAGCATTTCAAGCGCAACATTCGCGCGAATAAAATCGGCGAGGAATTCAACGGCCATCTGACCGCGACCTGGAACAAGCTTCGGCTTACGGGCAACACCGACCAGTGCAAGGCAGAGAACAAGCGCCATGATCACGCGGGCAAGAGTCAAGCGTGAGAACTCAAAAAGAGTTCCTTCCCCGAAAATTGCGCTCGGGAAAAAATCCTCAAGTCCGGGTTGATGGGGGTGCTGTGTAAAAGCGGGAATTGCCGTAACAACGATAACGATGACGAGAATGACAAGAAGCGTCCAATACCAGACCGGTTTTGCAGTGCTTGCTCGACGGCTCGTCGAGGGCGATGACGTGGACAGGGTGTCCTCCCGGGTAGGTTAATCGACTTTGACAGGCATTTTCACCGTTGATGAAGCGGTCTAACCATCGTACCAGCAGCGTGAGCTTTGATTCATCTTTAAACATGAGCTCACCAGATTGTTGTGGCTCACGTTTTCCCAAATGGGAACGAACAGGTGTTCAGAGGAGTAGTTCACACACGCAGTCGAAAGCCAGTCACGAGGTTCTTTCTGAGCCTCGTGAACCTTCGCACAACTAGTCGACGTTGAACTGGCGCATTCGCACCAGCGCCACCAACTCGAACAATTGGGAGACGACGATCGCGATCAAAGCGCAGGTAGCGGGAAAACGCACCGGCTGGGCAAAAGCGGTCGGTAGATAGACGAACAGAGCGATTGCGCCGATGCGACCGATGTACGAAAAGGCAATCCACGCCAGAGGATTGCGGGCGGGCTGGCCGAGCTCCAGAAGCGACCCCACATGAATGCCAATAACTGACGCGATCACGCCGATAGCAAGGAGGATTGAGAGGATTTGCGCTCCCCCCGCGTAGCCCAGCGCCCCTACAAGGAGGATCGCCACCACTGCGGTCACGATTTCAAAACGCGCAAGCTTTGCCACGGTCGAAACAAAGAAAGCGGGACGAGAATCGTCTACTCCTTCGTTTTCCTTCGGTTCGTGATTGTGGGAGGAAGTCGTCATTGCAGGGAGTTCTCTCAAAAGTGGGCGACGGATATTCAGCGTGCGCTGTAGCGGGCACTAGGGAATTCGCGCAGTGTCAGCCCGACAGCAACAGCCAAGAATGGGCTGGTAATCAGCAGAATGATCTTCCAGTCGACCACAAGCAGACAGACTGCGGGAATACACACTAGGGCTGTCCACATCCACATGATCGCGACGACCGTACGGTGCGAGTGTCCTCGCATGATCAGACGATCATGGAAGTGGGATCGGTCGGCGTGGAATGGGCTCTTGCCTCGAAGCATTCGCCTGATCGACGTGACAATCAAGTCAAGAATTGGGATGAAAATGACCGACAAGGGCAAAATAATCGGGAGCACCCCGACGAAAATCTGTTGCGTTCCCAGCAGTGATGGGTCAATTTGCCCAGTCATGATGATGCCGGCTGCAGCCAAAACAAGACCGAGTGTCTCCGCTCCCCCGCCCATCATGATTGACGATGGGTGGAAGTTGAACCAGAGGAAGCCGACACATACGCCTACCAGCGTGATCGTAATCAACGAGGCCGTCGTCGCATACGATGTTGCGCCGACGATGCGGGTCACCGAATAAGAATAGACGAAGAATGCTGCCGCCCCGATAGCGATAATCCCCGCTGCTAGCCCATCAAGACCATCAATGAAATTGACGGCGTTAATGATGCCGACGACAAGGAACACTGTCACGATCAAAGACAGGCGCGATGACCCGATGGTGATGCCGAAGATCGGGAAAGATACCAGCTGAACACCGTTAAACGCCATGATTCCGGTGATCAGAATCTGTCCGGACAGTTTCGCCATCCAGTCCAGTTCGATGACATCGTCGATAACTCCAAGGATGCACATTCCGAGAGTGGCAAAAAGGACTGCCCAGGGAATACTGGTTGCATACAGGGGACTCATGTAGGGAATCCTCGACGCCAATAAAAGCGTCACGACAAGACCGACCGTCATCGCGATTCCACCAAGGCGAGGAATCGGGTCCTTCTGGATATCGCGGGAACGCAGCTTGGGAACAATCCCCCACGCAATGCACGCACGCCTGACAATGGGAGTCATCAAAACGGTGACTCCCATGGCGACGAGCATGAGCAGAAGATAGACCTTCATCGGTCGGGGGGTTCCAGGCCTTTCAGTGTGAACCGGTTGCGATCACTTTGACGTGTTCGCGGGTTCGATGGTGGTTCCAGCGGTAAGCGATAACTGTTCTAAGGATAGTGTGCCCAGACGGATTGCCCGTACCCCACCCTTCGTGAAGTCGAGGATTGTTGAGGGTGTCGAGCCGGGAGTCGGGCCACCGTCAACGTAGAGCGGAACCTGCGTCCCAAAGTAGTCCACTGCTTCGCCAACGCTTGTTGCCGGTGGATTTCCGGTGGTGTTTGCGCTGGTCAAAGCCAGTGGGCCGACCGTATCCAACAGCGTGCGGATGCGGGGCTCGTTCGGCATACGCACGCCGATTGTTCCCCCGGTTTCACCCAGATCCCAGCCAAGGTCGGGGCGTGCCCGCAGGATCAGAGTCAATCCGCCCGGCCAGTATTCATCTGTCAACCGGTATGCAGCCTCGGGGATATCGATGCAAAGAGTTTCGATTGATTCGCGCCCCGGAACGACAACGGGCGGCGGCATTTGGCGACCTCGTCCCTTGACTGCAAGAACGCGAGCCACTGCGTCAGGATTACTCGCATCGCACCCGATTCCGTACACGGTGTCTGTCGGGATGACGATCAGCTGACCGCTTTTGACAGCGGTTGCCGCTTCCTTCAGGTCTGAGCTATCCCACGTGGGGGTGCAAGAAATGATTCGCGTAGTCACATCGGCATTGTGCCACGTCTGGTAACAAGATAGCGATCACGACCCGTCAGATCGGGCATGGTCTGAGGGTGCGTGAAGCCTGCCCGTTGTGCAGCGGTACGCATCAGTTCTGATTGACTCGGCGAGTGTTCAACAATCACCCAACCGCCGGGCTTCAACAAGGTGGCGCTGCGCGCGAGGATCGCAGATGGAATCTGCATGCCACTCTCTCCCAGCCCGTAGAGTGCCATATCCGGGTCTCGCTGGGCTTCTGCCTGCGTCGGAGCCTCGTTAAAAGGAACGTAAGGCGGGTTCGAGACAACAATGTCGACACTGCCGTCAAGGTCAGCCAAAGTGGCCGGGTCAGTTGCGTCACCGTTCACGAGGCCAATGCGCCCGCCACCGTATTTTTCACAATTTTCCTTGGCGCATTGGAATGCCACCGGCGACAGTTCGACGGCGAACACATCGCTTTTGGGGATTTCGTGTGCAAGCGAGCAGGCGATTGCACCAGATCCGGTACACAGATCGACGAGGCGCACGCTGTCACGAGTTTTCAGGATCTCGCGCGCCTGATCGATCGCCTGGCCCGCAACGACTTCGGTTTCTGGACGGCACACGAAGACACCTGGCATTGCACGCAACGTCAGACCACGGAAGAACATGCGCTCAGTGATGTGTTGCAGTGGAACACGTTTCATTCGTCGTTCAACCCCATCAATAAAGCGATGAACGATCGCTGGGGCGATGGGCTCACGGATTGACCACAGTGATTCCACATCCGCCGCCCATTCCAGAAGTTCGCGCGCCTCGGAAGCTGGAGCGGCCTCGTCGATCTGAGAAAGCTGGGCGCGTGCGAAGGCAAGAGCGTCGCGGACGGTGGAAATCTCGGCAGTCATTGGACGGTCGGTGAAATGGTCGCGAGAGACTCTCAGGCGCTGGCAGAGGCGAGTCGCTCGGCTTCATCGGCTTCGATCAGCGAAGCGATGACGGGCTCAAGTTCGCCGGCAAGCACGCGATCAAGATTGTGCGCTTTGTAGCCGGTGCGGTGTTCAGCGATGCGATTTTCTGGGAAGTTGTAGGTGCGTACGCGCTCGGAACGATCAACGGTGCGAACCTGGCTGAGGCGCTGGGCCGATGCTTCAGCTTCGCGCTTCGCACGAGCTTCGGCTGCCAAACGGGACGCCAAGACGCGCAGGGCTGCTTCCTTGTTCTGTAGCTGCGATTTTTCGTTCTGCATCGAGACCACGATGCCCGACGGAATGTGGGTGATGCGGACAGCGGAATCCGTGGTGTTCACCGACTGGCCACCGGGACCCGAGGAACGGTAGACGTCAATGCGCAGGTCGTTCGGGTCGATGACAATCTCAGTGTCATCTTCAAGTTCGGGCATGACGAAGACGCCGACTGCGGAGGTGTGAATACGACCCTGCGACTCGGTGACGGGCACGCGTTGCACGCGGTGAACTCCGCCCTCGAACTTTAAGTGAGCCCACACGCCTTCTTCTGGGGTCACGGTTCCCTTGGCTCGAATTGCCAGCGTGATGTCTTTGTAGCCACCGAGTTCAGTGTCCGTTGAAGAGAGTTCTTGGACGCTCCAGCCCTTCGATTCGGCGTAGCGCGCGTACATGCGAGCGAGGTCGGATGCGAAAAGAGCGGATTCTTCACCGCCCTCTCCTGCTTTAATTTCGAGGATGACGTCGAGGGCATCCTCACTGTCGCGCGGTGCGAGGATTTTCAGTAGCGTGTCGTAGGCGTCTTGCGCCTCATTTTCGAGGCCTGGAATCTCGTCAGCGAACGATGGATCTTCCGTGGCCAGTTCACGGGCAGCCTCAAGGTCATCTCGGGTGCTCGAGAGTCGATCAGCAGCAGCCTTGATGCGAGACAGCTCAGCAAAACGCCTTCCCACGCGACGCATCTTCGCAGGGTTGGAAAGAGTATCCGGCGCCGACATCTCCTGTTCGACGCTTTCGTACTCGCTCAAGAGTGCTTCAAGGGCACTCAGACCTTCACTGGTCTCGTTATCGACTGCCATGGACTTCCTTTAAAGCTGAGTGGCCAGATACGCCTCGGCGCCGGGCGCTTAACGCTCCCGGCGCCGATCAAAACGCAACGTACGCTTGCCTCATTTGGAGGGACGAACACGCTTTCCGTAACGTGCCTCGAACTTAGCGACGCGACCGCCGGTGTCGAGGATCTTCTGCTTGCCGGTGTAGAACGGGTGGCAAGCGGAGCAGACGTCCACGCGCATCTCACCGGTGGTGAGGGTGGAACGGGTGTGGAAGCTGTTACCGCACGTGCAAGTCACGAGGGTATCCACGTATTCGGGGTGGATGTCCTTCTTCATGGAGTATCTCCTGGGTTCGTTGGTGCCCCGGGTCCGGATCCGCAGATCTTCCCACATCTGGTGGCAAGTATCCTTCCGCCTTGGAGTATCCAATTGGAGTATCCAAACGGTGGCGAACCGGTGAACCGATGGCCGACGGCGTCAATTGTGCCACTTTCGGCGCTCTTACGTCTATGTGGCAGGGCCCTCATATGCGTGAAACGCGCGACCTTTTGACGCGCGTTTCACGTCAGGGGGTTCTCAGTCAGCACTGGGAGTGGTCTTTTGGACCATCATCAGGAACTCAGCGTTCGACTGGGTTTCCTTGAGCTTTTCAAGGATCAGTTCCAGACCGGACTGCTGATCCAGCGTGCCGATCACGCGACGAAGCTTCCACATGATGCGAAGTTCTTCAGGCTGGAACAGCATTTCTTCACGGCGGGTACCGGACGCATTGACGTCGATCGCTGGGAAGATACGACGGTCTGCCAGCTGACGCGACAGACGCAGTTCCATATTGCCGGTGCCCTTAAACTCTTCGAAAATGACCTCGTCCATCTTCGAACCGGTCTCGACCAGAGCCGACGCGATGATGGTGAGCGAGCCGCCTTCCTTGAGATTACGGGCACCACCGAAGAACTTCTTCGGCGGGTACAGGGCGGATGCGTCAACGCCACCCGACAGGATACGGCCGGAAGCCGGTGCAGCTAGGTTGTAGGCGCGCGACAGTCGCGTGATCGAGTCAAGAAGAACGACAACATCCTGGCCGAGTTCAACCAGACGCTTTGCGCGCTCTATGGCAAGTTCGGCGACGATCGTGTGATCCGATGCGGGGCGATCGAAGGTCGAGGCAATGACCTCACCCTTGACGATCGAACGCATATCCGTCACTTCTTCCGGACGTTCGTCAACCAGGACGACCATCAGGTGAACCTCGGGATTGTTGATCTCGATAGCCTTCGCGATCTGCTGGATGACCATCGTCTTACCGGCCTTCGGTGGCGAAACGATCAGGCCACGCTGGCCTTTACCGATCGGAGCGACCAAGTCGATAACGCGTGGCGTGTATGCCTTTGCGGACGTTTCGAGGCGTAGTTGCTCATTCGGGTAAACAGGGGTGAGCTTGGAGAACTCGCGACGAGCCTGCGCTTCCTCGATCGACATGCCGTTCACGGAGTCAACGCGAACCAGAGCGTTGTACTTCTGACGCTGCCGTTCGCCTTCACGGGGCTGCCGAACGGCACCTGCAACGGCATCGCCCGCACGCAGACCCCAACGGCGAACGTTGCCAAGGGTGACATACACATCGTTCGGACCGGGAAGGTAACCAGAAGTGCGAACAAATGCGTGATTGTCCTGGATATCCAAGATGCCAGCGATCGGAGCAAACTGTTCGTCTTCGCGCACCTGTTCTTCGCGGTCGCCACGATCATTGCGGTCACGGTTACGACGATTATAGCGATCGTTGCGGTTGTTGCGATCACGGCGACGGTTGTTGCGATCACGGCGGTTACGACCGCGCTCTTCACCTTCTTCCCCTTCGGGAAGCTCAATGGCGTCCAGGGACGGAGCCTTGACGGAAGCGTTTTTTTCCGCTTCGGGCTTCTCACCGCCCTTCTTGGGAGCCGGCAGTTCAATCGTCGCCGGTTCGGTTGGTTCAGCGGTCGCGACGCGACGACGACGCGACTTGCGCTGGGGCTGTTCAGCGTCGTCATTCTTCGTTCCCTGATCCTGGGCAGGCGCCTGGGTAGCAGGCGCAACCTGATCATGTGAAACTTCAGCGGTGGCCACACGACGCGTACCACGGGCACGGCGAGTGGGGGCCTCGTCAGATGAAGCGGAAGCCTTCGTAGCTGGCGCAGACGAGGAAGAAAGAGCTTCGATCAGGTCGGACTTACGCATCTTTGACGTACCCTTGAGACCTTGGCTGGAAGCTAGCGCCTGGAGTTCAGCCAGCTTCATGCCCCGCAATGCAGACCGTGTCTTGGGGGCGACTTGTTCGTTTGTCACGAATGAATCCTCACTGGATATGGAATGCTCTTTTCGAGCAAATGGGGATCTCCCTTTAAAACGGGAGGAATACGTTGCGATAACGCTGATCGCGTGACGTAAGGGATGAGCCACCAAAACGTGGCGGGCCGTAAGACCCGCTTCAAGTGTACCAATCGTTTGTCTCTATACGCACCACAACGTTAAAGTCGTGCGTTTGTGCGCATAAAGTCACACGAGAGTGAAAGAAAACAAAGAAAACAGAACTGAAGGATAATCAGTAGAGCTTCGCCAGTCGCCCGCGAGTAATCGCCGCACCTTTGCTTGGCACGTCAAGAGCCATGACCTTCCAGCCCGCTGATCTGGCGTCCGCGCAGATTTCGTCCGACACCGTCTCCATGGCCAGAACCGTCGGTCCAGCACCAGAAACTGTGGCCGCGATGCCGGCATTGCGCAACCAATCCACCAGCGCAAGCGAAGGCTCCATGGCTTCGCGTCGGTATTCCTGGTGCAAAACATCCGCCGTGGCATCCATCAGCAGATCATGGAACGAGGCCTGCCCCACCGAACGAGCCTGTCCTGAAAGGAGCGCAGAAAGAAGAGCGGCTCGGGCAACATTGAAGCGCGCATCTGTATGGGCGACCACTTGCGGAAGAGCGGAACGGGCCTTTTCGGTTGCCAATTCAAAGTCAGGTATAAAGACGACGGGGGCAATGGTGTGAGGAACCGAGAGTGAAACTGCACCCGGCCGGCCGTTATCGACCCACGCGATTGTTGCTCCACCAGCGATTGCTGGCGCAACGTTGTCGGGGTGTCCTTCCAGTTCGGTACCGATCATGAGGACTTCTTCGTCCGTCAGGACATCCTCGCGTCCGATAAGCGCGCGAGCAAGAAGAATTCCCGCAACGATCGCACTGGCCGATGAACCCATTCCGCGCGAATGAGGGATGCGGTTTGTGCAACGCATTTTCACGCCAACCTGCGGTGCGCCCGCACGATCGAGCGCTAAGCGCATCGCTTGGACGACAAGATTGTCTTCACCGGTTGCAACGTTCCCTGCGCCCTCACCTTCAACGGTGACGCTTGTGTGGACTCCGGAGGTTGCGTGAACTGCAACTTCGTCCCAAAGATTCAGCGCCAGCCCCAGCGAATCGAATCCTGGGCCAAGGTTCGCGCTGGTTGCGGGGACGCAGACGGCAACGAATTCTTCGGTGACTCTCATGTCACTCCCCTTCGACGCGAATCGCGCTGGTGACTTCACGAACCGCGGGCGAGTGCGACAGGGCGTGTGCGACTGCCGCCAGATCCGCTTCGCGGGCAAGGTGGGTTGTCGCCACGATAACGCAGGCACCCGGTTCCTTGTCGTCGCGCTGATGCACAGACTGGATGGAGACGCCGTGGCGAGCGAATATTCCGGCAACATCGGAAAGTACACCAAGGCGATCCTCTACCTGCATACGAATCTGGTAGCGAGTGAAGGCCGTGCCCGGATCAAGAATCGGCAGGTGAGCGTAGACGGACTCACGGGGTGCGTGTCCGCCGAATGCGCGGTGGTGGGCAGCAGCGACGAGGTCCGAAAGAACAGCGGACGCGGTGGGAGCACCGCCTGCACCCTGACCGTAGAACATCAGACGGCCTGCTGCTTCGCCTTCGATGAGGATGGCGTTGAACGCTCCGTCGACACTGGCCAGAGGCGAATCGAGCGGGACGAGCGCGGGGTGGACGCGCATGGCAACGCCGTCTTTACCATCTTCTCCAACACGACGCTCAGCGATGGCAAGAAGCTTGATCGTACGACCGAAGAAGGCAGCTTCTTCCATATCTTCTGCCGTGATCTTGGTGATGCCCTCAACGGCAACATCATCGATTCCGACGCGCGTATGGAAAGCCAACGAGGCCAGAATTGAACACTTTGCTGCCGCATCGAAACCGTCAACATCTGAGCTGGGATCGGCTTCAGCAAAACCGAGCTCCTGGGCTTGATTCAACGCTTCCTCATAGGACAGGCCGCGCGATGCCATCGCATCGAGGATGAAATTGGTCGTGCCATTGACGATGCCCATCACCTTGGTGATGCGGTCACCCGCAAGCGATTCGCGCAGGCCGTAAACGACGGGAACTGCGCCCGCAACCGAGGCCTCGTAGTAGAGGTCTGCGCCGGTTTCAGCCGCAGCAGCATACAGTTCTGGACCGTGAGTAGCAAGAAGCGCCTTGTTGCCGGTCACCACGGAAATGCCCTGTTTGAGTGCTCGGATGACATAGGTTCGGGCTGGCTCAATAC
Organism: Schaalia turicensis ACS-279-V-Col4; assembly: GCF_000296505.1. GTDB lineage: Bacteria > Actinomycetota > Actinomycetes > Actinomycetales > Actinomycetaceae > Pauljensenia > Pauljensenia turicensis_A. The sequence continues at coordinate 377,664 of NZ_JH815209.1, forward strand.
CGCCGATCAATTCAACGACAATGTCGTGGCCATCGATGGCCTCTTCGGGATGGGTCGTCAGAAGTGCAGGATCCACATCGTAGTCACGAGGCGCATCAAGCCTGCGGACCGCCACCTTGTTCACGCGTATACGCGCACCTGAACGAGCTTCAAAATCGTCGGCCTGCTCTGTGAGCATGCGGATAACCTGCGATCCGACGGTACCTGCACCGAGAACACCGACTTTCAGTTCGGGGCTACGCTCTTCCACCGAGAAACTCCTTGACCACTCACGCACGTGTTTGCGCTGTTGGTAATGAGCATAGGCATAGATAGGACTCAATACATACGCGCGTCCATTTCTTTGAGAGAGAACAATAGTCGAGCGCGACCTCATGCTTAAAGAACATCACACCCACGTTTAGGACTAACGTCCCTATCCAAAATGTTTATTGTTAACAATTGCGCAAGTTGTGATAACCCGCACCTGTGACAAATGACCTCTGTATGGAAACCCTAACTATGTAGGTACACAATTGTTACAAGGTACCTACCGGTACACATTCGAGAATCATCTAATGCAGTGCGGTACAACGATCGTCCGCAAGCATTTATTGAGAAGAGGAACGATGACAGAGCAGACCGCTCCCAGCATCCCCACACAAGACGCTTGGACCGATTTCAAAACTGGAAATTGGGACAAAGAAATCGACGTCCGCGACTTCATCCAGCGTAACTACACGCCGTACGAGGGCGATGCCTCCTTCCTCGCAGGTCCCACCGAAAAGACGCTCCGCGTCTGGGACACCCTCGAAAAGGAGTACCTTTCCGAGGAGCGCAAGGTCCGCATCCTCGACGTCGACACCCACACCCCCGCCGACATCGACGCCTTCAAGCCCGGTTTCATCTCCTCTGACGACGACGTTATCGTCGGCCTGCAGACGGACGCCCCCCTCAAGCGCGCGATGATGCCCAACGGCGGCTGGCGCATGGTTGAGACCGCCATCAAGGAGGCCGGTAAGGAGGTCGACCCCGAGGTCAAGAAGATCTTCACCCAGTACCGCAAGACCCACAACGATGCGGTCTTCGACATCTACACGCCGCGGATCCGAGCCGCCCGCTCCTCACACATCATCACTGGCCTGCCGGACGCCTACGGTCGCGGTCGCATCATCGGCGACTACCGCCGCGTCGCCCTCTACGGCGTCGATCAGCTCATCGAGTGGAAGCAACAGGACAAGGACCGCTACGCAGACCAGCCTTTCTCCGAGCACTGGGCACGCTACCGCGAGGAACACTCCGAGCAGATCAAGGCGCTCAAGAAGCTGAAGAAGATGGCGGCCGACTACGGCTTCGACATCTCCGGGCCCGCGAAAACCGCGAAGGAAGCGGTCCAGTGGACCTACTTCGGCTACCTCGCCTCTGTGAAGTCGCAGGACGGCGCCGCGATGTCGATCGGTCGCCTCTCTGCCTTCTTCGACGTCTACTTCGAGCGCGACCTCGCCGCCGGTCTCATCACTGAATCCGACGCACAGGAGATCATCGACGCCCTCGTCATCAAGCTCCGCATCACGCGCTTCCTCCGCACGATTGATTACGACCAGATCTTCTCGGGAGACCCCTACTGGGCAACCTGGTCAGACGCAGGCTTCGGCGACGACGGTCGCACGCTGGTCACCAAGACCTCATTCCGCCTGTTGCAGACCCTGCGTAACCTGGGCCCCGCCCCCGAACCGAATATCACGATCTTCTGGGACGAAAACCTGCCCAAGGGCTACAAGGAATTCTGCGCAGCGATCTCGATCGAAACCTCGTCCATCCAGTATGAGTCCGACCCGCAGATCCGCCAGCACTGGGGCGACGACGCCGCCATCGCATGTTGCGTCTCCCCGATGAAGGTCGGCAAGCAGATGCAGTTCTTCGGTGCACGCGTCAACGCTGCAAAGGCCCTGCTCTACGCCATCAACGGTGGTCGCGACGAAATGAGTGGCAAGCAGGTCGTTGAAGGCTACGAGCCCATCACCGGCGACGAGCCACTGAAGTTCGACGAGGTCTGGGCCAAGTACGAAGAGATGCTCGACTGGGTTGTCGGCACCTACGTTGAAGCCCTCAACATTATCCACTACTGCCACGACCGCTATGCATACGAAGCAGTCGAGATGGCACTGCACGATTCCGAAATCATCCGCACCATGGGTTGCGGTATCGCAGGTCTGTCGATCGTTGCTGACTCGCTGGCAGCCATCAAGTACGCAAAGGTCACGCCGATCCGCGACGAAACCGGACTGGTTGTCGACTACACAACCGAAGGCGAATTCCCGACCTACGGCAACGATGACGACCGCGCCGATGACATCGCCGCAACCGTCGTCCACACCGTCATGGACAAGATCCGTCAGATCCCGATGTACCGCGACGCAATCCCGACACAGTCCGTCCTGACGATCACCTCGAACGTCGTCTACGGCAAGGCAACCGGTGCATTTCCATCCGGTCACCGCGCAGGCACCCCATTCGCACCGGGCGCAAACCCGGAGAACGGCATCGACACCCACGGCATGGTTGCTTCCATGCTGTCGGTCGGTAAGCTCGACTACAACGATGCGCTCGACGGCATCTCGCTGACGAACACCATCACCCCGTCCGGCCTTGGCCGTACAAAGGCCGAGCAGATCGACAACCTTGTCGGAATCCTCGATGCAGGCTTCGTCCCGGACGATACCTGTGAAATGATTTCCAGTAACTGATCATTCTTACCGGGAGCGGGGCGCTACCGAGCCCCGCTCCCGAGACCAGACAACACCCATAAGGAGAAAATCATCATGGCAACCAAGACCTACGAAGAGCGCCTCGCAGACATGAAGCTAGCCCGTGAAGAGCGCGGCGAGTCCGACGGCCTGTACCACGCCAACATCAACGTTCTTGATCGTTCCACCCTGGAAGACGCAATCGAGCACCCCGAGAAGTACCCGAACCTGACCGTTCGCGTTTCCGGCTACGCCGTTAACTTCGTGAAGCTCACCCGCGAGCAGCAGCTTGACGTTCTCTCGCGTACCTTCCACCACTCGGCCTGATATCCGCTTTACGCTGGCGTAAAACAGATTCAGCACCTTCCGGTTCGGGGCGCGGGATTCTTCCTGCGCCCCGAATTGCGTCGGTACCTTTAACAATTGCGCACTCACAATGAACAGAGCATGAACGTGCGCCTCGTTCCCTTTCATTCACGATCAGGACACCATGACTGAGCTTTCCCACACCGCCCCCGTAGGCGATGGATCTTCAATCGTTCCTACCGGACCCATTGATTCCCACTCGAAGCTCCGCGATCAAGACTTCCAAGCACCGACCGGTCGCGTGGGCGGTCAAGGAGTCGCAGGCCTGGGTGAGCTGAGCGACATGGAACGCACGGAGCGCCTGCGCAAGATGCATGACGGCACGCTGGGATCCGTTCACTCGTGGGAGCTTGTGACCGCTGTCGACGGTCCGGGAACGCGTCTGACGATTTTCCTTAACGGATGCGGGCTCCGCTGCCTGTACTGTCACAATCCCGACACGTTCTTCATGAAGGATGGAACGCCCGTTGAGATCGACGAGATCCTCGGCCGCATCCGTCGCTACCGTAAGATTTTCCGCACGACGGGTGGCGGTGTCACCCTGTCCGGTGGCGAAGCCATGATGCAGCCGGAGTTTGTTCGTCGCATCCTGGCCGGAGCGAAAGCAATGGGCGTTCACACCTGTTTGGATACGTCGGGGTTCCTTGGCGCGAACTGCGATGACGCGATGCTCGACAATCTGGATTTGGTTCTGCTGGACGTGAAGTCCGGTATCCCTGAGCTCTATAAGAAGGTCACGACCGGCGACCTTCAGCCGACCGTTGACTTCGGTGATCGCCTGGCGGCGCGTGGCACGACACGCGTGTGGATTCGTTTTGTCTTGGTGCCGGGATTGACTGACGGCAAGGACAATATCGAAGCGATCGGAAACATCATCACACAGTGGCGCAATGTCATCGACCGCGTTGAAGTTCTCCCCTTCCATCAGATGGGTCAGGATAAGTGGGATTCACTGGGCTTGGATTATCAGTTGCGTGACACAAAGCCTCCCTCGCCTGAGGCGACCGAGGAAGTTCGTGATTACTTCCGCTTACTGGGCTTCGAGGTTCACTGACGCTCAGTCGCTGTTCGTCCTATCGACGAGGCTCCACATGAGTCTCTATACTCTACGCACATGCACTTTGCGTGTATTTTTTCGTGAAATGGGCGGGTGCTATCAATGAGTAGCACCCGCCCCCACGTTTATTCAGGTCGGAAGTCTCACCGTTCTTGGTACATTCGCCACGAGACGTCACAGGGTCTGACACGATCGGCTAAGTGCCCCCAGTGAAACCAGAAGACCGAGTCAGTTGGCTGCAACAAAAGCGTCGAGCTCACCCAGCAGGCGTGCACGCTCTGCGTCGGAAACCCAAGCGATTTCAAGAGAATTACGTGCCAGCTGAACAAGCATGTCCTTGGTGAAGCCTGCCTGGTCGGCAAGAGCGTAGAAATTGTCGGCAACGTAGCCACCGAAGTAGGCCGGGTCATCAGAGTTGATGGTGACCTTCACGCCACGTTCAAGGAGATCCTTCACTTCCTTGTCCTTCATATCGTGGTTGTTCGCGGTGACGAACGAGTTCGATAGTGGGCAGGAGGTCAAGCCAATGCCCTTATCTGCGACCAGCTGAACCAGCGCATCGTCTTCCACGATGTTCGTGCCATGGTCAAGGCGCTCGGCACCGAGCTCAGTCAGCGCACGACGGATATTGTCGATGGAGCCAACCTGATCAATGTCGCAGTGCATCGTAACATGCAGACCGTTGTCCTTCGCCATCGCGAAGACCTCGGCGAACTTCTCCGGTGGATTATCGCACTCGTCAGAATCTAGGCCAACGGCGAAGAACTTGTCCTTGTATGGCAGTGCCGCCTCAAGGGTTTCTCGCGCGGATTCTGCGCTCATATCACGTAGGAAGCAGAGAATCAGGTCAGCGGAGAGTCCGTCTTCGCGTGCCTTCTCAACAGCCTTGTAGTAGCCGTTGATGACAGTTTCAATCGCAATACCACGCGTGGTGTGAGCCTGGGGGTCGAAGAAGCACTCAGCGCGACGAACACCGTTCGCCTTGGCTCGTGCGAAGTAAGCGGAGGCCAGAGCCTCGAAGTCCTCTTCATCCTGCAGGACATTCATCGCCGGGTAATAGACGGCGAGGAAGGAGGTCAGGTCGGTGAAGTTGTAGCTGGCCTGAACTTCCTCGATGGTCGACTGACCGATATCGACGCCGTGCTTGGTAGCAAGAGCAAGCTTAAGATCGGGTTCAAGCGTGCCCTCAAGGTGGAGATGCAGTTCTGCCTTGGGCAGGCCGGCAACGAATTCACGCGTGACGGTGGTGGTCACGATTCCTCCTTGGTAAGAGTTGTGCGACGAAAGTGTCGTCCACTCATTGTGTCACGACCGAATGACGAACATCTAGCCACTGAACACATCGGTAGAGTGCCAGTTCGTGCCTCGTCAATCTACCTCCCCACTTTGTCACTTTTCGCAACTAAGCTTGATTGCATAATCGTGCGAGTCCACGCATTCACCAACCGTCAGGAGCACCCATGCCTACCCGTCACGCGTCCGGTTACGAAATCTTTCTTTCTTCTGGAGAATATGAGGCTCGGATTGTTACCGTCGGCGCCGGACTCGCCTCACTCACGTACGCAGGGCGCGACTTAGTCGTCGCCCATGACGCGGATGAAATTCCCGAAGGCTACTTGGGGAAAACGCTGATGCCCTGGCCGAACCGTATTGCTGGAGGAACATACACATGGGAAGACATCACCTACACGGTTGACGTGAATGAACCTGCAACCGGCTCAGCATTGCACGGTCTGATGACCTGGGTTGACTGGACGATTATTCACGCTGATTCTGACTCAGCAACACTGGGAGCATTCATCGCTCCCCGCTATGGCTACCCGTGGCCGATTGAAGCGTGGGTAACCTACGCACTCAGCGCCTGCCGTGGTCTGACCGTCACTCTCGTGGCAAAAAACGTCGGCTCCACACCCGCCCCATATGGTGTTTCGTCCCACCCCTACCTGTCACTCGATGGCAAGAAGAATGATGGATACGAGGTTACGATTCCAGCCTCTGAAATCATCCAGGTCGATCAGAACATGGCTCCTGTTGAAACGGTCCCGGTAGATGATCTTGAGCGTGATTTCCGCACTCCACGCCTACTTGGCTCACAATCTGTTGACCATGCTTTCACCGGTTTGCCCGAAGGGGAATGGACCGTTCAACTGCGTGATCCAGAAACCGGATTGACGGTTCAATTGAAGGCTGACACCCCGTGGGTTCAGGCGTTCACTGCTGATTCCATGGGACGAACCGGCATCGCTGTTGAGCCAATGACCTGCCCCCCGAATGCCTTTAATTCAGGCAAGGATCTCATTGTGCTTGCCCCTGGCCAATCCCACACAATGACCTTCACGATCATCGGTTCGATCGAAAGCTGAGGCTTTAACCCATACGAGTACTGCTGGCCGACAGTATTCACTGTCGGCCAGCAGTACATACGCTCGAGTTACAGGCGTCCAAGCGTCGCGCTTAAGAGTGTCGCTCCCACGGCTCCAGCCGTCGACGAGCGAAGAACATTCGCGCCAAGACCAACCAAAGACGCCCCAGCGTCTTGAAGCCAGTTCACTTCTTCGCTCTTCATTCCGCCTTCTGGGCCAACCACCAGCGTCAAACTTGACGCTGTGGTGAATGACGTGGGATCACTGGCAAGGATTGAGCTCAGCGATTCGGTTGCTTCCTCGTGGCAAATTAAAACTTTGCCCCCGGCTTCTCTCTTTGCCTCAACCCATGTGGCGAGCGCTTTTGAGTTGACAACGTCGCCGACGCTGGGGATCCACGCTCGCCGCGCCTGCTTAGCGGCCGCACGAACGACGGATTCCCACTTCGCTTTACCTTTTGAGGCTTTTGAACCGTTCCACCGGACAACCGAATACTCAGATTGCCAGGGAATCACTTGATCAATCCCGATTTCGGTGCAGGCTTCAATTGCCTGTTCGTCTCGTCCAGCCTTTGCAAGCCCCTGAACAAGAATCAGTTGGGGCGTCGCCTGAGGTTCGATCACACGCTGATCGACACGAAGAACAAGACCTTTCTTCGAGGTGGAGAGAACCTCGCACGTGAGCCTCGTTCCGTGACCATCTATCAGGTCGATCCACTCGCCTACTCCGATGCGCCGAACGGTGGCCGCGTGATGGCCTTCAGTTCCTTCAAGCGAGACTGTATCGTCTGCATCCAACTCGCAGGGGACTAGGTCGCCCTCGTAAATGAAAACGGGACGTGTCATTGGCCGGTGAACGCTTCGCGGATCTTGTCGAACATTGACGAGGGACGACGGTCAGGTTCGATACGCGTCTCTTTGCGAAGATTCGCAAGCTGCTCAAGAAGGTCACGCGAACGATCATCAAGCTTCTTCGGGATCTCAACATTCACGTGGACGTGCAAGTCACCGCGACCAGAACGCTGCAACCGACTGACGCCCAAGTTCTTCAGTTCAATATCAGCATTCGGCTGAGTACCAGCCGGGATCTCGACGTGTTGCGCACCGTCGAACGTATCGAGGTCAAACTTCGTGCCCAAGGCCGCCGTTGTCATCGGGATCGTGATCCACGTGTGCAAGTCATCGCCTTGGCGGACGAAAACATCATCCGCTTTCTCGTTGATCTCAAGATAGAGATCACCATTCGGGCCGCCACCGGGGCCAACTTCAGCCTCGGAACCAACCCTGATACGAGTTCCTTCGTCTACACCGGCGGGAATATCAACCGTAATCGTACGACGCGAACGAACACGCCCCTGACCGGCACATTCATGGCAGGGCGATGCAATAATCGTGCCATACCCCTGACAGGTCGGACAGGCTCCACGCGACTGCATACGACCAAACATCGTGTTCTGGACGCGCGTCACCGAGCCCGTTCCATTACACGTCCCGCACCGTGTGGGCTCAGTATCCGGAGCACACATCGAACCATGGCACGAATCGCACAGAATATATGTTCCGTATGAAACTTCCTTCTTCGCGCCGAAAACAGCGTCCTTCAAGGAAATCTCCACGCCGATCAGCTGGTCGGAACCACGACGAACGCGAGGCGCAGGCCCGGAAGCTTGACCGGAGAAACCAGAGAACATCGCATCAAAGATGTCAGAAAACCCGCCACCAGCACCACCAAATGGTGAACCGCCACCACGCAAGGCATCAGGCCCTCCAAGGTCATACATTTGACGCTTCTGGGGATCTAAGAGCGTTTCGTAGGCGACAGAAAGCTCTTTGAAAGCCTCTTCTGACTCGGGTCCAGCGTAGTCAGGGTGTAGCAGACGTGCTTTCTTGCGATACGCCTTCTTAATCTCGTCGACAGTCGCATCCTTTGATACGCCAAGGACCTCGTAGTAGTCGTTCACTCGTCTTCGTTCCTTATGTTCTTTCGTGTGATCACCGCATCGGCGGTGAAAGCTCATGGGAGGTGATCTAGCGATTCAAGTACCGCGAAAGATAGGCAGCAACAGCCCTGACCGAAGCCATCGTTCGCGCATAATCCATGCGAGTCGGGCCAACAATACCAAGGTGAGCACGCGTATCACCACTACGTGGAGGCGCATGGTACGTGGAAGCCACAACCGATGCTTCAGCAAGCGCGTCATGTTCATTTTCCGCACCGATCGAAACATGAACATCATCATCAAGCTGCAGTTCAGAGAACAGGCGCATCAATACCACCTGCTCTTCCAAAGCGTCTAAGACCGGCGCAATATCATGGAAGTCAACCGCTCCCCTAGCAAGATTCGACATACCAGCCATGACGATCTTCGATTCACCACTGGGGCGAAGGAGACGCGCAATGCTCTGGGCAAGAACATCTGCCACATCACGCAAACGCATTTCAAGAAGCGCCTTCAGGGCCTCGACGCTAGCAAGAATCTCATCGGGGCCAAGAGCTGAAAAAACAGCGTTGAGCTTCTCGCGAAGAACCGCAATATCTCCGCTAGTCAACTGCGTACGAAGCTCAATAGTGTCCTGAGAAACGCGTCCGGAATCGGTCACGACAATGACCAGCACGTTGGTCGCAGCAAGATCAACGATCTCTACCCGCTTCAACATCTGCAACGCCAACGTCGGATACTCAACAACAGCCACCTGATGCGTTACTTGCGCCAGCAGACGCACGGTCCGAACAACCACATCGTCCAGGTTCGAAGAGTCCTCAAGGAAATGCTCAACAGCACTGCGCTCCGGGTCACTCATCGGTTTCAACGCGGACAGGGAATCAACAAAAAGTCGGTAGCCCTTATCCGTGGGAACACGACCAGCACTGGTATGAGGCTGATAGATCAAACCGGCTTCTTCCAACAGAGCCATGTCATTACGAATCGTCGCAGAAGAAACACCTAAATCGTGCGACTGAGCAATCACCTTCGAACCCACGGGTTCACGGGTGTGCACGTATTCAGTGACGATCGCTCGAAGAACGCCGAGCCGACGATCGTCGTTCATGTGTCCTCCGTTCCAAGCGAAAACTGACGCGAAGTACCACGCGCCATCGAAGCCGTGATGAAGTATCGGTTTCGACACGAATCTGGCACTCGCTCTATCTGAGTGCCAATTCTACTCCCTGCCCATCAAAGCACCCAGCCGAAGTAACGAGCACAACGTTGGCACTACCTCTTCACAACGGGCACTACTCACGCAAAGTCTTTGCTGACAGTCCCGGCCTCGTCACTACGAAACAACGAACGGCGGTGGAAATATCCCCCAACTGCGCAGACGCTAACGAGTACCGGGTTCAGTGACAAAATCAATCAGCTCTTCAACGCGCCCCAGCAGAGCCGGCTCAACGTCCTTATAATTGCGGACCTGGGCGAGAATTCGCTTCCACCCCATCGCAATATCCGCTTGATTTGCATGCGACCAGCCCAGCGCATCGAGAGTGCCATGCTTAATATCCGTACCTCGCGGAATATCCGGCCAGCGAGTCAGCCCCAGGCGAGCAGGTTTCACGGCCTGCCAAATATCCACAAACGGGTGACCAACAACCAGCACACCGCTAGACCAACGCGACTGAACACGCTGGGCAATCCGCGACTCTTTCGACCCCTCCACAAGGTGATCGACCAGAATACCGGCGCGAACTTCATCAGACGGTCCGAAGACTTCCAGGATCTCTTCAAGATGATCCACGCCCTCAAGCAACTGGACGGCTACTCCCGCTTCTGCCAGATCATCGCCCCACACGTGTTGGACGAGCTCCGCATCGTGGCGACCCTCAACCCAGATCCGCGACTGCTTCGCTATCTTCGGGCCCCCCTTCGGCCCAGCAATCGAACCCGAGTTCGTCACCGCACGCCCACCATGGGTAGTCAGCTGAGGCTTGAGTGTGAGCACATCAGATTCTTGGGGACGAGGTGGCGCAAGCATAACGGGACGGCCCTCCAGCCAGAAACCGCCACCGAGTGGGAAGGAACGGACTGAGCCTCGCCGATCTTCTAATTCAACGACGTGCATGCCACCCGATTTTTCAACGCGAATAACAGCACCAACCCAGCCTGTTGTCACGTCCTCTAACACCATGCCCAGTTCAACCGGGATTTCCTGCGAACGCGGGCGAAGCGCATGTGGCCCATCACGGTGCGGGTCGGAGCTCAAAATATCCGTGCCATACGGGTCGAACGAAGTCGAATATGGGTCGAAGCAGTTTTCTTGGGACATCACTCGACCACACTAAGCAAGATTGCGGGGCAGTGCCTGCCCGAAACGCCGCCGTTGATGACCAGACGGACACGTACGCGCCCGCCCCCCTTCCGCGGATCACCCCTACCAGTTCGGTTATACGAGGCGACAGAATCGGGCTCCCCGCCAAGAAAACGGTGCCTTACACGACACACCCCACCACAGCGCCCCGCCCGAAACGCAGGTGCCCGGCACCCCTCATGGGGCACCGGGCACCTCAGCGCACACTCGCACCAGAACGCGTTAGTTCGCGTTGATCACTTCAGCGTGTCCTTGCGGGTCTTGGAGTACAAGAAGCCGATCACACCAGCGAAAACGACCAAGCCGAGCCACTGAGCAACTCCCGCGAACGAGTCAGGCATGAACGCAAGTGGCGTGTCCTTACCGGAGAAGCCGACGATACCGGCGTAAACGACGCCCCAGAGGGACTCACCGACGATCAAACCGGTGGCAACCAGGGTACCCATGCGCTTTGCCTTCTCGGGATCCTTCTGCTTGACGGCCCACTTGTCGTGGATCATGCCGAGTAGCGCACCGATCGGGATAGTCAGGGTGATCGAGATCGGCAGGTACATGCCCATGCCGACAGCCAGACCGGGGAGTGACATCTTCTTGGTGGTCTTCTTCAGGACCTCGTCAATGATGATGACGACGATGCCGATCAGTGCGCCGATGCCCAACAGGTTCCAGTTCAAGTCTCCGCCGAAGACGCCCTTGATCAAATCAGAGATCAGAGAGGCCTGCGGAGCTGCAAGAGCGTTTTCGCCAGCGCCCGGAGCTCCCTGGAAACCGAAAGCGTTTCCCATCAGGTTCAGAACCGGCGGAATGATGATCGCGCCGAAGAGAACGCCGATGACCAGAGCAACCTGCTGCTTCCACGGGGTTGCACCCACCAGCTGGCCAGTCTTCAGATCCTGCAAGTTGTCGTTCGAAATCGTGGAGATACCGAAAACAACGGCTGCAGTGAACAACGTGTAGGCAACCAGGGCGGACAGTTCGTCACCGGATGCGCTGCCGTGAATAGCCTTCACAACCAGGGCAGCTGCGATAGCGACGATGATGCCGACACCGGAAATCGGCGAGTTGGAGGCGCCAATCAGACCCGCCATGTAACCGCAGACGGATGCAACAGCAAGCCCCGTGATCAGGATAAACAGGATCGAAATGATGATCAGACCCAACGAGTTGTGTGCAATGGCGGTATCCTTTAAAAACAGCCAGAGCAGAACACCGATCGGGAGCATCACCGCAAGGGTCACGCCGATAACGATCTTGCCGGACAGGTCCTGCTCGGTCAGCGGGACAGTTTCGCCCGACTCGCGCTTCGCGGTCGATGCAAGCGAATCCTTAATACCGATGATGATGGGGCCGATCAGCTTGATCAGAGTCCACACTGCTGCAACAGCAATCGCGCCGGCGCCGATCAACCGGACTTCAGAACGGAAGACGGTACCAACCGTGTCAGCCAGAGCCGAGGGATCAACAATTCCCCAGGTCCGCCACGGTAGCAAGACGATGTACGAAATCGCCAGGCCGACGATCATTGCGATACCCACACCAATGCCAACCAGGTGGCCAACACCGATCAGGGCCAGCGAGAACGAAGCCGAAGCCATGGTGCCACCCGCTCCGAACTTGAAAGCGGTGCCGATTTCGGTGCCGAGAACCTTCATCGAACCGAGGATGGCAAAACCAGCTGATGACAGACCGCCCCAGATAATGGCGAGCAAACCACGCTTGGATTCTTCGGCACCTTCGTTGGTGTCGCCAACCTTCAGGACCTCGGCAGCTGCGACGCCTTCGGGGTACGGGAGATCAGAGTGCGTGACCAGTGCGCGACGTAGCGGGATCGAATACATAACGCCGAGAATGCCACCGAGAGCGATGACGAAGACCGACTGCCAGTATGGGAAACCCTGCCACCAACCGACCATGACTAGGCCAGGGAGAACGAAGATGATCGCGGACAGTGTGCCTGCCGCGGACGCGATCGTTTGAACGATGTTGTTTTCTTGGACCGTATGGTCTTTGAAGTAACGCAGAATTGCCATCGAAATGACGGCCGCGGGGATGGAGGTTGCGAAGGTCAGGCCCGCCTTCAGGCCGAGGTACACGTTCGCTGCGGTGAAGATGATGGTGATGATGCCACCGATAATGACGCCTCGCAGGGTCAGTTCCTTCACCGACGTCCCCGTCGATTGTGTTGTCTGGGACATATAACCGGACTCTCTACTTAATAGACTGTGCCGATGGGAGTTTACCACCGCACTATTTCTCAGCAAATTCGGCAAAAGTTTGTCATTGTTGCAGTTCACGTACATGCTCAGCCTCTAGTTTCGCCGACGAGGCAACGCGATGGGACTGCAGGCTGGATTTGAATGGAAAAGCGGGTGATACCGGATCGCTCCGGTATCACCCGCCTCTTGAAAGACTCAGTGCCTTCTATGAAACTCAGTGTTCGCCATGCTCCAAGGCTTCGGCTTCCATGGCTTCTTCGTAGGTCACGTGGATGGTGCCATGTGCGTGCTCCGGCGGAGCGTAGATCGAGTAGACGCGAAGGGGCTCATCACCGATTGCGGTGACGTTGTGCCAAGAGCCAGCCGGAACGAAAATGGCATCATCGTCTGAGGCTTCGGCCTCGAAGGACAGATTATCCTTGGTCGGCCCCATCTGCACCAGGCCTCGCCCGCCTTCGATGCGGAGGAACTGGTCGTGGTCTTCGTGAATTTCCAGGCCGATGTCGTGTCCGGGCTGGATGCACATGACGGTGAGCTGCAAGTTCTTACCAGTCCACAGAGTGGTGCGGTAGTTGGTGTTTTCCATCGTCGCATCTTCGATGTTGACGACGTACGGGTTGGGTCCCATGTCTTGGCTCATTGCGCCCTCCTATTGACGGATCATCTGCGGCCAGTAATGACCGCGCTCCCTTTCAAGAATAGAGGCACCCCTGTAGGGGTGCAGTGGCAACGAGAGATGAAGGTTAGAATCCCATGAGTTCGCGGGTCACATAATCGGCAAGAAGTCGCCCTTTCAGGGTCAGAACGACCCGCCCTTTCAGCGCATGTCCTGCGTCGATCAGCTGGTCTGCGATCAAGCCTGGCAACGCGTGGATATTGATGACATCCGAGACGCGTATGCCTTCGGAGGTGCGCACGGCGAGCATGATTTTCTCCAGTGCTCGAGCATCGGATTCAAGTATTTCGCCCGCGAGCGCCGGAGAAACTCCCGCTTGCACGCGCCCCGCGTAGGCGGTCGGGTGTTTGACGTTCCACCAGCGGTAACGTCCCACGTGCGAGTGCGCGCCGGGCCCTAGCCCCCACCAGTCCCAGTCACGCCAATAGGCCAGGTTATGTCGACTTGCGTGGCGCAGTTCGGTCGGTTCCACGCCAGCTTCGTTTACGTCCGGGCGCGCAAAATTCGAGATTTCGTACCATTTGAAGCCCGCGTCACTAAGGACCTGGTCAGCGAGTTCGTACTTGGTTGCTTCGTCGTCCGGGTCCGGCATGGGCAACTCACCGCGAGCGACCTGCGCACCCATTTTTGTGCCCTCTTCGATCACCAGCGCATACGCACTAATGTGATCCGTTTCCAGGGCGACCGCAGCATCCAACGACCGATGCCAATCATCGATGCTCTCCCCCGGCGCCCCATAGATCAGGTCGACGGACACGTCCAAGCCAGCATCGCGCGCGGCTTGGACGACAGAGGGGACTTTCTGGGGATTGTGCGTGCGGTCCAACGTTGCAAGCACCTGAGGTACTGCTGACTGCATTCCGAAAGAAACCCGAGTGACACCCGCCTCTTTTAGCTTGAGCAGCCCCTTGACGTCGATTGAATCGGGGTTCGCTTCAATCGTGAGCTCGGCTTGGTGTGCGATCCCAAAATGATTTCGCAGGCTATCGAGGATGCGTGCCAGTTCGTCGGTGTCAAGAAGAGTGGGCGTTCCACCACCGATGAAGACAGTTTCGGCTGGTCGCGGTTCAAATCCGGCATTCACGAGGTCGCGCATACCGAATTGTGCTTCGGCTTCAATTGAGCGCGCGTATGAGCCCGGCTCTGCCCCCACGCCGAACCCTGTTGTGTACGTGTTGAAGTCGCAGTATCCGCATCGAACCGTGCAGAATGGCACATGCACGTAGAGCGAAAGCGGACGCCCTTGGTCGACTTCAGCTAATGCTGGCTCAAGATGGCCATCTTTTGGCCATTCAATTCCATCGGGTTGGACCGGAGGCAACAGCCAGCTCCTTATTCCGCCTGATCGGAAGTATTTTCACCCTGGGTCGTACGCGCATTCGTGGTTTCACGAGGCAAACGAACTCCGACAACGTCGTGGGCAACGCGACCTTCGTTAAGGCCTCGGGTTTCGAAGTGCGTGACAATGCGACCTGCAAAGCGAGGGGCAAAACCACCGCGAGTCGGTTGTTCATCGGCTTCGTCGGGGCGCTCGCCTTCGTAGGGATTAGCCAGCAACGGGCATCCCTCTACTACGTCGCGCATCTGCCAGGCGTAGTCGTCCCAATCGGTTGCAAGTCGCCAGATACCGCCGTCAGCGAGGATTCGGGCAACCTCGAGCGCAAACTTGGGGGACACAAGACGACGCTTATGGTGACGCGACTTCCTCCACGGATCGGGGAAGAATGTCCACACCTCGTCTGCGACTGAGTCAGCGAAAACAATCGGGAACGCCTGCTGAGCATCGGCTTCGATCACACGAATATTCGTTGCTCCAGCTTCAACGGCTTTGGAGATCAGCTTCGCAATACCGGGCACCCACACTTCAAACGCCAAGTAATCACGTTCGGGGTGTGTGCGAGCCGCTTCAACGATCTGTTCACCCGTGCCCGATCCGATTTCAACGGTCAGAGGGGCCTTGCGAGCGAAAAGTTGAACCGGATCCAAGCGAAAAGTATCGGCGACAGTCGTATGGCCGATCCCTCGCTCAGGTTCGATCACATACTTCGACGCGTGAGCATCCCAGGTTCGCTGGAGATTCAGCGGGAGCTCACGACTACGACGTGTAAACGACTTGGTCCGCGCGAAGAAGACTTCCCCTTCGGGAGCCTCTCCTGGGCGATAGCTGGGGCGATCCGCCACAATCACTTCTTTCCGGTTGGAACATCCGATGTCAGAGCTGCGATGAAGGCTTCCTGTGGCACGTCCACGCGACCGATGGACTTCATGCGCTTCTTGCCTTCCTTCTGCTTTTCGAGCAGCTTGCGCTTACGCGTAATGTCACCGCCGTAGCATTTAGCCAGCATGTCCTTACGCAATGCCTTGATCGTTTCGCGAGCGATAACTCGTGCACCTACTGCCGCTTGAACAGGGATTTCGAACTGCTGGCGGGGGATCAGCTCCTTCAGACGCTTCGTCATCCGCTGACCGTACGCATATGCAGCATCGCGGTGAACAATCGCGCTGAACGCGTCAACGCGGTCACCGTTGAGCAAAATATCGACCTTCACCAGATCGGCACTCTGCTCGCCCTTCTCCTGGTAATCGAGCGAGGCGTATCCGCGAGTGCGCGACTTCAACTGATCGAAGAAGTCGAACACGATTTCTGCCAGAGGCAAGGTGTAGTGGAGCTCGACGCGGTCTTCGGACAGGTACTCCATGCCCTTCATGGTTCCGCGACGATCCTGGCAGAGTTCCATGATCGTGCCGGTGAAATCAGTCGGCGTCAGGATTGTTGCTTCAACAAGAGGCTCGCGAACCTCAGAGATCTTCCCTTCGGGGAACATCGCCGGGTTTTCAACGATGATCTCGCTCCCGTCTTCTGCAACGACCGTGTAGACAACGTTCGGCGCTGTTGCGATCAAGTCGAGTCCGAATTCGCGTTCCAATCGCTCCCGGATAATTTCGAGGTGCAACAGGCCCAAGAAGCCACAACGGAACCCAAAGCCGAGGGCTGCCGACGATTCAGGTTCGAAGGTGAGCGCTGCGTCATTGAGCTGAAGACGTTCAAGGGCATCTCGCAGATCAGGGAAGTCCGAACCGTCAACCGGGTAGATACCGGAGAAGACCATCGGACGCGGATCCTTGTATCCGGACAGCGGTTCCTCAGCGCCTCGAACGTTCAATGTCACCGTGTCACCGACGCGCGACTGACGCACGTCTTTCACGCCCGTGATGAGGTAGCCTACTTCGCCGGCGGCAATACCTTCGCTGGGCATCGGTTCTGGCGAAATCACACCGATTTCAAGCAGTTCGTGGGTCGCGCCGGTCGACATCATCTTGACGCGCTGGCGCGTGGACAGGGCACCATCAACGACACGAACATAGGTCACCACACCGCGGTAGGTGTCGTAGACGGAGTCGAAAATCATGGCTCGGGTTGCACCGTCTGGGTTGCCATTCGGAGCGGGAACGACTTCGACGATACGATCCAGCAACTCGGCAACGCCTTCACCGGTCTTACCCGACACTTTCAGGACCTCGGATTCATCGCAACCAATCAGCTGAGCAACCTCGGCAGCATACTTTTCAGGCTGAGCACCGGGCAGATCGATCTTGTTCAAAACGGGAATGATCGCAAGATCGTTTTCCAGAGCGAGGTAAAGATTCGCCAGAGTCTGTGCTTCAATACCCTGCGCAGCATCAATCAGAAGAACCGCGCCTTCACACGCTGCAAGCGATCGAGAGACCTCGTAGGTGAAGTCAACATGACCGGGCGTATCGATCATATTGAGCGCGTACGCCTGGCCATCTCGTGTCCACGGCATACGAACAGCCTGAGACTTAATGGTGATGCCACGCTCACGCTCAATATCCATACGATCGAGGTACTGAGCGCGCATATCACGCTGCTCAACAATGCCGGTCAACTGCAACATGCGGTCAGCAAGCGTGGATTTACCGTGGTCAATGTGCGCGATGATGCAGAAGTTTCGCAGGCGTGACTGCTCGGTGTGAGCAGGACGAATCGTTTCCACTTGTGCGGGCGTAGGGATTGGCACGGTACCTCCAATAGATATTCCCCTTTATCGTCCCATTAACGCGCCCCCAAGTGCCAACTATGAGCGCGCGACCTCGCGCACATCACGTTCTTCCGTGTAAAAGAACTGTGTCGCATCCCTACTCTTCACCTTCCATGACAACGATCTGACGATAGCTTTCACTAATCTGGCGGAAGGTTTCGATCTCTTCTTCTTCCAATTCTTCGGGGGGATCATTGACAAGCATCTCTGAGAGGTCGATAACCGCCTGCGAATCATCCATATCAATCGACGCAGCAAGAAGAACACAATGAATCTCAAGTGTCAGCGGATTATGTGCTCCAAGAACCTCTACGCAGTCGGTGAACGTCTGTTTCCACTCTTTCATCGCCTGTTTTCTGCGTCCAAGCAAGAATTTTGTTCGAGCAATTTCCCCGCGCAGGCGAAGAGTTCTTCCATCTTCAAGCCCCCACTTCTTCTTTGAGATCCCATGCAGACTTCTATAGATTTTTAGTGCAGAGTCGTACTTATCAGCCAGCACCAAGGCTTCAGCCAAGTTGTCTTGCGCGGCCATCGCCAGCGAGTCGTCTTCGGCCAAGCGCGTCCCCATATCGCGCACAACGCGCCGATAAATTGAAACGGCCTTTGTAAAGTCACCCCTAGCTTTAGCGGGCATCGCGGAATTTGTTCGCACCGCCCACGCAAGTTCGCTGTGGTTCCCCATGACATGCTCAACATCGCGAATCAGAATCCGGTAGTTCTTATCGATATTTTGATAGTTTCCCAGCGTCACCTGCCAGTAAAGCTCAGAATTACGGGCAACCAACACATCCTCATCCAACGGTCCCAGGTTGTCCATTCCGATCTCGGTGGCGATACGTGCCACGCGAAGACAGTCGCTTGCTTGGTCATTGAGCGCATACCAATCAACAAGTGCGCGAGCAATCGTCAACCGCTCGTGCACATCAACTGATTCGTCCTTGATCAGCTCCTCAATCTTTGCGATTACCTCGCCCGAGTCTGATTGGAGAGCCTCTTCCATACGCTCGCGCACACGCATGTGCGAAAAACCCGTGCCACTCCCGCCCCAGTCAGGGGCATGCGAATCGGCGGGATTCCCTGCCTCGTCGATAGGGGTGGCAGACGTGCACTGAAGTGCCATGATCGCGTTCCTCCTTGTACGCATTGGTCACTGGTGCACCCACTATCTGCCTTCGATGAAAAGTGCGCCATCTTCCCAGTGGCAAATTGTGGATAACTCAGGGGGTGTGCACTGTGTGGATAACTTCGCGCCCACCATCACGCGGAAGTCGGAATCCTCGTGTCACACTTGACCGCAGAAAACAGTAAGGAAGGACCTCACGCGGCACAGGAAGCACCTAACGGCAGGTACTGGCTGGATATCGGATCGGGCGCATGGGACACATCAGGTCGCCCATCCGAGGTTCGCTTGGACCGAGCTCTTGTCGTGAGCCCCAGCGCTATCAGGCGTGAGGGCGCCACTGTGCCTCGCGACACGTGGGAAATGATGCTTCAAGCGCTCAAGAAGCACCCATAAGCGCGTTTAGTGAGCGCATTCACGCCCACTTTCCGCTAAGAAAATAGCGTTCGACGTATCGCGCTGGTAACGTTGTTAGTCGGACTCCCGGCCTGGTCGGGCAGGGGGTCTGGTCCGAGCCGTTTGCGGATGTCCCCACGTCCCAGTCCCGGTTCTGACACAGCCCTCACCGACCCTGTAATCACTTCAAGCAAGGAGTTTTCCGACTGTGGCGAATATTAAGTCTCAGATCAAGCGGATCCGCACCAACGAGAAGCGTCGTCTTCGTAACCAGTCTGTGAAGTCCGAGCTCAAGACGCTCGTTCGCAAGACCCGCGAAGCTGTTGAAGCAGGAGACAAAGAGCTCGCAATCGAGTCCCTCAAGACTGCTTCCCGCAAGCTGGATAAAGCCGTTTCCAAGGGCGTTATCCACAAGAACCAGGCCGCTAACCGCAAGTCCAAGCTTGCAAAGCGAGTTTCTTCGCTCGGCTGATCGCTCATTCTTCACCTTTGGGGTCGCATCCACGTGAGATGCGACCCCAAAGTGTTTGTGTACGGCGTGTTCATCAGGCAACGGACGGACGCGTTGGGTAACCCGTTCGCCCCGCGAACTTGAGCGTTTAACGCCTTCGACGCAACCGACAGATCGTCGTAATGGCCTTTTCAACTGCGTAGCGCGGGTCTCGGGACAAGCCTTTTGTTTCACTGTCTGCACGTCCAAGCGCTTGGATAGCATCTGCGAGCGAACGATCGTTCCACCCCCGCAACTGGCTACGCACGATATCCACCTGCCACTGTTGCATTCCCACGTTGACTCCGCGTCCGCTTGATGAGGCAGATACTTTCACCATCTGTCGGATCTTGATTGCCAGGGCAGCGACAAGCTGTTGAGGTTCAACACCCGTAGCGAACGCGTGCCGTACAAGGGTGAGGGCTCGCGCTGTTTCACCAGCGATGGCTGCATCGGCTACTTCGAATCTGCTTGCTTCAATGCGTCCCGCGTGATAACGATGCACGTCCTCTAGCGTGATTGTGCCGTCGCAGTCAGAGAGAAGCTGGGCAACTGCGGCCGCCATTTCGCGCAGGTCGGAGCCAAGCGCGTCAACGATCGCTTGCATCGCATCACGATCCATCTGACGGTGAGCACGGCGAACATCAGAGCGGATCAGCTCAAGCTTGTCCCGGTCAGATTTAATGATTTCTGCTGAGATAACGGGGAATTTAGCTTTTGCGATAGCGTCGGTGACCTTTTTTCCCTTCGCGTTTCCGCCGGGGTGAACCAGAAGAAGCCACACATCGAAGGCAGGGGCCGCAATATAGGTCAAGAGGTCGTTGGCAAGAGCGTCGCTCATCGTTTCAAGGTCACGAATGATCACCAGTCGGCTTTCACCAAACAGTGATGGCGAGGTAATCATGTCCAGTTGACCCGTCTGATAGGTGGCAGCGTTCAGGTCTGTGCGTTCAAGGTTTGGATCTACAGAACGCGCCTGCGAGCGCAGAGAATCAAGAGCGCGATCGATCAGCAGCCCTTCTTTGCCCTTAATCAAGACAATAGGAGCCAGTTCAATAGCAACCGGAGCTGGCGGTTTACTTCCCCGACTAGCCATTGATTACCTCTCTTTCTTCGCACGCCCTATAAGTCTGACACGTTCCATGTACACATGCGTTTGCACTCGACGTAGTAGGGGGATGACGAGCGCACGCTTCCAGTAGAGCACCAGTGCCGCGCTCACAATGCTAGCGACGATCACGTCACGCGACGAAAGCTGATGACTAGCCCCTGGAAGGTGTGCAAAGAAGAAAGCAACGTTCGTAATCCACCGCGTGAAGAACGCTGATCCTTGCGCGCACGCGTGAGCGAGCCAAGGAGAGACTCCAAGCAGGCATGTTGCCGCGATCGCCAGCAATGTCGCCGGCGCAACCGCTACCGAGGCCATAACATTCGCAGGTATGCCGTATACCGGGACGCGTGGGTTGGCAAGAAGCAGGATGGGGAAAGTCATCGCATAGCAACTGACTGGGATTGCCAAGTAGTCAATCGCGACGCCAATTGTTTTGCCGATGAGTGTGTCCGAACGGATTTTTCTGCGCCGATAATCGAGGATGTGCCGAGCGATCACAACCATTCCAAAGGTCGCCGCTACGGAGAGTGAAAAACCGAAGTTACTTGCGACCCACGGGTTGAACAGGATTGATCCGATGGTGACTGCGCTTAACGTCGTCACCCCCTGTTTTCCCCTACCGCTAGCCTCTGCCCCAATCCCCAACGCCGAGGTGAGTACCGCTCGCATTACTGCAGGCGTTGCCCCAACTATTGCAACCACAATGGTCAGAACTACTACGATTCCGAACAGACGAAAACGTGTGCGGCCTCGTAGGACGAGGGCGGCAACTCCCATGATGATCGCCAAGTGCGAGCCGGAGACTGCAGTTAAATGCAATAGTGAGGTCCGGCGAAAAGCTTCCTTCAGTTCTTTCGTCATTGCAGAGTCATTACCGATTGCCATTCCCGGAACCAAAGCTTGCGCTTGAGGTTCCAAGTCAGCAACCAGATCGACGAGGCCGGTGCGAATTCTTCGCACCGTAGCTCGCCACCCTTGTGGCCTAGCAACACATTTCAGTTTCGAGGTGTGAATGATTCCTGCCCAAGGAAGATGCGCGCTGAACTCAGTGTCGATCACTCCCCTGGTTTCAACTGTGTCCCCACGATAGAGAGTGGGCCAGTGGCTTCCTGTTAGTCGCACTTTAATAGGGCTAGTTGGTCGCATCCCTTGTGTGCCCGCGCCTGTCACGCGAAGGGAAACGATCTGCGAATCTGACGAGAACTTCCCTGAGACTTCAGATGGATCATCTTCTAGCTCGCCACGTATCGTGATCAACGATCCGGTTTGAGCCGCTTGAAAGACCTCGGTGCGCCGCGCACTGTTGTGAGCGACCGCCCCCACACACACGGCCACAACAGTGGCAAAACAGACCAGTGCTAGCAGGGCTCGCAGGGAACCAAATGGGATCAGGGTGTGACGCCCTTGGCGTGGCTGAACCGCATTCAACGATGCCAGCATCCACACGCACCCCAGGCTTGTAGCACCAGCAACAGCAGTTATGGCCGTGTTGCTGTCCGTTTTCGTTCCGAAGAGGGCACCGCACCAGACTGCCACTGCCACGGGGGCAAGACGCCAATCATGCATTGCCGGTGGCGGTTTCATTGACACGCCCGAGAACGGATCTTCTCTAGTAGTGCTGGTCCTATCCCCGGCACCGCATCAACGTCATCCACCGATTGGAACGGACCGGATTGGTCTCGGAACTCTTTGATTCGCCGGGCAAGTGCCGGACCAACGCCATCTAACTGCTCGAGAGCACCCACATCGGCCGTATTCAGGTCAATACATGAGCTCCCAGTTGTTGATGCGGTCGGTGACGAGGAATCAGAAGGGGTGTGTGCGACCTCGCCCACCCGAGGAATCACAATATGTTCCCCGTCCACCAGTGGGCGCGCTAGATTTACTTGTTCAACATCGGCATCTTCTGCCACTCCGCCCGCTTCTTCGAGTGCGTCAGCGACCCGTTTGCCCATTTCTAGGGTCAATAGGGACGGGGAATTGACCGCTCCCGTCACATAAACGGTGACCTGTTCTCTGTTCTGTTGATGTGGCGGAAGCGACGCGGGTTGGCTGGCGGATGACGCTACCCGAATCGACTGCGCAGACTCAGTGCTGGCGTAGTCTTCACTGTCATTCATCTGTTTTGCCGACGATGCCGTGGTTGTTTTCCACACACCGATCCCCGCAACAAGAAGAACAACGACTCCCAGTAGCACCATCGATTGAACCGACGGGAGCAGACGCACCTTCCACTCGGGACGCGACTCATCGAGCGGATCCTCATCTTCAGGCTCAAACACTGCCTCGGTCAGACGAGCGACATTCAGACGATTCGTGACATTCATGCGCACACACTAAGAAGCAACACCTCCTCGCGCACCTACGCAATAAGAAAACTGTGGATAACTCATCCGGCTATCAACAGGTTGGCTTGAGTCACGCCACCCGGCCTCGTTCCCCTTGAGGATGAAAGGCAGAACATCGAGTTCAGACATTCCCCGAAACGCCTTTGGCGTTGAACGAGGTTCTGACGCATCGTGGTACCGGACACGCAGGTGTCACGGTTCTCAATGAATCAGGTCGCCCAACTCCGGTTGCGCCGACGTCCATGTGGGCACCGCTTGCGTCATGGGACCGGCAAGCGCTGACTTTTGAGAAGGACTCCAAATCAGACAGGCGCGCACACTACGGCCTATCCCAACTAAGCTAAGGGGTTAAGGAACACAGCAGTGGCGAGCATCTCGCTTCATCCACTGCGGGATGCTCCTTCATCAAGCAGAGCCTGAAAGAGGAATCGACATGCGCATCGGATTTATTGGAGCCGGTTCAATGGTCGCCGCAATTGCACGCGGTGCGGTTGCAGCCGGAATGAACGGAGCTGATTTCCTTTTCACTGACGCGAATGGTGTCCATGCTCCGGCGCTTGCCCGCGAAGTTGGTGGGCAGGTTGCTTCATCCAATGGGTCGCTCGCTCATCAGGTTGACCTGCTTGTCCTTGGGGTGAAACCTCATATTCAGACTGAAGTGATCGAACAGATCGCTCATATCGTTCGCGAGCGTCCAGATATGGCCGTTGTTTCTTTGGCTGCCGGTCGCACCCTTGATTCAATGCTCCGCGATTTCGGCGCAGCGGTTCCCTTGATCCGCGTGATGCCGAATGTCAACGCACAGGTTGGCCAGTCAATGAGCGCAATCTGCTCTCAGGATGCAACCGAGGCTCAGCTTGGAGCAACCGAACGCCTGCTCAGCGCTGTCGGGCGTACCGTGCGAATCAGCGAGAAAGAATTCCCTGCGTTCATGGCGTTGGCAAGTTGCTCGCCCGCGTGGGTTTTCCAGATTATTGAGACGCTTGCCCGAGCCGGCGTGAAACATGGGCTGACGAAGTCTTCTGCCACCTTGATTGCCGCCCAGGCTGTTGCTGGCTCAGCGGACCTGCTTCTTGCAAGCCAAGAACGCGGTGTGAATGCTGCCCAGCTTATTGATTCGGTCTGCTCGCCCAATGGCACCACGATTGCCGGTCTGCTGGCCGCTGAAAACGCCGGTCTGTCCCCCGCACTTGTGACAGCTGTCGACGCTGCTATTGCACGCGATCAGGAAGTGTCTTCCTGATCTTTGTCTGTCCTGCGCGTCATCACTCCCAGTTGCGCGAACCCGACCAAGAAAACCCATCTCCCCATGAATGCTGTTGTCCTCTGATTGCGGATTTCACACTCGCGTGACTGGCTACGAAGGAGACTTCGTAGCCAGCTTTTATTGTGTTTCATTGACGAGGTTCCTCCCCGGGCCTCGTTGATTGATCGCCAGGGGTGGAAAGGTCGCGAATACCCGATGCGCACGTTTGGTTTTCCCCTTGAAATCCCACTACTCTAGTGGGGTACATGTCCACGACTCGGATGGAGAATATTGATATGGGTGGCCGTCTTTCGACCCCGACTTCTGTTGTAGCACCGACGGTTCCTGACCGTGTTGGCGCTGAAGGTTTGGAACACAAGTGGGGTGAGAGCTGGGAGAACGCAGGTACCTACGATTTCGATCGTACGGCAACGCGCGAGCAGGTGTACTCGATTGACACTCCGCCACCCACGGTTTCGGGTTCTCTTCACGTTGGACACGTGTTCTCGTACACCCACACTGACGTTATTGCGCGTTACCAGCGCATGATGGGTAAGTCCGTTTTCTACCCGATGGGTTGGGATGACAACGGTCTGCCGACTGAGCGTCGCGTGCAGAACTACTTTGGTGTTCGCGTTGATCCGACGCTCCCCTACGATCCTGACTTTGTTCCCCCACATGAGGGTGGCGAAGGTAAGTCGATCAAGGCTCGTGATCAGAAGCCGATTTCGCGTAAGAATTTCGTTGAGCTCTGCGAACGTCTGACGGTTGAAGATGAGGCTCAGTTCGAGGCGCTGTGGCGCTACCTTGGTCTGTCCGTGGATTGGAAGCAGCATTACCAGACGATCGGTAAGCGCGCCCGCAAGGTCGCTCAGGCTGCATTCCTCCGCAACTTGGCTCGCGGTGAGGCCTACCAGAGCGAGGCTCCCGGTCTTTGGGACATTACGTTCCAGACCGCTGTTGCTCAGGCTGAGCTTGAGTCGCGTGAGTACCCGGGCTTCTACCACCGTCTGGCGTTCCACCTCACAGATGCTGATGCTGCCGCAAAGGCTGTCGCTGCCGGTGCTCCCGTGGAGAACGGCGTGGATGTCTGCATCGAGACAACTCGTCCAGAGTTGCTCGGCGCGTGTGTTGCCCTTGTTGCTCACCCGGATGATGAGCGTTACAAGCCGTTGTTCGGAACGACCGTTGCCTCCCCCGTCTTCGGTGTTGAGGTTCCTGTTCTTCCTCATCCGCAGGCCGAGATGGATAAGGGCGCTGGTATCGCCATGTGCTGTACCTTCGGTGACACCACGGATATCGACTGGTGGCGTGACCTCGACCTTCCTCTGCGCGCGATCCTACGTAAGGACGGCCGTATCATCGCTGAAACGCCCAAGTGGATCACGTCCGCTGAAGGTATCGCAGCATTCGAGGCGATCGCCGGTAAGACGACGTTCTCCGCACGCGAGACCCTGGTTGCGATGCTCGCCGAGTCCGGTGAGATGCGCGGTGAGCCGACGAAGACGATGCGTCAGACGAACTTCTTCGAGAAGGGCGATAAGCCACTCGAAATCGTGACCTCGCGTCAGTGGTACATCCGTAACGGTGGCAAGCCGTGGACGAACCCGGCGTCGGGTAAGGATCTGAACGAAGAGCTGGTTGCTCGCGGTCGCGAGCTGGCATTCCACCCCGACTTCATGCGTGTACGCTACGAAAACTGGGTGACTGGCCTGAACAATGACTGGTTGGTTTCCCGCCAGCGTTTCTTCGGTGTTCCGTTCCCGCTGTGGTACAAGGTGAACGAGGCCGGCGAGGTCGATTACAACCAGATCATTACGCCGGCCGAAGACGAACTGCCCGTCGATCCTTCGTCTGATGTTCCGACTGGATACACCGAAGCCCAGCGTGGCGTTGCCGGCGGTTTCGTGGGAGAACTGGACATCATGGACACGTGGGCAACGTCGTCCCTGTCCCCGCAGCTGGCATGTGGTTGGCTCGAGGACGAGGATCTGTTCAGCCGTACGTACCCGATGGATCTGCGCCCTCAGGGTCAGGACATCATTCGTACTTGGCTCTTCTCGACCGTTGTTCGTGCAAACCTCGAGTTCGGAGAACTTCCGTGGAAGCACGCTGGTATCTCGGGCTGGATCCTTGATCCTGATCATAAGAAGATGTCGAAGTCCAAGGGCAACGTGGTCACCCCGATGGGTCTGCTTGAAAAGTACGGTTCGGATGCGGTTCGCTACTGGGCAACGTCCGCTCGACTGGGCTTGGATGCAATCTTCGACGAAGCGCAGATGAAGATCGGTCGTCGTCTGGCAATCAAGGTTCTGAACGCTTCGAAATTTGCTCTGACCATGGGTGGTGAGGGCGCGGCGATCGATCTGGATCCGGCGCAGGTGACGGTGCCGTTGGATCGTTCGGTTCTGGCGACGCTGGCCTCCGTCATCGACGAGGCCTCGGCTGCTCTGGCGTCCTACGAGCACTCTCGCGCGCTCGAGGTCACGGAGTCGTTCTTCTGGACGTTCTGCGACGACTACCTGGAGCTGGTCAAGGAGCGCGCCTACAACCGTGATGGCGCGTGGGACGAGGCCTCGGCCGCATCCGCCCGTGCGGCTCTGGCGATCGTTATCGACAACGTCGTGCGTCTGCTCGCCCCCTACCTGCCGTACGTGACGGAAGAGGTGTGGAGCTGGTACCGCGAGGGCAGCGTGCACACCGCTCCGTGGCCGGTCGTAGCTGACCTGGCTGGCGTCGAGGGCAATCCCTCAGTGCTCGAAGCCGCGTCCTCTGCTCTGATCGCGCTGCGTCGCGTGAAGTCTGAAGCGAAGGTGTCGCCACGTACGCCGTTCCTAGCGGTGACGGTGCGCGCCTCGCAGGCTCAGGTCGAGGCTCTGAAGTCCGTGAAGGGTGACCTGGAGGCTGCGTCAAAGGCCGTGGACGCCCTGACCGTGACCGCCTCCGATGACGCTGAGGCCACCGAGGCCGTCGTCGAGTCCTTCAAGCTGGGCGAGGCTCCTGCCAAACGCAAGGGCTGAGCGTTAGGCTACTGGGGGTCGCCCGTGGAACACCACGGGCGACCCCTCGTTTTACCCAGCATTGAAAGACAGGGCTAATGCCCGAAAGACACAGGTCTCAACAGCACTGATCTGCACGTTTACGACCTAGGGTGAAGCCATAGCACTCAAGAGGCTCAATGGGTTCCTGGCGACCATCCCACACTCCGACAACCGCGCTCGGATGGTAGAGGTGGCGGACTGGGGTGTTCACACCTACTCGGAACTGGAGCTGCGCATCGCGTGGAACCGCCGATGTTCACTCACCACAGCACGTATATCATTCGCGCTGAACTGGGATTGAATTGAACGAGCGATGCTCTCGCCTGATCCTGTCCCGTAAGGCAAAGCCACCCACCCCTAAAGACGCTCCCTCTCCCCCGTTCTACGGGCGCGTAGGATAGGGGGGGGAAACAGTAGGAGCGCCGCTGGCCCCGTCCCGCAGCACACACCGCCCAGCGACCAGGGAGCAGACATGACCGCCGAAGAAACCCCGGCCTCGTCCAACGACGACACGACGACGCAGGCGCAGACGACCACCAAAGCCCTTGAGTGGCACGCCCCCGTCCTGGTGCGCATCGACGACCACACGACGATCCCCCACCTGCTGAAAGAGCGCGTGCAGCGCAGTGCCACCCGCCCCCTCATCCTGCGCAAAATCGGTATCGGCGACACGTGGCGTTCCATCACGGCGCGCGACTTCTACGATGAGGTGCACGCGCTCGCCGCTGGCCTCATCGCGCGGGGCCTCGAACCCGGCGACCGCGTCGCGATTATGAGCCACACCCGCTACGAGTGGACGCTCCTCGACTTCGCGTGTTGGGCGGCCGGCCTCGTCCCCGTGCCCATCTACGAGACCAGCTCCATCGACCAGGTCGCCCACGTCCTCGTCGACGCGGACGTCAACCTCATCATCACCGAAACCGTGTCCATGGCAGAGATCGTGCGCGCGGCAGCAGAGCGAGAAAACCGGGACAGCACCCACGTGCTCTCCCTAGACTCCGAGGCCATCGAGACCCTCATCGCGGAGGGTTCGGCCACCCCGCGCGAGCGCGTCCTCGCCCGCTCGGAGGCCCTCACCAAGGACGACATCGCAACCATCGTCTACACGTCGGGCACGATGGGCACGCCCAAGGGCGCAGTCCTGTCCCATGAGAATTTCACGAACCTATGCCTGAACGCCCACTCGTGGATGCCGGAGATTGCCGCCGGCAAGGACTCGCGCCTGCTCCTCTTCCTACCGCTGGCCCACGTGTTCGCGCGCTTCCTGCAGGTCTTCCAGATCAGTGGCAACGGCGTGCTTGGCCACGCCTCTAACATCAAGAACCTGCTGAACGACCTGGCATCTTTCAAGCCGAGCTATCTCCTCGTCGTCCCGCGCGTCCTAGAAAAGATCTACAACTCGGCGGACACGAAGGCTTCCGG
The DNA here is from genome assembly GCF_000296505.1 of Schaalia turicensis ACS-279-V-Col4. GTDB lineage: Bacteria > Actinomycetota > Actinomycetes > Actinomycetales > Actinomycetaceae > Pauljensenia > Pauljensenia turicensis_A. The sequence continues at coordinate 406,607 of NZ_JH815209.1, forward strand.
CCCCAAGCGCAAGATCTTCCGCTGGGCCGCCAAGATCGCGATCGCCTACTCGCGTGCCCTCGACACTGAGGAAGGCCCCAGCGCCTCCCTCAAGGCCCAGCACGCGCTGGCGAATAAGCTCGTCTACCAGCAGATCATCCGCCTGGTGGGCGGCAACGCAGACTACATCGTCTCGGGCGGCGCACCCCTGGCCACTTGGCTCGCCCACTTCTATCGCGGCGTCGGTATCCCCGTTCTAGAGGGCTACGGCCTGACAGAGACGGTCGGCCCGGTCTCTGTCAACACGCCCCACCTGTCCAAGATCGGCACCGTAGGCCCGGCTCTGCCGCCCATGTCCTTCAAGATCAGCGACGAGGGTGAGATCCTACTCAAGGGCCCAAGCATCTTCCAGTACTACCACAACGACCCCGAAGCAACGACCGCCTGCTTCACCGAAGACGGCTGGTTCCGCACGGGCGACCTGGGGTCCCTGGACCGCGACGGCTACGTGTCCATCACGGGCCGCGCGAAAGAGATCATCGTGACGGCGGGTGGCAAGAACGTCGCCCCGGCTGTCCTCGAAAACCCGATGCGCTCCCACCCGCTCATCTCCCAGGTCCTGGTCGTGGGCGACCAGAGGCCGTTCATCGCCGCGCTTATCACGCTGGACGCGGAGATGCTGCCCGATTGGCTCGCCACCCATTCGCTGCCCCCGATGAGCGTGGCGGAGGCAGCCACGAACGTCGAGGTCCTGGCCTCCCTAGAGAAGGCGGTGGCCTCGGCGAATAAGCACGTCTCGCGCGCCGAGTCGATCCGCAAGATCAAGGTCCTCACGACCGACTTCACGGAGGCAAACGGCCTGCTCACACCCTCGCTCAAGGTCAAGCGCCTGAAGGCCACGCATCGCCTTGCCTCCGTCATCGACGAGATCTACGGCGGTCCCGTGCAAAACTGACCTGCTCATGAACAAAGCCGTGGCCGGCTCGCTCCCCTCTCGGTGTCGGGGTTGGCGAGTCGGCCACGGCTTTCTTATGTGGGCAACCTACTGCGAGGCGAGCGCCGCTGTGGGTGGCGTGCGGGCCGCTCGGATCGCGGGGTAGAGCCCGGCGACGGCGCCGATGAGGAGAGTGGAGCCGAGGCCTGCGGCGATCACCCACCAGTGCAGGGTTGGCGGCCATCCGTACGCGTAACACATGCCCCAGGTGACACCGGCGCCGATGAGGCATCCGGCGAGTCCTCCGAGGAAGGACAGCAGCAGGGCTTCGGCCAGGAACTGCACGGTGACGTGTCCCCGCTTGGCGCCGAGCGAGCGGCGCAGGCCAATCTCCTTACGACGTTCCAGGACGGAAATGATCATCGTGTTGGCCACGCCGATGCCACCGACGAGCAGGGCGATCGAACCGACGCCGGCGAGCAGGGTCGTGAGCGTCTGGTCGGCCGCGTTTTGGGCGGCCAGTGCGTCGGAAGGGCGTGAGACCTTGAGGCCGGTGGCGCCCTGCGGGGCGAGCGTGGGTCCGAGGAGCTCGCGGACGTTCTCCACCTGGTCCTCGGAGGAGCGCTCATAGATCGTCGTGGGGGTCTTGCCCGCGCCGAAGTACGTGTCCGCGGCGGCAACGCCGATGAGGGCGGCGTTATCAAGTTCCTCGGCCAGGGGTGCTGGATCCATAATGCCCAAGACGGTGAACGACATGCCACCCAGCCACACCTGGGTGCCTGGCTCGACGACGCCGAGCAGCTGCGCGGCTTTCGAGCCCAGGACGACGCCCGGATACTTCGCGGTGGCATCGTTGAGCCACGTGCCCTTCTTCATGGTCCCGGATACGACATTCAGGAGGTTCGTGTCAGCCGCCATCGTGATGATGCCGCCGGTCGCGTTCGGGTCGGACAGGCGCGAGCGGTACACGGAGACGCCGCTCAGCGTCGACGTCGAAGCCGCGTCGGTGACGCCCGGGATCATGAGAGTGCGGCCCACGGCGTCCTCGGGCAGGATGAGGTCCGTCCCCGACAGGTCAGCGCCGCTGCGCGCCGTCAGCATGTTGGTACCCAGCGCCCGCAGCTGCTCTTGCAGGCGGGCCTGTGAGGATGCGGAGACGCCGACGACGCCGACCATGGCCGCGATGCCGATCGCGATGCCCAGGGCCGAGAGGACGGCACGCATAGGGCGAGCGCGCAGGCCCGTCAGGCCCAGGCGCGCGACGTCCGAGAGGCGCAGGGCGGAGCGACCGGTTTCTGAATTCTTCTCACTCTCCATGGCCACCTCCCGGGTGTGCGGAGTCGGAGACAATCTCGCCATCGCGGATGGCGATCTGCCTGGGCAGCGAGGCCGCCAGGTCGTTGTCGTGGGTGATCACGATGATGGTGGTGCCGGCCTCGTTGAGCTCGCGCAGGAGGGTGACGATGGACGCGCCCGAGCGCGAGTCGAGGTTGCCGGTGGGCTCGTCGGCCAGCAGCAGGGCCGGGTGCCCGATGATGGCACGAGCGATTGCGACGCGCTGGCGTTCACCGCCCGACATCTGGTGGGGCTTGTGGTCCATGCGGTGTCCGAGGCCCACGCGGGTCAGAGCCTCACGCGCGGCCTCGCGACGCTTGGCACGGGGCACGCCCCGATAGAGCAGTCCGTCTGCGACGTTGTCAAGGGCGCAGACGCCGGCCGTCAGGTGGAACTGCTGGAACACGAAACCGATCAGCGACGATCGCACTCCCGACAGCTCCGTGTCACGCAGGGAGGACACGTCTGTGCCGTTAATGCACACGCTGCCCGAGGTGGGGCGGTCGAGCGTTCCGATGAGGTTGAGCAGAGTGGATTTTCCGGAGCCGGACGGCCCGACGATGGCGACGAACTCTCCCTCGTCGACGGCCAGGGATACTCCGTTACAGGCATGCACGGGCGGGCTACCGAAGGACCGGTGCACGTCGGTCAGTTGCAGGATGTGGCTCATCGGTTGGGCACCACCACGCGCTGGCCTTCGGCGATCTCGTCGCCGCTCACTTCGACGCGGTCTCCCGCGAACAGGCCGACGGTGACAGGGACCCGACGAATCTTGCCCGACTCATCCACGACCTCGACGCCGAACTGGTCGGCACTCAGGGCCACGAGCGCGCTGAGGGGCACGGACAGCACGTCCGTGCGAGTCTCGGAGGTCAGGCCCAGGGAGACCGAGGCCTCCTGGAGCCCTTCGAGGGCGGAGGTGTCATCGGGGGTGACGGTGATCGGAATAATTCGTTCCTTGGTCGTCTCCTCGGATCCCTCCTCGCTGGCTTTTTCGCGCGGGGGTTCGACCGAGGTAATCGTCCCGGTCGTCGTGGTGGTGGAGCCGGGCAGGCGCACGGTCACTGAGTTTCCGACGACGCCGAGAGCCTGGTCGGAGAGCTTCAGGTTCGCGGAGATGACTTGACGCGAGGAAGAGGCCGTGAACAGTTCCGTCTCCATCGTCGCGTTGTCGCCGACGCGGGCCTTCAGGGCACCAATACGCAGGTCCTCAGGTGCAAAGAGGACGGTGCCCAGCGGCAGCGAGCCGGTCTGGGGCAGGTCGAGGGCCTTTTGCCACCTCTGGATCGCCACGGTCGTGTTCCAGTCGAAGTGGGCATCGGGGGTAGCCGTGAAATAGCCGAGCTCGGACAGCGCGGTCTCCAGCTGGGTGACATCCTCGCCGTTGTCCATGCCTGCCTCAAACGTGCGCCAGGCGGGGGTAGAGCCGTGGAGCAGATACGTGTTGTCGCCACCGACCGTGTACACGTGCGATCCCTGAGTGAGGGTCGTGCCGGGCGTGGGCAGGGAGGTGACAACGCCTTCGAAGGCACTCTTGAGGGTGTAGGAGTCGGCGTAGTGGAGGTTTCCCTGGACGGTGGTCTCCCCCGCCAGGTCTCCCTTCGTAATGGTCTCCGTCGCACCGTCAAAGGACTGGGGGGCTTGGGCGTCTGTGTTGGTGCCCGAGCAGGCGGACAGGGTCAGCGCGCCGATCGCCAGGATCGCGAGTGCCGCGGGGCGCAGGGTTTGCGAACGCTTCACTTGGCGGCCCCTGACTGCTGGAAGCACTTGTTGAGCACATCCTCGGGGATGTCCTTGACGCTGATGCCTTCGCCCGCCTGCGGGTCCTTGACGTCATATCCGGCCTCACGCAGGCACTGCGCTGCCTTGACCATTGACTCGCGCGCTGCGGGGTCGTTCGCAATGTTGTCCTCGCCGGTCAAGCCGGAGACCTTCATCATGCACTCGTTGAGGGCAGAGTCGAAGGCGGTGGAGTGATCGTTGAGCTGATCGGGCGTCAGGCCCGTGTCAGGCACGTCGAAGCCCTTGTCACGCATGCACTGAGCAAACAGCAGATTCGGGTCGTTGCTGGCCGCGTTGGTGGCCGTTCCGCTCTGGCTCTTGGTGTTGGACGCGGACGAGGTGGACGAGCCGGTCGATCCGCATGCGCTGAGGACCGTAGCCAGGGTGACGGCGACGACGGCAAGAGCGCGCATCTGCGTGCGATTCTTCATCAAAAAAACTCCTTGAGGACTGCTTATCGGCAATGGTTCTCACTGCCTGAATAGATTACAGTCCACAACCCTGAAAGCTGCCTGAAAACTATCGGGGAGCCTGCGCAGAATTCCACCAGACACCCCTGAGAGGGCAAAACGAGGCGGGGGGCGCTCGCACATCCACCGTCTCTCAGCAGATTCTCTTCCTCGTCGGGCGCTTATACGGTCAGTCTTCGCCCCCCTTCGGAGCGAGCCGTGTTTTGCTCGAGGATGGACAGGATCTCTACGTGCTTGGCCTCACTCAAGGCAACCTACCCGAGTGCCCATCATCTCCCAACAATGCCATGCTTCGGTATTGAGTGGGCGCTCCCCTCGTCGTACTCGGCCTTGATGTCTTCGTGGTGGCGAATAACTTCCTTCACCATGAAGGCAAGGAACTTTTCAGCAAAGTCGGGGTCGAGGCCGGATTCTTCGGCGAGCGATCGCAGACGCGCAACCTGTCGTGCTTCACGTGCCGGGTCAGCCGGCGGAAGATCATGGAGAGCTTTGATGTGTCCGACTCGCTGGGTACAGCGGAAACGCTCAGCAAGAATATGGACGAGCGCAGCATCGATGTTGTCGATGGTTCCACGCGCGTCAGCCAGCTCGGCAGGGATGCCTGTTCCGATCAGGGCCTCTCCGGACGTGTGGGCGCTGATCTGTGTTTCTTCTGCCACTGGTTTTCCCATCCGGTTCAGGCGGTGCGAATCTGATGAGCGCGCTCGGCGTAGAGCTCAGGCTCACCTTCACCAAGAACGTACTCGCGCGTAATCACAACGCGCCCCACGTCGTCACGGCTGGGCAGCTCAAACATCAGGTCAGACAGTGTGTTCTCCATGATCGACGACAGGCCACGGGCACCGGTCTTACGCTCGTTCGCCAAGGCCGCGACCTCGAGCAACGCCTCGTGCGTGAACTCCAGATCAATGCCGTCAAGCTCGAAAAGATGCTGGTACTGGCGAACTAGGGAGTTCGTCGGCTCGGTCAGGACGCGGACGAGGTCTTCTTCGGTCAGTTCCTGCGTGGACGTCAGGATCGGCAGACGACCAATGAATTCTGGAATCATGCCGAACTTGTGCAGATCTTCCGGGGTGATCTCTTTGTACAGGTCACCCATTTCAGCAGCAGACTTCAGGTCTGAGCCAAAACCGGTGGAACGCTGACCCAAACGAGCCTTCACGATCTCTTCAATACCGGCGAAAGCCCCCGCTGCGATGAACAGGATGCCCGACGTGTCAATCTCAAGGAACTGCTGGTTCGGGTGCTTGCGTCCGCCCTGCGGCGGCACCGAAGCAACCGTGCCTTCAATAATCTTCAGCAGAGCCTGCTGGACACCTTCGCCGGAAACATCGCGTGTAATCGAGGCGTTCTCTCCTTTACGGCCAATCTTGTCGATTTCGTCGACGTAGATGATGCCCCGTTCAGCCTTTTTAATGTCACCATCCGCGGTCTGGATCAGACGAAGAAGAATATTCTCGACGTCCTCACCAACGTAGCCGGCTTCCGTCAGCGCAGTCGCGTCAACGATCGCGAAAGGAACGTCAAGCATACGCGCCAGCGAACGCGCCAAGTGAGTCTTGCCCGTACCCGTGGGGCCAAGCAACAGAATGTTCGACTTGGTCCCCTGCATATCTTCAGCATGCCCAGCGTCACGCGACTTCACACGCTTGTAGTGGTTGTAGACCGCGACAGACAGCGCACGCTTCGCACGATCCTGGCCGATCACCCACGAATTCAGGAAGTCGTTGATTTCAATTGGCTTCGGCAGGGGCAGTTCCGAGGTTTCTTCGGGAGCCTTGCCCAATTCCTCAGCGATGATTTCGTTGCAGAGGTCTATGCACTCGTCGCAGATGTAGACACCGGAACCGCCGATGAGCTTGCGCACCTGCTTCTGACTCTTTCCACAGAACGAGCACTTGAGCAGTTCAGCTCCGTCGGTCAGTCGAGCCACGTTAGCCCTCCATCGATCAAAATTCATCACTACCGCGCGCCACCGGGACGTCACACGTAGATATGTTGGTTGCCACCTAGGATTGGCGTGCAAACGCTTCCGTTCAGCGTGTCTTCAGCCTATGTGAGGACAGGTAAGTCCGCCATTCGGCGCGCCATTTTCTCCCCACAGCGTAGCCACCTTCACGCTAGTGAGCGCCAGCGTTTTAGCCCTTGCGGGACTGAAGAACCTGGTCGATCAGGCCGTATTCTTTCGCCTGGGGAGCGGTCAGGATCTTGTCGCGCTCGATGTCGCGACGAACCTGCTCAACCGGGGTGCCCGAGTGATGCGCGAGCGTATCTTCCAGCCACGCGCGCATACGGTCGATCTCGTCAGCAACGATCTGGATATCGGATGCCTGCCCCTGCATGCCTTCCATGGCCGGCTGGTGGATCAGAACACGAGCATTCGGCAGTGCCAGGCGCTTGCCCGGTGAACCGGCCGCCAGCAGAACGGCTGCAGCCGATGCGGCCTGACCAAGGCACACGGTCTGGATCTGCGGCTTAATGTACTGCATCGTGTCGTAGATTGCGGTCAGCGCGGTGAAGGAACCACCGGGGCTGTTGATGTACATGGTGATCAGCGAATCGGGATCCTGGCTTTCCAGAACCAGAAGCTGCGCCATCACGTCATCAGCAGACGCGTCATCAACCTGCACGCCGAGGAACACAATGCGATCCTCGAATAGCTTGGCGTAGGGGTCCTGGCGCTTAAAACCGTAAGCGGTGCGCTCTTCGAAATTCGGCAGAACATAGCGAGCCTGTGGCATCTGACGGGCGATACCTTCAAAGTACGGGGTGGTGCTCATCAGTTTTCTCCATCCTGGCCGAGCGTACTAATTTCCTGCGGGTTCACGATGACCTTGTCAACGAAGCCGTATTCCAGGGCCTCGTACGCCGAGAACCAATTGTCACGGTCCGCGTCCAGTTCGATCTGCTCAACGGACTTGCCGGTACGCTCAGCGGTGATCTCAGCGAGTTCCTTCTTCATCTTCAGAATCAGGTCCGCGTTAATACGAATCTCAGTGGCGCTACCACCGGCACCACCAAGAGGCTGGTGGAGCAGGACGCGAGTATGCGGGGTGATGAAGCGCTTGCCCGGCGCGCCTGCGGTCAGCAGGAACTGACCCATCGAAGCAGCCAAGCCCATTGCGACAGTGACGACATCAGGCTTGACGTACTGCATAGTGTCGTAAATTGCCATGCCTGCGGTCACCGACCCACCCGGGCTGTTGATGTACAGGTAGATGTCGCGGTCCGGATCTTCGGCGGCAAGCAGAAGCATCTGGGCGCAGATCGCGTTGGCGTTTTCATCACGGACCTCGCCGTTCAGCCAAATGATGCGTTCTGCAAGAAGTCGCTGGTACACGGAGTCGGACAGACCCATCGGCGATTGCACGCCGCCGCCTGCCATTACAGCCTGGTCGCTCACGAGGATTCTCCTTGGTCGAATAGATCCGCTTTCAGATCCCACTGGGTATAACTTATCGGTTTCACGCGGACAAGGCTCAGCCAATCCCCCTCTGTTCGCTGTAGGCGCAGTGCTCATAGCAGTATGAGGCCTCCCACATGCAATGTGGCCGGTACCCGAAAGTACCGGCCACATTCACTCGCGTGTTGCTAGCGCATGCTTGAATCAGGCTTCAGTGGTTTCTTCTGCCTCTTCAGCTTCTGCTTCTTCCTTTGCAACGTCGCCGAAGAACTCAGAGAGGTCAACGACCGTGCCTTCAGTGTCCTTGACGGTGACCTGACGCAGAGCCTCGATCATAGCCTTGGAACGTCCGAGGTCTGCGACAACTGCTGCCATCTGCTGCGAGGAGGAGAACAGCTGGTTGATGTCGATGCCGAGGTTCTGCGACATCTGGATCGCGTAGTCGATGAGTTCCTGCTGGGAAACCTGAACATCGAACTTCTTCGCGATTGCCTCGGAGAGGAGTTCAGAACGCAGTTCGCGCTCGACGGCCGCGCGCGCTTCCTTCTTTTCTTTCGGCTTGGCATCTTCGGAGACGCGGCGCGAAACCTCGTGCTCGATGACCTCTTCAGGAAGAAGAATCTCAACCTGTTCGAGGAGGTCGGTGATCAGGTTGTCGCGGGCCTGTAGCGCCTGCTGCGAGGTCTTTGACTGGCCGGCCTGCGTGCGCAGGTCTTCCATGAGCTCGTCGATGGTGTCGAATTCAGAAACCATCTGAGCGAAGTCGTCGTCCGCCTTCGGCAGTTCGCGCGCCTTCATGGACTTCACGGTGATGGTGATGTCTGCTTCTTCACCTTCGTGGTCGCCGCCCTTGAGGGTGGACGTGAAGGAAACCTCGTCGCCTGCCTTGGTGCCACGCAGAGCCTTGTCCTGACCATTGAGCATGTTGCCCGAGCCGATTTCGTAGGACACGTCTGCGACCGAGTCGACCTCTTCACCGTTGATGGTGGCAACCATGTCGATGGTTGCGTAATCGCCGGTCTTGGCCTTGCGGTTGATGGTCTTCAGAGTTGCGAAGCGAGAGCGGAGCTCGTCGAGTTCCTTCTGGACGTCTTCGTCGGTGACCTCGGTGGTGTCGACGGTGACAACGGTCTTCTCGTCGAATTCGGGGAGCTCGAAGTCCGGCACAACCGGGACCTCAGCGGTGAAGATCAGCTGTCCCCCCTGTTCGCCGGTGGTGTTCGGGATCTCGGTGACCTCGACCTGTGGCTGTTGCATCGGGCGGAGCGAATGCTCTGCGACTGCATCCGAGTAGTGACCCGGCAGGACCTCGTTGACGACCTGTTCGATGACGGCTGCGCGACCGAAACGCTGGTCGATGATGCGAGGTGGCACGTGGCCCTTACGGAAACCGGGGATGGAGACCTGCTGGGAGATATCCTTGTAGGCCTTGTTCATCTCATCGGACAGTTCCTCGTAGGGAACCTCAACGGTCAGGCGAACCTTGGTGGGTTCGAGAGTCTCAACGGTGCTCTTCACGTGCGTGCACTCCAAAACGTTTCAAATTTGCGGGAGCACCCAATTCGGGCGCATGACAACTCGCCTAGTTTACGACAGACCCGCGTCAATGTCCCTATCGAGACCAGGTTTATGGCTTAAATGCGCGCAACTCCACTAATCGAGGGCGACTCCACCTTCGAAGTTTCCAAGGAGTGATCCACAGACCAGTCATTCATCAGTCGTGCGCAAACTCGAGGATCCCTAGGCTCTCACATACATAACCCCGACACTGCAGCTTTCGCCAGTGAAAGATCTGGGGTCTTCATCTCAGGCATACAGAAATTATCGCGAGGAGTATCCGCTGGGCGCGCCATTTCCCAGAAGGAGATCCACTCAATCCGTCTGCCTCGCCCTACTTAATCGCCAGAAGAGATCATGGACGCACGGCGTAGGCGTAGTACACCGACGAGGCCGAGGACAAGGAAGAGGCTCGCGGCTAGGAGCGCCCAGCTTGTGGCATCGCTAAAGCCCCTCGTCAGTGCTTCCACGGTGAGAGCAGTTTGATCACCAAGGGCGCTGTGATCGCCTTGAGCTCGCAGTTGCGCGATCATGACGCCGGCGGACGAGCGCGTTGCCTCGGCAATGGAATCGAATGCCTCCCCTGTCAGTCCGGCGTCTTCAAGCGCTTGAGGAAGAGCCATCGAGAGCGAAACGGAGAGCATGGCCCCCGCAACAGCAGTTCCCAAAGCCGAACCAATCTGCCTGACCGTACTCTGTGTCGCCGATCCTTGACCGGAGAATTGAACAGGAATATCCCGAAGTACCGTGCCCGTCAACTGCGCTGATGCAAGACCGAGTCCAAGACCATAGACGGTCAGAGGCAGGCCAATCCCCCATCCCGGGGTCGTCGGGCTCACAAGAAGTGCGAGAACCAGAATGCCTACCACTTCCAGAGCCAGTCCGATCAATACTGTCGCCGGAGCGCCGAACCTCGCCGCAAGATGTCGCGCAGACGCACCCGACAAGAACGCACCAACTGCCATCGCCGCAAGGACGAGCCCCGCGCCCATGATGTCCAAGCCAAGTGCGTTGATGAGATACAGGGGAAGAACAAAAATGATCGCGAATTCTCCCACTGCAACCATTCCGGCAGTCACGTTCCCCCACGCAAAGGTCGGCAGAAGGAAGAGGTCCAGGCGAAGAAGAGCTGTGCGCTGAACCTTCTCACGATGGCGTTCCCACATCACGAAGAGAGCCAGCGCAATCACTGCGACTCCCAAGGCAACGGGGACGGGAGAAAGCGCAGCAGTTGTCGGCCAATCCCACCCAAAGATGCTGAATTCACCCTTCGGAGTCCACCACCCAAGGTCAGGGCCCTCGATAACGGCGAAGACAAGAGCTCCGAAGCCAATCGCGCTGAGCATGGCTCCATCAACATCGATGCCGGGACGCCCACTCTTCCCCCGAGTATTCGGCACGGTAAACAGCGCGGCGACAAATACCAGCGCGCCAATCGGAAGGTTGACCAGGAAGATCCACGGCCACGAGGCCCACTGAGTCAGCGCTCCACCCGCAAGTGGCCCAACTGCGGCAGCGCCGGAAATAACGGCACCCCAGACACCGAATGCCGCCGCCCTATATCGACCACGGAATACCGCGTTTACCGTTGAAAGCGTCGAGGGCATGATGAAAGCCGCCCCCAATGCTTGGATCGCGCGCGACGAGATCAGAACCCCCGCGGTTTCGGATTGGGCAGCTAAGAGACTCCCCGCTACGAACACGACGATACCGATCAGGAATACCTTTTTACGCCCCCACCTATCAGCCAAGTTGCCCGTCGAAAGCAGAAGCGCTGCGAGCAGGACTGCATAGAGACTGTTTACCCATTGCGCGTCGGTGATATTCAGCTGCAAGTCCCCAATAATGACAGGGAGAGCAACTCCGACGATTGTGCCGTCAAGGACAATGAGCCCCAGACCGATGGAGAGAACTGCTAGAGCCATCCAGTCACGGCGCGTGGGTGCTACTTCAGAATTCTGGTTTACTGCGCTCATACTTCAATGACCTTTGACGTGGATCAACGAACGAATGCCATATACACAATTATTATGACACCCTGTCAGATACTTTGCTGAGCGAAACGCACATAAAAGAGGCAAAGCACCGAAGAGGGACAATCTCGCAGCGCTGAGGGCAAACTTTATCTGGCCAAAGAAGCGAAACCTCACCCCCGCTACCTCGCCACCTCGCCACAAACGGCGCGATAGCAAACCGAGAAAGACTGAGTTTCCTCCGTTTATCCAACAATGGGCGCGCGAAGGGTACGCTTTAGGTATGTCCGAAACGACTTCTTCCTACGAGCAACAGACGCGCCTTGCGTTTACTCTGTTTGATTTCTGGAAGACAACACGGGCAGCAACAATTCTTGGCGAAAAGTTCGCTGCGGATCTTTATTCGACGATCGATGAAGAGTCGACGATCGCATTGCATGAGATGCTCTACTCCCTCACAGAGTCGCAGGAGAGGCTTCCGAAGTCTCTCGAGACCGAGTATCTGGCATGGACTTCGCCGAAGATACGCGAAGACGATGAAGATTACGCTGGTTTTCATGCATTCCAGCTGGGTAAGGCGGATATCGAACAGCAGAAAGGGGTTGACGGTGACATTAGATAGTCGCTATGTCATTGACGACCCTGTGCGGTCTTCGCAGCGCGTATGGAGAGTAGCTGAGCTCAGTGATGATGGATCACCATTGCGCGGACCCATTCTTGTTACGTTTGACAAGAGAACAATTTTCAACTTGTGGACTGATTTCCCCTCTAAGTTCACCCCAGAGCAGATTCAGATCATGCGAGAAGAAGAACCATACTGGTATGAGTTCTTCATGCCAAGGCTAGAAGAAGCTTGAGGGCTCTATTCAGACGTAGCACCAATACACATCGACATCAGTCAGGCCAAAAGCCGTGTACGACCACAAGCCGGTGCAGATTCATTTCAGCGTTCCCCAAGGAACTCGGGCGGTCAATCCGATGCGGATTGGTCAATACGGTGCATCTGAGCGCGAAATCATTCTCCACCGCGGCCTGAAATACAGAATCGATCACGTACAAAAAGATAAAAAGGCGGGCAAGATTCACGTCTTTGCTACGATTCTCGAGGAAAAAGAGTAGAACAACGCCATGGAGCCGAAGAAGAAGTCGCTCTCGAATGAGGAGCTGAACAGGCTCGTCGAAGAATCCGGATGGATCGACGGCGAGTGGCATTCTGCCGCTGCGATAAGTCCCGCCGGCGAATCGTCCCTCCCGGAGGGCCGCTACCCATGCATGATCTTCCTCGTCGACGAGACGCCAGTCTCATGGGTCGACCTGATCCGCGATGGCAAGGTCGTCGCCATGCTCGCCTGGTACGGAGACCCCGTCACCTACATCGACCCGGACTGGATCAGCCACAGCACGGCCGATGATGAGCTCCAGCACTACATGGACGAACTCGGGATCCGCGGACTCACCATGACCGAGGCGCGCGACCACATCCTGGAGATCTGGGAGCACACCGAGATCCGCACAGGCACCCTCGGAGAGTACAACGCGATCTACGAAGAACGGCTGAACAAGCTGTAGAAGCTCAAGCGCTAACAGCACCAACACCTTCAACACACAGAGAGAACCCCGAAGCCACTGAAGCTCCGGGGTTTCTTCATGCCCGCGCTCGCGGGAAATCGACAACGTTATCGGCGCGCTGATTCAGCGTCCATATTGCTTCAGCCGAAGCGCGCGGAGCCCGCGAGGGGATCACCAACAGCCATGGAACGCATTTGCGTGATGATTTGGATGAAGTGCGCGCGGGTATGAAAACTCTTGTGCGCAAAATCGATGAAATCGAACGCGCCCGCGTGGAGGATGCTCGCAGTCGCGAACGACGCGACCAACGGGCAGAAGACCAAATCGACGGGCTCCGGCTCGATATTCGCGCCCTAACCGCGTCAGCAGAGAAAACGCATGGACGCTTAGAGTCGCGCCTAAACTGCTTAGAAGCCTCTGGCAATGACAAACACTACCCGGCTGGGAATCAAAAACCGCCCTCGCTTTCCCGCGTGGATTGTGAGGGCGGTTTTTGCGTATCTGTCATCAATTGGTTGGCTTTGACCAGTTGCCGCGTCCTGGGCGGCGAGCGTTCCACTCGTCGATTGTTTCTACTTTCCAGCCCATTGTGCGCCTGCCTTCGAGTCCGATGTACACGTCGGGCTCTGGAAGCGTGTAGTGCCCTAGAGTGCCTACTTGTACGCCAATACGGCGGGCAAGGTCAGAGCGAGACAGGTAGACGGGTGTCTGGTCTGTCATTTCTTGTTCCTTCCCATGATGAATGCAATCAGGTAGATGACCCATGCGACGACAAGCAACGTGCCTGCGATTGCTGCGTAGACCGTATAGCCTTCGACGGCAAGCCAGACGATGATGCATGCGAGAGCGAGCGAGATCAGGATGTCCTTGATGTTGTTCATGTTGTGTGGTGGAATTTTTCGTAGGGGCCGGTGGCCCGGAGTTGTTACTGGCATCTCCGGGCCATCGGTCTCATTTGCGGTTGTTCCTCGGTACTGTGATCACCTTGGCGCTTGCCTTGATGATTTCAGCGATCCCGAAGAGGATTCCCAGTAATTCCTACGAAATCCGTTTCCTTCACCCCCTTCCTACACCCCCATAATACCACACTAGTAAAGTGTTGACAGGTGGAAAGAGGATACAAAGCAAGAAAATGACTAGAACTTGAAACTCTCCCCAAGCTTCCGCGCGTTCGGCTTCCTCAGCTTCCTTCCGACGCTTACGACGGTCAGCGGGTGTGATATACACCCCACGAATCATCTCTGATTTCGCAATCGCCATCGCGTTTTGGGCGTCTTTCAGGTTGGAATATGAGCCGATTAGGTACCGTTTGCCCTCAAAACTGAAGCGGACGCGGTATTTTCCTCAGTATTTCTCGATTCCACGCGGTAACTGTGGCATTTCAGCTCCGTTGGTTGTGCCTGGTATCAATTTCAACGGCTATTGGTATCAGGCGGGCTTGATACCAGCATGATACCAATTTCAGGCACCTAAACGGCTTTCACTCTCCCCCACACCACCCCACCACAAACGGCGTGATAGCAACAAAAACCCCCGATTCTCAACGAAAACCGGGGGTTATCAGAGCGGATGACGGGAATCGAACCCGCGTGATCTGCTTGGAAGGCAGAGGCTCTACCATTGAGCTACATCCGCAGACGCATCAAAGCGCGCATGGTCGATAGTAGCGGGTTTTCACTTCGATTGCGAAATTTAACCCTCTAGGCCTTATGATCTTCCATGTAGCATTTCGCTTCGGCGCCCTCAAACGCCGTTGCGTGTGTTTCGGGGTGTGGCGCAGCTTGGTAGCGCGCCTGCTTTGGGAGCAGGATGTCGCAGGTTCAAATCCTGTCACCCCGACAGTCAAAAAGAGGCCGTGACCCGCATAAAGGTCACGGCCTCTTTCACTTCAATGCTCATGAAGCAACGTATTTCAGAACGTTGCCGTATCGATCACGTAGCGGTAGCGCACCTTAGAGTCGACAACGTTGTTGTAGGCCTCGGTGATGTCTTCGCCACTGATGATCTGAACCTGCGGGGCGATTCCATGCTCGCCACAGAAGTCCAACATTTCCTGCGTTTCGGGGATGCCACCAATGTTGGAACCAGCAACGATTCGGTTACCGCCAATGACCGAACGCCACGGCAGGGTCAGCGGTGTCTCGGGCAGGCCGACGTTCACGAAGGAACCGAGCGGACGCAGTGTTGCAATCAGCCCCGCGTAATCAAGGTTCGCGGCGCTAACGGTGCAGATAATCAGGTCAAAGCTGGAAGCAAGCGAGGCGACTGTCCCCTCTTCACTGGTGGCGTAGAAGTGCGTTGCGCCGAACCGACGCGCATCTTCTTCCTTCGAACGACCGTGCGAAATCACGGAGACCTCGGCACCCATGGCCGCCGCAATCTGGACCGCCATGTGCCCCAGTCCGCCCATGCCCACAATTGCGACCTTCTTGCCGGGGCCAGCTCCGAAGCGCTTCAGTGGCGAATACGTCGTAATACCCGCGCACAGCAACGGAGCCGCTGCCTCAAACGGGATTTCATCCGGGATACGGCACGCAAAGTTTTCCGACACCGTGAAGCCCTGGGAGTAACCGCCGGCAGTCGGATTTCCATCGGCATCCAAACCGTAGGTCCAGAGCGCTCCTGGAAGGCCGGCCTCGTCCCCTGTACAGAACTGTTCGTAGCCCGAGGTGCACATTTCACACGTGCCACACGAGTTGGTCAGGCAACCGACGCCGACCTTGTCGCCAACCTTGTACTTCGTGACGCCTTCGCCGACTTTGGTGACGATGCCGGCGATCTCATGACCGGGGACCAGAGGGTACTTCTTCGGGCCCCACTCGCCCCTGGCGCTGTGAATGTCGGAGTGGCAGACGCCGGCGTACTTGACCTCGAAATAGATTTCGCCGGGGCCGGGTTCGCGCAGGTGAATGGTGGTTTTGTGGAAAATGCTGGCGGTGTCGTCGCACGCGTAGGCGAGAACGTCGGGCATGATGCCTCCAAAGATTGTGGGGGGGGGATCGCCGATTATCGGCGTCGTTTCATTATCCGCGTTGGGTGCAATTCGCGCACGCCGACGACGGTGATGAAGTTGCTGGCGGCGTGAGCACGGTGGACGTGGGTGGATTCAGTTGCCACAAGTGGATCATTCCACGATGCACGAGGTCGCGCCCCTGATGAGGGCTCAACGCCTATGTGGCGCGAATATCACGAAGCATTTCCGCCGAGCGCTCTGGGGAGCCTCGTAGCTCGTCGCCTTACCAGCGACGAAGCGGCACCAACCGTAATCTGAAGGTCGCGGTGGCTGAACCAGGTTTGCCTTCGTCTTCACACACAAAAGAGAAAAGATCATCAATCATTTCTCGCAATTCGCGGAGCGTGTGGCCCTGCGTGTGGTAGGTCTGCCCAGCGTACGTTAAATGAGCGATCCACCAGCCACGATCACGAGCGACCTCAACGGTCATCATTTCCCCTCCAGTTCCTCGTAAGAAAAATTGCCACTGTAGTCCTCAGACATTCGCGGAGCCCCCCCCTTATGCCCCCGTCAGCGTAGGAAACTCCTTACGAAAACAAAAACCCGGAACCGCAAGGTTCCGGGATTCATCTGGGTGGCTGACGGGACTCGAACCCGCGACGTCCTGGACCACAACCAGGTGCTCTACCAACTGAACTACAGCCACCATTGAAGCGCTTAGCGCAACGGAGAAAACTCTAGCAAATAAGTCACCTCAAATGAAAATCGTACTGGGTACTAGCGCGTGTCATTCGCCACGTCGCCCCCAACAAGCGCAAAGCCACACCAAGCAAGGCGCCACGTCACCAACCGCACCCAACGCGACAAAACCGAACTTTTAAACCCACATCCGTCACACCAAGCGCACCCGGGAACCACACACACTCACCACCACATCACCCACCGCACCCAACGCGACAAAACCAAGCTTTTAGACCCACATCCGTCGCACCAAGCGCACCCGGGAACCACACACACGCACCACCACATCACCCACCGCACCCAACGCGACAAAACCGAGCTTTTAAACCCACATCCGTCGCACCAAGTGCAGTCGGGAACAAAAAATCAACCCACACACGGCACCAACCGCACCCAACGCGACAAAACCGAGCTTTTAAACCCACATTCGTCGCACCAAGTGCACCTGGGAACAGAAAAGACTCAGCCAGGCACCGATGCAATATCGGAATCAGACCCTTGAGACCCTAACCACCTAGAATTAAACCAGTCCAACTTCCAGGGGCTAGTTCGCCAACTTCCGGGCGCTAGTTCAGGCCTTCGGGGCGTCCTCACTCAAGCGAGATGCTCACCAGTGCGCACGCACCGAGATTGCATCAGCAAAGTTTCCGAGCGCTTCCGGCGTTGCGCCCAGGTACAGGTCAGCATCAACCAAAGACACTTCCATGACCAAGAACGAGCCCTTACCGTCCGGCACCAGGTCCACGCGGTTGAACAGGAACTGTTCGTCGCGTCCAATGCGTTCCTTCACGTATGCGTGCAGGTTACGGCGGATTTCTTCGCCCCACTGCCATGCGACAGAGTCGGCTGCCTGAGCGGTGACAACTGCTTCGTGCATGCTCGGGTCGGTGACGGATGCGGGGTGCAGCTGCGCACGCTTCACCACAGCGTGCGAGACCAGACCATTGAAGAACACCAGCGAAATCTCACCGTTGGTGTCGATTTCTTCGAGGTAGCGCTGAACCATGACCGCACGTCCCTCGCCCAGCAGCTGCTGGACCTGCGCGATGGCGGCTTGACGCTGCGGGGTGGAAAGAGTGGTGTATCGGCCGATATCACGCACGCCGGACGAAACGGCGGGCTTGACAATGAACTCACCAGAGGCCGGGAATCGTGTGTGGATCTGGTGCTTCGACAGGTTCTGCTCAGGTTCCAGCCAGGTGGTGGGAATGGTGGGCAGACCGCGCTTCGCCAGCGAGCGCAGGTAGGTCTTATGCGTGTTCCACTCGAGAATGTCGGGGTGGTTCAGGATTCGCGGAACCTTCTTGGTCCATTCGAGGAAGGTGTCGCGTTGCAACGGGTAGTCGCTGACCGAACGAACGATGACCATTCCGGCTTCGTTCCAGTCCACGTCCGGGTCATTCCAAACTTTAATGTGGGGGTCGCATCCGCGTTCCGCGAGAGCATCCAGCAATCCTTCCTCACCGTGGTAGAGGTTCGGCATTGCAGATGATGTCACCAGCGTGACTTTGGGCTTGGTCGTCATAGTTCCAAAGATACCGAATCGGCGCATGCTTGTGGGAGTTAAGTCCTGAGAGCCAGCGCACGCCACAGTGGTCGTTTGTTCGCTCAGCGACGAGGCCGCCTCCACTTGGAAACCGTCTCACCACTACAGGGGCGGGGGCACACTCGCGTCTAAGATCAAGGAGGGGCGTACTCAAATCTGGGTACGCCCCTTCCCGTTGTCTTTATCGGTTCGACACTTATCGCAATCCGAGTTCCCGATCGAGCGCTTCTTCAAGAAGTGTGTCAATCAAGCTGGTGTAGTCGAGTCCTCCCTTTGCCCACATTTGCGGGAACATGGAGATCGGCGTGAATCCGGGCATGGTATTCACTTCGTTGATGATGACGGATCCGGTTTCTTCATTGTGGAAGAAGTCGACGCGTGCCAGACCTTCGCATTCCAAAGCGTCGAACGCGCGGGCAGCCGTGTCGCGGATCTTCTTTTCGAATTCGGGCGCCACGTTTGCCGGGCACACGAGGCCGATGGCTTCGGTGTCGACGTATTTGAGTTCGTAGTCGTAGAACTCGCCTTCGGGGACCTCGATTTCGCCGAGGGGCGCGGTGCGCGGGTGTCCCGTGGCGGATCCGAGGACGCCGCATTCGATTTCGCGTCCAACGATTCCGGCTTCGACGATGACGCGCGGGTCAGCGTTTTGCGCTTCCTTCATGGCGACTGCAAGCTCGCCCGCGGAATCGACTTTGGTGATACCGATGGAGGAGCCTGCGCGACAGGGCTTCACGAACACAGGGTATCCAAGTGCGCTCACGCGGTCGGTGCATGCCTTGGGGTCTTCTGCCCATTGAAGAGCGGTGATGAGTTCCCACTGCCCCACGTCGATTCCGGCTGCGGCAAGCACGGTCTTCGTCAGGTGCTTGTCCATAGAGATTGCGCTGGAGGTGACGCCGCATCCGACGTAGCGGACGTTCGCCATCTCGAAGAGGCCCTGGATGGTGCCGTCTTCGCCGTAGGGTCCGTGCAATAGAGGCAGGACAACGTCAACATGTCCAAGGTCTTCAACGCCGGAAACATGGGAATCTAAAGCCGAGGGATCGCCTTCGTAGGTGACGTCAAGCAGCGACCCAGAACCGGGAGCAAGAACAACGCGCGAGGCGCCGGCCGTCACGCTCTGGCCGTGTCCGTCTTTGAATTCCAACGCCGAAGGGTCATCGGCTACGCGCACCCATTCCCCATCGTGAGTAATACCGACGGGCAGAACATCCCACTTCTCGCGATCAATTGCGCGCAGAATTCCGGCCGCTGTCGCACACGAAACCTCGTGTTCACCTGAGCGTCCACCAAAAACGATGAGGACGCGACGCTTTTCAGTTTCAGTCATGCGTTAAGAGTATCGCCACCGCGCGCCCGTTCGACTACGCGGTAGCGGTGTGCCCGTTTACTCGCATTGCCGAAGCCACGCTCGGCATATTTTCACGCTACGCGTGAACGCCACCCGAACAAGGGCGCGAATAGGAACCTCAGAGTAGCGAGATCTCCCAGCCATCCATCTTCTGCGGGCGCGCAAGGAGCATCTGTCCCATCTGTTCGATCGTGGCGTCACCGCTGACAACGGCTAGAACGGCTGCGCTGATCGGCATATCGATGCCCAGCGAATCAGCGACAGCAAGGATCGGCTCGGCAGAACGCACGCCTTCAACAACGCCAGGTGACAACGCGAGGGCCTTGTCCAAACTCAAGCCCGTACCCATACGATGACCCAAGGAGAAGTTACGTGACAGGCGCGACGAACAGGTTGCCATCAGATCACCAATACCGGCGAGTCCAGCAAATGTGGCGGGGTCTCCCCCAAGCGCTTGACCCAGGCGAGTCATCTCAGCAAGACCTCGTGTAATGAGAGTCGCGCGGGTATTGAGCCCCAGCCCCATCCCCTCTGCAGCGCCAATAGCCACGGCAATGACGTTCTTCGTCGCGCCCGCGATCTCACAGCCAATAACGTCCGTCGAGACATACGGCCTAAAGTACGAGGTGTGACACGCCTTCGCAATATCGATAGCCAACTGCTGGTTCGTTGAGGCAACGACTGTGGCCGTCGGCTGATGCTCGGCGATTTCGCGCGACAGGTTCGGCCCGGAAATGATAGCAATACGATCTTGGCCTAGTCCCGAGGCTTGTTCGATAATCTCGTCGACGCGCAGATGACTTGCAAGCTCCAAGCCCTTCGCAAGAGACACGATCACAACATCATCACTCAAGCATGGGCGCGCAGCCTCCAGAGTCGAACGCACACCGGCAACCGGCACAGCGATAACGATCAGTTGAGCGCCGGTCACAACCTCTTCGATAGACGTCGACGCACTGATCTGATCCGACAGTTCAATACCGGGAAGATAGGTCGCGTTCTCACCCGAGTTGATGAAGTCAACCGTGGTAGCTTTCCGACCCCACATTGTTACATTGAGCCCAGCATCCGCAAGAATCTGCGCAAAAGTAGTACCCCAAGCGCCGGTACCTAAAACCGCCGCGCGCGTAAACACACGTTCCTTACTCATATGTGAGACCCTACTAGCACCTCGACAATTATGGCGGTGAAGATTCAATGATGTCTCGTAAGCGTGTGATTGGCGTTGCCCTGCTGGCATCCTGCGGTGTGATCTTGGGCGCCTGCGCACCTCAAGCCGACGACACTATGAGTGATGGATCGACACCACAACCGATGCCCTCACAATCTGGCCAGTCAGGTGATGCCACCCCAGAATCTGGCCCTGACGCACACGAACAGGGCACGCAGCCAATTAACGGCGACGCTTGGGTCAACGAGTTGGAAGACGCCCCGTCTCAACCTGGCGAAACCCCAGCAATCTTCCACGATATGCGTGTTGGCGAACACGACACTTTCTATCGCATTGTCGTTGAGTTCACCGGCGAGGCCACCCTGGGCTACCACCAATCGTGGGCCGACAAGCCGATCGAACAGGGACGCGGACAGGAATTGGACGTGGAAGGCGTCGCCTATCTTGATTTCGTCCTGACCGGAACATCAATGCCGATCATGGACGGACAACTCGAGCAGTATTATCAGGGGCCACGAAACCTGCAGGTTGGTCCCTTGGACGTACGCGAAGACGGAACCTTTGAAGATTCGACCCACATCGTGATCGGTATGGATCACGCGAGGAATTTCCAGCTCGGCTTCCTGACACATCCGCTTCGAGCAGTAATCGACATCCAGAAATAGCAAGCAGAGCTAATCCAGAAATAGCAAGCAGAGCGAGAGCCTCGGGAGCGCGTGTCTTCCCCAGCCTATTTGCCTGCCTTCTTCGCCTTCTTCTCTTCGAGCTTCTTACCTTCTTTTTCCCACCACGGGCCGGCCTTCGTCTTCGCCTGCCACATACGAGTCGGAGGTTCAAGGCCGCGCAGTTGTGCCACTCCCTTGGTCAGCGCAGTGTGCATGCGCGAAGTCGCTTCTTTCACTGCCTCGTGATTATCTGCCCCCTGGTCACTCATCAGATCCGACAGGTCAACAGGAGGCATGATCTGGTAGCGAATCGTGCGCCCAGGGCGGAAATCAATCTTCGACGAGTACGGGCCCTTGACGAATTGAGCACCCCATTGGGCAATCGGAACCACCGACACACCGGTGTCCAACGCCAGGCGCGCAGCACCCGTCTTGAACGACATCGGCCATTGATCGGGGTCTTGAGTGAATGTGCCTTCCGGCCAGATAGCGACAATATCGCCGTCTTTCAGAGCCTCGGTGGCAGCTTCCAAAGACTGAGCGGGATTCACTTCGCGGTCAACGGGGATCAGCCCCATGCCCGCAAAAATTGTGCCCATCACCGGCACAGAAAACATCGACTTCTTCGCCAGAAAACGAATCTTCGTCTTGCGCTTCATGTAGAACCAGCAGAGGCTCAGAGGATCAACGGCTGACAAATGGTTCACAATCAGCAAATACGGGCCGTTTTCCGGGATGTTTTCGGTACCCTGCGCATCAATCTTCACCCACGGTGTCATGATCGGACGCAGGACGTTCTGGGCGAAGCGGTAGACGCCAGTGATCTTCGTGCTCATGGATCGAAGTCTAACGTGAGAACAGGCACTCATCGCGGAATGTCAGGGTGCTGTCCACCTGCGCCTTTGCGTCTAAGGTCGGCGAATGGGTGCAGGAGCGATCCGCCACGCCTTACGCCGACTACGTTCCTCAGACCAGAACGTCGACGATGTGCGGCGCCGAAGTCACGGTGAAGGGAATCTCGGCCACCTTATCGCCGTCCGCCATGGCAACCATGCCAACGGGCTGGGTAATTTCAATCGACGAGGCCGGCTCCACATGGATGACCTCATGCCCCTGCGAGCGGCCACCCACAACCTTCGCCAAGATCGGAAGAGCCTTCAGCAACGGGATGTCTTCAACGTGGCACAGTTCCATGATCCCGTCGGTCATATCGGACTGAGGAACAAGGCGAACGCCACCACCCAATCGTCCAGAGTTAGAAACGGACGTGATCCACCCAGTAAGCTCGCGTTCTTGCCCATCAATCTTCAGCGTAATGGTGGAAGGGCGATGGGTTGCGAGAGCAGCGAACGCTCCATAGCCGTATGCGATAGGACCAGACGTAAACATTGACTCGTTCGCCAATAGATTCGCCTTCGCATCCAAGCCCAAAGAGACCAGCCCCAAAACCAGGGAATGAACAGTTCCGTCTGGGGTGGTCACCCACATTCCGTCCATCGGGCGAATTCGCGAAGCAAATAGCTCGTCGCTTTCTTCGTTCACAAAACCCAGTTCTGCCAACTGTTTCGCGCGAGCTGACGCATCGGGGCTGATCCCAAGAGCTCGACACAGATCATTGCCTCGTCCGCCAGGAATCGGCGCGAACAACGTGCCAGCTTCGTGGGCGCCTCGTGCGATCGCCGAAATGAAACCGTCACCACCCAGGGCACCAATCACATCCTCGGTTGTTGCAGACGCAATCTGACAAGGGTCATCCGACGCTCTGGTGACGCTGACTCGGACCGCCCAACCACCGCCACGTAAAATGCGGACAACTTCGGGGCCGACGTTCACTGAACGACCACCGGCTGACATAGAAGAAATCAGCAGATGGATTGATCGCCTCTCCGCCGTAGTGTGCGCAGTCATTGATTCGCTTACTTCACGTAGTCGACGCGAGCATCCAGCTGGTGCAGCTTCTTCGTAAAGTGCTCATAGCCTCGAGCAATCACGTCAATGCCAGCAACCGTAGACGTTCCCTGAGCGGCAAGCGCAGCAATCAGATGCGAGAAGCCACCGCGCAGATCAGGAACCTCGATGTCCGCACTATGCAGCGGAGTGGGGCCGGAAATAACAGCGGAGTGGAAGAAGTTACGCTGGCCGAAACGGCACGGTGTTCCGCCCAAGCACTCGCGGTAGACCTGAATATTTGCGCCCATCTTGCGCAGGGCCTTCGTGAACCCAAATCGGTTCTCATAGACGGTTTCGTGAACGATGGACAGGCCTTCAGCCTGAGTCAAAGCAACGACAAGAGGCTGTTGCCAGTCGGTCATAAAGCCCGGGTGCACGGCCGTTTCAAGGGCAATCGACTTCAGTTCGTCACCGGGATGGTAGAAGCGGATGCCGTCAGAGTCGATGTTGAACGCTCCACCAACCTTGCGGAAGGTGTTAAGGAAGGTCGTCATGTCGGGCTGGTGTGCGCCACGGACATAAATATCACCGCGGGTTGCCAGCGCAGCGGCGGCCCATGATGCAGCCTCAATACGGTCAGGAAGTGCGGTATGGCGGTAGCCCTTCAGCGTGGGCACGCCTTCGATGCGGATCGTGCGATCCGTATCGACGGAGATGATGGCACCCATCTTCTGCAGGACGTTAATGAGATCCATGATCTCAGGCTCGATCGCCGCCCCCTTCAAGGTGGTAATACCTTCAGCACGAACAGCGGTCAAAAGGGTCTGCTCGGTGGCACCGACTGAAGGGAACGGAAGCTCAATAACCGCACCGTGCAAGCCCTCTGCGGGCTTCGTGATGTGGACGCCGTCAACACGCTTATCGACGTTCGCGCCAAACTTGCGCAGGCCTTCAAGGTGGAAGTCAATGGGGCGACCACCGATGTTGCACCCACCCAGTTCCGGGATGAAGGCTTCACCGAGCTGGTGCAACAACGGACCGCAGAACAGAATCGGGATGCGCGAAGCCCCGCCGAGGGAATCGATGTCAGAGCGCGACGCAACCTGAACGTTCGTCGGGTCCAGCGTCATCACACCGGTTGTTTGGTCGAAATCAACAGTCACGCCGTGAAGGCGCAACAGGTCCGACACAACATCAACGTCGCAAATCAACGGCACGTTCGACAGCTGTGACGGAGATTCACCAAGAAGCGACGCAACCATCGCTTTGGGCACGAAGTTCTTGGCACCACGAACAGTGATTTCACCGGTTAGCGGGTGACCGCCTTCAACGCGAAGCACGGAGGGCATGAATCAGGCTCCTCAAAAAGATGAATAGTCTGCCTCAACTTTAAAGCACGGCGTGCCGTGAGCGTCTGCAAAGGAGAGTCACGTCTCCCACAGATTCACTCACGGCACAACACACTCAGATGAAACCGAGTTTCGAAGTATTCAGTGATCCGAACTCGTTCAGCGAGCGGACGGCATTCCCAGCCCAACAGGACGAGCAGGAATGACCTCTTCCTTCGGAAGATACTTCGCCGGAAGCGTCTTCGGCTTGAAAGAAGGACGGCTGGTTTCGTAGGCGTCGATTGCGTCTTCGTCGCGGAGAGTGAGAGCAATATCGTCGAGGCCCTCCATCAGGCACCAGCGCACGTAGTCATCAATCTGGAAGGACGCGGTGACCGGACCGGCGGTCACCGTCTTGTTTTCAAGCGAAACAGTGACTTCTGTGCCCGGCTCGTTTTCGAGGATCTTCCACAGGGACTCACAGTCTTCTTGAGAGATCACGCCAGCAACAAGACCCTGCTTACCCGCATTGCCTCGGAAAATATCGGCAAACTTGGCAGACAGGACGACGCGAAAACCGTAGTCCTTCAACGCCCATACCGCGTGTTCACGCGACGAACCGGTACCGAAGTCGGGGCCGGCAATCAGGACAGAGCCAGAGCGGTACGCATCCTGGTTCAAAATGAACTCGGGATCGTTACGCCAAGCAGCGAAGAGAGCGTCTTCGAAGCCGCTGCGAGTAATGCGCTTCAAGTAGACGGCGGGAATGATCTGGTCGGTATCGACGTTCGAGCGACGAAGCGGAACACCAACACCGGTATGGGTCGTGAACTTCTCCATGAGTGTTATCTCCTTCTTCGTTTCTTACAGATCAGCGGGGCTGGACAGGGTGCCTCGAACCGCGGTTGCAGCGGCAACCAGCGGGGAAACCAGGTGGGTGCGACCACCCTTACCCTGGCGACCTTCGAAGTTACGGTTCGAGGTGGATGCTGAACGCTCCCCTTCCTTCAGCTTGTCGGGGTTCATTGCCAGGCACATCGAGCAACCGGCATTACGCCATTCAGCGCCGAAGTCGGTGAAGATCTTGTCCAGTCCTTCAGCTTCAGCCTGCAGGCGCACGCGAGCAGAGCCGGGCACGACCAGCATGCGCAGGCTGTCTGCCTTCTTACGGCCCTTGATGACGGCTGCCGCTGCACGCAGATCTTCGATACGACCGTTCGTGCACGAGCCGAGAAAGACGGTATCGATCGGGATTTCACGCATCGGAGTGCCCGCCTCGAGCCCCATGTATTCAAGCGCACGCTCGGCTGCCATCTTGCCAGTCTCATCGGTGAAATCATCCGGATTCGGGACAGTGGCTGAGAGCGGCACGCCCTGGCCGGGGTTTGTGCCCCAAGTGACAAATGGCTCAATATCGGCGGCTTCGAGGATGACCTCGTTATCGAAGACGGCATCATCGTCGGATCGCAGAGTCTTCCAGTATTCGACTGCGCGTTCCCACTCTTCCCCTTCGGGAGCGTGCGGACGGCCCTTGATGTATTCGAAGGTGGTTTCGTCGGGAGCAACCATGCCGGCGCGGGCGCCCGCTTCAATCGACATGTTGCAGATCGTCATGCGGCCTTCCATCGACAGCTCGCGGATTGCTTGGCCTCGATATTCCAGAACGTAGCCCTGGCCACCGCCGGTGCCGATCTTTGCGATGACAGCGAGGATGATGTCCTTCGCAGTCGACCCTGCAGGCAGGGAACCGTTGACGGTGATTGCCATGGTCTTGAACGGAGCCAGTGGCAGGGTCTGGGTTGCCAGAACGTGTTCGACCTGGCTGGTACCGATACCGAATGCGAGTGCGCCGAATGCACCGTGCGTCGAGGTGTGCGAGTCACCGCAGACAATTGTCATACCCGGCTGAGTGATACCCAGCTGCGGGCCGACAACGTGAACGATGCCCTGGTCGGCATCACCCAGCGAGTGCAGACGAATACCGAACTCTTCAGCGTTCGAACGCAGAGTGTGAATCTGTGTACGGCTGGTCTCATCAGCGATCGGCAGGTCGATATCGAGGGTCGGGGTATTGTGATCCTCGGTGGCGATCGTCTGATCGGGACGACGAACCTTTCGCCCTGCCAAGCGCAACCCTTCGAAAGCCTGGGGACTGGTCACTTCGTGAACAAGGTGGAGGTCAATGTAAAGAAGGTCAGGGGCGCCACCTTCGCCCTTTTTCACAATATGGTCGTGCCAGACCTTTTCGGCCATTGTGCCGGTCATGTTTCCCCCTTACGTGCGTTCAAAATAGTCCTGAACAGCGCTTACTTACAGACAAACGGTCACCGAGCGACTTATTCGCTTGCTGTTTCCTTGTTCATCGTCTGCCGTTTCAGCATGCGAAGAGTTGCAGTCTCATTGGTTGAGATGGCAAACTTTTGAATATGGAGGATTCAACGACTAGCGGAGTCGGAGTTCTTGACAAGGCAGCACTCGTTCTTGGCGCGCTTGAAGCCGGACCTGCTACCTTGGCTCAACTCGTCTCCGCGACAGGTTTGGCTCGACCCACCGCGCACCGTCTAGCGGTTGCCCTTGAGTACCACCGCATGGTTGCTCGCGACATGCAGGGACGTTTTGTTCTCGGTCCCCGCCTCCAAGAACTCGCTTCGTCTGCTGGCGAAGACCGTCTGCTTGCAGCGTCGATGCCCGTCCTGAAGGCTCTTCGGGATCATACGAAGGAATCCTCACAGATCTTCCGTCGCCAAGGCGACTACCGTGTCTGCGTTGCCGCATCCGAACGTGAGATGGGTCTGCGCGACTCCATCCCGGTTGGCGCAACTCTATCGATGTCCGCTGGTAGCGCAGCACAGGTTCTGCTTGCATGGGAAGAACCCGACCGCCTGCACCGCGGTCTTTACGGAGCCTCCTTCAACGCGACGACGCTCTCTCAGGTTCGTCGTCGCGGGTGGGCACAGTCTGTCGGTGAACGCGAGCCGGGAGTCGCGTCAGTTTCCGCTCCGGTACGAGGCCCCTCGGGTCGAGTCCTCGCTGCCCTGTCGATTTCCGGTCCGATTGAACGCATGGGGCGCCAGCCCGGTCGCCAGCACGGCCCGTCCGTCGTTGCAGCGGCAAACCGCCTGTCTGACTTCCTGCGTAGCGTCGAAGACGGCGAGCTCTAGCCTCCTCTGCCGTCTTTAACCTCCAACGCATAAAAGTGTGAGCCCCAAGAAAACTCTTGGGGCTCACACTTTTGACTATCGAGTCGTCAGCAGTCCGTTGTCGTGTTCAGACGCAGGACACCGTAGGTCCAACCGTGTCGGTGGTAGACGACGCACGGTTGCTTCGTTTCCTTGTCAATGAACAGAAAGAACGGGTGGCCAACCATTTCCATCTGGTTGAGTGCTTCATCAACCGTCATCGGTTCGGCTTCGTGAACCTTTTGACGAACCAGGATCGGAGTATCGCCAAGCTGCTCTTCGCGCGCTTCACCAACCTTGAGGTCTTCCGCAGAGCGAAGTTTGAGCGGAGCGGCCTCTTCGATGGTATCTTCAACCGGCGCAGGTTCTTCGAGGAACTCGACCTCATCCATCTCGTGAGAGTAGCGACGACGATGATCCTTGGCGCGGTCACGCAAGCGACGGAGGCGTTCGAAGAGTTTACCGGCCGCAATATCTACAGCTGCGTAGCGGTCGCCGGATTCTGCTTCTGCTCGAATGATTGGACCCTTGCCGTAGACCGTGAGCTCAATTCGCTCGGCGGTATCTGCTTGGCGAGGATTACGTTCGTGTGTCAGTTCCACGTCGACGCGCTGAGCGCGCGGGTAGAACAGGGTAATCTTCGAGACTTTCTCTTCGACGTACTCACGGAAGTTCGGGTGGATTTCCGCGTTGCGTGCGACGACAGTGATGTCCATTTTTCCTCCATGGGAAGCTGGCGAGCTTCGTTGCTCGCGGGGTTGAATGTCCGATTGCCTCATCGCATCGGACGGTGATCGTAGCTATCACCCCCAGTCGCTGGGCAAAGACGCCATTCTTCGGGTCATCTTTGCTCTATCGGTTATACGCCTATCATACCCCTTTTTGCGTGAGCTGCGTCATAGAAAGGCTAAACTCGGGCACATACGCCGACCGCGTCAACCCGTCCAACAGCGCGCGCCACCTCACGGCATGTCGCTCCTGTTGTCAACACATCATCAACAATCACTACCGCCACATTGGCGGGAATATGAAGCCGCCGGCGCATGGATCCGGCTCGATCGAGACGGCGGCCTCGTCCCCCACGACCCGCTTGAGAGCGCACGCCAAACCGCAAACGAACGGCGCCAACCACCCGCGCTGGCCGTCCACTGACCTGCGCAAGCCCTAACGCAACACCCCGAGCAAAAGCGCCGGTCACATTCTTACCGTGAAGCACTCGTTTCCAGCTCGACGGCGCAGGAATCACCCACCACGGCTCATCGCCTGGAAGCGCAGCGGCAAGACAACGCCCCACACTTGCGCCCGCGTCATATAAGAAGTCGTCGCCACGAAAGGTCGGCGAATGTTTAGAGGCGATGATGATGTTCCTCAACTCGCCGTCATACCTTCCGATAAACCCCATCGGCACGGTGGCGCCACTTCCGTCATTATCACAGGGCGCGCATGGCATTCCCGTTTCGCTCTCCCCTAAGGTGACGAGGCCGATCCGCTCTAATCGAGCGGATCGAAGCGCGATACTACGACAACGCGGACACACGACATGATCCCAGACCATACAACCCGCACATTGAGCAGGCATCAGTATTGACAGCAGGGACAAAACCGCGATGCGTAAACGCTGAAGAAACTCCATTTCTCCATCATGTGCCTCTGCTTCAAGGAGGGCGAACGGGGAATCTGCATTCTGTGGATAACCCGCCTCAATTTGCTACGGTGTTTAACAATTGTTCACTTTGACGTGAAAACGAAACTGAAAATGAATCAGATGCGCACTCTAGCCAGGGAATCGCACGTCGGCGAAAGTTGCGGGCATAGCCTGCCATAAAGCACCCGTTCGACACGTGACGCTACCCGAACGGACCTTCACACACACATTCGCCGTCGTCAGACCAGCACTGACTGCTAAGGCCTGATCTGGAACCTCGGACTGGGAAACAAAGCCACCAATCGCAACTTCATCGAGTTCCATATCGTCACTATCAGCCGACGATTCAGCCGAACGAACAACCACATAGGACGACGAACCAGCCCACGAAAGATCAGCAATCTGCCCGTGAATACCGAGAATCGCCTGACCATCTTCAAGGCCTAGTGGCACACCGCTACCATCTCGCGCAACCGCGAACATCCAAGCGGTCGCGTTCGACGGCGTTCCAGACAAAACAAGAGCTCGCGCACCATCGGGCGAAATGACAACGCGAAGCACGCTCACAACACCTGTTTCATTCATGGGAACACGTCCAACCTGGCCGTCGGGAGTCGTTGCAATGATCGGTCCGCTTGTTGAAGCGGGCGACCAGACCCAGCCGAAGCGGTCAATCGAAGGAGCCCCGGCCTCGTTCCCCGCCGACCCCACGTCCACCGACGAATGCGCGCCTTGAGCACCCGAGGCGGACACGACCAGCGAATTTCCTTCGCGCCATGCCACAACATCGCGGTTAATCGGCGACACCGCCGGATACGACGCGGAAGAAGCAGGAGAAATCGGCAAGTCAAACGGTGTCAGAGTAGAGCCCGCCAGCGATCCAATGCGACCTGCCTGCAAAGCAATTCGCGTATCCAACGAATAGGAGGGCAACGACGGAGTCTCGACCCCTTCAAGAGAAACCCCGGAAAGACTCAGATCCACTGTGGAAATCTGCGAATCCTGAAGGAGGGTTTCCGTCACCTCCCACGCAAGAAGCTGACGCGGGGTTCCCTCGCCAACCGTGGGGGCGCTCAGATCCACTTTCGCGATCTGATCACTGATTTCAACACCCTGAGCCGGGAACGTCGTTCCACCGGGAATCGCATTCGTGACCGCCGCTTCGATCGTTTGGCTCGGCCCAGCGATCAGACCTGAGAGCAGATGCGAGGCAAGGCGACGCGAAGGATACCAACGAGGATCCGCAACCAAGGCATCCCCGGTCGTCGCCGGGAAATAGAGGTTCGCTTGTTCATAGGCGGCACTGAACGCCGTTTGAGAAACGATGAACGCATCTTCGGGGGAATCGATGCGCCACTGCCCGCCCTCTTGGACCAGGTTGAACGTCGACGAGATCATGGAGTCTTCGCTCCGCGTCATCACGCCTTCACTGTTCACTGACGCGACAGCGGGAACAGTCACCGTTGCTGTTAACGTTCCCGATCCCTCATCACCTTTAATTGAAATCGACGGCGACGAAGCAGTGTCATAGATCAGAGCCTCATCATCTGGTGCCCACGCCTGCTGGGAAGCAGCCGTTAAAAACAAGCGCGCAGTCGCAAAATCATCATTCGTTCCCGCAGCGCTTGCAAGAAGAAAATCAGAAATCAACGTCTGCGGATCAGAATTCTTCAAAGGCCCATCAGCAGCAAATTCAACGGGATCAACGTCAGGAACAGACACCTCAAAGGGCGCTGGATCCGATGCCAGAGGCAAAGCAATACAGCCGGCAAGGCCAAACATGAGGATTCCGGACAATAATCCGGACGCACATCGTCGCTTGAGGGCACACCTCATCATGTGGCTTCCTCCCACAATTCAAGAGGAGTCGACACTACGGTCCCACCCGACGCCTTCGGCAGGGTCATCACGAACGAGGCTCCTTCGCCAATCTTTCCTGTCGCAACCAAAGTACCCCCGTGAAGCGCCACGTCCTCTGCAGAAATGGACAGACCCAACCCGGTACCACCCGTTGTACGTTTACGCGAAGAATCCGCGCGGAAGAAGCGGTCAAAAACGTGGGAGGCTGTTTCCTCACTCATACCGGCGCCATGGTCGCGCACTCTGACAGCAACGTCTGTTTGACTCTGAGCGACCGTAATATCAACCGGAGTTCCTTCAGCGAATTCAAGAGCATTCACGAGAAGATTGCGTAGCACGCGCTCGATACGACGCACATCAATCGGGCACGCGCACCGTTCTTCGCCCGCGTGAAGTGCGACGGGTACACCCAGTCGATATGCCAGCTCAGTATTAGCTTCAATAACCCTGGCAACAACCGTCTTCAGGTCCGTCATTTCAGCTTCAAGATCAGCTGAGCGAGCATCGTAGCGTGAAATCTCAAGCAGATCGGTAAACAGTGAATCCATTCGTTCTGTCTGATCGTGGAGAAGTTCAGCCGATCGTTTCGCCGGAGCGGGTAGGACATCCCGGTTATCCCAGATGACTGAATCCGCCATCTTGATTGTCGTCAAAGGCGTTCGAAGTTCGTGGGACACATCGGAAACGAAGCGCTGCTGAAGCTGTGAGAGCTCGTCATATTCTTCGATCTTTAATTGTAAGGATTCAGCCATCAGGTTGAAGGCCCCCGACAGCTGTGCCATTTCGTCACTGCCCTTCACGTCAAGACGAACGTCCAGATCACCGGTAGCAAGTTTCTTCGCCGCATCTGCCGTTTTGCGAACGGGACGAAGCAACTGAAATAGCATCCAAAACGCGCCAACTGGCAGAGCAATCATCAAGGGAGTGGCGGCGACCAAAAGGACACGCATCACCATATTCACCTGGCGCTGATCGGAGGCAAGGGAATAGACGATGTACAGTTCGTGCGTTCCTGCTCGAGGAAGACGCACCGTCGTTCCGACAAGGATTCCCGGATCCACGTGATCGCCGTTGGCTGGGATGGCAACAGACTTCCACTGAGCCTGTCCCCCGTTTTGCACGGCATCGCGCATTTCGGTGTCGATCAACGCATCAACATTCGCGTCGACGATCTGGTTGATACGGAACGTCGATGTCGAGGTCTGAGAACGCAAGAGAATAACAGAAACAGCACCCGCACCACCGGCAGATGCCCGAATGTTCTGAACAACCTGACGGGCAGCTTCCTGAACCTGATCGGGAGTTGAAGCCGTTGACTGGTCGAAAACAACCTGGGCGCTTGAAAAACGCAGGGCTGCGTCTTCGAGGATCTGAGTTCGACGCGACTCAAATGCGGTATCTTTCAACTCAGCAGACACGAGCAGTCCGAAAACAGTGATCACTCCGAGGGCTGCAACCGTGATCGCTAAAGCCGAACGAAGTGATAGCGAGGCGCGGACCGCGCGCGCAGGCCCAGAGCGATAGACGGCTGTGTAGACACGCGAGTTCGTCCACTTACGCACACGCGAACGAAGGCTCTGAACCCACTTCTTCAGCCGCGGATACTTGTGATAAGGCGTGTCAGGCGAGCTGGCAACATCGCTGGTTGAAGCCACCGCGTCATCTTGAACGAGCTCCGAGTCAGTGTCGCTTGCCACGCCACGGTCAGGCGCCTGCGCCGGCACGGTAGCCGACTCCCCTCACCGTGATAACAACTTCAGGCTTTTCCGGATCTCGTTCGATCTTCGAACGCAGACGCTGGATATGAACATTCACAAGACGTGTGTCCGCCGCATGGCGGTACCCCCACACCTGCTCAAGAAGTTCTTCTCGGCTAAACACCTTCCACGGTGCTCGCGCCAGCGCAACAAGAAGATCGAATTCAAGCGGGGTCAGCGAAATTGCTTCGCCCCCACGCATGACCTCGTGCCCAGGAACATCAATCTCGACGTCATTAATCGACAGCTTTTCGTCACCTGAGTCGTCACGCCCACGCAGACGTGCACGAATTCGAGCAACAAGCTCCTTCGGCTTAAACGGCTTTGCCACATAGTCGTCCGCACCTGCTTCAAGGCCAGCCACAACATCTGACGTATCCGTGCGAGCGGTCAGCATGACAATCGGAACATCCGACTCCAGACGAATCTGTCGGCAGACTTCAATACCGTCGATACCGGGCAACATGAGATCCAAGAGGATCAAATCAGGATTCGACGCGTGGAAAGCCGCGAGCGCTCCGCTTCCATCTGAGCAGGTGGCGATAGCAAATCCTTCGGCTTCTAATACGATGCCAATCATCTCTGCAAGGGCGACGTCATCGTCGACTACTAGGATTCGCAAAGTCATATAACGATCGTGTCACGATCGAACGGTTTTTGTGACTCGACTCGCCAAATGGTTCAGCGTTACCCTTTTTCGCTGCCCATTTTCCTTATCTTTTTATCGTCTCATGCCATACTTTTTTCATCTTCATTGATTGAAGTGACCTCCAGAGAGCCGTCATGACTGATTCACACGACTTCCGCCACCTCCACGTGGGTTCATGGGGAGAACCGGATTCTCCGAACACTCCACAGTTCCACCCACAGGACAATGCCACTGTGTGTGCCTCTCAGGATCCTTCGTCCGCTCAGGGCTTCAATCAGCCTCCCATTCAGGCAATGAACTCCACGCCGATGTCGCCCGGTTCCCCCTCCCCAGTTCAGCCCGGAATTGTCCCCCTGCGCCCACTGGGCGTGGGTGACCTGTTTTCTGGAACGTTCGAGGCTCTTTCAAAGAACCCGTTCGTCTTGTTCATTCTTCCCGGAATCGTCACGATTGTTGCTGGGATCATTACGCTCGTCACGATCTATTTCGCGTTACCGAATTTCACGTCGCTTGTTGATTTTGACGGTCGCATATCGACCGATGACCTGTCGACAATCGGGATGACGATGGCGCTTCGTACTATTCCCTTCGTTCTGATTCTGCTTGGTCTAGCTGGCTTGTTCCCAGCGATCGTGGTTCCAAACGGTACGGCTGACGCGATCATCGGTAAGAAGCTATCCGCCGAAGATGCCTTCAAGCGCTTTAAGTCCAGACTGCTTGCCATGATCGGTTTAAACATTCTCTGGGCATTCCTCTTCACCCTGATCGTCAGCGTTACATTCGCCGTATTCTCACTGGTCGCCCTAGGCGTAAACTACGTCACCGACCGTAGCCACACTCAGATGATGATGGTTTTCTTGCTCTTCGGCTCAGTTGGAGCAATCACGACATTCCTTGTGTGCGTGTTCTTCCACGTTCGGTTCATTTTTGCTCAAACGGTATGCGCGGTAGAAAATCTCTCCCCATTTAAAGCGTTGAAGCGCTCGTGGACGCTCACACAAGGCGTAGCGTTCAAGACTCTTGGACGCTCCATCCTGATTGCAATGGTGATGGGCGCGATCGGAAGTATTTTCTCCGGAGTGCTCTCCACATTCACTACGTTCACCATCAGTACCGACTTCACTTCGTTCACCATCAGTACCGATCCGCAGATGTATCTGACCGCAATTCCGTTAGCGGCAGTAGCATCCACGATCGTGCAGATGCTTGTCATGCCTCTTTCGCAGACATACATCGCGTTGATGTACGTCGACGAACGTATCCGCAAAGAAAACTTCGCTTACACGTTGATGGAGCAGATTCGTCACTGAGCCTGCTGAGCGCGTCCGTTTAGTGTGAGTGCGGAGCGTCAGAATCAGAAATAACCGTGAACTGAGCCCTGCGTTTCGCATACGGAGACTGCGGGTCAAGAGGGCTTGAAGTATCAGGATCTTGGGACGTAAACGGACCTCGTTCGCAGGCCTCGTAGGTTCGCGGTCTGGAACTACGCGATGGCGAATCCGTTGCCTGAGAGGCGGACGAACGCGGAGGAACTCCAGCCTGCGATGCTTCAGATGACGAGGTAGGCGTCTTGGCGGCCTGGCGAACCGCGTCCACAAGGGCAAGCAGATCGTCGCCCGAAGGCGGAACCGAATCAAAGTGGGTGACAAGTCGGATGAGCTGCCAGTCCTGAGGCGGATTAAAGCGGTTCGCGTGGTCTTCGCACATGTCATACGCGTTGGGTTGCGCATATGTTGACAGTGGGCCGAGGACAGCCGTAGCGTCCGCATAGTCATAGGTCAACGTGGCAACTGCCGGACGTGAGCATCCTGGCTTAGAACAAAGACGAGCCGAAATCACCCCCATAGCCTACGCCAGGATTACCCATTCGGGGCGTTGGCACTCTGACTAAGGCGAAGCACGTTAATGTTGTGGGGTGCCTAGTCGAATTCATCATCCTCGTCGCGATCCTCATGGTCGTGGTGGCAGGGGTCCCGTCTTTTTCCCGGGAACACCCGCATGGCGAACCAGGCGCGAAGCCTTCGATGAAATGATCGGCGCGCACATCGTAGAGCTCACTCGACGCTGGCCCGAAGTGGCAACAATCGAATTCGCTACCGAGGATGTTCCTCCGTCAAATCCAGCTCCGTGGGAATCTCACGCTGAAGTGCTTGCACGCATTTTCCACGCTGATCGCAGGCGAGGTCTTCGAGACAGAATTGTCATCTATCGGCTTCCGATCGTTCTTCGCGCAGGCGATCATGACGTCGTGAAGATTACACGTCAGATTCTGGTCGACAGGATCTCGCACATCTTGGCGATTCCGCCGGATGAATTAGACGAATACCTGCGCTGACAGGTTGAAGACACACTGCCAGCCGAACACGTTGTCAGCGCGTCGGCTAATATGCGTGCCTTACCTAGTTGAAAACACACTGCCAGCCGGGACGTCGTCAGGGGCCGACGTGGACCCTAGCTTGTTGCGTTGCCAACCCTCCGGTGCCAACATTCCACGTTGCGTGCACAACACCATTCGGAGTTGTTGCGCTGACAACGATGGAGGCGTAAATCTGCTGATCAGATGTCACTTTGCCGTCATCTCTAGGAAGATCAACGACGGTGGATGTGCCCGCAGGAACTTGGACTTCCCGACCAGCAACGCTGACCGTAGCGTCTGAGGACGCATCCGTGAGAGGATTCACCAGTACCATCTGCGCAACCACGTCGCTCACACCGGAGTTACTTTCCAGAGACGTTGCGCGCAGAGGCGTGGCACTCAGTTCCTTTGTTACCAGATCACTCAGGGTTGTTAGCCCTGGAACATCTGCCTTCGAGAGAGCGTTCGCAGTGGCGATACTCGACAGGATCGTCCACGTCTGATCCGTCTGCGCCCACTTTCCGCCATCCCACGATTGTTCAATGGCACTCACGACCGGCGCATCGGAAGTGACCATAATGCCACTGGCGGTTGATGCGATACCCGTCAGTGGAATATCCAGAACGGTTTGGGCATCAATTTCCAGTTCTGTTCCTTCGACAACCTTTGACCCGTCCTCGCCGATCAAGGTGACCTGAATCGACGCGGGGTCTTCCCCGGGGACACCGATGCGGAGAAGAGACGCTGTTTCGCCACCAAGACCCGCGAACACCACTTGTGTCGCAGGTTTCGTCGACGCACTCCATGTGGCACCAGCGGGGATTTCGCCATCCAATCGGGAAGTTTGAGCCCACGCGGAGATGCCCGCCGAATCGGACTCAATATGCAGGGCGATTCTCTCTTCGTCGGGGTACCAGCCCGAGGGCACGACGGTGATCGTTTTCCCAGCGGGCACGGTGAGCGTGTGCGGAGCATCGTCCAGCAATCCAATCGGCCCATAGCCGGTCACGGAAACGGTTGCTGGGATTGCGCTGGGATTGGCCAGAGCAAGAACAACGTCATTACCCGCATACGTCGAGCCCGTAAGAATCCATTGATCACCGCTGGGAAGTGAGCAGCCCGTGGCTGACAATCCCAGTAGTTCTCCGCCGCCTTGGCCAGTGATGACAACACCTGTAGGAACGCTGATTTCTTCATTTGGCGCCCCTGAGGCAGTGATCGATCGGGCCAGTTCATCACCGTCTGTGGGGGCAAGAGTCGACCAGATGTGTCCTGCAGTCGTGGTGGCAGGAGTCGACGCGAATGGGTCAATGATTCCCGGTGGACATGCAAGCGTCACCGACGACGGGGCAGCCGTGATGACGGGTGTTTCAATCGTCGTGGGTTCTTCACCGGACAGGAACGTTGTAGCGCTAGCGGCAAGCCCCAAGAGTGCAAGCGCACCAAGGGAAGCGAGCAGTGCGACCGGTTTGTTCATGCGTTCAGTCATGAGCGACGCTTCCTCCACGGCATACCGGCCAAGAACGCGAATCCTAGAGCCACCAGTGATGCGATCATCCAAGGGAGTTGCCACCAGCTTTGATGCCACACGTGAAGCTCTCCGTCGGTAACCCCACTAAATGCTTGCGCCCAGCCATTGGAGGCCAGCTGCGGGGTGAGCTCGGTTCCGTTCACTGTTGCTTTCCAGCTGGAATGCGCGCGTTCTGCCAGTTGCACTGTCGCATTCGTTCCGGTGTTTTCAACCGTTCCACGCGCATCAAGCAAGCCGGAGTCGAGGCTGGCGACGGTGCCCTTCGCATTCAGTGTCACCCGCGCAGGGGTACGGCCTTGCGGGCGGATACGCCACAGGTATCCCGCATCGGTTTCGCCAACGCGTTCAATGTCGGGGGCAGATGCCAGTGCTTGCACGAACTGCTGGACTTGTACAGAATCAGAGCGCACCAGAATCGAGTCGATTCCGTGTTCACCGATTGCCTGGACTGTAGAGGCGTCAGGGTAGGAAACGAGCGTGAGCACCAGCGTTTGAAGGTCTGCTGTTGCT
Organism: Schaalia turicensis ACS-279-V-Col4; assembly: GCF_000296505.1. Taxonomy (GTDB): domain Bacteria; phylum Actinomycetota; class Actinomycetes; order Actinomycetales; family Actinomycetaceae; genus Pauljensenia; species Pauljensenia turicensis_A. The sequence goes on from NZ_JH815209.1 coordinate 444,744, forward strand.
GCGTCCGATGGTGCACCCGCGGTGGCCTCGTGGTAGGCGATCGCGCGGGTAAGCGCTGTTGAGTCGGTGAATGACGGTCCGTTTGCGCGCCATACGTTGGCATCAATGACGAAGAATGTTGCGTCTGCGTCCAGGACAAGGACGCGTCCTGCAGTTTCGGACGTTTGCGCCTGCTTGGACACTGCCGCGATCACATTCGGGTTGGCGACGACGTGGTCTGAAGTCAAGCGTTGAGTTTGCGTCAAGTCGCCGTCAGCGCCAAGCGCACGAATGTGAGTGAAAGCAGGAAGCACCCCACCGGCGACGATTCCGATTGTGCCGATGAAAGCGACGAGTTTCAGCCAGAACGGTGCTTTGGCGTCCCACGTCTTGACGTGAGAGGACGAAAGTGCAATGGCAACAAGCATGCCGACCGCGCCAAGCGAGAAGTAAGTGCCAGTCCAGATAGTTGTCGTGGTTGCTCCGCTCAGGCCTGCATCGAGTCTGGAGGCGAAGGGTGTCGACGCAAGAATCAGTGCACTGGTGAACACGATCAGTGGGACGATGCGGTTGCGACGGTGCGCGCTAAGCGTCGACGTGGTCATGACTGCGAAGGAGCATGCCACTCCCCCGATGATTAAGAATGCCGAAGGCGCGACCCAGATGCTCATTTCAAGAATCGACGAGGCCGCGCTTCCCAATCCGAGCACCGTGAACCACGAGGGCGCGGTCGTGGAAGCAAAGGTTCCGCCCGAAGCGTCCAGCAAGGCTCGCCAGCCTCCGGGACTGGTCAGGGCGAAAGCGTAGAGCGGAGTGACAAGAACAAGCGAAGGAAGAAGAGCGAGCAGAGCGCGAACCCATGGCAGGCGCCGGGTTGCGGTAGCCACAATCAGTGCGAAGAGCACTGCAAGAAGCGCGGAAGGAAGCGCTGAAACAAGGAAGGCCGAGGTCAACGCAAAGCGCGCTAACGCACCGGTTCGTTCTGACCTGAGCAGTTCCACGGTGCCTTGCGCTCCGGCAATTCGCAGAGGCTCTGGCGCAATGAGAACGCGGAACCATTGGTCAACGGCAAGGGGAAGCAGGACGTGGAAGAGTGCCGGTCCGATACGCCCCTGCGAAGTGGCAAGGCTGAGGGACGGAAGGAATGCCCATGCGAGCGATCCCAGGGCACGCACTGCGATGGACTGAGTCAGACGACCGGTCAGACACCATGCGCTCAGGCAGGCAAGTGGCCCGGTGAGCATCGCAATGATGCCGATAACGGTAGTCGGTTCGATGCCGGCAAAAGAGAAAGGCCATGTAATAAGTGCGAAGGGAATCAACAGCGGATCGTTAGGGCCGGCCATACCATCGCCACCGGGGATCCATGAAGCCCATGCTGCGTCCCAAAGATCGCTCCACGACGAAGGGAGAGTACGCCACGCGCCACCACTCACTGACGAGGTACGTCCCCACCAGAAGGCCACGCTGAGGGCGATCGTAACGAGCATGATGGTCGCGAAAGCTACGCGTGAGCGCGAACGATACTGAGCGCGCGATGTGGTGACCAGCGGGTCTTCGTCTTTGTCTTGACCGATTGCCTGGCGTCGTCTGCGCGCACTGTCACGCACCTGTCGACCGCTTACGTACAGCTCGCGAAGAACCTTGACGGGAACGATACGACTACGTGCTGCACGGTGACGCGCTAAGAGCAGGTGCGGGGTTATCGCAATCAGAGCCAACCATGCCCGCAATTCAGGCCAGAACAGTTCACTGCGACCGCTGACTAAGCGTCCAAAAGCACGTGCGGGCGACCAGAAGGCAAGCCAGAGCGCCAAGAATGGCAAAGTGAAGACTCGCACGCCCTTTGCCCAGTTATAGAGCTGGGCAAAGCGACGCTGGCCAAAACTCATATCGCGGGGGACGCGCGCGGAAATGGAGGAAGGCTGGTTGAACAGATCGAGAACGCTGGCATCGTCACTCGCCGTTGCAGGCTGGTCGTCTAAAGACTCTTCAGTGTTTTCGCTGAGCGCCAGTAGTGCCGGAGGAATGTACGAGGTACGAAGGTGGCGAATCCTCGCTGTGGGCGCTACAACAACGCGATAGCCGGCAAGGTGCAACCGGCGGGAGAAATCGAGGCCTTCTCCGAACGGACCGAGAGCAGTGTCAAATCCTCCCACTGCGTTCCAAGCAACGGTGGAGACGAGCATTCCCGCAGTGCCGACGCCCAGGACATCAGAGGTTGAGTCGTATTGTCCTTGGTCGATTTCGCCACGGAGAATTCCGTCAGCTCGACGCGCGCTGGACGTTGCCTGAATACCGCATTCAATAATGTGGGACCCATCGGAGCACATTTGTTTTGGACCGACGGCACCGATGGTGCGTGAGCGGTCTGCATTTGCCCAGAGGGCATTCAAGCAGTCTGGTTCAGGAATGGAATCGGAGTGAAGGACCCACGCCCACGCGTAGGTGTTCAGAGCAGCATCTTTATCGGCGAACGCCTGGTTGAGAGCCTGCGAAATGTTCTTGGCGCGGGGCGCGCTGATTCTGTGGGCCGTGGGAGCAATGCGACCAATGAGCCCAGCAATTTCAGTGTCTGACGCTGGAGAACAATCAATAACATAGGTTGCACCAGGCTTCATTGTCTGGGCTTGAACAGCAACGAGGACGTCGCTGAGGATTTCCGTGGCCTCGTGAGCGACAACGAGAGCTACGAGAGAGGAGCTCACTGGAGAGTCATCTTTCAGATAGCGAGGCGACGCATACGACGGCGTTCGCGCTCTGACAGCCCGCCCCAAATACCGAATCGCTCGTCGTGTTCGAGAGCGTACTGCAAGCATTCTTCACGAACTTCGCAGGACTGGCAGACAGCTTTTGCTTCGCGTGTTGACCCGCCCTTTTCGGGGAAGAAGGCTTCCGGGTCGGTCTGAGCGCAGAGTGCGTGCTCCTGCCATGCAAGAGGGCCGTCAATCGACGCGTAGAAGTCAGCATCGAGTGCTTCAGACCAAGAAATCGGTCCGTCACCGAGAATGTTCCACACGTGAATATCTCCTTGCAGTTTTACATCAATATAAGAATTACACGCGTGTCATCTTCATAAGTCAAGCCCGAGGGAGTAATTAAGAAATCCTTGCCTGCCAGTTGCGAGAAGTGAACTATTGTGGTTAGCCAGTATTTGTGCGCCTCAAGCAGGTTTTCGGCAGGAATCCGGCATTGTTATTCGATGAGCTTGGAGAACATCTGTCCACTACGATTCCACTTATGACCACTTTCCCGCAACTCATTTCGCTTCTGGCAACACGTCCATCCCCGCAAATGACGATCTATTCGCAAGAACGCGTTGAGTTCAACGGACCGGTCATTGCCCGCTGGTTCGCGAAGGTCGCCAATCTTCTGGGAAGCGACCTTGCTCCGAACCTGTTTGATGGCCCCTTTGGCTTCGAAACTCCTTCGACCGTCCCTTCTGACTCCAACAATGAGACGCGCCAAACACTGTGCCTCGCCGTGGGCCCGTGGCAGGAGCTCGCATGGAGCGTTCCCGCGCTTGCTATGGGATTGAAGCTCTGCAGTGATTCAGCAACGCTAGGTGTTTCCGACATCCTTGTGACAGATTCGGTTGACGAGGCCTCACGCGACGCGCTGAAGCGCGGCGCGTGGGTGTTAGCCCAACCACGCACCTACCTCACGTTTTCGTGGAATGGAGAGCCCCTGCCTGATGGAGTGCTCGATGCACTCATGGAGGTCGGCGCTCAAAGCGACGCACTCGACGTACCCATTCCACAGCGGGCACCCACATCCGTTGAAGAAGCGTGTGGCATCACCCACCTGCTTGAACCAGCCACCGCGTCTTCTGAATCGCAACGCATTGCCCTTTATCAGTTGGATCATTGCGCCCCCATCGCAGTCACGCACTGGTTAAGTGGGCGCAGCCTCGTACTTATTGATCCGAAACTGTATTCCGAGCAAGAGGCACAACGAATCGCTGAGTCAGAAGGCGCATCGCTCCTTCACGACGGCGCGCACTGAACGCGACCGAACAATCGGCGACTACCACACGCCCAATACGTGTGCGAGCGCCAGCTGGAAACCTTCACGAGGCTTGCGTCGAATCTGACGCCAACGACGAGCGAACTTCAGACGACCAGAAACAGACGTGTCCTCAAGCTCGCCGATCAGTGAGCTCAGATCCGCCATCACCTGATCGTCGTATCGTGCCACCTGACGCACAGCACGCGCGACCGCCAAGAACTGACCACGATAGAAACCGCTACGCAGACGCGCAAAACGGTCGGCATACGCTCCCAATCCCCTATTCGCGCCCTGCACATTCGCTTCATGCTGACGATAATCCAGGGTCGGCGTCGCACTCACAATCCACTTGGCACCAATCGCACGCGAAATCGCATACACGTACCAATCGTGGACACCGATGGCAGAGTAATCCAAAAGCTCTAGAGCATCACGAAGTTTTTCATGGAATTCCGGCGTAAAAACATAGGTCGACCCCGGTCCGGCAGCCTCAAAAATGTGGTCCCACCGTTGCATGGCACCCGCTTTATCAATCAGAGTCTTCTTCCCCGACTGATCGAAGCTCGTGACATTCGAGGATGTCACATCCGCATGTTCAGCTTCAAGAATCGCAATCTGTCTGGACAACTTATCCAGATGCCACACATCATCTTGATCCGTAAACGCAACATACGAACCATCCGGACGATGCGTCATGAACAGATGAAGGAAATTCCCCGTCACACCCGGCGTACCGTCGCGAGGCGGAAGAAGCCGAATACGTCGATCCTGACCAGCGCGCTGTGCAACGTGTTCAACAGTGCCGTCTGTTGACCCGTCATCAGAAACGAGCAACGTGACGTCGACTCCCCTCTGATCAAGGATTGAATCGATCTGTTCGTCAATCCACGTCCGACCGTTGTAGGTCGCCATTAAGACCGTGACGCGCGGGCTTTCACCCAACGCGCCACGTGCGTGACTATCCACGAATCAGTGACCTTCAGCCGCATACTTCGCTTCGACGGCTTCCTTCAGTGGCGCCCACCATGCTTCGTTATCGGTGTACCACTTGATCGTGTCGGCAAGACCCGAGCGGAAGTCCGTAAAGTGGGGCTCCCACCCAAGGTCTTCGCGGAGCTTCGTGTTATCGATCGCGTAGCGCAGGTCGTGGCCAGGGCGATCGGCGACATGATCGAAATCGTCTGCCGGGTAGCCCATCAGTTCGTTCAGGATCGTGACAACATCGTGGTTGTTCGTTTCACCGTCAGCGCCGATCAGGTATGTTTCGCCGATACGACCCTTCATCAGGATGTCCCAGACCGCCGTGTTGTGGTCGCGAACATGGATCCAGTCGCGGACGTTCAGACCATCGCCGTACAGGCGCGGACGGACACCGCGCAGACGGTTCGTGATCATGCGAGGGATGAACTTCTCGATGTGCTGGTAGGGACCGTAGTTGTTCGAGCAGTTCGAAATCGTTGCTTCCACACCGAACGAACGCACCCACGCGCGAACCAGATGGTCCGAGCCAGCCTTCGATGCCGAGTAGGGCGACGAGGGGTTGTAGGGGGTGGTCGGCGTGAACTTAGCGGGATCGTCCAGTTCCAGATCGCCGTAGACCTCGTCGGTTGAAATGTGGTGGAAACGAACCTTGTGGCGTCGGACTGCTTCAAGCAGGGTGAACGTACCAACCAGGTTCGTCTGAATGAACGGCGACGGATCGTTCAGAGAGTTGTCATTGTGTGACTCAGCAGCAAAGTGCACGACAGCATCAGCCTTCGCAACGACTGAATCGACAAGATCAGCATCCGCAATGTCGCCTTCAATGACGCTCAGACGCTTCGCCATATCCTCGGACACATCGGTCAACGAGCCACGGTTGCCTGCGTAGGTGAACGCATCAAGAACAACAACATCTACATCCGGATGGTCTTCAAGAAGAGTGTGGACGAAGTTAGCTCCGATGAAACCAGCACCACCAGTAACGACGATTCGCACGATGAACTCCTAACAATTGAACAGCTTTATAGGCAATTATGCCGTACGAGGACATTGAATGAGCTTCAGACGCACCATCAACAGACAAGAGAAGCCGAGGGAAGCACATTTCTTGATGTCGTGCTTGCGAGCACAAGAAGCCCTGATCACCTGAGGGGAGAAAAACGTACTCCCCTAATCCCCATCAGCTAGATGTCGTCTCAGGAATCAAAGCTTCGCACAAGATCACGACCGAACGCCCAGATACCCCGCGAATACTTCGAGTAGTTGCCTTTAGACGCCTCCCCCATAAGCGTTGGGATCCGAGAAAAATGCCCTTTGGGCATGAGTGAACGAGCCTGCTGATGCTTCGCTGCCCGTTCTAAGCGTTCTCTGTCCTCTTCGAGTCCACGGTTGGTGCTGGCGACAAAGTGGAATGCGCTGAGGGCTCGCGTCAAGCGTCGCGCGTCATCATCAGAGTCTGCTGAAATCTTGCGTTTGATCTGAACAGATAACGGTTCTTTTTTCGCGCCAATTTGGTTATTCTCATGCTGGCGATAGTCCGTCAGGGCTTCTGGAAGAAGAACCAGCTGACGGTCAAAAGCGGCAATGAACGCAAGCCACTCGTCGTGGATCCAGCCGTCAGGAACCGGCATAATACTGCGCGCGAATTCCCCCTTCACCGCAGCCGTTGCGCCCGTAACAAGGTTCCGCTTGAGTAGTACCGCGAGCGCATCGCCATCGACGAGGTTCCGTTTCTCCCACGCGCTGACGTTGAGCTCTTCAAGAAGCGCCGATCCCTTTGGATTCCCCTCAGCGTCGACAAGGCGGGCATCAGAATGAACGAGCTCTTTGTCGTCAAGAGTTTCAACTAGTTTCTCAACTTTGTCCTGATGCCAGACATCATCCTGATCGCACAAAATAATGACGTCACCGGTCGTCGCGCTGATTGCATCAGCAAAGTTACTCCTGACGCCAAGGCCGGGATTATGACGCCGGACCATGAGGTCGATGTTTGTTCCAGCAACACGCTCTTCAACAATCTGAACTGTGTTGTCACTAGAAGCGTCATCGCCCAGAACAATCTCATCCACCGGCATGGATTGAGCCAGAATCGACTCAATCTGCTGAGCGATAAATCGTTCGCCGTTATACGTACACAGGGCGACGCTGATGCGCGGAGAATCAATCATTGAAAGTAATTGTTGGCATCATCGCAATCGGCCCCGTACCTGCATAAGGCCCAGCAACGATCAAGTCCCACGCGTTGTGGCGATGATTGATGGTCCTCCCAAGTCCATCTGCAATCCCCGCATGAAGGCGATACATTCCATCCCCAAGAGGAAGATTAGGAATCGAGAATGTGACTCGATTCTGACCCGTAACTGAAGGCATCACCGATTTTGAGGCATTGGTATCAAATGTAAACAAGTGCTGACCAAGATTGGTCTCGAATGTAATACCAACCAGCCAGTCATCCATTTTCTCTTCAGTGGTGAAAACCATCTGGACTTTCATATCATCGCCAGTATTCAGGCGATGAACACGATTACCGTGTGCGTCCTCAATATAAACATCATCGAGACGGACTTTGCCAAACAAGTAATCTGAAGGATCGCTTTCCTTCTGTTCCCTATCGGCAAGCTCAAATGCTTCACGAAGAGCATGAACTGCTTCTTGCGTATTACCGTCAAAAACAACGTGTCCATGATCGAGAACAACACCGCGGTCACAGACCGCATTCACTTGATCTGCTGAGTGCGAGACAAGAAGAATCGTTCGTCCTTCACGTTGAAATTCGGAAATCTTATCCATGCACTTTCGTTGGAATGGCTCATCACCAACCGCAAGGACTTCATCAACAAGAAGAATGTCCGGATCCGAGTGAACCGCAACTGCAAAGGCTAGGCGCACATACATTCCGGAGGAATAGAACTTCACCTGAGTGTCGATGAAGCGTTCGATTCCAGAAAAGGCAACGATCTCATCGAACTGTCGTTCAGTCTCCACGCGAGTCATGCCAAGAACTGATGCATTGAGAAAGACGTTCTCTCTACCAGTTAAATCCTGATGGAAGCCAGCTCCAAGCTCAAGTAAAGCCGCCATGCGCCCACGTGTAGTCACCGTTCCTATCGTCGGACGAATGATCGAGCCCATGATTTTAAGCAGTGTAGATTTACCAGAACCGTTGTGTCCCATCAGACCGACTGTTTGATTCATTGGGATCGACAAAGAAACGTCTTCCAACGCATTAAACTCTTCGATATGAGCTTTTGAAGAATGGACGACTCGATCCTTTATCGACATATCTCGATGGATCTTAAAAGATTTTGACACATTATCTACACGGATAACATCTGGATAAGTCTTAGCCATTATCACAGCTCCTGTGCGAAGTTACCTTCGAGACGCACAAACACGCGGTGCGCTCCGAAAAGAAGAAGAATTCCGACAATCAAAGCAATTGTCATGCGGAGAATCATATGAGTGGGATAGGGAGCATCGACTCCTGCCGCCCACATTGTCCTTTGGAACCCAAGAATTGCTAGGGTAATTGGATTAGCCAGGTACAGTTCAAGAATCCATCCGGAAACTGTGTTTGCTACGAAAGAATAGGAATAGACAATAGGGGAAGCCCAGAATCCTAGAAATGTAATCACTTCAATCAGATGTTGAACATCACGCAAGTAAACATTTATTGCTGAGAGAAATAAGCCTCCAGCCAAGCCGTAAACGATAAGGAGAAGAAGGGCTAGCGGAAAGAATACGAGTAAATGCAGATGCGGGAATTGAAAAGTACATACGACAGCAATCAGGAGGATGATGAACTGAGTTAAGAAGTTAACAAGCGCATTTCCTGCAACAGATAGTGGGAATACCTCACGTGGAAGGTAAACCTTCTTTACAAGCCCGGAATTTGCGACAATTGATCCGGTTCCTCCATTAATGATGTCAGCGAATAGCGTCCATGCTGTCAATCCGGAGAAGACGAAGATAGCAAACTGCGGGATACCTCGCGCTGCTCCAAGAAAATGACCAATAACGATGAAGTAGATCAGCAATTGTGCCAGTGGCTTCACTAGCGACCAGGCAAAACCGAAAGTTGAGTCCTTGTATTTTGCTTTAAGCTCTCGTCTGACAAGGTAACCGAACAGTTCTCGACGTCGCCACAGATCTCGGACAGCCGTCCGCGTACCTTTGATAATTCCCGTCTTGTCCCCGAGCTCTTTAAGAGGTTCTTGAACCAGGCGTGCTTCCCGATCAGCAACGATCTTGTCGAGTGTTTCTGGTGTCATCCCTGATAATTCGGCTCCTGATTCAGAGGGGCTATGAAACTCTGAGTTCGCTCTTGTAGTCACTTCACTCTCCCCCTCATTCTCCATAGCGCTTCAACGCTGAACGCACTCCTCGACGTACGCCTCGCCAGCGCTGGACATGATAGGCCGGGTTCACAAGCAATCCGTGAAGCTTGCGTTTGGTTGTAACCTCGCGATCACGAACTAAACGAACAGCATCCCGAAGCACTCCACCAACAACAAGCTTTGCGACTGTAGGAATCGACGGAAGGGCTACATCAATCCCGACTTCGCGAAGGCCCTGCGTTTCTTCGAACATACGATCGTCGTATTCTAAGATCGTCATCTCGTTAGAGTGCCAAACGACAGCTCGCGGAGCGTACGCCTTAATATAGCCAGCATCAATGACATCTCGGCCAAGCAACTGATCCTCGGCATACGAAACATCGCGGTAAGGAATCTCGCCTGTGAGAACTGAACGACGAGCTGCCGAATTCACGTCGGAATAGAAGGTCACCGCATTACGCACGCCCTCGTCCTGAATGAAATCATCGTCGTAGAACAAGGTTGTACCGTGCATCGGCCCAAAACTGGCAAAGGTGTTTTTCACGTCGTAGCGCAGCAATGGGAATGCATCTGCACGAGGCACTTGAGAACCCATAACTGCAACAATGCGCTCGCTAATATCAAAGGGAGCAGTGATCTCATGAAGCCAGCGATCAGATGCTGGAGTCGCATCGTGAGTCAGGTAGACAACATAGCGCCCCTTAGCCAAGTGGGCACCAAGGTTGCGTGTTTTTCCATGACCAAACTCGCTATTCGGGATCTGATGAAGCCTGACCCACGGATTCTTCGCGATGATGTCGAGCGTCGAGTCTGTGGATCCCGAATCAATGACGAGCGTTTCAAACGTGCCACCATAGCGCTGAGCATGAACCGCATTAAGAATTTCCTCAAGGTGTTGCTCACCGTTATAGGTCAGAATGACGACTGTTGCGTCGAATTCATATTCTTTTTCAGAAGCCATGTTCACAAATCTCCTGCCACGTACGTTGAATACCGACCTCAAGTTCAGTCATTTCGAACGGTCCGAACTCGTTTTGGATGCGTGTCGTGTCAAGAACGCTACCGTGGACATAGGTGCTGGGAACGTCACGGTATTCGATAACAGGATGCCTACCCGTCACGTTGACCATCGCGTCGACAAGTTCGTTCACCGTAGTGCCACGTCCCGAACCAACGTTGTATACCGGCTGGCTTGGGCCCGTCGAAATCATCGTAGCGACGATATTCGCGAAATCTTTGACATAGATGTAGTCACGGAACATCGTTCCGTCTCCCATCACTGTCAGAGGCTTATTGTTCAGAATATTCCTCAAGAAAATCGGAATAATTCCCTGGCGCTTATGCGGGTTTTGACGAGTCCCATACGGGTTCGAAATACGGAAACTCGTTGAACGCAAACCATATTTCCGTTCAAAGAAACGCATGTAGTTTTCGATGGCAAGCTTTCCAATGCCATAGGGAGAAACTGGAAGCGTCAGATCCTCTTCGGAAAAGTTTTCTTGATCGCGGTCTCCGTAGATCGTGCCACCTGAAGAAGCAAAGTAGACATGCTCAACTCCCTCGTCAGCACAGATCTGGAACAACTCAACCGAGCCAAGAATGTTCGTGCGAATATCCACGATCGGGTCATTTTCTGCTGTTGCAGGATCCGTCGTCGACAGCATGTGAACAACAATCTGCTTGCCGCGAACCGCCCGTCGAAGATCAGCTATGTTCAGAAAATTTCCATCAACGATATCAACGCCTTCCGAGGCCCAATGGGTAGTCCCCGAAAACATGTCGAATACGGTGACACGATGCTCACGCACTACGAGAGCATCCACGAGGTGGGATCCAAGAAAACCGTTTCCGCCAATGACGAGAATGTTAGCCACGCATTGCCTCCTCGAAGGCGGTGACAAATTGAGCCCCCGCATCGTCCCATGAGAAATCCGAAACGGACGAGGCTGCCTCGCAAGATTTTTCAATCTGCTGAGAATCATCGAGAATTTCAACGATTCTATGCGCCAATGCCTTTGGCGACAGTAGCGTGTATGCGATATGCGGATTAGCTGAAACCAGACGGTTATTCTCTGCGTCATTTACGACCGGGATCGTTCCACACGAAAGCAATTCAAGTGGGAGCAACGACATGTTCGTCAGTGACATCACCAGAGCGGCCGCACATTTGTTGTAGAGAGGACTCAAATCACTGATACTCATCGCACCATGATCGATAAAGTCGAATGGCACATCCCAACCACCGAGAGGCCATCCTGCCATGTGAATCGTTGTTAGAGGACGTAGCCGTTTCACTTCAGCAAGAGTCATGACCCCCAGCTCAAACCCTCGACGAGCCGTCACTGGTCGCGCATAGAAGAACACATCTGATCGGCGCTGTTCATTCGTTCGCTTATAGAGTGAAAAATCTGCCGCAAAATCGAAGGGATGTGTTTTCATTCCGTAGTCAGTGGAAAGCTTCTTTGCAAGCCAGCGTCCAGCAGTGAAAGCTTCAAAGCCGAAGCGGTACGTATTTTCGGCAAGCACGGATTCGGAGCCAACAGAGTAGAACGACGGCTCGAAGTCCTGCACAAAGTAGTATCTGCGCGCATTCGAACGGTCGAGGTACGAGGGGTATGCCGTCTCCCAACCGGTGGAGAAGATCGCGTCGACTTCTTCGCCGACTCCAGCCGATGGCGAATACACCTCGATTGAAGCATTCAACTGAGGATAAGCAACCGAATCACGAAGTATCTTTTGGATGCCCTTGATGTTGATCGGCAGGGGGTTAGAGGAATAGAGAAAGATCTTGACCGTATGTCCGGCTTGTTCCAAGAAAGAAAGGAAACGGAATATATTCTGGTGTCCACCTGAATGCTCTCCGGGGGGAGACATAATCCAGGCGGTCGTAAATGGGCCGTCTCCGACCGATCGAGGCTCTTGTTTCCACTGCGGAGCTACTGTCCAGTCAGCAACCGCCGCGTCCTCGAACTTCACCAACGAAGCATTCCTTCGTCCGCTGAGCCCACCCGCATTTTTGGGAGAGGATAAGTGAGTGCCCACTCCAAGGAAGAGGCGCCCTACTGTCAGTCGTGCGCCGTTACGTTTGTAATACGAGGCGCCCAGCTTTGAATAGTTCGCGAGCTTCTTCATTCCATTCATACGCGTCAGTGTATATGTCCGAGGCCTTGATACAGGGCAGTACATACACAGGTCTGCCAGTTCCCCATCACACGACGTTGACGGGAAACTGACAGATCAGATCACTTCAACAGGTCCAGCAGGTACTGCCCGTAACCGGACTTCACCAGCGGTTCAGCGCGCTGACGCAGTCCTTCATCATCAATGAAGCCCATACGCCAAGCCACTTCTTCAGGAGCTCCAACCTTCATCCCCTGGCGTGCTTCCACTGTACGAACGAAGTTCGTTGCATCAGCAAGGGAATCAAATGTTCCAGTATCGAGCCAAGCAGTACCTCGAGGGAGAACCTCAACTTGAAGCTTTCCTGCTTCAAGGTAAACCTTGTTCACATCCGTGATTTCGTATTCACCGCGTGCGGAAGGCTTGAGATTCTTCGCGATCTCTACGACGTTATTGTCGTAGAAGTACAGACCAGGAACCGCATAGTTCGACTTCGGATGAGCAGGCTTTTCTTCAATAGAAATTGCGGTGTAGTTATCATCGAATTCAACGACACCGTACGCGGTTGGATCTGCCACATGGTAGGCGAACACTGCACCACCATCAGGATCCACATGACGGCGAAGCTTCGTGCCCATACCGGGACCGTAGAAGATGTTGTCACCAAGAACGAGAGCCGCGGGGTCAGTTCCAACATGATCAGCACCAAGGACAAATGCCTGGGCAAGTCCGTTCGGCACTTCTTGAACAGCATACGAGATATTGACACCAAGCTGTGAGCCATCGCCCAGCAGGCGGTGGAAAGCTTCGGCATCATGAGGTGTCGTAATGACAAGGACGTCTTGGATACCTGCAAGCATCAGCGTTGACAACGGATAGTAGATCATCGGTTTGTCATACACCGGGACAAGCTGTTTTGACGTTCCCAATGTAATTGGATTCAATCGGGTTCCTGATCCGCCGGCAAGGATAATGCCCTTCATCGTTCCTCCGCAGGTTGAGTGCGCGCACTGATCGACTTACTTGTGCACCTTGACGCTCATTATGCCAAGATTCTTTTCTAATGTTACGCATCACACTCACACATGTACCAGAGTGCAACTGAGGAATATCACCGCTTGCTTCAGCGATAAACAGCCCACTATCACCTAAACTCGTTCCAGTACTAGTTTCCACTCAGCGCCAGCCATGGATGTAGGAGCACGATTCACGATGACGACAGCGACAGGAAAAGCTCTTGGCATTGAGGAAACCCCTATTCCCGGCTTCCTGCGCATTGATCTCACCGTGCATGGAGACAACCGTGGCTGGTTTAAAGAAAACTGGCAACGAGAGAAGATGCTTGCTCTTGGGTTACCTGACTTTGGCCCCGTGCAGAACAACATTTCTTTCAACGATGAAGTTGGCGTAACACGCGGTATTCACGCTGAGCCGTGGGACAAGTTTGTTTCGGTCGCAACCGGCCGAGTCTTCGGCGCGTGGGTAGATCTGCGCGAAGGTCCTTCGTTCGGAACGGTTTACACGACTGAAATTGACCCCTCGGTTGCAGTGTTCGTTCCCCGTGGCGTGGGCAATTCATACCAGACTTTGGAGCCAAATACTGCATACACCTATCTGGTGAATGACCATTGGTCTGCCGACGCAAAATACACCTTCTTGAACCTCAACGATGAAACTGTCGCAATTGATTGGCCAATTCCGTTGGAGGACGCGATTCTGTCCGATAAGGACAAGGCTCATCCCAAACTCGCAGATGTTATCCCTTTCCCCTCCCCGGATACGCGACGTGTTTTGGTAACCGGAGCAAATGGTCAGCTTGGACGCGAACTCCTCAAGCAGCTCCCCGAAGCTGGCTACAGCGTGACAGGTGTCGATCTACCACAATTTGATATTGCTGACGATGTCACCATGGACACGGTCGACTGGTCGCGATACGACATCATTATCAATGCAGCAGCTTGGACAGACGTCGACGGAGCAGAAACACCTGAAGGGCGCCCGCTTGCTTGGCGGGCCAACGCTCTTGGGCCTGCGAATCTCTCTCGAATCGCAAGCAAACACCACTTGACGGTGGTGCATATTTCTTCCGAATACACTTTCGATGGTTCAGCGGAGTTTCACACAGAGACCGAGAATCCAAGCCCTCTAAGCGTGTATGGTCAGTCGAAAGCTGGTGGCGATGCAGCAATTGTCACCACTGCCCAGCACTACTTGGTTCGGACCAGCTGGGTTGTTGGCGATGGAAAGAACTTCATTAAGACGATGAAGGGTCTTGCTGATGAAGGTGTTAATCCCACCGTTGTCAACGACCAAAAAGGGCGTCTTACTTTTACTACCGACCTAGCAGGTGGAATTATTCACCTTCTGTCAACTAACGCCGAATACGGAACATACAATCTTTCTGGCGAAGGTCCCGTTGTCTCATGGTGTGACATCGCGAAAAGAGTTTTCGAATTAGTCGGTCGTTCGCCAGACGACGTTACCCCCGTAACAACCGTTGAGTATTACGCAGGAAAAGAACAGATTGCTCCCCGTCCTCTCAACTCGACGCTTGATTTGACGAAGCTTGAACAGACAGGCTTCACACCACGAAACTCGATGCAGGTTCTTACAAAGACTCTCAGCTGAGAGCAACTTACCCGTTATGACCGCCCTGGATACCAAACCAAGCGAAGGCACTCGCACCATCATGAACATGAAACTGTATCGGGATGCTTCTGAGGCGCCACTGTGGGTACGAACTATTCTTTTGGCTCTTATCTTTACGGCGCTCTCAGCGCTCGTCGGTTATCGCTATATTTCGGAGCATAGTGCGATCTCCCCGCAAGACGAGTACGTATATATCGACGCTGTTGATAAAGCAATGCACGGCGAAGTTACTCGTCAATACTCTGAAACGGACGAATACGCGCGTTCGCTCATTACATGCGTAGGCATCGAGATTTACGGCCCGCAAGGTCCTGCCTGTGGTGACACCAATGCGCCCTCTGAAGATTATCCCTTTAAAGGCTATTCAACCGCTTCAGTTCACTCACCTCTCTATTTCTTTATCACTGCTTTCTTGACGAAGATTCTTCTCTTCCTCGCCCCCGGCAAGCAGATGTATTTGTTAGCCAAGTTCACCGGTACTCTATGGCTCGGGCTGGGATTAACTGCGACATGGCGCCTTGCACGATACCTCGGCGGTTCACGCCTTATCACGGCATCAGTGACCGCCCTTATGCTTGCAAGTCCCGCGATCAGGTGGGCGAACTTCTATGTCACCCCTGACTCGTTCAGTTTGCTCGCAGGTTCATTCATCTTCTTATCTACGCTGAAAATGGTCCGCAAAGAATGGACTTCGATTCCCCTCATCGTTGCTTCGATTTTTTTTGGTCTGATTAAGTTCCAGATGCTCTTTGCAACGGGTGCAGCACTGCTGTTTATCCTCATCTATTTCATACGCGTTAAAGAGGAACGTTCTTCACTCAAGCGACCAATTCTTCTTGCATTATTGGCCCTACTTTTGGGCCTTGTCGCTCAATTTGCTTACCAGCATTACAGGAGCCTCACTGCAATCCACATCAGAGAAGATTATTCAATCGATGCCCATGTTCCCTTCTCGCCGACTTTTGCGGTCGAGCAACTAGATAATTTCCTTACCTACCTTTACATGGGCCCTGTATCACTCAATGGAGGCTTACTCAGCGCAGTCGGGCTCCCTTATGCTTTCACAACGTTATCTTCCTTGCTTCTAGTTTCAGGTCTCGTTGGAGCAGCTCTCTTCGCTGTTAACACTGAAGTACTTAACCAATCATTCGCGCTTGCCCTATTGTTGGCCTCAATCTTCGTAGCCCCCGCGTTCTACATCTACCTGAACCTCACAATGGGTGTCGGGTTTGACCTTGCTCCGCGATATGGTGCCGCTCTTCTACCGGCTCTTGCGATAGGTCTACCCGTGACAGTAAAGTCCAAGAGTTCTTCGGTTCTAGTGGCAGTATTCGCCGTGTTTGCACTCGCGTTTGCTCTGATTGCAAACAGTATTGTCTAGGTCGATACATCCACTATGCACTCGACACCGATGAACAGAAAGTAACAGATAATGGCTGAAGCAAAATCACGAATCTTGGTCATCGTTCCGGCATGGAACGAAGAAGCAGTCATCGGACCTGTGCTTGAAGAACTTCGTAGCGAAGTCGGCTCGATGGCTGATATAGCTGTTGTCTCTGACGGCTCCGGCGATCGCACAGCAGCAATTGCCAAAGAACACGGCGCGATAGTTCTTGATCTGCCAATCAACCTCGGTGTCGGAGGAGCGATGAGGACAGGTTATTCCTATGCTCAACGCAACAACTACGACTATGCTGTTCAGCTCGATGCAGACGGGCAACACGACCCCAAGGAGATCTCGAATCTCTTGGCATCCGCGAAGAAAACGGATGCCGATGTTGTGATCGGCGCACGCTTCGCAGGAAAAGGCGACTACACCGTTCGAGGCCCCCGTCATTGGGCAATGAAAGTTCTCTCCACAATCCTTTCGAGAGTATGCGAAACAAAATTGACTGACACAACGTCGGGCTTCAAACTAAGCAACCGAAAAGCTATCGCTTTGTTTGCACGGAACTATCCGGCTGAGTACCTGGGTGACACAATCGAAGCACTTGTCATCGCAAAACGTCACGGTTTATCGATTCGGCAGGTCCCCGTAGAAATGCGTCCCCGTGCTGGAGGAGAACCCTCACATAATCCTCTTAAAGCTGCTCGATTCCTGATTCGCGCGTTCATTGCACTGTCCGTTGCCTTGACACGCCCCTCTGTTGGCTGACGAGTGAGAGAAACTGGAGATCAGAAATGACATCAACATACTGGCTCGGCATCCTTTTCGCGCTCGTCATCTTTTACGCAATCTTCATCAAGATGCGCAATGCTGGAATGAAGGAACGCTACGCGACGTGGTGGTTCGTCATTGCAATCGGGGTATTGATCGTTTCCTTGTTCCCGCAGGCACTGAGCTTTGTTGCTCATCTCTTGGGAGTTCAGGTTCCTTTGAACCTCGCTCTAGTAACCGGCGCGGTCGTTTTTATGCTTCTTACGCTCCGAATGAGTGTTGATCTTTCCCATGCCAGCGAAGAACGACGAAAGCTCACTGAAGAAATCGCAATCCTCAACTACGAGCTCGACATCATTAAATCCCAGCAAGCTGGAAAGCAATCAGATCACTAAAGTCACTCAACGTGTTATCTCGGAGAGCTAAGACCTCACTGGCAACGTGACGAGCACCAATCTTTCCGCTATCAAGAACTCTAGATCAGTCAGGTACGCTCAAAACATGAATGTGCAGTTCCTAAGAGACTCCGTGCGTGCCACGGCACTTTTTCTGTTTTCTTTGATCGCAGTTGCTCTATTCGGAATGGTCGTAAAGACTGGCATCGCCTTGGTATTCTGGACAGCCATCATCGTTGCGCTTGTCCTTATTGGTGCCGTCATCTATCGGAACTACCAGACACTGAATCGTCGGTCTTTCTTCACCGCACTCGCAATTCTTCTTCCCTCTCTTGTCGGTGTCGCTTCAGTCGTCTATTTGCTCTCGTACTATGACGGTGGCGTTCCGGTTCAGTTCACGCGTAACGATATGGTGATGAATACCATCGAAGCGCTGACAATCCACCAGAACGGCGGACTAGGCTCCGGCGATGAGGTCAAACCTGTCTTCCTTACTGCGGTTATCACCTCAATTTTCTATGGGCCAGGTACTTCCTTCAGCCCACTTCTGACGATGTTGTATGGCAATATCGTTGCGGGTCTCGTTGTATGTTGTCTCGCCAGTATGTTTACCGGCTGGTTGACGTGGGCGTTGTTGTCACACGCTCCATGGCCTCTACGTACAGCTGCCGTGTTTGTTATCGGATGGGTCCCCTTTACTCGTAATATTTTTGGCGCGGTTGAATTTGATGGCTACCTCAACATCCCAGTTATCTATTTGATCTTGATCCTTTCGTGGATTACCTATCGGACCCTCCGTCCTGCCCAAGCACTCATCTGGCTTCCTGTGCTACTGGTCGCCACTCTTGCTACGTGGTCTCCGGCTTCCCTGATGCCCGGCCTGTTGCTACTAATGGCACTTGTACGTTGTCTGCATAATCTTCCCGCACATCGCCCAACGTCACGAGAGTTGATGTGGATCGCACTGACTTGGCTCTGCGTTGCAGTATTCTTCTTCGCTTGGTCACTCCCAGCACTCCGCGTCGACGGTGATTACCTCTCTGCTGGTCCCGGCTATTTTGCTGGTGAGATAAGCGACCACCTTACAATTGCCAGCATTCTTCTGCTTCTCCTGCTCTTCGTTTTCGCTGCTGCCCTTCCCCGGCATCGCTCGCCCGAGGCAATGGGACTTGGCGCCTTTGCAGTTGGCAGTTGGCTCGCGATCTTCTTCCTCCTCTTACTGCGAGAATCTGGCGATTCTCGCTGGGGCTACTATCCCCTGAAGATGATGTGGATCTCAACGATCACATTTGCAACCATCATGACGATTGAAGCGCTCCGCCAAGCGTTTACCCCTCGATCAGCATCTGACCGACGCTCCTACGCATGGTGGCGAGGGCGTTGTGTTCAAGCCGCCTTCTTTGCCCTGTCGGTAGTCATCATGGGCGTAGGCTCTCTTCTCCCATTTGAACATTTCGGTCGGGGTGGGACTCTCTTCCCCACGCTGCCTCGCTACGCAACAATGCCCACCGATAAAGACCACAAAATGCCGACCCCTGAGGAAAAGAAACTGTACGACCAATTGGTTGAAGTTTTTGACGAAAACCAGGGCGCTCCTGTCGTGTTCATTCGTCACGCGTCCAACCTCGCATTCGATGGTGATCGAAATCGGTACCTTATTCAATTCTCAGCGCCTACCAGTTATGATGTGCGTATTCACGCATACCGCGAATGGCACGGCGACTACTACGGAATGCTCTGCCCGCTCCTACGCGCTTGGGATAAAGAAGCGACTGTTATTACGTCCACTGAGGGCTACAAAACTACGCGCGAACAGATTGACTACTGTGGTCTATCGGATCGCGTCAAGCTCATCACCCTCGACAACTGATTCAGTCTTGTCTTTAGCTCTTGAGGAATCCATGCTTGATAAGCTACGAAAGACCTTCGTCCAAAAAGATCTCAGTTCTCGAGATAACTCGCTGAATTTTCTACGTTTGCTCTTCGCTCTACTCGTCGTCTTCTCCCACGCGCAGATTCTCACCGCTACAGGTGATGGTGTCGTTGTTCTAGGACAACACCTCGGAAGCTGGGCAGTTGTTGGATTCTTTGGAATTTCGGGTTACCTCATTACCGGAGCCCGAGTCCGAAGCGATGCGGGAAAATATCTGATTAACCGCGTCGCCCGCATCTATCCTGCATTCCTTGTAGCACTAGCATTCGTCGCTTTCGTGCTCGCTCCTATTGCCCACGTGATTGAAAAGGGCACTATTGACGGATATTTTGGTTCTTCCCCTACCCCACTTGACTACGTCTATAGCAATATCCTGCTGAAGGTCAGCTACTACCACATCGGTACAACCCTGTCAGATCATCCGCTTACGGCGTGGAATGGGTCGCTGTGGACGCTCTCATATGAATTCTGGTGCTACATCATCATCGGCGTATTCATGTCCTGGGCATTTATGCGCAAGCATGTCTGGCCAACTGCCGTTCTATTCGCAGTTTCAGTGTTGGCCCACGCTGGTATTGGACGCCTCAATCCCTACATCGATAGCAACTACGATTTGGGACTACTCATTTTCATGCTTCCCTATTTCTTGGGCGGTGCGCTGATTTTCCAGCTGAAAGACACTCTTCCAATGCGTGGTCGCTATGCACTGATCGCTGCTATCGCTTCAGTTGGCATCATCTATGCCCTGCCAGACTTCGGTAAGCAACTCGCCTCTCCACTCATGGCATACTTCGTTCTCTACCTAGGTACGATCGTGCCATCACCACGTTGGGTGAAAACACATGATATTTCGTACGGGATCTACGTATTCCACTTCCCCATCATTCAGTTCCTGATCACTCTTCACCTAGACAAACTCGGATTCATTCCATTCTTGATTGTCGCTGCACTTATCACGATGACACTGGCGACTCTCAGCTGGTTTGGAGTCGAACGTGCTGCGATGCGGTGGGCACGTGGAAAATCACCATGGGGTGGCCTAAAGAAGACTTCTTCTATTTCTCCGGTGCCAGCGAGTGAACACACAACCGAAGACAGCTCTGTTGTACGTTAGAATCTGCTTTCCCTCACCGGGAATCTAGCTCGAAACCACAGCTGAGATTCCAAAAGGGTACTCAGATCATTAGACTCGCCTTATGGGATCTCATCGCATTCGCTCTGTTGCGTCACTGTGCTTCGCGCTGACACTGCTACCTTCAATGGCACTTTCTTCCAGCGCTGCACCAACTCCAGCCTCCCAGGACGGATGGTCACTCCAGGACAATAGTTGGGTGTTCACCCGTTCGGGACACATTCTGCAGGGCTGGTTCCAAGATCGCGGTTCTTGGTATTGGGCTGACTCAGAAGGTCGAGCCGTCCTTGGATGGAAGCAGATCAATTCTTCGTGGTACTACTTCAGTTCCTCGAACGCGATGACTACTGGCTGGCAGTCCATCGGTGGCAAATGGTATTACTTTGCCACCAGTGGCGCCATGCAAACTGGGTGGCTCCACAATGGAAACACGTGGTACTACCTCGACTCTTCCGGAGCAATGGCCACCGGCTGGACCCTCGTCAACAACACCTGGTACCACTTCACCCAG
>NZ_JH815209.1:466046-700340 GCF_000296505.1 Schaalia turicensis ACS-279-V-Col4
TCGACTCTTCCGGAGCAATGGCCACCGGCTGGACCCTCGTCAACAACACCTGGTACCACTTCACCCAGAGCG
Source organism: Schaalia turicensis ACS-279-V-Col4 (assembly GCF_000296505.1). Lineage (GTDB taxonomy): Bacteria > Actinomycetota > Actinomycetes > Actinomycetales > Actinomycetaceae > Pauljensenia > Pauljensenia turicensis_A. The sequence continues at coordinate 466,119 of NZ_JH815209.1, forward strand.
GCGAAATGAAAACCGGCTGGGTCGACAACGGTGGCACGTGGTACTACCTCACCACCTCCGGAGCAATGGCAACCGGTTGGCGATCAGTGAACGGAACCTGGTATTACTTTGAAGCATCAGGCGCCATGAAAACCGGTTGGCTGGAAAACAACGGCACCTGGTACTACCTAGCCCCTTCAGGAGCAATGGTCACAGGCCAGCAGGACATTGATTCGGCCACCTACTACTTTGCCTCCGACGGAACGTGGTTTACTCCTACGCCGATCATGGGAGCCCCCCACACAAACCGTGCCACAACAATCCAAGCAATGCTGAACGCATACGCCCAATCGGGTCACTCCTATCCCTCGGGTGCACTCAGCATTGGGGGCGCTCCCACCGCTTTAGACTTCTTCTCGATCCTCTATGACGAGGCAATAGCCGAAGGCATCAACCCGGAAGTTGTCTTTGCCCAGTCCATGCTAGAAACCGCGTGGCTCTCATTCGGTGGCGACGTCAAGATCCAACAGTTCAACTTCGCAGGACTTGCCGCAACAGGTAACGGAGCACAAGGCAACGGCTTCCCCGACGTGCGCACCGGTCTGCGGGCACAAGTCCAGCACCTACGCGCATACGCTGACCCACATGCAACTGAATCTAGTCTTGCCTACCCCTTGGTAGATCAACGGTTCGCCTACGTTTTAAGGGGAAGCGCGCCCATCGTTGAATACCTCGGCATTCAAGAAAATCCCCAACACCGCGGGTGGGCGACCGCCAAAAACTACGGGTTCCACATCGTTGCCCTGATGAAGCGGTCTTTCAGCTAAAAAGTGAACAGAGTGTACCCCGCGTTGGGATTGAAGTTGTTTCGGCTCTCACATACGACTACTGTTCGACGGCTTTCTTATCCCTGTTCGCCACCAGTACGAGTCCGAAGATCATGGAGAGCACGGTCATCGCTATCCCATAGGCAATCGAAGCACCCATAATCTGATAACGCGGGATCAGAATGGGAACAAGAGCTGCAATCGTCAACGCTGACACGGCGTACCCTACAAAGACCAGCTTCTGCTGGCGCATCGTCGTAATCGCGTAATAGAGAATCACACTGGCAGAGTTCATGGCTCCACCAAAGACAAGAACGATCAGCTCCGTTCGATATGGAGCAATATCTTTACCGAAAACAAGATTGAGAATCGGAACACCAATAAAGTAGGTCACAATCGCAACCGCGACAAATGCGCCCGCTGTAGCGGTAAGCCCGCGACGCACGATCCCAACAAATCCTGACCAGTTGTGGCGAACCCAATGATGAGCCATCTGTGTCAGAAGTGGTCTAAAGACAACCAATGCCAGCAAATTGATTGCTACCGCAGGCATGTAAAGAATTGCGAAAATACCCTGTTCTGTCAGGCCCAAGTAACGGTCAATACCGAAACGTGGAGCATTCGCAAGATACATGGAAATAAACGATGCAAGAGCAAGCGGTAGACAATCAATGAGGAGAGCAGAAATCTCGCGTTTTGTCCATAGCGGTTTGAAAGCAAAAAGTCGCACGCTCTGAGGAACAAATAGAACGATCATCGCTACGAGCGACGCAACCAAAGTTGCAATTACTGTTATCCAAAGGTTCTGCGTAATGACAAGCCCGGCGCTAAATACAGCTGTAGTGACAAAAGTACGCCAGAACCCTGCTGCACCAGCAATATCCAGATGGCCACTACGTTGAAGCTCGCAGTAGTAAACATCTTCGAACGCATCAAAGACGCGGATCGAGGCAACCAGGATCATGAGCATCACAGCGGAGAGCCCATCGCCACTCACAACCGCGTATCCTGCAATGCCAATAATCATTGCACCGACGGTCAAGATTCTAGTTGCATGATAGGTGCCGAAAGTAAACTTCCCCGACGCATCTGTCACATGGTACGTGCGTACTTCAAACATTCCCAGCGTCTGGAATTGTTGACCGACCGCAATTGCTAACGAATATAAGCCGGCAATCTCAATACCGAGAACACGAGTGACAACGATCAACATGACTACCGTCGCAGCAGACTGCATCAGAGAATATGCAGTATTCCAAAAGTAGTCACGTTTGAGAGAACTACTGGCACTGGCGTCCGACATGGACTCGTCCTTCTCTCAGGCGAGGCTTTCGTAGGGACCGAAATCGATTTCTACCGGCTTATGGTTACGGCGCTTCTCTTCCGGTGGCATCTGCATGTAGTCGCCGTACGAACGTGTCAGAACCGCGTCGTACTCGCGCTGGAGTTTGACCGTAATGTCTTCAAACGGAACATCCAGAGCTGGGAAGAGCTCCTCGCGAGTCACTGTCCAGTTCCACGGATCACGCATCGAAAAGTCAGCGTAGATCCCTGTATCAACCGATTCGAAACGACGAGCAGCCTTATCCCACTTGTTCTGCAACATTTGTGGGGTTACACGGAATAAACGCATAGCCCAATGAGCAAGCGAGGTTGCACTGTGGATCGCAAAACGCTTGAAGCCGTGTGTGTCAATCAAGTAGGGAGTCGGGGTTCCCTGTACGTAGAGCAGACGACCCCACACCCATGTTCTGCGACTCATTGCTTTAACCGCTGCAGGATCATCGCCCGGAACATTATCGAGAGGGAGTAGATCGATTGCTAGGCGCATCCGGTACTTCGAGTCCTTGCCAAACTCAGGAATGAAGACAGTTCCATCCAGCCCAAGTTTGGTAAACATGAAGGGATATTCTGGCACCGTACGCGTATTGTCGAAACGATAGTCTTTCGACATAATCTTCGGCGCCTCGGCAAGGAAACGCTCGTAATCGGCACGAGTCATAAGCACGTCAACATCATCGTCCCACGGGATGAACCCCTGATGCCGCACAGCCCCAATAGATGTTCCACCGTAGACCGTGTACTCGACCCCAAGCTCGCGACAGGCTTGATCAAAATCCTTCAGAATCTTTAGGAGAACTGCCTGAATCTTCGCAAGTTGCTCCGGATCTGAAAATGCATCAGGCGTTGCCATACGTTGTCCTTAAACTCGAGCATCATTCCAACTTGATCGTTACCCGATTATCGCACAGGAGAGTATTTCAGCCGAGAAACACATCGTGCTTCAACAATGATCCCAGACTCGTTACGCCACAAGAATTCACATGCACATCCACGTTGTTCACCGCTGTCGTAGGTTGCACACGAGAAACAAGAGTCGATCAAGGGGAGCCAGATATGCGTCCATTACACTAAGTGACCATGCATCTGCCCCAACCATATACGCGAGATCTTGGCTCTCGCGATAACGCCCTCAACCTCCTGCGATTAGCCCTTGCGTTTCTGGTTGTGTTTTCTCACGCCCAGATTCTGGCAGGTGTTGGAGATGGTGTTGTCTGGCAGGGACAACACCTGGGTAGCTGGGCAGTCGTTGGTTTCTTTGGTATTTCCGGCTTTCTTATCACGGGCGCACGAACTCGAAGTAATGGCGCACACTATTTGATGAATCGCATTACTCGCATCTATCCCGGATTCTTGCTGTCCCTCGTTGCGGTTGCTTTCATCTTCGCACCGATTGCCTATTACGTTGAAAAGCACTCGTTCGACGGGTTCTTCGCAACTCCGACTACGCCACTCCACTACATTTACTCGAATATCTTCCTTTTAATTAATCACTACGATGTCTCGGGCACTCTTGCATCGGTGCCTTATCCGTCGGCTTGGAATGGTTCCCTCTGGAGTTTGTACTACGAGTTCTGGTGTTACATCATCATCGGTGTCTTCCTGTCATGGGCGTTCACAAAGAACCACGTGTGGCCAACAATCCTGCTATTCCTCGTGTCGGTAGCAATTCACGCGAGAATCGGTTGGTTCCTTCCCTACGTTGGAAATAGTGGCGATTTTCAGCTACTCATCTTTATGCTCCCGTACTTCCTTGGGGGCGCGATTATCTTCCAGCTAGGCGATAAGTTGCCAATGAGATGGGAGTACGCTTTTGTTTCCCTCATCCTTGCGCTTGCGTGTATCTACGGTTCGGACGGTTTCGGTAAGCAAGCAGCATCACCATTTATGGCCTACGTGATCCTCTGGCTGGGAGCTGTTCTCCCCTCTCCGAAACTCATTCAGGTTCATGACATCTCGTACGGCGTGTATATTTTCCACTTCCCCGTCCTTCAGCTTCTTATCCTGTTCGGCGTTCACACGATGGGGTTCTGGTTCCTTTTAATGGTTGCCACGTTCATCACTGTCATCTTGGCGACAGCGAGCTGGTTGGGTGTTGAACGTGCAACGATGCGTTGGGTTCGCGGAAAATCCCCCTGGGGAGAGCTCTCCTTAGCTGCTCGTTAGTAAGCCTCAGCAAACAAGGCTTTTCGCTACAGAGAACTCACTTCCCTCATTTCCGCCATTGCCTTCCAACGAAGTGATAGCCATTCACTGAAAGAGGTTGGTGGGCGCTTTTCAGAAGCACCCACCAACCTCTTTCAGTGTGCTCTGACACACTACGAAATCACATGCTTCAGAAGTTGCGAGACAGCCGCGTTATCCTTCTGCTTCAAGGCTTGGGGAAGCAAAGTCAGAGCATGTGCTCTCGACGTTGAATGAATACGCGCAGCACGTGCAGCGCGCCTCCAGCCATTCTTCAATACGAGCTTCTCGGCAATCGCAAAGTAATCGCGTTCTCCTTGGAAACGACGGCCATCAAAAAGTGCAGTCGACGATGCAGATTCAGCGTGACGACGGTATGCAAAACATACATAGGGATCGAAGAGCAGAGAGCCTCCAGCCACGATGACATCCATGACAAGCGCAAGATCCTGAATAATCGGGAAACCCGGACGGAACTGCGTTGTTTCAAAAACCTCACGCTTGAAGACGAGCGAAGGCCAGTACAACCAATCGGCTCGCAACAGCGATACGGCAAGATCCTCACCGGACAACAGACGAGGCCGCTGCGCATCAGGTCGCAGTAAGGACTTAACCCGGTCGACAACAGGAGTGACCGCAGAGCTGCTCTCATCAATGATTCGAACTCCCGGCTGGATAATGGATGCAGAGGGAAATTCAGAGTGAAGCTTCAAGATTCGTTCGACGAAGTCGCGTTCTGGAACATCATCGCATCCAAGCAACATAATGAGCTCCGCCGAGGCAAGTTCAACGCAGTGCTCATAGTTCTGAGTGATGCCCAGATTGTTTTCATTGCGAATATAAGTCACGCGCTCGTCATCAAGGTGCGAGAAGTACTCGCCCACCTGCGGATCTGGGTAGCAGTCATCAACAACCGTCAACTTCCATCCGCCCACGCTTTGGTTACGAACGGCCTCTACTGTTTCAAAGAGGTACGACGGTTCGCCCCAAAACGGCAACATAATGTCGAGGGTATGCATAGCTCAATCTCTCAGATTCTTCGGGGGAAGGTAGACAACGGGTCTGGCTTCTACCTTTCAGATAACTCCATCTTAGTTGCTCGATTATTATCTCGGCAGAACCTACAGGGAACGCCAAGATAGTGCGCGAACCCTCACCTATATTTTTCAGCTCACGGTGTCTGATTTAGCTCGTTTTATACGAGGTAATGGCAAAGCCAACTGATACCATCACACCTATGCGAAAGACTGTTCTCGTTACTGGTGCCGGTGGCTATATTGGTCGCCATGTCGTCGACGCTCTGCTGAAGCATGACGTCAATGTTTCTGTCGTGGATTTGAAGTTTGACGGAATCGATGAACGCGCTAAACGCCTGAACGTCAATATCTTTTCAGGCGACGCTGACATCTACGAGCAGCTAGGCAAGCCCGATGTTGTGCTTCACATGGCCTGGAGGGACGGTTTCAAGCACAATTCTCAGGCGCATGTGGACGATTTGGCTTCCCACTACCACTTCATCTCACATCTTCTTGAAGGTGGGTTGTCTCAGATTGCAGTGATGGGCTCAATGCATGAGGTCGGATATTGGGAAGGTGCTATTGATGCTGACACCCCCTGCCACCCCGCGTCCCTCTATGGAGTAGCAAAGAATGCTCTGCGTGATCTCACCGCTATTCGCGCTTCTCAAACTGGCTCATTGATGCAATGGATCCGTGGCTACTACATCGTCGGCGATGACAAATTCGGTAATTCCATTTTCAGCAAGCTTCTTCAGGCTGATGAAGAAGGCAAGACATCTTTCCCCTTCACCATGGGAAAGAATCTGTACGATTTCATTTCCGTTGATGGTCTAGCGCAACAGATCGCCGCGATCGTGACGCAGGATGAGTACACGGGCATCATTAACGCGTGCTCGGGTCAACCGATCTCATTGGCTGACCGCGTTGAGGCATACATCAAGGAAAACAATCTTTCTTTGACACTCGAGTACGGCGCCTTCCCCGATCGTCCTTATGACTCCCCCGGCGTTTGGGGCGATCCAACGATCATCAACCAGATCATGGCAAAGAACTGACTTCGCGTTCATATAGGTGTGGCCTCCCTACAGACAGGGAGGCCACACCTTTTTTGACCAGGATCCTATGTGAACTGCGAACGCAGTTCCTTCCAGTTCGGCGTAGCAGCCAGAACCGTACCCACCAAGATAACCACACAGCACACGATCTGTAGGACGCTGGGAACGGTCCCTTGCAAAAGGAATGCGAAGATCACCGCCCATGCAGAGTAAGAGATGTTCAGTGCCATCCCTCGCGAGGCGCCGACTGTGTCGATGGCCTTGTAGTAGAAGAGATACGAAGCCGTTCCGGCGATTGCGGCAATCGCGATCACACCAGTTCCCACCGTCGGGATTGCACGGAGGGTAAACCCGACGACCCCAGCGATCGGAGCAACAACAATGACATACACGAGCGCCGATGTTGTTTCACGAATATGGAGGGCAGTCTCGTTGTCAACGGCATCGTCACGCATTCCCCACGCGAGAATGACAGCTTCGGAGCCCCAACCAAAAACACAGGCAAGAGCGGCAATGACGCCAAGGACAGGGTTGCCCTCGGTAACCGTCTGCGTTGACGAATAGCCGATCATCACAATGGCTCCAAGAGCTACGAGCAAAGCAATAATCTGCTTGGGGCTCATACGTTCTTTCAGGAATACGAACGCCAGAACGGTACCCACGGCCGGGTAGAAGGTGGAAATGATGGCCGTAAAGCCCGGCCCGATGTGATTGATCGCAATCAGGTACCCGGTCATACCGAACGGACCACCCAGCAATGCGCCGAGCATGACGGCTCGACCCGATCGAGTCTTCACCGCAGCTAAAGAGTCACGTAGACGACCTCTCAGGCCCATATAAACAAGCAGGACCAGGGCGGCCGTCACATCGTGCAGTAGCGCTGATGAAAGCGATGATTCTGACGCATCGAGGAACGGGACAAAGACTAGTGCGAGAGCCAGGATCGATGTGTCCAAGCCCCAGAGAGCACCCGAAAAAATACCCCACTTCATTGCGTGTCTCCTCTTCAGTTATCCAGCTCGGCGTTCTCGTACGCAGCAAGTAATTCGTTGAGCTTTCCGGTTGCGTGCGAGTAGTAGATGTACAGCCATTCACCGACGTTGTCGCCCTCTGCTTCCTTTACGAGGGACCAGATGTACCAACACCACCCGGCAAAGACAACGTATGACCAGAAGTGACGCTGTTCGGTTGGGGTGGGTGTTCGGCCAAAATAGTATTCGAGGGCTTGGGTAGCAAGCTCATCGGTGAGATCGGTCGCGCAGACGACCATTGTCCCGAAGTCAGCAGCGATATCGGACATCCCCGCGTATTCCCAGTCGATCAGGTCAAGATGCCCGTTCTGAGAAACAAGGAAGTTCAGGTTGAAGAAATCGTTGTGGCTGGGACCCAGCGGGAAGTTGTCCGCATCGGCGTGTGTCTTCAGCCGAAGGACCTTGGTGCGAAGCTCCTCATATCCAGGTACGTCGATGGGACCAAACTGTTTCAGAATCTCTTCGTATCGCAGACCTTCAGTGACGAAGTCAAAGTTGCGCGTGAGAGTCTTCCCGCTGTCATGTAGGCGTCGGGACATCTGCATCGCGCGACGAAGCTCGTCGGGATTCGTCACGTCAAGGTTGCGACAATCGGGGATAAAGCGAGAGATCTTCCATCCTTGAATCGGGTTGGAAGCAAGGAATGTCGAGTCTAGTTCCAGTTCACTCGCCAGATTCAGTGCTTCGCTTTCGGCTTGTCGGTCCACGATCTTGTCAGTTCCCAGGCCCGGATGGCGATAGACATACTCTTTGTCTCCCACAGCAAAGTGGCATGACAGATTAGTAATTCCCTGCTTGAGGGGGTAGACATCCTGGATATCATTCACATCGCAGTTCAATGTTGCCGTGATGTTGTCAAAAATCTCGGAGTCAACGTTCTCCATGAAGAACGGGTCAAAAGAGCGAAGTTCATCAAGAGAATCAAATTCGTTAATCAGGCCAGCAGGGTATGTGCGCATGACCATCGAGAACTGCTTGATATTGTCGACATAGATCTGTTCCCAGAGCTTCGGGGCGGTTTCTGGAAGGTGATAAACGCGCTCGAGGATCTCCACAAACGTGGCTGAGAATTCACGATCGAAGTAGACGTGGCCAAGCATGATCCACGCGTCATGTCCGCCAACTTCAACGCCGGTAATGCGACCGCCAGCGCCGGTTGTCAGACACCACTCATCGGTCTCACCTTCAACATACTGGGCAGAGTAGTAGGCGCGGTAAACGTGGGATTCGAAAGGATTCTCGGTGAAGTAATCGTCGGACGAACAGACGTAGGTATTGGCCAGTTTGTCGCGTACCAGCCACAGCGAACCATTGTTGTTTCGCGTGGCGTATTCGGAGTTCACAACGATTTTCACGCCGTATTTTTCGACGAGGTAGAAGAAGTATTCCTTCTTGTAACCGACAACGACGGTGATGTCTGTAATTCCGGCTTCGTGGAGCTGCTCGATCTGGCGTTCGATCAGAACCTCTCCGTGAACACGCAGGGTCCCCTTCGGTCGTTCATAGGAGATGGGGGCGAAACGTGATGAGAGACCTGCTGCCATAATGACTGCGTTATCGACAGCATATGGCGCGAGAGCTTCCAGGCCAGCGTCAGTGATCTGACGGGCCGCAAGATACCCGCTCGCTTCAAGCTCACGAACAGCCGAGTTCACACGTCCTAGTGACATACCCGTTATTGCTTGGATCTCACGCTGAGTAAGCGTTCCTTCGTTACAGTTCACTGCGTAAAGAACATCGAACTGCGCGTGTGACAGTGGTGCAGACATCAGCCATCCGTTCAAGAATTGTTTTCCGAGACTCACGTTCAAACATAAGCCTTGTGTAAATAATTATGAACATACAGCGTGGTGATGTCACGCATTTTTGCGTATTTCACATATTTTCAATCGACTTCAACGAAGCAAATACGTGCACTTCATCGACTTTCTGGCACGTTATTCACCAATAACGACGCGTGGCACCCCCGCCCACAACTCGGGTGAGGTCACGCGACGCCCATCGAGTAGCAGACGAATTCCTGGGCAATCCGCTGGGGTGAGCGTGCGGTACAGTGCATGATCGGCCTGAACAATGGCGCAGTCGCACGCATCAGCCCCCAGATGATACGGCTCCCACCCGAAGCCTCGTAACTCATCGTCTGAGTACATCGGATCATGAACGGCGACGTTTGCCCCGCGAGTGCGCAGAGACTCAACCGTGGCGAACACGCCGGAGAACGCCGTCTCTTTCACTCCCCCCCGGTACGAGGCGCCTAGAACCGCAACTCGTAGCCCCGCTAGCGAACCCAGCACGGACTCCGCGCGAGACACAACGTATTCCGGCATCGTCGCGTTGTAGGAACGTGCAGTGCGCACGATCGATGCATCCGGGTCGGTCGACAGGTAGAGACGCGGGTAGACGGGAATACAGTGTCCTCCCACTGCGATCCCCGGACGGTGGATATGCGAGTAGGGCTGGGAATTGCACGCGTCGATCACTCGCTCAACATCAATCCCCACCTTGTCCGCATAGACTGCAAACTGGTTGGCCAAGCCAATGTTGACATCGCGGTAGGTAGTTTCAGCGAGTTTCGCCATCTCTGCAGCCTCGGCGCTTCCCATATCCCAGACTCCGTTGGGGGAAGGCAGGTCAGCGCGCTCATCGAAGTCGAGAACCGCTTCATAGAAAGCGATACCCGCTGCTGTTCCCGCATCGTTCAGCCCACCAACCAGCTTCGGGTATTTACGCAGGTCAGCAAAGACTCGTCCGGTCAGCACGCGTTCGGGCGAGAAGACGAGATGGAAGTCTTGCTCTTCCTTCAATCCCGAAATCGACTCGATCATTGGCTTCCACCGGTTGCGGGTGGTACCCACGGGCAGCGTGGTCTCGTAGGAGATAAGAGTATTCGGAGTGAGATGCGTGGCCAGCGAGCGCGTCGCATCATCCATCCACCCGAAATCCGGCTCCCACGTCGTGTCATTAACGAAAAGCGGAACGACAAGGACAACAGCGTCAGCGCCGGGAATCGCTTCTTCATACGACGTTGTCGCGCGCAAACCCCCTGAAGCAACAACGTCGCGCACGTATTCATCAAGGTGCGCTTCACCTGGGAAAGGTTCGACACCCTTATTCACCAGGTCAACGGTCGTTTCATTCACGTCGACGCCGATGACGTCATGCCCTTTCATCGCATACTGCACGGCCAGTGGCAGTCCAATTTTTCCGAGGGCAACAACAGCGATACGCACGGGTACTCCTTCAGGGCTCTGTTCGCCATCAAGTATGCGCTGAAGAAGCCGTGACTCTCTTGATTCACGCGCGGAGCGCCGGTATCCGTGGGCGCACACAACAGGTAGATAGAATGAATTCCATGTCGCGTCCCCAGATTCTGGTCCTCTCATTTTCTCCGCTTATGCGCGATGCCCGCGTACTGCGTCAGCTCAGCGTCGTTGCTGAGTTTGGTGACGTCACGACCTGCGGATACGGTCCTGCGACGCCCTATTCCACGCATCATGTTGAAATCCCAGCAGGCGCGGCCTCGTTGCCCCAGACTCCCCTGGGAGTTGTGCGCTTGGCACTTCATTGCCACCGCGCATCGGACTTGGCAGCCCCCGGCACGCGCGCAGTCATTGACGACTTACGGGCACGTCACTTCGACGCGGTGATCGCCAACGATGCGCGCGCACTTCCGCTTGCGTACGAGGCCGCCCAGTCTGCACCGATCTGGGCTGACCTGCACGAGTGGGCACCTGAAGAGCGCACCCACGTTGCAGCGTGGAGGATCCTTATTGCGCCGTGGATCGATTCGGTCTGTGAGCGTTATCTTCCCAGGGTCGCGAATGCGACGACGGTTGGCACAGAAATTATGAAGCTCTACGAGCGCCGTTATGGTGTTCGCCCGCAGCTCATGCGTAATGCCGCTCCTTTCGCGGACCTCACGCCATCAACTACTCCTACACACAGGCCACTACGCATCGTCCATTCGGGTGCGGCAGTGCCCGGGCGTAGCCTCGAAACAACGATCGACGCAACCCTGGCTACGGACGGCGATTTCAGCCTTGACCTGTACGTGGTGCCCGGTGGGGATAAGGGCGCTTATCTCAAAGAATTGAAGGCGCGAGCATCCGGTTCGGACCTCGTTCGTTTCCACGATCCTGTCGCTCCCGCTGACCTGCCGGCCACCCTGAACGCCTACGACATTGGTGCATTCTGGATGCCACCGGTGACAACAAACGCACGCCTCACGCTACCCAATAAGTTCTTCGACTTTGTGCAGGCACGTCTTGCCCTGGCAATTGGGCCGAGCATTGAAATGACCGCTTTACTCGAAGAACACGAACTGGGCGTCATCTCCGCCGGGTACGAGGTTCCTCAAATCGTTGATTCCCTGCGCCAGCTGACACCAGAAGTGGTTGACCAATTCAAACAGGCTTCGCACACCGCCGCACCCGAGCTCTGCTTTGAGAAGGAAGCTGAAGTCGCACGCGGAATCATGCGCGACATGTTGGGATGTTCTTAACGAATAGTTCGCTCCCACATCAGCACATTGAGTCGCAGGTTCCCCGAAGTGCTCCCCTGTTGAAACTCAGCGTGAAGATTGAGCCACTTCCAGCACGATTGCGGTAGCTCGCGCAGATGAGACTGCAACCGATCGGTGTTCTACAACCCAGCGATGAAGGCGCGCACGATCACAGCGCGGATCATTGTCATCAAGAGTTGACAGCTCAACCATCGCATCACACACCGCATCGACATCTACATCAACTGCGCACCCCAGGTTTGCTTCCGCCACGTCGAGTGCAGCCTGCCCGGGACCAGCAAAAATAACAGGAGTTCCCGCTGAAAGGGACGATAAAATCTTCGTCGGATACGCGTAGTCGTAGGCGCCGGGCTTCATTGAGGCAAGCGACGCAGTGGCGAGCGCGTACCAGCGTTGGGCTTCCTCGGCGCTGACAGTTGGGTGGAATTCAATTCCAGCAATCCCGCGAGCGCGATCGCGCAACTGCGCCCACGCATTCCCCTGCCCTAAATAAATGAGGCGCGCCTCTGGAAGCTTCTCCTTCACCTTTTCGAACGCATCGATAAAGATCTCCGGAGCGAGCCACTGGGCGACTGTGCCCGCGTAAAGGAAGACGGGGCCTGAAGTTTGGGGGAATCCTTCGGGGACGAGGCCACGATCCCCGCTCAATTTGCCGTCGCTTGTTTCATCGCGGGTCGTATCAATGCCATTGGGGACGACGACCGCTTCCCGACCTGAAATGGCCTGGACTCGATCTGCGACCCCCTGGGATACGGCGATGACTGCCGTTGCTCGCTTCATTGCGGTTCGTTCCATCCACGTCACCGCGTCAACGACAAGTCCAGTGGTTCCTTGGGCGCGCGCCGCGTCCGACACGATATCCGCCGCATAGTAAATGTGAGGAATACGCCGTATACCGCATGCGATAGCGGTAACAAGACCGGTGGTCGGTGGCGGTTCGTTGACCACTGCATCTGGGCGTTTCGCCGTGAGCAGGCGGAAAAAGAGCGGAAGGTCGAAAGACATATAGGGAACGTATCCGCGTACTGCTCCCGTTGCGTCACGAAGAACCGGCCAGCGCCTGACGTCGATATCGTTCATCCACGATGGGAGTGGGAGGCTCCGCAGTGATTTTTCGGGCTTTGAGGTGAAAACACGAACCTTAGCCCCACGTGCATGCAGGGCACGAGCGAGAGCACTCAAGCGAAGTGCCGCGGCAGCTGGATCAGGCGTAAAAGTACGAGTCGCAATAACGACACGAGCCTGTGATCGCGATGGTGAGCGTCGTCGTTTCACTCTTTAAGTGTGCAGTACTCTCCCCTGATACTCCAAGCAGGCACCGTAATGGCACAATTGCACGTATGGGTTCGTCTATCCTGCGTCGAATGCGAGCTGAGCATCCTCAGCTGGCACATATTTCGACGCTTCTGACGGGAACCGTCATTGCACAGCTGATTGTCCTTGTGACAACCCCCATCATCGGGCGTCTCTATACTCCCGAAGATATTGGATCGTTTGCCGCGTTCCTTGCTGTTCCGCAGATTGTCGCAGGCGTGAGTGCTGGCAGATACGACATGGCAATCGTGCTTCCCGCCCGTGACAACGAGGCGCGACGCCTTGTCCGCGTTTCGCTCACGCTGACATCCATCGTTGCAGCACTGACATCCGTATTCTGTTGGATCTTTGCCCGCCCCATTTCCCGCGCTTTAAACCACGAGGAATTGGCGGGGATTCTTGGCTGGTCAGGCATTGTTGTCATGTGCCTTTCCGTCACGTCAGTGATGAATTACTGGCTCACTCGGCTCGAACGATTCTCAGCCATTTCATCAAATAGGGTGCTCAATTCTGCCGGTATTGAGTTGAGCCGCATCGGAGCCCCGTTTGCTGGCTTAGCTCCCCTAACGGGTCAGATTTTCAGCCAGTTCTTCGGGCAGATCCTCTCTACTTCTGCTCTGCTGTATCGTGGCCGATCGAGCCTCGTTGCCCCCGAGACTGGCGGACGCACCACGAAGCAACTCCTGCGCCGCTACCGGCGAATGCCGTTACTGAACGCTCCCAATGTGTTGGTTGATGCTGTGCGAGTCAACGGAATCGTCCTGCTGATTGGCGTGTGGTATTCAGCTGATCCGCAGGGGCAGTTTGCCAAGGCGTGGCTCCTCATGCAGGCGCCCGTAGCTCTGATTACCAGCGCAGTTTCTCAAGTGACCTATCGTTCCCTCGCGGTTGCACCCCGCGGAACAATGCTGGCCACAGTCCTCAGGTCGATCCGTTTATCCTTCTTTGCCTCCATCGGCCCCTTCGTTCTGCTTGCCTTGATCGCTCCTTCGTTGTTCCCCTGGTATTTGGGGTTCGGTTGGGAACAGTCTGGGCTGATTGCTCAAGCCCTCCTCCCCTGGCTTCTGCTCAATGTCGTGACATCGCCGATTTCAACGGTTTTCGTTGTCACAGACAGGCAAGGTCTGATGCTCGCTTTCGCGTGCATGTATGCGGCAACTCCCCTTGGAATCATCCATATCATGGGTGGCGCAGGCTTTCCGATCGTCACCACGCTCTGGGTTGTCTCCATCGTCCAGGCACTGTTACTTGCCGGCCTCACCGCGCTCACGGTTCGCGTTGCTAGAGTCTGGGATAAGTCTGACAATACGGAGTCTTACCCCGTTACGCCACGCACTAGTGGCGTGGCGCCCATGACCGTTGAACAGGCAGATACCGAATGAAAGTCACACTTGCCAAAGGTACCCTGTCGATTCCTCCCACGTATTTCGCCACCGCCCATGCGCTCGCAATGCCGGATATCGACTGGACCATCGTGACTCGTACGGCGTTCATCGATGATCCATCAATGAGCATTCCTGTTCTCCAGGTGGTTCCCGATCGTCTTGCCCCTACAGTTCAACGCGCTGCGAAATGGGCGTATGGGCACGCCATGACACGCATGATTGTTGCCAGCCACCCCGACATCATTCATCAACAGCAGGCAACGTGGTCTCTTCCAGCGGCTCGAGCATCACGCAAGCTCGGTGTTCCACTGGTGACAACCGTGCACGGTGGGGATGCCTATCATCATTCCAACCTTGGAATCCATCTTCCCTCTATACCGAGAAGAGCCGGCGCATATTGGAATGACCTCAATATTGAGGCTGCGTTCCATCAATCTACACAGGTGCTCGCCGTGTCGAGGTTCCTTGCTGACAAAGCTGTTCAATCTGGAGTAGATGCCCGCAAACTGACTGTTCATTACCAAGGCGTCGACACCAGCTGGTGGACTCCCGCCACTTCTTCCATCACCGGCGAACAATCTCCGCTTGCCACCGATGATCCAATCCTGCTTTTCGTCGGAGCGCTGAGCGAGCTCAAAGGGATCCCCGACCTGCTTTCTGCTCACGATTCCCTCTTAAGTTCGTACCCCCATCGCCTTGTCCTGATCGGAGATGGGCCGCTACGTTCTCAAGTCGACAAGGCCGCTTCCGCCGACCCATCAATTCACGTGCTCGGACGCGCAACAAAGGAAGAGGTCCGCAAGTGGATGCGTTGCGCGACCGGCCTCGTACTCCCCACCCAAACAACGAACGGTAGAGCCGAAGCCGCCGGACTTGTCCTTCTTGAAGCGCAAGCGTGCGGGACCCCCGTTATCGCGAATCGGGTCGGTGGAACTCCTGAAATGGTCGCACCATCGTGGAGTGAACATCTCGTAACGGAGCGCGATGTGCAATCCCTTGCATCCCAGATGACAGCCCTGTTGAGCATGAACGAGTCTGAGCGCGAAGAACGCGCTCAGCGTGCGTCACGCTGGGTCAAAGAGAATCGCAGTATCACACGCGCAACCAAGCAACTACGGGATATCTACAGTCAACTCACACACTCGTGAGCCTTGTGAGCGAGCGACTTACCGAAAAAACACCGTGGGCGTGTGAGGAGTATTCCTCACACGCCCACTTTGCTGTTTCTGGTCATCTAGCTGCGCACATCCGGGCTTTCATGAGAACTTCGTCTGAAACGGCACCGGTTCCACCGAGAGCGACAACCTTCTTGGGTTTAACGTCCTTCAAGTAGTCGCAGACACTGGAGGGCAATGAAGCGGTTTCGGTCAACAGACGAGGACCATCGGTGAGGGTGCCTGATGCAACACCATCCATGAAAACATCGCCACGGACAAGATAGACAATTGAAGGCTTTGTCGGATACGAGTGACGCGCTGAAGCAACCGACGTGGAGTAGCGATCTGTCCCTCCGAGCGAGGTGGCGCCAGCAGCTAGGGACACCGAGCCCAGCTGATACTTCTTTCCACCCAGCTTTGATGCCAAAGAAGCAGACGCACTATCCAAGCCAACTCCCGGCTTCGCCAAGAGAATCGGCCCGTCTTCGGCGTTCGCAGCAACCAGAGCGTCAGCTGAACCAACCCCGTTCACACCCAAGCCATCTGCAACGTAAACCGCTGCGGATGTCGTGGGAAACACGTATGAAGCAACACGACGAGCAGTATCAAAACGATCAGTTCCGCCCAAGCGCACTCGAGAAACACCCGGGAGCGAGTTCCAGAGCGAATCTGGCAAGACTCCGGTTCCACCAACCATGACGACCTTTGAAACACCAAGGCGTCTCATTTCGTTGACTGTTTCAGGCTTCACTCCCCCGCGTGAAGCGAAGAGAATTGGCCCGTCTTTAACGACGCCGGCAGCCAAAGCATCAACCGGCGACAGGCGGTTCACCAGATAGGCTGTCGTCGCTCCCGAGGGGAAACGTGCTTGCGAAATGGCAATTGCGGTGGAATCGCGGTCTGCGCCCGAAAGACGTCCGCCTTCAGCGGGAACAGCTCTGGGAGTCTCCTGAACATTGCCTGCTCCGTCAATCCAAGCGTTGTTGCCTTTAACGAGGCTGGCAACAACCTTACGCAGACGCGGAAGCTTGTCATAGAACGCTTGACCGGGGCACTCTGTTCCCCCGACGTCACGGTGGCCCGACAATGCTGGAATCCAACGACCGCCGGCTGGCTTACCCTGAACCCAGATACCCTTGTAGGGATCCGCGATACCGATTCGTTTAAAGAGCCACGCAGCGAGCTTTGCCACGGAGTTCTGAGCTACATATGGCGGTTCTTCGTAGACGAAGTTTCCGACAACAGAAATGCCCAGCGTGTTCGTGTTCGCACCGTAGGCATGACCGCCTTCGTAGAAGCCAGTCAAAGATCCTTCGCGACCTTCATATACGGTGCCATAGCGATCAACGAGGAAGTGGTAGCCCACATCGCCCCAACCACTCCCGTTGGCGTGAAAATTCCAAATACCCTTCACCACCGTCGCGGCGCTTGCCTTAGAATAGCTGTTGTCCGAGGCAGTGTGGTGGATAACAACACCCTGAGGATTAATCGCTTCAGGAGTCCAACCTGACGACCATGGCAGACCGTATTCGCCACGGGACAAAATATTCAGTCCCTGCATTCCAGTGTTGTACGAGGCGCCTCGTACACCAGTATTCACTGCACGCGCGTCTGGTTGCTCCTTGAAGTCAACCTTCTTCAACGAAGAACCAGAGCCAAGTTCATTTTCCTGGGTTTCGGTGTACACCACGCTCATATGAACGTTCCCCAGGGCCTGGACATCAGTATCAGTGCCCGGCGCCGCTTTCACGACAGCTTCGATTTTCGAGGCATTCTCAAGATAAATGGGATCCGTGCTCTGCGTCATTGTCTCAGCAACAGCATCCTCAAGTTCGACGTCTGTCCAGTCAGACCACATACCATCGGCTTCGCTTCGGTATGCGATCGTGACTGCGCCTTCTTTAATACCGTCTTCGAACACAACACCGGCAATAACAACACCTGAAGGAAGATCAGACGCGACGTGCAGAACAGATTCTTCGTTCTCTTCGGGAACTACTTCGGAAGCATTGTGAAGAGAGCGCTGTTCGACCTCAACAAGGAACGGATCTTCACTTTCGCCAGTTCCGTATTCACTTGGAGCGACTTTTTCTTCCATGGGAGCTTCAGCGATGTCTTCCATGCCATGAATATCAGCAATGGAAACCGTGGCAGGAGCAACATCCATGTCAGAGGGAAGAACTGAGTCAGTAGCAGTCGAAGGCGTCGATGGTTGAAGGGCAAGAGCGGCAGTTAACGCGCCCACACTCAGAAGCGACACAATAGACAATCGGCGCACAATTACTCCAAAACGCGGTGACAGATGTTGCTAGTGTGACACATGTTGTTAATGGAAACAATGTGAATTCATCGGTGTCACACCATTGAGCCCCTATGTGTTACAGGGTCACCGCGTACCCTTCGCGCGCAGACTCCAGTATCGCTTCCGTGACTCGTAGGGTCTCTAAAGCTTCACGCATCGAAACATGATTCGCCCCTATACCGTTGATCGCATCGCGGAAGTTCTCCTGTTCAACAACAAGAGGTTCACGCTTATCAATCGCATAGCGAGTCACTGTTCCCTCACTGACACCCCTAAAAGCTGCCACTTGATCCCACTGAACAGGCGTCGAGCCGTTTTCGTAGAACGTCAGATCCGCCATCGCAGTATCGGCGACCAGGGCCCCCTTCTCTCCAACGACAATCGTCGTGCGATCTTTATAGGGAGAAAGCCAGTTGATCTGGTGGTTGACCAAGATGCCATTATCCAAACAGCCCGAAGCAACCAGCATGTCTTCATCTTCGCGCCCCGAACGATACGCCGTTTGGGCAAAGATTGTCCGATAGCTACTCCCCGTCACCCACTGCGCAAGATCAATGTCGTGCGTTGCCAGATCCTTCACTACACCGACGTCGGAGATGCGCGCCGGAAAAGGTGATTGCCTCCTGGTTGAAATCTGAAAAATTCTTCCAAGCTGACCGCCAGCGATGCGCTGACGCATTTGCATGAGCGCAGGGTTACAGCGCTCAACGTAGCCAACAGCACCGATAACACCAGCATTATCGAATGCTTCAACGATCTTCTTGCCCGCTTCGTATGACGTGGCAAGTGGCTTTTCAACTAATGTGTGAACACCTGCGTCAGCAAGGCTCAGTGCCACTTGCTCATGGAACACCGTCGGTACAGCAACGATCGCCGCATCAATACCTTGGGAAATCATGTCATCAACGCCCGGCAGAACTTTCATGCCATTGCCGACGCCAAAGCGATCTCCTGCTGGATCAACAAGGGCAACCAGCTCAACTCCATCGGTTTGTCGAGCAATACGAACGTGATGGCGCCCCATTGAGCCAACGCCAACGATGCCCAAACGAATAGTCATCGAAACCTCACGCCCCAGCGCGAGCAAGCGTGTTCACGGCTTCAACGATGCGTTCACGTTGCTGGTCGATCAAGGATGGATATACGGGCAACGACAATACCTCGCGCGCAGCGCGAAGCGTATTGTCGAGTTCGGTCGATGGCGCATAGGGTTTCAATGACTCAAGCCTATGATTCGGAATCGGGTAATACACTCCACTTCCCACTCCCCATTCCTCAGCCAATGCTTTCATGAAACGGTCTCGATCAGTATCAATCAGACGAATCGTGTACTGGTGATATACGTGAGTCGCTCCCTCAGCGACACGAGGAACAATTACTCCTTCTAAATGAGTGTCAAAGAATGCGGCATGAGCTTGACGTTGCTTGGTCCACTGTCCGACTTTCGTCAATTGCACCCGCCCGATTGCCGCATGGATGTCGGTCATGCGGTTGTTCAAGCCAACCAGCTCATTCGCATACCGTTGTTCCATACCTTGGTTACGCAAAAGACGAACGTTTCGTGCAATCGTCTGATCCGTTGTCGTCACCATGCCACCCTCACCGGATGTCATGTTCTTCGTCGGATAGAAACTGAAAGCTCCAAATGCTCCAAATGTTCCAACGAATTGACCATAAAGCTGAGCCCCGTGTGCTTGGGCCGCGTCTTCAAAGAGCATAAGCGAGTATTTGTCCGCAAGCGCTTTCAGCTCATTCATCGGCGCCGGATGACCATAGAGGTGAACCGGCATAATGGCTTTCGTTCGCTCAGTGATTGCATTTTCAACCGAAGCGGGACTCAGACAGAACGTGTCAAGATCAATGTCAGCAAAAACAGGCGTTGCTCCGGCGAGTACAACTGCATTGCCCGTTGCCGCGAAAGTAAACGACGGAACAATAACCTCGTCGCCGACGCCGACCCCCGATGCAAGAAGACCCAAATGAAGCGCAGAAGTTCCTGAATTAACGGCAACGGCGTTGGCTCCACCGGCAAGCTGAGTTGAAAACTCGTTTTCAAATGCGGCGACTTCTTTACCCTGGGCAAGCATTCGAGAACGTAAAACTCGGCAGACAGCGTCTACTTCCTCTTCGCCGATAAGGGGTTGGGCGGCAGGAATCATTGCAGGCATCAGTCATCGTCTTTCGTCAGGACAGTATCGCCAACGACAGTGTAGGTTTCACCCGTCTTGGGGCAACGCAAACGCGACGGTTGCCCCTCAATCTCTTTCAGTGGAACGCCAGCCGTTCCTACCCAGCCAACCTGTCGGGCAGGAACACCAGCGACAAGGGCATAGTCTGGAACATCTCGTGTAACAACAGCGCCTGCTGCAACCATCGCCCAACGACCAATTGAGACGGGAGCAACCACAACAGCTCGCGCGCCCACCGAAGCTCCATCCCCAATTGTGACGCCGACAGGTTGCCAATCATCAGCAGATTTGATGGAGCCATCTACGTTCACTGCTCGTGGAAAATGATCGTTTGTCAGGACGACTGCTGGCCCAATAAAAACTCCGTCACCCAATAGGGCAGGTTCGTACACCAAGGCATAGTTCTGAACTTTGCAGTTAGCTCCCAGCCTGACGCCTTCGCCGATATACACGCCGCGACCGATGATGCAGTTCTCGCCCAGAATCGCGGCCTCGCGAATCTGAGCGCAATGCCAAACCGCGCACGAAGGCGGAACTGAGGCGTTCTCGCTCACATCCGCGCTTGCTTGAATACTCACCGGTCATCCTTTCATAGGCAACACTCCTACTGTACCGGCGACGTTTCTTTCCTCTCAATGCTCTTCACCCCCATACACTCACGTCGCCACGCTGCATATAAGAGTGCGAGAATAGCGGTCATGAGGATTGATGACGATACGTGGATCATCATCCCTACGTACAACGAGGGACAGATGATCGGCACCGTTATCGATGCTTTGATGCCTTATTTTTCTCGGATTCTCTGTGTAGACGACGGGTCAAACGATGATTCTGCCAAGGTCGCCCGCTCACATGGAGCCACTGTCATTACCCACCCGATTAATCTTGGTCAGGGCGCAGCTCTCCAAACAGGAATCGAATGGGTGAAGACTCACACATCGGCGCGCTGGATTGTCACTTTTGATGCTGACGGTCAACACGATCCGAAAGATGCTCGTTCAATGGTGGAATACGGGAAAGAGAATCAGCTGGGTTTCGTGCTTGGATCTCGTTTCTTAGGAAGAAACGGCAAGTCCGTCCCGCTACTACGTCGCATTGCTCTAAGAACAGTGGCATTCATTTCCGGTCTACTCGGGGGGCTTCGCCTGTCGGATGCACACAACGGGCTTCGAGCTCTGAACCGTGATGCTTTTAGCCACGTGCACCTGCATCACAACCGCATGGCACACGCCTCGGAGATTAATTCTCAGTTGGCACGCACTCACTTGCCTTATGCTGAGTACCCGGTCCACATCACGTATTCGGACTATTCACAAGCTAAGGGACAATCCCTTTTAAACGGCGTCAACATTCTTGTTGATCTTATGTGGGAGCGATGATGACAGAGTATTTTCTTATCCGCGCTCTACTGATCATCGGTCTTGTCCTTGTCACGTGGCTACTGGTTCGCCCAGTTCAAAGCCAATCGCATCTTGCCGTACAACGGCTACTGATCCTCGTCATCGTTATCTTTGCCATCATCACAATTGTGTATCCGCCACTTCTGAACCAGATTGCGCGGGCTGTCGGTGTAGAACGGGGTATTAACCTTTTGGTCTACGCCCTCATTATCTGTGTACTCGCCCAGATGAGCGCGTCGTATCGCAATTCCATGGCGCTGGAAAAACGAATCACTCTTCTTGCCCGTGAAGTCGCGCTTCGCAACGACCCACCTTCACGCGAATCCTCTCTGAGGACGCATACTCACACCAACGACGAGCCTGGGAATCCCTCAAGTGAGCCAAGTACCACTCTGAACAACACGGGCGATTAAAAACGCCACTTTTGGGTGCCCAACCGCCGAAAACGCTTCTATTCACGCTACGATCGACACCGATGAGTAAAAAAACGTTGAAGAATCGGGCAAACCTGGTTCAGCATGCCGCACGGAACCCCTTCCGTTTTGGTGTTCTGCGAACCGTGCTCGCATCTCTTTTGACCGTGACGCTATTCGTTGGCTCCACTGCGGCTTTCGTCTATCGAAGCCTTGCCAATCAGGTGAAGAACGCGTCGCTGGATATTTCCGCGCTTGAGACACCTCAATCCACCAAACCAGAACCAATGAAGCTCATCGATGCTTATGTGGGACAACCGATCAATATTCTTGTCTCCGGTGTCGACTCACGCTATAACCAAAGCTCTGACTACGGTGACGCCGAAGAACTGACGACGATTCAGTCCGACACGACGATGATCGCCCATATTTCCGCCGATCGTTCGGAAGTCACATTTGTCTCCATTCCTCGCGATCTTCTGACCGATATCCCTTCGTGTATGCGTTCAGATGGTTCGATTACGTCGTCGTACTACGGAATGTTTAACTCAGCATTTGCAATGGGTGCCGGTACAAACGATCTGGCAGGTGGCGTTGCCTGTACCAAAGCAACGGTCGAAAAACTGACCGGTTTAACGATTGACGGATTCATTGTTGTTGACTTCACCGGCTTTAAAGGGTTGATCAATGCTGTCGGTGGCGTGTGGCTAGATATTCCTGAAGAAATGTACGATCCCGCGTCCGGTCTCGATCTTGAGGCAGGGTGCCAGTACCTCGACGCGAATAGCGCACTAGCGTACGCGCGCGCTCGTAAAAATGTCGGCGATGGTTCAGATATTTCTCGTATTGGACGCCAGCAACAGCTGGTCGCGGCAGCGCTTCGTGAACTTTTGTCCCGAAACTTTATTACTGATTTCCCCGCCCTGATTTCTTTCGTTCAGGCAGCAATTGCTTCTCTTACAGTGTCACCGAACTTCGGCGACATTAACGCTGATGCCGGTCTGTTTGCCTCCATGCTGAAGTTGCAGGCATCGAACATTCGCTTCACAACGATGCCGTGGGCTGAAGCCCCCGAGGATCCCAACCGAGTGATTGAGATTGAATACCTTTCGCGACCATTGTGGCAGGCATTAGCAACTGACACTCAGCTACCGGGAGGTACAGAGTACACAGACGGGACCGGGGCTCAAATGACGATCCCTTATGAAGACGCAACTGCTGATTCCACTCAATCAGTTGCTCAGGCTTCTTCCTCCTCTTCCGGCGGAGTCATTGAAGAACAAGATGAATCCGACACGACTGCCGTGTCAGATACTGCATCATCTGCTTCCACCGACACCGCTCAATCTGTCCCTGCAACCTGTCCTCCGAACCGATGAGCACCGAACCTCCCTCTTTCGTCCCTTCATCTGGTCGTCAGCGTCCTACACGCGCGGATGTAAAGAAGGTGAATGGCGAGACACGCCACCCTGATTCTCCGGGCATTCCTCGCCTCTCTGTCGAACAGCGAGCTATTTCGTCCTCAGCATCGGGATCAGATTCGAAGGATCAGGTTCTTCAGCGCCCCGTTATTCGGCTCCCTGAACGCCCTCGTGTCAGCGGTATTGCGGCAGACGATGCCGAACCGCATGCGTGGCGAATCGGATCAGAATCAGCAGATGAACAGATGCCGAAGCGTTCTTTGCTCCCAACAACCGCTGACCAACCTGCTGAAAACCTTCCTCCATCTTTTGCTCCCGGACGCAAACATCGCGTGGGGCGAAACTCAGATTCAAGCGAGCATCGGCAAACAGCAAATCCCCCTGCTTATACTCCGGGTCGCACGATGTCGAAGCCTAGCGGGATCACTCATACTCCACGTACTCAGGAATCTCGCCAACGTGGAATGTCAACAACCACGTCTTCTGTTCAACGCTTTCAACCACGGGGTCAATCAACGAATGCCGTCTCTTCGAAAGCGTCGCTTCGTCACCCTGTAGCACCAAAGAAACGTTCTGCTCATTGGGGACGCAAACTCGTCTCCCTTGTGGTCGCCCTTTTTGTTCTGATCGTTGCGTGGGGAGCTTTTTTGGTGTGGGATGCTAATTCTCACCTTGGCCGAACGAACGCTTTGACAAGCGAAACGAATACGCCCGGTACAACCTATCTTTTAGCGGGATCTGATTCCCGCGCAGACGGCGCAGTTCAGGATGATTTTGACGGGAATGATCGCTCGGACACCATTATGTTGATTCACGTCGCGCAGAATGGTCAAGCAACAGCCCTCTCCATCCCGCGCGACAGCTACGTGGAGATCCCCGGCTATGGCTGGGACAAGATCAATGCTTCTTTCGCATATGGTGGAGCAAATCTGCTGACACAGACAGTTGAAAATCTGACCGGATTGCACGTTGATCACTATGTTCAGATCGGCATGGGTGGCGTTGCGAATATTGTCGACGCCGTTGGCGGAATCAATGTATGTTTCGACGGTGATGTCAGCGATGATCCTTCTGGGCTTGTCTGGCAAGCTGGATGTAGCGACGTTGATGGGATGACAGCCCTAGCCTTCTCACGTATGCGCTACTCGGATCCGAAGGGCGATATTGGTCGTGCTGAGCGGCAGCGCCAGGTGATTTCAAAAGTTATTGACAAGTCCGCAAGCATCGGAACATTTGTTAACCCTGCACGTACTTTGCGCCTTGAGCGAGCTGGCTCTGAGTCCTTCACTGTTGATGAGGATTCGTCCGTTGTCGATGTTGCGAAGCTTGTTTTGGCCTTCCGCTCTGCATCGAATAACGGATTGATCGGTGCGCCCCCAATCGACGAGATTAGCTATCAGACTGATATGGGTACCTCTGCTGTCCTTCTTGAAGGAACAACAGCTCCTGATTTCTTTGAGAAGCTGCGTTCAGGCGCACTCTCCATCGAAGATTTCAATATCATCAATGGTTAATTCTCAGTTTCAAGCTGAAGATAATGCAACGGTGTGCGGGGGATGGTCGTAACGACCATCCCCCGCACCGCAAGTAATCGAAGACTTACTTCATGTACTTTGTCGCGTCGATACGGCGAGGTCCGGCCTGCCAGCCGGAAAAACTTGACTCCAAAATATCGTGAAGCGTATGGCGTGCTACCCAACCGAGTTCTTCACTGATCCGTGTTGTGTCCCCAACAAGGACGGGGGGATCACCCGCACGCCGCGATTCCTCAACGACTTCGAAATCCCAACCGGCAACGCGTCGCAGTCCGTCAATGATTTCGCGGACAGAAGTGCCCCTCCCGGTTCCAACGTTGAAGACGTTATGTTGAAGTGGACGAGAATCAGCAAGAGCATCGAGGGCAACAATATGAGCTTC
The DNA here is from genome assembly GCF_000296505.1 of Schaalia turicensis ACS-279-V-Col4. GTDB lineage: Bacteria > Actinomycetota > Actinomycetes > Actinomycetales > Actinomycetaceae > Pauljensenia > Pauljensenia turicensis_A. The sequence continues at coordinate 491,575 of NZ_JH815209.1, forward strand.
TGCAAGATCTTGGACGTGGACATAGTCGCGAACGCATGTACCGTCCGGAGTGTCATAATCCGATCCGAAAATTGTGGCGGGTTCATCGCGTTCAACACGATCGAGAACCATCGGAACCACGTTCAAGATTGCCAGATCTGCTAGATCATCCCAGCCAGCACCGGCAACATTGAAGTAGCGCAGGCCGACCCATTTGAGGCCCCAAGCCTCTTCGCAGTCACGCATCATCCACTCGCCTATAAGCTTCGTTTCACCATAGGGATTAATCGGATGACATTCGGTATCTTCGCTGATGATATGAACGTCCGGCATTCCGTAAACAGAGGCTGATGATGAGAAGATGATCTGATCAATAGCGGCGTCGTTCATGGCACGAAGGAGATTCGCGAGGCCACCAATGTTCTGCTGGTAGTACCACATGGGGCGTCGAACCGACTCCCCTACCTGCTTTCGTGCTGCACAATGAACAACGGCAGTGACGTCTTCATCCAGCATGACGTTCGCAAGATCTGTACTTGCGTTATCGGTAGCGATATCAAGAGTGATGAGTTTTGCGCCTTCTACCCTTGATGCTGTGCCCGTTGAAAGATCATCGACAACGATGACCTTTTCTCCTCGTTCCAATAGCAGTCGGACTACGTGGGATCCGATATATCCAGCGCCACCAGTGACAAGAATGCTCATGCTCTCATCCTAGTCGCCGTATAGCCGCCTCAAAGGACTTCGTCGGTTTCTTCCGCCTTTGTCCACCTATTGGCGAGGCCCAGCTAGGTCGTACTTCCGTCACACACAGTGCGAGCCACGATGCCCGCGGGAATCTTGCGGAGCCACGTTTGTCTTGGCGTTAATGCTTAGCTCAACGAAGCTTTCACTGCGTCAGCTAGGGCGCTCCCCTTTGCCGTTGCAACGTCACGCAGAGCAACTTGGAATTGACGCATTTGGGCGCGCAGTTTCTCGGCCTGGGCTCCTTCACCTGCTCCAAGGATTCGTGCTGCCAGAAGGCCAGCATTGCGCGCACCAGCAATCGAAACCGTAGCAACGGGAACGCCTGCCGGCATCTGGACGATCGAGTGCAGGGAATCGACACCATCAAGGTGTTTGAGAGGAACGGGAACACCGATGACTGGAAGTTCCGTAAGGGCTGCGAGCATACCCGGCAGGTGCGCCGCACCGCCTGCGCCAGCGATGATGACGCGCAAACCTCGAGCAGAAGCGCTTCGACCGTACGCAACCATGTCTTCGGGCATACGGTGTGCAGAGACCACACCGACCTCGCAGGCGATACCGAATTCTGCGAGCGCAGCAACAGCAGGTTCCATGGTGGGCCAGTCGGAATCGGATCCCATGACGATACCGACTGCAGGGTTGTCTCCGGTCTTTGTCAGAGTGATATCGAGCTGGTGTGTTTCGGTGGTCATCGATGGCTCCTTCACTAAAACGGTCAATGGGTCATGTATGCGGGCATGATTACGGATCAGGGGTGCGATTGCCACCCGGCCTCGTCGGTGACGAAGAACGAGAGGCGAAACGTGAGCGTTAGCCACGCAGAGTGGCGACAACGGCTTCAGCTTCGGCGCGCGCAACGGCTGGGTCCTTGTCGACGACGGTGACGTGGCCGAGTTTGCGCCCGGGGCGAACCTCTTTGCCGTAGAGATGTACTTTGGCGCGCGGGTGGTCTGCGAGTGCGGAGGCAAGGTGGCGTGCTGGGTCGGCGAATTCGGAGCCAAGCAGGTTCACCATGACCGCGTGTGTTCCAGGATTGACGAGGTTTGTTGAACCGAGGGGCAGGTCAAGGACAGCGCGAAGATGCTGTTCGAATTGGCTGGTGAACGCCCCATCGATCGTCCAATGGCCGGTGTTGTGTGGGCGCATCGCAAGCTCGTTCACAAGGACGTGCTGCTCGCTTCCTTGTCCGACGACGAACATTTCGACGGCCAGGACACCCGTGACGCCAAGTTCACGCGCGACCGTTTCACCAATCGATGTGGCCTGGGCACGTGTCTCCTCAGTCAGGCCTTGAGCAGGCGCGGTAACCACGGAGCAGACTCCATCCACCTGTTCGGTGGATGCGACCGGCCAGGATGCGATCTGACCGGAGGGAGTACGTGCGCTCAGGGAAGCGACTTCTGAGGTGAAGGGGACGCAGTCTTCGGCAAGAAGAGTTCCTTTGGCAAGCCAATCGACGGCGTCTTCAGCTTGGTGAATCACTCGTACACCGTGGCCGTCATATCCGCCGACCGGAGTCTTCACGACGATCGGCCACGTGCCAGCATCACCGAAAGAGGCGAGTTCTTCAAGCGTGGACACTTTCGCCCAACGAGGACATGGAATGCCCAGCTCGGTTAACTTTTCGCGCATTGCAAGTTTGTCTTGGGCATACAGCAACGCGGCTCGCGGGGGCTCTGCTGGAAGGTGGCCCTTGGCGACATCAAAGACCGAAGCCGGAATATGTTCGTGTTCGAACGTGACCACATCCGCACCGTCAATCAGCTGTGCAACGGCGTCGGTATCGCCTGGCATTCCGACGATCGACGTGGCAAGTGCCTGTCCTGTTGACCCATCCGAGGATTCAACAAGCGCACGAAGTTCAAAGCCGAGGGCGATCGAACTTTCCGCCATCATTCGGGCAAGCTGCCCACCGCCAATTACTGCAACAACCGGACGAGTATCCTTGGCCTGATCCATGGCTCTTAATCTAGTCGCAAGGGGCTTATGGGCGCACCTACGTTCACGGCGACGTCAGAGCCTCATTGTTCTTCCATTGGGATGCGCGCGAAAGCAACGCCAATTTCAGAAGCGACGAGAACGACGCCCCACCGAGACAACCGATCCCTGTGGCATGACGTGATCCGGGTCCATCGAAGCAGGAATCGCAGAAAGCGAAACGGTGAAAACCGGAGGATGGTTCTGTGTCAGTTCCAGACGCCCACCCATCGCTTGAGTCAGGTCTTTCGCCAGCGCTAAGCCGATCCCCGTCGAACCGTGGCCGGAAACTCCCTTGGCAAAAATATCGGGAGCAAGATCATCGGCGACACCCGATCCTTCGTCTGAGACTTCGATAATGACTCCGCGCTTGTTCGCCGACTTCCGTGCGACGACCAGGGTTGTGCCTTCACCGTAGTTCAGCGAATTTTCAATCAATGTGGCAAGGACCTGGGAAAGCTTGCTGGCGTCGGCAAGCAACGGCAGTTCAGCTTCGTCGGTGAATACGAGGCTGCGCCCGGCTTTTTCGAACGCGGATTCCCATTCTTCGCGCTGTGTGTTGAACGCTTCAAGAATGTGGATTGCTTCAGTTTGCGCAGATGCTCGAGCGTTCGCATCAAGGAGTTCAGCCACAACGCCCGTGAGGCGTTCGACCTGTTCGAGACAGTTGCGAGCTTCTTCTTGTACCTCGGGTTCAGTGGAGATCATTTCAATCTCTTCGAGGCGCATGGAAAGTGCAGTCAGTGGAGTGCGAAGCTGGTGTGACGCATCGGCTGCGAACTGACGTTCGGCAGCTAGCCTGCCCGCCATGCGTTCACTGGTACGCGACAGTTCTTCTTGGACCAAGTCGATTTCTTCGATGCCCGAAGGTTTGACCTGAGCACGAACCTGGCCCGCACCGACCTGCTCAGCGTGGGCTGCCAGGTAGATGAGGGGCGCGGATAGCTGGCGTGAAAAGCGGAGGGCAAGGGCTAAACCAACCAGCAGGCACACTGCGATTCCAGCAATAAAGATTCCGAACACGAATGCGATACGTTTCAGCGTTTGTTCTGCGGATACTTCCATGCGGATCGACGTTCCCGCCGTGGATGACGCATGCACGACGAACGACATTCCCCGGGGTTTTTCCCCGGCAAGCATCAGTCCGTGTTGGCGCGTGTTCACACTGATATAGGCATTCCCCTGCATGTCGGTCACTGGTTTCGCCAAAGAAGTGACCGTGTCTTGATCGACATCTGCACCAGTCGCTATACGACGATCGATTGTGTTCACAATCGTCTGTGCCCGGGATTGGACGCGATCCCAATCAGAGTTCCACACAATGGTGGACGTTGCGACCGCACCGGGAATACCCATCAGGAAACACACCACTGCAACAGCAGTGACAATCATGCGAACGGCTTTTTTACGCATGGTTCCCTTTCATTCCCTACGATTCCCGGCGAAGCGATGCTGCCAGATCGTTCCCCTGAAATAGGTTACCCGCGGCGAAGGATTCGCCGCGGGCCCCATAAGGTTTTCAGTGTGTCAGCGAACTTCGAAGCGGAAGCCCATACCCCTGACGGTGGTGATGTAGTGCGGTTTGGTCGCATCATCGCCAAGCTTTCGACGAAGCCATGAGACATGCATGTCCAGAGTCTTCGTGGATCCTGTCGGGTCCGATCCCCAGACCTCACGCATCAGCGTGTCACGTTCGACAACGCTTCCCGCGTCGCGAAGCAGTACGCGCAACAGGTCGAATTCCTTCGCCGTCAGCTGTAATTCTGTTGAACCAACGAAAGCACGGTGAGCGTTCACATCAACGCGAACATCCTGAGCGCCCAGGTCACCTTCGACGCTTTCGGTTCCTGTGCGACGCAGAAGAGCACGGACGCGCGCAAGAAGTTCTGCAAGGCGGAAAGGCTTGGTCACGTAATCATCGGCGCCGGTATCCAGGCCAACAACCATATCGACTTCATCAGTGCGCGCCGTCAGGATCAGAATCGGAACGCTCTTTCCCGACGCACGAATTTCACGCGCGACATCCAGACCATCCATGTCTGGAAGGCCAAGGTCAAGCAGAACGAGGTCAGCGCCATCCACTTCAGCGAGTGCGCCACGACCGGTGCCGTGCGCACGCACTTCGTAGTTCTCGCGGCCAAGGGCGCGAGCGAGAGGTTCGCTGATCGCGGGATCATCTTCAACGAGCAGAACAGTAGTCACGTACCCCATCATATACTTTCAAGATAATTTCTTTCAGATTTCTTGACCTTTTGGACACGGACTTGATGAGAAGCTCATGCACGTCAAAGTGCCCGGCCTCGTACCTAAAAGCGGGCACCCCCTAGTCTTGGAGCGTCAGCAAGTAGGGGGAAACCGGACCAAATCCGTGGAGGTCCGCGGAGGGGAATTCCTCCAAGCGATACCCATCCCCCGCCTTCGAAGCAACGGCAGTAGCGGTCGCTGGGTCCGTCAAAATCTGACCGACCGGCGCAATATCAACCAAACGAGAAGCCAAGTTCACCGTCGGGCCGAACACGTCGCCCGAACGTGAGAAGACATCGCCACGGACGAAAGATGCACGAACGGGAAGAATCGTATCATCCGCATTCAAGCGCTCAATCAGCGAAAAAATCACGTTCAAACCGGTCTCAAGATCATCGGCAATGTACAAAACAGCATCGCCCAGCGTCTTCACCACGCGACCGCCAGCCTGCGTGATCGCCTGACGCGATTCGGATTCAAAGTGCTCGATCAGTTCGACGACCTCCCCACCCAGGATTGTCGACGACGACGTGTAGGACACCATGTCAACAAAGCCCAACGAACGATTGAGTGGAAACCGAGCCTTGGAGTTCTCGTGACCGCGCTGGGACACTTCCTTATCCAAGCGCGACAGCAATGCCTCCATCTGGCGCTGCCACGAGTGAATGAACATCCTCTCGAATGCCTCGACACGGTCCTTCATATGGTCGAGAACGTAGAGGCGAGCCGTCGTGTCATCCAAGCCTAGGCGTCGCACCGCGTCTTCAACAAGCGCTTCACACTGCCACAGCGCTAGACGATCGGCCAAGTGAGAATTCGCCCTCAGAAGCGAATGGCTGGTTGCCGTGTCAATCGCCTGTGAATCAATCATGTCGTTCCACGAGACGAACACGTCCAGATCACGTTCGGTGAACGTCTTTTCGTCAGGCTCAGGGGGGCGAAATCCCAGTGAATTCCAAAAGTCATTGATTTGTTCAACGGTAGTACCAGCGTGCTGGGCGAGCTCGTCGGCACTCATCGTCAGAGGACCGCCCAAAAGGCGGGGAACGTAGCGTTTAACGGTCTGGTGATCATCCGAAGTCGGGGGCTGAGACTGGTGAGCTTGAGATTCACCATTGGGCACAGCGCTGTCCATCTCTCCCCTTCACATACAGATCTACACAGATACTTTAGTAGCGTACATCACGTTTGACAGATTCGTGCAGTTACTGCACACAATCATCAAGATGTATCAATTGCCGATTGAAAAGGCAAAATAGACCTATGCGTTTTCTTCTTGCCTCAAAGTCACCGGCTCGCCGAGCAACTCTGATTTCCGCTGGCATCACACCTATTGTTCGTATATCCGACGTTGATGAAGACCTCGTGCTCGCCGACTTCTGCGCGCGTAGCGCCGGCGTTCCTTCGCCCGGCGATCAGGTGACAACCCTGGCAGACGCGAAGTGCGGTGCGGTCATTTCCGGCTTAGTCGATGGCACGATTGTGATCGACGAGGCCCACTGCGAACGCCTCCTCGTCGTTGCGTGCGATTCGATGCTGTTGCAGGACGGGCAGATGCTGGGCAAGCCCCACACTGCAGAAATTGCACGCGAGCGCATCCGAGCTTTCAGAGGCTCCGAAGCAATCCTGTGGACCGGCCATAGCGCAGCGCTCGTCGAGCGAGACCCCTCTACCCCGCTAGATTCCTACGCTCTGATTGCGCGCACCCACGCCTCGACTTCAACCATCGTCCGATTCGGCTCAATGAGCGACGCCGAGATTGATGCCTACGTAGACTCCGGCGAACCGCTCCACGTTGCGGGGTCTTTCACGATCGACGGCCTTGGCGGCCCCTTCATTGCTGGGGTCGACGGCGATCACCACAACGTTGTCGGGATTTCACTCCCACTGGTTCACACGATGGCTGAAGAAGTTGGTGTTTTCTGGCCGGACCTCTGGGATCATCGCCAGCCTCGCTGAGCTTTCCCAGCATTTGGGAACACTCATCACACCGTGCAAACATGCCGAAAGGCGGAATGGGCACCCCACAGCGGGCACTCTCGCTTTACAGTAAGCCCATGGATACAAATCAGGCATGGGGCATTGGCCTCGCAACAGTGACGAAGAACGGCGAGACTCTCGATGTCTGGTACCCGCGCCCACACCTGGGTCAGATGGAACCCGGCGATGACGCAGATCTGCTCGACACCCTGACTCACATGCAGCGCCAAGATGATGCGCGCGGTGTTCGCACCACGGTTGTCACCTGCACGTCAGATCTGGACGATCAACCGCAGTCCACTGCGGATTCCTACCTGCGCCTCCACCTGCTTTCCCACCGAATGAAAAAGCCGAACACCATCAATCTTGACGGTATTTTTGCTCGCCTCCCCAACGTCATATGGACCTCCGAGGGCCCGTGCGCAGTCGCAGACTTCGAAGAAACACGTCTGCGTATGCGCGCTCACCTTGGCCACCCGATCACCGTGATCGGCGTCGACAAGTTCCCCCCGATGGTGAACTACGTCGTACCGAAGGGCGTGCGTATTGCAAACGGTGCAACCGTACGCCTGGGCGCCTACTTGTCTGAAGGAACAACCGTCATGCACGCCGGTTTCGTGAACTTCAACGCCGGCACCCTCGGTCGATCCATGGTTGAAGGCCGTATCTCTCAGGGCGTTGTCATCGACGACGGTTCCGACGTGGGCGGCGGCGCATCCACAATGGGCACCCTGTCCGGCGGTGGTCGCCAGCGCGTGAAGCTTGGTAAGCGGTGCTTGCTCGGCGCAAACTCCGGTCTCGGAATTCCTCTTGGCGACGACTGCGTCGTCGAAGCTGGTCTGTACTTGACCGCAGGAGCAAAGGTTGCCGTCATGGAATCCGGTGGCGTCGTCCCCGGTTCGAACGGCCTCTTCGCAGAACCTCGGACGGTTGCAGCGCGCGAGCTTGCAGGCGCATCAAATGTCCTGTTCCGACGCAATTCTCAGTCGGGTCGAATCGAAGCACTGGCCCGCGGTGGCAAGGGCATCGAATTGAACGATGAGCTACATGCAACCAACTGATGAAGGCTCGATCCTTTTCATGCTCACGGGGGTGGCAGACCACGGTCTACCACCCCCGTTGACGTTCAGTTGATCGGCCTCGCCCACGCGCGGCAAGGACTTTGGCTATGCGCCGAGCGCAAACCCGACAGCGCGTTAGTCAATCACGCGAGCCGAGCGCTGGCGAAGAAGCACATAGTCGCGTTCAGTCGAGCCAACGTACACCTGACGCGGGCGACCAATCTTCGTCGACGGATCCTCGGTCATTTCAACGTACTGCGCAATCCAACCGGGCAGGCGACCAAGTGCGAACAGTGGCGTGAACATCTTGGTCGGGAATCCCATCGCCGAGTAGATCAGACCCGTGTAGAAGTCGACGTTCGGGTAGAGCTTGCGCTCCTTGAAGTAATCGTCATTCAAAGCGATATCTTCAAGCTCCATCGCAATATCCAGGAGCTCGTCGCGCTTGCCGAGGCGAGACAGAACATCGTGTGCGGTTTCCTTCACCAGAGCCGCGCGCGGATCGTAATTCTTGTACACGCGGTGCCCGAAGCCCATCAGACGTACACCTTCCACCTTCGACTTCACCTTGTCCACATAGCTCTGGACCGGCTCACCAGTGTCGCGAATCTGATTGAGCATGCGCAGAACCGCTTCATTCGCGCCACCGTGCAACGGGCCAGCAAGCGCGCCCACGCCGGCCGCAACAGACGCATACAGGTTCGCTTGCGAGGACCCGACCAAACGAACGGTCGAGGTCGAACAGTTTTGTTCGTGATCAGCGTGAAGAATCAGCAACATATCGAGTGCTCGAACAATCGCAGGATCAATGTCGTACGCCTGATAGGGCATGCCGAAGGTCATGCGGATGAAGTCTTCGGTGTAGCTACGTTGCGAGTCTGGGTACAGCAGTGGCAAGCCCGCGGCACGCTTCGCGATGTAGCTGATCATGGTCGGCACCTTCGCCAGCAGAAGAACCAGCGCGGTATCCAGCTGAGTGCGGTCGCGCGGATCAAGCGTGTCTTCGTAGTAGGTTGCCAGGCCTGCGACACCCGCTTGGAGAATCGCCATGGGGTGGCCCCTGTGCGGGAACGCCGTGAAGAAAGCCTTGAAGTCTTCGTGAAGCAAGCGGTGGCGATGGACGGCGCGAATGAAGCTTTCCAGTGTGGAGGCATCAGGGAGTTCGCCGTAGATCAGCAGGTAAGCAACCTCTAGGAACGACGAGCGCTTTGCCAATTGTTCGATCGGGTAACCGCGGTAGCGCAGAATTCCCGCACCACCATCGATGTAGGTAATCGCAGACTGGCATGACGCTGTGTTCGTAAAACCGGGGTCGAGGCTGACTACGTCGCCGTCGGCGAGCAAGCGGGAGACGCTCAAGCCATCATTACCGACGGAGGCGCTGGTGCGCGGGAGAACGATCTTCTTTTCCCCGACGGTAAGCACACCGTCGGGAGTAGTGTCGACCGATTCCACTTTTACCTTGGCCATGAGGACTCCTTAACACGTTGGGCAATGCGGAGCCATGCAAGCACACAGGTTGGAAGAATGCGCGAAAGCGCTTTCGTTCTCAACGAGTCGCTTCACTGCGACCACAATCGCCACTTAGGACGAAAGTCCGTTATTTCTGTCACTCTATACGCCGCTGTTCGGCCTGTAAAGCACTAGAACGTCAAACTTTCTCCAAAGTTATTATAAAGGACTAGTCAATAACATGCTAAGTGTGGGGCATTATTCGAAGACAGGAAGACGCCACACCCGGGAGAGTTTCCCCTTACGCAAGGAAATTGACGCACGTTTCAAGGCGCTGTGAGGCAGCCTCGATTCGCTCATCACTTGCCGTCAGAGCCACTCGCACACGCCCCTTCGCAGCCTCCCCATAGAAATCGCCGGGGGCAACCAGAATTCCCAGTTTCGCGAACGCGTCAACCAACGTCCACGAATCCTGCGTGCGCGAATGTGCGAGCCAGAGATAGAGTCCGGCAACAGAATTTTCATCATTCACGAGGCCAGCTTTACCGCACGCTTCGACCAGCCTGTTACGTCGCCGTTCGTACACAGCACGCTGAGCCTCGGCATGCACCTCGTCGCGAAGAGCGATTGCCATCGCATGCTGAACAGGAGCAGGAACTATCAGTCCAGAGTGCTTGCGGACCTCGACGATCGGGGCGACGAGCTCAGGATCCCCGTAGACGAGTGCGGCGCGATACCCCGCGAGGTTCGACTGCTTGGAGAGCGAGTAGAGGACGAGGAGGCCGCTCGGGTCGCCCTCGCACACGGCCTCGTCGAGGAGGGAAGGGACGCCCTCCGAGATCCAGGGCTCGGCCCAGGGCAGGGCCGCGTAGCACTCGTCGGACACGACAACGGCATCGTGCTCACATGCCCACTGACGAACGGCACGAAGTTCGTCAGCTGACAGGACATGACCATCCGGGTTTCCAGGAGAATTGAGGAAAACAAGAACGGCATCCGGCCACGTATCCGGCTTCCTAGGATCAACTGGAACGGGGGTTGCTCCACCAAGACGCGCACCAATGTCATAGGTCGGATAAGCAACCTCTGGGACAAGCACCGTATCCCCCGGGCCAACTCCCAGCAGACGCGGAATCCAGGCAACCGCTTCCTTCGAACCGATGGTGGGAATAACGCCGGACAAGCCAACGTCCACCATATTGCGACGTTGCCCCCATGCAAGGATCGCTTCGCGCACTTCCCGAGTGCCAATAACCGTCGGATAACCGTGAGCATCCGACGCTACCGAAAGTGCCTCGCGGATAAAACCCGGAGTCGAATCGACGGGGGTTCCCACCGAAAGATCGCAGATCCCATCGGGATGCGACGAAGCAAGCGCCTTCGCGGGAGCAAGCTGATCCCACGGAAATGCAGGAAGATATAAAGAACGAGGCAACGTGGTCATATAGACACGTTAGCGACTCAGTCCTGATTCTGCGGAGGAAGTCCAGCAATCATCGAATCGTCAAAGTCCTGGACACCGGTCTTCTGCGCACCACCGGGGGAACCAAGATCCTTGAAGAAGTCAGCGTTTGCTCGGTAGTAATCCGACCATTCCTCGGGCAGATCATCCTCGTAGAAAATTGCCTCGGTCGGACACACCGGCTCGCACGCACCACAATCCACGCATTCTTCGGGGTGAATGTAGAGAGTACGCGCACCTTCGTAGATGCAATCAACCGGGCACTCATCAACGCAAGCGCGGTCCTTCACGTCAACACAAGGCTGTGCGATGACGTAGGTCATGGCAACTCCTCATTGGAATCGATAGGGAAGCTTCTGCCCTCTATTATCTCCTTTATGAGTCAAAGTGCCCCACTTGAAAGCGCCAATGCGCATAATCGCGCCGAAGACAAGGCCTCGTCCCCCACGAGCGAGACCAACGCGAAGGCGCGATTTTCCAAAGACCCACGGGGCGCAATTCCTGCCGACATAACCGAAGGCGCGAATCTACCACCACTCCCATGGCTCGCATGGATACCCGGCGAACGCGTTGTTGTCCGCTACCGTTTAGCCGACGGACTCCATGACGCTCTTGGCACCCTCAAAACAACGTCCCGCGACTACGTCGAGATTGAAACCCGACGTGGACTGGTCCGAATCGATGCCACAACCATGGTCACGGGTAAAAAAGTTCCGCCCCCACCAGCCTTCGGATCGTTTCAGAAGGAAAACTGACGGGGACGGAATCTATAGCTGAGCTAGTAAAGCGTGGCCGCGCCCCTCACTTCGCTGCGCGACGCTCGCGTGCTGCGATCTTGAAACGTTCCTGCGCATCCAAGACGACCTTGCGGACGCGAACCGCTTCAGGCGTGACCTCGACACATTCGTCGTTAGCCGCAAATTCAAGCGACTCTTCAAGAGTCAGCTTGCGCGACGGAGTCAGCGATTCGTACACATCAGCGGTAGCTGAACGCGTGTTCGTCTGCTTCTTCTCACGGCAGATGTTGACGTCCATATCTTCGCCACGCGGATTTTCGCCAACAACCTGGCCTTCGTAAACCTCGGAAGAAGGCTCAACGATGAAGGAACCGCGTTCCTGCAGGTTCGTCATCGCATACGGAGTTGCCTGGCCTGCACGGTCAGCAACCAGCGAGCCGGTCAGACGCTGCTCGATGACACCCTGCCACGGGGCGTAGCCGTCAGCGATCGACGATGCGATACCGGTACCGCGCGTTTCGGTGAGGAAGCGGGTACGGAAGCCGATCAGACCGCGCGCCGGAACGACAAACTCCAGGCGGATCCAGCCCGAACCGTGGTTCGACATGGTTTCCATGCGACCCTTACGGGCTGCCATCAGCTGCGTAACGGAGCCGAGGTACTCTTCGGGAATGTCGATAGTCATACGTTCCATCGGCTCACTGCGAACACCTTCAATGTCCTTCGTGACAACCTGAGGCTTACCGACGGTCAGTTCGAAGCCTTCGCGACGCATCTGCTCGACCAGGATGGCAAGAGCCAGCTCCCCGCGCCCCTGGACCTCCCAGGCATCGGGACGCTCGGTCGGCAGAACCTTCAGAGACACGTTGCCCACCAGCTCGCGGTCAAGACGATCCTTGACCTGACGTGCGGTGACCTTCGCACCCTTGACACGACCAGCCATCGGCGAAGTGTTGATACCGATCGTCATCGAGATCGCCGGATCATCAACGGTGATCAACGGCAGAGGACGAGGATCTTCAAGGTCGACCAGCGATTCACCGATCATGATGTCTTCAATACCGGCAACAGCGACGATATCGCCGGGGCCAGCAGTCTCAGCAGAAACGCGCTCCAGGCCTTCAGTGCGTAGCAGTTCGGTGATACGCACGGAACGAATGGTGCCGTCATGGCGGGCAAGACCCACATTCGCACCCTTGGTCAGTGTGCCATTGTGGATACGAAGCAGAGCAAGACGACCTAGGAACGGCGATGCGTCAAGGTTCGTAACGTGTGCCTGAAGCGGAACGTCCTCTTCGTATTCTGGGCCGGGGATACGGTTCAGAATCGTTTCAAACAGGGGCTCGAGATCCTCGGTCGGAAGCTGGCCGTCACCGGGGTTTTCCAGCGAGCACACGCCAGCCTTGGCGGACGCGTAAATAACGGGCACATCGAGCAGAGAATCAACATCGGTTTCAATACCGTCATTCAGCAGATCTTCACCCAGCGACAGCAGAAGGTCGGTCGTTTCAGAAACGACCTCTTCAATACGCGAGTCCGGACGGTCAACCTTATTCACAACGACGACAACCGGGAGCTGTGCCTGCAGAGCCTTACGTAGAACGAAGCGAGTCTGAGGAAGCGGCCCCTCGGAAGCATCGACCATCAGGACAACACCGTCAACCATGGACAGACCACGTTCAACCTCGCCACCGAAGTCAGCGTGACCGGGGGTGTCAATAACGTTAATGGTGACGCCGTCTTCAAGACCGAGCTTCTGAGCGGCTGGACCACGGTAGTGGACAGCTGTGTTCTTCGCGAGGATCGTAATGCCCTTTTCGCGTTCAAGATCGCCCGAGTCCATGACACGCTCGCCCGTCTTCTCGACGGTGTCACGGTCAGAAAAAGCGCCGGACTGCCAGAGCATCGCGTCGACCAGGGTTGTCTTACCGTGGTCAACGTGCGCCACGATTGCGACATTACGCAGGTCAGAGCGGGTTGGCATAGATGAACTCCTCAATAACACGATGGCCAGCAACACCTGAATCAGTCAGTGCGAGCATGGCCGGTGGGTACACATTCGACCCACAAAATAGCTGAAACCAGAATATCGGCTTAACGCCGGCATTCTCCTACCCATACCTGCGACGTTCGCCACGTCATGTGGGACGCTCATGCACGCTCGCGAGCGGTCGTACTACCGTTAGAGAGGAAGTGAGACCGCATGATGCGCCTCGTCGCCCATCATTGTCGAACACCACACAACCACCCCGAAGCACCCACCACCGAGAGGGACACTGTGCGAATACGCCCGCTGATCGCCCGCACGTACATGAAGTTCTCGCGTTGGACTCTGTCCGCCGAACCCCTGCCTGAAAAAGTCATGGTCATCGGTGCACCTCACACGTCCAACTGGGATGGCGTTTTCATGGCGCTCGCATTCTGGTCGATTAACCGCGAGTTCACGTTCCTCGTCAAAGACTCCGTGGTGAAGGTCCCCGTCTTCGGCAGGTTCGTCAAGTGGATCGGCGGACGTGCGATCGATCGCAGTGGCGCACACGGAGTCGTTGGACAGATTGTGGAGCAGTCGAACGCCGTAGATGAGTTCACCATCGTGCTCACCCCGAAGGGTACGAGGTCCCCGCGCGACTACTGGAAGTCCGGTTTCTACCGCATTGCGACGGACGCTCACCTGCCTGTTCAGCTCGGGTTTGTCGATAAGAAGACAATGACTTTCGGATGGGGTCATAACATCACCCTGACCGGCGACGTGCGCGCTGACATGGAGGTCATCCGCGAGTTCTACGCTGACAAGGTGGGCGTAAACCCCGAAATGGCGTCGGTTCCACGCCTGCGCGCTGAGGACGAAGAGGCCTAACCCCCTGGTTTTTTACGGGCAGAACGCCGAATTTTACGGGCAGAACGTCGGATTGTGTGGCCTCGTCCCTTATTTTGCGTTGAGAGAAGTCGCTCCCTTGGGGCGCGCGAGGCACCGTCGCAGGCCTCGAGTCCGGTGGTGGCGGAACGGTCGCAGTGACCATCATTTCGATCCTTCTGATTGCGTTCTTCTGGCTGCCGCAGGCAAACGCATGGTTCATCAGGACCACTGAAGAAGCTGACCGGGCATCGGGCATGACCCCTAACCACACAGCTGATTTCAGAAACAGCCGAAGAGCGTTCCCTAGTCGATGACGAGGGAACGCTCTTCGCTTACAACGAGCACCTCGGCCCCCCTGAGGGCCTCACCGAGAACGTCGTTGACCGCCCACTCAAGAGAGTCAAGGGCGTCTTCTCCCCCGCTGATGGCTTCAGCCTCGCAGTCGTTGACCCGGATGAGCGCAGCCCCGCCGATTGGCACAACACCCTCGGCATCAGAACCGTGCTCTTCAACAATGCGCGCCCACGCGGAGTCCAGCGCTTTCGGCGTTATGACACGCACCCGGACTCGGTATGCCAGGTCTTGGGTTGTGTGTCGATCAAACCAGTCATCAGACACTTTCCACATCGTCATGCTTCAAGTATCAGACCGAGCAGCAGAAAACTGCAATGGGTAGGGCATTCCGCTCAACGTTGAAGCGGAGCTCAACCACGTTTCGCACGAGACGAACGTCACAGCCTCTATTCTACTTCTTTGATGTAAGCCCCGTTCGGAACTTGGTCAGAGGTTCAGACGTTGAACCTGAACTCGACCACGTCGCCGTCAGCCATCACGTAATCCTTGCCTTCCATGCGGACCTTGCCGGCCGCGCGGGCTTCCTGCATGCCACCGTATTTGATCAGGTCGTCATAGGACACGATCTCAGCTTTAATGAAGCCCTTCTGGAAGTCCGTGTGAATAACCCCGGCAGCCTGCGGAGCAGTATCACCGCGATGGATCGTCCACGCGCGTGATTCCTTCGGACCAGCCGTCAGATAGGTCTGCAAGCCAAGAGTTTCAAAACCAACGCGCGCGAGTTTATCCAAGCCGGCTTCACTCTGTCCGGATTCTTCCAGCATCTCGCGCGCATCGTCTTCATCAAGCTCAACCAGTTCGGCTTCGAACTGAGCGTCAAGGAAGATGGCATCAGCCGGAGCGACCAGCTCGCGCAACGATGCTTGCAGGGCCTCGTCTTCCATCCCCTTCGCGTCCATGTTGAACACGAAAATGAACGGCTTGGTCGTCATGAGCTGGAACGATTTCAGCGCATCGGGATCCAAGTCAGCGCCCGCGGGGCCCGACAGGAGCTCGCCACGTTCGAGGATTTCAAGAGCTGCCTTGGCAGTTTCAAGGACGACTGCTTCGGTCTTCTTACCTCGCACCTCTTTTTCGAGGCGCGGGATCTGCTTTTCCAGCGTCTGGATATCGGCAAGAATCAGCTCGGTCTGGATCGTCTCAATGTCGGAAGCAGGATCAACCTTGCCGTCAACGTGCACGACATCCGGGTCTAAGAATGCGCGAGTCACCTGGCAGATTGCGTCGGCCTCACGAATATTTGCGAGGAACTGGTTGCCCAGACCTTCACCCTCAGACGCACCTCGGACGATACCTGCAATATCAACGAAGGAAACCGTCGCGGGAATGATCTTCTCTGAATGGAAGATATCCGCCAGCACCTTCAGGCGAGGATCCGGCAAAGGTACAACGCCAACGTTCGGTTCAATGGTTGCGAACGGGTAGTTCGCCGCCAGAACGGTGGCGCGAGTCAGAGCATTGAACAGGGTCGACTTGCCGACGTTGGGCAGTCCTGCGATTCCGATAGTAAGAGACACGCTGACCATTCTAGGTCAGCGTGCCATCCTATGGAGTATCAGCTGGTGTGATCAGGGCCAGCCTTGCGCGGTGCGTGCGGGCGTGCGTCAACTAAGCCGTTCGCTTCCAGTTCCGTTCGCAAATTACGAGGCAACGCGAAGGTGATCGTTTCCGTTTCAGTTCGAACAACGTCAACCGTGGGGAACCCACGAGGTTGCAACCACTCAATAACATCGCGAACCAGGATCTCAGGCACGGAAGCACCCGAGGTCAGTCCGACCGTCTTGGCGCCTTCAAACCAGGCTTCCTGCAATTCTTCAGCCTTATCCACGCGATACGCTGCACCGGCACCAGCTTCAAGAGCGACTTCGACAAGGCGCACCGAGTTCGAGGAGTTCGCCGAACCGACAACCACCATGACGTCAACCTTCGGGGCAATCGTCTTAACGGCAACCTGACGGTTTTGGGTCGCGTAGCAAATGTCGTCCGACGGCGGGTCAATCAGATTGGGGAAACGCTGGCGCAGACGGTCAACCGTTTCGCGCGTCTCGTCAACGGACAGCGTGGTCTGTGAAATCCACACGACACGGTCAGGATCACGAACCTCAACGTTTGCGACCTCGTCGGGTGTTCCCACGACCTGAATATGCGAAGGGGCTTCACCGAAAGTACCTTCGACCTCTTCGTGCCCCTGATGCCCGACCAGAATGATGTCGTAGTCTTCCTTCGCGAAACGCACGGCCTCGCGGTGAACCTTGGTCACCAACGGGCACGTCGCATCAATCGTGGCAAGCCGACGACCTTCAGCCCCATCACGTACTTGTGGCGAAACGCCGTGTGCGCTGAAGACGACGCGTGCCCCTTCGGGGACCTCATCAGTCTCTTGGACGAAAACCGCACCACGCTTCGTCAGTGACTCAACGACGTATTTGTTGTGCACGATCTCTTTACGCACGTAAACCGGCGCACCGTAAAGGTCCAAGGCCTTTTCAACGACATCAACAGCCCTGTCCACTCCGGCGCAGTACCCACGTGGGGCGGCCAAGTAGATGTGGCCGGTCTCGTTCCCCGATTCCTTCGAAGAAGCGGAGTAGGTCGAATCGATGGCGGGAAAAGCATCCGTCAGGTCACTCATGCTCTCAATTTACCGACATCTGTGTCGTGAGTGCGCGCTGAACGAGGCTTTGAGCACAGCTCCACATTTCTGCAATTCGATTCACCCATGGCCTGTGGCATTCTTGGATGCGTGACGAATCAACCTCTGGCACTTCGGGCCGCGGACACAACCGCAGATAACCCTTGGCCTCTCCGCAAGCTAACGGAGAACATCAAAATCTACGTCGAACGCATGTCTACGCTCTGGGTCGAAGGCCAGATCGTTGAATATAAGCCACGCGCTACCTCGAAAATCGCATTCTTCGTCCTCCGTGATGTTGAGACCGACACTTCGATGACCGTCACCGCATGGCCGGGGATGGTGAAGGAACTTGGTGGCGCTTTCACAGAGGGCGCACGGATCGTCACGCGTGTTACCCCTCAGTTTTGGACGTCTAAGGGTTCCCTGAATCTGCGCGCGCAAGAAATCCGTATCGCGGGCTCGGGCAATCTTCTGCTTCAGATCGAGCAATTGCGCGCTCAGCTTCAAAAAGAAGGACTCTTTGCGCGTGAGCGAAAGAAGCCCATCCCCTTCCTGCCCGGTCGAATCGGCCTGATCTGCGGGTCGAACGCGAAGGCGAAAGACGATGTCCTCGTCAACGCCACAGACCGCTGGCCCGTCGCTGACTTCGAGATCAGGGAAGTCGCCGTTCAGGGCGAGCGCTGCGTACCCGAAGTCATGAGTGCTCTCAGTGAATTGGACGCACGGCCCGATATTGATGTCATCGTCATTGCACGCGGTGGCGGCTCCGTTGAAGACCTTCTGCCGTTCTCTAACGAACGACTACTGCGCGCCGTCGCATCAACTTCCACTCCGGTCGTGTCGGCGATTGGGCACGAGGCCGACGCTCCCCTGCTGGACTTTGTCGCCGATTTCAGGGCGTCGACTCCGACGGATGCCGCGAAGCGAATCGTCCCGGACTATGCAACTGAGCAAGCGCACATTCAAACAGCAATCGACACAATGCGCGGAGCCCTCATGCTTCGATTGGGCCGCGAGCGCCAGCTCATCGATTCATACGCTTCTCGCCCGGTTCTGCTCAGCCCGGGGGCGGTCGTCGATACGCATCGCGCGGGGCTTGCTCAAACGCTCACCGGTTTGCGACATGCAGTTGAGCGACGCCTTTCAGCTGAAACAACCGCACTGGGACGGATGCAGGCAACACTCACTGCTCTTTCCCCGCAGGGAACACTCGATCGCGGTTATTCGATTCTGAAGCTTCCCAGTGGAGCAATCATCAAGGATGTTGCCGACGCACCAAAAGGTAGTTTGATCGAAGGCGTCCTTGCATCGGGCCGGATGGTCGCTCAGGTTGTGGGAACTACGCCCGCGTCCTCAGCAGACCAAGCGAACGGATAAATGGACGCGACCTCGTCCCCCTTTCTTTGCACATCAGCCATTCACTCTCACATCGACTGTCATACCCCGGAGGTACATATGGATAACGAACTGGCTCCCGTCGAGTCATTGTCCTACGAGCAAGCACGCGACGAACTCGTGCAGATCGTCAAGCAACTCGAATCGGGTCAAGCACCGCTTGAAACGACTCTGTCTCAGTGGGAGCGCGGGGAAGCGTTGGCCGGCCACTGCAAGCAGATTCTTGATGTTGCCGCGTCTCGTCTGGATAAGGCTGAGGCTCGCGCACAGTAGCTGGCAGGTGCGAATGATGGTTCGCGTAGAGCTTGTATCAGGTTCATTTGGGAGTCTTTGAGGATGTGCTTGAGATCCAGTTGATATCCGCTTTGGAGACGAACATGGTGTTCATGGCGAGCAACAGACCAACACCCTGCGCACAGATGGCACACGCGAGCATCGATTGGGCATGTTGATGCTCTGATCAGACTAAAATCGGTACAGATCGCGCAGCCTGTCTGCGCACCCGACAAAGGATGTGCCATGGATCTTGCTCACGAGCCTCATATTCTCGCCATCGGCGAAGCGCTCATTGACATCGTTACGCCTATTTCTCACCCTGAAGATGCACGCGAAATCCCCGGTGGTTCGCCAGCGAACGTCGCTATGACCCTTGGGCGTCTGGGACGCCCATCGGTGCTCTCCACGTGGTTTGCAAACGATCCACGTGGCAAGGTCATCGAGGAACACTTCACCGCTTCCCACGTGGTCATCACCCCCGAATCGCGCGGGGCTCACCACACGACCACTGCTCTTGCATCCATTGATGACAAGGGCGCGGCCACCTACACCTTCGACTTCGACTGGAACCCCACCAACCCGATCCCCGTTTCTGACCAGGCGCTGGTCGTGCACGCAGGCTCGATTTCCGCGGCCGTCCAGCCTGGTGCCGACACCGTGTACGAGGCCCTGAAAACCGCACGTCCTCACGCACTAATCACCTTCGACCCGAACGCTCGTCCTGCCATTATGGGCTCGCCAGAAAAAGCCATGCCCCTGGTCGAAAAATTCGTCGCAGTATCGGACGTCATCAAGGTGTCCGACGAGGATCTTGAGTGGCTTACCAATGGTGAAGACCTCGATCATGTGATTGCCCGTTGGCTTGGCCTTGGGCCTTCGTTGATTATCGTCACTCGTGGCAAGAAGGGCGGTCTAGCCGTTTCGAAGTCAGGTGTCCGCGTCGAAGCTACCCCCGGCGATGTCAAGGTCGTCGACACCGTTGGTGCCGGTGATTCGTTCATGGGTGGCATTTTGGATGCAATGTGGGGTCTTCAGCTGTGCGGTGCTGAAGGACGCGCCACTCTTGAGACAATTGATGCTGACCAGGTCCAAACAATTCTTGACCGCGCTTCCCGCATCTCTGACGTGACCGTGTCGCGCGCGGGCGCTAACCCACCGTGGTCGTACGAAATCGACTGACGCACTACGTGAAATACGGGCGATACCTCATGAAGTATCGCCCGTGTTTTTTATCCAACAGGTGGCTTCACTCCACCGGTGTCACACTCCGACGGATCTATTTTCCCAGCCTGCGTTCACGTTGAGCATAGGAGCGCAGAGCACGCAGGAAGTCCACGCGCCTAAAGTCCGGCCAATAGGCCTCGCAGAAGTAGTACTCCGAATGGACTGACTGCCAAATCATGAACCCGGACAGTCGTTGCTCGCCGGACGTGCGGATCACCAAATCGGGGTCCGGTTGGTCTTTCGTGTACAGGTGAGCAGTGATATCCGCATCGGATAGACAGTCCGCGACTTCGTCAAGGTTCTTCCCCTGGGCCGACGCCTCACGCATGATCGCGCGAACAGCTTCGGTGATTTCGTGGCGTCCTCCGTAGCCGACGGCAACGTTGACTTTCATACCCCGAACGGTCGCGGTCGATGCAACCGATGCGCGGATTCGCGCTGCTACGTCTTCGGGGAGTAGGCCCAAGTCTCCAACGACGTTGAGATGCCATTTTCCTTGCATAGCCAAGTGGTCAACGGCGTCGGCGATGATACCAAGGAGTTCGGTCAGTTCCTCTGATGTGCGAGAAAGATTGTCGGTCGACAGCATCCACAAGGTGATGACTTCGACGCCGAGTTCTTCTGCCCAGACGAGGAATTCGGAGATCTTGTCGGCGCCGGCACGATGACCTTGCGACGCTTGTTTGCCGGTGGATTTGGCCCAACGACGATTTCCGTCAAGAATGACGCCAATGTGTCTGGGGATCGCCGACTGGGGAAGCTGCTTGCGCAGACGTTCCTCGTACAGGTCATAGGCCAGAGCGAGTCGCGCCATGGTCCCTCCCACTTCAGGCTACCGGTAGCAGTTGACAGTGTTGTAACCGTTAGCGACACCGTATTGGGCAACCGCTAGCGATCGTTGATCTGCGTTAAGGGTAATCGTTTTTCATAGTGAAAGTGACCTCACCTGCACGCATATGCACATTGGAGGTGCGCGATGACCCCGATTGTTGGAACCGAACACCTTGGAGGCCTTGGAAGATGTTCATCTGCCGGATCACACCTCGCACCTAATCACTAACTTACGGTAACGTAGGTTATGTGGATATCAGCGTGAGACTGACAGCCACGGTTTGAATTAATGCGCGTTTGAATTCGTTTTTGGGAGGCATCATGAAGGTCGCATCGCTTCGTCCGAAGTCGTGGGTTCCAAACCAGCTGATCGCTATTAAGCCTCACCTGCGAGGATGGTTGCATCTTGTGACAGCCCCACTCTCGCTAGCGGCATCAATTGTGCTGATCTGTCTTGCCCCAACGACTCCGACGAAGTGGGCATCCGCGGTTTACCTTGCCTCGTCTCTTCTTCTTTTTGGCATCTCGGCTCTCTATCATCGCTTCTACTGGAAGCCAAACTGGGAGCTCGTGTGGAAACGGCTTGATCACTCGAATATTTTCCTTCTCATCGCTGGCACATACACTCCCTTGTCGGTTGCCTTGCTCACCAGGCACGATGCAATGGTTCTGCTGTCGATTGTCTGGATTGGGGCCATCATCGGGATCCTCATCAACCTTTTCTGGCCGACCGCCCCGCGGCGGCTCTCAACGTTAATCTACGTGGTTTTGGGATGGACTGCTGTCGCATACCTCCCTCAGCTCTGGAGCGCTGGTGGCCCGGCTGTGGTCTGGCTGATCGTCGCGGGGGGCATTCTTTACACACTGGGCGCAATAGTCTACGCAACAAAGCGTCCGGATCCTTCCCCGACGTGGTTCGGGTTCCACGAAATCTTCCACGCTTTCACCGTTGCCGCCTGGGCATGCCACTGCGTGGGCGTGTACTTGGCCGTTCTTCTCTGATTTTCTCTGCCCTTGTTGACGAGGCCGGACGGCTCATCTGCACGTTGCGTTTGCGCCCGGAATTCACCTGACTACTTCGCATTCGGGCAGGAATGTTTTGACATTGCTAGACTGACTGAGTCTTAGCGCCGGTACCATCGTTCCGGCTATCGTTTTTGGAGGACCCTTATGGCCGACACTCAGTGGCTGACTCAGGCTCAGTACGACCTTCTACAGAAGGAGCTCACCGAGCGCATTGAAATCAAGCGCCCGGGAATTGCGAAGCTGATCGATGCAGCTCGCCAGGAGGGCGACCTGCGTGAGAACGGTGGCTACCACGCTGCACGCAACGAACAGTCGATGAACGAAACACGCATCCAGACTCTCCAGGAGATGCTCGCTTCAGCAGAGGTTGGCGAAACGCCCGCTGATGACGGCATCGTTGAACCCGGCATGGTTGTGACTGCTCTGGTTGGCGGACGCGAGATGACGTTCCTTCTCGGTTCACGTGACGCTGGTGGAGACTTGGGCGTGCAGGTCTTCTCTGCGAAGGCTCCTCTGGGTGCCGCGGTCACCGGACACAAGACGGGCGACAAGGTGTCATACGAGGCTCCAAATGGCAAGGAGATCGAGGTCGAGATCCTCACAGCAAAGCCTTTCGTGGGCTGATCCGCTCTAGAGCGCCCCTTCATTCTGCTCTTTCAAGGTCAGCGTTTCAAAGAGGATGCGCGCCTTGTTCTTCCATAGAACACCCGGAGGGAAATAGCGCCGAAGCATGTGTGGCGGGGTCAGTAGTCAAAGACTACTGACCCCGCCACACGTGTTGAACAATCTTAAACGCTACCTAGCCTCCCCTGGGCTTTCCATGCTCTGGGCACTTTCGGTGTCGTCCATATCCGGATTTTCCGCTGAACCGGGGGCCTCACGCCTAGAAGTGGACGCAACCGATCCGTCAGCCACGATCTGAGACGCCGCGTCTTGGGATGAAGATTGCGCGGGGGCCTCGTTGACGTGCGTCTTCGACGCGTACGATGCTGCGACCATTTCATCGAGCATTCCAGGAGGACCGCCGGGACGATCCTGCTTTGTTGCCAGCTCTGGCATGGAGTCATATCCGTGCAGGTAGAGGAACGTGGCATTCAAGAACGCCGCAATCGGAACACCGAAAACAGCGCCAGGAATACCGCCCAGTGAACCAGCGCCTGCCACGACAAGCAACACGGCTATCGGGTGAAGAGAAACAGCGTGAGACATCAACAGAGGCTGAAGAAGATTCGATTCGATCTGCTGAACAACCAAGATAACAACCAGCATGATAACGCCAGCCGTAATCCCCTGATCAACCAAAGCAACCAAAACAGCGATGGCACCGGACACCATTGCGCCAGCAATCGGAACGAAGGACGCAAAGAATACGACCACGATGATCGGAAGAACCATGGGGAGCCCCAAGAAGAAGGCTCCTAAACCGATACCCACCGCGTCGATAGCGGCAACTTGAATCTGGGTTCGAACGTACGAACCGAGCGTCACCCAGCCACGAATCGCAGATTCGTGCAGAGGAGTACGTGCCGGAGCTGGGAACAGTCGCACAATCCACAGCCAGATTGTGCGTCCCTCTTTAAGGAAGAAGAACAGGCAGAACAGCATGATCAGGAAGCCGGAAACTAACGATACCACCGAGGACGTGACCGAGTAGGCCTGGCTGAAAATCTGCTGCACGTTCTGCTGCACATAGTTGGTAATCTGAGTCATCGCGCTGGTGACAACATTGTCGAAGACCGTCATGTCGATCTTCCATGGCAGCTGAGCCAACCAGTCACGGAACGTATCAAGACCACCGCTAGCCTTCCTCATCAGATCAGGCAACTGCATGGCAATTTCTGTTCCCGCCTGCGACAGAGCACCGGCGACAAGCGCAACCAGAAATAGCAGACCCAGAGCTGCCGCCAACGTGCGCGGAAGCTTTGCCTTTACGGTCAGCCAACGCACAAGCGGTTCAAGCAAGACAGCTAAAAGCAAAGCAATCGCGACTGAAATAATCAGCGTCCAGATCTTGGAGGCAGCCCACGCGATACCCGCAGTTGCGATCGCAACGACAATCAGACGCCATGACAGTGCGGCAGATAAGCGAAGGGGCCAGGGAACGGACCTTGTTGCATCACGTTCACTTTCAAGCGTGTCCCCGCGGTGGAACTCCATCGTGGGCTCTTCTGCGCCGACGGCATTCTTGTGCTCCGCTTCTGACGCGAGCCGAGCAACAAACGCGCCAAGACGCGCTTTGTTTCGTCCCTTACGATCAAACATCGCGGCCCCTTTCACTGTTGAACTGTTTCAAGACTACCTGAGACCATGCACCAATCCCCTTGCAGACTATTACCTTTAGTCGCGCCTTGGCGTATTCAGTGTTTGGATGAAGCCATGACAAACCTGACTGACCTTTTCAGCGGTGGCAGTTTCATTGCCCCTGTAGCTCTCAACGCCCCCATTCGCACCGAGCCCGGCGAAAACGAAGAAATCATTTATTTTGCAGCGGGGTGTTTCTGGGGAGTCGACAAAGCCTTCTGGAATACTCCGGGGGTCGTTGCAACCGCAACGGGCTACATGGGTGGCACGCTGGAAAACCCCTCCTACGAAGACGTCTGTAGCGGGCTGACCGGTCATGCTGAAACCGTGCGTGTTGTCTATTCAACCGAAAAGACCAGTGTGGCTCAGCTCATTTCCCTCTTCTTTGAGATTCACGATCCAACCCAAGTAAACCGCCAGGGTAACGACCGCGGGCCCCAGTATCGCGGTGCAATCTGGACTTCGACGGATGAACAGTTGGCAGTGGCTCTCGCTGCCCGTGATGCGTATCAAGAAAAGATCAGCGTAGCTGGCTTCGGCCAAATCGCAACTGAGATCGCCCCCGCATCCGAAGCCGGTCAATTCTGGTACGCAGAGGACTATCACCAAAAGTACCTGTTTAAGAATCCCAACGGATACGAATGCCACGCACGAACAGGGATCCCCTGCCCGATCGTCTAGTCACCTCGCACTTCAACACCCAACGTTTTCCATTCGGCTTGTGCGCATATATACGAGGCCGCGCCCGCAACAACGCATTGTGCTTGCTACGGGCGCGGTTCGTTGTCTCTGAACTCAGGCAACGCCCATGATGTCGGTGACGAACACCAGCGTGTCACCGCCACCGATACCTGCCTGCGGAACACCACGTGCGCCATAGCCATATTCCGGCGGAATGGAGAGCAGAACGCGCGAACCAACGCGGTGGCCCAGCAGGCCCTCGTCCCATCCGCGGATGACCATGCCAACGCCGATCTGGAAACTCAGGGCCGCCCCACGATCGTAGGAGTTGTCGAAGATATCGCCACCGAACACCTGGCCAAGGTAGTGGCAGTGGATGGTGTCTCCGGCTTCAACGACATCGCCGTCGCCTTCTGTCAGGACCTCGACAAGAAGTTCGTCGGAGGGAGCATTTTCGAAGGCGAGCTGGGGCTTACGGGCAAAGTCGCCGATAACAGTGATGTTTTCCATGAGGATTCCTTCAAGATTCGTGATGCACGGTAATGATTCGATTCCTTGCGTTGGAATCGGAGAGGAAGAGTCAGTTGTCCCTGAATGCTGCGATGAGTCGCAGAATCTCTAGGTACATCCACACGACGGTGACCAGAATACCGAAAGCACACATCCACGCATACTTTGCAGGAACGCCCTGCTCTACACCGATTCGCGCTTGGTCAAAATCGCCGATCAGACAGGCTGCTCCAACGAAGACAGCCAGCAGACCAACGACAATGCCCAGCGGAATACCCATCACAGTAATCGAGTCGAAGCCACCGGAGGAAAGGACACCCGTCAGGGTCAAAACCCATGACAAGAGTCGGTAAACGAGGATGCCGATCAGTGCAATCAGCGTGAACTTCATCAGCTTCGACGAATTACGGACCTTACCGGAAGCAAAGAGCGCAAGGGTCACACCGAAGACGCCGGCCGTCGCAACGAGTGCTTGAACGACGATTCCGGGGTACATCAATTCGAAGACGGCAGAAACTGCGCCAAGAGCCAAACCCTCGAAGGCTGCATAAGCGAGGATCAGAGCGGGACGAATCGTCCGAGAGAACGAATTCACCATCGCCAGAATGAAGCCAACAAGCACGCCAACACCGGACAGCACGATCGCCATCGACGGGTTCACGGCAGACAGCATCCACGTTGCCGTAGCGGCAACCAACAGGACACCCAGGGAAATTCCGGTCTTCATAATGACGTCGTCGTAGGTCATCACTCCACGGTCAACAGCATCCGCGGCCGGCGCTTGGTACATCGACTCCATCTGAGACTGCGTGTACTGCCCGTAGTCCATCGACGAGGCCGACCCAGCTTGGGTGGAATACGAGTTCGCCGTCGAATATGGGTAACGCTGATCCGCAGCGTTACCGGCGCTCGGCTGCGATGATGGAGTGTATCCGGGCATTGTGGGGTATCCCGCCGGCGTGTACTGCGATTCCTTCGCCCACTGAGTTTCAAGCTTGTCAAAAACTGGGTTAGACAACTTCTGGCCTCCTAGGTCTTACGTGTCTATCTCTATTGTCCCATGACTATCACGGACTTTCCCTAGAAGAAACCGCACAAAACCGCCACAAAACCTGTGTCTTTCCTGAAAACACTCGTCCCTCGCCAGACGGAGAAGGCCTAAGAAAGCGGTGAACAAGCGCGCATAGCCGGCAGATCCTTATGCTCAGGCAGTGCGTTCTTTAGGTTAGAATGAGGCGCGCACATGCGCGGCCCCCATGGCCCAATTGGCAGAGGCAACCGACTTAAAATCGGTGTGTTGTCGGTTCGAGTCCGACTGGGGGTACTTTTCACTCCCCACCTATCTCAGGCAATTCCTCTGGGCCTAGGCAAGCGATATGGCAATGCCATCAAGAATGTCATGCTCGGATGTCACAACATGGTCAATGACACTCCCCTGCTCAGTTGCACGAGCAACAACACGCTTGACGATACGGCTCCAAATCAGCGCACCCGCCGCAATCACATCTTCACGTCCCTCAGGCATAAACCCGAGAGCGGCCTTCACCTTCGTCGGTTGATCCACCATGAAACGCACCGCTTGATCAATCTGATCAAGACTCAACGACGCACCGTGAATGAGTTCCGGCTGGTATGTCGCAAGCCCCAAAGCCTGAGCGGTCAACGTCGTGACAGTGCCAGCAACACCCACCAATGTCTTCACACGCTCAAGGTCAACAACCTTTTGCGCCCCATCGAGCTGTTCATCAATCCACTCGATTGCACGCTCTTGATGAGCAAGGGGAATTCCCGCTTCCGGATCACAGTCAGCAAAGAATTTTTCTGTCACGCGCACTGCACCCATATCGACAGAAATTGCCTGACGAACCTCAGTATCGCCCAAGACCAGTTCGGTCGAGCCACCACCAATATCGACGACAAGCATCGGGCTTTCGGCGCCTGCCCCTAGGTCAGAGACTGCGCCCGAGAAAGACAGGGCGGCCTCGAGCGTTCCTTCAACAACCTCCGGCTCGATGCCGAGAATCGAACGAACAGCATCGATAAATTCATCACGATTGGACGCATCCCGCGACGCAGACGTCGCCACAAACCGCACCTTCGAAGCACCCAGGCGGGAAATCATGCGCTCATACTCAACAACGGCATCAATTGTGCGATCAATCGCAGCCGGATCGAAACGACCCGTCTTATCTACTCCCTGCCCCAAGCGAACAATACGCATCTGACGAGTCAAATCAGTCAGGCGCACACCGTTTTCATCACGCTCCACATCGGCAACAAGCAGCCTGATGGAGTTCGTTCCACAATCAATACCAGCGACACGATTCATTAAATACACATTCCTTTTCGGGGCACACTCCCGAGCTACGCCGTCACCTAATCAACGACACCATCATTGCCACACAACAACCGCCGGTCGGAAACCACCAATTAGCAGGAGCAGCGATGAGCGCTCCACATCCCTCGCTCTTCCATCATCGCTAACGCGCGATCACCAATCGGATTCACACCGGGGCCCGCTGCCAGGGCATGACCAACCAGAGCATGAAGGCACTTGACACGCGTCGGCATGCCGCCAGCGGAAACACCCGAGATTTCAGGAACATCCCCCAATTCGAGACGACGTTCAATATAGTCATGATGAGCTGCCTGATACTGAACGGCAACCTCTTCATCATTGGCCAGCAGGTCATTGAAATCTTCCATGACATGCTCGGCCTCGAGCGTTGAACACGCCTTCACGATCGGAGGGCTGGTCAGATAGAACGTCGTCGGGAACGGACTACCGTCTTCAAGACGCGGAGCCGTCTTCACGACAGTCGGACGGCCACACACGCAACGTGCACCAATACCGACAACACCACGAGGCACACGATCCAACTGCTCACGCAAAACATCCAGATCTGCTTCGGTAGCGATCGACGGGTCTTTCCCCACTTCGGTCACGATAACGTGCTCCTTACGATTTGGCCACGACACGCGGCTATTGAGATTGAGCGCTTTGCTCGCCACTGGGCGCTGGCTGATCGCCAGACTGCGATGGTACAGCCTTCGACTGACCCACTTCAGCTTCGTCAGCTTCTTGAATCAGTTTACCGACAACTTGAATCCACGGCCTTGCTGGACCTTCAGGCGACGCAGCGTTGATCTGCGCTTTGTCCACATACTCCTCGCCAGGATCAACCACCGAATACTGCACCTCACCCGGCTTCACGTACCCGAGTCGTTCACGAGCCTGCGAGGTAATGAACTCCGGGTCGCTCCACAAGTCGAGCTGCTCACGCATCTGAGCATTCTGTTGCTTCGTCTGTTCTACCTTCGCGGTGATGTCGCGAAGCTCCTGCTCCTGTTTCCACCACGCATACAAATTGGGGACGAGCAATGCCCCAAGCACACCAACAAGAACAACAACGGAGAGCAAACGCGTCGAAAGCTCCAGACCGCCAACAAGGAACGTCTTTCCTTCAGCAAGACGGCGTTCTTGGCGAGCTTTCTTCTCTTGACGACGCTCGCGAACTTTAGCTCGACGGCGTTCTTCACGACTCTGCGGAACACGTGCAGGACGGAACTGATGAGCTGAAGCAGCGACATTCGCCTTATGAGCGCTACGAATCTCCCGTGCTCGCTCTAGGCGTTCTGCGGGAGAGCGTGGCGCCTGCACATCTGCCTGCACTTTTGCGCTATCAGACTTCTTGGAGCGCTTGAACAAGGATGATTTTTCTGAAACCTTCTGATCCTTTTTGGGCGCGGTTCCACGCGATAGACCAGGATTGCGGTCTGGTCGTCGGGGCGCTTGAGGGCGCTCACTGCGTGGATTACGAGGCATGCTTCTAATGGTGCCCCACTTCGGGCTTCGGCGCGCGTCACCCTAACGGCGAGCCGAAGCGTGCACCTGTGATGTGCTCCAACTTTTAAGCTTCATTGACGTGATACAGCAGTGGGCCCCGAACCGTCGGTTCGGGGCCCACACGTCGCCTCAGTGCGTGGAGCACATCGTCAACGAAGCGTTTTTCCTAGCTACGCTCAGTTCAGCGAGCGAGGCGCGGGAAGGAGGACCGGCCAGCGTAAACAGCTGCATCGCCGAGTTCTTCTTCGATGCGCAGGAGCTGGTTGTACTTGGCAACGCGCTCGGAACGAGCCGGTGCGCCAGTCTTGATCTGACCGGAGTTGGTGGCAACTGCGAGGTCAGCAATGGTGACGTCTTCGGTCTCGCCGGAACGGTGCGAGGTCATCGAACGGTAGCCGTTACGGTGTGCTTCCTCAACTGCATCGAGGGTTTCGGTGAGCGAACCGATCTGGTTGACCTTGACCAGCAGAGCGTTGGCGGCACCGAGCTCGATGCCCTTGCGCAGACGCTCCGGGTTGGTAACGAAGAAGTCATCGCCAACGAGCTGGACGCGATCGCCGATCTTGTCGGTGAGGGACTTCCATGCATCCCATTCGTCTTCCGACAGCGGGTCTTCGATGGAAACCAGCGGATACTTCGAGATGAGGTTCTCGTAGTACTCAACCATGTACTCGGTCGTGCGGCCTTCGCCTTCGAACTGGTACAGGCCGTCTTTGAAGAACTCAGAGGAAGCAACGTCGAGGGCGAGAGCAACGTCTTCGCCTGGCTTGAAGCCGGCCTTTTCGATTGCTTCGATAATCAGGTCGAGTGCTGCAGCGTTGGACTCGAGGTTCGGTGCGAAACCGCCTTCGTCGCCGAGGCCAGTGGACAGACCGCGTTCCTTGATGACGCCCTTGAGGGTGTGGTAGACCTCTGCGCCCCAACGGAGGGCTTCGCGGAAGGTCGGTGCACCGATCGGAGCGATCATGAATTCCTGGATGTCAACGTTGGTGTCGGCGTGCGAACCACCGTTGAGGATGTTCATCATCGGGACGGGCAGAACGTGAGCGTTCGGGCCACCGAGGTACTGGTAGAGCGACAGACCAGCGGATTCAGCTGCTGCGTGCGCAACAGCGAGGGAAACACCGAGGATGGCGTTTGCACCAAGCTTGCCCTTGTTCGGGGTGCCGTCGAGATCCAGCATGATCTGGTCGATGGCGCGCTGATCTGCAGCGTCCTCGTCGATCAGTTCGGGGGCGATGATGTCGTTCACTGCGTCAACGGCGTCCTGAACACCCTTGCCCAGGTAACGGCCCTTGTCGCCGTCGCGACGCTCAACTGCTTCAAATGCGCCGGTGGAAGCGCCTGAAGGCACGGATGCACGTGCAAGCGTTCCGTCTTCGAGCAGGACCTCAACCTCAACGGTCGGGTTACCGCGCGAGTCCAGAATCTCGCGAGCTCCAATAGCC
Source organism: Schaalia turicensis ACS-279-V-Col4 (assembly GCF_000296505.1). Classification (GTDB taxonomy): domain Bacteria; phylum Actinomycetota; class Actinomycetes; order Actinomycetales; family Actinomycetaceae; genus Pauljensenia; species Pauljensenia turicensis_A. The sequence continues at coordinate 522,599 of NZ_JH815209.1, forward strand.
TCAATCCTTGCCACGTCATTCTCCAATCGATCAATTTCGTGGACTGTTGTCAGTCATAACGGTAGTACGTTTGCGGCCATTCAGCCTAGTTGCAGACGCAAATCTGAACAAGCATTCACGCCGTGTGGGGTGCGATGATCCGTTCAGCCGCCTTTGGTCCCGATCTTTGACGGAACCAAGGAGGAATGGATCACACGATCACTCGCCAGACTCAGCTCCGCCACTGGTCTGGTCAGCCGTGAAAACGGAGGCATCCACAACGTCACCGAAGATCGGTGCCTTGAGGCTGCCATCTTCTGTAATCGTGCCGTAGCGGGGGTTGATGTCAACCTGCTGCGTAGCAGCGATTTCCTGGTAGTCCTCAGCGAGGGTGGCAAGCGCATCCTGGCCCATCTGATCCAGCTGAGCTTTGATCACCGAGTAGCGAAGAATCTCGGTCAGAACGGGGCTGAGGTCACCGGATGGAGCATGAATACGTCCCTGGTCGACGAGCGACGCAACGAACTCATTCACCTGCTCATCGGTTGCAGAAATCTGGTTCTCATTAGCCAGCTGCGTGAACTTCAAAGCATCGGGAAGCATGGCCACAAGGGTTGCGCGATCCATCGGCTGGCCGGTCAACTCAGCGTACTGGGAAAGGGCGTCTGAGACATCAGCTTCAGAGTAGTTGACGCCGTTCACTGAAACTGCGGTGCCCGGGTGTGCCGAGCATGCTCCGAGTCCCAGGATGGAAATGCTTGCTACAGCAACCATTGCTGCTTTCTTTACGCTGAACACGTAGGTCCTCCCTGCCGTATAGCCCATGTTGGCCACGGTCATTTTATGACACGTTCCTTTAAAAGTGCTGAAAGCGCCGTAATGATGAAATCAGGCGTTGAAAGGGACAAGAATCTTCGTTACCAAAGTTTCAACCCAATCCAGCAACGCTTCATCCGTGAGCGGTTCTCCGCCGATTCGACTAGTCATGGGAAGGGGAACCATGACCTGTCGAACAGCAGCTTTAATGACCGCACCCGGGTGTAAACGCTTCAAGCGAAGAAGCTGAGACTCGCGCAGGTCTACCGGACCAACACGCAGATACTTGCCCTGGGTCACGATCTCTTCAATACCGGTTGCGCGCACGATAGTGCGAAGGCGAGCAACATCGAACAGCAATTCCACATTTCGGGGTAACGGCCCGTATCGGTCAATCAGTTCCTCGCGCACATCGGCTGCTCGTTCGGGCGACGTGATCGACGCAATCTTGCCGTATACCTCCAAGCGCAGACGCTCACCGGGCACATAGTCCTCAGGAATGTGAGCATCAACGCTCAGATCCATCCGCAGGTCGCTCTTCTCTTCAGGAGCCTCGCCCCGATAGGCTGCGACCGCATCGGCGACCATCCTCACATACAGGTCGAAGCCAACCCCTTCAACATGACCGGATTGAGCCCCGCCCAGCAGGTTGCCGGCACCTCGGATCTCTAGATCCTTTTGTGCGACAGCAAGCCCTGCACCCAGGTCGGTGTTCGCAGCGATAGTTTTCAGGCGCTCATGCGCGGTTTCCGTCAGAGTCTTGTCCGCCGGATAGAAGAAATAGGCGTACGCACGCTCGCGGCCTCGTCCCACTCGACCACGCAACTGGTGCAATTGGGACAAACCGAACACATCGGCGCGATCCACGATCAGCGTATTCGCGTTGGAAATATCCAAACCGGTTTCCACAATGGTGGTGCACACCAGAACGTCGAACTCGTGGTTCCAGAAGTCGACGATCACGTCCTCTAGCTGGTGTTCGCTCAGTTTTCCGTGAGCGATCCTCACGCGCGCCTCGGGAACGAGTTCCTGAATGTGGGCTGCGACCTTCGAAATTGAATCCACGCGATTGTGGACAAAAAACACCTGTCCGTCGCGTAACAACTCACGGCGAATTGCCGCGCTGACCTGCGCATCCGTGTACGCTCCAACAAAAGTCAAAACCGGCTGACGTTCTTCTGGCGGAGTCTGCAGAATCGACATCTCGCGAATACCTGACACTGCCATTTCCAGCGTTCTTGGGATCGGCGTGGCTGACATCGACAGCACATCCACATCGGTGCGCAGCGCCTTCAGCGTCTCTTTATGCTCAACGCCGAAACGCTGTTCCTCGTCAATCACGACAAGGCCGAGGTTCCTGAACACCACCGTTCCTGTCAGCAAGGAATGAGTGCCAATCACAAGGTCAACGCGCCCCGAGGCAAGCCCCTCTTTCACCTCTTGTGTTTCCTTCGGCGTTGAAAAACGCGAGAGGGATGCAATGGTCACGGGGAAGCCCGCGTAGCGTTCGGTGAAAGTTTCGACATGCTGTTGTACAAGCAGGGTCGTCGGGACAAGCACAGCAACCTGCTTGCCATCTTGAATTGCTTTAAACGCAGCGCGAACAGCGATTTCGGTCTTGCCGTATCCGACATCGCCCGTCAGCAGGCGATCCATGGGGATCGGCTTCTCCATATCAGCTTTCACTTCATCAATCGTCACCAGCTGATCGGGGGTTTCCACATATGGGAATGCATCCTCAAGTTCGCGTTGCCACGGAGTATCGGGGCCGAACGCGTGTCCTTTGGTTGCTTGACGGGCAGCGTAGAGGCGAATAAGCTCCTTGGCGATCTCGTTGACCGCTTTCTTCGCCTTCGCTTTCCGCTTCGCCCAGTCAGCTCCACCCATCTTCGTCAGCGTCGGCTGATCCGAACCCGTGTACTTGGAAATCTGTCCAAGGGCATCGGTCGGAATAAACAACTGATCCCCACGCTGGCCTCTCTTTGAAGGCGCGTATTCCAAAACCAGATAGTCACGGGTGACAGATGCGGAGCCACGTCCCACGGTGCGCGAGACCATCTCAATGAATCGGCCGATACCGTGTTGCTCGTGGACGATGTAGTCACCCGGGTGCAGTGACAGCGGGTCGACACCCTTCTTGCGACGCGAGGGCATCCGTCGCATGTCCCGGGTTGTCGAACCCGTACGACCCGTCAGATCCGACTCCGTGAGGATAACGAACCGCTCATCCGGCAGGACAAAACCCTGTCCAGCTTGCGCGGTCGTAACGGCAACCGAACCGGCTTCGACAGGAGTCTCAATATCGTCGCGCAGAGTTGCCCGAACCCCTGATTCAGCCATAATTGTGCGGATTCGGCGTGCAGGACCTGGGCCTTCGGTTGTGATGACAATCCGCCAGCCCTGCGACGCAAGCTGCTTCAAATCTGCGCTTGCCGACACAAAATCGCCCCTGTACGAGCGTACGTCACGCGCTCCCATGCTCATCAGAGTTGGGGACGCAACCACTGCCTTCGTCTCTTCCGCGAGCGCGTCGGAAGTGTCCTCGCCGAGCGCGTCGGCAAGTTCGGGTGGGGGGAGCGTGGTCAATTCCCACCAGGCACGATCGTCCGACTTCCAGATGTCCTCGTACTGAAGGAACGAGGCCTCGCCTGCTTGAATGGGCACGTGTCCCCCACCGGCGGCGGTGGACCAGGCGGCTGCTAAGAATTCTTCGGTCGTTGCAATCAGGTCTTGGGCGCGGGCAGCGATCCTCTCCGGGTCGCAGGCGATAATCGGGCTATCTGCGGGCAGAAGGTCAAGCAGACGATCCATGCCGGAGGTCAGAACCGGTGCCAGGGATTCAATGCCGGGCGCCGCGATACCTTCGGAAGCGAGTGCCAGCATTTCTGCCGCTCCTGGAAGCTTGGTGGCCAGTTCGCGCGCTCGAGCTCGCACGGCCCTATTGAGCAGGAGCTCACGGCATGCGGTTGCCCAGAGGCCGTCCGGTGCTTCCCCTAAGGTTCGCTGGTCTTGAAGAGAGAAGGCACGAATCTCGTCGACTTCGTCCCCCCACAACTCGATGCGTAGTGGATGCGCTTCCTGAGGCGGGAAAACGTCAAGGATTCCACCGCGAACGCTGACTTGTCCGCGAGATTCGACCATGTCGGTGCGCTGGTATCCCAGTTCGGTCAGTCGGTCGACAAGATCCGTCAGGTCAACACGATCCCCGACTTTGACGCGCACGACTTCAATGTCAGCCACACCTCGAATAATTGGCTGGAGGAACGCGCGGATCGGGACAACAAGAACCGAAAGTGGACCCGCATGCGGATCGCCTGCAACGGGATGGACCAGCCTGCGGAGCACAGCAATACGACGGGCCATCGTGTCGACCTGAGGTGAAAGACGCTCATGCGGGAGCGTTTCCCAGGAAGGGAACATTTCAACACTGTCCGTCCACGACCTCAGGGCAGCAGTCAAACGTTCAGCTTCACGCCCCGTCGCAGTCAGGGCAATCAGTGGCTGTGCCTGTCCGTATTCGCTCAGAGCAGCAAGAACGGGAGGATGCGCGCCAGCGGGAGCAACAAAACAACCGTTCCGTGCCGACGAGATCGAACCGCATGCCTGATCAAGTGCAGAATCTGAGGCAATGATGCCTTTTAAACCGGTAAGGTTCACTCTTTACTTCCCTGAGTTCGCTGAGTGCAGAGCCATCTGAGTCGGAGCAAAACCGTTTGTCACGATGGATTCGACAACATCGGCAGCATTTTCAAAGGTCACGTCCCATTCGGGGCGGTCTTTGGCGCTCAGACGAGCAAGAACAAAGTCGGCGGGGGCCTGCCTTCCTGGCGGGCGACCGATACCAATACGCAGGCGATGATAGTCCTTCGTTCCAAGGACCTGAGAAATGGACTTCAACCCGTTGTGGCCACCTTCGCCACCGCCCTTTTTCAAGCGAAGCTCATGCGCAGGAAGATCCAGATCGTCGTGAATGACTAGAAGATGACCGGCATCGATTCCAAGGAACTTCATCAGTCGGCCAACCGGGCCACCCGAGGTGTTCATATAGGAATCCGACTTTGCAAGCACAACCTTCGGGCCGGGCACACCACCAGGAAGAATTCCAAGACGCACATCCGCTACGTGGGTGCCACTTCGATGAGATGACCACGATGCACCTGTACGTTGGAGCAACACATCTTCGGTCAACTGACCGACATTGTGATGGGTCGCAGCATACTGCTCCCCCGGATTACCAAGGCCAACAACAAGCCACGTGGATGAAGACGTCATACGTCGATTCTGCCATTAGCGTCCACACAATGACGTATAAGGCGTTGCACACCACGCGGACCGAAGTGGGTTAGCGGGCATATGCGTTGCTCACGTAGGCTTGTCAACAGCTACTCCGCTTGTTCACCATCTACCCTAGGCATTGCAATGTTTCTTCCTCAGCGTTCCCCCGGCCAAGACTGGCTCGGTGTCGTTGTTGCAATCCCGGAGCCGTGGGTCACACAGCTGACAGAACTTCGCTTGAACCTCGGAGATCTTCAAGGGTCGATGGTGCCGGCGCACATTACGATCCTTCCGCCGACGCCGTTCCCCTCGGGCGAGCGTCCCGAAGTCATTCGTCACCTGCGTGAAGTGGCAAAACACCACCGCCCCTTCCGCCTGACCCTCAAAGGCAGTGGCTCATTCCGTCCGATTTCACCGGTTGCCTTCCTCAATCTGGATCACGGTGCGCGTGAATGTGAAAGCCTCGCCGACGAAGTCCGCACTGGGCCACTGAACATCGAGCAACGTTTCCCCTACCACCCGCACGTCACCTTGGCGCAGGGTCTTGAGGATCCTGTGCTTGACTTGGCCGAAGATATCGGCGATACCTTCGAAGCCTCGTGGATTGTCCCCGGATTCCGCCTCGACAAAGTCGATGAACGAGGTATGTACTCCACCATGGCCCTATTCGACTTCGAAGCAGCCACACTCTAATCTCTTCACCCCGTCGCTAAGGGGTCCGTCACGTTCGTTGTGTCCACTCATCCGCCACCGTTACGGTGAATACATGACGAAAGAACAGGCGGCCTCGTCCCCTCAAACACAAGAAGATGCCATCCCCACTTCCGCACCCCCGCGTCTCGGCGACGCGCTCCACGCCCCGACCCTGGGTGATAAGGTCGCCCAACTTGGCGCCTGGTGGGCACATACGCGCCTGGCGCGCATGCTCGCACGCTACAACGGGGTCTCCGGCAACCTGATTTCTTCAGGCATGGCCCTGACCGCAATCCTGTCATTGACCGCCGCTTTGACCGTTCTTGTCACTGTTTTCCTGTCGATCATCGGCGACAATCAGGAGCTCCGCACCGCATTCTTCGATGCGATTGCGCAGGCCATCCCATCCCTGATCCAAACAGATGACAACCCGAACGGCATGCTCAGCCCCGATGATTTCGTGATGACCGGAGCCGTGTCGATCACCGGCATCATCGCTCTTGTGATCATGACGTGGAGTGCCATCGGCGTGATTGGACAGCTCGCGAATTCGATTCGCAAAATGTTCGCGATCCCCACGGTCCCCGACAATCCGGTGATACAGATTCTGCGTAACGCGCTGGGGGCACTCGGCCTTGCGCTCTCCATCATTCTGGGCGCCGGCCTTGGCATTGTCGTCGATCTTGGTGGCCAGTGGATCCTAGGCACGATTGGTTTGTCTTCCGGACCCGTTGCCACCGGCCTGCTGAAAATTGCTTCCTACGCGGTCGCTTTCGTCGTCTATGCGCTGGTCACATGGCTTCTCATCTGGGTTGTCGCACGCGTTCATCCTCCACACAAAGACCTAATCTGGGGGCTGGCAATCATCTCAGTCGCATCGATCGTGCTACGAATTCTTGGCACGTCTGCAGTCAGCGCTTCGTCGAGCCCACTCCTTGCGGCGGGCGCTTCCATCATCACGCTGATCCTCTGGATCAACCTACAAATGAGAGCTTTCCTGATGGCATGCGCGTGGACGGCAAACCCGCCGGCACCCGGCAAGCCCGCGGATGCTGACGAAGTCCATTTCACAGAACGCCCGAACTACATCACCTGCTCGGATCCGCGAACACTGCTCTGGCCACACCACCCGATTTCCGGGGAAGTTCGCCCCGACCCGTTGTATTCGGCAAGCCGTGACTTGGAGTGGCAGACGATCAAGTAACTGCCCTCCGCCGTTAGTTCACGAGGCCGGGCAGGCTGAATACGACTGTGGGGGAACATCAGATGATGTTCCCCCACTTCGCTTGTTTCATGCTCGAGTTGAAAAGAAATCCAGAAGATTCCCTTCCAGGCCCCACGACAGCCTTAGCGGTCAAACCTGGTAGGTCACGGTGAGTGGTGCATGATCAGAGAATCGCTGGTCGTAAGCCTGAGCGCGCCCGATCGCGAATGCAGTCGCGATCGATGCCAGAGTCGGAGTTGCATAGTGATAGTCGATGCGCCAGCCCGTGTCGTTATCGAAGGCTTTGCCTCGCCACGACCACCACGTGTACGGCCCCTGCACGTCACCGGCTAGGTCACGAACAACGTCATGCCAGCCGGCATCGACCCAATCGTTTAAGAATACGATTTCCTCGTCCAAGACACCCGCACGTTTATTGTGGTTCGGCGTCCAGTTCTTTATGTCCTGACGTGAGCGAACAACGTTGTAGTCACCGCAGACGACAGCCTTTTCACCCGACGCAAGAATCTCAGCCATACGCTCGCCAATGCGAGGCAGATGAGCCATCTTCGCTTCTTGTTTCGGCGTATCCTTTTCACCCGAATGGAAGTATGCGGACACAACACGAACACTCTGAGAGTCCGCGGTGACAACAGCTTCAATCCAACGCCCAGAGTCAACGTCAGTGTCCGCGTCCCCCAACCCTGCGCGAACATCATCTAGGGTTGCACGGCCTCGTCGCACTGCAATCGCAACACCCGCGCGACCTTTGATGCGACACGGCTCGGTGGCAAGCAACCACTCTTGCCCCAAGATGTCTTCGGTGATCTGAGTATCGGCGCGCACTTCCTGCATCAGCAGAACATCCGGGTCTTCCACCGCAATCCAATCAAGAAAACCACGTTTTACCGCTGCACGGATCCCGTTCAGGTTAATGCTTGTAATCTTCACGCTTATCCCTTGTGCGTTGAATTCGGCAGGGTGTCAGTCGCCCAGCGTGGCAACCATGACCGCCTTGATCGTGTGCATACGGTTTTCTGCCTGATCGAAGACGATCGAAGCGCCTCCTTCGAAAACCTCGTCGGTCACTTCGATACCATCCATACCGGTGGCTTCAAACAGCTGCTCACCAATCGCGGTCTTACGATCGTGATACGCCGGCAGGCAGTGCATGAACTTTGCCTGCGGGCCAGCCTTTTCCATCAGCGAAGCATTCACCTGGTAGTCACGTAGCATCTCGATGCGTTCATTCCAGACATCTTTCGGCTCGCCCATCGACACCCAAATGTCAGTGTGGACGAAGTCAACACCCGCAACACCTTCATCAACGTTGTCGGTCACCGTCACCTTCGCACCGGTTTCTTCGCCAATACGGCGTGCGTGAGCGATGCATTCTTCATCCGGCCAAAGTTCACGCGGCGCAACAATGCGGACATCAGCTCCGATCAACGCGCCATTGACCAGCAGGGAACGACCCATGTTGAAACGAGCATCACCAACGTAGGCGTAGGACACCTGATTCAGAGGCTTACCAGCGTGTTCACGCATGGTCAGTGAATCGCAGAGCATCTGAGTCGGATGCCAGTCATCGGTCAGACCATTCCACACCGGAACACCGGAGAGCTCCGAAAGAACCTCAACCTTTTCCTGCTCATCACCGCGGTATTCGATACCGTCAAACATGCGACCCAGAACGCGAGCGGTATCAGCAGTCGACTCCTTGTGTCCCATCTGCGAACCGGAAGGATCTAGATAGGTGGTGTGTGCCCCCTGATCGAAAGCTGCCACCTCGAAGGAGCAACGCGTGCGCGTCGACGTCTTCTCGAAGATCAGCGCAATATTGCGCCCCTTGAGGTGCTGAACCTCGGTACCATTCTTCTTCGCGGCTTTGAGTTCAGCTGCCAGATCAATCAAAGACAGCCATTCAGCAGGAGTGAAGTCGATTTCGCGGAGGAACGGACGACCATGAAGAGCGTGAGGCATGGATGCTCCTTGTGAGATTGTGTAGGTCTGAGAGTAGGAACGTTGAACGTTCGAGGCGTCAAACGTTAAACGCGTGCGGGTAAAGTATCGCGCACAATCGGGCAAGTCATGCAGTGCGCCCCGCCACGTCCGCGACCAAGTTCATTGCCGGGGATCGTAATGACCTCGAAACCCTGGTCCGAGAAGTAGTCGTTCGACACCGTATTTCGTTCGTATGACATGACGACACCGGGCTCTAGGGCAAGGAGATTCGAACCGTCATTCCACTGTTCGCGTTCGGCGGTCAAGGAATCCGTGGGGACCGTCAGCACGCGGATGGAATCGAATCCCAATCCGGCAGCGATGACGTCATACATCTCATCAGCTTCGTGAACGGTGATATCCAATTCGCCAGCAGCACCGGGGCGAATCACCTGAGTACGAACCTTCCCCAACCCGGCATAGGCAGTAAATGTTGCTTCATCGAGCATCGTGAAGATCGTGTCGAGGTGCATCTGAGCACGCTTCTTTTCGATCTGCAAAACAATCACGGTGGACGCTACTTCGCCGGCAAAAAGCCTGCGAGCAAGACGTTCAATTCCCTGCGCAGTCGTACGTTCTGAGGCGCCAATAATCAGTGTGTCGTTTCCGGCGTTAATGATGTCGCCACCTTCGATTGTGGCCTGGCCGTCAAGAGTCCCGTGCTTCCAGAAGGGGATGTTGAGATCAGCGAAACGCGGGTGTAACCGGTAGACGATCTCTTGGTTGATCGTTTCGCGACGACGAGCCTGTTTCCGCATAGACAAAACCGCAACTCCCCCGCCGATCCACGACGAGGTGTCACGAGTGAACAGGTGGTTCGGCAACGGGGCAAGAATGAAGTCATCCAAGTCCATTCCGGAGATCCAGGCGGACTTCGGTTCATCGATCTGTTCTAAAAGCTCACGCTTCGTCATGCCGGCAATCAAGATCTCGGCAAGGTGAGACGAATCCAGTCCGGCTGTAAAAGCGCGGAGTGAATCCAAAGCTGCAGGACCAACCGTTTTATCGGTGAAAACGAGTTCCAGGGCTTCATCACGACCGCCTGGAACTTCGAGGGCTTCAGTCAAAAGAGTCGAAAAATCAAGAACCTCGATGCCATGACGACGCATCTTTGAGGTCATCGCATCGTGTTCTTCTTGGGCGCGCTCCAACCAGATCACGTCATCGAAGAGGAGTTCTTCCATGTTCGTTGGCGTAATACGCGACATTTCGTTACCGGGACGGTGAACGAGGACTGTCTTCAGCGCGCCAACTTCAGATGTGACTGACGGATTCAATGAACTCAATATCTTCAACTCCAACATATGTGGCACTGGGGTGGAGCCTCAACGCCAAGGCTCCACCCCACCACCAAAAACAGTTACGCGAGGCGCTCTGCTGCCTCGACAACGTTCGTCACCAGGAGCGCGCGAGTCATGGGACCTACGCCCTTCGGGTTCGGGGATAGCCACGATGCGACCTCATCAACACCGTCTGCAACGTCGCCGTGCAGGCGAGCCTTACCGTCTTCACCTTCAACGCGGGATACACCAACATCAAGCACAACTGCGCCCGGCTTCACCATGTCTTTGGTGATCAGTCCAGCACTACCCGCCGCGGCCACGACAACGTCCGCCTGACGCACGTGAGCAGCAAGATCCTTCGTGCCGGTGTGGCAGACGGTGACGGTTGCATTGATTTCCTTGCGGATCAGTAGCAAACCAATCGAACGGCCAACAGTGACACCGCGACCAACAACGCACACATCCTTGCCACGAAGGTCAATGCCGTGTCGTTCCATCAGTTCGATGACGGCGCGAGGCGTGCACGGAAGCGGAGTATCGATCGGCCCAGAGCCACGAAGAACCAAGCGACCAAGGTTCATCGGGTGCAGGCCATCTGCGTCCTTCGCAGGATCAATGCGTTCTAGGATCGCGTTCTGGTCGATGCCCTTCGGCAGTGGCAACTGAACGATGTAGCCCGTGCATGCCGGGTCAGCATTCAACTGGTCAATCGCTGCTTCAATTTCAGCCTGCGAAGCCGTTTCCGGCAGGTCAACGCGGATGGATTCGATACCCACTTCAGCGCAGTCGCGATGCTTACCCGCAACGTAGGACACCGAACCGGGATCTTCACCGACGAGGATCGTGCCAAGGCCGGGCACAACACCACGAGCGCGGAGATTCTTCACACGCTGGGCAAGTTCCGCCTTGATTGTGGCAGCTGTACCCGCACCGTCGAGGACCTTAGCGGGCCCTTCCCAGGGAGCCCTCATTCGCCAAGTCCAACGTAGAGCGGACGAGCGTCGGTCAGAGCCTTCACGCGTGCGCGCAAGCCGTCAACGTCAACCGATGCGCCCGATGCCCCCTGAACCAGCGTGGTGCCGATGATGTCGGCGACCTCAGCGAAGTCCTTGGCGTCGAAGCCACGGGTTGCTAGAGCCGGCGTGCCGATACGCAGACCGGAGGTGCGCATCGGGGGACGCGGATCAAAGGGAACTGCGTTGCGGTTGACGGTAATGCCGACCTCGTGCAGAAGATCTTCTGCGTCGCGACCGTCCAGCTTCGATTCGACGAGGTCAACGAGGACCAAGTGAACGTCGGTACCACCGGTGACCAACTTGATGCCGGCTGCTTTCGCATCGTCTGCATTGAGACGATCAGCCAGTAGCTGAGCACCTTCGAGAGTGCGACGCTGACGATCCTTGAATTCTTCGGTCTGCGCGACCTTCATGGCGATTGCCTTTGCGGCAATCGCGTGCATGAGCGGACCGCCCTGCTGGCCGGGGAAGACTGCGGAGTTAATCTTCTTGCCCCACTGCTCGCCACGAGACGACAGAATCATGCCCGAACGCGGGCCACCGATCGTCTTGTGGACGGTAGTGGTGACAACGTCAGCGTGCGGGACTGGGCTGGGGTGCAGGTCTGCTGCGACAAGGCCGGCGAAGTGTGCCATATCGACCCAGAGTGCTGCGCCGACCTCGTCAGCGATCTCACGAAATGCCGCAAAGTCCAGATGACGCGGGTAGGCGGACCAGCCGGCGATGATGACCTTGGGGCGCTCACGCAGAGCAGCTTCGCGCACCTGCTCAGCCTCGATACGCATGGTCTGACGGTCGACCTCGTAGGCCACCGCGTTGTAGTTTTTGCCGGAGAAGTTGATCTTCATGCCGTGGGTCAGGTGACCGCCGTGAGCGAGGGACAGGCCAAGAATCGTGTCGCCCACGTTTGCCATCGCCATCAGGGCTGCAGCGTTTGCCTGCGCGCCGGCGTGTGGCTGAACGTTGACGAAGTCGGCACCCTTGAAGACCTGTTGTGCGCGCTCGATCGCAAGGTTTTCTGCGACGTCAACGGCTTCACAGCCACCGTAGTAGCGACGACCCGGGTAGCCTTCCGCGTACTTGTTCGTCAACACGGATCCCTGCGCTTCTAGGACTGCGCGCGGGACGAAGTTCTCTGACGCAATCATTTCGAGGGTCGCCCGCTGACGTGCCAGTTCAGCGTCGAGCACAGCCTGAATCTCGGGATCCAGCTGGGCAAGGGTCATGTCATTAAGGGAATCCATTGGGTTCTCCTGCTCCTTGAACTGCCGATTTCTCGGTCGGCGCCTTAGCCCAGGCGGGCGGCTATGGTGCCTGTTCATCGCTCCCCGGTGGTTTCCCACCTGTTCGCCAGTCACGACTCATCCACCATATCGCGAAGCGACCAGTTCGCGCACTGCCTTCCCACGTACGAGGCCGCCTCCATCTAGGCACTCCCAGCCTGCTATGGGGCGGATGTGGCGAAAGCCGAAACCGTCGCTCACACTCACCAGCGAGAAGCGGTCTCGGCCTCGTGAATCAATTCCTCAGCAGTGCGTGCGTCACGCATCCGCCTGGGGAATAGAGGAAAACTAGCGGGAGAACACCACGGTTCGCGTGCCGTCCATAAGGACGCGACGCTCGACGTGCCAACGGACTGCCTGAGCCAAAACGCGACGCTCCACGTCCTGGCCAAGCGCCACCATGTCCGGCGTGGAGTCGGCGTGCGTCACGCGCGTGACGTCCTGCTCGATGATCGGGCCCTCGTCCAGGTCGGCGGTCACGTAGTGTGCGGTCGCACCAATGAGCTTCACGCCACGATCATGCGCCTGCGCGTACGGGCGAGCACCCTTGAACGACGGCAGGAACGAGTGGTGAATATTGATGACGCGCCCCTGCATTTCTTCGCAGACCTTCTCAGACAGAATCTGCATGTAGCGTGCCAGAACAACTAGCTCCACCTTTTCCGAGCGGACCAGGTTGAGCAACTCACGCTCAGCGTCAGCCTTCGTTTCCTTCGTCACCGGAATATTCAGGAAGGGAACGCCGTAGAACTGAGCAACGGGAGCAAGATCCGGGTGGTTACCCACGACCGCGACAACCTCGATCGGCAGGCCCTGGCTACGCTGACGGTAGAGCAAGTCAGTCAGGCAGTGGCCCTCGCGCGACACCATGATGACCGTACGCAGGCGACGACCGAGGGCATCAATATGCCAGGTCGCATCAAAAGTCTTCGCAACCTTCGCCAGACCTTCTTCGACGGGACCTCGACCGACCGGCGAGTCAACCTCAATACGCATGAAAAACAGTCCCGAATCCGGATCCCCGAACTGCTGGGACTGAATAATATTGCCGTTCACACTGCCGATCACACCCGTCACCGCGTGGACAATACCCGGCTGATCCGGGCAGGACAGCGTGATGACAAGCTTCGTGTTTTCTACGGTCGATTCACTCATGGGTACAGATTAGCGGAGGCGGACGAGATCGGGTCGGACCGCCCGGCCCTCAGTCGCGGAGGCGGTCGGCCTCGCGGAGCATCGCGAGGGCCCCCTTCTCGTCGACGATGAGGGCGTTCGCGATTCCGATCCGCAAGGAGACGACCAGGGGCAGGGCCTTCGCTTCGCCCCAGCCTATCGCGAGGGAGCGCTTCGACGTCCGCACCGCGTCGAGGGAAACAGCGATGGTGCGCTTTTCGAGCTCAGGTGAGATCGCGTTGCCGTCAACGTCGACGACGTGGGAGAAGAGATCGGTGACGGCGCCGAGCTCGCGCATCCTCTGCATGCCCTCCGCCGTGAGGAAACCCGAGCGGACGAGGACCGACCCCGGCTCGAGGATGCCGGGCGAGAATACGACGAGGTCGGCCCTCGGGCCGGCGTCCAGAGTCGCCGCGACCGAGGGCTCGCGCAGCAGTCGGACGCTGAGCTCGGGGTCCGTGACGATCGCCGGGGCGGGGAGCATGTGGCCGACGCCCTGCCCGCGACGCGCCATGAGACCGATCGAATCGGCCACCTCGTCGTCGTTCGAGCGGACGAGGCCGCCGTACATCTGGTAGACCTCCAGGCCACTCGTCCATTCCTCGGGCATCGCCCGGGCGACCGCGGTGAGCGATCGGCCCCAGGCGATGCCGAGGGATTGCGGAAGCGGGCGTTGGGCGGTGATGTAGTCGGCCGTCGTCGCCGCGACGAGGGCGCCGGTCGCCACCTCGGAGTCCTGGCTGCGGACGACGAAGACCTCTGAGATCCCGAAGCGCTCCGCCAGCTCCTTCTCGAGGTGGCGGACCCTCGCGCGGGGGTGGTTGATCGTGATCCTCACGATCCCCGACTGGCGCGCCTCCTCGAGGAGGCGCCCGACGGTCCAGCGCGTGCAGCCGAGACGGTCGGCGATCGAGTCCTGCGTCATGTTCTCGTAGTAATAGAGCTGCGCCGCGCGGAGCACGGCCATTTCCCGATCATCGTCCATCACGTCGGATCCGTACCTCTCTTCAGCCGGTCACTCCCCGGTGAGGGCGCGGTCGCGCAACCTCTTAAGGGAGTACATCCTGTTGTCGCCGCGGCCGAAGGAGTCGTAGAGGTCCCTGTACACGGCGTAGAGCTCATCGTATACGGCAGCGGCCTCCTCGTTCGGCTCGTAGGCCGTCTCGGACACTCCGCCCATCGCCTCGGCAGCGGTCGGCACATCCTCGTAGAGCCCCGCGGCGACGGAGGCGAAGATCGCGGAGCCGTGCGCGCCGGCCTGCAGGGTACGCGCGGTCTTGAGCGGGCGGCGCGTGACGTCGGCGTACATCTGCATGAGGAATGCGTCCTTCAGCAGGCCGCCAGCGACGCGCACCTCGTTCACGGGCACGCCGTGCTCCTCGAAGTTCTCGATGATCATGCGTGCGCCGAAGGCCGTCGACTCGAGGTGGGCGCGGTACATGTCCTCGGTACTCGTCCGGAGAGTCTGCCCGATCATCAGGCCGGTGAGGTTCGAGTCGACGAGGATCGATCGGTTGCCATTCCACCAGTCGAGAGCGACGAGGCCGTGCGCGCCGACCTTCTGCTCAGCCGCCTTGTTGCCGAGGACGCGGTGGATCGACACGCCCTGGCGCTCGGCCTCGTCGAAGTAGGACTGCGGGACGCAGTGGTCGATGAACCAGGCGAAGATGTCGCCGACTGCGGACTGTCCGGCCTCATAGGCCCAGTAGCCCTCGCAGACGCCGCCGTCGACGACGCCGAAGACGCCAGGGACCTCCTCGAGGGTCGCGGACGGGAGGATCCAGCACGTCGACGTCCCGAGGATGCCGGTGAGCTGGCCCGGGAGCACCGCCCCGACGGAGACGCACTGGACGTGCGCATCGATGTTGCCGGCGGCGACCGCGATTCCCGCGGGCAGGCCGAAGGCCTGCGCGTACTCCTCGGTGAGGCCCGCAACCTTCGAGCCGAGCGGGACGATCGGGTGGCTCATCTTCTGGGCGAAGACGTCGCCGAAACCGGGGGCGAGGGCCTCGAGGAACTCGGGGTCGGGGTACTTCCCATCCTGGTGCATGCGCTTGTAGCCGGAGTCGCCGGCTGCGTAGACGAGGGTGCCGCTGAGCTCCCAGGTGAGCCAGTCGACGATGTCGAGGACCTCGGCGGTCGCCCGGTAGAGCGCAGGCGCCTTCTCGAACATCTCGAGGGTCTTCGGGAGGAGCATCTCGGCGGAGAGGACGCCGCCGTAGCGGGAGAGCCACTCCTCGCCGCGCTCCTTCGCGAGCGCGACGATGCGCTCGGACTGCTCCTGGGCGCCGTGGTGCTTCCACAACTTGAGGTAGGCCTGCGGCTCGTCGACGAACTCGGGGTACTCGCACATCGGCTTCCCCTCGGCGTCGGTGACGACGACGGTGGCGGAGGTGCAATCGAGGCCGATGCCGACAACCCGGGAGGGGTCGATGCCGGATGCGAGGATCGCTGCGGGGACGACCTCGCGCATCGCCGCGATGTAGTCGGCCGGCACCTGGAGCGCGAAGTCGGGGGGCAGGGGCGCTCCCCCGCCGACCGCGAGGGTCCTGTCCATGATGGGGGTCGCGTATTCGCTGACGGCGTCGGCGAGCACCTCGCCGTCGCTCGTGCGGACGACCGCGGCGCGCACGGAGAGCGTGCCGAAATCGAGGCCGATGGTGTACGTGATGTCGAGGTCTTCCTTGATCATGCTCTTCGCCTTCTCATGAGTAGAACGGGCCCGCCCCGTCGGGGCGGGCGGCGCGAGGGCGCCGGAGGCGGACCCCTGTGGGCCCGCGGAGTCGGCGCGCCCGCCGAGTGATAGGCGGTGGGCGCGCCGACGGGTCTCAGGCCTCCTTGTGGGCGTGACGGCCCCAGTAGCCGTCCTCGGAGAAGAGGCGCTCGACGACCTCGTCGAGCATCCCGAGGTCGGTGAGCAGGTCGAGCACGGTGTAGCGATTGCGGATGGTCTGGGCCTTGATGTGCGTCTCGCGGAAGCGCGCCATGTCGATGCCGATCATCTCCGGGTGGTACGGGGCGCCGACCTTCTTCAGTCGGTCGACGGCCTCGTCCGCGGTGATGAGCTGGTCCTTCACTCGCGCGACGATGCGGGGCCAGGCCTCGCGGATGGCGGCGATGCGGGCGCGCAGTTCGTCGCCCTGGAGGTTCTTCTCGATGGAGTGCTTGACGGCCTCATCGGCGATACGCGGGATGAGGAGGCCGCGGACCTTCGCCTCGATCTCCTTGTCGGTCTTCGCGGCCGCGACGATCGCGTCAACGTCGAGGGCATCCATGTCGATCTTGAGGGCCTCCTCCCAGATCGCGCAGGAGGCGACGGTGCCGACGCCGACCTTCATGCCGTGCGAGAGCGGCGGCTCCCAGTCGAGGCCGTGGCCCTCCATCTCCCACACGTGGGAGAACTGGTGGCCGGCGCCCGAGGCCGGGCGCGACGACTGGGCGGCCTGCATCGCGAGACCGGACATGATGTTGCCCTCCGCGAGTCCGGTGATGGCCTCGGCGTCGCCCGCGCCGATGCGCTCGGGATCGGCGAGGGCGCCGCGGAGCGGGCCCTGGACGAGAGACCACACGTAGTCGTCGATCGGTTCGATGCCGAGCTCGTCGGCGAGTATCCAGTCGGCGCCCGCGGGGATCTTCTCGATGAGATCGCCGTAGCCGGTGGCGATGAGGCGCTGGGGAGCCGCGGCGATGACGCGCAGATCGGCGACGAGAGCGGTCGGCGCAGGGCAGGAACGGGTGATCTTGAAGCCGTCTTTCGAGATCGACGCGCCGAAGGCGGCGTAACCGTCGACCGAGGGCGCGGTGCAGACGTTCATATACTTGCGGCCGAGCTCGCCCGAGGCGAGCTTCGCGATGTCGTTGAGCGTGCCCGAGGCTATCGAGCAGACAACCGTGTTCTCGAGGGGGCGGATGTGCTCGCGGAGCTTCTCGACGTTCTCGTAGCCCGCGTAGAGGGTCGGGGTGCCGGGGAAGACGTAGGGTTCCTCCGCGAATTCGATCCCCGCGGCCTTCAGGGAGGCGACGACCGCCTCGCCGGCTGCGGCGAAGGTGTTGCCGTCGGCGACGACGAGGACCCTCGCTCCGGGGAACATGCGGACGAAGAGCTCGCCCGTCTTGTCAAGGACGTCCGTGCCGAAGACGATGTCCTTCGTCTCGGTGGCCGTCTTCAGCGCCTGTTCGATGAGTTCTTGCGACATTTCTTCTTCACTCCTTGCCGGTCACGCGAGGTGATCGATCATCTGATGCGAGAGGTCCTGCATCTGCGGGTAGGTCTCCATGTACTTCTCGAGGTAGAACTGGTACTCCTCGTGAACGTCGGGGCGGGGCTCGATGCGCGCAGTCTCGCGGACCATGTTGCGGGCCGCGTCCTCGATCGACTGGTACTGGCCCGAGCCGACGGCGGCGAGCATGCACGAACCGAGGACGACGGCGTCCCCGACCTCGGTGAGCGTGATGGGCAGGCCCGTGACGTCGGAGTGCATCTGCATCCAGTCGCGCGACTTCGTGGCGCCGCCGCAGGCGACGAGCTCGGTCGACTCGAAGCCCGCGTCCTTGAAGGCCTTGAGGACGTGCGCGGTGCCGTAGCAGACGGCCTCCTCGATCGCGTGGTAGACCTGCTCGGGCGTCGTGCCGAGGGTGAGGCCCCACATGATGCCGCGGGCCTTGGAGTCGGTGTAAGGGGTGCGGTTGCCCTGGAAGTACTCGTTGATGATGAGCCCATTGGAGCCGACCGGGATGTCGGCGACTCGCTCGTCGAGGATCTTGTAGGGGTTCATGCCGAGGCGCTCGGCCGCGCCCGTGAGGTCGCGGCAGAAGTTGTCCTTGAACCACTTGAGCACGGATCCGGAGGAGACGAGACCTCCCTCGCACGTGTACTGGCCGGGGATGACGCCGTCGGTGTATCCGCCGAAGAAGCCCTCGCCGTGGAGCGGGTTGCCGGACTGGCCCGTGATGACGTGCGAGGAGCCGGTGATGACGGCGGTCTTGCCGGGCGAGACGACGCCGAGGCCGATCTGGCCAGCCCACGCGTCGGCGCAGCCCTGGGCAACCGGAGTGCCGGGGAGGAGGCCGAGCTCCTGGGCGGCGGAGATCGAGAGGCCACCGATCGGGTGGCCTAGATCGTAGATCTTCTCGGGGATCTTCTCGAAGACGTCGCCGCAGCCGATGTGCTCGTAGAACTCGACCGGCCAGCCGCCCTTATCGCGGTTGTAGTACATGCGCAGGGCCGCGGAGTTGATGTTGAGCGTCCACTCGCCGGTGAGCTTGTAGGTGAGCCACTCGGGCGCGTCGACGAGGCGGTAGGCGTTCTTGTAGGTCTCAGGCTCGTTCTCCTTGAGCCACGCGGCCTTGAAGGGGTACCACTCGGCGGTCGCGGGCATCGTGCCGCCGCCGTTGTAGAGGCGCGCCCAGTGATCGATCGTTTCGGCGCGGGCGGACTGCTCGGTCGCGCGGACGTCCATCCACATGATCGCGTTGCGCAGCTCACGGCCGTTCCGATCCATGGCGACGACGGTCATCGTCGTCGCGTCGTAGGAGATGCCGGCGATGTGGCGAGCGGGGATGCCGGTCTCGTCGAGGACCTTGCGGGTCGAGGCGACGAGGGCATTCCACCAGTCGGCGGGGCTCTGCTCGGCCTGGCCGGGGCGGGGGTGGTGGGTCTTGTAGGGGGTCGCCGCGAAGGCGATCGGGTGTCCGGCGAGGTCGAAGATCGCGGCTCGGCACGACTCCGTACCGTAGTCGAATCCCATGACGAACGGGCCTTCGTATCCGGGTGCAACCATTTCTTGGTCTCTTTCTTGTCTGCCGCGGCACTGCGGCTCGGGTGCTGTTGGAGTGGGGCGCTCGGGGCGCTCAGACGATGGGGTCGTTTTCCTCGGTCCAGCCGATCTCGTCCCAGAGTACCTTCGGGATGAGGCGGTCGACGCGGTCGAGGACGTGGGTGGGGCGCTCGGCCTCGGGGAGGGCGAGCGCCTCCTCGAGGGTGGATTCCCCCGTGAGGGGCATGGCCGAGAACATGCCGGTGTTCACGGCCATCTTGATGTCGGTCATGATGCGGTCGCCGACCATCACGCATCGGGTCGGGTCGACATCCGTATTGCCGAGGGCGGCCTCGGCCATGACGGGATCGGGCTTGCCGACGACCATCTCGCACGTCGTGTTCGTGCACGCCTCGATGGCGGCAATGATCGACGCACAGTCGGGTTCTCCGCGTCCACCCGGGAACGGGCAGAAGCGGTCGGGGTTGGTCGCGATGAGGGTCGCGCGCTTGTGGAACCAGATCGCGTCGAAGGCAATCTGGAGCTTGCGGTAGTCGAAGGTCCGGTCGTAGGAGGCGACGACGACGTCGATCTTCTCCGGATCGTCGCTCATCTCGATGCCGGCCTCGTGGAAGGCGCGGATGAGGGGCTCCTCGGCGATCGGGAAGACGACGGCGCCGGGCTTGTTCTCGAGGAGCCAGCGGGTCGTCGTGACGACCGTGTTGGCGATCTCCTCGACCGGGGTCGGCAGTCCGAGCCGTTCGAGCTTCTCGACGTACTGCTCGGGATCCTTCGTCGGGTTGTTCGAGAGGAAGCGGACCGGGATGCCGCGCCGCCGCAGCTCCTCGATGAGGCGCTTCGCCCCGGGGAGGAGGTGGTCGCCGAGGTAGATGGTCCCGTCCATGTCGAAGACGTACGCGTCGTAGAGGCGCTCGGGCCAGGCGGTGAGGGCTGTGGCGGACACGGCGTTCCTTTCGGTCGGTTCGGGTCGCCGTTCAGGCGACGAGGGCGGCGGCGGAGACCGCGAGGGTGTTCATCAGCCAGATGACGCCGGCGGGCGGATCGATGTGCGTGTCGCCGTGGGCGTAGGTCCAGCGGGCGAAGTACTCGCCGGCGAAGCCCGCGAGAACGCCGAAGCAGGTGCCGACAAGGACGGCGAGCATTCCGGAGCCGGTCGCGTTGAAGAAGAGGACGGCGGCGAGGCCGGCCGAGATCGTCATGTGATGCGTGACCGGGAACTTCAGGCCACCGGCGACGAAGAAGATGCAGAGCGCGGAGATCCCGAAGGGGATCGCCTGGGCGTTCGCGATGATGACGCCGCCGTTCGCGCTGTTCGGGGCGATGTAGCCGACGAGCATCGTCGCGATGCCGGAGGCGAAGAGACCCGCGAAGGCGGAGACGGTGAGGAGCTGGCCGGGGGTCTCCTGCCAGTCGAGCCAGCGGGTCGTGCCCTCGGGCTTCGTGATCGAATGGAAGACGCCGGTCTTGCCGAAGACTACGCGGACGAGGATGCCGGAGCAGACCACGGTAAAGGCGACCGAGTCGGTGTGCGTGCCGAACCACGGGACGAGAGCGACGAGCTTCTGGAAGAGGTAGCCGCCGACACCGAAGAGAGCGCCGATGAGGAGCACGTCGGGCTTGCCGAGGCCGGCGAGCGGGCTGTTGATGTCCTTTCCGCCGGACTTGAGGTAGCCCTTCTTCGCGGCGTAGGCCGCGGCGGCGACGCCGCCCGCGAAGGCGATGTGCGGGCCGAAGGCGGGGCCGAAGGAGACGTAATCGAGAACTGTGGTGGAGCCGGTGGCCGCGGCGACGCCGAAGCCGAGGAGAATCGTCACGCCGGTGAACGAGAAGGCGTAGTTCGCGCCGATCATCGTGCCGAACACGCCGCCGGCGGCGGCCATGAGGAGCCAGAAGAGGTTCATGTTCGAACCGATGGCGAGTGCTGCGTCAGGTGTCATGTCTTCATCCTTGAAGATTCGGGGGTCGGCCTCGTCCTCGAGGCCCTCGCCCTGCTGTCAGATGGGGTGGTCGCGAGCGACGCCCTGGGGAGGGCGCCGGGACTGCTCGTGCTCGCAAACGAGCGGTCCCAGGTTCTGGGGGCTTCAGCAGCCGACGAACTGAAAGTCGGGGTCACGGTCGTAGGCCTCGAGGGCAGCGACCTTGGGGGCGGAGGCGGAGGTCTCGTCGAAGGTGTAGCCGAGCCACTCCTTCGCGAGGCGCCGAGCCAGCTGGAGCCCGATGACGCGGGCGCCGAAGGTGAGGACCTGCGCGTTGTTTGAGAGGATGAGGCGCTCAACGGAGAAGGAGTCGTGCGCGACCGAGGCGCGGATCCCGGGGACCTTGTTCGCGGCCATCGCGACACCCATGCCGGTACCGCAGACGAAGAGACCGCGATCGGCCTTCCCGTCCGCGATCATGCGGGCGGCGGCGACGGCGACGTGCGGGTAGTCGACGTCCTCTCCGGGCTTGAGGCCGGCGTCAATGACCTCGTCGACGCGCGGATCTGCTTCGAGATCTTTCTTCAGGACATCCTTGTACTCGACGCCAGCGGAATCGGCGGCGAGAACGATTCTTAGACCCACGGTGGCCTCCTCATCGATCCTAGGCGGCGCCCGGGTGGCTCCGCTCCTTCGCGATAGGTTCATCCTAGCCACCGCGCACGGGGTCGCGCTGGGAATGCGCACAGGTGCGAGGGGTCCCCTCCCGCTCATGCGTTGTCGAGTGCGCGCCGCCCACAAATGTGCACATCGAACCCGGTTGCGGAAATCCGCCGGGGCGTCTCCCCGGGGCCCTCGGGTCTCCCGATCCGCGAGGGCGGGGCCCGGACACGACGAGGCGGCCGCGGATCACGAGGATCCGCGGCCGCCTCAACCCCGAGCGCGGGGCCTACGGGCTCACTTGATGAAACCGAGAGCCTTCACTGCGTCATACTCTTCCTGCAGAGCCTTGATGTTGTGATCGATGCCTGCGCGAGTTGCCTCGGAGATCTCCAGACCGTCGACAATCTGCCACTCGCCACCGTCAGAGGTGACCGGGAAGCCGAAGCAGAGGCCTGCTGGGACGTCGTAGTGGGTGCCGTCGGACATGACGCCCGCAGTGACCCATTCACCCTCGGGGGTGCCGTGGATCCAAGAGTACATGTGATCGATTGCTGCGTTTGCAGCCGATGCTGCCGAGGATGCGCCACGAGCTTCGATGATGGCGGCGCCACGCTTTGCGACAACCGGACGGTAGGTCTCAGAGAGCCATGCTTCGTCAACCAGGTCAGCAGCCTTCTTGCCAGCAACGGTCGCGTAGGAAACGTCCGGGTACTGGTCTGCGGAGTGGTTGCCCCACACGACAACGTCCTTAATGTCGGCAACTGCTGCGCCGGTCTTGTGGGCCAGCTGAGCAACTGCACGGTTGTGGTCAAGACGCATCATTGCGGTGAAGCGGGATGCCGGAACATCCGGAGCAGCGTTCTGAGCAATGGTGGCGTTGGTGTTGGCCGGGTTGCCAACGACGAGGACGCGGATGTCGTCTGCTGCGCCATCGTTGATGGCCTTGCCCTGCGGGCCGAAGATGCCTGCGTTGGCTTCCAGCAGGTCTGCGCGCTCCATGCCCGCCCGACGCGGCATTGCGCCAACGAGGTAGGCAACGTTGGTGCCTTCGAATGCCTTGGTGGCATCGTCGAAGATTTCAACGCCGGCAAGAGTCGGGAATGCACAGTCATCGAGCTCCATTGCGGTGCCCTCAGCGGCCTTCACGCCCTGGGGGATCTCAAGAAGGTTGAGCTTGACGGGGACATCGGGACCGAACAGCTGGCCGGAGGCAATACGGAAAAGCAGGGCGTAGCCAATGTTGCCGGCGGCGCCGGTGACGGTAACGATGCGAGGTTCTGCCATGATTCGGCACTCCTTCTTAGTTTGTGTGCGTCGGCGGTGTTCGCCGTCGCCTGGTGGCGGTTTCGCCACATACTGACGTTCCAAGCCTAAACGCTTTCGGCGTGGGAAAACAGGGCTAGCAGTCCTACTTTTCATATACGCAAGCACGTGATCTAGACCATGATTAGAGTTGCACATACGTACATTCGTTTTCGAGCCTTGCATTTTCTAGGTTGCGTCGAGGTCATGCGGTGGAGGTCATCATGGAATCGAAAGAAAACACAGGTCAGGAGTCACCTGAAGACACCATGACCTACGTGTCTGGGCCGTCGAAGTATTGGACGGGTGATCCGCGCGATCTGCTGGTTGCCTCTGAGGCGTTCGACCTGAATTCCTTCATTCGTGACGCCACGCCCGGTTGGGGCGCAAGCAAAAAGAAGGCGTTGAAAGCGATGGCTAAGCGGGCAGTTGATTTTTCTGAACTCCAAGAACGCCTGTATGCCGCGTCGAAGGAAGGTGCGTCGGATTCAGTTCTGTTGATCCTTCAGGGTTTAGACACGGCTGGTAAGGGCGGAATCGTTCGCCACGTCATCGGGCAAGTGGATCCGCAGGGTGTTGCTCTGAAAGCATTCAAAGCACCCACGGAAGAAGAGCGTGCCCACGATTTCCTTTGGCGTGTCCGCCCACACTTCCCCCGCCCGGGATACATCGGTGTTTTTGACCGCTCGCACTATGAGGATCTTCTGGTTCCCACCTCCGCGCGTAACGCCAACCAAGAATCTATCTTCACCGCTGATGAGGATGAGCTAAACCGTCGCTATCACGATATCTACGAGATGGAATTAGAAGCCGTTCGAGCCGGGATGAAGGTCATTAAAGTCTGCTTGGTCGTCTCCTATGAAGAACAGGGGGAACGTCTGATGGAGCGCTTGGAGCGCCCAGATAAGCACTGGAAGTTCTCCACGGGTGATCTCGATACTCGCGACAACTGGAGCGCCTACCAAGACGCCTATTCCGAAGTGATTCGCCGGACCTCGACGCGTATTGCTCCGTGGTATGTCATTCCTGGCGACCACAAGTGGTATGCACGCTTGGCAGTCCAAGAGATCCTTGTCCGTACGCTCGAAGGCATTAACCCCACATGGCCACAAGCCGATTTTGATGTCGATGCTGCGAAAGATCGTCTTTCGGCTTCGCTCACTCCTGAGGTTCTGTCATCTCATGCCCACGAGAAGTCGGGTGACGCGGGATCCCAAGATAAGAATGAGGGCGAATCAAAGTCCAAGAAATCCAAGAAATTCGACAAGAAGAAGTCGGACGCTTCCGCTTCACAAGATGCGCCCCACATTTCCGTGAGCGCCTGGGGATAGGTGCTCCCCGCTCACTCCCGGCTATGAAGGGAGAGAGCGACAATAAAGTTTCGTCCTCGTCGATAATGAAATCAACGAGGCCAAAACTGTGGCGCTACGCTTGTCGCGCACAGCCGTCAAACCGGCGCAGCACTTAAGCTGAGAAGGGTCACTTGCGGTTCGCGCGGTAGTACTCGATGAGAGCCTTCGTGGAGGCATCCTGCGCGTCGAGTGCAGCCGAGTCACCTTCGATGGCCGGCAAGATCTGCTTGGCCAGGACCTTGCCTAGCTCTACGCCCCACTGGTCGAAGGAATCGATGCCCCAGACGGCGCCCTGGACGAAGGTGATGTGCTCGTAGAGAGCAATCAGTTCGCCAAGAACACGCGGGGTCAGGGCCGGTGCCATGATCGACGTGGTCGGCCGATTACCGGTGAAGACGCGAGCCGAAACGATGGCCTCCGGGGTGCCCTCGGCGCGAACCTCGTCCGAGGTCTTGCCGAATGCCAGAGCCTTCGTCTGAGCCAGGAAGTTCGACAGGAACAGCTCGTGCATGTCAGCCTCGCCATCCTTCAGGGGCCACGCCGGATTAGCGAAGGCAATGAAGTCGGCGGGAACCATGCGGGTGCCTTGGTGAATCAGCTGGTAGAAGGCATGCTGACCGTTGGTTCCCGGTTCGCCCCAGAAGACCTCGCCGGTCTCGTAGGTGACGGGAGCACCATCGCGCCGGACGGACTTGCCGTTCGACTCCATGGTCAGCTGTTGAAGGTAGGCCGGGAAGCGGTGCAAGTACTGCGAGTACGGCAAGACAGCGTGTGTGTCGGCACCGAGGAAGTTCGAGTACCAGACGTTCAGCATGCCCATGAGAATAGGTAGGTTTTCTTCCGGCTTCGCGGTGGCGAAGTGGACATCCATCGCGTTGAAGCCCTCAAGGAATTCAGCGAAGCCATCCGGGCCGATCGCGATTGCCAGCGAGGTGCCGACAGCGGAATCCACGGAGTAGCGGCCGCCAACCCAGGACCAGAAGCCGAAAGCATTGTTCGGGTCGATGCCGAACTCAGCGACCTTGTCCAGAGCGGTGGACACGGCGACGAAGTGCTTGGCGATGGCGCCCTTCTCGGTTGCCTCGTCGGTAACGATGCCACGGTCGCGCAGGGCGCCGAGGAACCAGTCGCGCACAACCTTGGCGTTCGTGATCGTTTCAAGCGTCGTAAATGTCTTCGACGCAACAATAACCAGGGTGGTTTCCGGATCGAGATCCTTCGTGGTCTCACCCGCGTCGGTCGGATCAATGTTCGAGATGAAACGGCATTCAAGACCATCCTGGACAAAGGGCTTCAGGGCCTCGTAGGCCATGACCGGGCCCAGGTCCGAGCCACCGATACCAACGTTGACAACCGTTTCAACCGGCTTGCCGGTAATACCGGTCCACTCGCCGGAGCGAACGCGCTCTGCGAAGTCGTAGACCTTGTTCAGAACCTCGTGAACGTCCGCGATCGCATCCTGGCCGTCAACGGTCAGCTCGTCGGTTGCCGGGCGACGCAACGCGGTATGCAGAACAGCGCGGTCTTCGGTGACGTTGATGTGCTCACCGGCGAACATGCGATCGCGCAGGTCGTAGACGCCAGTCTGCTCAGCAAGAGCCAGCAGGTCAGCAAGCACGCCTTCGTCAATCAGGTTCTTCGAAAAATCAACGTGCAGGTCGGCGCCGTCAATCGTCCAGCGAGTTGCACGGTTCGGATCAGCTCCGAACCAAGCGCGAAGATCCGGGTCAAAAGCGTCGGCACGTCCGTCCAGTGCTTCCCACGCGGGAGTCATTGTGGGGTCAACGACCGGATTGTCAGTCATGAATTCTCCTGTATCAATGGATCTGCGATGAGTTCGCGGTTCTTGAATGAAAAAACAGTTTTGGTCGAATCAGACGATTCGGCGATGTCTTACTCGGGATCTGCGTCTGCGATGGAAATCTCGACAGCGGGCTTACCCGAATCCTTCATCGAAACGATGCGCTGAACCGGGCTGAGCTCTCGCCACCACTGATCGAACGGACGACGATTGCGGATATCCAGATCCTCAAACATGTTCTTCACCAGGCGAGCTTCGATCTGGTTGCGCACCTGACCGATGTACACGCCCTCGGATTCGCCACGATTGAACTGGTTGTTGATGTGGTCGAGCGCGCGGTGAGCAAGACGCGTTGCCAGCAGGCGGTCGAACGGGCTGGGCGAACCCCCCTGTTGCAGGTGGCCGAGCGCCGCATGACGCACGTCGTACTTGCCGTCAGATTCTGCCTCGTACACGGACGCAAGGAATTCGCGGTCGTAGTACTTCGACACTGCCTCGTTGACGAGGACCAGGAACAGGCGGCGTCCTTCAGCGAAGGAATCAACCATGCGCTTCGTGTCATCAGCGATCTCATTCAGAGTCACATCATCTTCGTTGAGATAGATGTACTCAGCACCGGATGACAGTGACGCCATCAGCGTCAGGTACCCGCAACGTCGTCCCATGATTTCGGCGACGAAACAACGCTTGGTCGCTGCGGCGGATTCCTTGATGCGGTCAAGCGCCCAGGTGGCATTGTTGATCGCGGTATCGGCACCGATCGATAGTTCCGAACCGGGCAGATTGTTGTCGATGGAGGCGGGAACCAGAACGATCGGGATACGGAACGCCGGGTAGCGGTCACGCTCGGAGATCATCGAGTGGACAGCAAGGTAGGCGTTGAGGCCGCCAATAACAATCAGCGCATCCAATTCGTTACGTTCAATAGCGCGTCCCAGGGCGTAGAACTGCTCAACTTCGGGGACATCGCGCCTCGTGCCGAGTTCCGCGCCACCCTTGAACGCCCAGCCTTCAACGTCAGCCCAGGTCAGTTCTTTGACCGCGTTATCGGCCAAGCCCTTCCACGAGCCTTCGATTCCCAGCATCGTCCAACCGCGAGCGATGCCTAGGCGGACTGCCGCGCGCGCTGCCGTGTTCATGCCAGGCGCAAGACCGCCAGCGTGCAGGATACCGATTCGACGAGGCTTTTCAGTAGGTTCGGGCGTCAGCTGAGGCGGAGTCGAAAGGATCGTGTTAATTTCGACCATCGTCGTGAAAGAAACGCCGCGCGAAGCCTGGGCAGCTTCATAGTCGCCGGCCTCAATCAGGTGCTTGACCGCACGAGTATCGTGCACCGCCTTCATCAGCGGAATACGGGTCACGCGGTTGTGGCGGACACCCAGAACATTCGGGGTGTTTTCCGGCGTTGCTGAAAGCATTTCCTGAACAGCGGCGTAGCCAAGCAACGATGACATCCAGCGGTCATAGGCTGACGGCGAGCCACCACGCTGGACGTGGCCAAGGATCGTCACGCGAGCGTCTTCACCCGTGCGCTCAGTAATCACATCGGCAATGTGTTGAGTGGTCAGTACATTACCCTCGCGGTCGGTTGCACCTTCGGCGACCAACACGATGGATTCGCGTCGCCCTGCTTCACGACCCAAACGCAGGTGTTCAGCGAGGTCTTCTTCCCAGCCCGGTCCAACCGGATCTTCGGGGGTAAACACGTAGTCAGCACCACCGGCAACCGCTGCCATCAGGGGGAGGTAGCCACAATGGCGACCCATGACCTCGACAACGAATGTGCGCTGGTGAGATGCTGCCGTGGAGGTCAGCTGATCCATCGCGTCCAAAATGCGATGGAGTGCAGTATCCGCACCGATTGTCATGTCGGTGCCCACCATGTCATTGTCGATCGAGCCGACAAGACCAACAACCATCAGAGCCGGATGCTTTGCCGCTTCTTCTTCACTGAGCACGCCTTCATCAACGAGTTCGCGAATGTGCTGCGACCATTCGCCTCGGAATTCATCCGTGCCAGAGAGGGAGCCGTCGCCACCAATAACGACAAGGTGGTCAATACCGTGTTCGACCAGATTCTTCGCGGCCGCATGCCGGCCCTCGTAATCGCGGAATTCTGGACACCGGGCCGTACCGATGACCGTGCCACCCTCGGCGAGGATTGATGAGACGTCCGACCAGCAGAGCTTCTTGATCGCATCTCCGCCTTTAACGGCGCCGGCCCACCCTTCCATGACCGCATAGGGTTGGGCGCCCACGGCAAGCGCGGTTCTCACGACGGCGCGGACGGCCGCATTCATTCCCTGTGCGTCACCGCCTGATGTGAGAACGCCGATCTTGAAGTCAGCGGGGGCTTTGAGCGGTTGCGGAGTAGCCATTGCGTGAAGCTCCATTCCTATTCACGGTCTGAAAGTGTTACCAGCTTCGTCCAGTTTACGTTTCGTCCAGTTTACGGCGAAGCGGGAAGTGATGGGTAGAGCAATCGGGTATTCAGGGGTGTCAGAACAGTTTTCGGGAATAAAAGAGTGGTGGCCCGCATGTCTCATTGCGGACCACCACTCTTAGGGCATGTGAGCTCGTGCGTTGAAGAATCAGCGTCTATTCGTTTGATGACAAATAATGACGGGTACGCGCTTGAGCCAATCCGTCAGTTACTAGCCGACGGGTTCGCAGCAGCAGATGCAGCGAGGTCTTCGGCGCTGACAACGCCTTCGACCGAGACGCGGTCAAGGTAAGCCATACCGTCGAAGGAAAGCTCACGAGCGTTCTCCGGATCGCCTTCTGCGCCGATCTTGCCACCGGCCATCCGGTCAACGATGATCGCGATTGCGCCGTCACCGGTCACATTGGTTGCGGTGCCGAAGGAGTCGAGGGCGATGTAGGTGGCGATCATGAGGGCAACCTGGGCATCGTTGAAGCCAAGCATCGACGAGAGTAGACCGGTTGCTGCCATGATTGCACCGCCGGGAACGCCGGGGGCTGCGACCATCGTGATGCCGAGCATGAAGATGAAGCCAACCCACTGTACAGGGCCGACATCGATGCCCTGGGTGATGACGATAGCGAACGCGAATGCGAAGATCTTCGAGGTCGAGCCTGCCAGGTGGATCGTTGCGCAGAGCGGAATGGTGAAGGATGCAACGGCGTCGGAGATGCCGTTCTTCTTTGCCTGACGCAGAGTAACCGGGATAGTCGCCGCGGACGACGAGGTGCCGAGTGCCGTCAGGTAGGCGGGCATCATGGTGAGTAGCGACTTGATCGGGTTCTTCTTGCCGATTGCGCCAGCAACGATGTACTGCGTGAGCAGGATGACGACCTCAAGCAGGAGGACGACGACAACAACGCGGACCAGGGTGCGCATAATGTCCCACGCCTCACCGGTGTAGGTGAGGTTCAAGAAGATACCAAAGATGTGCAAGGGCAACAGCGGGATGATGATGCGCTCGATGAGCTTGGTGATGATGGCACGGAATTCAATGAAGCCCTTACGCATAACGCCACGCGGGATCATTGCAAGTCCGATGCCGACCACGAAGGAGAGCAACAGCGCGGTCATAACCGGGACAGCTGCAGGCATTTCGATGGTGAAGAACGATTCGAGTGCCGAGCCGGGCTCGGTAACATCAGCAAGACCGTTCGAAAGGAGCTTCGGGAAGACGGTTGCTGCGACCAGGTAGGTCAGGAAGCCTGCGAAAAGAGTCGAGGTGTAGGCCAGCGCGGCGGTAACGCCGAGCCACTTGCCCGCGCCACGTCCGAGATCAGCAATAGCCGGAGTGACCAGACCGATGATGATGAGCGGAATCGAGAAGGACAGAAACTGGCTGAAGATAGCTGAGAATGTCGCGAAGACTCGTCCAACTGCGACAGGCACCAGGTGCGAGTCACCCACTTTGGTGGATCCCAGCACGAGGGCGAGGATGATTGCGACGAGCACCCACACGAGGATGCTGCTCTTCTGCATAAACTTTCGCATGATTTTCCTTGAGTCGTTCGACTGATCGGGATACGTACAGGATGCCCACAGACCGCATTCCGATTAGTTTTCGTTCACTATTCGAACATTCCGACACCGCTACTCGGGCAGTTTCACGCGCTATAGAGACGAAACCGGGGCGGGCAAGCCGAAGCTCACCGCACCCCCGTTTCGTTGAGTGAGCAGATCAAGCGAGGGCTTTCGCCAGATTATCGTCGAGCGCTACAAGGAACTCTTCGGTGGTGAGCCACGGAGTATCGCCACCGACCAGACGAGACAGATCGCGCGTCATCTTGCCTGAAAGAACCGTGTCAATGATGACCTTCTCAAGCGTGTGGGAGAAATCGATAATCTCAGGCGTATTATCAAGCATTCCTCGGTGAGCAAGAGCGCGGGTCCAAGCGAAAATCGAGGCAATCGGGTTGGTTGACGTTGGTTCCCCCGCCTGATGCTTGCGGTAGTGACGGGTAACAGTGCCGTGAGCGGCTTCAGCTTCCATCGTGCGACCATCTGGGGTCATCAGGACGGAGGTCATCAGACCCAGCGAACCGAATCCCTGAGCGACAGTATCTGACTGAACATCACCGTCGTAGTTCTTGCACGCCCAGACGTAGCCACCTTCCCAGCGCAAGGACGAGGCAACCATGTCATCAATCAGACGATGTTCGTAGGTCAAGCCAACTTCGGCAAATCTGTCCTTATATTCGCGCTCGAAGACATCGGCGAAAATGTCCTTGAACGCACCATCGTAGGCCTTGAGGATCGTGTTCTTCGTCGACAGGAAGACCGGATAGTTGCGCTTGAGTCCGTATTCAAAGGATGCTCGAGCGAAGTCTGCGATCGATTCGTTGAAGTTGTACATGCCCATCGTGACGCCACCACCTTCAGGCATACGGATCACTTCGTGCTCGATCGGTTCCGACCCATCGTCGGGAGTGAAGGTCAGCGTGATGGTGCCCGCTCCCGGAACCTTAAAGTCAGTCGCACGGTACTGGTCGCCGAATGCGTGTCGACCGATAACGATCGGCTTGGTCCATCCGGGGACGAGGCGCGGAATGTTGTCAATAATGATTGGTTCACGGAAGACAACGCCACCAAGAATATTGCGAATCGTGCCGTTGGGGCTACGCCACATCGTCTTCAGGCCGAACTCTTCAACACGCGCCTCGTCGGGAGTGATTGTCGCGCACTTGACGCCCACGCCATGCTCTTTGATCGCATTGGCGGCATCAATCGTCACCTGGTCGTCAGTCGCGTCGCGATTCTGGATCGACAGGTCGTAGTAACGCAGATCAACATCCAGGTAGGGGTGGATCAGACGGTCTTTAATGAACTGCCACATGATGCGGGTCATTTCGTCACCATCGAGTTCAACGACCGGGCCTGCAACCTTAATTTTCGACATCGTTTCTCTTTTCGTCGGGCGAGCTGGCGCTACGCGAGAAATTATCTTGACATCAAGATTAGTTGATTAAACACACTCGCGCTCATAGATGAGACAGAAGAAATACGTTCGCCAACCCAAAGACCCCGACAGCACAACCATGTCGGACTGAGCGGTTAGGACAGAAGGTTCATCGTTGCCGTGAACGGCGAAAAATACCAAATACCAAGCGCCAAGAAAGCGAGCACCACGGCATCCACCCACCGATTACGTGAAGCAAACCATGGGCGTCCTGGCAAAACAAGACGCGCACCGGCCATCACAAGCAGCGTGCCAGCAAGGGCATAGACCGCACGATGAGGGTGGTTCAAAAGAGCCAAAATCGCCGTAACGCCAACACCGACGAGGACGAAAATGATCGTCCCCCAGTACGCATACGACGGCGAAGTATTCATTCGCACCTGCTTCTTCACACTGCAAGCCTACGGGGTAATGCATTATTCACACATCTTCACGTCTTAATTTACCTCCGGAGCGCGCTACCATGTTCATGCGACCGTGCAGGCCGCGCACATTTTCACGTGTTGAAGGAGCATCAGTGACTTCCCGTTACATCGTTGTCGGGCCCGATTCCGCAAATGCTGCAACAGACGCAGCTCACGAACTTGCCACCGCGCTTTCAGCGCGTGGAACGCTTGCGCGCATGAACGCGCTCGCTGGCACGACCCCATCCGAAGCAGCGACCTCCGGCACCTCGGCTTTGCCGGCAGCTGTCGAAGCTGTTCGCGCAGCTGACGCAGACTTCGTCCTCATCGACGGAGTTGTCGCCGGAGAAGCTCGCACGTTCGATGCCATCCGTTGGAACGTGAACCTGGCAGCATCGGCTCGCGCAAACGTCATCTTGGTCCTCGACCCCGAAGGTGTTCCAGCCGAACTGCTCACTGAAGAAATCAACGTTTTCGCTGCCCGTTGCAAGTCGCACCAGGCGCAGCTCGTGGCAGTGATTCTGCCCGGCACCCCCACTGCTCTCGGCGTCGACGTCCCCGTCTTCTCCCTTCCCCTTTCCGACGAGGCAATCAAGACCCTGGTTGAGGCCCCCGCCCCGACCGCAGTCACTCCCCTCGCTTTCCAGGCAGATCTGATTGACCGCGCACGCGCAGACCGCAAGCGCATCGTCATGCCCGAACCGGAAGACGATCGCGTCCTCCTAGCAGCTGGCGAGGTCCTCGCTCGCGGTATCGCAGATGTCATCCTCGTTGGTGACGCAGCTGCCGTTGCAACCCGCGCAGGTGAACTTGGTATTGACCTCACCGCAGCATCCGTCGTCTCCGTAGACGACCCAGAACTGTCCGAAAAATACGCCGTTGAATTCGCACGCCTGCGTGAAAAGAAGGGCGTCACCGTCGAGCAGGCTCGCGAAAAGATCAAAGACGTGTCCTACTTCGGCACGATGATGGTCCACATGGGCGACGCAGACGGTATGGTTTCCGGCGCAGCTCACACGACCGCGCACACGATCGTTCCCTCCTTCCAGATCATCAAGACCGCTCCCGGCGTCTCGATTGTTTCTTCTATCTTCCTCATGCTGATGAAGGATCAGGTGTGGGCATTCGGCGACTGCGCCGTGAACCCAAACCCGACTCCGGAACAGCTTGCCGACATCGCCATCTCCTCGGCACGCACCGCCGCTCAGTTCGGTGTCGAGCCTCGCGTTGCAATGCTCTCCTACTCCACCGGCACTTCCGGCTCCGGCCCGGACGTCGACGCCGTTGTGGAAGCAACCCGCATTGCTCAGGCAAAGGCTCCAGAGCTCGCTCTGGAAGGCCCGATCCAGTTCGACGCAGCCGTTGACGTGGCCGTTGCTTCGAAGAAGCTCCCCGGCTCCCCCGTTGCCAGCAAGGCAAACGTCTTCATCTTCCCGTCACTATCCGCAGGCAACATTGGCTACAAGGCCGTTCAGCGTTCCTCCGGTGCCGTTGCTGTCGGCCCGGTTCTGCAGGGTCTGAACAAGCCGGTCAACGATCTGTCGCGTGGCGCACTGGTCGAGGACATCGTCAACACCGTTGCTCTGACCGCCGTTCAGGCACAGGGCTGAAGCTTCCAAGTTTTTACCGATTACTCACAGGAAAGGCGAACTCGTGTCCCAGACCGTTCTCGTCATTAACTCCGGCTCTTCATCGATCAAGTACCAGCTGGTCGATCCCGAAACCGGTGAAGCAATCGCCAAAGGCCTTGTCGAGCGTATCGGCGACCCGGTCGGCAAGATCAAGCACACCCACGGTGACGACGTCACCATCGAAGAAATTCCGATCGCAGACCACGAAGTTGGTATGCGTGAGGTTCTTCGCCTCTTCGACAACAAGGGCCCGAAGCTTGCAGAAGCTGGCATCGTTGCCGTCGGCCACCGTATCGTTCAGGGTGGCAAGTACTTCGATGGCCCGGCCGTCATCAACGACGAGGTCCGTAACCTCATCGAAGAACTCTGCCCGATGGCTCCCCTGCACAACCCCGCACACCTCAAGGGCATCGACGTGGCTCGCGAGCTCATGCCGGAAATCCCTCACGTTGCAGTCTTCGACACCGCGTTCTTCCAGGCTCTTCCCGAAAAGGCCTACACCTACGCACTCAACGCCGAAGTCGCTGAGAAGTACGCTGTTCGCCGCTACGGCGCACACGGCACCTCGCACCAATTTGTTTCCCGCGAGGTCGCAAAGTACCTGGGTCGCGATGATCTCAAGCAGATCGTCATGCACCTCGGAAATGGCGCTTCCGTGTCCGCAGTCCTCAACGGTAAGCCGATCGATACCTCCATGGGCCTGACCCCGTTGGAAGGCCTCATGATGGGCACCCGCACCGGCGACATCGATCCGGCCGTTGTCTTCCACCTGGCTCGCCAGGGTGGCATGACGATTGACGAGATCGACACGCTGTTCAACAAGCAGTCCGGCATGAAGGGCCTGACCGGCGAATCCGACATGCGTAGCGTGTGGGAAATGATTTTCAACGATGACGACAAGGAAGCGCAGCACAAGGCTCGCGTTGCCATGGACGTCTACATCAACCGCCTGCTCAAGTACGTTGGCTCCTACACCGCTGAACTCGGTGGCCTGGATGTCATCACCTTCACCGCTGGCATCGGCGAGAACGACTGGGATGTTCGTAAGGAACTCGCCCAAGCATTAGAGCCCTTCGGCGTGAAGATCGACCTGGCAGCAAACGACGGTCGTATCGGCGAGCCTCGCGTGATCTCCACCCCCGATTCGAAGGTCACCCTGCTGGTGTACCCAACGAACGAAGAGTTCGCGATCGCGCGCCTCGCACGTGAGGTGATCTGAGTTCTGCTCGCGCCTCGCACGTGATGAGCTGTGGTGGGCTGGCTCGAAAGAGCCAGCCCACCATTGTTGTTTTTCCTGCCATCAGCTTTGAGCGTAAGCGCGTGGGCAAACGGATGGGTCATGGGAGACAATAGAGGCAACACTAGGAGGAAAGTTGAACTTCCATTCGCTTTACGATCAGGGCTTCGCGCGCGTTGCTGCGGTGACGGTTCCTGTTCATCCCGCTCAGCCACTTGCTAACGCTAACGAGGTCATTGACGTTGCTCGCGAGCTTGATGCCAAGGGTGTTGCCGCGGCCGTCTTTCCCGAGCTGGGCATTTCCGGCTACGCCATTGATGATCTGTTGCTTCAGGATGTCGTGCTGGATGAAGTGACTGAGGCTCTGCATCGCATTGCTGTTCAGACGAAGGATCTGTTGCCGATCCTCATTGTTGGTGCCCCGATTCGCAACGATGGTTCCCTCTACAACTGTGCGGTAACGATCCACCGAGGCAAGATCCTGGGTGTCACCCCGAAGTTGCACCTGCCGAACTATCGCGAGTTCTACGAGAAGCGCCATTTCGTGACTCCCGGCCCGACAACTCCTTCCTTCATTGACACAACCGCGTGGGGTTTTGTCGACGATGACTGTGCTTCGGCATCCGTTCCTTTCTCTCCGATCACAATCGATGTTGAGGATGTTCCTGGCCTCGTCATTGCCCCCGAAGTGTGCGAGGACATGTGGGTTCCGCTCACCCCGTCGACTCTTGCTGCTCTGAATGGCGCAACGGTTCTGATGAATCTTTCCGCTTCGCCGATCACCGTTGGTCGTGCGGAAGACCGCCGACTGTTGGTTCGCAGTTTGTCAGCGCGCCTCAACTCCGCCTACGTGTACTGCGCGTCGAGTGCGGGCGAATCGTCAACCGACCTGTCATGGGACGGCCAGACGATGGTGTACGAGGCCGGCGACCTGCTGGCAGAGGGTGAGCGTTTCAAAGCCGGCGGTCGTCAGATCACGATCGCTGACGTGGACATTGATCGTCTTGTCACTGAACGTACGCGCCAGAATTCGTTTAAAGACAACGCGGATCGCTACCTGGGCGAGGATCAGGGGCTGAAGGCAACCGCTCCTATGGACGTCTACACCCAGCTGAACCCACCCCGCACGGATCTTGGTTTGGAACGCCCCGTTGATCGTTTCCCCTTCGTTCCCGACGATCCGGAGCGCCTGGCTCAGGACTGCTACGAGGCCTACAATATTCAGGTTCATGGTCTGGTTCAGCGCCTCAAGGCGATCGGTAATCCGAAGATCGTTATTGGTGTTTCCGGTGGCCTCGATTCCACGCATGCTCTGATCGTCGCGGCGCGCGCAATGGATATGCTGGGTCGGGCGCGAACGGACATCTTGGCCTACACGATGCCCGGTTTCGCAACGTCCGATCACACGAAGTCGAACGCGATTGCGCTGTGCGAAAGCCTCGATATTCCCTGCCAGACGATCGATATTCGCCCGGCGGCTCGCCAGCTGTTGGCCGACATGGGGCATCCCTACGCCGACGGCAACGACACGTATGACGTCACCTTCGAGAATGTTCAGGCAGGTCTGCGCACCGACTACCTGTTCCGCATTGCCAACCACAACGGCGGAATTGTTCTGGGCACGGGTGACCTGTCCGAGCTGGCGCTCGGCTGGTGCACGTACGGCGTGGGCGACCAGATGAGCCACTACGCCGTCAATACGGGTGTTCCGAAGACTCTGATCCAGCATCTGATCCGCTGGGTTGCAGCTTCCGGCCAGTTCTCCGATCGTGCGGGCGAGGTTCTGACCTCTATCCTCGGCACGGAGATTTCTCCCGAATTGGTTCCCGCTAAACCCGGTGAGAAGATGCAGTCCACGCAGGACAAGATCGGCCCGTACAACCTGCAGGATTTCAACCTGTACTACGTGTTGCGTCGAGGGGCTCGTCCGTCGAAGATCGCCTTCCTTGCTGAGAAGGCGTGGGCTGATGTGAATGCTGGCGAGTGGCCGGCCGGGTTCCCCGAAGGCGACCGCGTCGCCTATTCACTCGAAGAGATTGTCAAGTGGGAGACCCTGTTCCTGCGCCGCTACTTCACGCAGCAGTTCAAGCGTTCTGCTCTGCCAAATGGCCCGAAGGTTGTGGCTGGTGGCGCCCTATCGCCTCGTGGTGACTGGCGAATGCCGTCCGACGTGACTGGTGCACGGTGGATCGCAGAGTTGGAAGAGGCCGTCGCGGGCGTTCCTCACAGTGGTGTTCCGGCTACTCAGACGAAGGAGAACTGATGACGACGCTGACGTTGACCGGCGTGATCGGTTTTGCCGTGATCGCGTGTGTTTTCGGCTTGGTTGCCCTGAAAGGCAGGGCCGGCACTCTGGCACGAGGCTCAGGCTTGGGTCTTCATTCGGCAGTGTTGGAGTCCTCCGACAACGCATGGAATACGGGTCACGAGGCCGCCTGGCCGATCATGGCCATGGCCTGCGTTGTGGCGGTGTTTCACGCGGTTGGCTGCGGTCTTGCTTCACTCATGGGCAATGACGGCGAAGCCTTCCTTCACGTTCTGTTGATCTCCGGGATTATTGTGTCCCTCGCTCTTGGGGCGTTGGCGCGCGCGGCCGCGATTAACGCGGCAAAGCGCCAGGCGGAGTCTGATCAAGCCGAGAGCTGATCTTTATCCTTGATACGGCGCGCCCCCCGGGTTTCTACCCGGGGGGCGCACGCTATTTCACAGTCAGTGTTTAACGCTCAGTGTCAGCCGGTGGCGCATACGCTGACATCGGGGTGAGCGCCGATTGCGGGGTGTTCACTTCTGCGTTTATACCTGCCGGCTGAATCATATGAGGAATCCGAGGCACCGGATGAGTGCCAGCGCTTCGTGCCACTGCGCGACGGAGAAGAACCTCCAGGGGACCTCGTTGATATCCCTTCGATTCGAGCACCCAGCAGAACAGCGCCATCAAGGTCCAGACCGCGAGCGCAATAGCAAGCCCGAGGGTCTGGGAAACTCCTCGAATACCCGCCAATCCGAGAGCAATGAACGTGGCAAGGAAAAGAACGGTCTGACCAACATATGCGGTCATTGAGCGCTTACCAACCGCGATAAAGAAGTGGCGCACTCCCCCGAGATTTTCGCGTGCAGGACCGGCAAGCAACCCGAGCAGGGCCAGCCAACCTGCAGCTCCAAGCAAACCAGTAATCTCGTGAAGAGCGTCCTGACCGAAGAAGTAGGAATCCATCAGGCCCGAATCCTTCAAGGAATAGGACAGGCCACCAAGGGCACCCAGAGCAAGACCCAGGAACGCCACCAGCATCAGGCGCCCCTTGTGAACGTCCGGGCGCGAAATATAGTCCGTGGTGGCCAGCCAAGCACCGAAGACGGTCGCAGGAAGGATGGTCGTCATGATCAGCCCGAGGAGCGACGAGATTACCCAGCCAAAGACGCTGATCAGCGGGTAGTACCAGCCGAGCATCAGGTCGGCGGGAGCGTTCGTCATCTGCGTATTGGTTGCGCCACCAAACCCCTTCAGGCTCTCGCCCCAGTTCACGAACGATTCGGCTCCAAACTGGCTGAGCGTCATGACGGTAAGGACGATGAGAGCAATCACGGTCAAGATCGTGAAGCGTCGCCGCGCAATGAGTCCTGCGAAAACAATCGCAACCAGCGCATACGCGCCGATAATGTCGCCGGAGAAGAAGAGTGCGTGGACAAAGCCGAAGAGGAGCATCCACCAGCCGCGCCTACGGATCAGACGGCGAGAGTCATCAATACTCTCGTTTTCGAATCCTGCGATCCACGTTGCGCGCACCTGCTCAGGCATTCCGGGCAGGTTCTCATCAAGTTCGTCGATTCGACGTTCCACGTATGCGCGCTGGCGTCGCAACACCATCGTCATCAGACCGAAACCGAAAAGCATCGAAAAGAGCGGATACGAGCGGTGGTCGATGAACATTCCGCGAATGAACACCCACCACTGATCGCTCAGTGAGTATTCGGGATTGTCGGGGAAGAAAGAAAGCCAAAACGGCACGTTTGCGACCGCGATCAGAATCAGCATGAAGCCGCGTGCAAGATCCGGCGCGGGATAGCGGACAGAGTTCTTCGGGGTAAACGAGGCCGAGCTAGACATACTCGAACACTATCCAAGGATTCGGGCTCGCTTCAATCAGGTGTCTCCCTGATTTGCTTGTAGGCGCTCGCTGAACAAGCGCGACCGCAAGCTAAGCAAACGGTGAACAAGCGCGACCGCAAGCTAAGCAAACGGTGAACAAGCGCGGTCGAGCAAGGTAGCGAAAATAAAGGAGGCGCGGCCTCGTCGAAGACAACACGACCGCGCCACATTGAAACTTTTCGCTCAGGCGAACAGCTTCTCACCCACGTAGGTGTCGGAATCCTTCACGCCCGGCAACACAAAGTACATGCCGGTCGCGATGTGCTGGAGGTACTCCGTCATCTGGTCGTTCACCATTTTCGACAGGATCGGAATGAAGTTCGTCGAAGGATCACGGACGAAAGCGATGAAGAACAGGCTGGCTTCGAGGCGACCCA
Source organism: Schaalia turicensis ACS-279-V-Col4 (assembly GCF_000296505.1). GTDB lineage: Bacteria > Actinomycetota > Actinomycetes > Actinomycetales > Actinomycetaceae > Pauljensenia > Pauljensenia turicensis_A. The sequence continues at coordinate 562,370 of NZ_JH815209.1, forward strand.
GCTTGTCCACCTGCTCTTTTACCGCGCTTGTTCACCACCACCCGCTCTTCTACCGCGCTTGTTCACCACCACCCGCTCTTCTACCGCGCTTGTTCACCGCTTCACCCCCCGACGACGCCGGCACCGACTTCGCGGGCCTGCTATTTTACCGCGCTTGTTCACCGCTTCACCCCTCTATTCGAGCAGGAAAGGTTAGGCAAACCGTAGAGATATCCGCAAAATACGTAGCCCGTTAAGCGTCGCAAATCCGCGCCACAGACAAGGAAAGACACTAGGAATGTGGGCGCGGCCTCGTGAATTCATCAGTGCACGTCACCGAATTATTCGCACCAGCTTGCGAAAAACAAAAGGCGAGAAAAACACCAAAAGATCTGACGCTTTCAAACGGGACAACGGTCCCGAATTGGTGAACAAGCGCGCAATAGCGTGGGGACGAACACGGCGTTTTCTGGGCGCAATCCAGCGCACGGAAGCTGCCAGATCTACTGACTGACACATTCCCTTCCAAGGAGTCCTAATGACCGAGTTCTTCTACGAAGACATGCTGCCGCTGGGTGAAGACACAACCGAGTACCGTCTGCTCACCACCGAAGGCGTCGAAACCGTTGAAGGCCCTGACGGAACACAGTTCCTCAAGGTTGCCCCCAGCGCACTCGAACTACTGGCGAAAACCGCGTACCACGACATCTCGTACTACCTGCGCACCGCGCACCTCGAACAGCTGGCGAAGATCCTCGAAGACCCGGAAGCATCCGCAAACGACCGCTTCGTCGCACTCGACCTACTGAAGAACGCAAACGTTGCCTCCGCAGGCGTTCTGCCGATGTGTCAGGACACGGGCACGGCCATCATCAAGGGCGAACGTGGCCAGCGCGTCATCACCGAAGGTGTGGACGGCAAGCCCCTGGCGCACGGTGTCTACGACGCCTACACCGAGCTCAACCTGCGTTACTCGCAGAACGCTCCGATCACCATGTACGAAGAGAAGAACACGGGCTGCAACCTGCCGGCGCAGATCGAACTCTACGCGGACACGCAGGTCGGTCACGAGCTCGACTACCACTTCCTGTTCATGGCTAAGGGTGGCGGTAGCGCGAACAAGTCGTACCTGTACCAGATGACGAAGGCAATCCTTGATCCGGAACACATGATGCAATTCCTGGAAGAAAAGATTCGTTCCCTCGGCACCGCAGCATGCCCGCCGTACCACTTGGCAATCGTCATCGGTGGCACCTCCGCTGAATACGCGCTCAAGACCGCGAAGTACGCGTCCGCCCACTACCTCGATACGCTACCGACCACCGGTTCGGAACTGGCGCACGGCTTCCGCGATGTCGAGATGGAAGACGAGGTCTTCAAGCTGACCCAGCAGATGGGCATCGGCGCCCAGTTCGGCGGCAAGTACTTCTGCCACGACGTCCGCGTCATTCGCCTCCCTCGCCACGGCGCATCCCTACCGGTCGCCATCGCGGTATCCTGCTCAGCTGACCGCCAGGCAAAGGCAAAGATCACGCCCGAGGGTGTCTTCTTGGAGCAGCTCGACTTCAACCCCGGCCGTTTCCTGCCGGCAACCGACCCGTCTGAGCTGGGCGAAGACACCGGCGCCGTGTCGATCGACCTCGACCGCCCGATGAGCGAAATCCTTGCCGAACTGTCGAAGTACCCGGTGAAGACGCGCCTGTCCTTGAACGGCACGATGATCGTTGCCCGCGATATCGCCCACGCGAAGATCCGCGAGCGCATCGAAAACGGCGAGCCGATGCCGGAATACATGCTCAAGCACCCCGTCTACTACGCGGGCCCAGCGAAGACTCCGGAAGGTATGCCGTCCGGCTCCTTCGGCCCGACGACCGCGGGCCGCATGGACTCCTACGTGGATCAGTTCCAGGCGCTCGGCGGATCCATGATCATGGTCGCGAAGGGCAACCGCTCCAAGCAGGTCACCGACGCCTGCCACAAGCACGGCGGTTTCTACCTCGGCTCAATCGGTGGTCCGGCTGCTGAACTGGCCGCAAACTGCATCAAGAAGGTCGAACTTCTTGAATACCCGGAGCTCGGCATGGAAGCCGTGTGGAAGATCGAAATCGAAGACTTCCCAGCCTTCATCGTCGTCGACGACAAAGGCAATGATTTCTTCGCTGGCACGCAGGAGGTCACGCTGACAATCGGCAAGCGCCCCGGCATGTGCTGATTGTGTTTCTGCCGGCGGGCATCGCGGTTGCGTGGTGTCCGCCGGCAGCTGCGTGTCGGCTTCGTGATTGAGATGAACGAGGCTGCCGCCACGCCCTACCCCGCGCTTGTTCACGGGCGGAGCGAAAACCGAGGAGCACGAAAATGGGCTGCGGCAAATGCGCGCTTGTTCACGTTCCTTCCGGTTCAAGTGCGCGCTTGTTGACCACTCATTCAACCTCAGAGGGGAATGACATCACCGCCGGCGGTGAACAAGCGAAGTCCTCAGCAAGTAAGTCGGTGAACAAGCGCGGTCGGGACTAAATTCCGATCGCGAGCGCGAACTCGGCCTTGATGGTTTCAAGTCTCGCCCGAGCCTCGTCCCACGGCACTTCTCCGCCACCTGGAGCATCGAGAATGACCTCAAGGTAGCACTTGAGCTTCGGCTCGGTGCCGGACGGCCGAGCGATGACGCGGTCGTTCGCCTCAGTGGTGACCATGATCGCGTTCGTACCCGGCAGGCCGTCCCACCCCTGAGACATGTCGACGACGGAGACGACCGACGAGCCCGCGAGCTGCGACGGCGGGTTCCCGCGCAGACGATCCATGCCCTCGGCGATGAGACCGAGATTCTCGACGCGGAAGGTGAGCGGCATCGTCACGTAGCAGCCGTAGGCGCGAGCCATTCGCTCGAGCTCGTCCTGGCCGGTGTGGCCCTGCGCCTTAAGCTCGGCGAACAGGGAGGCGGCGACGACCGAGGTCGAGATGCCGTCCTTGTCGCACACGTGCTCGGGATCGGGGCAGAAGCCGATGGCCTCCTCGTAGCCGAAGACGATGCCCGGGGTGCGGGCGATCCACTTGAATCCCGTGAGGGTGTGGCGGTAGTCGAGGCCGTGCGCCAGGGCGATCCGCTCGAGCTGGCGGCTCGACACGATCGAGTTGGCGAAGACCCCGCCCTTCGGGGCCCGCCCGGCCAGGAACTCGCCGAGGATCGAACCGGTCTCGTCGCCGGTGAGCTGACGCCATCCGCTCGCCGAGGCCTCGTCCGGAATGGCGAGGGCGCAACGATCGGCGTCGGGGTCGACTGCGATAATGAGGTCCGAGCCGTGCTCGCGCGCATGCGCCATCGCCAGATCGAGGGCGTCGGGCTCCTCCGGGTTCGGGAAGGAGACGGTCGGGAAATCGGGGTCGGGCGCCGCCTGCTCGGCGACGAGCGACACCCGGGTAAAACCCGCCTCCTTGAGGACGCGCTCGGTGAGCGCTCCGCCGACGCCGTGCATCGCGGTCAGGGTGATCTTGAGGTCTCCCCGGTGGTCGCCGGCGGCCAAGGCCGCGGCGACTGCAACGTAGTCGTCGCGCGGATCGACCTGCTCAATGCGCTCCTCGTCCTGGGGGACCTCGTCGGCCGGGGCGGCTGCCGCGATGGCGGTGGCGATGCCCGCGTCGTGCGGAGGCACGATCAGGGCGCCCTGACCGGCGTCGGTGACGATGCTTCCGCCGAGGTAGACCTTGTAGCCATTGTCCTTGGCGGGGTTGTGCGAAGCGGTGATCATGATGCCCGCGTCGGCGTCGAGGGCGCGCACCGCGAAGGAGGTGAGCGGGGTGGGGTGCGAGACGGGGAGGGCCAGAGCCCGGCAGCCCGCCGCCGACACAACGCGCGCGGCCGCACGGGCGAAATCGACGGAGCCGTGCCGGGCGTCGCAACCGATGACGACGCGAGGTTCGCGCTCGGTTTGCGTCTTGAGGTAGGCGGCGAGGCCCGCGGTCGCACGGATGACGACGGCGAGGTTCATCCGAGATTCACCCGGGCCAATCTCGCCGCGCAGACCCGCGGTGCCGAACTCAAGGGGCCCGTTCATCGCGGCCCGCAGTTCGGCCAGGGCGCCCTCGTCACCCGCCGAAGCGGCCTCGACGGAAGCGAGGAGCGCTGAGGAGGTCTGGCCGTCCGGATCATGGGTGGCCCATTCGCGGGCCGTCGCGAGAAGCTGATCGTTCATCGTCTCACTCTTCGATCCCCTCGAGGATCGCGACCGTCGCAGATACGCCGAGACGCGAGGCTCCGGCCTCAATCATGGCGAGCGCGGTCGTGGCATCGCGGATCCCGCCCGAAGCCTTGACGCCAAGGCGGTCGCCGACCGTTTCGCGCATGAGCTTAACGGCGTGCACCGAGGCGCCACCGGCGGGGTGGAAGCCGGTGGAGGTCTTCACGAAGTCGGCCCCCGCGTTCTCGGAGGCGCGGCAGGCCATGACGATCTCCTCATCGGTCAGAGCAGCGGACTCAATGATGACCTTGAGGACGCGTGGAGCGGGGACGGCGTCGCGCACGGCGCGGATCTCAGCTTCGAGCTCAGCCTCACGGCCTTCTTTCACGAGGGCGATGTTGATGACCATGTCGACTTCGTCGGCGCCGTCCTCAACGGCGCGCGTGGCCTCGGCGGCCTTGATCTCAGGCTTGACAGCGCCCGAGGGGAAGCCCGCGACGCAGGCGACCATGAGGCCCTCGGGGGTCTCGAGGGGCAGCATGGAGGGCGAGACGCACACCGAGTAGGTGCCAAGCTCGGCGCCCTGGGCGACGAGGGCCGCGACATCGGCGGCGGTCGCCTCGGGCTTGAGGAGGGTGTGGTCGATCATCTGGGCGACTTCAGTCTTCTTCATGGTGGTGCCTTCCTCAGATCTGCGCCAGGGGTGGCGCGAGTTCCATCATCTGGGTGAACGCTGTCTCGCGTTCCTTTGCGGTTGTGGCTTCGCCCGGGACGGCGAAACCATTCGCCGGGCGTCCTTGCGCCGGGGTCCGATTAGACTAATCAGAGGTATTCCAAAGTGTCAAGCTTTACTTTTACATTTGTTTGCGACGAGGGCGGGGCTCAGGCGGGAGAGGATTCGGCGAGAAGCATCCTCGCGAGATCCTGATCGACCACGACATGCGTCGCCAAGCCCATCCGCAGAGCTGCCGCAAAAGCCACAGCCTTCTTCGGACCGCCCGCGACGAGCACGCGGATTGGACGCGAGGCAAGATCCTTCAAGGAAATGCCCACGGTCCTCTCATCGATTCCCGGCACCGCGATCTCACCCTCGGCGGTGAAGAACCGCGAACACGCATCCCCCACCGCCTTAGCGAGCAACTCAGTCACCTCGGATCCCTTGAGTCGGGAATGGCTAATCGCCAGGCTCTCGGCGGCGATGTCCCCGACCGTGAAGACCACGAGATCCGTCTGCCTGCCAGCCTCGAGGATCGCCGCGATATACGGGTCCGAGCACACGATCTCCAAGGTGCGGACATCCTCGAAGATCACCGGCAGGGGCAAGTAGCGCGGAATCGCATTGAAGGCCTCGCAGAAAGCCCTCATGACCTCGAAATCATTGGTCACCTCCGAGGAATGCGAGATCCCGCCCTTGAGCTGCACGATCTCGACATCGCGCCTCAGCGTGCGGCCCAGACGCGACGCGATTGCGTTCATCGTCCGCCCCCAAGAGACGCCGACGCTCATGCCGTCCTTGACGAGGGACTCGACGAGGCCGGCGCCGACGCGCCCGAGATCGTCAAGGATCTCGCGCTCGGATGCACCGAAACCATGGACGACCCGCGCTTCAACCAAGCCGAATCGCTGAGCGAGCTGCTCGCCCAGCACAGACGAAGTCTCTCGTGGATCGTGGATCTCCACGGTGACGAACCCGGCCTTTTTCCCGCGTAGCAGGAGCTTGGCGACGGTCGGACGCGAAATGCCCATCTTAGCCGCAACTTCGGCCTGGCTCAGGCCACGCTCAAAATAGAGCCGGACGGCGTCGATCGCCTGTTCGTCTCTCTTATCCACTCCTCCTCCTTCCGAATCGTGATCCGCGCCCCGATGCACGCAACCACGGGCATCCTTGCCAGGGGATCGGAATCGAAACGGGCATCAACTTTGACATCCCGCAAATCCCAAGATTAACAAATAGACACCCTACTCGTGAACGAAAATCATTTATTTACTTCTCAAAGACCCTTATTGTCCGCCCGAGTATGCGAATACAGAACATCCCAGTCGGGATCGAAGCACACATGGTTACCACGGGGCCCTCACCCTAGTAAGGGCCACCTTGCTCCATCAAACATGCCGAAGCCCCCACCACACACTCGCCCTACAACGGCTAAACGGAGACGAGAAGCGCCCAAGCACGGCAAAGAACCGCGACCGTACGCACCTAGGCGATCCCACAATGGAGGTTGAAGAAGTCAGCTTGGCTGATAGGGCGAGACCACCACATCCACCTTCTGCAAGTCTTTGACTTCCGAATAGCCGGTCGATGCCATGGTTCTCTTCAGGGCACCAACAAAGTTCAGGGAACCGTCTGCACGCGTCGAAGGACCGTAGAGAATCTGCTGCAGGCTTCCGGATGTGCCTACGTGAACACGCTGACCGCGAGGCATGTCTGGGTGCGTGGCCTCGGAACCCCAATGCCAACCGCGCCCGGGCGCTTCTTCCGCGCGAGCCAGGGCAGCACCCAGCATGACTGCATCCGCACCACAGGCGATGGCGCGCGATAAATCACCAGAACGCCCAATGCCACCATCAGCAATGACGTGAACGTAGCGTCCGCCGGATTCATCCATGTAATCGCGACGTGCAGCGGCCACATCGGCGATTGCTGTTGCCATCGGGGCGTGCACGCCGAGCGATTGACGGGTCGAGTGTGCCGCTCCCCCGCCAAATCCGACAAGAACGCCGGTGGCACCCGTGCGCATCAGATGCAACGCTGCCGTATTCGTGCAGACTCCACCAACAATGACGGGGACGTCGAGTTCATAGATGAACCGCTTGAGGTTGAGGGGCTCAGATCGGCTGGAAACATGTTCTGCAGAGACTGTGGAGCCTCGGATGACGAAAAGGTCCACGCCCGCATCGACGACTGCTCGCCAGTACTTTTGGGTACGCTGAGGCGACAACTTACCTGCAACAACTACGCCGGCTTGCCGAAGTTGAGCGAGGCGAGCAGTGATAAGCGACGGCTTAATTGGTTCCGAATAGATCTGTTGGAGTCGCGCAATAGACTCGTCTTCTCCAAGATGGGAGATTTCTTCGAGAAGTGGCTCCGGATCTTCGTAGCGCGTCCATAGACCGTCCAGATCTAGAACACCCAACCCGCCGAGTTTTCCGAATGCGATTGCTGTTTCGGGGCTCATGACCGAGTCCATGGGGGCAGCCATGATCGGAATATCGACGTGGTAGGCATCGATTTGCCAGCCGACGTTCACATCTTCGGGATCACGAGTGCGCCTTGAGGGAACCAGGGCAATATCGTCCAGACTGTAAGCGCGTCGCGCACGCTTTCCACGCCCAATTTCAACTTCGTTGCTCACGACTTGATACTAACCACTTTGGGCCACTGACATGCGCTTTTGTTGATGGTTGCAGCGTGGGTGCGATGAGGTAGTCGACGAGGCCGGCTTCGCCGACCTGATGATTGCCATTTTGTTTCTCCATGGTTTAGGCGACACTAGTTCCATGAATGAAAACACTTCTTGGATTGATCAGCCTTGGCTTGGTTTCGACACAGAGACAACCGGCACAAATCCTCTTTCGGATCGCCTTGTCACGGCTGCGCTTGTTTTGCGACGCGGGGGTATCAACCCGTCTAGCCCTGACGAAGTTGTCACATGGCTCGCTAATCCCGGGGTAGAGATCCCTGAAAGCGCCAGCGCTGTTCACGGGATTTCCAACGAAAAAGCTCAAACCCAGGGACGGAATATTTCCGAGGTTTTAAATGAGGTTGCTGATTCTTTGGTTGCGCACTGGCAACGCGGATTCCCTGTTGTTGTCTTCAATGCGGCGTTCGATATTACATTGATGAATGCCGAGCTCACTCGCCATGGTCTGCAGACTTTGGAAGAACGCCTTGGTGGCCCTGTTGGACTCATTCTTGATCCGATCGTCCTTGATCGTCACTTCGATAAGTACCGGAAGGGAAAGCGAACCCTGACCACCATGGCACCGCACTACGGTGTGGATCCGGATCCGAATGCTCACACGGCAGAAGTTGACGTTTCGATGACATTAGACGTGTTGGCAAAGATTGCCCAGGCGTTTGGCGCTCCGCTCACGCTAAGCAACGCTCATGCGTTGATGGCATTGCAGGCCAGCGCTTTTAAAGAATGGGCTCAGGGGCTTGAAACCTACTTTGCACGTCAGGGTAAACCCCAGCAGATTGATTCCCAGTGGCCACAAAGGGCTCTCAATAGCTGAAGGGGTTAGCATCCCCATCATTAAACGGGTCGGTTAATGAAAGAGGTCGATGACCCAATAGAACGCCCTTGTTGCTATCGGGTCACCAGTCTTCAGCGCGCTGTCGCTTCCATGTGCGGGCGCAACTTCGTCCCATAGGTGGGACTGATTAGACGCGTGGTGGCCAGCGCTAAGCGCTGACCACCACTGTGACGTCACTTGGTATCGATCAGGTCTTTCCATGTGCGCTTCTCACCGACCAGAAGGCTGAAGTGCTTGTTCTGTTCAGCGATCGCCGCATCGGTTGCGGGATTCTTAATCAGTGCCGCAAGAACCTCGGGGGCAGCAGTGATAGCGCCAACGCCCTGGCGGACCAGTTCAAGAACCTGTTCAGAGTTTTTGAAGGAGGCAGCCAAAACATCAGCTTCCATCCCATACGACTTCAGCGTGCGGTGGATTTCGCTAGCAACGCGAACACCATCAATGCCGTAGTTATCCATGCGGTTCACGTAGGGAGCAACATAGCGGGCACCAGCCTTTGCTGCCATGAATCCCTGCATCGAAGAGTGAATGCCTGTTGCCGTCACCTGCATGCCCTCTGCGACAATGCGAGGAATTGCCGCGAAGCCGTCGCGAGTGACAGGAAGCTTCACAAATAGGTTGCCACCAATTTCTTCACGCAGAGCACGCGCTTCGGCAACCATATCGTCGGCTCGTTCCGACACGATCTGAACATGCAACTGCGACCCATAGGGCAGCAAATCTTGGATCTTATGCAGAACATCCAAAGGCTCTTTGCCCTCGCGGTACAAGATGGTCGGGTTAGTCGTAACACCGTCAATCGGAAGGTAGGACAGTGTCTGTTCAATTGCTTCGACGTTTGCATAATCGATCAGGATGAGCATGTGCGCGATCCCCTTTTTCAACAGTGTGAAAACATGTTCCGACAGGTTCAGATTAATGCCCATTTTGGCACAAAAATAGGACCCCCGTCGCATACGCAAAACCGCCTACGACGAGGGTCAATACCTGTCAAACGTTTATCAGCGAGAAGACCCTGACGAATGGTAGTTCGGAGCTTCGCTGGTCATCTGCACATCGTGCGGATGAGATTCGCGCAGACCTGCAGATGTGATTCGAACAAAGCGACCATTCTTCTTGATCTCCTCGATCGACGAAGCACCCAGATAGAACATCGTCTGATGCAGGCCACCAACAAGCTGGTAAATCACCGAGGCAAGTGAACCAGTGAACGGAACCTGCCCTTCAATACCTTCTGGAACGATCTTGTCATCACTGGTGACATCGGCCTGGAAGTAGCGGTCCTTCGAGTAGGACTTGCGACCACGCGAACTCATTGCGCCCAGCGATCCCATACCACGGTAACGCTTGTACTGCTTACCGTTCGTGAAGACAACCTCACCCGGGGACTCTTCACAGCCGGCCAGAAGCGAGCCGAGCATGACCGTATCAGCACCGGCCACAAGAGCCTTACCGATATCACCCGAGTACTGCAGACCACCGTCAGCGATCAGCGGAACACCGGCGGGCTTACACGCTTTAGCAGCCAAGTAAATTGCAGTAATCTGCGGGACGCCCACGCCAGCAACCACTCGGGTGGTGCAAATCGAGCCCGGGCCAACACCAACCTTCACCGCATCGACACCGGCATCAATCAGCGCTTGAGCACCTTCAGTGGTTGCGACATTGCCACCGATGATCTGAACGCCAGCGAACAACGGATCCGCCTTAATACGGCGAATCATATCCAGCGCAAGCTGGGCGCCACCGTTAGCCGTATCAACAACAAGAACGTCAACACCTGCTTCAGCGAGCGCGGTTGCACGTTCCCACGTATCACCCCAATAACCAACAGCAGCGCCGACAACCAGACGACCACGGTCATCCTTCGTCGCGTTCGGGTACTGCTCGGTCTTCACGAAGTCCTTGACCGTGATCAAGCCGGTCAACCTATTATTCTCGTCAATAATCGGAAGCTTCTCCACTCGATGCTCAGCCAGCAAAGCCTTCGCATCTTCACGAGAAATACCAACCTGACCCACAACAAGATCCTCGCGCGGGGTCATGCAATCGCGAACCTTCAGCGTTGCCCACTGGGATTCAGGGACAAAACGCAGGTCACGGTTCGTGATGATGCCAACAAGACCATTTTCTTCGTCAACAACAGGAAGACCAGACACACGATAGTGACCGCAAAGCTCATCAAGCTGTTCGATGGTCGCATCGGGACCAACAGTCACAGGATCTTCAACCATTCCAGATTCGGAGCGCTTCACCTGACGAACATGCTGCGCTTGTTCTTCAATCGAAAGATTGCGGTGAAGGATGCCAATACCACCCTGACGAGCCATGGCAATCGCCATACGAGCTTCAGTCACAGTATCCATTGCTGCAGAAAGCAACGGAACACGCAGGGTAATTTTCTTCGTCAGCCGCGACGTAGTGTCAACAGTGGATGGAACGACGTCAGTCAGCTCTGGGAGCAGAAGAACGTCATCGTAAGTAAGGCCAGTCAGTGAGAACGGATCATGCTCTAAAAAGTCTCCCATGAGCCAAGTCTAGGCTGTGGCTCAAGCCGGATAAAAACTTCGGACGAACCTCACAATTCCGAGTGGTCGTGTGCCCTCACCTGCGCTAATGCCGCCGCGAATCCCGGATACAAGCCAATACGAGGCAACAGCAACATCTGACCGACATGGTAGGCATCAGCCTTGCCTGCCCAGACAGTTTCACTCTCGTGTCCATCTGCGTCGACTTCATGGATCCAGCGTCCCGGGCCAGCATGAATGACCTGATCCGCCCACGCCACATAGCGAGCGAAACGCTCCGACTGGACCATGACGTCGTCATCATTACCTAGTTCTTCACTGACTTTACCCAGAGCGAGCGTTGCATTCACAGCTTCGCAAGCAACCCAGTGCATGCGAGTATCCACAACAGTCTTTCCATCAAAGTCCGTCGTGTAAACGATCCCACCCTTTTCACTGTCCCAACCATCTGCATCCGCTCGATCAACAAGGCAATGCGCAACGTCATACATCCATTCACCCGGAGTATCCCCGCACGCAATGAGTGAGGCTCGACCATGCAGGATCAAACGCGCCCACTCAAACCCGTGTCCCGGAGTTGCACCGTAAGGACGGAAAGGATCAGCGGGATTTTCAATGAACATCTCGGGACAAACAACCCAGTTTTTATCGAAGTGCTCAGGTAAGCGCCAACCAAAGCGAGCACCAAGATCGGCAACAAAACGCATCATTTCGCGCGCACGATCCAACCAACGTCGCTCACCCGTCGCATCGAAGGCAGCAAGATACGCCTCGACCGTGTGCATATTCGCGTTCAGACCTCGATATTCTTCACACTCGCTCCAGTCGCGGTTCCACGAGTTCGCGACGCGCCCATACGACGGTTCCCACCAGTGCGCGTCCTGATCGGCAAGCGCTTCATCAAGCAACGCCCGGCCTCGTTCATGCCCAGCCAAATAGGACGCGGCAGTCGCGAGAATCACGAACGCGTGCGCATAGGCTTCCTTGCGGATCGGTTCAACCGGGCGAGCCTGCTCCCCCGTCGCATCCAGAGCGGAGAACCACCCGCCGTATTCATCGTCATGCAACGAGGTGGACAGCGCATCAAGCCCGTGCTCGACAAGACCAGACACTCCCTGGACACCACGCATCTCAGCAAGTGCAAACATGTACGTCATTCGACACGTAATCCACAGCTCAACGCCCTTGGACTCTGTAATAGCACCATCAGCATCCAGATAACCGAAGCCAGCAGGGCACGCTGAAGCTGAGGCGAACTCAACAAGCGCAGAGAAATCAGCATCAAAAGCGTCGATAAGAGCGGAATCATTCCAGGGGGTCTTCATTGTCACTCCCGGTCAAAAGATGTGCGTAACACCGATAAAGGTATCACTGCCTCAAGTTTCGATGAGAGGTTCTATGGGACTTGTTAAGACACAACCGAGGAAAGATCAACACCGGGCGCAAGTACCGCAAGAGTTTCTTCTACGCCGGCAGCAATTGTGCGCACGCGCAGGACGCGCTCATCAACGACCTTCGGAGCATCCGCGCCAACCAGCATGACATCAAGGTCAAGATCAGCAGTAAGACCATGAATAAATTTCTCGCAGGTTGCTCCAGAACCCATGACAATAGCCAACACGACCGGGCGTTCTTCGGTATGAAGCGCAACGCGAGCACACGCTCCCTGATCATCAACTGTCGCAGTCGAAACGACGCGCACATCGATGCCGTACCAGCCAAGAGCAACACCAAGAACGTGCGCTCCCAGCTCGTGGGCAACGTCCGTAAGAACAACAACAGCCCCCGGGGCTGTCTGAGGAGAAACGCACTCGCTAGCAAACTGAGCAAGCACATCAAGGAAAGCGTTTTGAAGAATCGTAGACGGCGCACATCCAGGTTTCTGCCCGCATGTAGAGGCACGCAAGGTGTCGAGCGCTGGGCTGACTAAGCGACTCCAAGTATGAACAAGCCCCTCGTCGCCCACCGCGGAACGAAGGACATTCTTCAGCTGATGCCCGTGGCAGGCTGATACACAATTCAGTAGTTCAGAAACCGTATGAGGAACGGGCAGGTCTTCTTGACGCGAACGCGCAGGGGTCGTCGCCAACACGGTAGCGGCAGCATCTGCGGGAGAAACACCCTGATGCACAAGGTCAACCATCGCGGTCAAACGCGCAACATCGCTGGCACGATAGCGACGATGAGTTCCTGCTTGGCGCTCATCTGGGCCAAGACCATAGCGTCGTTCCCAGGTGCGAAGAGTCGAGGGGGAGATTCCGAGACGAACGGAAACAGCAGTCACTGTCAGCGGAGCATCGACGCCTGAATCAGCTGAAGACGCAAGATGTGCGCGAGGCATGTCGTTTCCTTTCCGCTCGCCAGCTACCAACGTTTTTATTCAACGTTGTTCACCCCTACAACGATTGTTCACCGAAGAGCGAGCTTTCGCCACCGGAGCGAAGAAGATGTGTCAAGTAAGTGAGACAAATCTTCTTCATGGCATTCCGCATGTTTTGTAGCGATATATTCAGATTTTTCTCAGGTTTATTGCCTTTTCTGAGAAATAACTAAGAATGTATGAACGGGTCTTGAACAACTTACGAACAATATCTAAACTGATGGAGGCTGCTCGCGAAGAAGTACTTCGACTGGCAGTCACCGAATGAGAGGTACACATGTCTGACGTTTCACGTCTCCCCGGCCCAATGATCGACGCTTGGGATTGGCAGTACGACGGCGCATGCCGTGACCTCGACACCGAGCTCTTCTTCCACCCTGAAGGCGAACGCGGTTCAACGCGTCGCCGTCGCGCAGCAAACGCAAAGGCAATCTGCGCAACATGCCCCGTGATCGACCAGTGCCGCGAATACGCGCTGGCATCACAAGAGCCCTACGGCATCTGGGGCGGAATGACAGAAGAAGAACGACGCGAAGAAATACGTTCATCGCATCGTCAGCGTCGAGCGTCGTAATCTACCCCAGTCTTACAGAGGCGTCGCGCACATAGCGCGACGCCTCTTCACTTCTCATGCCACACTAAAGAATCATCGATAGTTTTCACTATTCCCCAACAACCAATCGGAAGCGAAGTCGTGACATCACCAGTTGTTTCATCCCAGCCACGCCGTAAATCCCGATCGCTCATCATTTCGATCGCACTCATCATCATTGCAGCATTCGTCCTTGCCGTCAGCATTTGGACAACTAGTGGAAACAAGCAAGCAGATTCGGCAGCATCAGCGCAATCGTCAGACTCGACGCACACTCAATCTGCCCAATCTGCATCAGCGACGCCAGGAGCCTCGTCCGCTGCCGCGGCGGCCGCCGACGTTGACCCGAACGTCGCAGCACCCAGTGAGAAGAACGCAGAGCTCCTTGCAATCATTCGATCCGCACCCAAGCGCGACGCCAACGACAATCAGGCCAAAGGCGCTCTGGACGCTCCGGTTGTCCTCACACTCTTCTCTGACTTCTCCTGCCCCTACTGCACGCTGTTTGCTAAAAAAATCGAACCCCAACTTGCCGATCTGATCGAAGACGGAACTCTTCGCATCGAATGGCGCGACCTGGCACAGATCACCCCCACGTCCCCCTTAGCAGCTCAAGCGGGACGTGCGGCAGCCGATCAGGGCAAGTTCTGGGAATTCCACGACCTGCTGTATCAGGCAACCAACGAACACGAACACCCGGAATACACCGAGGAATCTCTCGTCGCATTCGCTGAACAAGCTGGCGTTTCAGACATCGACACCTTCCGCGCCACGATGAATGCGGCCGAAACCGTTCAGGCTGTCGCCAACGCGAAGAAGGAAGCCTACTCCATCGGCATCACCGGCACACCTTTCATGTTCATTGGGGACACCTACATTTCGGGCTACCGCGATTACGAGTATGTGCGCACAACGATTGAACTTCAGGCGGAGGCCGCCCGGTCATGACTTTGACCCCATTGGCTGCCCTGCTCGGTGGCGTATTGACGGTCTTCGCCCCCTGTTCGGTGATGATCCTGCCAGCATTCTTCGCATACGCATTCCAGTCGCGTTCTGCACTGCTACTGCGCACCGGAATCTTCTGGCTGGGTTTGCTGACTTCTCTTCTGCCTTTGGGCGTACTTGTCGGCGCGGCGGGATCAGCTCTGCGCGATCACCTGGATCTGATCACACGCATCTGCGCCTTCATCATCATCATTCTTGGCATCGTTGAGATTATCGCTCTTGAAATCCCCACGCCCCATCGCAAGGCGTCGGCGGGAGTACGCAAAGAACGTGATCGCACTCATCCTCTGTCGATCTACCTTTTGGGGCTCACCTATGGCTTTGCCGGTATCGGTTGCGCTGGGCCAATCCTAGGGGCCGTTTTGGTGGCCGCAGGTATCGGAGCTTCGCCGGCAACAGGCGCTGCTCTGATGGCTCTGTACGCCACTGGCATGGTTGTTCCTCTGGCAGTGCTCGCATTGGCGTGGCAGTCTACGAATTTGTCCTCAAGCACCTGGTTGCGTCCCCGCCCCCTTCGACTATTCGGTCGCGATACAACGTGGACGAACGTCGTCTCAGGCATCGTTTTGGTTGCGCTGGGCGCGGCGCTTCTGGTCGCTGGCATCGCGAATCCACTTGGGGGATTGATTTCAGCAACGACCTTGGCTTCGTGGGAACAGTCTCTGATGCGGTTCGGTTCGACGATTCCTACGTGGGCAATGATCACAGTTGTTGTCTTGGTGATTGCCGCCGCGTGGTTCGCGTGGCCTCGTCGGACAAAGGAGACGGAAACAAACGCCGCGTAGTTCTTTGCTGTTCTCGATACAGTGTGGGCCTGGCACCTGAGGTGCCAGGCCCACACTGTTTGTCAGTGGTGAACTCTAGGTTCAGCGCTCAACGATTGCGAGGACGTCGCGTGCGGAGAGGATCTGGTATTCCTTGCCTTCGTACTTGACCTCGGTACCACCGTAGCGCGAATAAATCACAACGTCGCCGACCTTCACGTCGACGGGAACGCGGTTTCCATTGTCATCAACGCGGCCAGGGCCGACTGCGATAACTTCGCCTTCCTGTGGCTTTTCCTTGGCGGTATCCGGGATAACCAGGCCAGAGGCGGTGGTCTGAACTGCCTCGACCTGCTGGATAACAATACGGTCTTCGAGGGGCTTGATGGAGATCGACACTGTCGCTCCCTTTCTTCTTGAAAGTTTCCGTCATCCCTTCCCTGCCGTCGCGGGGGTCAGGGGCAGGATCGCTTCGCGGTTTTCACCGCTTCATGCATGAGCATATTCCGCCTCTGGCACTCGAGCAACCTGAGTGCCAAACAGTTCACTTTCAGCAGATTACCCACCGCGCTTGTTCACCGATCCACCACCTCCACCACCGCGCTTGTTCAAGAAAAGCAACCAGTTCATGTGCGCAGCCTCGTCCCCAACATCTGAAATCCAGACGCACTAACGCTGAACAAGCGCACTCAATCGGGGAAAGCAAATGCCCAACGATGTGCGTAAACGTCGAACAAGCGCGGTCCGTGGCAGAATCGGAGGATGAATTCTTCCCTCGATCCTGTTCTGACGCGCGAGGGGTGGGACCTGCTTACCCGCCTGCAGGCCCTCCCGCACACAACAGAAGCAGACCAGGCACACTTGAACGCGCTCTTACGGAAAGAAGGGATCGAGCCGGCACTCGTGTCAGCGCTCCTCACCCAATTGGATCTGCGCGTTCACGCTCACACGAAGTTCGGCGAATTTGCCAACCATATGATTTTCACGCGCGACGGACTGGAGCAGGCAACGCGCCTCAATGTCGCCGCACACCACGCTGGGCGGTTTCGGGACAGCGGAGCAACCTACGTCGCAGACCTCGGATGTGGGATTGGTAGTGACTCGCTGGCGATTGCCGGCCTAGGATTAAAAACGCTCAGCGTCGACCTGAATCCCGATGCCGTCGCATGCGCAGCAACCAACCTGCGCGATTTCCCGGACAGCGACGTGTTACTTGGGAATGTCCTGGATCTTGACATTCATGAGCTTGCCGACCGTGGCGTCGACGCCATCTTCGCTGATCCTGCACGACGCACCGGAGCAAAACGCGGATCCAGACGTCTCATGAATCCTGAATCCTGGTCTCCCTCACTTTCAACGGTACTGGGCTGGCGCGAGGCAATTCCCCGCGTTGGCATCAAAGTCGCGCCCGGAATCACCTATTCGGCTCTGCCTGAAGACGCGTGCGTGCAGTGGACAAGCGTCGATGGATCCATAGTCGAGGCGGCAATTTGGACTGGCCCGCTCGCCCACGATGGCTCGGGTCGGGTTGCGTGCGTCATCAAGGGATCGCGGACGTTCACCTTGCGCGCAATTCACGAGGCCCCAGCAAACGCTCCACTTATCCCAACCCCCGTCGGGAAGCTGGCGGATTACTTGGGTGAACCCGACGATGCAGTGATTCGAGCCGGGCTCATTTCAACGCTCGCCGACCAGTTGGATGCACACCTGATCTCTGAGTCGATCGCGTATGTGAGTGCGACTGAGGCAACGCCGAGCGAATTCATCCGCTGGTTCAAGGTCGAAGATGTCGTCACGTTGAAACCGAAAACAATTTCCGCTGCTCTTCGAAGCCTTGGCATCGGACGCATTGAAGTCAAGAAGCGAGGCGCCGACATTGACCCTGCGACACTGAGGCGTTCACTCAAGCTCTCAGGCGATAAGGACGGCGTCGTCATTGCCACGCGCATCGAGGGACGTCACCGCGCGATCATTGCAACGCGTGTCAGCTGATCCGCGCACACATGCGCAGTGATGTGACGGTAAGTGGCCTCGCCAATTAACGTCTTCGCGCCACCGACGCGCCAACCTGAACGGTGAACAAGCGCGACCTCACCCCACACAAACGGTGAACAAGCGCGGTGGTGATTAGGCGCAACCGATAGCAAAGAGGAAGATCAGGCACTAGGCAACATTGACGTCTGCGTCAGAGGCATGCCCGAATCTGGCGAGAAATTCCAATCCGACGGAGCAACACCTGCGCGAACAAGCTCCGACCCCATCGCAGCGATCTGCGCACCGTTATCCGTGCAGAAACGCAACGGGGGCAGGCGAACCTCAAGCCCAGAAGCCTCAGCACGCTCAGCAAGAAGCGCACGCAGACGAGAGTTCGCAGAAAAACCGCCACCCACAACGATCGTCTGGCACCCCGTGTCCAACGCCGCGCGCACTGCTTTAGCGGTCAGAGAGTCATTCACTGCCTCAGAGAAGCCTGCGCACACGTCTTCAGGGTTCACAGCTTCACCGCGAGCCTCGGTACCCTCTATGTAGCGAGCAACAGCGGTCTTCAGACCGGAAAAGCTGAAATCGTACTTGTGACGCTCTTTATCCTTGCCACCGGACAAACCGCGCGGGAACTTAATGGCATTCACGTCGCCAGCCTGGGAGAGCCGATCGACGTGCGGCCCACCCGGGTAAGGCAGATTGAGCAGGCGTCCAACCTTATCGAAGGCTTCGCCGGCAGCATCGTCAAGCGTGCCACCCAGTTCTTGAACGTCGGTTGCAATGTCGTTAACCAGCAAAATATTCGAGTGACCACCGGAAACAACCAGACCGATAAAGCGCTCAGGGAGCGGGCCGTCAGCAAGCTTATCGACAGCAAGATGGCCGATCACGTGGTTCACACCGTACAGGGGCTTACCAAGGGACGAGGCAAGCGCCTTCGCAGCACAAATACCGACCGTCAAAGAACCAACGAGGCCCGGACCACCAGCAACAGCAATCGCATCCACGTCATCAAGCGTCACGCCAGCTTCATCAAGCGCCGCATTCAAGGTTGGGATAAACGATTCAAGGTGAGCGCGCGACGCAATTTCTGGGATGATACCACCGTAGCGGGCATACTGATCCATCGATGTGGCCGTGCGGTCGACGAGCAGTTCGCACCCGCGCACAAGACCAATGCCAGTTTCGTCGCAGGTGGATTCGATTCCGAGGATGAGTGGTTCCTTCACCCTTCCAGTTTATGCCGGCAAAGAACGAGGCCGTGAATCCAAATGTGTGACATCCGCGCCGTGGCACGGACCGCCATCACTGTGAGTTTTCTACGGGGTCATCATCCTTCAGCGGAGTCCGCTTGTTGGCAACGATCATCGCAACACATGCAACGGCGAAGGCAAGAAGCGACCAGGGGAGTGCTTTATCCGCGATGACCTTGATTGCATCCGAGCCGAACATCAAGCCGGACAGAAGCAGGATCGACAGAATCGCGAAGACAATCATTGCTCCGATAGCAACCGATGATGAAACCCTGTAGCGACGAGTGTGAGTGTTCGGGCCTGTTTCGTCGAATTTCTCCATTGAAATCACCTTCCGCATCGACGCCGAACTATGGCGCTGACCAGCAGTTTTATCTGCTCTTACTCTAGCCTCTTCTGCATTGAGCAGTCGGCGAGATGGGCCGATGCTTCCAGACTTAATGTGTAATTCTGAGCGCCCGATGGTGAACAAGCGCGGTATTACTTGGAGGCGAAACGGTGAACAAGCGCGGTCAGGGAAGACGGATATAGGGCAAGGAAGATGGAGAAACAAACGCGGGGTCCCGGTGGTAAACCACCGGGACCCCGCGAAGGCCACAAGCCGGATCAGACGCCCTTGAGGGCAGCCTTTCCGAGCTGACGGTTCAGCGTGGAGATGACGTCAAGCGGGATCTGCTTCGGGCAGACCGCAGCACACTCACCGATGTTGGTGCAGGAGCCGAAGCCCTCTTCATCCATCTGGTTGAGCATGTTGACAACGCGCTTGTAGTTCTCCGGCTTGCCCTGGGGCAGAAGCTGGAGGTGTGTCACCTTAGCCGAGGTGAACAGCATCGCCGAAGCGTTCGGGCAGGCTGCCACGCAAGCGCCACAGCCGATGCATGCAGCCGCTTCGAATGCGCGGTCTGCGTCCTGCTTCGGGACCGGGGTTGCGTGAGCATCCGGGGCCGCACCGGTGTTGACCGAAATATAGCCACCAGCCTGGATGATGCGGTCCAGTGCGGAACGGTTGACAACCAGGTCCTTGATGACCGGGAATGCTTCTGCACGCCACGGCTCAATGGTGATGGTGTCACCGTCATGGAAAGTACGCATGTGAAGCTGGCAGGTCGTGGTGACCTCTGGGCCGTGAGCAATGCCGTTGATGACAATGCCACACTGACCGCAGATGCCTTCACGGCAGTCAGAATCGAATGCGATGGGTTCTTCACCACGTGCGAAGAGTTCCTCATTGAGGACGTCGAGCATTTCAAGGAAGGACGACTCCTCGGAGATTCCCTTCACCTGGTACTCGTGCATCGCGCCACGGTCCTCGGGACCATCTTGGCGCCAGATCTTCAGTGTCAGGTTCACTTGTAGCTCCGCTGCTTCAGCTCGATGTTGTTGTAAATGAGGTCTTCCTTGTGGAGGATCGGTGGCTGGTCTTCGCCACCCCACTCCCACGCGGCGACGTACAGGAACTTGTCGTCATCACGAAGCGCTTCACCTTCGGGGGTCTGTGACTCGGCGCGGAAGTGGCCGCCACAGGATTCCTCGCGGTGAAGAGCGTCGATGCACATGAGTTCACCAAGCTCCATGAAGTCGGCAACGCGACCAGCCTTTTCGAGGGACTGGTTGAGTTCACCAATGGATTTGCCGGGAACGCGAACGTTCTGCCAGTACTCTTTGCGAAGTTCGCGAATCATACCGATTGCCTTCTTCAGGCCTTCCTCGGTGCGCTCCATACCGCAGTATTCCCACATGATGTGGCCGAGTTCCTTGTGGAAGGAATCAACCGATCGGGAACCGTTGATCGACATCAGGGTGTCGATGCGCTTCTGAGCCATCGAGAGAGCTTCGACAACGTCAGCGGACGATTCGTCCAACTTCGGCAGATTGAAGCACTTGGAGAGGTAATCGTTGATTGTGTTCGGCAGGACGAAGTAGCCGTCCGACAGCCCCTGCATGAGCGCGGATGCACCCAGGCGGTTGGCGCCGTGGTCGGAGAAGTTTGCTTCGCCAGCAACGTACAGACCGGGAAGGTTGGACTCGAGATCGTAGTCAACCCACAGCCCGCCCATGGTGTAGTGGACTGCCGGGTAGATGCGCATCGGCACCTCGTAGGGGTTGTCGCCCGTAATGCGCTCGTACATATCGAACAGGTTGCCGTACTTCGCAGAGACGGCGGCCACACCCATGCGCTCGATCGCATCGGCGAAGTCGAGGTAGACGCCACGGGCGACGCCGGCGATCTTCGGGCCGACGCCACGACCTTCGTCACACATGTTCTTTGCCTGACGCGATGCAATATCGCGGGGAACCAGGTTGCCGAAGGACGGGTAGATGCGCTCCAGGTAGTAGTCGCGATCCTCTTCGGGGATCTGACGCGGGTCCTTTTCGCAGTCTTCAGCCTTCTTGGGAACCCAAATACGACCGTCGTTACGGAGAGACTCCGACATGAGGGTCAGCTTCGACTGCTGATCGCCGTGCTGCGGGATGCAGGTCGGGTGGATCTGCGTGAAGCAGGGATTACCGAAGTAGGCACCCTTGCGGTATGCGCGCCAGATTGCGGTAGCGTTACACCCCATCGCGTTGGTCGACAGGAAGAAGACGTTGCCGTAACCACCGGTTGCCAGGACAACTGCGTCAGCGACGTAGGTTTCCAGCTTGCCGGTTGCCATGTCACGGGCGACGATGCCACGGGCGCGACCATCGGAAACGATGATCTCAACCATTTCGTGGCGCGAGTATTCCTTGACCGTGCCGGCTGCAACCTGACGTTCCAGCGCCTGGTAGGCGCCGATCAGGAGCTGCTGACCTGTCTGGCCACGCGCGTAGAACGTACGGGAGACCTGGACACCACCGAAGGAGCGGTTGTCGAGCAGACCACCGTATTCGCGCGCGAACGGAACGCCCTGTGCGACGCACTGGTCGATGATGTTCGCGCTGACCTCTGCCAGACGGTAGACGTTGGTTTCGCGGGCGCGGTAGTCACCACCCTTAACCGTGTCGTAGAAGAGGCGGTAGACGGAGTCATTGTCGTTGCGGTAGTTCTTCGCAGCGTTGATACCACCCTGCGCAGCAATAGAGTGCGCGCGACGAGCGGAGTCCTGGTAGAAGAACACGTCGACGTTGTAGCCCATTTCGCCGAGCGAAGCGGCAGCAGCGCCACCCGCAAGGCCACTGCCTACGATGATGACACGGAGCTTACGACGGTTAGCCGGGTTCACCAGAGCGGCGGAGAACTTACGCTGTTCCCAGCATTCGGCGATTGGCACATCAAGAGGAGCCTTGGCGTCAGCGATCTTCTCGCCTTCACGGTAGAGGCCCTTGATCAGGGTTTCAGTCATGAGTAATCAGCTTCCTCAAGAGATGAATCCGGCGGCGATTGCGATCGGAGGTGCCATGAACATCACGAAGATGATGGCGCCAACGAGGCCGGAGAGGACGATCATCGGCTTACGAGTCGCGGGGCGAACCCAACCGAGCGTCTGGAACATTGACCAGAAGCCGTGCGAAACGTGAATACATGCAAGACCGACGAAGATTGCGTACACGATGACGAGCAGCGGCGAGTTGAACGATGCAACCATGCGCTCGTAAGGCGTCGAATCAGCGGTGAAGCCCGTGCGGACAGTGCCGGTCGTGAAGTGCAGGATGTGGAAGATGAAGAGGAACAGGATCAGAACGCCGGACATGCGCATGGTGCGCGCGGCGTACGAATCGGTAACGGACTTCTTCACGACGTAGCGGGTCGAACGTGCGCGACGCGAACGCTTCCACGTGTATGCAGCTGCGTACAGGTGGATGACAAGCATCAGGAGCATCGCGGCGCGGAATACCCAGATGAATCCGCCGTGCGGGAAGATCGGCACGAAAGCCTCTTCCTTCAGCCAGTGTGCGTAATGGTCATACGCTTCCTGACCGAGGAACATCTTGAGGTTGCCGTAGGAGTGGAACAGCAGGAAGAAGACGAAAATGAAGCCCGAGATGGCCATCAGTTGCTTAATAAAAACACTGGTGGTCCACGCGCGGCGCTTCTTCGTTGCGACATTTGTAGTGGCCATGTCCCAAGAATATCCACACGTCTTCAAGCGTTTTAGGACTGTTGTCCGCCCTTGGTCCTAGATGAGCGTTTTGTCAGCTCAGTTTTCCGCGTAATTTAGCTAAATTCTTAGGGGCTTCCTTGGCGGTTTGGAGGCTGGTTACGCGTGCGACAGAGATGTTTCAGGCGGGTGTTGACTGCCTTTTACCTAACCGTCCTGTTTCAAATTTCGGGCATATGACAGTTTTGAGAAACCCGTCGTAAAACGCAGGTGCGCGCCTACTTGTGTGCTCTCTTCCGTCACCGTCACGCTCGACGTTGAAGGGACGAGGCCACCCACACTTTCAGTTCGTCAGGTCCAATCGCATGGCGATGCCGTCTTCGAGTGGATTCTTGAAATATCCCCTCAAGCGGTCCAGGACGATAAAACCTGAGCGTTCGTAGAGGCGTCGTGCAGCTTCATTCGACTCGCGAACTTCAAGGAACACGTAGTCCGCTCCAGCTTCACGTGCGCGAGATACCAGCAGGTCGAGGATCTGTTTACCCAGGCCCTGGCCTCGTACATGGGGGAAAACGCCGATTGTCATAATGTCGGCGCCATCGCCCACCACTTTCACTCCCCCGTAGCCGACAACCTGCAGGTCAGGGCCATCTGGGAGGGCCGCCAGGTAGTAGGTGGAAAACGGGGAGGCCAGCTCGTCGGCGATCATTCCCCACGTCCATGGGTCCTCCGGGAAAAGAGCTTCTTCAAGCGCAACCAGGATCTCTTCATCCCCCGGCTTTGCCTGATGGATCTCAACCGGAACGCCGGTCACATGCGCTCCATCGGCTGGCCGTGAATCTCGGGACGGCGCAGGTAGAGCGGCTCGGTGCCGAGGCGATCTTCTTCACCCTTGGCCAAACGAGCAGAAACAATACGCGACAGAACTGCCGGATCTCCATCAACGATCGGCCCCTTACCCGCGAGGGCAAGGCAGTCGACGGAGTGAGCGGGAAGTTCACCCGCGCTGATGATCAGACCGTCCGCATCACGCATCGAGTTGAGCAGGCTCTGAGCCGTGCCGACCTCAAGGCGGCCGATCAGACGCACATCATCGGCACCTTCTGCGACGTAGTGTCCCCAGTACAGTTCCTTACGGCGCGCATCAGAAACGGCGTACACGTGGGTGTCCGGGGGAAGCAAGTCGAGTGCCTGGCGGGCAATGACATCCAAGCTTGAGGCTCCGTAGACGGGCACGCCTGCCGCGAGCGCAAACACTCGCGCGGAGACGAGGCCCGCGCGCAGACCGGTAAACGGTGCAGGACCCGTACCAACCAACACGCGTTCAATACCAGCGTCCTTCGCCTCGACCGGCAGACCGGCTTGACCGAGTGTCTCGCGGACAAGCTCGGTGATCGATTCAGCGTGGTGACGCGTTGATTCGTTGTGAGCGTGTCCCACCACGGTTCCGTCTTTCAAGACGGAAACGATCGTGGCGGCGGAGGTATCAAGGCTCAGTTCAATCACAGGGGTAATCCTACTCGTCGGATCAGCGAGTCACGATGTGAGCTTCGGGAGCGGGCGATCCCAAGAAACGCGGGGCTTGCCAATCAGTCTTCGTCCAAGGTGGCAATCAGTTCGCTGGCGCGTGCCATGACTGCTTCGAGAACGCCGTCCCAGCGGTTGCCGTGCGGGTGGAGCGTAATGGTGCGCTCGCCGTCATCCATCGTTTCAAGGTCGATCGCGTCTCCGTCGTGGGCAGCTTCACCACCGGTCTTGCGCGTGACATCAATTTCGAGGCGCTCATCAGACAGGGCTTCCGTCTTACCTTCGCCCCATTCGACGACGGTCACGGACTCTGCCAGAGAAGAATCGAGGTCCAGGGTTTCGAGGTCTTCGAGGTCGCGGATGCGATAGGCGTCGGCGTGGATCAAGTCAGGACCGTCACCGAGGTTCGGGTGAACGCGGGCCACGATGAACGTCGGGGATGCCACACGGCCTCGTACCCCGATTCCTTCACCCACGCCTTGAGTGAACGTCGTCTTACCCGCGCCCAAACCGCCACGCAACATGATGAGATCGCCGGCGCGCAGGTTTTCACCCAAGGCGCGCCCGAGGCACCGCGTTTCATCAGCGGAAGCAGACACCAACGACTGGGGTTCAGCGGTCATGAACAGTTCTCCTCACGTCGAGCCGCGCCAATATAGAGGCGCGGGATGCGTTCGCCCAAGCGGGCAACGATTTCGTAGTTGATGGTGCCGGCTTGGCTTGCCCATTCGTCAGCCAGTGGCGCACCGGTGGCCGGGTCACCGAAAAGGATGACGCCGTCTCCAACCTGTGCGGGCGCATTCTCGGTGCGGCCAGTCGGCAGACCCGCCTCCCCCGATGCTGGGCCAAGGTCGATGATGAACTGATCCATACACACTCGGCCTACAATATGCGTGCGAATCGGACCCCTATCCGTGTTAACAAGGACGGGAGCGCCGTTCGATCCGGCGCGCAGAATACCGTCGGCATATCCGAGGGGCACCAGACCAACCCAGCGCCTCGAGGGCGAACGCCACGTGCCACCATATGAAGCGGGGGTGTCCTCTTCGATTACTTTGACGCTGGTCAGTGGCGCTTGCAGGGTCATCGCGGGACGCAACCCCAAGTCAGATGCGGACGCCACGGCGGAGTTGGGGCTCAGTCCGTACATACCGATGCCGGCGCGCACCATGTCGTAGTGCGCTTCGGGATGCCAGAGGATGCCTGATGTGGCACTCAGGTGGCGAAGTTCCGGCCTAATTCCAGCCTGCGCCAGAATTGTGCAACCGGCCTCGAAAATGTGGACATGCGAGGCGGTCGATGCATTGCCCTCGTCGCTGGGGTCGTCCGCGCGCGACAGGTGACTCCACGCGCCGATCACCTCAACAAGACCCTCGTCGCGGGCCATCCGCACTGCCGAAGCAAGCGCCGGCAGATCCGCAAGCGTCGAACCCGCGCGCGACATGCCCGTATCGATCTTCACGTGAATGCGCGCCTTCTTACCCGTTTCGCGTGCAGCCGCGCAGATCTGGGCCAGCACCCAGGTCCAGGACACCGACAGATCCAAGTCTGCTTCGAGCGCCTGCGCCCAGTCAGCTCCCGAGGGGGCGATCCACGTCAGAATCGGCGCTTTCTCACGTGCTATTCCAGCTTCGTCGAGCGCGTATCGCAGAGTGAGTGCTTCACCGAGTTGCGCGACACCGAGCCACGAAGCTCCTGCCTCAAGCGCAGTCATCGCAACGGGAAGAATTCCATGCCCGTAGGCATCTGCCTTGACAACTGCCATCTGAATGGCCGTCGGCGCAGATTGTTTCAGCACCGCCAGATTGTCGGCAATGGCGCTGAGGTCAACGACAGCGCGCGCCGGGTACTGGGCGAAAGCGGAAGACTCTTCGTTCATCACGCTTCTAGTATCGCACCGGTGAACAAGCGCGCGTTACGGAGGGTCATCATTGTTGCGTTCACCTTCAGATTCACGCGTCTCCCACCGCGCTTGTTCACCGTTTACTCGTCAAACAACACCGCGCTTGTTCACCGTTTACTCGTCAAACAGCACTGCGCTTGTTCAAGAAAACAGCTCGTCAGCACCAATTTGTTGAAACGGAGCACTGAACAAGCGCGGTAAAAATCAGGCGAGCAACTCCCCGATCACGCTCGACACGCATTTTGCAATCTGGATTGCGGTCACCGGGCCACCACTCACACTCACCTTCGACGCAGCGCGTTCGCCAGCACGCGCGTGAACAAGCGCGCCCGCAGCCAGAGCTTCAACAAGCGAAGTAGTTGATGAGCCTCGTTCACTCTTCGCACCCCACTGTGCCGCAAAGCCTGCGAGCAGGCCCGCCAGCACATCGCCACTTCCTGCGACTCCGGCCCAGCCACTCCCTCGCGGAACAATAACGATTTCGCCTTGCGGTGTTGAAAGAATGCACGAGGCCCCTTTCAGCAGCACATTTGCTCCACTGAGCTTCGCAAGAAGACGTGCGGCCTCTACCGGGCACTGCTCAACCCACCAGCGAGGGCGCTTCTGGCCCCATTGGCTGAACATAGCCTCGGCTTCGCCTGCGTGAGGCGTGAGGAGCACCCGCTCCAATCCTCCCACCGTCGCCATTTCTCGGACAAAGGACAGCGCACCCGCATCAACAATCAGGGGAAGATGCGAGGCAACGCAGAACTTTGCCAGCTCGAGCGCGTTCACACGCGTATCATCATCCATTCCCGGACCAACCAGACCCGCCTGGATTCGACCACCGACACCAACGATCCCCGGCTCGAGCGTCAACACCAAGTCAAGGACTTGATCGGGCGCATCCAGACGCACCATGCCCACGCCGGAATAGCTGGCCCCCAGACAACTCAGAGCGCCTGCTCCGGGGTAGGTTTCTGAGCCGACTACCAAGCCTGCGACTCCGCGCGTGTACTTGTGGTCCGCCCAATCGGGGCGAATGACAGTGCGGGCAACATCTTGGTCGGTCACGACTCGAACATCTGATTCTTGGGCGTTAAAACCCAGCGGAACACACTGCAGAGTCCCCGTGTAATAGGCGGAGGGAGGAAGGACGAGTGGTGTCTTCAGCAATCCCATAGTGACGGTCGTTGTCGCAGACACTACTGGCCCAGTCACTTCCCCATCATCTGAGAACTGCCCGGAAGGCACGTCGACCGCGACGACCTTCACTCCCCGCGCTTGTTGAAGCTGGACAAGCTCCTCGATGAACGAGCGCGTCGGTTCCCGAAGCTCGCCTGACGCGCCAATTCCAAGAATTCCATCGATCCAGATAGGAGCTTCCAAAGCCGTAGCAATGTTTGAAATGTCAGTGAGCGCCCACAACTTCGACCGCGCTTGTTCACCGTCAGCGCCACCGGCTGGATCCTGCTGATCGGCAAGCTTTTCCTGAACAAGCGCGTAAGCATCAAGAATCTGCACACCTGCCTCAAGCGCAACTGATCGGCCTCGTGAATGAGACTTCGGAGCAAGAAGCAGAGCCGAGCAGGAAAACCCCTGTTCAGCTAGGTAGGCGAGCGCATACAGGGCATCGCCTCCGTTGTCCCCGCCTCCAACAAGCGCGCACACGCGAGGAAGCGTCAGACAATCATCGCTTTCAACGCATCCGGGTGAAAAGGCGGGTGAACGGTGAACAAGCGCGGTATCGCCGCGGTGAACAAGCGCGGTCACGGCTTCAGCTACTGCGTGTGCCGCTCGCTTCATTAACCAATCCGGATCGCCATCTCCAGCTTCTGTGTGGCGCGCTAAAAAGTCAGCCTCAATGGCACGCGCAGTCGCGCGATCGTTCACGAAGATCATGCAGTGATAGTGTCACCCCTTTGGGCACGCATCAACCTATTGCGCGGATTGTCGCGGTTTCTTCACTCTCAGGGGTTGGTGCCGCACGGTGAACAAGCGCGGTCGTATACACCCCAAACGGTGAACAAGCGCGGTGGTATAAGACCGGGGGATGTGCGCCAAGGCGCGGACGAAAAGGCCTCAGGCGGCGTCGAGCCCCTTAGCGACCCCCGCAAGCACCGCGCCGACGATAACCAGCGCAACACCAATGACAGTCCAACGCAGTTCGCGACCCGCGCGGTGCTCACCCAGCCAGAGGATACCGAGAGGAGTCGAAATCAGAATGCCCAGCTGCGACAGAGTGAAACCGGTCGCGACACCGACGCGTCCAGCGCCGACCTGGAGTAGGACGACGGCGGCACCCCACATCAGGCCGAGTGCCGTCATTTGCGCCATTGGGAGACTCACTAGCGTCGGAGCCTCGTCCCCCTTCCGGCGCGCGTCAACGGCGTACGCGATCAGGGCAACAAGGAAGTAGCCCGTCGCCTGCGGCAACAGGATCGAGGGACCATCCAGCCCAAAGGCACGACCGATCAACACGTAACTCGAAAAAGCGAAGGTCGACGTCATCAGCAAACGCGTTCCGCGCGCCCAATCCAGGTTCTTCGTATCGGAGCCTTCCTCGGTGCGTGAGACGAACCAAATACCCAGAATGAGGACGATAATCGCAGTCGCACCGACCGGGAGCGCCCCACCGTGACGCCATTCGCCGAACAGAAGAACACCACCCAGCGAGATCGCTGCCAACTGCCCGCCCGTCGACACCGGCATCGTGCGCGAAACACCCAGCACGTTGAAAGCAGCGACCTGGTCCACCAGACCCCAGCCGACAATCAATCCGGTAACAAAAGCGACGATCACATCGCGCACATTCCACTGAACCCCAAGGAAGGGCGTGACTGCGAGCGCAAAAATAAAACCACCCATCGTCAAACCGAGAACACGCTGCTGGTCAGTTGTCTTGACCGCGCCGGTGATGGTGGTTTGAAGGCCAAACAAAATCGATGGAACGAGCGCCCAGAGAATGTCGATCACGATAATCTCAATCCTGTTTTTGGTGTACGAGGCCGGGCTCGCATACTCGGTCAACAAGCGGATACAGCCCGATGGTAGTGGGATTTGTCCCACGAAAGCGAAAACGTCCGCACAAAACGAATCCTGCGTCTGCCACGACGTGTGGCAGACGCAGGAAAAGTCCAGTCAGGGATGCTTACTCAACGGTCACAGACTTAGCGAGGTTGCGTGGTTGATCGACGTCAAGGCCCTTCACGGTTGCAAGTTCGCAGGCGAAGATCTGCAGTGGGACAACCGTCAACAGGGGTGCGTACAGCGTCGGAATCGGAGGAATCCTGAACACGATTTCAGCGAATTCGTCGACGGAGGTGTCGCCTTCTTCAGCGATGACGATGGTCTTTGCACCGCGAGCGCGAACTTCCTGAATGTTTGCCAGAACCTTGTTGTGCAGTTCGGGACGACGCGGGGTCGGAACAACGATGATGACTGGCTGGCCTTCGTCGACCAGTGCGATCGGGCCGTGCTTGAGTTCGCCGGCCGCGAAGCCTTCTGCGTGGATGTAGCAGATTTCCTTGAGCTTCAAGGCGCCTTCAAGGGCAACCGGGTATCCGACGTGGCGACCGAGGTAGATGACGGACGTCGCGTGTTTCATGGTGCGAGCAAACTGTCGGACAGTCTCGCCCTGATCGAGGATCTTCTGGATCTTCGCCGGTGCTTCAGCCAGCTTTTCCATGTAGTCGATGATCTCGTCGGAGTACTTGTTGCCACGAACTTGGGCAAGGTACAGGCCAAGGATGAAGCAGGCGGTGACCTGAGACGTGAACGCCTTGGTGGAGGCGACAGCGATTTCCGGGCCCGCGTGGGTCAGCAGAACAGCGTCGGACTCACGCGAAATAGTCGAGCCCGGAGTATTCACGATCGCCACGACCTTCGCGCCCTGCTCGCGAGCGTGACGGATCGCCTGGATCGTGTCCATGGTTTCACCGGACTGCGAGATGGCCACGACCAGTGTTTTTTCGGTGACGACCGGGTCGCGGTAGCGGAACTCAGAGGAAAGCTCGACCTCGACGGGGATACGGCACCAGTGTTCGATCGCGTACTTGGCGACCTGACCGGCGTAGGACGCGGTACCGCAACCGATCATGACGATCTTGTCGACGCCACGCAGAATGTACTCGGGGATACGGACCTCGTCGAGTGCAAGGTGACCGGTGGAATCGATACGGTCTTCCAAGGTTTCGCGAACACCACGGGGCTGTTCGTGAATTTCCTTTTCCATGAAGGTCGGCCAGCCGTCCTTCGTCGCGCGATCCGAAGTGAAGTCAACTTCGTATTCCTTGAGCGGAACAACATTCCCATCATGGCCAAGAACAGTCACGCCACGAGCCGTGACAATGGCCATCTGATCCTGATCGATCTCGACAGCGCGGTTCGTGTGCTCAATGAATGCCAAAACGTCAGAACCGAGGAAGTTTTCGCCGTCACCCAAACCAACGACCAGAGGCGAAGAACGGCGTGCCGCAAGAATAACCTCCGGCGCATCGGCTGAAACGAGTAGCAGCGTGAATGTGCCCTGCAGGCGCTCAGTAACAGCGCGCATCGCAGCAATCAGGCGACGAACAGTATCTTCGCCAGCGTGCACTCCGGCAAGAGAGCCGCCCCACTGCCCAGCGGTCCCGGCCTCGTACATCTTGGCAATCAGGTGGACGACAACCTCAGTATCCGTATCGGACGCAAAAGTGACGCCATCGGCGCGAAGTTCGGCGCGCAACGCGTCAGCATTTTCGATGATGCCATTGTGTACCAGAGCGAAACGACCGTCTGCGGACGAATGCGGGTGAGCATTCGCAACAGTCGGACGACCGTGCGTCGCCCAACGAGTATGACCGATCGCAGCGAAAGCATCGGCAGGCTTGAGGACCTCGATCTTGTCAGCAAGGTTCGCGAGCTTACCGACCGCGCGAATCACCTCCAGGCCGTCCGGAGTTGACAGAGCCAAACCGGCAGAGTCGTATCCTCGGTATTCCAGGCGAGCGAGGCCCCCCATGACGACCTCACGCGAATGAGCCGAAGGGGCACAACCAATATGTCCAACAATTCCACACATGCAAGCAATTCCAGCACATCGAGCGGAGTTGCGCTCGTCGCCTTGCCCATGTCCGACAGATACCCGCCATTCTTCACACTTTTGCCTCAAAGGTGCATTCGAACAAGCGAGTGCGAGACAATGCCATCGTGACTTCCCACAACGCACACGCCTACTCTGCGATCTCCCCTTTTACGCGCATTGAACGCGCCGATTGGGATAGGTTGGTCGACCACACTCCCCTGCCGTTGACGCAAGAAGACATCACCAGGATCGCTTCCTTGGGCGACCCCATCGACATGAGCGAAGTCGACGCGATTTATCGCCCTTTGTCTGCGCTCCTTCAGCTGTACGTTGACGGCAGGCGACGCACCGCCCGCGAACGCGCCACCTTCCTGGGCGAGCAAACGCCCACACCCACCCCTTTCGTCATCGGAATTGCCGGCTCAGTTGCCGTTGGAAAGTCAACCGTCGCCCGTCTTCTGCAACTTCTGCTCCAGCGTTGGGAGCACACCCCGCGCGTCGACCTGGTGACAACCGACGGCTTCCTCTATCCGAACGCCGTGCTCGAAGAAAAGGGCATCATGGCACGCAAGGGCTTCCCGGAGTCCTACGACCGTCAGGCTCTGCTGAATTTCTTGGCCGCCGTGAAGTCGGGGGCGGGCGACGTCACTGCTCCCGTGTACTCGCATGTCATCTACGACGTTGTCCCGGGCAAAATCCTCCACATTGAGGCTCCCGACATTCTGATCGTCGAGGGAGTGAACGTTCTGCAACCCCCGCGCCTCCACCCTGGGGCGCTCGGTGTTTCCGTGTCTGACTACTTCGACTTCTCGATCTACGTCGATGCTGAAGAATCCGACATCGAGCAGTGGTATGTCGACCGGTTCCTCACTCTTCGCCAAACTGCCTTCTCGCGTGAAGATTCCTTCTTCCGCACTTACGCCAGTTTGACGGACACGGAGGCCGAAGCGACAGCGCGCATGGTCTGGTCGGCAATTAACTTGCCAAACCTGCGTGAAAACATCGCTCCCACTCGCGAACGCGCCACGATGATCTTCCACAAAGACCAGGATCACCGCGTCGATTCGTTGCTACTGCGTAAGGACTAGCGACCGCCTTTCCCAGTTCGTGTCAGGGGCGACGAGGTCCCTTCTGAGACGCTGAACGCCTCTGGTGGTGAAGACAAAGCTCAACGGGCTCAGTAGAGGATTCCCCTACCGAGCCCGTTGATTGTCTCAGTCACGCCCCTCAGCGGATGCCTCGTATCAGATCGCCAAGTTTTCCTTCACCACGTCAGCGAGTGAGGCTGCGACTAAATCAGCCTGTTCCTGGGTGGCGGCCTCAACCATGACGCGCACCAACGGCTCGGTGCCCGACGGGCGAAGAAGAACACGACCGGTATCGCCGAGCTGTGCTTCAGCAGCCTTGACAGCCACCGCAACAGCTTCGTTCGTCGCTGCACTGCTACGGTCAACCCCGCCCACATTGATGAGTGTCTGGGGTAAGCGCTCAACGAACGCAGTCAGATCCGCCAGGGAGCGACCGGATTCCTTCACCATGCGAGCAACCAGCAGGGACGACAGGATGCCATCACCCGTCGTTGCATGGTCGAGATCAATAATGTGGCCGGACTGTTCGCCGCCCAGCACATAGTTGGAGGCGCGCATTTCTTCGAGCACGTAACGGTCGCCGACTGCGGTCTGAACCGTCTTAATACCTTTGTCACGCATCGCGAGAATCAGACCGAGGTTCGACATCACGGTCACGACAAGGGTGTCTCCCTTGAGCTTGCCACGCTCACGCGCATCCACCGCGAGTGCGCCCATGATCTTGTCACCGTCGATCAGGTTGCCTTCAGCATCGACTGCCAAGCAACGGTCTGCGTCACCATCGTAAGCGACACCGAAGTCTGCTTTGTGCTCGACGACGGCCTTCTGCAGGCCTTCAGGGTGGGTTGAACCAGCATTGAGGTTGATATTGCGACCGTCAGGTTCAGCGTTGATCACGATGACCTCGGCACCCGCTTCACGTAGCGTTAGCGGACCGAGCTCGAAGGCGGCACCATTAGCGCAGTCAACGACGATTGTCAGACCATTCAAGTCCGTGTTCACAGACTTCACCACATGGTCAACGTACAGGCGCTTCGCCTGCTCATGTTGTTCGTCGACCTCGCCGACACCGTCGCCGGTCGGGCGATCCCACTCGGTTCCGATCAGTGCTTCAATCTCATCTTCAACCGCGTCGGGGAGCTTGTAGCCACCCTGCGCGAAGAACTTAATGCCGTTGTCAGGCATCGGGTTGTGTGACGCCGAGATCATGACACCCAAGTCAATGTCGTCCTGCGAAGCAGTCAGGTAGGCAACGGTCGGAGTCGTCACAACGCCAAGAAGAGTCACGTCCATGCCTGCGCTTGCAAGCCCGGCAGCCAGAGCGTGCTCAAGGAACTCACCCGAAATGCGCGTATCTCGACCAATGACGACACGCGCTTTCGTCCCGTCACTGCGGAGCGCACCAAAGTAGCGAGCAGCAGCTTCACCGATCTTCAGCGCCAGGTCAGCCGTAATATCAACATTCGCGAGGCCACGGACACCGTCGGTGCCAAACATTCGTGCCATTTTAGTTCCTTCATTCACGCCGGCATCGCGCCGGAAAGCGTTGTGTCAGTTGTCCCTAGCGTACCCGTGGCCCCGGCGAGTTCGGTTCTTCTGCGGCCCCGTCTGTCACTTTGCGAGAATTTCCACCCTCGCGTATTTCCGGTATCGCAAAGGACCACGAGGCCCGGATCCCGCTCTTCCCACCGCGCTTGTTCACCGCCAACACCGCAAAAGCAGCGCGCTTGTTCACCACTGGCACCCAAAAAGACCGCGCTCGTTCAGTGCGAGGCATCAACAAGTACGCGGCCTCGTCAATGAGAGACCACCCACACGCCAAAGCCGGACGCCGTGAACAAGCGCGGTAGGCGCCGAGTAGCACGATGCCCTAAAAACACTTGTGGCCCCGCTCCACAAGGAGCAGGGCCACAAGCCAAGAAAACGAAGGATCAGCGCTTCGAGAACTGCGAAGCCTTACGTGCCTTCTTGAGGCCTGCCTTCTTACGTTCGATGACGCGAGCGTCACGAGTCAGGAAGCCAGCCTTCTTGAGTGCCGGGCGGTTGGCATCGCGGTCGATCTCATTGAGAGCGCGCGAAATGCCGAGGCGCAGGGCGCCTGCCTGACCGGAGATGCCACCACCGTTGATACGGGCGACAACATCGAAACGGCCATCAAGGTCAAGAAGGACGAACGGGGACTTCACGAGCTGCTGGTGCAGCTTGTTCGGGAAGTAATCCTCGAGGGTGCGTCCGTTGATCTTCCATTCGCCGGTTCCGGGAACCAGACGAACACGGGCAACGGCCTCCTTGCGGCGACCAAGGCCCGCGCCGGGCGCGGTGATGGACTGGCCGGCACCTGCGGGCGCGGTTTCAGTCTCAGTGGTGTACGAGCTAGGGGCGTTCTCCTCATCCAGCTCGACGATTTCGGTGGTCTCAGCCACGGTTCTCCTCAGTGCTTATGTCGATTATTCAGTGGCACGAAGCTCACTGAGCAACCTGGGTGATCTCGTAGGGAACCGGCGACTGGCCGGCGTGGGGGTGCTCAGCACCGGCGTAAACATGCAGCTTCTTGAACTGCATACGGCCGAGGCTGGTGTGAGGAAGCATGCCGCGAACGGCCTTCTCAACCGCGCGCTCAGGCGACTTGGCCATGAGGTTACGGTAGGAGGTTGCGGTCAGACCACCGGGACGACCAGAGTGGCGGTAGGCCATCTTCTGTTCGAGCTTCTTACCGGTCAGAACGACCTTGTCCGCATTAATGATGATGACGTTGTCACCCATATCCATGTGAGGGGCGAACGTCGGCTTGTGCTTCCCACGAAGAATGGCGGCAACCTGAGCCGCCAGGCGGCCGAGGACGACGTCGGTGGCGTCAATGACGTACCACTTCTTGTCTGCGTCCCCAGGCTTGGGTGAATAGGTGCGCACGGGCGTAACCTTCAATTCTTATCAGTCATGGAGCGTCGATCCCCAATGCCAGGATCGCGCTCGCGATGTAACGGTTCGCGCGAGGCGTCAGTTGCAACTCAACGGCGAGTGGGAATACACCGAGGGCGCTAGCTAACGCACAGCGTCACCAAGTCTATCGGGCAGGATTGAGCCGGTCAAAGTTGCCGGGCCTTTGTGTCCGATTCCTCAGTTGCTACTGCCTACCCCCACCGCGCTTGTTCACCGTACGGGCAACCCCAAGAAAACCGTTTCGGTGATGATCCCGGCCTCGTGAATTGGTGAACTAGCATGCACGAACGCTGGCGCACCAAGGCAGACTGGGCCTAGCTCCCGTCGCCACAACACGAATCGCGACGCGACCGCGCTTGTTGAGCGCGCGAGGCCCACTGATCCGGCGCCGGATAGTCCACGCCCTCCAAAGTCAGTCCGTGCGCAGGAGCAATCGGCGCCGCGCTTGTTCGAGAGCAGGCTTGAAGCAGCTCATACGGCCAGTCGACGCTCCGGCGCCCCAGACCCACTTCAACAAGCGCGCCTACAAGCGAACGCACCATCGAGTGGCAGAACGCATCAGCGTCGACAAAACACTCAACAAGCGCGGACTCTGACGCGCCCTGTTGGGGAGTAAGCGCCCCCGAACGGTGAACAAGCGCCCCCGAACGGTGAACAAGCGCTGTCGAAGACGGCTTGAATTCCAGGCGCGTCAGCGTGCGAATCGTTGTGGCTCCTTCGCGTGGCCGGCAATACGACAGAAAATCATGCTCGCCAAGCAATGGGGCTGCTGCCCGATTCATCAAGTCAACATCTAGAGGTTGTTCAAGACTCAGAACATCAAAACGGCGGAGCGGATCGACTCCCCCGCTCATCAGCCGGTAGCAGTAATGACGTCCTAGAGCAGAAAAACGCGCATCAAAATCCGACGAAACAACATGCGCCTCGCGGATCACAACATCGGCCGTACCTTTGGGCGCATTCAGGGCGCGATCGCGCATCCACTGCCCATACGCGCGCGCAATCACACCGTTCAATCGGCGAACAAGCGCGTTCGCACAGGCCTCCGCAGTCGCTTCCGCCCCTCGAGGCGCGAGCTTTTCCCACCGCGCTTGTTCAACGTCGAAGTGGACCACTTGATGGCGCGCGTGCACTCCGGCATCCGTTCGCCCAGCGACCGTCAGCACAGTTGGGCACCGAAGTACGAGGCCTAAGCCAGCTTCAATTTCACCTTGCACGGTTCGTTGGCCTGGCTGGGAAGCCCACCCGTGGAAATTCGTCCCGTCGTAGCTGAGGTCAAGACGGATGCGAAGAGTGTGAGGTGCTTGAACAAGCGCAGCGGATTCTTCAACAAGCGCGACAGGTTCGTGAACAAGCGCGGTAAAAGCTAAGGGGTCGGAGTTGCTCATAGAGACCACGCGCGCACTCCCCCGATGATGCCTGCATCATTGGGCACGATGATGACATCGTCACCTAGGCGGGCGCGATGTCCGCTTGTAATCAGCTTCGAGTTGCCGCCTCCAAGGTAGAGACGGTCCCACATGTACATGGGACGAAGTCCATCGATGACGCGACGGACGCGACGCGACCAGTGTGCATCGCCAAGTCGTAGCCGTTCGTGTTCCCCGATGTAATCGTCGTAGGTCAGGCCCCAACGGACGAAGCCCTGCGACACTTCAACGTGAGGTGCCAGCACTCCGGAATCAAAGACTGCATTTCCGAGGCCCGTCCCCAGGGTGATGATCATTTCGAGCCCCGTACCGGTAATGACACCGGCTCCAGCAACCTCGGCGTCATTCAAAACCTTCGTGGGCAAGCCAAGCGCCCTTTCGATGCCTCCTCTCATGTCGAAATGGTCCCAACGTTCAACAAGTTCGGGAACCACTTTGGAGCGAGGGCCGGAGCGCGTGATGTAGTGCGGGGTAGCCACAACCACTCCGTGTCGGATCATTCCAGGCATTCCCATAGTCACACGGTCAGCTTGAGGGAGCTTGTTCGCCAGATCCTGCGCAACTTCGATCAAGAGCTCCGGCGGTAGCGGGTACGGCGTAGGCGTGCGAATCGCCGGTGCGATCATCGTGCCTCGTTCGTCAACGACGGAGCCTTTAATTCCGCCACCACCGCAGTCAATGGCGAGCGTCATGGGTTCAGACATGCCACCAACTCTAACGATCCACCGCGCTTGTTCACCGATTTAGTCCGAATTGTCGTCGATTCCCACCGCGCTTGTTCACCGATTTAGTCCGAATTGTCGTCGATTCCCACCGCGCTTGTTCACCGCCATGGGCCCGCCTGCATATGCCCGATAGTCGGCCTGAGCATGAACAAGCGTGGTCACAAAACACCCCAAACGCGAACAAGCACAGTCACAAAACACCCCAAACGCGAACAAGCACAGTCACAAAACACCCCAAACGTGAACAAGCAGAGCCACAAAAACACGCCACGCCTGAACAAGCGCGGTGGACGCAAACAAAAAGGTGGGGCCGGAAACGCATCAGCGTCTCCGACCCCACCTCAAAAGTGAGAGTCAATCACGGGCAAGCCCGCGACCTAGTCACTCAGCTTCAGATGCCTCAACCTCGGTCTCTTCAGACTTGGGGGCTTCCTCAACCTTTTCAGCAGGCTTTTCAGCTGCCTTGGCGGCAGTGTCTTCAGCCTTCTTCACAACAGCCTTCTTCTCGAGCTTCTCGAGAACGATTTCGATGCGCATGAGAGGAGCGTTGTCACCCTTACGGTTACCAACGCGGATGAGGCGGGTATAGCCACCCTGACGCTCAGAATCGATGGCCGGCGCGATCTCGTCGAAGAGCACGTAGAGCGCTTCCTTCGAGGTGATCTTCTTAGCAACCGTGCGACGAGCGTGCATGTCGCCACGCTTTGCCTTGGTCACGAGCTTCTCGAAGTAAGGCTGCAGAAGCTTAGCCTTAGCTTCGGTGGTCGTGAGTGCGCGGTGTTCGATGAGCTGAGTCGCGAGGTTCGACAGGATCAGCTTCTGGTGTGCCGGGCTTCCGCCCAGACGAGCACCCTTCTTGGGGGTGGGCATTGTGTCTCCTACGGATTAGGTGCGTCCATCGGACGCATAAGGGTCAGATGGACTGTTCGTCGCTGAACTGGACCGAACCAGACTCAGAGGCACCCGGGATCGGCATAACCGAATCCTTGAGTGTCATGCCGAGAGTGGCCAGAGATTCCTTGATCTCTTCGATCGACTTGGTGCCGAAGTTACGAATATCAAGAAGATCAGCCTCGGAGTGAGCGACAAGCTCGCCCACGGTGAGGATCCCACGACGACGCAGCGCGTTGTAAGAACGAGACTGCAGGTTCAGGCTTTCGATCGGCAGAGCAAGGTCTGCTGCGAGGGTTTCGTCGGTGGTCGACGGACCCACTTCGATGCCTTCTGCTTCCTCGTTCAGTTCGCGCATGAGGCCGAACAGTTCAACAAGGGTCTTACCAGCCGATGCAAGAGCATCACGCGGGGTGATCGCCGACTTGGTCTCCACGTCGATGACGAGGCGATCAAAGTCGGTACGCTGCTCAACACGAGTTGCCTCGACCTTGTAGGTGACCTTGACAACCGGCGAGTAGATCGAATCGATCGGAATCCGCGAGATTTCAGCCTGAGGATCCTTGTTCTGCGCCGCGGAAACGTAACCGCGTCCACGCTCAACGGTCAGTTCGATCTCGAGCTTGCCCTTGTCATTGAGGGTGGCAAGGTGAAGATCCGGATTGTGGATCTCAACGCCTGCCGGCGGGGTGATGTCGCCAGCGAGGACGACACCGGGGCCGGCCTTACGCAGGTACATCACGACGGGTTCATCCATCTCAGAGGAGAGGACGATCTGCTTGATGTTGAGGATGATCTCTGCGACATCCTCCTTCACACCTTCGATAGTGCGGAATTCGTGGGCAACGCCATCGATACGGATGGACGTAACCGCCGCACCCGGGATCGAAGAGAGCAGGGTACGACGCAGGGAATTACCCAGCGTGTAACCGAAGCCCGGTTCGAGGGGTTCGAGTGTGAAGCGTGAACGGTGTTCGCTGACTTTTTCCTCGGTGAGGATTGGTCGCTCTGCAATGAGCACGTCTTGGTCCTTTCTTCCCGGCGCCCGCCATATGACGCCGGACAGTGGATCCCACATGAGTGGGACGGAGGGTGTGAGCACGACCGAATGGTGTACTCAGACGTGGGGATGCGATGCCGGACGGCAAAGCATCCCGGTGCGACGAATCAGACGCGACGACGCTTCGGGGGGCGAGCGCCGTTGTGTGCCTGAGGGGTAACGTCCTGGATCGAGCCGACCTCGAGGCCAGCGGCCTGGAGGGAACGGATCGCGGTTTCACGGCCGGAGCCGGGCCCCTTAACGAAGACGTCGACCTTCTTCATGCCGTGTTCCTGGGCGCGACGCGCGGCCGCCTCTGCTGCAAGCTGCGCAGCGAAGGGGGTGGACTTACGCGAACCCTTGAAGCCGACCTGGCCAGACGAGGCCCAGGCGATAACGGCACCAGTGGTGTCGGTCAGGGAAACGATGGTGTTGTTAAACGTCGACTTGATGTACGCGTGACCGTGGGTGACGTTCTTGTTGAGCTTGCGGCGCGGCTTACGAGCAGCACCGGAGCGCGAAGTTTTTGCAGCTGCCATTGTGTTTAACAGTTCCTTCTTCAGTCGTATGAAGAACTATCCGCCGTAAAGGCTGGAAGTCCTTAGGCCTTACTTGGCCTTCTTCTTGCCTGCAACGGTGCGCTTCGGGCCCTTGCGGGTGCGAGCGTTGGTCTTGGTGCGCTGACCATGGACCGGCAGGCCACGACGGTGGCGAAGACCCTGGTAAGAGCCAATTTCGATCTTGCGGCGAATGTCAGCCTGAACTTCGCGACGAAGGTCGCCCTCAACCTTGAAGTTCGATTCGATGTATTCACGGAGCTTGACGAGATCTTCCTCGGTGGCGTCCTTCACGCGGACGTCCGGGCTGACACCCGTTGCTTCGAGGGTCTCGGCCGCGCGGGTGCGGCCGACTCCGTAAATGTAGGTAAGTGCAATCTCCAGTCGCTTTTCACGGGGGAGGTCGACACCGGCAATACGTGCCATGTTGTTGGTGCTCCAGTTGTTCTTCGGAGGTCGTCATCACATCTTCCGGATGAGCTATCCGGCCTCGGCCTCCGAACCGAGGGTCGCGTATTCGCGCTTGATGTGATCCTGTGGGCTGTTGTGCCCGGGTCAGCTACGTGAGGATTTCAGCCCTGACGTTGCTTGTGCCTGGGGTTGTCGCAGATGACCATGACATTGCCGTGGCGACGAATCACCTTGCACTTGTCACAAATCTTCTTGACACTCGGCTTGACCTTCATGGTTATTCCTCCACCGTCCGTAGACGGTCGTGTCGGGGTTTACTTGTAGCGGTAGACGATACGGCCTCGGGAGAGGTCGTAGGGGCTCAGTTCGACGAGAACTCGATCCTCGGGGAGGATTCGAATGTAGTGCTGTCGCATCTTTCCTGCAATGTGGCCGAGCACAACGTGCCCATTGGCCAGTTCCACACGGAACATCGCGTTCGGCAGGGCCTCAACGACCGTGCCTTCCATTTCGATGACGCCGTCTTTCTTTGCCATATCCTCCGTCTGTCCTCTACGTTCTTCGGATGAGTCATGGCCCAAGGGCCACGGGGCGCATGCAACACGTACGACACAGCCGACATACGACACGCCCGAAGATCTAGAGTACAGCAAAAGCACATCCCTCTGGTAGTTGACTGCCCTGTCGACTGCCTCACCTTCGGCCGGATTCATCGACAAGGAGGGAAGCGCTGGCCGAGTTCATCGACGAGGACGAGAGCACGAGCCGAGTTCATCAACAAGGACGGAGCGGTGCAGCGGACGAGGCGAAAGGTCTCGCCCTCCTCCCCTCCTCGCCTTACTGTGATGCCTTGTCGCTTCAATGACGTTTGGAAGCCGGGCAGAGCATCACCATCCCCGCATCCCACACAGCATCTTCTGTAACGAAAGTGGCCCCTCCGTCTTGAAAACATGGAGATACTGGGATCACCTGCCTCAAATCAACAAAGGAGTTGTCATGACGCACAGACTCAGACGCGCGGTGGCGTCATGTTCATAAACGGCAGAGCATCAACCGGTAGCGCTACCTGGTGGAACGTCGGCTTCGCCCTCTGTCTCGTAGGCGTCGCGTTGACTGCACCGCGCTGGAACTGGATCTTCTGGGTGGGTGCCCTCGTCTACATCGTCCGCGCCTTGGTCATCGTCGCGAAGAGCCACAGCTCCTCGAAGAAATCGGGACATTCCTCGGACGAGCACTCCCCCCGCTAACGGTCGATTTGGGCTCAATCGATCACCGATAGCCCAACCTGATACTCCGGCAGGAGAGTCGCGGGGCACGGACAAAGATAAGTGTCCGCGTCGCTGTGTACATTGTCGCACCACGCTTACGGCGCTGACCTCGCCTCGAGGAGCAGAGTCATCGCCGACCTCACCACGAGGAGCAGAGCCAGCGTTGCGACATTTGTGTCAGAGCTCGATCGGTTCGACCCCGAAAGGCGCGAGCCCGGCCTTTCCATAGTCGGGGGCGGTGAGCACGCTGATGCCGTCGTCGAGGATCGCGACCGTGTGCTCCCAATGGGCGGCGTCCGAACCATCGACGGTACGGACAGTCCATTCGTCAGACTCGGTGAGGGTCTCGATCGAACCCGACGTCAGCATCGGCTCAACCGCAAGGACCATACCGGGCTTCACACGCGGGAAGATTCCACGAGCGTCGTAGTTCAGGACCTCGGGATCCTGATGCATCGCGGTGCCGATACCATGGCCTGTGTATTCCTCGATGATGCCGGCTTCCCAACCGAACTCGTCGTCATACTTGGCAACGACTTCTTCGACGGCGCGACCGACGCTGGAAATGCGACGCCCCTTTTCGAGGGAAGCGAGAGCTGCCCACAGAGACTCGCGCGTCACAACGTCCAGTTCACGGCGACGCTTCATCGTGGCCTCGTCAACTCCCTGAGGGTGAGCACCCGAGCCACGCTTTCCTGCCATGAAGGACTCGTCGTCCACCCACTCGTCAGCAACGATGATGGAGAACGCCGCGTCACCGTGCCACTGCTTGCCACCGCGAGACACCCACGCACCGCAGTCGAAGGAGACGATGTCCCCATCCTTCAGCTTCTGCTTGCCGGGAATACCGTGGACGACCACATCATTTACGGAGATGCAGACCGTGGCTGGGTAGCCGTAGTAATTGAGGAAGTTCGAGGTCCCTCCCCCGCGCCTAATCGCGTCGGCGGACACTTCATCCAGTTCAGCCGTAGTCACACCAGCGCGCACCGCTTGGCGCAGGCTCGCGTGAATGTCAGCAACAATCAAGCCAGCTTCACGCATCCAGCGGATCTGGTCTCGAGTCTTCAACTCAATACGCTGCATAACGGTCAGTTCTTCGCGACAGAATTGAGGACAGTGAAAATACGCTCGGTCACTTCGTCGATCGAACCCGAACCATCAACAACCTGAAGCAAATCATGGTCGGCATAGTACGCCGCAACCGGTTCTGTCTGCTGGTGATAGACCTCAAGGCGGTGACGCATGACAGGCTCAGTATCATCGGTGCGATGCTGTTCCTCGGCACGCTTCATCATGCGGGTCACAACTTCGTCCTCATCAACCTGGATTTCAAGAACCAGGTCAAGCTTGATGCCGACCTCTTCGCACATGTCGGCAAGCACATGAGCCTGCTCCACGTTGCGCGGGTAGCCGTCAAGAAGAAAACCGTTCGCAGTGTCCGGAGCAGACAGACGCGCCTTCACCATCGCATTGGTCACCGAGTCAGGAACGAACTCACCACGGTCGATGAATGCCTTGGCCTGCAGGCCAATCTCAGTGCCTTCAGACATATTCGCACGGAAAATCTCTCCGGTAGAAATAGCCGGAATACTCAGCTTTTCCGCGATTCGAGTAGCTTGCGTCCCCTTGCCTGCGCCGGGCGGACCCAAAAGAACCATGGCGGTCATTGCAAGAATCCTTCGTAGTGATGCTGCTGAAGCTGAGTATTAATCTCCTTCACGGTCTGCAGACCGACGCCCACAATAATCAGAAGCGTCGTGCCCCCGAACGGCATCTGCGACTGCGAAATCTTCAGGGGGATAATAAGGAGTGACGGCAACAGGGCAACGATCACAAGGTAGAGCGCGCCGGCACTCGTAATGCGGTTGATGACGTAGGACAGGAACTCGGCGGTCGGACGACCTGCGCGAATACCCGGAATGAAGCCACCGTAGCGCTTCATGTTGTCAGCAACCTCTTCGGGGTTGAATGTAATCACCGTGTAGAAGAAGGCGAAGAAGAGAATCAGGAGTGCATAAATCGTGAGGTAGACCCACGATCCCTGATGTAGGTTCGCCGAAATCCACTGAACCCAACCGTCGGTCTGGGTACCAAACTGAGCAATCATCAACGGCAACGCAAGAATCGACGAGGCGAAAATAACCGGGATAACGCCAGACATATTGATTTTCAGCGGGATGTACGTCGTCGTGCCACCGTACTGGCGACGACCGATCATGCGCTTCGCGTACTGAACTGGAATGCGACGCTGAGCCTGCTCAATGAACACCACGGCGAGCGTAACGGCGAAGAGGAGCAGAAGGATCGCGATCACGGCACCCCACTTGCCAGACTGACCGATGGCCAGCATCTGGGAGGGAAGACGGGCAATGATCGAAGTAAAGATAAGGAGCGACATGCCATTGCCGATGCCACGCTCGGTGATCAATTCGCCGAGCCACATGACCACGCCGGTACCCGCCATCATGATGATGATCATGATAAGGAACATCCACCAAGAGTCATCTGCCAAAACGTTCGCGGAACAACCGGAGAACATACGTCCGGTGCGAGCCAATGTCAGTGTTGTCGTGGCCTGTAGAACGCCCAGGAAGATCGTCAGGTAACGCGTGTACTGCGTCAGCTTGGCTTGACCGGTTTGTCCTTCCTTATGGAGGTCATCGAAACGCGGAATGACAACACGCAAAAGCTGAATGATGATCGACGCTGTGATGTACGGCATGATGCCGAGTGCGAAGATCGATAGCTGGAGCAACGCGCCACCGGAGAACAGGTTCACGAGGTCAAGAAGATTCGCTTCTTCCTGCTGAGCCAGACATTGTTGGATCGCGGTCGAGTCAACGCCGGGGGTCGGAATGTATGAACCCAGGCGGAACATCGCCATGATAAACAGCGTAAACAGCAGCTTA
Source organism: Schaalia turicensis ACS-279-V-Col4 (assembly GCF_000296505.1). GTDB lineage: Bacteria > Actinomycetota > Actinomycetes > Actinomycetales > Actinomycetaceae > Pauljensenia > Pauljensenia turicensis_A. Next base: position 607,043 of record NZ_JH815209.1, read on the forward strand.
CGACGAAGGTCAGGGGTGCGGAACGCCTGTGCAAATGCACTAAGCAAGGCTTCCTCCTACGGGTAATGGGAATGCTGGAGCATGTGCCCTAGCGACCGTGTCAGACTACCGGAAAAATGGCTCCGTGTAGACATCGGCCTTGGGTTCAAAGGTTCTGCGAGGAACCGTCTATCAGTTTAAGACACTAAAAGGGGGTGATCCGGGTTGATGCCGGACCACCCCCAATCAGCTGTCAGCGTGCGGAAATGGTTCCGCCAGCTGCGGTGATCTTCTCCTGAGCAGAAGCTGACCAGGAGTCAACTTCGATCTCAAGCTTGACGGTGAGCTCACCGGTGCCGAGCACCTTAACCGGAGCGCCGTCACGAACCGCGTGCTTTGCGACAAGATCCTCGACCGTCACCTTGCCACCCTTGGGGAACAGTTCCTCAAGCTTGGCAACGTTGACGACCTGGTACTCAACGCGGAAGGGGTTCTTGAAGCCACGGAGCTTGGGCAGACGCATGTGAATCGGCATCTGGCCACCTTCGAAGCCTGCTGCCACCTGGTAGCGAGCCTTCGTACCCTTGGTACCGCGACCAGCCGTCTTGCCCTTGGAGCCTTCACCACGACCAACGCGGGTCTTGGCGGTCTTGGCGCCGGGGGCTGGACGGAGGTGGTGCAGCTTAACGATCTGCACCTTTTCGCCTGTTGTGGACTTGGAGTCCGCCATGGTCAGTCGACCTCCTCAACGGTCACCAGGTGACGAACCGTGTGAACTGCACCGAGAACGGTCTCGGTGTTCTCACGGACGACGCTCTGGCCGATCTTACGCAACCCGAGGGTGCGCAGAGTGTCCTTCATGTTCTGCTTGGCGCCGATCGACGACTTGGTCTGCGTGATCTTGATGTTCGCCATCACTCATTCACCCCCGCGGAAGCCTTTTCTGCCTCAGCCTTTTCAGCCTTGGCCCGCTTCTCAGCTTCACCCTCTGCGCGTGCGCGGAGCATCGAAGCCGGAGCAACGCGCTCCAGCGGAAGACCGCGACGTGCTGCAACAGCTTCAGGCTGTTCCAGTTGCTTGAGGGCATCAACAGTCGCGTGAACGATGTTGATTGCGTTGTCAGAGCCGAGCGACTTGGTGAGCACGTCGTGCACGCCAGCTGCCTCGAGCACTGCACGAACCGGACCACCGGCGATAACGCCGGTGCCCGGTGCTGCCGGGCGCAGAAGCACGGTGCCGGCGGCATCGTGACCCTGAACCAGGTGCGTGATAGTGCGGCGGATCATCGGAACGCGAATGAAATTCTTCTTCGCTTCCTCAACGCCCTTGGAAATGGCCTGGGGAACTTCCTTGGCCTTTCCGTAGCCAACACCGACGGTGCCTTCGCCATCGCCCACGACAACCAGAGCGGTGAAGGAGAAACGACGTCCACCCTTCACAACCTTGGAAACGCGGTTGATGGTCACAACACGTTCGATGTATTCATTCTTTTCGTTGCCACGACGTGTATCGCGGTCGCCACGACCATTACGGCGGTCGCGACGCTCGCCGTCGCCCGAACGCTCAGAGCCTTCCTGACCGTTCCTGCCTCGCTGCGGTGCAGCCATCAGATGATCTCTCTTTCCTTCGATCCGGTCACAGCTCGAGGCCACCCTGGCGGGCAGCTTCGGCGACGGCCGCAACGCGGCCGAAATACTTGTTGCCACCACGGTCGAAAACGACGGCGGTGATGCCGGCCGCCTTCGCACGCTCTGCAACGAGAGCGCCAACCTTAGTTGCCTTTTCGGTCTTCGTGCCAGTCATGGTTTCGACGCCGGACTCGAAGTCGGAAGCAGAAACCAGGGTGTGACCGACGGTGTCGTCGATAACCTGAGCAACGATGTGACGATTCGAGCGGGTGACGACCAGGCGCGGACGCGCCGGGGTACCGTTGATCTTCTTGCGAAGGCGAATGTGACGACGCTTGCGAGCGACGAACTTGCCCTTGCCCTTGACCGTGTACGCCATCACTTACCAGCCTTTCCGACCTTGCGACGGATCGTTTCGCCCACGTAGTGGATGCCCTTGCCCTTGTAGGGTTCAGGCTTCTTCAGCTTGCGGATGCGAGCTGCGGTTTCGCCAACGAGTTGCTTATCGATGCCGTGGACCGTGAACTTGGTCTGCGACTCAACGGTGAACTCGATGCCTTCCGGAGCTTCGACCGGAACGGTGTGCGAGAAGCCGAGAGAGAACTCGAGGTTCTTGCCCTTGGCGACCACGCGGTAACCGGTACCGGTGATTTCGAGTTCCTTCTTGTAGCCCTCGGTCACGCCAACGATCATGTTCGCAATAAGGGTGCGAGTCAGACCGTGGAGCGAACAGGAAAGGCGCTCATCGTCCGGACGGGAAACCAGAATCTGACCGTCTTCAATAGCCACCGTGATGGGGGCTGCGACGGTGTGTGAAAGTTCGCCCTTCTTGCCCTTCACCTTAACGTCTGCACCGTTAACGGTGACGTCGACGCCTGCGGGGATAGCAATGGGTTGCTTACCGATTCGCGACATTGTTCAGCCTCCTGTTCACCAGATGTAGGCGAGGACTTCCCCACCTACACCCTTGTCGGCTGCCTGACGGTCGGTGAGCAGACCGGAGGACGTGGACAGAATTGCCACGCCCAGGCCGCCGCGAACCTTAGGCAGGTTGGTGGACTTGGCGTACACGCGCAGACCCGGCTTGGAAACGCGCTGCAGACCCTGGAGAGCCGCTTCGCGGTGCGAACCGTACTTCAACGTGATGGTGAGGGTCTTGCCCACGCGGGCATCCTCAACCGAGGTCGAAGCAATGTAGCCCTCTTCGACCAGGATGTTTGCGATCGCGTTCTTCATCTTGGAGTACGGCATGGAAACCGTATCGTGATGCGCACGATTCGCGTTACGCAGACGCGTCAGCATGTCTGCAATGGGATCAGTCATTGTCATTGGGGAAATTCCCCTTCCTCGTCGTGGTTTCTCCTTTTGAGACCTACGACGTCAGTGTTTTACCAGCTGCTCTTGGTGACTCCGGGGAGTTCGCCAGCAAGGGCGAGCTCTCGGAGGCAAACGCGGCACAGGCCGAACTTGCGGTATACCGAGTGGGGGCGACCACAACGGTTGCAACGCGTGTATGCACGAACGCCGAACTTCGGCTTACGTGCGGCCTTGACCTTCAGGGATGTCTTCGCCATGGGTCAGTCCTCCTTGAACGGGAATCCGAGATGACGCAGGAGCGCACGGCCCTCATCATCGGTGGAGGCCGAGGTAACGACGGTGATATCCATACCGCGAACTCGGTCAATCGAATCCTGGTCGATCTCGTGGAACATGGACTGTTCCGTCAGACCGAAGGTGTAGTTACCGTGACCGTCGAACTGCTTGGCCGACAGACCGCGGAAGTCGCGGATACGCGGAAGAGCAGTTGAGAGAAGACGATCGAGGAATTCCCACATACGATCGCCACGGAGCGTGACGTGAGCACCGATGGCCTGGCCTTCGCGTAGCTTGAACTGTGCGATGGACTTCTTTGCCTTGGTGGTCACGGGCTTCTGGCCAGTGATAGCGGTGAGGTCGCGGATTGCGCCCTCGAGTGCCTTCGAATCGCGAGCTGCCTCACCAACACCCATGTTCACGACGATCTTGGTCAGACCGGCAACCTGCATGATGTTCTCATGCTCGAACTCGGTGCGGAGGGCGTCACGAATTTCGGAGACGTACTTTTCCTTGAGACGCGGGGTCATGTTCAGATCTCCTTGCCCTGCTCGATGCCGCGCTTGGCGCCACCGCGGGTCACGCGAACGCGGACGGTCCGGGTGCGGCCATCGCGCTCGACGACATCCTCGCGGAAGCCGACGCGCACGCGCTGCTTGGTTTCGGGATCGACCAGTGCGACCTTTGCGATCGAGATCGGGGCTTCGATGGTCTCGATGCCACCGGTCTGCCCCTGGGTCTGGCCCTGGCGAACGTGACGGGTCTTCAGGTTGATGCCTTCGACGAGAACCTTGCCCTCAGCCGGGAAAACCTTGATGACGCGTCCCTGCTTGCCCTTGTCGCCAGCCTTGAGGGGTTCGAGGCCCTCGGCTGCACGGCGGGCGTTGCGCTCTGCGAGCTTCTTCTCGTCGGATGAACGACCGCGAACGACCTCAACCAGGTCACCCTTACGGATCTTGGCTGCCATCAGATCACCTCCGGTGCGAGCGAGACGATACGCATGAAGCGCTTGTCGCGCAACTCACGGCCGACTGGGCCGAAGATACGCGTGCCACGCGGTTCGCCGTTGGAATTGATAATGACGGCTGCGTTCTCATCGAAACGAATGTACGAACCGTCGGGACGGCGGGTTTCTTTGCGAGTGCGGACTACGACTGCCTTGACGACTTCACCCTTCTTGACGTTGCCGCCGGGGATTGCGTCCTTGACGGTGGCGACGATGGTGTCACCAATACCCGCGTAGCGTCGAGCCGAGCCACCGAGCACGCGGATGGTCAGGATTTCCTTTGCACCCGTGTTGTCGGCGACCTTAAGTCGCGACTCCTGCTGGATCATTTTCTATTGACTCCTGTTGTCGAGCTGGTTCTGTTGGGAGCATTACTTCCCTCGAGCCTTGCCGAACGTGCATGAACTATTGCGCATCGATGCCGACAATAGTGAGAACGCACCACAGGATTAAATATGGTGTTGCTCGCTCTCACTACCGACGCGAGGCACAGTGCACCTTGCGTCACGCAACCCTCCAAGAGTACCCCACTTCCCCACTGACTTGAAACCGCCAGTTTCGTGAGGTGTGCCCCATCCACCGCGCTTGTTCACCAACATCCCCTCCCTCCACCCCGCGCTTGTTCACCGTTTCGGGTTCACGAGGCCACGCGGCTTCATTAACCAACACACGCGAATAGGCGCGAAGAACGATGTTCGATTTCTTGAACAAGCGCGGTCAAAAAAAGAGGGTGACCAACAGTGAACAAGCAGGTTCAAGCGTGGACAAGCGCAGTCACTTTGAGGCGCTATTTCGTGAACAAGCGCGGGGAAAGCGCGCAAAACAGCAGGGAGCCCGGCTCCCCAAACCGGGGAACCGGGCTCCTTACAAACCTCAGTGACGAATCACTTGGCCTTTTCGATGATCTCCACTACTCGCCAGTGCTTGGTAGCGGAAAGCGGACGAGTCTCCATGATGCGAACGCGGTCGCCAATGCCACATTCGTTGTTCTCATCATGAACCTTGACCTTCTTGTTACGACGCATGACCTTGCCGTAGAGGGCGTGCTTCACACGATCCTCAATCTGGACAACGACGGTCTTATCCATCTTGTCAGAGACAACCAGGCCAATACGAACCTTGCGGTCGTTACGCGCGGTGCTATCTGCCATCAGAATCACTCCTCAGTGCTCGGGGCGGTGCGGTAGCCAAGCTCCCGCTCACGCGCGATCGTGTAGATACGGGCGATGTCACGGCGCACGGTCTTCATGCGACCATGATCCTCGAGGTTGCCAACAGCCTGTGCGAAGCGCAGGTTAAAGAGCTCGGCCTTAGCCTTCTCGAGTTCCTTGGACAGCTGGGCGTCGTCCATGGCATCGAGGTCGGAAGGGGTAAGTGCCTTTTCCGCCATCAGATGTCACCACCCTCTCGGACCACGAAACGGGTCTTCATCGGAAGCTTGTGCTGAGCGCGACGCATAGCTTCGCGTGCAAGCGCCTCGTCGACGCCACCCAGCTCGAACAGAATACGACCCGGCTTGACGGGGGCAACCCACCATTCAACCGCGCCCTTACCGGAACCCATTCGGGTTTCAGCCGGCTTCTTGGTCAGCGGACGGTCCGGGAAGATGTTGATCCACACCTTGCCGCCACGCTTGATGTGACGCGTCATAGCGATACGAGCTGCCTCGATTTGACGGTTGGTCACGTATGCGCCGGTGAGTGCCTGGATACCGTAATCGCCGAACGCCAGTTCGGTGCCACCGGTTGCATTACCGGTACGGTGCGGGCGGTGCTGACGGCGCCACTTTGTACGACGGGGAATGAGCATTGGGCTCAGGCCTCCGATCCGTTTTCAGTAGCTGCGGGCGCCTCGGTTGCGGGCGCCTGCTGCTGAGCGGTCTCCTGGTTCTGGCGTCCGCCGCGGCGCTGGCCACGACGATCACTGCGACGTCCGCCACGGTTGGCCTGCTCGGCCTGCTGGCGTGCGAACTCGCGCTCGGTGATGTCGCCCTTGTAGATCCACACCTTGACACCGATACGACCGAAGGTCGTGCGTGCCTCGTGGAATCCGTAGTCAATGTTCGCGCGGAGGGTATGAAGCGGAACGCGACCCTCACGGTAGAACTCGGAACGGCTCATTTCGGCGCCACCGAGGCGACCGGAAACCTGAACACGAATACCCTTGGCGCCTGCGCGCTGCGCGGACTGAATGCCCTTGCGCATTGCACGACGGAAGGAAACGCGAGCAGCGAGCTGTTCTGCAATGCCCTGTGCGACAAGCTGAGCATCCATGTCGGGGTTCTTGACCTCGAGGATGTTGAGCTGAACCTGCTTGCCGGTGAGCTTTTCGAGGTTCTGGCGGAGGCGATCAGCCTCTGCACCACGACGACCAATGACAATGCCCGGGCGAGCGGTGTGGAGGTCAACGCGAACGCGATCACGCGTACGCTCAATATCGACCTTCGAGATGCCTGCGCGCTCGAGGTTCTCGGTCAAGTTCTTGCGGATTGCAACGTCCTCTGCAACGTAGTCAGAGTAACGCTGTCCCTTGGTGGTCGAGTCGGAGAACCAGCGGGAGCGGTGATCCGTGGTGATTCCCAGGCGGAACCCTGTGGGGTTAACCTTCTGGCCCATTTCAGCGGGCTCCCTTCTTCTTGTCTTCCTTGGTACCGACGACGAGGGTGATGTGGCTCGTGCGCTTCAGGATGCGACCTGCGCGTCCCTGTGCACGCGGGCGGAACCGCTTCATAGTCGGACCTTCATCGACGAATGCTTCGATGACCAGCAGGTCTGCCTCGTTGAAGGTTTCGCCAGCCTGTTCGGCCTTGACCTTCGCGTTGGCAACGGCGCTCATGAGCACCTTGCGGACATCGGTGGCGACTGCCTGCGGTGCAAACCGCAGGATGTCAGCGGCCTCCAGAGCAGCCTTGCCACGAACCTCGTTCACGACACGGCGGGCCTTCTGGGGCGTGACGCGGACAAAACGCGCCTGCGCCTTAGCTTCCATTTATCTGCCTCTTCTTCCGTGGAGGCCGGCTCAGCGCCGGCGTCCCTTTCGATCGTCCTTGTCGTGGCTGCGGAAAGTACGCGTGGGAGCGAACTCGCCAAGCTTGTGACCCACCATCGACTCGGTGATGAAGACGGGAACATGCTTGCGGCCATCGTGCACCGCAAAGGTCAGACCCAGGAAATCCGGGGTGATGACCGAGCGACGCGACCAAGTCTTGATGACATTCTTTGAGCCGGATTCGATTGCGGCGTCGACCTTCTTGAGCAGGTGGTCGTCGACGAACGGGCCCTTCTTCAAACTGCGTGGCATAGTTATCGACTCCTACTCAGCGGTTCTTACCGGTCTTGCGACGGCGAACGATCAGACGATCGCTGTCCTTGTTCGGACGGCGGGTACGACCCTCAGGCTTACCCCACGGGCTAACCGGATGACGGCCACCAGAGGTACGACCTTCACCACCGCCGTGCGGGTGATCAACCGGGTTCATAACAACACCACGGACGTGCGGGCGCTTGCCCTTCCAGCGCATACGGCCGGCCTTGCCCCAGTTGATGTTGGATTGTTCAGCGTTGCCGACCTCGCCGACCGTTGCACGGCAGGTGATTTCGACGTTGCGGATTTCGCCGGACGGCATACGCAACTGGGCGAAGCGGCCTTCCTTGGCGACGAGCTGAACGGACGAACCGGCGGAGCGGGCGATCTTTGCGCCGCCACCGGGCTTGAGTTCGACAGCGTGGATAACGGTACCGAGCGGGATGTTACGCAACGGCAGATTGTTACCGGGCTTGATATCGGCGCCGGCGCCTGCTTCGATGCGGTCACCCTGGTTCAGCTTGGCCGGTGCCAGGATGTAGCGCTTTTCGCCATCTGCGTAGTGCAGAAGGGCGATGCGAGCGGTACGGTTCGGGTCGTACTCGATGTGAGCGACGACTGCCGGGACACCGTCCTTGTCATGACGACGGAAGTCGATGACGCGGTACTGACGCTTGTGGCCACCGCCACGGTGACGCGAGGTCACGCGGCCGTTCGAGTTACGTCCACCGGTCTTGTGCAGCGGACGAACCAACGACTTCTCGGGCTCGGAGCGGGTGATCTCAACGAAATCAGAGACCGACGCGCCACGACGACCCGGGGTCGTGGGCTTGTATTTGCGGATTCCCATTTTTGTCCTCTACCTCTCCGGTTTTCAGGCCTGATCGCCGAAGATGTCGATGGCGCCTTCACGCAAGGTCACGATTGCTCGCTTGACGTCCTTGCGCTTGCCCTGACCCGTGCGGGTCCGGTAGGTCTTGCCCTTACGGTTCTGAGTGGCCACCTGACCGACCTTGACACCGAAGATTTCTTCGATGGCAATCTTGATTTCGGTCTTGTTGGCGCGCGGGTCAACCTCGAAGGTGTACTTGCCTTCATCCATGAGGATGGAGGATTTCTCGGTGACGACGGGCTTCAGAATGATGTCGCGCGGGTTCTTGCCCGCTTCGAGGGTGCTCACTTGGTCTCCTCCTTGGTGCCGAGGAAGGACTCCATGGCTGCCAGGGTGAACACGATATCGTCGGCGTCAAGGACGTCGTAGGTGTTCAGCTGGTCTGCCCAAAGGACGTGAACCTCGGGAGCGTTACGCAGGCTGAGAGCGGTGAGCTCATCGTTACGCTCGATGACGACGAGAGCCTGACGGTCCTCGACGATCGCGCGAAGCGCTGCGAGAGCGGACTTCGTCGACGGCTTCTCACCTTCGATGAGAGCGGTGACGATGTGGATGCGACCTGCGCGTGCACGGTCAGACAGAGCGGAGCGGAGTGCGCCCTGCTTCATCTTCTTGGGGGTGCGCTGATCGTAGTCACGTGGCTGCGGGCCGTGGACGATGCCACCACCGGTGAAGTGCGGTGCACGGATCGAGCCCTGACGAGCGTTACCGGTACCCTTCTGGCGGAACGGCTTCTTGCCACCACCAGAAACCATGCCACGCGTCTTGGTTGCGTGCGTACCCTGTCGGGCAGCAGCAAGCTGTGCGACGACGACCTGGTGCATCAGCGGAATGTTCGTGGGAACGTCGAAGATCTCTGCGGGGAGGTCAACCGAAGCTGCCTTCTTGCCCTTGAGATCGAAGACGTCGATGGTCTGAACGTCAGCCATTTCACGCACCCTTCACGGACGAGCGAACCAGGACCACGGAGTTCTTCGGACCCGGGATGGCGCCACTGATGAGCAGTAGGCCCTTCTCGGTGTCGACTGCCTGGACCTTGAGGTTCTGGACGGTACGACGAACGCCACCCATGCGGCCGGCCATGCGCAGGCCCTTGAAGATGCGTCCGGGGGTTGCGCAAGCACCGATCGAACCGGGCTTGCGGTGGTTACGGTGTGCACCGTGCGAAGCGGAAACGCCGGCAAAGCCGTGACGCTTCATAACGCCTGCAAAGCCCTTGCCCTTGGTGTTGCCGGAAACGTCAACAGCCTGTCCAGCCTCGAAGGTGGAAGCGTCGAGTTCCTGACCCACCTCGTAAGAGTCATGGGCGGAGGTGCGGACCTCGGTCAGGTGACGACGGGGTTCGACGCCAGCCTTTGCGAAGTGGCCTGCGAGAGGCTTGGTGACCTTGCGTGCTTCGATTTCGCCGAAACCGATCTGAACGGCGGAGTAGCCGTCGACCTCTTCGGTGCGAACCTGGGTCACAATGTTAGTGCCGACCTGCACGACAGTGAGGGGCACGAGGCGGCCGTCAGCGTCCCAAACCTGGGTCATGCCGAGCTTGCGGCCGAGCAACGCCTTAATCGGCGCAGCTGCGTGCTGCTTGTTGTCAGTAGTCATTGCAGATGTCCTCAGAGCTTGATCTCGATGTTGACGTCTGCGGGCAGGTCGATACGCATGAGCGAATCGACAGCCTTCGGCGTCGGGTCGATGATGTCGATGAGCCGCTTGTGTGTGCGCATCTCAAAGTGCTCGCGGCTGTCCTTGTATTTGTGGGGCGACCGAATGACGACAAACACGTTCTTTTCGGTCGGCAGTGGAACCGGGCCCACAACAGTGGCACCTGCTCGTTGCACGGTGTCCACGATCTTGCGCGCGGAGCTGTCGATGACCTCGTGGTCATACGACTTCAGCCGGATGCGGATCTTCTGTCCCGCCATGCCGTCTTACCTCTTCTCGTACAGATTCGTCACCGGTCCCCGCACTCGGGCGTGTCGCTTAAAAAAGTGACACACATATTGCGCGGTTCCTTCTTATGTGAAGGTGGACCGTTGTCTTGTCCAAAGATCACGGGCGTTTCAGCCCAGTCCGCAGAATCCCTGCGGAACCGCCCCACGGGTCGCGAGGCAACCGTTCAAGTCTGACAGAGCCACACCTTTCCTAGCAAGTTTGAACTCGCCATCTGGAGTGTGAATCCTCATACATTACACGGACGATTAAATTACTTGTCAGCCCCCATGCGCTTCGACTTGGAGCCTTTAGCCCACAGGTGCTTGAAGCACCGCGAATCAGTGTACCCGCACTCGGGCGTGTCGTCTACCTGGGGGTGTACTAGCACGAGGCGCCTGCGGGGCACCGACCAGAGGTTCAGTGCTCCACAGTCACCCTAGTATTCGCTAATGACGCTGGGCGTCTCAGTCGCATTTCTGACGAACTGCACACACATCCGCAACCAGGCAGAGGATTCCGAGTCCGCCAACGAGCGTTCCATTGAAGCCGGTCTTCGCGATCTTTCGCGGCCTCGAATTGTTGGTGTTCGGGGGGTCAGACGGTGTCGGGTTGTTCGGCCCAGCCGGGGCGGGCTTGTACTTCACCGTGTACGTAATACCCACCTGAGTCTTCGCATCCGCACCCTCAGGCGTCTGCTCACCAGTCCAGGTGAACTTGAACTGAATATCACGACCACCCGTCGCAGCCGACTTCGACGCCAACGCAGCAAAGTGCCCCGACACCGACCCTTTAACCGTGTACTCCGTATCCGCCGTCGACGCCGCCCCGACGAACAAGCACGCAAACACGACGAACAAGCACGCAAACACGACGAACAAGCACGCAAACAACCACGAACAAGCACACACAAAAAGCGAAAAGGCCGCCACCCCCTGACGGGGATGGCGGCCCTTCGAGGTCCGCTGGACCGAAGCTCTCACCCGGTCCGGACGAGCCGCCTCAGCGGAACGCCCGACCGGAGTCGATCACTTCTCGATCGCAGTCACACGACCGGAACCAACCGTGCGACCACCCTCGCGGATCGCGAAGCCGAGGCCCGGCTCCATAGCGATCGGCTGGATGAGCTCGACGGTGATCTCGGTGGTGTCGCCCGGCATGACCATGTCGGTGCCCTCGGGGAGGGTGATGACGCCGGTCACGTCCGTGGTGCGGAAGTAGAACTGCGGACGGTAGTTCGAGAAGAACGGGTTGTGACGACCGCCTTCTTCCTTCTTGAGGATGTAGACCTGTCCGGTGAAGTTGGTGTGCGGGGTGATCGAACCGGGAACGGCAACGACCTGACCGCGCTCAACCTCATCGCGCTTGGTGCCACGCAGGAGGAGACCACAGTTCTCGCCTGCCCATGCTTCATCCATGGACTTGTGGAACATCTCGATACCGGTAACGGTGGTCTTCTGCGGTTCGCGGATACCGAGGATTTCAACCTCAGAGTTGATCGGGAGCTTGCCACGCTCAACACGACCGGTAACAACGGTGCCACGGCCGGTGATGGTGAAGACGTCTTCGATCGGCATGAGGAACGGCTTGTCCATGTCGCGCTCAGGAGTCGGCACGAAGGTGTCGACTGCCTCCATGAGCTCCTCGACCTTAGCAACCCACTGCGGATCACCTTCGAGAGCCTTCAGCGCGGAAACCTGGATGATCGGGGCGTCACGATCGAAGTCCTGGGACTCGAGCAGGTCGCGGCACTCTTCCTCAACGAGCTCCAGCATTTCCTCATCGTCGACCATATCGGCCTTGTTGAGGGCAACCAGGATCGTCGGAACGCCAACCTGGCGAGCAAGCAGAACGTGCTCGCGGGTCTGAGCCATCGGGCCGTCGGTGGCGGCGACAACGAGGATTGCGCCATCCATCTGAGCTGCACCGGTGATCATGTTCTTGACGTAGTCGGCGTGGCCGGGGGCGTCAACGTGTGCGTAGTGACGCGCCTCGGTCTGGTACTCGACGTGGGAAACGTTAATCGTAATGCCACGCTCACGCTCTTCAGGAGCGTTGTCGACGTTTTCGAACGGGGTGAACTCGTTCAGTTCCGGGTACTTGTCGTGCAGAACCTTGGTGATTGCTGCGGTAAGCGTGGTCTTGCCGTGGTCAACGTGACCGATGGTACCGATGTTGACGTGCGGCTTGCTGCGCTCGAACTTGGCCTTCGCCACTTGTGTCCTCCTGGACTCGGGTAGTTTTTCTAGCCTTTGGCTACGTGCAACTCTAACACCCAGCCGGCCGAAACCTACATGGAAATTGTTGGTATGTGAGGCGGGTCGCTACGCTCGCGCTAATTTCTTAGCGCGAGCGTAGCGAAACGCGACTGATCGGGACTCACTCGCCCCGGGACTTGCCGACGATTTCGTCAGCGACGTTACGCGGAACTTCCGCGTAGGAGTCGAACTCCATCGAGTACACTGCACGGCCCTGCGTCTTGGAACGCAGGTCGCCAACGTATCCGAACATTTCAGAGAGCGGAACCTGTGCCTTGACGACGCGGATACCGTGCTGCTCATCCATGGACGAAATCTGTCCACGACGGGAGTTCAGGTCGCCGATGACGTCGCCCATGTACTCCTCAGGAGTACGGACCTCAACGGCCATGATCGGCTCAAGAAGAACCGGGCTTGCCTTCTTCGCGGCTTCCTTCAAAGCCATCGAACCGGCAACCTTGAACGCCATTTCCGAAGAGTCAACTTCGTGGTACGCACCATCGAGGAGCGTTGCCTTGATGTCAACCATCGGGTAGCCGGCGAGAACACCGGACTGCATGGCGTCTTGGATACCAGCGTTAACCGAAGGAATGTACTCGCGCGGAACGCGGCCACCAGTGACCTTGTCCTCGAACTCGTACTCTTCCTCGGAGCCTGCGGGGATAGGTTCGAGAGCGATGATGACACGCGCGAACTGACCGGAACCACCGGTCTGCTTCTTGTGCGTGTACTCGTACTTCTCGACCTTCTTGCGGATGGTCTCGCGGTAGGCAACCATCGGAGCACCGACGTTTGCTTCAACCTTGAATTCGCGACGCATACGGTCAACGATGATGTCCAGGTGAAGCTCACCCATACCACCGATGATCGTCTGGCCAGTCTCAGCGTCGAGCTCGACCGTGAAGGTCGGGTCCTCTTCGGCGAGCTTCTGAATTGCGACGCCCATCTTTTCCTGGTCAGCCTTCGACTTCGGCTCAACCGCAACCTGGATAACAGGCTTCGGGAACGTCATCGATTCGAGAACGATCGGCTTGTCGATTGCGCAGAGCGTATCACCAGTGGTCGTGTCCTTCAGGCCGATAACCGCGTAGATGTGGCCAGCATGTGCCTGATCCACGGGGTTTTCCTTGTTGGAGTGCATCTGGAAGATCTTGCCGATGCGTTCCTTCTTGCCCTTGGTGGAGTTCAAGACCTGTGCGCCAGAGTCCACCTTGCCGGAGTACACGCGGACGAAGGTGAGCTTGCCGTAGAACGGGTGAGCAGCAATCTTGAATGCAAGAGCTGCGAACGGTTCGTTCTCGTCAGGCTTACGGGACTCGGTCTCTTCTTCGGTTTCCGAACCGGGCTTGAAGCCACGGACGGACTCAACGTCCAGCGGAGACGGGAGGAAGTCAACAACCGCGTCGAGCACGGGCTGAACACCCATGTTACGAAGAGCGGTACCGCAGTAAACCGGGAATGCGCGACCAGAGATCGTCAGCAGGCGGATGCCTTCCTTAATCTGCTCGACGGTCAGCTCACCATTCTCCAGGTATGCCTCGGTCAGCTCGTCGGAGCCTTCCGCAGCAGCCTCGATCATGAGTTCACGGTATTCTTCCGCGCGTTCCTGCAGATCCTCGGGGATCGGGCCACGAACAACGAGGGAGCCGAGGGTTGCCTCGCCCTTGTCGTCTTTTGCCGGGTAGCGCAGGGACTCCATCGAGAGCAGGTCAACCTGACCCTCGAAGTCATTCTCTGCACCGATCGGGAGCTGCATGACGATCGGGGTCGCGTGGAGGCGATCCTTAATCGTCGAAACGGAGAAGTAGAAGTCAGCGCCCATCTTGTCCATCTTGTTGATGAAGCAGATACGCGGAACCTCGTACTTGTCAGCCTGACGCCACACGGTCTCAGACTGTGGCTCAACGCCTTCCTTACCGTCGAAGACTGCAACAGCGCCGTCGAGCACACGCAGGGAGCGCTCAACCTCAACCGTGAAGTCAACGTGGCCGGGGGTGTCGATGATGTTGATCTGGTTGCCGTTCCAGAAAGAGGTAACAGCGGCGGACGTAATCGTAATGCCGCGTTCCTTTTCCTGTTCCATCCAGTCGGTCGTCGAGGCGCCGTCGTGGGTCTCGCCGATCTTGTAGTTAATGCCCGTGTAGAACAGGATGCGTTCCGTCACGGTCGTCTTGCCGGCATCAATGTGAGCCATGATGCCAATGTTTCGAACCTTGTTAAGGTCGGTAAGCACGTCTAGTGCCACGAGTGCGATCCTTCGCTCGAAGTGATTGTGAATTCGCGGGCAAAATTAAGGTTGACGAAGACCGAAGATCCCGGCCTCGTCACCCAAAATCACCAGCGGTAGTGAGCGAACGCGCGGTTCGACTCGGCCATCTTGTGCATGTCCTCACGACGCTTCACGGCGGCGCCGAGACCGTTGGAGGCATCCAGGATCTCGTTCGCGAGGCGCTCGGTCATCGTCTTTTCGCGACGCTGACGCGAATAGTCAACCAGCCAACGCAGGGCAAGGGTCGTGGCGCGCGCGGGGCGAACCTCAACCGGAACCTGGTAGGTCGCGCCACCAACACGGCGGGAGCGAACCTCAAGGGCGGGACGAATGTTGTCAAGAGCGCGCTTCAGAACCGAAACCGGTTCCTGCTCGGTGCGCTCACGCACGGTCTCCAGTGCACCGTAAACGATGCGCTCTGCAACGGTCTTCTTACCGTCGAGGAGTACGCGGTTGACGAGCTGGGTCACGACCTTCGAGCCGTAGACCGGATCGTCGACGAGGGGACGCTTAGGAGCTGGGCCCTTACGAGGCATTACTTCTTCTCCTTCTTCGCGCCGTAGCGGGAACGAGCCTGCTGGCGACCACGAACACCCTGGGTGTCGAGGGAGCCACGAACGATACGGTAACGGACACCCGGGAGGTCCTTCACACGACCACCGCGAACGAGCACGATCGAGTGCTCCTGCAGGTTGTGGCCTTCACCGGGGATGTACGCCGTAACCTCAATGCCGGACGAAAGGCGCACACGAGCGACCTTACGGAGGGCTGAGTTCGGCTTCTTCGGGGTGGTGGTGTACACGCGGGTGCACACACCACGTCGCTGAGGCGAGCCCTTAAGCGCCGGGGTCTTCACCTTCGAGCGCTTCGAGCTACGACCCTTGCGGACGAGCTGCTGAATGGTAGGCACTGGTTCTCCAGTTTCTTTCCGTCGGAGGCCTTTCGATTGAACAATTGCGAAAGGCCCTTGTCTAGTCATCCATGGCTTGACGAATCCCCTTACGGACACACGCATGTCCGCCAAGGGGCCGGTGCGCCATGATAGCCACCGTTCGGCTGGCCAGAGAATGACGCCCGGAGCTCCGACGGACGGAGCCCGCTGTCAGCGAAAGCTGACGAAAGAGAACCCGTAAATTCACGGGAACCTCGTCTAGTTTACGAGGCTTGGGGTTTCTTGGTCAAAGGCACAACTCGTGAGGTGCGCCCCACTTCCCCCACCGCGCTTGTTCACCACCTCCCGCCCCACCCACCGCGCTTGTTCACCACCTCCCGCCCCACCCACCGCGCTTGTTCACCACCAACGACTCCTCATTTAGGGCACCGCGAACCCTTTTCCAAACCCTGACGGACTTGAACGCCTAGGAGCGCTTTGCTTCAACAAGCGCGCCAAAGTCGCAAAACTACGCGCTTCCCTCCCCGTATTGAGTTCCGCAACGGTGAACAAGCGCGGTAGTTTTCCACAGTTTTCACACACCCCGACTTATCAACATTTCGCTCTAGGGAGCCTCGCACATTCCCTCTCCATCGCGGAAGCTAGACACCTACTTTCCCCCGCAGCCCACAATCGAGGTCCTCATGCACCGTTTCCAGGCGCCTCGCATCCGCGACGTCCGCAAGGCAATGACATTCACCCGCCCGCACCGAGCTTCGCGCGACGAACTCATGTACAACGTCGAAATACGAAGAGGCGCTTTCCTGAGCGTCACCTACCTCTCGACACTTCCTCAGCATTGGCAACGTGAACAGGCCGTCCAACTTGCTCGCATTATCGCTGTTCAGCACACTCATCCGCGATGCGTTCCAACGGGTATATCAGCAGCGTACTTGCACGGTGCCCGCGCGTTTGATTACCCCGGCGACGTCCATATGGCTTCCCTGTCAAATTCAACGCGTTCCGCAAAGGCGTTACCAGCGGTCACTCTCGGCGAAGAAGTACTAGCCAGTCGCGCCACAATCGTGTTTCACCGGATGCTTCCTATCGCCAATCACTGGTGCAGGATTGATGGAGTGCGGAGTTTGACCTTACATGACGCGCTGTTGACGCTCGCAGTGCAGGAGTGCGGTGCGCTAGCTTTCTCGATGGCTTGCTCGGGGATGCGCCTGTTGATTGAGAACACACGAAGCAGAAGCATTGGATTCAAAAAACGCCTTCGAACACTCAGGCAGTCGTTGATCGCTCAGTTCAAACAGCTCGAATCGGGCCACCGCCATCGCGCGGACGGCTCTTGGCTGTTCGCTCACGCCGATGCCGCGTGCGAGAGTCCTGGAGAAAGCCACATCCTATGGATTCTGCGTTCAAGCGGACTAGCTGGCATTGAAACGCAGTACGAAGTCACAAGTAACGGCAACCGTTTCTTCTTCGATCTCTGCTTTCCTGAGGCTCACGTCGCAATCGAGTTTGACGGGCGTTTCAAGTACGGGGACAGTGACTTAGAGATTGACGAGGCTACGGCCAAGCAAGTTCAACGACAGACACAATTAGAGGCCGACGGTTGGCAGTTCATCCGTTTCCGTTGGGAAGACTTGTCAGACTGTTCGAAGATATTGAATTCCGTGTTCATGCTACTTCTGCAGGTTGACGCTTGTCCGGCCACTATGAGACGCGCTCGCGTCCACGCCTGACACCTCGCCTGTCTCTACTGACCGAATCAATCCACCGTTTTTACTGACATTTCCACCCTTGCCACTCGGCACCCCTGCCACTGCCTAGGCACTACGGTGTCGTCTCGGGTCTGATACCGCTTCCTCACCCCCGCGCTTGTTCACGATTTACAGTCACATTTCGTAACTTCTGTGTCCCGCGCTCGTTCGACGGCGCACCAAATACAATCTGTTCGCTCTGAGCGAACAGGCGCTTGTTCACCGTTCGCCGACGGTGAACAAGCGCCGAAAGACAGACGACAACATATACAAAGCGTGGCGCCCGAGCGAACAAATCGCATCAAGCGCCACGCCTCGTATTTAGCCAGTCATTGCCTAGCTAAAGAGCAACTACTACTCACGGAATGACATACCGAAGTCGATCGCACCAAGGGCATCAAGGAAGTCCTCGGACACCCCACCATCCTGGAAATCCATCTGCGTGTAGTTCGAAGCAGCAAGCGCTTCCGCAGTCGGCTCAACGGTGACTCGGTTGTAACGCGACAAGCCGGTACCAGCCGGGATGAGCTTACCGAGAATAACGTTCTCCTTCAGGCCAACGAGCGAATCAGACTTGCCGTTCATCGCTGCCTCAGTGAGAACCTTCGTCGTCTCCTGGAAGGATGCCGCCGACAGCCACGAGTCGGTTGCCAGCGACGCCTTCGTGATACCCATAAGCATCTGACGACCGGAAGCAGGTTGCCCGCCCTCGGCAGCGACCTTGCGGTTCTGCGCCAGGTAAGCCATACGGTCAACAAGCTCGCCGGGCATGAAAGTCGTATCACCGGGCTCAAGGATGGTAATTCGACGCAACATCTGGCGAACGATGACCTCAATGTGCTTCGCGTGGATACCGACGCCCTGATCGCGGTAGACCTTCTGGACCTCGTCAACAAGCTGCTTCTGCGCGACGGAGCGCCCCATGATGCGAACGATTTCCTTCGGATCAAGCTGACCCTCAGTCAGAGGCTTACCTGCCTCGACATGCTCGCCTTCAGAAACAAGAAGCTCCTGACGACGCGAGACCTCAATAACGTCATCTTCCTTCGCGTCATCACGAGTGATGATGATGCGACGGACCGACGGATCCTCGTCATCAATGTGAACGCGACCAGCGGCCTCGCTCATCTTTGCTTCCATCTTCGGACTACGAGCCTCGAAGAGTTCCTGAACGCGTGGCAGACCCTGGGTAATATCAGCTGCAGATGCGGCGCCACCGGTGTGGAACGTACGCATCGTGAGCTGAGTACCGGGCTCACCAATCGACTGAGCGGCGATAATGCCAACTGCTTCACCAATATCAACCTGCTTGCCGGTAGCCAACGAGCGACCGTAGCAGGCAGCACAGGTGCCGACCTGCGATTCACAGGTGAGGACGGAACGGCAGGTGATCTCTTCAACGCCTGCTTGCGCAAGTGCGATGAGCTCATCGTCACCAAGATCGGTGCCTGCGGGCATGACGACCTCGCCGGCTTCGTTCACAGCATCGCGGGCAAGGTTACGCGCATATGCGGTGGTCTCAACCGTTTCGAGAGCCTCCCAAACGCCGTCGACCTTCTTCGCGATCTTGATCTTGACGCCCTGGCGGGTGCCACAATTCTCTTCACGAACGATGACGTCCTGCGAGACGTCAACCAGACGACGAGTCAGGTAGCCAGACTCTGCGGTACGAAGTGCCGTATCAGCAAGACCCTTACGAGCACCGTGCGTTGCGATGAAGTACTCGAGAACGGTCAAGCCTTCGCGGTAGTTCGCCTTGATCGGACGCTCAATGAGCTTCTGCTTCGGGTCGGACACCAGACCACGCATACCTGCGATCTGCTGGACCTGTGACCAGTTACCACGCGCGCCCGAGTTGACCATGCGGTACACGGTGTTGCGATCGTCGAAGTTACCGCGCATGTCATCTGCAACCTTCTGGGTGCATTCGAGCCAAAGGTCAACGAGGTCCTTGTAGCGGTTTTCTTCGAGGATGAAGCCTGCGTCGAAGTCTTCCTGAATCTTGGCTGCGCGAGCCTCGTATTCAGCAAGAATTTCTTCCTTGCGCGGCGACGCCTGGATGTCGGAGAACGCGATCGTGATACCCGACCACGTCGACCAGTGGAAGCCGGCCGACTTCAGGGCATCGAGGCATTCTGCAACCAGAACGTTCGGGTAACGCTGGGTCAGGGTGTTGACGATCTGGCCGAGCTGCTTCTTGCCGACGACCTCGTTCACGAACGGGTAGTCAACCGGTAGCTGCTCGTTGAAGATCGCGCGACCGAGGCTGGTTTCGAGCAGAACATCGTCGCCCGGTTCCCAACCTTCAGGTGCTTCCCAATCGGCCGGCGGAACGATGCCGTCGAAGCGAATGAGAGCCTTCGCGTTGAGGTCAAGCAGACCCATGTCGAACGCCATAATCGCTTCAGCGGCACTGGAGAACGACGGAACGATGGGGTTGCCGGCAGAATCCTTGGCAACTTCGATCGTCGAATCCGGTTCCGAAGTCAGGTGGAACAGGCCAATGATCATGTCCTGTGACGGCATCGCAACGGGGCGGCCGTCGGACGGCTTCAGAATGTTGTTCGTCGACAGCATGAGGATACGCGCTTCAGCCTGAGCCTCGGCACCCAGTGGCAGGTGGACTGCCATCTGGTCACCGTCGAAGTCAGCGTTGAACGCGCCACAGGCGAGCGGGTGCAGCTGAATGGCCTTACCTTCAATGAGCTGAGGCTCGAACGCCTGGATACCCAGACGGTGAAGGGTAGGTGCGCGGTTCAGTAGCACGGGGTGCTCGCGGATAACGTCGTCGAGGACGTCCCACACCTCGGGGCGCTGACGCTCGACCTTGCGCTTCGCTGCCTTGACGTTCTGCGCGTAGTTCTTCTCAACGAGGCGCTTCATGACGAAGGGCTTGAAGAGCTCGAGTGCCATCTGCTTGGGCAGACCACACTGGTGGAGCTTCAGCTGCGGGCCGACGACGATGACCGAACGGCCAGAGTAGTCGACGCGCTTACCGAGCAGGTTCTGACGGAAGCGACCCTGCTTGCCCTTGAGCATGTCAGAGATCGACTTCAGCGGGCGGTTGCCCGGGCCTGCAACGGGGCGACCACGGCGGCCGTTGTCGAAGAGCGCGTCTACAGATTCCTGCAGCATGCGCTTTTCGTTCGCGACGATGACGTCCGGCGCACCCAGTTCAAGCAGTCGCTTGAGTCGGGTGTTGCGGTTGATCACTCGACGGTACAGGTCGTTGAGGTCGGAGGTCGCGAAGCGGCCACCGTCCAGCTGAACCATCGGGCGCAGGTCCGGCGGAATAACCGGAATCTTGGTCAGGACCATCGATGCCGGCGAGTTGCCGGTCGCGATGAAGGCGTTGATGACCTTCAGGCGCTTGATGGCACGTGCTTTACGAGGCCCGGAGTCGGACGCAATGGTCTGACGGAGGGATTCGACTTCGGCTTCAAGATCGAAGGTTTCCAGGCGCTTCTGGATGGCAGCTGCGCCCATGTCGCCCTTGAAGTAGGTGCCGTAGCGGGCGACCATCGCGCGGTAGAGGCGCTCGTCACCGATCAGGGCACCGACCTTCAGGTTCGTGAAATTATCCCACACGACCTCAAGACCGTCGATGTCACCGTCGAAGCGCTTACGAAGGCGCGCCATGTCCTTCTCGGCGCTCTTGCGGAGCTTTTCGCGTTCCGCGGCGGAGGCGCCATCAGCTTCGAGAGCAGCGAGGTCAGCTTCGAGCTTCTCGGCTGCCTGGTTGATGGCGTCGTCACGGCGGTCTTCCATCTGCTTCTTCTGAACTTCGAGTTCAGCGCGCAGATCCATGAGGTCCTCGTCGCGGCCCTTTTCGTCGATTTCGGTGACCATGTATGCGGCGAAGTAAATGACCTTTTCGAGGTCCTTCGGAGCGAGGTTCAGCACGTAACCGAGGCGCGAGGGCACGCCCTTGAAGTACCAGATGTGGGTGACCGGTGCGGCGAGGTCGATGTGGCCCATGCGCTCGCGGCGAACCTTAGAGCGCGTGACCTCGACGCCACACTTTTCACACACGATGCCCTTGTAACGGACACGCTTGTACTTGCCACACGCGCATTCCCAGTCGCGTGTGGGGCCGAAGATCTGTTCACCGAACAGGCCGTCGCGCTCGGGCTTGAGCGTGCGGTAGTTGATGGTCTCCGGCTTCTTGACTTCACCGTGTGACCACGAAGCGATGTCATCGCTTGTGGCCAGGGTGATCTTCAGGCTGTCGAACGTTTTGGCGTCCAGCAAAGTCATCTCTCCCTATCAGATCGCGTCGATGGTCGCCGCAGCGTTCGGACGGGCATCAAGCGTGATGCCGAGGTCTTCGCGCGCGTTGAAGTCTTCTTCCTGATCACGCAGGTCAATGGCGTTGCCGGCTGCGTCGAGAGCTTCGACGTTCAGGCACAGCGAGCGCATTTCCTGGATGAGAACTCGGAAGGACTCGGGGATTCCGGGCTCAGGAATGTCTTCGCCCTTGACGATCGCTTCGTAGACCTTCACACGACCGGTCGTGTCATCCGACTTGATTGTGAGGAGTTCCTGGAGCGCGTAGGCTGCACCGTAAGCTTCGAGCGCCCACACTTCCATCTCACCGAAACGCTGGCCACCGAACTGGGCTTTACCGCCCAGTGGCTGCTGCGTGATCATCGAGTACGGGCCGGTTGAACGGGCGTGAATCTTGTCGTCAACCAGGTGGTGGAGCTTGAGCATGTAGGTGTAGCCCACTGCGATCGGATACGGGAACGGTTCACCGGAACGACCGTCGAACAGGCGGGCCTTGCCCTGCTCGTTCGTCAGACGGTTGCCGTCGCGGTTCGGGTTCACGTTACGCAGCAGGCCTGCGAGTTCGTCGGCTTCAAGACCGTCGAACACGGGGGTTGCCACGAGAGTCTCAGGTTCGGTGGTGATGCCGTCAGCCGGGAGGTGACGGGTCCATGCTTCGCCGGCCTCGACAGCCTTGGAAGCATCCCAGCCCTGGTGAGCGAGCCAGCCGAGGTGGTATTCGAGTACCTGGCCGACGTTCATACGGCCGGGGACACCAAGCGGGTTGAGGATGATGTCAACCGGGGTTCCGTCTTCGAGGAACGGCATGTCCTCGACCGGCAGAATCTTGGAGACAACGCCCTTGTTACCGTGGCGGCCTGCCATCTTGTCACCAATGGTGATCTTGCGACGTTGGGCGACGTAGACGCGAACGGTCTGTCGAACGCCAGGGTTGAGTTCGTCTTCTTCGTCGTTGAATTCGCGGACGCCGATGACGATGCCTTCCTGGCCGTGAGGAACACGCAGGGAGGTATCGCGAACCTCGCGGGCTTTCTCACCGAAGATTGCGCGCAGAAGGCGTTCTTCGGAGGTGAGCTCAGTTTCACCCTTCGGAGTGACCTTGCCAACGAGAACGTCGCCAGCGGTAACCTCGGCACCAATGCGGATAATGCCACGTTCGTCTAGGTCAGCGAGTGACTCTTCGGAGACGTTCGGGATATCGCGGGTGATTTCTTCTTCGCCGAGCTTGGTTTCGCGGGCGTCGACCTCGTATTCCTCGATATGGATCGAGGTGAGGACGTCCTCTTCAACGACGCGACGCGACAGGATGATCGCGTCTTCGTAGTTGAGGCCTTCCCACGACATGTAGGCGACGAGCAGGTTCTTGCCGAGTGCGACTTCACCGTTGTCGGTTGCCGGACCATCAGCCAAGACGGAGCCGGCCTCAACGCGGTCGCCTTCGTCGACGATGACACGCTGGTTGGTGCAGTTGCCCGGATTCGAACGTTCGAACTTTTCAAGACGGTAGGTGTCGCGACCGCCTTCGTCCGTGGAAACGATGATCATGTCTGCCGAAACTTCGGAAACAACACCAGCGTGGGTGGCGATGATCATTTCACCGGAGTCCTGTGCTGCACGACGTTCCATACCGGTACCGACCAGCGGCGCTTCGGTGGTCAGCAACGGCACTGCCTGACGCTGCATGTTCGCGCCCATGAGTGCGCGGTTTGCGTCGTCGTGCTCGAGGAACGGAATGAACGCTGCTGCAACAGACACCATCTGACGTGCGGACACGTCCATGTAGTCAACTCGGTCGCGCAGGATCAGCGTCGGGTCTTCGCCGGCGACACGGCAGAGGACATGGTCTTCTGCGAAAGTGCCGTCGTCGTTCAGACGGGACGAGGCCTGTGCAATGTAGTGACCGATTTCGTCGTCTGCGGTCAGGTATTCGACCTCGTCGGTGACTTTTCCGTTGCGAACAACGCGGTACGGGGTCTCAACGAAACCGAAGGGGTTGATGCGACCGAAGGTTGCGAGCGAGCCGATCAGACCAATGTTCGGGCCTTCAGGGGATTCGATCGGGCACATACGGCCATAGTGCGACGGGTGAACGTCACGAACTTCCATGCCTGCGCGTTCACGGGACAGACCGCCAGGGCCAAGAGCCGACAGACGACGCTTGTGCGTCAGACCTGCAAGCGGGTTGTTCTGATCCATGAACTGCGACAGCTGGGAGGTGCCGAAGAATTCCTTGATCGCTGCAACAACCGGGCGGATATTGATCAGCGACTGAGGAGTAATCGAGTCGGCTTCCTGGGTCGTCATGCGTTCGCGGACGGTGCGCTCCATGCGGGACAGACCTGCGCGGACCTGCGCCTGAATGAGCTCGCCAACTGCGCGAATGCGGCGGTTACCAAAGTGATCGATGTCGTCCGCTTCAACACGGAGTTCGACAACCTCGCCACCGTTGCGGGTGCCGAGGAAGGTCTTCTCACCCTTGTGCAGAGCGAGCATGTACTTCACGGTTGCAACGACGTCATCGATGGAGAGAGTCGAAGCCTTCGGATCTGCGTCGGTGCCGAGCTTCTTGTTGATCTTGTAGCGACCGACCTTTGCCAGGTCGTAGCGCTTCGAATCGAAGTAGAAGTTGTTCAGCAGGGTGCGTGCCGATTCGACGTTTGCGGGCTCGCCGGGGCGGAGCTTGCGGTAGATGTCAACGAGGGCTTCTTCCTGGGTCTTGACGGTGTCCTTTTCGAGGGTCTCGAGGAGCACCGGGTATTCGGCAAACTCTTCACGAATCTCAGATTCGGTCATGCCGATTGCCTTGAGGAAGTGGGTGACAGGTTGCTTGCGCTTGCGGTCAATACGAACGCCAACAGAATCGCGCTTGTCGATTTCAAATTCGAGCCATGCGCCGCGGCTAGGAATGACCTTTGCGCTGAACGTTTCACGGTCGGTGGAACGTTCGGAAACGCGCTCGAAGTAGACGCCCGGGGAACGGACGAGCTGCGAGACGACAACACGCTCAGTGCCATTGATGATAAAGGTGCCACGCGGGGTCATGAGCGGGAAATCGCCCATGAACACGGTCTGACGCTTGATCTCAAGGGTCTCGTTGTTCATGAACTCCGCGGTCACATACATCGGTGCAGAGTATGTGTAGTCCTTGGTCTTTGCTTCTTCGATCGAGTACTTCGGTCGTTCGAGCTGGCATTCCCTGAACGTAAGGGACATGGTCTTGCCCAAGTCCTCAATCGGCGAAACTTCTTCGAAGATTTCTTCAAGACCGGAGACGTCGGGGACGTCGTTACGGCCTTCCGCCTTAGCGGCTTCGACGCGAGCCTTCCACGCGTCATTGCCCAGCAGCCAATCGAAGCTCTCGACCTGCAGGCCCAGAAGGTTCGGGGCCTGAAGCGGTTCGGCGAGCTTAGCGAATGAGATGCGGTTCCTGGGCTGGTTGGCAGTGCTACTGGCAGCCAAAGGGGATCCTTCCCTGCATTTTCGGTGCGCACACACGCCTTCGCCCATTATCTGACTCCGTCCATCCCGCTCAGCGCCTGATACAGCGGGGTGGATACGGATCACCTCGGGCATAATAAGGCGCAAGTATCAATGATAGGGATTCGCGACTCCTCACCTCAATATCTTTTGGCGTTTGTGCCGAGTTTCACGCAACTACCACGTTGGCGCGTCGACCGTGCGCTCGTCGCGCCGGTCGCCGAGATGTACCTCATGGGTGTGTCCACGCGGGAGGTCGAAAAGGTGGTGACCGAGCTGGGCGTGGAGTCCATGCCAAAGACCCATATACGTCAGATGTATGGGAAATTGGGCGCGCACACTCGCCAGGAGCTGCTTGACCTTATCGAGCAGAAGAAAGGTCTCCGATAGAGCGGCGGGGATACCTGCGTCCCTAGTGTCGAGAGCGCGACAGCTGAGAATTCAAGCAGTTTCATGAGCGTTATCCACGAGGCTCTTCGGCGCTGTGCCTTTAAATCAACCATGCAGTCGCGCACCAGTAAGCAAAAGCGGCGGCGACCCCACTGTGGGAGCCGCCGCCGCTCAGATACGGTGAGAGCCAGTCGAAAGAAATCCTGCGACCACTCCAGCGCTCAGTCGGCAGTTTCTTTGACGCCTACACGATTGTCGGCCTATTCCCGGCGACGCCGAGCCAGCTTGCTGAAGGCTGCAATGCCAGAGCCTACGAGCAATGCGAACGCAGCTACCTCGAACAGATAGGGGATATTGCTGCCAGTAGCAGCCAGCTTGGGGGCCTTCATCGTCTTGGCGGGCACCTCTTTCCACTGGGCATACAGCGTGGTGTCGGCGTCGAAGGTCACTTCTTGACCTGCGGAATACGACGTGCCGCTCCCGTCGGCCTGCGTGTTCCAGCCGGTAAACTCCGCTTTACCCTTGTTCAGCTCGCCATGGCCCGCAACAGTAACCGAAGCACCCTTCATGAACGATGCCTCGTCGGGGGTTGCGCCTTCCCCGCCGTTGGCATCGTAGGAAAGCTTATAGGGCACCTTTGCCGTGAGGGAGGCGCTGCCCAGCACCATGCGGTTGCCCTCTGCAGGAAACTCTCCGGGGTACTCTTTACCGCTACGGGGCGTGAGGTAACCCCTTATGGGTTCATCGCCTGTCGTGGGAAGCTCAAAGCCAATCTCGTAGGTGACCGTGTAGGTCCCAGGGTTTGCGGTGATTTGGCTCGGGTCGACCGGATTCCCGTTCTCATCGACGGCAGTTATCCTGGTCCCGTGGGCGGCAAAGGCACTCGATAGCTTGTCATAAGCCTTCAACCGCTCGATCGGCATTACGTCGAATCCGGGCGCCTTCTTACCCCCGAGGTTTGTGCCGCGTCCCAACAGGTACGTGTCCCAGTCAACTAGCTGGTCGCGCTTGAGCTCGAGCTCCTTGGGCTCAGCCAGTTTCCCCTGTATAGTGCCCGCCTCGTCAAGATCGGCCTCAGTGGTGAGAATTGGGCGAACGACCAGTCGACGTTTGACGTATGTGGCACTGTCAGAATCTTCATCATCAACATTGCCATACACCCTTTTGACGCCTTTATACTCGATCATTATGTCAAAGTCCCGGTCCCCACTCGGAGAGGCATCCACGGTGAACTGGTACATGCCGTTCTGATCGGTGGTTGCTTGATAGACGGGGGCGACAGCGCCAGACTCTCTGTCCTCTTTTGACGTGGGATGGGGATACAGGCTAACCGTAGCCCCAGGCAATTTTGCCTCGGTGCCGCCAGGCCAAATTGCGCTCACCGAACCGTAGATCGGTGCCTTGCCATCCGCCCCCGGCAGGAACCCTCCGGGAGTATATGCGGAGATTGTCGTTGGAACGGGGTCCGCGCTTCTCGTTGGAACGGGGCCCGCTTCAGCCGGCTCGGCCACAGCCGTGCCCGCTCCCCCTACCACGAGACACAATGCGGTTACAAAAGCCAAAAGACCGCACCAAATGCCGGAACGCCTAACTGTTTCCACAAAAACCACCTTCAAAAGGATAGTCCTTACCACACATTTTAACTATATCAATTCCTCATCAGTTCCTACTGGGTTTGCCCATGTTAGCGTCGGGCTATTCTAGCCATTCAGGGTCAGGCCAAAATAGCCAATCCGAGGCAATTAAAACAGCCATTACATTCCCTCCAGGCTTACACTGACGGCGCTAGTGCGTCAGGAAAGGAGAATGATGAATGAATGTAATGACTTACAAGAGATTTAGACACTGCGTTCAACAAGATGCGCGCGGAACAAGGTGATTCGTTCAGCTTGGATACCGTGAACCTCGCTGAACTCACCCGCCTAACGGGGATCAGCAGAGGAAAGGCCCGCGCCCTCAAATCCAACGACTTCGTCGTCACACCCCACGGGCGTCGCGGCAAGAAGAGCGCCCTCCTCGAACACCCACCAGGCTTTACGTTAGCCTCCACACAACTCTAAAATGTGCGATTTGCATAATCACTTATGCTCACTACGCCAGGCAAGACATCCATGATGGATAAGTGAGGCATGACCATCACTCATCTAACAAGTCTTGACCCACAATCTGCGAAGCACCAGGCCGCCACGCCTCTGCATTCTTCAAATAAGCCAGGTTTTCCGGACGGAAAACGAGTCTGGCTAGGCGAGTTCGGCAAGTGAATCGGGAGCCTCAGCACCCTCGGCGGATTCCTCTTCCTTCTCTTTCTTGCGCCTGGCAGCCGTGTAGCGGGCCACCTGGGTCGCGATCAGCAGCGAAATCACGATCGCAATCAAGAACAGGATCATCCACCACGACCACTGGGTGCCGTCGACCGCGGGGATTTGCGGGGTCGGCATGATTCGCTCGCCGGTCACCAGCAGCCGATGGGAGTTGATGCCGTAGGGCGTGCAGGTGAGCAGGGTGGCCAGATCCTTGTCCTTTTCGCGGCCGAGCAGGGACGGGTCATTGGGTTTCACAACGTCGATTCTGGTGACGCGATAACCGAATGATTGGTCTTGAACCTCGAGGAAGAACTCGTCGCCGATCTTCAGGTCGGTCAGCCGGTCGAACATGGTGGAAGTCGGCAGGCCGGTGTGAGCTGTAATGACCGTGTGTCGGTCGACACCGCCGACCGGCAGGTCGGAGCCGAACATGTGGCCGGCACCGGCACTCAAGGTGTCATGGTCGGTGCCGTGCCGTATCGGCAACTTGACCTGGATCTTGGGGATCTTGACGACGCCGATGATGCCGCTCGGCTGGTCGAGCACATTCAGGTATTCCTGGTATTCGGGCGAGTCGGGGGCCACGTTGCCCAGGTACGGGTCGAGCACCGGGAAGCCCTTGTGGGTGTCATTGTATTCCCTGGCACGCTTGATGTAGGAGTCTTTCAATTCCTGCGACTGCTTATTCACCTGGTCTTTGTAAGCCTCGCTGACGATTTTCTGCTGATGATTATTCCAGACCGTGGAGGTGATCGGGTATGCCAGGCAGAGCACGCCCAGCAGAATGAAGATTAGTGGTGTCCAGCGCTTTCGGCGATCTTTCTTGTCGTTGGCCTGGTCGTCCGAGCCGCGAATGGCTCGGTATTCGGGGTCGGGAGTATAAGCGTCGTCTGCAAGAGAGGTTCGCGCAGCCTTGCCGGTTGCCTCGTTGTGGCCTTGGAGATCTTCGTTCATTCTTCCTACCGTGTCTTTTCGCAGTACCTAGCCTGCGTGTGGTTTGAGAGAGTGTGGGGGGCTGACCGTTTGGCCAGCCCCCCACTGTTCAACGGCTATCTACCGCTGCGTTGTTAGGCGTCTTCACGACGACGCGAACGCAGGTGCATTGCGGTACCGCCAGCTACCAGGCCAGCGCCCAGCAGAGCGAAGATGCCAACACCGATGGCGCCGGTGCGAGGCAGGTTGAACCACTTGCCAGAGTCCTTGGTCCGGATGTTGGTGATACCGGTCTCGAAGATGTTGCTACCAGCAGTAACAGTGACCGCAGTCACCTTGTTGGAGAGGATGTAGCCCGACGGAGCCTTCTTCTCAACCACATAGAATTCCTGGCCTACCTTGGCTTTGTAAGCCTCAGTCTTGCCGTCAGTGCCGGTGGTCTTGGTGCTGTACTCAGCAGCAACTCCTGCACAGTTCGACCGATCGTCGGTCTTAACGCAGTTTTCGGCGTCAGCCTTCTGGGCGAAGGCGATGAACTCTGCGCCCGAAAGTGCAGCATTATCGGTGGCGTCGGTCTTCTTGATCTGGAAATCGCCGAACTTGATGGTCGGGTCTGTAGGGTTAGGGTTGTTCGGATCGGGATCGCCCGGGTTCGGGACAACCGGGTCGGAGGGGTTCTCGCCCTCACCGTTGCCGGGAATGAAACCGAACTTGTTGATTACGACAACGTTACCGGCATTATCTTTCTTCGCACCAGACAGATCGTCCTTGAGCTTCAGGTTGAAGACAGCGGTTACCTGAACGTTGGTGCCAGCTGCAGCGTTAGCGGCAGTGGCAATCTTGGTGAGGCCGGCGTCGGTGAAGGTCACCTGGACACGGGTACGCGTACCAGCGGTGTAACCAGCCGGGTCGGGTGTGACAGAAACAGTGTAATCATCGGTGAGAGTCAGCTTGGTGTCACCGACCTTCACATCACCTACAACTGCCGCGGCGGGAGTTTCGAAAGCGTCAACCTGGACGTCATCGAAGATGGCGAAGCCCTGAATATCGGCCTTGGTCAGATCCTTGGCGCCCTGTTCGGTGCCCTTGGACTTGTTCAGCTTGGCGGTAACGGTGTAGCTGGTATTAGCTCCCGCGCCAACAATGCTACCCGACGGGTTGCTCTTGGTGACGTTGCCGGACTCGTTGACGTTCTTCGGGTTAACGGTTACGTCGTAGTTGTAGGTCAGGTTGGTCGAATCGGTGCCGGTGATTTCCGGGATGGTCATGTAGAACTTCTTGACATCCACGGTGTGGCCAGCAGGGATCGTGGTCTCCTCGACCTGGTAGAGGCCTACCGGGAGGTTAGAGAAGGTTGTCTCACCATTGGTGTCAGTCTTCTGCTCAGGATGCACAGTGCCGGGAGTAACGGTAGCGGTGCCCTTATTCATCGCATCGATGTTCTTGGCGATGGTCTCCCAGCCGGCGTAGGTAGTGGTATTCACGTCATCATTGCCGATTTTGGCGACCTGAGTGACGGTGAAGCCAGCGCCTTCAACCTTGGCGCCACCGTTCTTGTCATCTGTCTTGATGATCTTGATCGAGCCCGTGGTCGGTGCTCCGTCTGCCCAAGGGGCAGTGCCAGTGGGCGCAGCGTTCGCTGCTCCGCCAGCGCCCAGTCCGCCGACTAGCGTCAGCGCGAAAGCTGCTGCTAGCAGCTTTCGGAATGACTTTTTCTTAGCCATTTTCTTTCCTTTCAATGTCATTTTGACATCGGTTGATGTCCTTGCTGCCCGAAGTTTCGGGCCAGGCATCTTCCGATGCCCCTACTATGTCCAGGATTCGAATTGCTGGTTATCTCGTCCCAACTTGTGCGTGTCGGATCTCTCCAGCAGGCACAAGATGAGTTATTTGGCTTTCCAGCGATCGGCCAGTTTCAGCTGTCCTACCGGCGGACCCCATTTAAGCCCTGGACTCTCCACGTCTAGTCCGATACAGGTAGCCACCCCCTGCCAAAGCAACTATCAACAGCGCCGCGTAACCCGCGACGTAGTTGAGGCTAAACACGCCCGTCTTGGGCAGTACAGCCTCGACAACATGAACCGTGATCGGCTTACGCACCCAGTTGACACCCTCAATGGGCGTGCCGTCGCCACTCACCGTGCCGTCGTCATTCAGTGTGAAGCCCTCGCCCACTGCGTAGACGTAACACTTGTACGTGCCAACCTGGGCGTCGTTTGCGTTGCCGTCAATCTTCGCGACAGTACGCGCCTTGTAGCCGTCCAGACCGATCTGGTCGGCGTTAGGCGTTTCGACGCCGAACTTGGTGTCGCTGATCCCCACCGAAGGCTGGCCGTTTTGATCGGAAGGTAGGCCGTCAACGGAGCCGTCAGAGGCCTGGGACGGGGCGCAAAGCGTCTGAACGTTGATCTTCGAGGGATTCCCGTGAGAGAAAGCCTCAACGTTCATCGGCCTGAACATCGGCGAACCCTTAACGATCGTCTCCTCGTCGGGCATAACGTTCAGCTCCAACGCCTGCTTGATGTTAAGCAGGAACGTGCGCTCGCCAAGCCAGTTCTCGTCGACATGAGTGGTCTTGTTCAGCGACTTGTTCGGGCTGAACTGCGTGGTGTTGCGATCTGTGTTGCCGGTGGCGTCGGTGAAGTTCACGTGGCACATGTATGTCCCCGCCGACTTACCCTCCGTGCCGACAGTCAGTTGCCACGGGTCGTTAACCACGTCGGTTGCTGGCTCGAACACGCCGCTGTCGTTGAGCCTGCCCTGCTGGCCGGTCAAGGTCAGCGTCTGGCCACCAACGTCCTCAGTGTATTCGATGCCTTGGTGGAAAACCTTCCTGGGTTTATTGGCAGTTCCGCCGTCACCCACAACGGGCGCGCAGAATGTGGCGCTAGTCAGGTCAGTGTCCGTCGCGCTATGGCCAGTTATCGCAACCGGGTAGCTACCCTTGCCGTCGTTGTCTTTGACATAGACGTTGTTGATAACTGTGTCGGCAGCAACCTGGCCGTTCTCGCCAAGGTAAACCTCTTGATCGTTTATCCCGTCGATATTCGGAGGCGTGGCGTCCTCAACCGTCACCGTTATCGGTAGCTTGGCGACCTTCACCACGGTGCCGTCCTGGTAGGTCCAGCGAGCAACCATCTTGTATTCGCCGACGTTATTCAGCTGACCCTTGAACACGACATCGGTTAGGTTGCCGCGGGCGTCGCGCACTTCCTCTAGCGAGAGCACCGGATATTTATTCAGCTCGGCCGCATCAGCCGGTGGCGTCTCGTATTCCAGCGTGAACCCGCTACCCTTCTTCATGTTGGCCGTGACGCCATTCATGCCAAACAGGGAGTACGACTTGTGCCCGTCTTTCGAGTTGATCGGCTTGCCAACGTAGTTGGTCTCGGTCTCCAACAAGGTGCCTGCTTCACCGGTTATTGTCTGCGCGGTAAGAACGGTCTCGTTGTTGGCGACCGTCATGTTGTACCTGGCGGTGACAGTTGCGGTCTTGCCGTCATTGTTGCGGACGGTCAACTCGACGTCAACCCAGGTTTGTTGTTCTTTAGTCGGCGTGCCGATGAAGTAGTAGCCGTACTTCTTACACGGCTCGCCTTCGCCACCTGGGATCTCGCATCTAGTGCCGAAACTGACGCCTTCGGGTAGCTGAGCAGGGTTCACCACTCTCATGGAGTCGAGCTTCTGGTCGGTGCCATCGGAGTTCTTGCCCAGGGTGTATTCAAGCGGGCCCCACGTCACCGGGTTGTTTACCGTGCCGTAGAAATCGGCAGGTTTAAGCGTCGGCTTTGCAGCGGGCTCGGCCAGTACCTCAATGTTCATGATGAACGAGATCTCTTCGTGCTCGCCGTGGTCGGACGAGTTGGTGCTGGTCGCCGTCACCTTGTACTGGTAGACGCCCAGCGTGGCATCACCCGCGACCGTGCCGTCCAGCTTGATAATGCGCTTATTGCACGTCGCCGGATCGCCAGTGGCAAGCAAAGCATCGCCCTCATCGGTGAGACACTTGCCGTTGTTAGCTTCACCGAGGTTCACGCCTTTAGGACGGTTGTCGCCCATCGGCTCGAACTTCTTGATCTGGTATGCCGCCTCGCCAGCCTTAGGCCCAGCCAAGAACTTCAGGTCGAAGTTATCTCCGCGATGCACACGATAGGTGTCACCCTGCTTCCAGACGGTGGTGCCCGAAGCAGGCTGCTCCCCATCCATAGCCGGTGAGAAAGCGCCTTCGCCGGTCCAGGCTGTAATGACGGGATCTTTCAGGTCGACGTCAGGAAGAACCTCGATGCGCCAAGGCTCGGGAAGCGTTATGCGACTATTGGGAGTGCCAAAGGCGAATTGCGGCTCGTCAATGACGTCGACCTGCAGGTCGTGGATGCCGAGCGGAGCGCCGTAGCGCAGGCGACCCGTGGGCTTATTAGCCGCGCTATGCGGATTGAAGTTGGCGGGTTTGCCGTTCCATTCGTCAGGTAGCGATTCCTCAAGATTCTTGTCGTAATTCTGGGCCTCGAAGCCTGCTCTACCACGAGTGTTTCGGTACTTATCCATGAAACTGCCCTTGGAATAGATCGGCACGCCGTCCTCGGCGTCTGTGGAGATCACACAGCCGACGCGTTCGCTGGGCAGGTTATTGTTATCGCCGTTGTACATAACCGTGACGATGTCGAGGCCAAGCTCACGCCAGAGCTTTTCCTGCTCGTATTTCGGAATGAACTTTAACTTCTGGTTGTTGTAGCCATTAGAAATGGTGCCAGCATAGTTGGTTCCGTTGTGGTAACGGAATATGTACTTGCAGAAGCTGCCTTTTGCATTCCAGTCGACAAGACTATCCGTCTTAAATACCTTATTTTGGGCGTCCCACGTCCAATCGGAGGTGTCCCACTGCTTCGAGGCCCAGTCGCCACCTTCGGTCTTGTCAGTGGATTTCGTGTTGAAGTCCTTGGTGTTGTACTGTCCGACAATCCAACGCCCGTCAAAGCCGACCGGCTCGCCCCAGTGGAACTGGTGCGGACGCGGGTTCGACCAGTTCTCGTTGTAGAACCTGCGGGCGTTGTAGGGAACCAACACAGCCTGTTTGGTCTGGGCCTTGGGTAAAGCACGCTCAGAGTTAACGCCCTTGTGGATCACCTCGTTGCCGTTTGAATCCAGCACGGGGTTGCCGTTCTTGTCCAGCACCTTCGTTTCGGACATCCACTCGCGACTGAGGTAGTCGCCGGCCTTCTGGGTCTGGTAGTCGAAGGTGAGCACCTGAACACCGACGTTCAGCTCGGACTTGTTTGGAGGAGTAACACAACCATCAGGTGTATTGAGTTTGCCGGTGATCTGGTCTACAGGAATACTGCCGTCATCATTCCTTTGCATCTTGGGGCTGCACAGGACGATGTCTTTGTTCGGCATCTTCTCGCCACCGGGACGAACCAGGAAGTAGCCGGGATCCTTGTTTGTACCGACCTCGTTTTCCCAACGTTTCTTATCACCTTGTAAGCCTCCCCAGACAGTCTTATTACTCCACCAGGTGCGGGAGTCGTCTGACCCGCCACCTGGCTGGTTTCCCCAGACAAGTGTCGGCCAACGCTCGCCCGTGTTTCCGGAGACAGCATCGTAGTATTTGCCGTTGCCACGCACGCGCCAAACTATGTCATTAAAACCATCGACTGGCTTGCCGGTGACTTTGTTGTAGAACTGCCATGCACCGTAGTCAATGTTCGAGCTACCACCGGCAGCCGATGAAAAGTCTCCCTTGGTTTGGACGCTGTTCTTCAACTTGCCGTCACTGTTCCACACGATCAACTGGCCGGAACTCTGGCTACCGCCCTTAGTACGATCACTTAATACGCTGCCGGGCTGGTAGTCTTTGCCGTCGCGCACCTCCACGCGAATCGGGCCGTTACGGTAAGCCTCTTTAGTGCCCGCAACAGCATTTTCCGTAGCAAGGGCACCACTGTTAAGGCTGCGGCGATACGGGGTCAGATAGACCGGCGTACCATACGGGGCCCCGTAGAGCTGCTGGCAAGAACCCTCGCCGGTGCCCTCCGTGCAGGGGATGTGGCAAAACGAGCTGTTATTCTTGTCTTGATCTCGATTCGCTTCACCATTAGTGTTCAGTTCGCCGACGGTCGGGTTCTCCACGCAGTTTGTTTCGAAGTCGGCTTCGGTAAGCGATTTTCCGGCATCTGCCGTTTCGGCATCGGTGCCTTTTTTGTTGTATCCGTTCTTATAGAAACCACCGTATTTAATGCGATTGAACTGAGTGTAGGTGTCGGGATCCGGTATTATCTCCGTCGCGTAATCGGCATTTTGCTTTGGCGTGTAGCCCAGGTGAATCTCGGTATAGGGCAGGACAATCTCCGGCTGATCCCACTCCCAGCCGTCACCCAGCGCCGACCCGCCGGTGGTTTCACACTGTTTCTGGGAAAGCACCCTCATCGAGTCGGTGTCTAGCTTCGTGTCACCCCGCGCCAGCGTCAACGCGCCGCGCCCGGTGTTCGCCTCGTTAGCGCGGATACCGTCCAGCTCTGCCTCAGTGAAAGTCACCTGCTGTGAGCAAATGCCGTCACCATCGCAAGACGCCGTGATCTGCTTGGAGATCTCGGTGCCGTCGCCGTTGGGCTTAAACGTGAGCGTGTAACTGGTGCCCTTGTGCAGGCCCTTTAGAGTCACGGAAACATCGCCGGCGGTCTTGCCGTCTTCGCCACACGGCTTGCTGACCGCATCGATGAACGGCTCAAGAACCGTGAACGGACGCTGATCGACGACCTCATCGCGCGGGATGGTCATGCCCTTGAGCGGGTAGTTAGTGCCTACGTCTATCGGCTTAGTAACATCAAAATCCTGCTTAGCTTTAGTGTGCACCAACCGCATCAGATAATTGCCCGCAGCAAGGTCGACCGGCACATTCCACTCGCCCATTGACTTGTGGGCGAACTGGTCTTCAATGACTTCAACTACGCCGTTGGCATTCTTCTTGGTGTCGGGGCGAATCTGCGAATCGACCTCGCGGCAGGTTGGCTTGCCTTCAGTCAGCTTCAGTTTGCCGTCGGCATCTGCATCGCACAGCTCGACGCGGTGCGTGCCCTCATCGGCGTCACGCGACTCGCCCAAATCGAGATAGCTGGTGTACACCTTCTGGCCAGGCAGTGCGGTGTAGCTGGCTTCGCCCTCCTGAGACTTGCCGTAAGCGTCGTCGCGGGCCTGCCGCGCTTTATCGTTCTCGGCGGCCTCGTCAGAACCCTTAGTTATATTGCCCGTGTAGGTGAAAACCTTGGAATCGGTGACCCGCAGTGGCGCGATATTGATGACGTCGTACTCAGTCTGGCCCTTTGAATTGCCCAAAGCATCCTTCTGCGGCTCGCGCTTGGAGACCAGCGCCATCTGGTAATCGCCGGTCGGGAATCCCTCCGGCACTTGCATCTTCATCAGGCCATTATTTTTGGTAGCCACATCCTCGGAGGTGACCCAACCCTCTTCGTTGGCGAAATACCAAGACCCTCGCTCTGAAGCAATGGAATCCCAGGAGGAACCACGCGGCACGGCGACCAAACGGTAGCTGAAGCCAGGCATCGGCACCCTGATATTCGCCCAGATAGTCTTAGCGTCTTTGCTCTCCTGCTCATCAATGGTGCTCTCGTTTGCCAGCACCGACTCGGTGGAGTGCCGCGAATAATCCACCTCGGGCAGGGTTGGGATCAGACCCAGATCGAGACCAGTTCCAGCCAACTGGTAGTTATTCTGACCCACAGCCTGCGCAACCTCCCAAACCAGGAGGTCGGGCAGACAGTAGCCTGTGCGGAACTCACAGGCGCCATCGACTGAAGAAACACCAGTGCCAAACGGGGCGCCTGCGTTACCATAAGCTGGGCGGATCGTGCCCTACCAGCCATTGGCACCAACCGCGGCGAAACCTTCGGGCAAACCACTGCCCGAAGAACTTGCCTTCAGGATGCGGCTCTTATTTTCAGGCTTCAGCAGCTCGTTATAAAGCCCTTCCGACTTGGCTTTTTCGGTGCCAGCATCCTCAGCCTGCGGGCGACGATCCTTGTTAATCAATGCCTTGATATCGGCCTCTGCCTCTTCATAGTTCGCTGGCGGCTCGATGGTCACCATGAACTTGGCAGGCGAAGCACCCGCCGAAATCGGGCGGTTATGAACTTCGGATACATCGTCCCAGCCGATGCAGAACGCGCCGTCCATATCGGTGTAGTCGTAGCGGGTCTGCAAAATGTCCGTCGGCTTGCCGAGGCCGTCCTGGGCATAAGAAGAAACCACAACTCGCACGCCAGGCACAGCCGGGTCTTTAGCTGCAGTTCGGTCTCTCTTGCCCGGCGCGCTATCCCAGCGGTCAAATCTGAACGTGCGGTCGGCATAAACGTGGCCGCACAGGAAAAGGTTAGTGTCAACGTTGCGCTTACCTGGCGCAACGTGACGCGACGAAGGCACCCACTGGTTCTTCGGCAGGTGCTTGCCCTTCTTGTCGTACTCGTCGCCCAGCGGGTCGGCGGGAGACTGACGGCTGGCAGGGTGGCCGTTCACATCATCCTTGTTCCAAGCGTCGTTCTCGTCTGCGGCGGTCTTCGTTTTGGGGCGGAAAGCCATGTTGAAGTTCGAGATCGAACCATGAATGTAGTTTGTGGTTCCCAACCATGACAGGGTTAGCGTGTCAACGACGTTGAAGCGGCCGCCGCCGTTGAGGCGCTTGGGGGTGAAATCTGCAAGCGGGCCACCAGGGTTGTAGTTGGACTCATCAACCCAGACCCGAACCCGGTCGAAGCGCTCGATACGTACGCGCGGGTTCTCTGCATCGGCAGGCAAGTTATACGCTTCGCGCAGCGCTGGACGGAAGTTGAAAGTGTAGTCACCATCCGCGTTGGTGGTGGCCTCGAACGGCACCGGGTTGTTGAACTCGTCGCGAGACATAATCACCGTGCCGTCAGACTTAATCAGCATGGCCTTCATCTTGACGCCTGCGATCGGCCAGTCCTGCGGGTCGAGACGCGTGGAAGCGTTGTAGATCTCGGGGTTGTGGCGGTGGTCATCGTAAACCTTGCCCCTAATCGTGCCGGGTTGCCCGCCCTCTAAGCCATCGTTGCCCAGGGATCGCGGTGCCGCGATCGCCTCAGCAGGTGTAAGTGTTATCAGCAGCAGGCAGCAAAGAAGGGCTGCTAAAAGCCCGCTCCCCCTCATGCGGAAGATCCCCTCCTTAGGTCGAGCTGCCCTCAAACGCATCCCAAACGCCCCTTCTTTGTTGCTTAGAACGGTTCCATAGTAAAGGTACTCTTCCAAAGAGAAGTTCGCAAACCCCATTTGCGAACACCGATAACTCTATTGAGCCGGTGAAAAATCAAATTTTCACAGAGGCTCTTCCCAAAAAACCGGGGTTAATACCCAAAACTTCAAATTCAGTGAAAGATGTTTCACTTCCCTAGCGATGGTCGCTAGTGCCTGCAAAATTATTGAAGGATTATTAGCAATTCGCGAATTCACGGTAACTCGAGATGCTGAGAGCACACAGCGACAATCGCCTTCGACGCCAGCTTGGGAACAGCGTAAGTTGGGGGATACAGTAGGATCAACTTATGGTGGTGGCACTCCAAGCACATTGCATGATGAGTACTGGGGTGGCGTCATACCATGGATTCAATCCTCGAACGTCGTAGAAAACGAACTGTTTGACATCGATATCCCAAAGGCTATAACGCCGGAAGGGCTGAACAAATCAGCAGCCTTGCTTGTCCCCAAAAACTCTATCGCTGTGGTTACTCATGTCGGTGTTGGTAAGCTCGTTTACCTGCCTTTTCCCTATACAACGAGCCAAGATTTTGTCTCGCTTTCCGAGCTGAAAGGCGACGCGTCGTTCCTTTGTTATTCGATTTACAAGAAGCTTAATTCTGAGCTTCATATGGTTCAGGGTTCGGCAATTAAAGGAATTACAAAAGAAGAATTCCTCAGTAAAGAAATCAGCCTTCCGGGTGTCGAAGAGCAGGCTGCAATCGGCGATTTCTTCTCCCGTCTCGACCGCCTCATCACCCTTCATCAGCGTGAGCCACCCCACATGATGAAAGAGGGTAAAAATGCCAATCAGTATCAATGAAGAGTCGCTTTTCTGCGATTACTACTCGCAATGGATTAGCGTCTACAAAGAAGGGGCCATCCGTGAGGTCACCATGGGAAAGTACCGTCTCACGCAGTCTTGGCTAGCCAAACTGATTCCAGACCTGAAGATAAAAGATCTGGACCGGACCTCGTACCAGCAGCTCATTAATGGTTATGCAGAGCACCACGAACGCCAGACAACCATGGACTTCCACCATCAGCTTAAGGGGGCGATCCTTGACGCAGTTGACGAAGGATTCATTCCCCGCGACCCTACGCGCAAGGCTATTATTAAAGGAAAACAGCCGCGTGCGAAAAAGATCAAGTATCTCAATCAGTTTGAGCTTCATGCCATGCTCGGCGACCTTGATTTATCAGGCGGGCCGAGTTGGGATTGGCTTATTCTCGTAGTCGCTAAAACGGGCCTTCGCTTCTCCGAAGCCCTTGGGCTTACCCCCGAAGACTTTGACTTCGCTCATCAAACGCTTTCGGTGAACAAGACCTGGGATTACAAGAACGGCGGTGGATTCGTCCCCACGAAAAACGCCTCCTCGGTGCGGAAGGTTCAACTCGACTGGCAACTCATCATGCAACTTTCTGGGCTACTCAAAGATCTTCCGCCGACTGAGCCCATATTTGCGAAGGGAAAGGTCTATAACTCGACGGCTAACAGCGTTTTAGCGCGCCACTGCAAAAATGTTGGCGTGCCTGCCATATCCGTCCACGGGTTGCGGCATACACATGCATCACTTTTGCTGTTCGCTGGCGTATCCATCGCCAGCGTATCCCGAAGGCTCGGGCATGCAAGCATGACCACCACTCAGGAAACCTATCTGCACGTCATCCAAGAGCTCGAGAACAAGGACATTGACATCGTCATGAGGGCTCTTTCGACTCTTATTTAACCTGTATCAGCAAATCGTGGCTCACGCTGATGAAGGGTGATGAGGCGGTCGATCTCACTCAACGCCGCGCCTATGGCAGTTTGCTCCGACAAGCCAGGAAATCTTACTTGTGTATCTTGCAGTGCGGCCTTTGAAACGGAAATCACCTTGATCCCCTGCATTAAGGGAAGAAGCTGTCTGTGGTATGCATCGGAATTAAGGTAGTGCCCCAGGTAACCCGCCCCAAAGGGGAACCGAGGCCGCGCCGGTATCGTATGTAACCCCGAGATAGTTGGCTCTTTGGGTAGTTTCCGCAGTTCAACACACTTGCCAGCCGCTTCGTCCTCTGCTGTGTCGGCGAAAATGACATCACCTTCGCGAAGTATCGACCCAGCAAATTTGGGAAGCACTGTATCGTCGGTAATGAACGGCAAATCGCTTCGTTCGCCATCGAGGCAATCACCGAACTTAATAAGAATATCTCCGTAATGAACATTGCGAGCAGTGCCATTCTCGCCATTCAAACCAGCGCGTGAAAGAGTGTTGTTCTTCAAGAACTCGAAGCAGTCTCCTAACTTACGCTGTTCCCAAGGGTCAGTGAAACCCTTGAACCTGATCTTTGGTTTTCTGCTCTCCACGTTACTCACCACTTACTCACCACCAAGGAGCTTCTGAAGCTCAGCCAGTCCGGCCATGTCGAACTCGTCTCCCACGAGGTTGTCGATCATGGTGGAAAGCTCCCTCTCGCTCGCCTCGATCTGCTCGCTGAGGTCTTTCAGCGTCGTTTCGTATTTGGAGCTGAGGGCGTCTACCTTCGAGGCCAGGTCATCAACGAGGACGCTTGGCATTCCGTACACGGCGTTTGCGAACGGCGCAATCCATTTCTTGGAGAGAAGCTCTTGGACTTGCTCGTCAGTCAACGCTTCAATGGTCTCCTTGCATGATGCATGAAGCTCGGCCCCGGCAGTCTTGATCTGACCCTTGAGCTTCTTCTGCTCATCGATGAGATCCTGGACGCGTTTCAGCGTTGCGACATAGCCCTTGAGCTCGGGATCTGTTTTGACCTCAGCAGCAAGAGCCTTCGCGAGTTTCTTGACCTCGGCGACCTTCCACGCCGCATTGTCGTCGTCGAGCGCCTCCGAGAGGGCCTCGCGCTCCTCTTCGGAGAGCTCCTCGGCGCTTTGGTCGATGTCGGACGTGCATGCGCTCAGCTGTTCTTCCAGTGCCTTGATCGCATCGGATTGATCCTTGAGCAGCGTCGCCTCGATCAGATAGAACGGGATGACGCGCCCCTCCCAGCCGTCTTGAACCTCGACTTCCTTGTTGTTCTTCTTCTTGATCACCATGTGCGGGTCAACCTTGGTGGCGGCGGACATACCTTCGGTTTGGAGCACCTCCAGGTCGAGAGATACATTCGCTGTCCATGTGTCGTCAAGCGCTTGGTATGCAGCATACGGATCGGCAAGCTCGATGCCTTCGAGAGCCTCGAACAGCTTGGAGGCGATCGACTGCTCCATCCTTGCGGCATCTACCGCGCACGGGTCGGAGACAAGCGCATCGTGGACCCAGTCGATGACGGGCTCCATGCATGCGTTGAACGACTCGCGGTACGCCACCACATCAGGATTTGCCTCAATCGCCGCACGGACGTCCTCCACAGCGGGCATCACGTACGCGCCGTCGCCCGCGAAGAGCTGGTCGCGCAGGCTCGGCCAAGCATTCCAATACCGCTCAAGCTCATCGACTTCACTAGCGGGAATCCCGCCAAACATGCTCGCATAGATGTCCCAGCTCTCGGGTCTATCCGACGAGTCCACATAGCGCGGGATGTTCAGGTTGTAGTCGTTGGAGCGGATCTCATCAAGAGAGACGAGACGGCTGAAGCCTTCGACGCTCTTACGTTCACACACGACGTCGGAGATTCGCTTGATGTCACATGCGCGCAGTTTGTTGTTCTTGCCGACCTTCTCAAAGCCCTTGGAGGCGTCCACGATCAGTACATCGGACTCGTCGCGCTTCTGGCGCAACACCATGATGATTGTGGGGATACCGGTTCCGAAGAAGATATTGGCCGGCAGGCCGATGATGGCTTGGATATGGCGGTTCTCCAACAGGTTGCGCCTGATCTGGCCCTCCTCACCACCGCGGAATAACACGCCATGGGGCAGAACGATGCACATGATGCCCTCGGGGCGCAGATGGTAGAGGTCATGCAGGAGGAATGCATAATCGGCCTTGCTTTTGGGAGCTAAACCGTATGCATAGCGCGGATCAACCTCCTTGTCGGTAGGGTCCCAGCGCTGGGAATACGGCGGGTTAGAGACAACCGCGTCCACATAGAGCGGGTTGTAAGTACCCGCGGGATCCGACTCGTCGAAGTAGGGCCAGTCATCTTCCAGGGTGTCGCCATTTCGCGCGGTGATGTTTGAGGGAAGGATGCCACGCATGATCAGGTTCATGCGTGTGAGGTTGTAGGTGTTCTCCTTGAGCTCCTGGGCGAAGTACTTGATGCCGTCCGAGCTGCCCACGCGCTTGGCGAC
Source organism: Schaalia turicensis ACS-279-V-Col4 (assembly GCF_000296505.1). GTDB lineage: Bacteria > Actinomycetota > Actinomycetes > Actinomycetales > Actinomycetaceae > Pauljensenia > Pauljensenia turicensis_A. Next base: position 649,437 of record NZ_JH815209.1, read on the forward strand.
GGCCTTACCAATGTTAATGAGCAAAGAGCCGGAGCCAGAGGTCGGGTCGCAGATGGAGATCTCGCTCTTCTCCTTGCAGTGCTCAGCCACAATCTCGCTCATGAGCTGGCTAACTTCGTGGGGCGTGTAGAACTCGCCGGCCTTCTTGCCGGCGTTCGCGGCGAAGTTGGAGATGAGGTATTCGTAGATGAAGCCCAGGACGTCGTAGTCAGCACGGCCACCCATGGGGATATCCTTGATAGTGTCCAGCAGGTCACGGATGGCCTTCGTTTGAGCGGCGGCGTTCTCGCCGATCTTGGACAGGCCGGTCTCAAGAGTCTCGAAGATACCCTCGAACACCTTCTTGTGAGCCGGGTTAATGTTGCGATTGAAGGCCGAGATGGAGGTTCGCACGTCGTCGACGGAGAACTTACGACTTGTGTCTGCGAACTCCTCGGACAGCCAGGTGGAGAAGAGGCTCTCGTGTCTGATGAAGTAGCCGATGTTCTTCCGGATGTACTCAACAGTCTCGCGGTCGTCCTCGGAAAGCGCTCGGATGTCCTCGTCCTCGAAGTCGTGCGCCTTGCACCAGCGAATCTCTGTTTCCGACAGGAACTTATAGAAGATGAAGCCCAGGATGTAGTCCTTGTACTCGTTAGCCTCGATCTTGGAGCGCATCTTGTTGGCTGACTCCCAGATCTTCGATGCGAGCTGATGCTTGTTCATCTACCCCATTCCCTTCCTGTAGACAGCTTCTAGTGTGTCGCCGCTAGTGTTTATCCATTCTGTCCAGCCGTTTCGCCTTCCGCCCAACGCGAATACGGCAGTGGCACTGGGAGAATTGAATTCGAGATTGTCTTCGAGGATCGAAGATTCCTCTTTATCAGGGCCTATCTGGGAGTGAGGAATGTTCGCGTTGTCCGTTTCGTATGAGCCGTGGGAAGTGATGGAAGAAATCGATGTTGCCTCAAGAGCGTCGAGGACACCTCTGTCGATGCTGGCCTCGTGGTCCAGGAATATGATGGCCCTGTTCCAGATTGATTTCCTTGCCTTGTGCGCGTCCAATCGGGTCACGCCTTGAGTTGTCTGGCCCGTGTAAACGCGGTTTAGGTTCCCGTGGTCTTCATCGAGAAGGTAGCAGATCCCTCGAGGCGGGATATCCGGCAACTGTTTGGCCTCTAGGAGATTATCCCTGGGGATAACGCTGGTCACCAGAGACTCACCCTCGACACGGCAGATGCGAATGCCGTCAAGATCGCCTCCGATGAGCTGCATTGTGCTGGTTTCGAGGCTAATCATCGCGTCACCTCCTCAGCCCAATCAGCAAGTTGTGCGATAAGCCCGGCTCGGACCATCGCACTGAAGTTCGTCCCTTGGAGTGCAGCTGCGGCCTTTGCAGCATCACGTAAGTTCTCGGGAAGCCTGATGGTAATGGCAACCTGCTCACCTTGTGCGAGGTATTGCTGTATTTCAGCAGGATCAGCACCATTCTTCACTAGCTCTATGTAACTCATCGAATGCTCCCGAAACATTACTTTTGCAATACAAGATATTTTAACTCAAAGCAAACACCGCACAACATCGTTAGCGCGACATTCGACGACGAACGCTTTCGAAGCCTTAGCGCGCCTTAGCGTGCGCCAGAGATTCGCGGTGCAACCTAGTAAACGAGCTGACGGAGCGGAGGAAGGAATTCGCGCCCTTCGGAATAGGGCTCCTCATGGGGCTCCTCACGCTCACGGCCTACGCCTGCTGCGCCGCCGGCGACGACAGGGATTGAGCACGGCGTAAACAACAAGCAGCAACCGAATTCATCGCCCAAAACCTCTCATAACGCGGAAGCATCCATGCTTTTTGGCATCTATAAGACGCCAACACCCACTGTCTGACATGCGCCCGTCACATACGGTGGAATAATCACGAACGAAGCAGGTCCCACGCGAGAATTACATCCCCTACAGAGAATGCAGTTCTCGAAACCAGGAGGCGAAGATGGACGACGAAATAGTCGATTCGGGCCATATGAAGAAAGGCGGCCTTTTAGACAGGTTGGTAGCCGGCGTTGCAGATGCCGCGGATGCGGGTGCAAAAGCCGTGAATGCCGGCGCCGAGGCGATCAAGGCCGGAGCAAAAAAGACCCACCAGGCATTCGGGGGCGAATACGGAGAGGTATTCGAGGGAAACCTCGTCGGCGAGGACGGCTCGTATATCATGCCGGACCCCGCGCTCGACGAGCGAGAGTTCAACGAGATTGAAACCCTCGCGAAACGCTACGAGAAGCTTACATCGCCCGGCACACTCGCGAAGGCTGGTAAGCAGATCGGCGAGGCGGTGCCCGCGCCCATGAAGGCCCTCGCCAATAAGGCTGGGAAGGCCGCGAAGGACGCTCTCAACGGGTTAACCGAGCAGGAACTTATGGCAAACGCCATCAAGGCGGCAGCAGAGGGATTCGGGGAACTCGAGAAGCAGGCGGCGAAGGCGAGCGTCAGCAGGGAGTACGTCATTTCCCGTATCAACGAGGGCAAGCAGGAACAGAAGGTCTCCTCGCTCTCCGAGATATGCCTGCTGCGCGCCTACGACGTCGCCGCAGTGTCCGCGAACGAAAGGCTGCACCACATGGGCATAGCCCTCGCCGAAGGCGGAGGCACGGGCGCCGCGGGCTTCTGGGGTCTGCCCGCCAACCTCGTCCTCAGCATGCTCATCTATTTCAGGGCCGTCCAGTCAGTCGCCATGTTCTACGGCTACGACGTCAAAGACGACCCGTCCGAGCTCGTCATCGCGAGCGAGGTGTTCAAGAGCGCCCTCGCTCCCAAGGCCAAAGTCGACGCCTCGAGCGAGTATATCGGCAAGGCCCTCGTCTACGCGGAAGCGGCAGTGGTCAAGCAGACCGCGAAGAAGGGCTGGTCGGCGATGGTCGAGCAGGGCGGCGCCGCCCTCGCGATAGCCCAGATCCGCGCGCTTGCCAACGGCGCTGCCCGCAAGGCGGTCGAGAACGGCGGCAAGAAGGCGCTCGAGGCTGGAGTGTTCAAGAAGGCGCTCACCCAGATCGGGCAGAAGATGACGCTCGAGACCGTCGGGAAGATGGTCCCCGTCATCGGCGCGGGCTTCGGGGCGCTGTTCGACAGCGCGCAGATGAAGAGAATCCTGGATTTCGCGGACCTCTTCTACCACAAGCGCTTCATCGTCGAGAAGGACCAGCGCGCCCGAGCCCTCGCGGAAAGGGGACCCGAGCCGTCAGTGTCCGATAGCCCCGCGGAGATGAAAGAAATCGCCTTGGCGCCCAGCCCAGAACAGGGGCTCGACTCCATAGCCGCACGGCTTCTCGAGATCGGTCTCAGAGACGGCAAGAGCTTCGTTTCCTCGCCCGCGTGCCTCCAGGTTGCGCTCGAGGCGCTCGCAAGGGGTGCGGAGGCGGAGACGCTCGCCGAGATCGATACGGTGCTCGGCGACGCGGATGCGCGAGAAGCCGCCCACGCCGCGCTCTTCGGTGAACCCTCTGAAAGCCTGCCTGACAACTACAGCTTCACCATCGGCACGTCAATCTGGGCCGATCCCGACCGAGCGCCGCTTCACGGATCGTACGCAGAGTCGATTAGCGATATGAATGGCAAGGCGGTCGAGGCGAACCCCGCCAGCGAAGAAGCTCATTCGCGGATGTCGAGCTGGCTCGCCGAGAACACTGGAGGCAAGTTCACTTCGGCTCCGCAGCTCGATGCCTCGACGACGCTCGCCCTCATGAGCGCGATGCGCTTCAAGGACACGTGGATCAACCGTCTGGACGATGAAGAAACGGATATGCTGTTCCATGCCGCCAGCTCCACTCCGACCGTCACGATGATGGGCGGGTTCAGCTTCTATGAAGACCTTATCAGGGAAGCGGGCGGCACCGCAGTGACCTGGCACATGGAGTCGGGAGCGCAAGCCGTGTTTGCCATGCCCGATGAAACGGCCAGCATCGAAGAGTTCATCGGGAGCGGTTCGGCGTGGAGCTTGATCTCCCGATGCCGTGATAGGAAGGGCGTCGAGCATCCCGAAGGAGGCATCGGGCTTGTCGTCCCCGAGCTCGACCTGAAGACGGAAGGCATGAGTCTCGATTCCACCATGAAGGCCATGGGAGTGCGGCGGCTCTTCTCGCCCGAGGCCCAGCTCGGCAGCCTCACCGAGGCGGACACAATGCTTGACAGGGCGATACAGAGCTCGATGCTCAAGCTCGACCCCAACGGGGCCGAGGGCGCAGCTTTCACGCTGTTTGCCTGCCGCGCTGGGGCTCTGCCGATGGACCCGCCCGAGCCCGTCAGGCTCGTCTTCAACCGACCCTTCGTGTTCGCGCTGTTCAACGATGCCGATGCGCCGCTGTTTGTCGGCGCGTACACGGGAGAATAAACCACCCGTTTAACGAATAAGGTCCCATGCTCGAGCATGGGACCTTATTCGTTTTCCTGCTTTCCGAGGTTGCTTCCACACGGTTTTCGTTTCCTCTTCTCACATCACCCACTTGAACACAGCGCGGAACAGTCAGACGAAAAAGCCCAGCGTGACCTTCAGCGCCGCCTTGAGGAACCTACCAAACCTCTTCATCGACGTCACCCCAATCTTCCTTGACCTTGCGGGCGCCCTCCTCGGCGCCCTCTTCCTTCTCTTCGGCGAGCAGCCTCGCCAGCTCGTCCGGCACGCCCGGGACCTCCGCTCTCCCCAGCGCGCGCTGCAGGTCCCTTATCTGCGACTTCAGCGGTTTTGAGGGAGGGCCCACGTACTCGCGGTAGCAGGCGCCGATCGCTGCCGCGTCGCACAGGAAGCCGCGCACCCGGGCGAACGCCTCGTCGCCGTCGAGCAGGATGCGGCCGGGCTTGGGCGAGCTCGGCCTCCGAGGCCAGCATGAAGCGCCAGCCGCGGGACCTGCGCGCCGCCGGGATGCCGTCCGCGGGCGCGTCGGCGCGCCAGTCGTCGCACACCTGATGCCAGTTCGCCGTGAGCCAGAGCCCCTTCTCGGGCTCCTCCCGCATCTCGAGCTCGAACTCCGTGAGCATGTTCGCGCCGGAGAACGGCGACCCCTCCGTGAACGAGAGCGTGTCGAACAGCGTCGTCCTGCCGCCCTCGTACTCTATCCTCACCATCATCTCCGGCCCCTCTCCCTGCGCTGGTCCTGCTGGGCCCGCTGCCGCTCGGCGGCGAGTATGCGCTGCTGCTCGTCCCCGCGGCGCCCGTCGCGCAAGCTCCCCTCGGCCGCACCGCGCCCGCCATCATTCCCGTATCGGGTCTTGAGCGGCATGAGCCCGTTCTCTGCCATGTAGGCGCGCGCAGCCTCGAGGCGGCGGTACCCCTCGCCGCCCGCCTGGCCGCGCCGCTCGAGCGTCGACATCCTGAGACCGAACTCCTCGATGGACTCGACGTCGAACTTCGCGCAGGTCTCGAGCGCCGAGGAGAGCCTGCTCAGCTCCGAGAGGTCGTTGAGCTCGAGGGCTCGCTCGGCGGCCTCGCGGATGCGCGCGGCGCTCGCGTCCGTGGGGCGGTAGGCCCCCTCGCGCTCGAAGCGGCGGCGCAGCATCTCCTTGCCGTAGACGAATCCCAGCCGCTCGCCGCTGACCTTCTTGGACGGCTCCTCGGCCAAGCTGAACACCCAGTCGTCCCGCCTCGCCTTGGCCGAGTTGTCGGCGACGTGCACGCCCAGGGCGTCGAGGATACCGAGGAACTCCGCCTCGTCGCGCGCCGTGGTCTTGGCGAGCGCGACTCGAGCGCGGATGTCGCCGACCCACGAGTAGCCGCCCGAGCGCATGATCTCCTTCTCGGCACGGCCCAGGTAGACGCTCCTGCGGCTCCTGGGCCCGCCCGCGCCGGCATGCCCGCGCGCCCTCGAGGGGGATTCGGGAGCTCGGTCGTTGGAGAGCCCCGACAGCCCGCGCTCGCGCGCCATGTCCTGAAGGTCGCGGTTGAGGTCCTCGGGGTGCTGGGTCTGCATGCGGTAGCCGGTGCGGAGATTCGCGTTGTTCACGACGATGTGCGCGTGCGGTATGCCGCGGGCGTTGTCGTCGTGGTACACGATGGCGATCTCGTGGTCGCCGAAGTGCTTGAGAGCCCACGAGCACGCGAGCTCGCGCAGCGCCGCCAGGTCGATGTCGTCGCCGGGGTCCGGCGAGAGCACGAAGTGCTTGAACGTCCGCGCGGGCTTTCCCCTCCAGGGGGCGTCCGTGCCGAAGGCGGCGCGCGTGGCGTCCATCTCGGCGTCCCAGGCGCAGGCCTCCTTGGCCTCGTCTCCCAGCGCTCCGCCGTCGCGCTCGTCGTAGCTCAGGTTGAACAGGTCGCGCGCCAGGGCGCGGCCTCCCTTCTCGAGGTAGCGGCGGATTCCGCCCGTCGAGCCGTGGCCGCTTATCGGCTTCAGGATCGGCATGGCGAGCCCTCCACGAGCGAGTCGGCCCCGATGCGCCCGAGCTCGGCCGCCATCTCGCGGGCCGCGGCGTTCACGTCGGCGAGCTCTCGCTCGATCGTCGGGATGCTCTCCGCGACGAGGTCCCGGTCGACGTGCCCGTGGCGCGCATGGAAGTTGATGAGGTTCATCGCGTGCACGGCCTGGTTGTAGTGGTAGCCCCACTTCGTGAGCTCGCGCGACATCGCCCACAGGGCCTTCCGGTCGACGAGTATGCGATGCTCGTCTCCCGCGTTCGCCTCCGTCGCCAGCGGTATGCGCACGAGGTAGCGCAGGTACTCCGACTTGCTTAGGCCCGCGCGCTCGCACCGCTCGCAGAGCGCGTCGTAGTCGTCTCCCTCCATGCGGAACGTGACGCGGCGCTCCTTGCCTTTGGCGGCGCCGGCTTCCTCTTCCATGGCGGATTCCTTTCCTCGGGCCCGCCGCGCGGCGGGCGCGTCTCTCTAGGGGCGCGGGGGATCCCCCGCAGGCGGCAGCCCGGCTCGGGCGCCGCCTCTGGGACCGGGCCTCGCGTAAGCGGGCTCCCCAACGGCCCGCGGCATGACGGGTCCGAGGCCGCCCGGTCCCCAAGTGCTATGGACGCCCGACGCGATGTCGGACGCCATAGGCTACTTGCTGGATTTCGAACCTGAGGCCCTTCTTCGAACCTTCTGGGCTCCTCCGCCCGCCTCCGCGTAGGGCGCGGTCATGATCGCCATCTCGCGCAGCAGCGAGAGGTCGGCCGCGCTCGGGCTCTCGGGCGGGCTCTCAAGGAAGTCGGCGACGAGCCTCGCGGCCTTCGCGATGCGCCCGTCGGGGCCGGCCTGCGTCTTGCCCTCGCTCCTCACGTAGTCGGAGAGCTCCCGCTTGGTGCGCCGCCAGGGCTCCATGGCGGCGTGCATCTCCGCCTGGCGCTCCTTCGACATGCCCGCGAGCGAGCGCACCGCCTCGGCGCTGAGGTTGCCGCGGTCGGCCTCGGCGGCCCACTCGGGCGAGAGGTCCTCGGCGATCCGGCGGGCCAGCCTCTCCTCGCGCGCGATGGTCTTGCCGGAGACCTTGCGGCCCGTCTGCCGCTCGATGATGGCGGCCTTCACGTCGTCGACGCGCATGCCGGAAAGCGACGGGTCCTCGGAGCGCAGGCGCACGGCGTCGCCCCTGAGCGCCTCCGTCGCTGCGGCGCGCTCGGTCACGGTGAGGGCGCGGGTGAAGTAGTTCGCGGCGTGGAGCAGCGTCACCGCCCGCTCGTCGTCGATGCCCTCTATCACGCGGCAGGGCATCTTCTCGTAGGCGGGGTCGTCCTTGGCGAGCAGCGCGTAGGCGGCCTTGCGCCGGTGCCCGGAGACCATCTGCCACGAGCCGTCGCCGACCTTTCGCACGAGCGGCAGGTCGGTGAGGCCGTCCTCGCGTATGGACTCGGCGAGCTCGGCTATGCCAGCCGGGTCCATGGAGTAGGCGGCGTTCGCCGGGTGGTCGGCGATGTCGGCCACCGCGATTTCGGACACCGGGTAGCGCCCGCGGGTGCGCGACGCGCCGTCGAGGAGCCCCGTGATAGTGAAGCCCGCGGCCACCTGGCTAGGCGAGCTCACGGGACACCTCGTCTGCGAGCGCCTCGTAGTCGCGCGCGGGGCGGCTCCCCGGCTCGAAGGCGGCCACCGGCTTCCACTGCCAGCTGCCCTCGCAGACCTTGCTGCTCGCGTGGATGACCGTCTCGAACTGCTCGCCAGGGAAGAAGCCGTCGAGCACGGCCGCGCCCGTGGCCTCGGCGTTGGTCATGCGGCCGGGCACGCAGGTGCGCAGTATCTTCCATCTGGGCGTGGGCATGCGCAGGGCGTCCGCGATGGAGCGCGTCGCCTCCACGGTGAGCGCCGTGCCGCGCATCACGGTGGAGTCGAGCTTGACGGGGATGACGACCATGCCGCCCTCCGCCGCGGCGAGGTAGGCGTTGAAGGCGAGCCTGCGCATCACGGGGCTGCAGTCGATGAGGCAAACGTCGTAGGAGCCCGAGGCGTCGTCGAGGGCGAACTTGAGTCGCTGCTCGCGCAGGAGCATCTCGTTCTGGTCGACGAGGTCGATGGTCGAGGCCACCACGTCGAGGCCCTCCCCGGCGGCGTAGGCGACCTCCTCCACGGGGGCGCCGCCGTAGAGCAGCTCGACCGAGGTGCGGCGCTCGGAGGCCGCCCGGTCGTAGAGGCCGAAGAAGTCCGTGGCAGACGCCTGCGGGTCGAGATCGACGAGCAGGGTCCGAAGGCCCCGGGCGGCGAAGATCGCCGCCAGGTTCACGGCGGTCGTCGTCTTGCCGACGCCGCCCTTGTAGTTGGAAATGGCTATCGTGCGCATGGGTCGCGTCCTCTCTAGTGTGGGGCGCGCCTCGCCGCATCAGGTCCGGCGCGCCCCGAGTCTCGGAGCGTCGGGACAAAACCGTACGGATTTGTCCGACAAGCGGAGTGTACCACGAAAACGTACGGATATGTACGCTTTCGTGGTACAGGGGCCGGATTCGGGAAAAGCCCGGCCCCGGGAGCCCGGGACCGGGCGCGCCGCCTAGGAGAGCGGCTCCATCTCGCCGAAGCAGTTGACGTGGTGGCGCAGGAGCGCTCGGTTCTCCTTGACGACCATCATCGCCACCTCGTCGAAGCGGACCGGGGTGTCGGCGTAGTCGTCGCCGTTGCCGGAGAGCCACGTCGCCGCCAGCGCCTCGCGCAGCCCGCGCGCCCTGTGGGCCTCGGGGAATCCGTCCGTCCCGATGCGGACCGTGGCGTCGACGAACACCAGGGTCCCGTCCTCGTCCACCGCCACGAGGTCGATCCCGCCGATGCCCTCGGGCCCCTGCCAGGCCTCGTCGACGATCTCGTAGCCCTTGCGCTCGAGGAAGGCCTTGACCGCGCCCATCGCCTTTTCCTTCATGTCGTTCATGTCTTGCTCCTTAGACTCTTAAGGCCCGCCCCTGTGGCGTGCCTTGCGTCGCGTGAGTCGCATGCAGCGCGGGCGCGCCTGCAAGGGAGGAAGCGAAGTCGGGCGTGGATATAGAAATCTCCCGACGGCAGTTTTTCGCGTTGTTCGCGCGCGGAGCGCATGGGGCGAAGAACCCGAAAAAGTGTCGCGACCCTTGCTGGCCGCCCGCCGGCGTGCGACCCTGCGCGTCCAAGGAGCGCCAGGGCGGGTATTCGGATCAAAGGGGCGCAGGCGTGCGGCATGGAATCCGGCGTGGGCGCCGAGACCCTCCGGGCGTGGGATGCGGCCCGTCGGCGGTTGCTGGGCTCCTGCGGGGATTGACGACGACGTCGTGGCGGGGACGGCGGCGTAACCTCAGGTTGAAGTGCCGCAGCATGAATCGGGACGGACGGCTTTCCCGCGCCGCTTGCGGACGATATGCGCACGAGATCGCTGGCGGCGAGATGGCTCTCCACATGGAACGGCTACGGTGCTGCGCGACACGTCCGTTGAGAGAAGGAGTCGAGCTGATGTTGGGTTACGAAGAGAAGTTGGAGCGCATGGAGCTGATTGATGCCGTGTGCGATGCCGGGAGGCTGGCGAGGGGCCTGGACCAGTTGCTCGAGTCCCTGGCACACGCCGACCAGCTGGACCCGCTCGACGTCGAGGGAATCCTGGCCCTGAGGTCGATAAGCGAGAGGTGCGCCGAGCGCATCGGCGACGCCGCGCGCATCCTGGAGGCGCAGAACGAGATCCTCTACGCCGAGGAGCGAACCGCTTAACTTCCTTTCCCGGAAGATTAACTATTTGCTTTGCGATCATCGCACTAAAGAATCGCAGCCCTAGGTCTACGTTTAGACGAGTGTTAACCGCGTCCCATTCCGAAGATGCTTGCGGTGTTGGATTCTGCATCCATTACGGCTGTCGCTGGCTCTTCCAGGGGTGCGACCCGCTGCAACTGTTCAGGCGCTGAATCGTCAACCCCCTCGCCGAGTGCCAGGAAGAACCTCATCACGAGCTCGACTCTCTGCTGCAGGGAATCGCTCAGCTCGCCGTAGGAGACCGCCAGCCGTACTTCCTTGGCCAACTCCGCCATCGAGCCCCTCAGCGCCTTCTGAACGCTCACGGAGGGCCTCATCTCGACCTGGGTATCGGTGAGCTTGGCGATGATGTAGTCCTGCCTGCTCATACCGCTCCAAGCTGCCATCTCGCATATGAGCTTGTGCTCCTCGGGCGTGCAGCGGAACGCCATCGTCTTGCTGCGCTTGCGGGCGCTGTTCTCGCACGGCATCCTTCTTACCCCCTCGCTCCGTCGAGCGCGGCGGCCATCTCGTCCTGCTTCGTGGGGAACAGGTGCGCGTATCGGTAGGTGATGTCAACCGCCTCGTGGCCCATGCGCTCGGCGATGGCCAGCGCGGAGAAGCCCATCTCGATCAGCAGGCTCACGTGGCTGTGGCGTATGTCGTGTATTCGGATGCGCTTCACGCCCGACGCCTTGCACCCGCGCTCCATCTCGTGGGCCAGGAAGTGCTTGGTCACGGCGAACAGGCGCTCGTCGGGGGCGACGTCGTCGCGGAGCTCTATGAATTCCGCCATCTCGTCGCGCAGGAAGGCGGGCATGACGATTGTGCGCACCGACTTGGGCGTCTTGGGGTCGGTAACGGTGTCCACGCCGTGGAGGCTCTGGTACGACTTGTTGATGCGCAGCCGCGAGCTCTCCAGCATGAAGTCGGACGGAGTGAGCGCCAGGAGCTCGCCGCAGCGGATGCCCGTCCAGTAGAGCAGCTCGAAGGCGTGGAACGACAGCGGCTTGTCCATGACTGCCTCGCTGAACCTCAGGTACTCGTCCTTGGTCCAGAACTGCATCTCGCCGCCCTTCTTCGAGCCTATCTTGTCGACCCTGCGCACCGGGTTGTCGGTGAGGCCGTAGTAGCGCTCTGCGTGGTTGAAGATGGCGTTCAGTTGGTTGTTCACCGTGCGCAGGTACGTCGGCGCCCAGGGCTTCCCGTCGGCGTCCCGGTGCTCGGTGAGCTCGTTTTGCCACCTGATGACGTCGATCGGCCTCACGTCGCACATGCGCATGTCCCCGAAGAACGGCACCAGCTTGTCGTTGATGATGTACTCCTTGGTGATCCACGTGTGCTCGCGTATGCGCGGCTTCACCTCTGAGGCGTACACCTCGACGAACTCGGAGAACGTCATGTCCATGGCCCCGCCGTTAAGGCTCTTGAACTGGCCTTCCCACACGGCGGCCTCCACCTCGGAGGAGAAGCCGCGCTTCGTCTTGTGGCGCTTCGAGCCGCGGGCGTCGCGGTAGTAGCACTGCACGTAGAACGTGCCGTTGCTGTCGTCCTTGTACACCGGCATGTCAGTCCACCTCCGGGAAGTACAGGGCGTCGAAGACGTCGCTCCGGACGCGCCCGCGGATCACCACGCGCCCGCGCGCCTCCTGCTCGGCGTTTATCTTCCTGATCACCTCGTAGGCGCTGCCTTTCTTGATCCTCAGCAGCTCCGCGACCTCGTCGGCGTCCAGCATGTGCGGCCTCGGCGTCTTCGCCACCTTCTCGTCCATGGCTCCTCCTATCATTAGCGTACATATACGTACGGTTTACAGATTCAGAGTAAACGTACATATCTGTACTGTCAATAGAATTGCGTACATTTGCGTACGCTGATAAGATGTGCGAATACGTAATTCCAGGAGGAGGGCGCATGTCCGTAGGCGAGAACATAAGGCGGTACCGCAAGTTACGAGGCATGACTCAGGCGCAGCTCGCCGAGGCGGTCGGCTTGACCGAGGGGGCCGTGCGCCACTACGAGAGCGGCATCCGCGCGGTGAAGCCCGAGCTGCTGGAGTCCATCTCCGCGGCGCTCGTCGTTTCCGTCAACGCCCTCAAGGATTACGGCGTCGAGACCGCGGGCGACCTCATGTCGCTTCTCGTGCGGCTCGAGGACTCCTTCGGCATCGTGCCCGCAGCCGACGGCTCGGGCCTCTCCCTGAACCCCATGGCGCCGCACGCGCCCAAAGCCGCGATGGCAATCGAGCTGTGGGCAGAGAAGCGCGCGCAGCTCGAGAACGGCGAGATCGACGACAGCGAGTACGAGGACTGGAAAGCCTCGCTGTAGCGACTCCTAGCTTTTTGCAATCAACGCAACCAAATCAGAACGCCAGACTAGGCGGTGATCGCCGCCCGCTCCTGCGTCTGCTGAGTTTTTACTCCCCATTGCATGCCAAGGCATTTCCGGCGTACATAGGGAGTAAAAAACGCGGTGGCTTACATGGCGGTACGCGGCAGTACGCAGCGGCATTTCCCCTGATTACTCCCGTTTTCCTTGAGACGGCGAGATTCTTTACTCCCCATTAACCAACTGGGGAAACGCTATACGGAGACCTTCAAAAAGCCCATTGAGTTCGATTTGAGTTTCACAGACCCCAAAACGGCCCCGATTCGTTCTCGGGGACAAAAATCGCGCGTCTACTCACTTGGGATGAATCCTTACTCCCGTTCCTCCGAATGCCGCACCGTGCCTTGCCGTCTTGAAACACGGGGGAGTAAATTGCGAAATCGCAGGTGAAAGGGAGTAAAACGACAAAGAAAAAGCCTCCGTCCCAACGCGGGAACGGAGGCTCGGTTATCGCATTTACTCACCAACATCGCTGGTGGCTTTGCCATGACTCTCGTACGAAACGAAACTCAGCGGCACAGTGCGGCACTCAAAAATGCAGGTCAGAACCCTATCGGCCTACTCCCACTCGATCGTTGCCGGCGGCTTGGACGTCACGTCCAGCACCACGCGGTTCACTTCTGCAACCGAGTTGGTAATGCGCGTCGAGATCTTCGCCAGCACGTCATACGGCAGGCGGGTCCAGTCTGCGGTCATCGCGTCTTCCGAAGAAACGGGACGCAGGACGATCGGGTGGCCATAGGTGCGACCATCACCCTGAACACCCACGGAACGAACATCTGCAAGCAGAACGACCGGGCACTGCCAGATTTCAGAATCGAGGCCAGCAGCAGTCAGCTCTTCGCGAACAATCAGGTCAGCTGCACGCAGGATGTCGAGGCGTTCCTTCGTGACCTCGCCGATGATGCGAATACCGAGGCCCGGGCCCGGAAAGGGCTGGCGCTCAACCAGGTAGTCGGGCAGACCGAGCTCGCGACCAACAGCGCGGACCTCGTCCTTGAACAGCGTGCGCAGGGGCTCAACGAGCTCGAACTTCATGTCGTCGGGCAGGCCACCAACGTTGTGGTGGCTCTTGATGTTTGCTGCGCCCTCGCCACCGCCGGATTCGACAACGTCCGGGTACAGGGTGCCTTGAACGAGGAACTTGACCTCGCCACCTTCCGCACCGATCTGTTCAATGACCTGCTTCTGAGCAGCCTCGAATGAGCGAATGAACTCACGACCGATGATCTTGCGCTTGGTTTCCGGATCGGAAACGCCCGCGAGCGCGCTGAGGAATCGTTCGGATTCATCGCAGGTCACAACGCGGATGCCCATGCCTCGCGCATAGTCGCCTTCGACCTGTTCGCGTTCGCCCGCGCGGAGCAGACCGTGGTCGATGAAGAAGCAGGTGAGCTGGTCACCGACTGCCTTGTGAACCAGCGCTGCTGCCACGGAAGAGTCAACACCGCCGGAGAGCGCGCAGATCACCTGAGCGTCGCCAACCTGCTTGCGGATCGCCTCGACCTGTTCGTCAATGATGGAGCCTGCGGTCCATGAGGGTTCCAGTCCAGCGCCTTCGTAGAGGAAGTTCTTCAGAGCGTCCTGGCCACACTGCGAGTGGCCGACCTCGGGATGCCATTGCAGACCGAACAGCTTGCGGGAGCGATCTTCGAACGCTGCAACCGGGGTTTCGGAGGTGGATGCGGTGACCTCGAACCCTTCGGGAGCCGCCTGGACTGCATCACCGTGGCTCATCCACACGACCTGGTCAGCGGGAGTGCCAGCGAAGAGGCAGGACGAGGTGCCGACGGAAGCATCCGTATGCCCGTATTCGCGGGTGCCGGTGCGACCGACGGTTCCTCCGAGGACAGCGGCCATTGTCTGGAAGCCGTAGCAGATGCCAAGCAACGGAACACCGGCATCAAAGATTGCGGGGTCAATCGACGGAGCGCCCTCTTCATACACGGAGGACGGGCCACCCGACAGGATGATCGCTGCCGGGTCCTTCGCCAGCATGTCGGCGACCGACATGGTGTGAGGAACGATCTCAGAGTAAATGGAGGCTTCACGAACGCGACGGGCGATCAGCTGCGCGTACTGTGCACCAAAATCAACGACGAGGACGGGGCGAGGAGTTGAATTCATGGCTCAATCGTACCTGTCGCTCGTCAGCGAAACGACCCGCGCGAGCGTTCAACGCGTCTCAACCCGCTCCCCACCACCGCGCTTGTTCACCAATCCCACCCCACTCACCACCCCGCTTGCTCACCAATCGCCACTCAAAAATACGAGGCTGCGCGTCCCCGTCTCGCCCCCCATCCGGTGAACAAGCGCGGCCAAAAACCCACAGATGCTTGAACAAGCGCGGTCAATGAAGCCCGTTCAAGCACCTCGTTTCTTGAACAAGCGCGGTCGGTTGAGCGCAAGAAAACCTAGAGGTACGACACAATAGACTCATGCCTGCCAACGACCACCAGATGCCAGCCTTCGGCGCTTTCATGCTCGAACGTGGCAAACACGGCAGTCATAAACGCTTCCCGGACGGTCGCAAGCTTTCCAACGCAGAGCGTCAAGCGCTCCCACTCATCGCGGAATTAAACGCTCCCCTGCAAGTGGCTCGAGACCAGATCGCCAGCATCGCTCACTCCCGAGACGTCCCATGGTTGATCGATCAGTTCCTCAGCCCCGTCGCACTCGCCTCGAAGAAGCGCGTAAAGCTTCCAAACTGGAACCTCCTCTTGAAAGCAGTTGCGCACATCGAAGGAGCATTTGATGCCCAAGACCCCACGATCGCTCCGGCCCACACCCCAGATGTTCCACGTAAGAAACTGCTGGCCGGCCTCGCGAACTGGGCCGAGGCAACCCGAACGAGAGCCAGCGACCCACGCTGGGGCGACATCGACGGCCAGCCTGTCACGCACGCGCAATTTGTTGCTTGGCGAGCGTCAACGGCACGGCAGGAGCTTGCAGTCATCCCTCACCTCGAAGTACCCGCACCATTCGCTCACGCCTTGGAAATCGTGCAGGCATGGGACACCGTGCTTGCTGAACGCGGTTATGTTGGCGAGCAGTTTTCTCTGCGTGAAGAGGTTGTTCGACTGCACAACTGGCCGGGCGATCAGTGGGTTGACGGCGACGACTATGCTTCGGCGCAAAAGCGTTTTCACCGTCGCTTGAAGAAGGCGCGCAAGCTCGCCGATGATCCGGTGCGCGACGCGGTAATGCAACGCGCTCTTTACCTGCGCGAGGGGCTCCTCCTTGATGGAGTTGACCCGTTACAATGGTTCCTTGCAGTTTGTAAGTTCCGCTGGTCGGTACCGGATATGCTCGACGTCCGCCCGGAGATTTTTACGTGGAAACTCGCCGAACAGCTCGCTCATCTTGCCGGAGCTCCGGGGCACGATGATCAGTCGGCAAGTATCGACCTGTCGACGCTGACCGTGAATGACCCGCGCGAATTGGGGCAAGGTAACCTGCGTGCAGTCAGCGGCCCGCGGATCATGATCGACTTGGATGAAGATGTCGTGACAGCGCTTCCACCAGGGTGCCGAGTACGACGTTTCATCGTTTCGGGGCAGTCTGCTCTGGGCCCGGATTGGACCGTGTATTGGGTTGATTCAGAACGCGGGGATGCGCGCGTTATCTTGGATCTCGTCGAGTCCGAGAAGCTGCACCCGAACGTCATCTTCGTCTCCGACGGACAGCCTGACGACCTGGCGAATCTACTGCGCCCATTCTTGGAAGTCGCTTTCGAGATTCCCACGAACCCTCTGACTGCGCACAGTCACATCCCGGGCGTCATGCCACTCTTCCCCGAACATCCAGACGCGGGGCTGTAGCTTCGAGCCTGATTTCAGGGTGTCAGAGGCTCAAAAAGAGGCACCACAGTCTCTCGGTTCCGCGTGCTCTAGGTGTTCCTTGCAACTCGCCACTTTACCGCGCTTGTTCACCTTTCCTTCGCACACGGCAGTGTACTCAGATGAAATTCCCCCTGCCGGAGCGCTCCAGCAGGGGGATAATCAGTGGACGATGTCGCCGTTTCCAACAACCTCGCCGAAATGCAGGTCAGTGTGCGAAGTGGCGCGTGCCCGTCATGTACATCGTGATGCCAGCAGCCTTCGCAGCTTCGATGGATTCCTCGTCGCGGACGGATCCGCCAGGCTGAACGACAGCCTTCACGCCGGCATCAATCAGGACCTGCAGGCCATCAGCGAAGGGGAAGAACGCATCGGATGCGGCAACCGCGCCGATGGAACGCTGCTCAGTTTTTGCGCCAAGAATGTCTTCTGCGCGCGCACCGCCAGCGGACTGAATATCTGCGCCCGCATCCTTGGCCGCGTCACCGGTAGAGCGACCTCCCAGCGTGTTTGCGCGTTCGACTGCAAGCTTGCAGGAATCAACGCGGTTGACCTGTCCCATACCAACGCCGACCGAAGCCTCATCCTTAACCAGCAGGATCGCGTTAGAGCGGACGGCGCGAACCGTGCGCCATGCGAACTCAAGGTCAGCTAGGGTTGCAGCATCCGCGGCTTCACCTGCGACGAGCGTCCAGTTTGCCGGATCGTCGCCGACTGCATCGACGTCATCGCGGTCCTGAACCAGCAGGCCACCAGAAATCTGCTTGAACTCTCTGGCACCGACTGCCAGCGGAGCAACTTCCAGGACACGCAGATTCTTCTTCGCAGACAGGACCTCGAGCGCACCCTCATCGTATCCGGGGGCCAGCACAACCTCGGTGAAGATCGGGACGATCTGCTTAGCCAGTTCAACGCTGACCGGGCGGTTCACGGCGATCACGCCACCGAATGCGGAGACGGGGTCACACGCGTGCGCCTTGCGATGTGCCTCCGCGACGTCGTCGGCAACGGCGATACCGCAGGGGTTCGCGTGCTTGATGATGGCGACGCAGGGGCGCTCATGGTCGTAGACAGCGCGCAGGGCAGCGTCACCGTCGGTGTAGTTGTTGTAGCTCATTGCCTTGCCATGCAGCTGGCGAGCATTGGCGATGCCGGGCAGAAGCTCGTTTTCGTCGAGGTCTTCTTCGTCGGCAATCTCGCGGTACACGGCAGCGTTCTGATGCGGATTCTCACCGTAGCGCAGGGAGTCAACGCGTTCGAAAGCATCGGCGACGAACGCCGGCATGTCGCCTTCTTCGTCGTCAGCTTCGACGATTTCTTCGGATTCCCCGTCGACGGCAAACCCGAGGGACTCAAGGAACGCAGCATCGGAAGCGTCGAGGTGGGTTTCGCAGACCTCGTCCAATTCGTCGCGGACATCGTCCAGATCGAGCTGATCGGCAAACCAGCCGGAGATGGCCAGATCGTAAGTTGCGGTATGTGCGAAGGCGCGTGCTGCCAGTTCGCGACGCTGTTTCAGCGTGAAACCTTCAGCCCGGGCAGCTTCAATAACCGCAGCGTAGGAATCGGGCGAGGTCACGACTGCAACCGACGGATGGTTCTTCGCCGCTGCACGCACCATGGACGGGCCACCGATATCAATCTGCTCGACGCATTCGTCGAAGCTACCCCCGCCGGCAACCGTCTGAGCGAACGGGTAGAGATTGCAAATAACCAGGTCAAATGCCTTCACGCCGAGTTCACTGATCTGCTCGCGGTGGTCAGCCTTGCGCTGATCAGCAAGAATGCCCGCGTGAATCATCGGGTGCAGGGTCTTCACACGACCTTCGAGGACCTCAGGGAAACCGGTGACGTCGTCAACGGGGGTAACCGGGACGCCAGCTTCTGCGATCTTCGCGGCGGTCGAGCCGGTGGAAACAATTTCAACGCCAGCGCCAGCAAGTGCGGTGGCAAGCTCAATCAGACCGGTCTTGTCATAGACGGAAATAAGAGCGCGGGTAATGGGGCGGACGTCAATAGCTTCGAGATTGTCCAGGCGAACGGACATGGGTTCCTCCAGTAATGGTTGATCATGCCCGGCGCCCAGGCGGGCGACGCCTCACGGGTACTTCGGGTTGCTCCCCGGTGGTGATCCACCCTCGCCAGTTGCAACCTACGGCGATCGTATCCCGTAGCGCGTGTGCGTTCCAAGCAGGTCCAGTGAGGGATTCGCCCCACATTCGCCTTCCGCGTGCCAGTTATCGACGAGGCCGACCGCGCTTGTTCAAGGTTCCGTCGAAGCTCAGCGTCCCAGTCTTCGCGCGTTTCAAAGTGAGAAACTAGCAAACAAAGTGCGCGAGGCCTCGTTCCTTCGCTCAGTCGATCGCTGAACACTCCCTGTCTGCACCCACCAGAACCGCCGTGGCGCCGAACGTGGGATCTTCGCACGCTTGAACAAGCGCACGCTTGTTGGAGCCTTCGCCGGACACCAGAACACAGTTAACCGCGCTTGTTCAAGCGGAGCGTGCACCGATCAATGAGTCGGTTCGGTGTTCATTCGCCCTCTTCCAAGCGCGCTTGTTCACCGGTCGAGAGCGAAGAGAGGCCAAGACGCTCAGTTGCAAGCGCATCTTCGGAGCGCGCTTGTTCAGCTTCCTGCTGAGCCGGAGACTTCACCGTCGGCTCAACAACTTGGGGAGTCGGTGTCCATGGAACAAGTTCAGGTTCCGACTGGGATTCTTTGGGGGTGTCATCGGCGCGCTTGTTCACCAAAACCTCGAGTTCTTCCTCGGTCGGGTCAGTATCAATTTCATCCGGTTCCGGAGTCTCTTCTGCTTCAACAAGCGCGGTCGAAACAGGCACGTCTGAAGCCGAAACATCGGAGGGCGATTCTTCAACAAGCGCGGTCGAAGACGGAGCCGTTTGCCCAGCGTCAAGAAGCGAAAGCTCCCATTGATCGCGCATCCACTTCAACGAGCGCGGGTGAACGATCACCCAACCAAATACAAACGCCAAACCAACTTCGCTGAGCAGAGCCGCAGTAGTCGGACCGACATGCGGCCCTAGGAATACCATGCGCGTCGCCCCCAGCTGAAGGGTTGACATGGCCATCCACATCCAGAAGCCAACACCGATCACGACAAATGCGACAGCGGAAAGAACAAACTGTTCACGAAGCGATGCTTGCCGACGCTTCCTTCCGCGCCACATACCGATGCCAAAACCGATCGCAATCGGAACGAGGATCGTCCAATAGCTTGGAGTGATATTGGGCATCGCGCCCAAGACAGGGATACCTGGGATCGGCAAAGTTGGGGCTGACGTGGGCGAATGAAGCGCATCGACTCCGACCCAGAATCCGGGTCCAGCAAACCAAGCCAACGTCCACGCCAAGATTGTTGGGGCGAAAAATAACTGACCGAGTCCAACAAGCGCGTCCTCAATTGGAGATGTCGTGAGCAGGAGCTGGTGGATCCCCGCGATTTGTGAGGTATGAGTAAGAAGGGCGATCAGAGTAAGAACCGCCGCAGATCCGACGACGACTGTGAGTGCGATTGCGGCCTCGCGAATTCCTAAACGAATGAGGCGCGGGACTCCCCACCGGCGAAGTGGATGGTCACCACAAGAAAAAAACGCCCACGCCGACGCGAGAAGCGAAACGAATAGGGCACCCGGCATCGCTTCCCACCAGCGCACATACGAAGCACCCGAACCGATCAGGAAAGCGGTCATCACAGTGAAAGCAGGAACGGCGAACCAGTTCGACGATGGCGAGAACTCTTCGCCTCCGCGCAAGAAGAGTCGGAGCAACACAACGAGGCCGATCGACACAAGAGTGGGGATGGCGTGATAGGTGACGGTTTCTGTATGAACTGATGCGCCGAAGAGGACTCCGAAGACATCCGAACTGGACGCGAACACCGTGTCCCAGCCGATTTTTGACACCCACGGGTTCGACGCGACCGTCAGGAAGGAGCCCATGACGATAAGAACGCAGGTAGCCCAACCGACGAATGCTGCTTCAACGCCCGAAAGCATGGCGCGCGCCCAACCGTCAGGCATGCTCACGCGAATAGTTTTCCGCGTCGGAGCGTACGTCGTTGTGGTGACGCTTGGTGAAGTCTCAGGCGTAACGTTCATAGCGTTATCCATCATGACGCACCGGTGGCCGGTAGGGCTTTCGCACCACCGGCCACCGTCAGATTGAGACCTACCTCAGTGTGGAAGCGAGATCAGATCGCTTTCAGAGTTTGTGTTCTGGCCACTCCGTTTGCAGAGTTTGTGTTCTGTTCGCTTCCGGCCTCTTCAGTTTGCCCTGCCAAAACCGGCATAGAGCGCAACTACTTTGAGAGGATTTCTCGAGCAAGCTGAGCGGTCTGCGACGGAGTCCGACCGACGCGAACACCAACTGCTTCTAGGGCCTCGGCCTTTGCCGCAGCAGTACCGGAAGAACCGGAAACGATCGCGCCAGCGTGCCCCATGGTCTTGCCTTCGGGGGCTGTAAAACCAGCAACGTAGGCGACGACGGGTTTCGTCATGTTTTCCTTGATCCAGGTAGCTGCTCGCTCTTCTGCGTCGCCACCGATTTCGCCGATCATCACAACCAGATCGGTGTCGGGGTCGGCTTCGAACGCCGCCAAGGCATCGATGTGGGTGGTTCCGACCACCGGGTCGCCACCGATGCCAAGGCAGGTGGTGAAACCAAAGTCGCGGAGTTCGTACATGAGCTGATACGTGAGCGTGCCGGACTTAGAAACTAGGCCGATGCGACCCGGACCGGTGATGTCTGCTGGCGTGATACCAACGTTTGACTGGTTTGGGCTAATGATGCCTGGGCAGTTCGGGCCAATCAGACGAACACCCTTCTTCAGTGCATGCGACACGAAAACGGTTGAGTCTGCGACAGGAATACCTTCGGTGATCACAACGATCGTTTCGATGCCAGCATCAATCGCTTCAAGTGCGGCTCCCTTCGCGAAGGCCGGCGGAACGAAGATGACGGAAGTGTTCGCGTTCGTTGCTTCTTTTGCTTCAGCAACAGTGGCGTACACGGGTACGGACACTGTTCCGTTTTCGACCCGGTCAGCGGCCGGGCCGTAGCCAACCACGTCAAAGTCGACACTGGTGCCGGCTTTACGCGGGTTAGTGCCAGCAACAATGGTTGTGCCGGCGCTCAGCATCCGTTGCGTGTGCTTGCGACCTTCAGCGCCCGTCATACCCTGGACGATGACACGGGAGTCAGAGTTAAGGAAAATCGACATTCTTTTCGTCCTTTGTCTTTCGTCTGGTCAGTTCTGAGCCGGCTGTGAAGCAACGGCCTCGGCAGCAAGTTCAGCTGCACGTCGCGCGGCATCGTCCATGGTCTCAACCATGTGGATCAACGGATGGTTCGCCGCCTGGAGAATCGCTCGACCTTCGGCGACCTTATTTCCATCTAGGCGAACCACCAGAGGCTTCGTCGCAGAGTCTCCAAGAACTTCGAGAGCTCCGATGATGCCTTCCGCGACCTTGTCACATGCGGTAATGCCACCGAAAACGTTAACGAAGACAGAGCGAACCTGCTCGTCGCCGAGGATGATGTCGAGGCCCTTTGCCATCACTTCAGCCGAAGCACCGCCACCGATATCGAGGAAGTTTGCCGGTTTTACGCCAAGATCTTCACCGGCCATCGCAACGACGTCGAGGGTTGACATGACCAGACCAGCACCGTTACCGATGATGCCAACTTCACCTTCGAGGCGCACGTAGTTCAGTCCGGCTTCCTTCGCCAACGCCTCGCGGGGATCTTGGGTGGCTCGGTCGACGAGTTCTTCGTGTTCCGGATGGCGGAATCGGGCGTTGTCGTCCAGGCTGACCTTGCCGTCGACTGCCCACACGGTACCGTCGGTGGCAGTGACAAGAGGATTGACCTCGACAAGGGTTGCGTCCTCGTCGCGGTAGGTTTCCCAGAGCAGGACGAGGACCGGAATGAGGGGATCCTGGCGTTCAGCGGGGAATCCCGCTTGCGTCAAGATCTCCCGTGCCACTTGATCGTTGATTCCGATGACGGGGTTCAGAGGCACGCGAGCTAGGGCTTCGGGGCGTTCCTTCGCCAGGGTTTCAATGTCCATACCGCCTTCGCGGGAGCACATTGCAAGGTAGCGACGGTTCGATCGATCAAGGAGGATCGAGAAGTAGTATTCCTCGGCGATGTCGGCACCCGATGCGATCAGCAGGGTTTTGACGATATGTCCCTTGATATCGAGTCCAAGAATTGCCTCTGCTTTTTCAGCGGCTTCTGCGGCAGTGTAAGCAAGTTTGACGCCACCTGCCTTTCCGCGGCCACCGGTTTTCACCTGCGCTTTGACGACGAGAAGCTCGGCGCCATCTGAGAGCAGACGAGTTGCCGCTGTGCGCGCCTCTTCGACAGTCGTTGCGGTAAGCCCGGGCAGTACGGGAACGCCGTGCTTTCGGAACATGTCACGTGCTTGGTATTCATACAGGTCCACGGGTGGACTCCTTTGTCATCTATGGCTTGTCATTGAACAGACTAACGACCATTTAGGCCGTTCGTCCTAAGAACGCCAATTTATGTTCGATTCAGATTTTTTCTAGGGGTGCAACTCGAAGAAGCAGGCGCTTCTCCGCTTCGCTGAATTTGACCCGAGCAACCGTTGTTTTCCCCTGACCTTCGAGGCCAACAACAGTTCCCTCCCCCAGACTCGCGTGTTTAACCCTATCGCCAACCTTCAAGTCAAGGAGTGGTCGGCGCGTATTGCGTGACGTTTGTTGCGCACCCATGCGTATGGTTTTCCCGGTTCGAATACCTGTGACTCGAGAGGCAGTTTCTGCTTTACCGGAGCCAAAAACTGGCCCATCATCATCCAAGGCACGACCGGTGCGCGAAGAGTAGGAGCCCGACCCCCATCCGCTCCCCCAGGAGCTTTCGCGCGAACGCAGTCGTTCACTTGCAGTTGAGGATCGGCGAATATCGCATAGCTCCGGCGGAATATCTGCGAGGAACTGGGACGGCAACATCTCTTGCGGACTACCCCAAGCTGAGCGAATAGAGGCTCGAGTCAGATACAGTCGCTCACGCGCACGCGTAATTGCCACGTACGCAAGGCGACGCTCTTCCGCAAGCTCAGACTCATCCCCAAGCGACCTTTGATGCGGGAAGGTCCCATCTTCCATGCCGGTGACAAACACGATGGGGAATTCCAGCCCCTTCGCTGTATGCACCGTCATCAACGTCACCTGACCACTTCGCTGGTCTTCAGATGGAATTTGATCCGAATCTGCAACGAGTGCGACTCGCTCAAGGAAGTCGACCACACTACCGCGCGGGTTCACGTGCGCGAAATCAATCGCTACTGAGTGCAATTCTGCAAGGTTTTCCACGCGCGAAGCATCCTGAGGATCCTCCGACTTTCGTAGCGTAGCGAGGTATCCCGTCTTATCCAGGATCTCCTCGAGAATATCGGCAGTCGACACCCCCTTTTCACTTGCTTGCCGAGTAGATTCGATAAGACCCCAGAACGCCGCAATCGACTTTCGCGCTCGCGGAGAAAGGCCAAGGACCTCGCGCTGTTCACCACTGGGGGGCAACTGCCGGCTGGGCAAATTTCCGATCGACGAGGCCGAGTTTACATCTTGAGCATCCGGCGGATTTTGCTCGAATGTACGTACCTCTACGTCTGCCCACGCACTGAGCGCATTGTCTACGATGGCCCCCGGTGTTTCAGACTCAACAAGGGAAGGCTCGCTTGTTTGTTTCCCTAAGTCTGTGGCGTTCGATGGGAAAGGTTTACCCGAAGGAGAATCAGAAGAGGTGGCAACATCGACGAGCGATGTCGCATCGCTTTGACTGACCGTCGGATATTGCCATTCAATACCTTCACTTTCACCCAGCGGGCATCCTTCGCTTTCCCAGACGTCTCGGACAGCTTGGCCGAAGGAAATACCGTATCGAGAAGCATGGACTGCGATAGCGTCTTCAGCTTTTGCGCCGATCCCACGACGCGGAACGTTGATAATTCTGCGGACGGCAACGCTGTCATCAGGATTGGA
This sequence comes from Schaalia turicensis ACS-279-V-Col4, assembly GCF_000296505.1. Classification (GTDB taxonomy): domain Bacteria; phylum Actinomycetota; class Actinomycetes; order Actinomycetales; family Actinomycetaceae; genus Pauljensenia; species Pauljensenia turicensis_A. The sequence continues at coordinate 673,800 of NZ_JH815209.1, forward strand.
GATCGCTTGCAGGTAGGCCAGCGCATCTTTGATTTCTTTGCGCTCGTAGAATCGTGTTCCGCCGACCACGCGGTAGGGAATTCCTTGACGCACAAGGAGTTCTTCAATGGCACGTGACTGGGCGTTTGTACGGTAAAAGACTGCAACATCACCATATGAAGCACCCTGATCAGCCAGGCGATCAACTTCAGACACGACAAAACGTGCTTCATCATGTTCAGAATCAGCTGCGTCAAGAGTGATGAGCGCACCATCGCCTGAAGCTGTCCACAGGTTTTTTGGTCGACGCCCTTGGTTGCGCGCGATCACTGCATTCGCGGCAGAGAGAATATTCTGTGTCGACCGATAATTCTGCTCCAGAAGAATCGTGCGAGCACCCGGAAAATCGCGCTCAAACTGCTCAATATTGCGGATTGTTGCACCGCGGAAGGCGTAAATCGACTGGTCTGAGTCACCAACCACGGTGAGCTCACCGGGTTCTACTCCGTCATCGCCATCGCCGACAAGTAGGCGAACCAGGACATACTGCGCATGGTTCGTGTCTTGATACTCATCCACCAGAATGTGGCGGAAGCGCCGATGATACTGTTGAGCAATCAGTGGCTTGTCTTTCAGCAACTGCACCGTTGCCATGATCAGATCATCGAAGTCCAGCGCATTCGATTCGCGCATTCTCTTTGAGTATTCGCGATAGGTGTTTGCGACGATCTTTGAAATTGGGTCGTTTGCGCAGGTTTCCTCGTATTTGGCGGGAGTAATCAGTTCATTTTTTAGATCTGAAATCTTGGCCGCGATCATTTTGGGTGAGTATCGCTTCACGTCGACATCCATCGATTTCAGGATCATTTGAATGAGTCGCTGAGCATCCTGCGCGTCATAAATGGTGAACGACGAAGTCAGACCGGCGGCCTCGTGCTCACGTCGCAGGATTCGCACGCAGGCCGAATGGAACGTCGAAACCCACATATACTCCGCGCCATGACCGACCAGCCCGCCAACCCTTTCACGCATTTCTGCGGCGGCTTTGTTGGTGAACGTGATCGCAAGAATCTGCCCTTGTGTGGCTCGCCCCGTAGCAAGAAGGTAGGCAATTCGGTGAGTAAGCACGCGCGTTTTCCCGGATCCCGCGCCCGCCATAATCAGTAGCGGTCCACCGTCGTGGACGACAGCTTCGCGTTGCTGATCGTTGAGTTCTCTAATGAGTTCGTCCGGTTCAGAAAAACGAGGCCGGGACTGCCAGTCTGAAGGTTCTTCACTTCCATTGCCCGAATAGCCGAACGCAGATTTCGAACTGGTCCTATTCGCCTGAGAGAAGTACTCAGATTCATCCAAAACGGGCACAACATCCTCACCTGGAACGGATCCGCCGGGGAAGTCATACACCGGCGACTCAGGCCCAGGTTCTGGCGCACCGCCCCATTCTGAGAATGAAGCGGAGCCAAGATCGGGAAGAGAAGTGAAATCAGTCATCGCTCTCCTAGCCTAAAACAGACCATGTAGAAACCAATCTGCAAAACGTCCGACAGGTGTTCATCCTGAGAAGTAGCCGGGGCTTCGGGTGAACAAGCACGACCATGACAGCGCGCAATCACGCCCGCAACAGTGAACAAGCGCAGCCCCACGGTGAACAAGCACGCTACCCTTCGCGTGAACAAGCACCGTAAAAACGCAGATCACACACGTTTGCTTCTACGAAGACGGTGAACAAGCACGGCAAACGCTGAACAAGCACGGCACCTCGGTACAAGCGCGCCCACGCCCGCTCAACCCAACCAGTTCTACTTCTTGCGATACAGCGACTTGGTTGCGTAGACGGGTTCGTTCGTCACCTGAACGCCAAGCGAACGGAAGATGCCTTCATCCACTGAGCCGAGAATCGTCGAAGTATGAACGTCACAGCCCTTCAACTCGCCTAAGCATTCAAGAGCTCGGCGGGCGTTGCCATCAGTGGAAGCAGAGACGGCCAGCGCGATCAGGACCTCGTCGGTGTGCAGACGCGGGTTCGCGGAACCCAGATGCTGAGTCTTCAAAGTCTGGATCGGCGTGATCGCGTCGGGCGACAGCAGCTTCACCTCAGAATCGATACCCGCCAGGATCTTCAGGGCGTTCAACAACATGGCCGATGAACAGCCAAGCAGAGCCGACGTCTTACCCGTGACGATCTGACCGTCAGCCAGTTCAATCGCAGCAGCCGGAGCGCCAGTTGATTGAGCGAGCGCAACCGTCGGCGGGACAACTGGGCGATCGGTCGGCGTGATTGACAGCTTTGACATCGCCAGAGCGATGCGTTCCGATTGAACCGGCTCAGACAGTTCTTTCTTTTCGGTCACCAATGCCTTGTAGTAGCGACGGATCACTTCCTGCTTGGACGCTTCGCGGCACGCGTCGTCGTCGCAGATCGACTTGCCCGCCATATTGACACCCATGTCGGTCGGGCTCTGATACGGGGATTCGCCCAGGATCTGCGTGAACAAGCGCTGTAACACGGGGAAGATTTCGACGTCGCGGTTGTAGTTAACGGTCTTTTCGCCGTGGGCTTCCAGGTGGAAGGGGTCGATCATGTTGATGTCGTCAAGGTCAGCAGTTGCCGCCTCGTAGGCGATGTTAACCGGGTGGTCTAGAGGCAGGTTCCAGATCGGGAACGTCTCCCACTTCGCGTAGCCGGAGCGGATGCCACGCTTGTGGTCGTGGTACAGCTGGGACAGGCAGGTTGCCATCTTGCCGGAGCCCGGGCCGGGGGCGGTGACGACGATCAGGTCGTGGGCGGTCTCGATGTATTCATTTGCGCCGTAGCCTTCATCCGAGACGATGCGCGCAACATCGTTCGGATAGCCGGGGATCGGGAAGTGGCGGTAAACGGTAATACCGAGGCGCTCGAACTTCTGCTTCACGGCCTGCGCTTCGCGATTATCGTCAGTCCACTGAGTAATAACAACAGAGCCGACGTACAGTCCGTAGTCGCGGAATTCGTCGATGTGGCGCAGGACCTCGTCGTCGTAGGTGGTGCCGAGGTCTGCGCGCACTTTATGACGTTGGAAGTCCTTGGCATTCACGGCGACGATGATTTCGACGTCGTCAGCAAGTTCCTTCAGCATGACGACCTTGTTATCCGGGGTGAAGCCGGGCAATACGCGCGATGCGTGCATATCGTCGATGAGTTTGCCGCCGAACTCCAAGTAGAGCTTTCCACCGAAGTCAGCGCGCCTTTGGGCGATGTGCTGAGACTGGAGTCGCAGGTAGGTGTCGCGGTCAAATCCGATACGGTGCATGGTCTCCCCTACTGAAAGCTCTGAATGCCAAAGCAATATTCGTAACGAATGGAGATTACCGCGTCAGCCGGCTCAGGGGGCGCCTCTTCGGTCGCCTTTCGCGCCTCAGGGTCGAAATGCGTTCGGGTTCACAGCAGACTTTCGGCTTCGCGATTTTTATTCACGAGGCTGACCTCACACGATGTGACGTTGCATTGCCCAGCGGGTCAGTTCGTGACGGTTCGACAGCTGAAGTTTGCGCAACACAGCCGATACGTGTGTTTCTACTGTTTTCACCGAGATGAAGAGCTCGGAGGCTACTTCCTTGTACGTGTAACCGCGAGCAATCAGACGCATGACTTCCTGTTCGCGAGCGGAGAGAAGATCGAGTTCGTCGTCACCGATGGCAACCTGCCCAGTGCCGAATGCGTCAAGCACAAAGCCGGCAAGGCGAGGACTGAACGCCGCGTCTCCGGCAGCAATACGACCGATAGCTTCAAGGAGTTCGGGGGTAGAAATCGACTTGGTGACATACCCGCGAGCGCCACTTCGGATGACCTGAACGACATCTTCGGGTGAGTCTGAGACAGAGAGGGCTAGGAAGCGTAGACCCTCAATATCTTGGCATCGAGCGGAAACCTCTGCTCCACCGCCACCGCGACCTCCGGGCAGGTGAACGTCGAGCAGGGCGACATCGGGGCGAAGTTCATGGCATGCCGCGATTGCTCCATCAACGTCTGCTGCTTCGCCGACGATTTCGAGGTCTGCGCCGGAGTTTTCAAGTTCTGCGCGAACACCAGCGCGAACCATTGCGTGGTCGTCAATCACGATGAGTCGAATTGTCATAGGTCTATTCTCTTCGCTTTTCTTCACTGCCGTGGTTGCGGATAAGTGTTTCTTGTTATTGAGCGTTTGCTTACTCTCTTGGGAGGCTGAGTTCTACTTCTGTTCCGCTCTGAAGCATTCTGATTCTGGCTTTTCCTCCTACGCGTTCCATACGACCGATGATTGAGTCACGAACGCCGTGCCGATCGCTCGGGATTGAAGCCAGATCAAATCCTGAACCGGAGTCTTTGATGAACGCTTCGATAACGTTCGGTCGAACTTCAACATATACAGAAACGGGAGGTTCGCCGTGCCTGACGGCATTCGCTACAGCTTCTCCGATTGCGGCGACCATCGCTAGCTCACCAGGACCCGGGACAGTATCTCCGACCGCAACAACATCAACGGGGATACCGTGACGGCTTTCCACCTGTTCGACGGTGTTTCGGATTGCTTGCGACAATGACTCATTTGCCTGCGTACGACCGGTGTAGAGCCAGGATCGTAGCTCTCGTTCTTCTGCAAGCGCTAGTGCTCGTACGCGAGCGGGGTCGGAAGCGGCCGAACGAATCAGTGTGAGTGTTTGAAGAACCGAGTCATGCAAGTGCGCTGCGATGTCGGCGCGCTCGGCCTCGCGAACTTCTCGTTCACGGCTTACTGAAAGGTCTTTCGACGTGCGTAACCAAAGCGGAAGTAATGCGAACAGCACGCCGGCGACCACGACCGCACCGATCAGGCCGCCGCGAAGCAAGATGATTGGCGGGTCTCCGCGTCCGGCAAGGAAGAGCACGCCAGTGAAGAGGAGCCCGATTCCCGCGCCGATGATTGCCAGAAATTTGGATGATCGCCACTGCTGAATATGTGCCCCTTGGCTCCACACCAGTCCCAAGCCGGCGATGATCAAACCTGCCGATGCTACGTCGAACAGACGGGCGACATTCGTCCAAGCAAACAGTGTTGCAACGAGGGCCGCAAGCAGAATCAGCACTCCAGCAAGCAGGAGCTGTCCCCTACTTGCATCGTGCGGATTGCCCTGTTTTTTCGTTGCTAGGTTGGCTCCGATCGGAGCGCCCCCAACACGGATGCGTTGCCCATCATCTTCGGGGACCATTGCCCACAGCCAGACGTAGAGGATCATGCCCGTTCCACCGAAGAGTCCAGCAAGGACCATCAGCACGCGAACAAGCGTGACTGACACTCCGAGGTGAACAGATAGGCCGGAGCAAACCCCAGCGATGCGGGCGCTCGGCATATCTGCTGATATTTCGCGCGCACGTTTCAGCGGAGCACGGTAGGTAGAAGGCATGGGAGGACGCCAGCCACCGACAGTATTGGCCATGCCGGGCTGAACGGGAATATACCCTTTGTTTTCGCCTTCATTCACACGACCTATCTTCACATCTTTCGAACAGCGACCGCGACTTTAAGGGGCTAAATCAGGGACAGTTAAGGGATAACCCCACTGTCGCCGGTTCAGCGAAGCGACCACACTGTTGAGTATGGACATGAACTCTTCGCACCCGTACGGTCAGGACACGACCGGGGACACCCCTTCCGGCAGTGGCTTCAACCCGAACGACGCAAATGCGTCGAATGCTGCTTTCAACGGCAACGCTCAATACCCAGGTGGACCAGGTTTCAGTGGGCCAGGTTTCACTCCGAATAATGGAACGTTCCCACCGGGCCAGGGTGGATACAACACGGGTGGCGGATTCTTCGCCTCCATCCGACGTTCCGGATGGTACCGCCCATCAGTGAGGACCATTGGTGGCGTGTGCGCAGCGATTTCCGCCCGAACCGGTTGGGACTTAGCGCTTGTCCGCGGGCTCAGCATTGTGGCAATGCTGGTCTTCCCGCCACTGTTGGCAGCCTACGGTCTTGGGTGGGGTCTCCTTCCCGATCAGATGACTGGACGAATCCACGCTCAAGAACTCGTAAATGGTCGATTTGAATCAGGACAGGCGGGCGCAATCCTGTTCATCCTGATGGGAAGCACCTCAGCTTTCCCATTCTCAGTCGTGATCGAAGAATTACCCCTCGTCCCACTCGGCACACTGCTTGTCTTAGTGGCGATCATCGTCATCGCCGTTATTCTGGTCCGCCACGACCGCCAGTCAGCAACCCCGACATTTCTAGGAAATCCGCCAATAAACATGGATCCGAATAGTCAGCCTGGGCACTCCTCTTCAGCTTTCGCTTCAACCTCCATGAACGAGGCCGGTCAGCCCACTTCAGACGCAACGAACGTTTCAGGGACCGGTGCCACATACTCCACCCCCCATCCGGGCATGATGCCGACTCCTGCGTGGGCGGCCTCGTCCCCAAATCCCACACAGCCAGCAACCCCATACACCGGAGGTTTTTCGCAGGTTCCAAACGGCGCGTATCACAATAATGCCGGAACACCATACCAGCCGGCATATCCGAATGCTCCTATGAATTCGGCACCTTATCAGGCTCCCAACACGCCGATGAACAATGGAGCGAACAACTGGATTCCACCGCTGACTCCGTTCGTCCGTAGCGTCGGGCGCCGGACAAACTTGGTCGTCACCGGTCTTGTTCTTCTGGCAATGGCGACGACATTTGGACTCATGTACTACTACATGGACAATGGCTCCGCCGAGATGCTGATTTTCGGCACGAAGATCGGTCTGATCGGTGGTGGCATCTGCATGCTTATCACAGGTCTTGCCCTCGCGATCGCATCAATGCGTGGACGGAAAGCCGACTGGTTGGTCGCCCTGTCAATAATCGGCGCGTTCTTGTCCTTGCCGACTGTCTTGTTCGGCATCGCAACGGCCTCCGAATACACCGCTTCCTTCGATTATTCGAGCGAAACGCTAGTCAGCGATTGGACCGAATCGACGGTCTATTCTTCTCGGGGGAGAGCGTTGCTTGACATCTCGCAGGCTCCCGCGGGAACTTCCAAAGAAATCGTCGTTGACCCTAGCGTGAGTGACCTAGAGATTTCTGCGCGCACCGATCAGCCGGTCCGCATCATCTGCGAAATGGGAATTCAAGAGGTCGAGTATTCTTTCGATAACACTCACCCTTCAAAGAACAGGACGTGGGTGAACGCCCTGCGTGGATGCAACGATTCAGTTGACGCAGAAAATCCGGTATCGGTTCAATCCCCGACCTTCAACAACAGTGACGGGATCACGGTTCGCATCACTTCATGGATGTGGAGCTTCAACTACGAGGAAGACTGGTACGGCAATACTCCAGCTCCTTCTTCAGCGCCCGAATCCGGCGAGGGCCAGTCTGGTTCGACTGGCCAGTCGGGAGCGCTTGATCAGGGACAATCAGGTTCTTCCTCCTCACAGTCCGGGGCTAGCACGCCTGGCGCATCCACTTCTTCCACTACTTCAGGAGCCGACGTTTCCCCCGTATCGTGGGTTCTCTCGGCTGACTCAACGCTAAGGAGCGCAGCATGACCACCTCTCATATGCCTGATGAAGCAACGACCGAGTTCAACGTAGCCGACGAGACAACCACCATGCCCACCTCCGAGGAGCAGCCGACTAAGGTTTGGACCGCAGCAGACGCCGCAGCACATGCTCCAGAACCCGTCGTGGAAGTTTCAACGAAACCTCGGGTAGGGCAGCTCATCTGGGCGCTGATCGTTATTGCCATCGGAGTGTTCCTGATTGTTCTGCCGTTCTTGAACGTCGTACAGTTGCCGTTTGTTTTCATCGGCCTGATTGCAGCGCTCGGCCTAGTGCTGATCATTTCCGCGTTCTTCGTCGGCAAGCCGAAAGAACGTTAGCCCGCTTTTTCAGTCGAGCACAGTGCATCTTTGACCGCGCTTGTTCACCATCCGCCCTGCACACAACCGCGCTTGTTCACCATCGGGCGCACACAACATAAAGAAGGTGCCTCGGGAACAACCCCGAGGCACCTTCATCTATGCCAGGCCGACACTCAACGATCAGTCACGCACACGCCTGCGCGCAGCAAACCCAGCCACACCAGTAGCGAGGAAGAGAGCCGAAAGCTCTGCAAGCAAAACCGCATCAGCACCCGTTGAAGAAAGCTTCTTCACCGAGGCTTTCTTCACAGGCTGAGAATCACCAACAGGCTTATCGGCATTCGACTGATCCGGAACAGGCACAGCATCCGCGGGAAGAACCTCGAACTTAATGATGCTCTCACCCGACTTGCTCACCACCTTCACAGTGTGCTCGCCAACTTCAAAGCCAGCCGGAACCTTCCAATCAGCCTGAGCAGTCCCCTGCTCGTCGTCATACTTGATATCGCTTTCAGGGATTACAACTGGCTCCGAGTGAACGGTGAGCTTAATACGCTCGCCCTTCTTCAGACCCTTCACACGAATCGACAGAGTATCTCCAACCTTCACCTGAGCAGCACCCAACTCAAGAGTCGGAACATCCGCCTGACCAGGCTCATCACCACCAGGGTTCGGAGTCGGAGTCTGCTGGTGCAGAACAACACGAAGCGGAGCCGTTACTGCTTCACCTTGCGAGTTGGTTGCAACCGCACGATAGAGATGCGACTGGACGTCCTTCGATGCCTTCAGGCTCAACTTGTCAGTTGTTGCTCCTTCGATTGGAGTCCACGAATCTTCAGCACCGCTGACCTCACGTGACTGCCATGCAATCGTCGGAACGGGCATACCTGAAGCCGTCGTGGACAGGACGACGGTTTCGCCCTCGTTCACTGTGACTTTCTGCCACGCACCATCGTCAGCCGGTTCAAGAACCGAGTCGTTCAAGCTAGCGGACAGCGGGGTGAGGGCCGGCTTTTCGACGATATTGATCGTGAGTGGCTCAGAGTACGCTGTCTCGACGCTATTCGTCGCAGCAACTCGCACCTTCAAACCGTGGTGCTTCGCGTCGATCTCAAACGAGTAGCCCTGCTGCGTCTGGCCTTCCACATCGTTCCATGTCTGACCATCAGCCGAAGTCTGCCACTGAAGCTTAGGGGCGGGGAAGCCGCTTGTTTTAGCAGTAAAGGTCAGGATTGATCCGGGAACAGCGTTCAGCTGGTCGCCCGAAACGCTGAAGCCTTCTTCAGGGTCAGCAACTGCGCTAATAACCGCGGTGGGAGCAGTGTTCTGCCCGTAGACCTCAACCTCAGCAAGGTTGAGTTCCTTCCAGTTTCCTGGCAACATCACACGAATGTAGCGAGCCTGGTAGCCATCGAAATTCAGACTGGTCGGGAAATCAGCCTTCTCTTCGACCTTGAAGTACTTGAGTTCTCCTGCTTCACCCTTCTTCTCAATTTCTTCGCTGGATAGCTTGTCGTCAAGCTTGTCCTTCGAAGCAATAACGTAGAAGCCCTTCAGGCGCTCCGCACACGACTGGTTTCCGTTGCACTGATCGTCAGCAGAACGGTTGTAGATGTTAACCTGTCCGACCGGAACTGTTTTCTCAAGGTCAACCTCCCACCAGGGATCATTCTGCGTAGCCGTTGCGCTAACCGAACCGTTGTCCCACTTTCCATCCGTGTTGCCGTCGACGGCTCGGGATGCTGGGCCGTTCCAGGCGCTGTCAGAAGACTGGCGTGCAGGCTTCTTGAGGGCCAGGTTCAACGAGGGATCGACAACCGTCAGGGTTGCGATTTCCGACGTGGCTGTTCCAGCTTCGTTGGTGGCAACGACAAAGAAATCTGCTTCATTGTCATCCTTTGTTGTGACGAAGGTGTACGAGGAATTCGTTGCACCCTCAATCAGTATGGCCTCGTCCTCGTCCTCGGCACCATCCTCGTCCTCGGCACCGTCCTCATCCTCGTCCTCGTCGTCGGCATCAATGCGGTACCACTGGTAGGTCGGAGCTGGGCGACCCGAGGCGCCGGCAGTGAAAGTGACGGATTCACCTTCGACGACCTGTGCGTCGCTCGGTTGAGACGTGAAGGTCGGAGCAACCGAGGCAGCGTGATCCTTGTATGCTGCCACCTTGATCGATTCAACCTTGACGTTGAGAGCATCGGTGTAATAGCTCGGGTTTGCCAGCTGGATGCGAAGGCGAGAGACCTCATTCGGGTTCATCGTGTACCCGGAGATGGGACGGGTCTTCAGGTCAATTCCTTTGAACAGGTGAGTGACGCCGTTGAAGCTCACGTTGTATTCAACGTCGTCTTGGAAACCCGACGATTGGGTGAGATCAAATTCGACATCGCCGTACTTTTCGCCAGAGCGATCAACGATGTAGGCGTCCAGGATGGCCGCGTCGCGCGAGGCGCCAACGGTGCGTTCGACAATATCGCGCGTCGGGATGGTGCCACTTCCGTGGTCGAGGTTCACGGTCTGAGTGGGGACGTAGCGTGCTTCACCGTCAAGGGCAACCTTGATGACAGGACGGTACTTGTCAGGGGATTCTCCGGACATCGTCACTGTCAGGTCAAGGCCGTTGCGGGCAAATTGAACGGGGGTTCCCTTGCCATCAACCGTGACTGAGGTGACCTTGTTTGCCAGTCCAGGAACGGTGATTGATTCTCCGGACTTCCACTGGTTCGGGAAGATGTACAGGTCTGAACCATTCACTGTCAGAAGAGCGTTAGACGGTGCGGGGATCCATGTTGCACTTGCTCCGTCGATGGCGTGCGGGTGGTCAGTGTGCCATGTTCCTAGTTCCTTCAGAACATATTCGTCGTATTCAGGGAAGGAACCGTCACCCATCGGACCGACGTTGAAGGCGAAGTTTCCGCCGTTGGCTACGACACCGACGAGGTTCGAGATCGTCTCGCTAATTACTCTGTTAGCTGTGCCCGCTGCGCGATTTGCTCGGGAGTCTGAACAGTAGGACCAGCATTGGGGGAAGATGGATCGGATGGATTCCCACGGACCGATACTGAAGGATGAGTGGACCGCGTTGTCACCACCAACGTTGAAGTCACCTTTGTTGTTCCACACGCGAGAGTTCACGACCGTTGTATTCGGCTGCAGTTCATGGACCTTGTCGGCCATCTTCTGAGATTGTTCCGCGGTCGGGCGACCCATGTCGAACCAGAACTCGGCGATTGGACCGTAGTTGGTGAGTAGCTCGGTAATCTGGTCGAGGTTGTATTGAAGGTGTTCTTCAGTGATGGGGTTGAGGTTGGAGTAGGGCTCGGGCTCATGCTTCTCCCAGTCGATGATGGAGAAGTAGAAGGCGAGCTTCATGTCGATCTTGCCGCATTCGTCAGCGAGCTGTTTCATCGGGTCTTTCCCGAATGCTGTCTGCTTGACGACGTTGTAGTCCGTCGTCTTGGTGTCCCACATGGCAAAACCGTCATGGTGCTTCGAAGTCACCATGACGTACTTCATGCCTGCGTTCTTTGCGGTCTGGCAGATCTTCGCAGCATCCCATTTGTCTGCAGTCATCTTCTTGGCTTCTTTGAGGTATTCCTCGCGAGGAATGTTCATCCAAGCCTTGATTTGTTCCGGGTAGCCGATGCGCTGGCGTTGTCCTTTGTAGCTTCCTTCGAACATTGAGTAGACACCCCAGTGCATGAAGAGACCGAATTGCAGTTTCTGCCATGCAGCGATGCGTTCATTCGTGGACTTTTCCACTGCTGCGGGCGCACCAAGGATATCTCCAACGTTTTCCTGCGATGTTTGCACCGAGGCAAATGCTGGCGATAGTGCGCCACCCCCGATGAGCAACGCGGCGGTGGCCAGGCTACTCACGATCCGTCGTCGTAACATACGGCGGTTCCCCTTTCGAGTGTGTTAATGGGACAGACATCGTTGTCTTTTCCTCTTCGTTGAGGTTTCCCATTAGGGAATCGTAATGACGAAATAGAAGCGATTTCTTTCACTTGATGATCGAAAATATTAAATTCGATAGTTTTTCGACGGTTCGATTAATCCTTACTCCAAAAGGTCCTAGGTAAAGTAGTTTCTGAGAAAACTAAAAAATATCCTTATGCCTTTTCCTATTGCCGAGGCCACGCTCCCCAAAATCACCGCGCTTGTTCACCATCCACCCTGCACACAACCGCGCTTGTTCACCGTCTACCCCCGCACACAACCGCGCTTGTTCACGGCGCGGGCGGGCATAAGCCAGGGGCAAGTGAAGAAGGCGTGCCTTGCCGTAGACAGACGAAAGGTGGGAAGCGGACGAGCTTCCCACCTTTCGCGGTGTTGAATGAGTTGAGCTTACAAAGGCTCAGGCTCCGGTCACATCATCGGGAGCTGAATCCGCGTAGCGTGCGAGTTCTTCTTCGACGATGGCTTCGTCGAGCTTGGTGAAGACAGGCGTCGGCTTCGCGATCGGGGTACCCACCGTGATGAGGTGGCGTTCCCACGTTGGAGCTGAGGTGTAGTCACCCGTAATAATCGGGTATCCGTTGCGGCCGTCGAATGCTTCGGGCAGAACCTGCGGGTCGAGTTCTTCGACCTCTTCGATGCGTGGCATCGGAGCGATGTTGCCCGCACCGCCCATGACGCGGTCAATGTCGTTCGCTGCGTGAGGGAGGAACGGCGAGAGCATCAGGTTGAGATCAGTGACAGCCTGGGCGAGGGTATGCAGAACCGTTGCAAGTCGTTCACGCTGTTCGGGTGCCTTGAGCTTGAAGGGCTCGGTGTCGGTGACGTACTTGTTGGCTTCGCTGACCAGTCGCATCGCTTCAGAGAGTGCGGCCTTCTGACGGTGGTGACGGATCAGGTCACCGATAGTTTCGAAGCCTTTGTTGATTTCGTCCAATAGCGCACGGTCGATATCTTCAAGCTCGCCGGGAGCAGGAATTTCGCCGAACTTCTTGGCGATCATCGATGCCGTTCGGTTGACCAGGTTGCCCCAGCCGGCGACGAGTTCGCCGTTGGTGCGGCGGACGAATTCTGCCCATGTGAAGTCGGAGTCGGAGGTTTCCGGGCCTGCTGCGCTGATGAAGTAACGCAGGGCATCTGCCTGGTAGCGAGCCAGGAAATCACGGACGTAGATGACGATGCCGTGGGAGGAAGAGAATTTCTTGCCTTCCATGGTGAGGAATTCGCTGGACACAACTTCGGTCGGCATGTTGAGGACGCCGAGCGTTCCAGGCTTTCCACCCTTGGTACCCTGACCGTTGTAGCCGAGCATTTCGGCAGGCCAAATCTGGGAGTGGAAGACGATGTTGTCCTTGCCCATGAAGTAGTAGGACAGGGCCTCGGGATCATTCCACCACTGGCGCCACGCTTCGGGGTCGCCGGTGCGACGTGCCCACTCGATTGATGCTGAGAGGTAGCCGATGACGGCGTCGAACCAGACGTAGAGGCGCTTGGTCGGCTGGTCTTCCCACCCGGGAACTGGGATGCCCCAGTCGATGTCGCGCGTCATGGCACGCGGGCGGATGTCTTCGAGGAAGTTCTTGGAGAACTTGATAACGTTCGGACGCCAAGTGCCGGACTGTTCACGATCGTCGAGCCATGCGGACAGGGCTTCGGCGAGTGCAGGTAGGTCGAGGAAGTAGTGGGTGGACTCAACGAACTTGGGGGTCTCGCCGTTGATGCGCGAGTGCGGATCAATCAGGTCGGTGGGATCCAGCTGGTTACCGCAGGCGTCACATTGGTCGCCACGAGCGCCTTCAGTACCACAGATCGGGCAGGTGCCTTCGATGTAACGGTCGGGCAACGTGCGTCCAGTTGAGGGTGAAATTGCTGCGCGAGTGACCTGTTCGATCATGTATCCGTTGTCGCGGACAGTGCGGAACATTTCTTGGACGACTGCGTAGTGGTTGCCGGCGGTCGTGCGAGTGAAGAGGTCGTAGGACAGGCCGAGCGCGACGAGGTCTTCGACGATCAGTCGGTTGTTGCGGTCTGCAAGTTCGCGAGCGGTCACGCCTTCGCCGTCTGCTGCGACGAGGATCGGAGTACCGTGTTCGTCGGTTCCGGACACCATCAATACGTCGTGTCCTGCCATTCGCATGTATCGCGAGAAGACGTCGGAGGGCACGCCGAATCCGGCAACGTGTCCAATGTGACGGGGACCGTTGGCGTAAGGCCAAGCTACTGCAGACAAAATACGGCTCATGGTTCTAAGGATAGTGCCCCGTCGGGTATATTCCGAACTCGCGTCTCCCCGTTCCCCCACCGCGCTTGTTCACCACACCCGCCTCCCCACACACCGCGCTTGTTCACCATTTCAGTGGGCACGTATGACCCGAATTCACTGATGCATTTCTTCAACAAGCGCGCTCAAAGGGCTTAATCACGGCACTGCAGGCTTCTTGTTTCCACGAGCGTTTGCCCAAAAGCTTGAACAAGCGCGGTCAAAACGGTGAACAAGCGCAGTAGAGTTGAGGGCAACATACATAAGAGGAGCTCAGATGAAACGCGCACTCATCATCGTCGATGTCCAGCCCACTTTCTGTGAAGGCGGGGCTTTACCCGTTGAAGGAGGAAATGCGTGTGCAGAGCGTATCCGCACGTATGTGGATGATCATCGCCAAGAGTACGGCTTTATTGCGACGACGCAGGATTGGCATATTGATCCGGGAGCTCATTTCTCTGCGACCCCGGATTATGTGGACACGTGGCCACCGCATGGCGTGGCCGGTAGTGCCGAAGCGGAGTTGCATCCTGCCATTTGGGACCTCGACGTTGATGCCCACGTGAAGAAGGGCCAGTTTGCGGCTGCCTACTCTGGGTTCGAAGGGATGGACGAGGCCGGGACTTTGCTCGGCGATTTACTGGATGGTGCCGGAGTGAATGAGGTTGATGTCATCGGTTTGGCGCAGTCTCATTGCGTGTGCGACACCGCGTTGGATGCGAAGAAGGCCGGTTTTACCGTGCGAGTGCTCTCCGACCTGACGGAGCCGGTATCACCGGAAACTGGGGCTGTTGCGTCGAAGAAGTTGGCAGACGCTGGGATCCTGGAGGTTCCTTCAACCGAGATTAGCTAAGAGGATTCTGGTTCCCTACCAAGACGCCGGGGCGGTGCTACTGACACGTAGCACCGCCCCCCATTTCAGGTCATCTGCTCACATATCACTGTTCTTTGTAAGCGAGAGCAGCTTTATAAAGTTCGTTCTTCCGCAAGCCTGTTGCTGAAGCAACTTCGGCTGCCGCGTCTTTGAGTCGCATTCCTTCCGAAGCTAACGCAAGCACTGTTTTCACATGGTCTTCAGCGCTCTTCTTGCCTTTGAAACCGGCGATAACAATCGTGATTTCGCCGAGTACTTCCCCCTCCGTCTGGGTAATCAGGTCCGATAGGGAGCCTCGTAAAACTTCTTCATATTTCTTTGTCAGTTCTCGACACACGACTGCTTGACGCTCCCCGCCGAAAGCACTGGCCATACGTTGCAGGGTGCCATGAACGCGTTTGGCTGATTCAAAGAAAATGAGAGTGTGCGGGTCGTCCGCAAGCGCTTCGAGGTAGGCGCTTGCTTCACCGTCTTTACGGGGTAGGAAGCCCTCGAAGCTGAAGCGGTCAGAAGGCAGGCCTGAAACAGCAAGCGCAGTAACAGGGGCCGACGGACCAGGCAATGCAGAGACGTGAACACCACGTTCGACCGCTGCTCGCACCACGCGGAACCCGGGGTCTGAAACGGTTGGCATTCCGGCGTCAGAGACCAGCAGGACCCGCGCTCCGCTTTCGGCACAGTCGACGAGGCCCTCTGCCCGGTCGCCTTCATTGTGATCGTGCAAACTGAGAACTTTACCGTTTACTCGAACGTTCAAACGGCTAGCCAGGGCCAGCATGCGCCGGGTGTCTTCCGCTGCGACAACCTCAGCTTCTTGCAGGGCCCTGATAAACCGTGGTGAAGCGTCGTCCACATCACCGATCGGGGTTGCTGCAAGCAGGATGGACGCAGGGCGTTGTACAGGTTCACGTTGTTCTGGCACGGTCTCATCGTCTCATCGAGCTGGGAGGCAGTACAAGCCACGATTGGCCTCGTCGTTGAATTCACGAAACCCACATGGCTCGCGTTCGGGCGAACCGCAACCGACCGCCCGGCCTCGTCACCCTTGCGCGCAACGAGCCCACACGATCAGACGAGTCGTGGCAAAGAAAATACCGGCGAAAATCGCGATCATGCCACCAACCGAAAGGTTGAACACCACACCGCACGCGAAACCGACCACTCCGATTCCCAGCCCCGCGAGCGGAGCAGCAACCATGAAGTGTGGCCATGACTTCACCAGCGGGGCAAGTCCCGCCGCGGGAGCAGCGAAAAGCGCAATCGACAATACGGTGCCGACGGCGGGAATCAACAGGACGATTGCACCGATGACCATTGCGATACTCAGGCTCTCAAGAAGACGCGTGTTCATCCCGCGCGTCAATGAATCAATGGGGTCGTAGCTCTTAAAGACCAGCTCTTTCCCCCACACGGCAACGATGATGAGCACCACCACTAGACCCGCGCCGGCCGACGCAACATCCCAGGAGTTAACCGTCAGAATCGAGCCGGTCAGAAACGACTGGATTTGAATCGGCAACGGCGAAAACCAGCGGTACAGGAAGTAGCCCATCGCGAACCCAAAGGTCAGCACAATGCCGGCGCTTGCCTGTGATGAAATCCCCGGAATTCCACCGATGAACCGCATCAGCCCACCTAGGGGAAGACAGAAAAGGAAGGCGCCAACAAACAGGGCAAGCGACATCTGCTCATGACTCGCCCCAAGCGTGGCGGCGATGACTACGCCCAGAATGCCTCCTGGGAATGTTCCGTGCGTGACTGACTCGGCAAAGAAGATTTTCCGGTCGAGGAAGGCGAAAGCGCCGACCAGCCCGGCGAGTAAACACACGGCAACGAGCTCCATGACAGGAAGGAGAAGAACATCCAGATGAGAAATCAACAGCGCACCTTTCCCCTTCGTTTCCCGATCGCAGCGATACCGACAGCGATGAAGAACAGTGCAACAAGGACAAGGACGACACCCGCTTGCGGAGAGATGGGGCGCGGGCTGGGGGTCAGGAGAAGTTGCATGCCTAGCCAGCTGGCAAGAAGGCTCACGCTCACTCCAATAATGCTCGCTTGTCGTACTGTTCGCCCAAGCAGACGCCCTGTCGCCCCTGGAACGATCAAGAACGCGATGACAAGAAGCACGCCGATTGCCGACGATGCTGCGACAACGACCGCGGCAATACACGCGTTCAGCGCGTAATCGATGCCTCTGAGGTTGATGCGTGATGCCAGCGCTCCCTGCCGGTCAAACGCAACGTAGAGGTGTTCCTTCCACGTTAGCGCAAGCACGATTCCTGTCAGGATAAAGACGACCAGCGACTGAGCAAGCCCAGAGTCGGTCGTTTCCAACAAGCGCCCGAACATGAGGGCTTCCAGTTGCCCTGACATATCACCGACTTTGAGGGAAATCGTCATGCCGAGTGCGAAGAAGGCAGTCAGAATGACCGCTGTTGCACCTTCATGCGCTGATTCGTTGTCGCTTTCTCGCTTGGAAGACTGGCTTGCCACTAGTGCAATGACAACTGCGATGCCAGCACAACCGGCACCAATAATGATGGCGTCGCTCCCGCCAACGATGAACCCGACGACGATTCCGGGGAACACCGAGTGCACCATGACTTCGGCGTTAAATTCGGCTTTTCGTAGGTTCACTAGCGTACCGACGAGGCCGGCCACAACTGATAGAAGGACAAGAAATATAAAGGGCCGGAATAGGAAGGGATAGGCCGCAAGACCCCTGAGCCCCACGATTGATTCGGAGAGCGCTCGCAGGTGTTCAACGAGCGTTGCAACGCCATCGGACAGCGTGTTCATGCGACTTCTCCACTTTGATTGTGGGAGTCGGAACAGGTCGCAAGTTCACACGCCTCAGTTTCAAGGCTTTCGGATCCGTATGCCTGTTTCATTAGCTTTGGGGTGAGGACTTCGCGGACGGGACCGAAGGCGATCTGGCGCCCAGCGACAAGGATTGCTTGATCGCAGACGTCATAGGCTAATGAGAGATCGTGTGTTGAAACGACGACGCTTGTTCCATCATTTTTTGCGCGTCGAATGATTCCGAGTAGGGCATCACGATTGGGCTGGTCCAAACCGTTGAAGGGTTCGTCCAGCAGAATCAGTTTCGGTTGGGCGATAAGTGCGCGCGCTACGAGTACACGCTGGCGTTGCCCGCCTGATAGTTCACCGAAACGGTCCTTGGCTCGGCTGAGAAGACCAACATTTGTCAGAGTGCTGGCGACTTTTTCTCGGTGGGCTTTCCTGGGGAAACGGGCAAGTCCGATCTGTTTGTAGAGACCCATCATGACGACTTGTTCAACAGTGATGGGGAATGTCAGGTCGAGGTCAGCCGATTGAGGGACGTATCCGATGGTGTCGGGAATGCCGTCAATGTGTCCTTCGAGGATAGGGACGCTTCGGGCTAGGGCTTTGAGTAGCGTCGTTTTTCCAGATCCGTTTGGGCCGACTAGGGCGAGCGCCTCACCGGGGTTCATGCGCCCTTGAACCCCGGTGAGGACGACGCGCGTCCCGTAGCCAACTCCAGCGTCGTGAAAGGTGATGCCGTTCGTGGTCACGGGTATTGCCTACTTCAAGTTGTCTGGAAGCTCGGCCGGAGTGCCATCCCAAGCAGTGACGATGGTCGTGACGTTGTGGATGATTGAGCCGGTGTAGGTTTCTCCCGCGGATCCTGCCGGTCCCAAGGAATCGCCGTATAGGGCGTCGTCGCCAATGATGGCTTTCACACCGGCTAGTTCAGCGATCTTCTCGATTGACTTTGAATTGTTCGAGTTTTCGGCGAAGAGCGCTTTTGCTCCAGAGTCGATGACGGTCTGGGCGGCTTCCTGAATGTGTTCAGCGGTCGCGTCCTGCTGTTCATTGAAGTCAGATAGGGCCGAGCCGATGAAGTCGATCCCGTAGTCCTTGGAGAAGTAGCCGAACGCATCATGTGACGAGAAGAGAATGCGCGAGTCTGCCGGAACGCTATTGATCGAGTCTTGGACCCACTGGTCAAGGTCGCGCAGTTTGTCGGCGTAAACGCTGACACTTTCTTCAATTCCTGCGGCGGAGTCGGGGGCTACTTCTTTGAGGAATTCACCAATGTTGGCAACTTGAACAGCTGCATTCTTTGGGCTTGTCCACACGTGGGGATCGTAGACAAATTCAGGTTCCGTTTCGCCTTCTGCTGGCGGGAAGGGCCACTTGCGCACCTCGACCTTTTGGGTGCCTCGTTCGATCGTGTAGGGCAACGAATCGTCTTCGGTGATGGCTTGCGGGTCGGTTACTTCTTTGCTGGTCAGAATGCCACTGGTGACGCCCATCGTTCCTTTGAAGCCGGATGCTTCAATTGCACGATCGAGGAAATGCTCGAGGTCAACTCCGGATACAAGGAGCACGTCTGCTTTGGCAAGTGCTGTCGCTTGCGAGGGAGTGAGCTCATGTTCGTGAGCTGATGCGTTGGGGGCAAGAAGGCAGGTGAGTTCGAGTCGCGTTTGGTTCGTGGCATCTTCACTACCAATTGTGGTCTTTTGTCCGTCTGCGCCTGTTTTCTCGAGGACGAGGCCTGCCGTCGCTGGCGCGCCGGCAGCGATCTGCGTGACATAGTCACAGATTTGGGTTGTGGTGGCAACGATGCCGACTTTTCCATGCTCCGTTCCGCTATTCGCGCTGGCGTTGGATGCGTCGTGGTTGGCGCAACCGGCAAGAGCCAGACCGAGCACACTGGTAAGTGCCGCTCCTTGGAAAATACGGGTATTTGAGCGATGCATTGATTAAGACTCCATTTTCATGTACAGTTTCGGGCACCCGAAACTGTACATGAGAACACCTTAACTTGCAACATCCCAAGTTTATTGAGGTACTCCTATAGCACCTTGCTCTAGAAAACCATGTGGGGGGTGGACCATTCGACCCATCCCCCACAAAGCTAAGAGCTATTGGTCAGCGAAGAGGTGCGAGAGCGTCCGTGCGCGCAACCATTGCCGCAACCATGTCCTGAACCTCGTTGTCATGATGCGCGCCCGGCTTGAATTCCGACATGTTTTCAAAGTCGGTAATGAGCGAAAGCGAAACCTGCTGAGTGACCATCGTAGCTTCGAAGTTCGCCAGAATCTGACGCAGGTGTTCAACCTGACGGACACCACCGCTGAAGGAGTAGCCGACGAAGCCGACACCCTTATTCGCGAGAGCCTTGGGCTCAAGGAAGTCGATAGCGTTCTTCAGAGCGCCAGGAATTGAGTGGTTGTACTCCGGAGAAACAAAGATCAGTGCATCGTAAGACGAAACCGTTTCGCTGAACTTTGCGCCACCAGGATCCTGCGGGGTAGCCATTGCAGGCGGCATCGGCTCAGCGAAAAGGGACATATTGAAGGAAGCAATGTCAATAACATCAGCGTTGACACCTTCAACAGTATTCGCTTTGTCGACAACCCACTGAGCAACAGATGCGCCAAGGCGGTTCGGACGGACGGTGCCAAGAATAACGCCAAGACGGGTCATGATAAACTCCCTAAGACTATTTGAACTCTCAACTACTATATACTTATTTCAATCTTCAATCAACGTCACGTGAGGTACGTTCAGACACTGCAAGAACCTTCTGGATCCCTCAGTGATTCAATGCGCCTACGAACTAATGACAGAATGGTCGACGCGGTAGCCAAAACCAACGAACGTACGCATTGAGTGAGCCAACATTCAAGGGACGGTCGTAGACAAAAGGTGGGCTAGAGTTTCCTCTAGCCCACCTTTTAACGTTGAATCATTCACCGATCTTGTCGTCAACAACGTCGCGAGCTGCGTCAATCTTGTCGTCAAACTTACCGCCGGTAGCTGTCTTGGCTACATCTGCAACCTTATCCAGGATGCCGTCGGTGTTTTCTTCGGTCATCATACCTTTGGCAGCGTCGGTGGCCTGGTCCTTGAGTTCTTCGGCCTTGCCCTTGAGATCGTCGAGGTTCATTGTTTCTCCTTGTATTAAGAACGATGTCGTGTTCAGTCTACGAGAACCTTGAAGGTTGCGCAGCATATAACGACGACTCACTGCTTACAATGAGCGACAATACGAGAGATACTAGGGGCCAACAGAGCACACTGGGAGAACGCTCAATTGCAGAAGGGGCCCATCAACACCGCCTTCTCAGATGGGCACGTGCAACAGTGGCGCCCCGACAAGTACCCGCAGGCGAACATCTTGAAAGAGCGACAGCGCAAACCATCTTCGCGCTTTGTGCACAGTAGTAAACCCCTTGGAGGGGTGCTCCAAGGGGTTTACGTGAGTTAAAATTGCGGCGGTGTCCTACTCTCCCACACTCTGTCGGGTGCAGTACCATTGGCGTTTGTGGGCTTAGCTTCCGGGTTCGGAATGTTTCCGGGCGTTTCCCCACTACTATGACCACCGCAAAAATGGTCACTCGCTTGTGTTGTCCACTCCCCCTTGCTGGGGGTGTGGGTTGAGTGTGATTCGTATAGTGGTTGTAAGCAGTCTTACTTTTGGTTGCCTTTTTGTGGTTTCGTGTAGTGTCGGCCAATTAGTACCAGTCGGCTCGCGAGCACATTGCTGTGCTTCCACCTCTGGCCTATCAACCCGCTAGTCTGGCGGGGGCCTTCACACCATTACTGGTGTTGGAAACCTCATCTTGGAGCAGGCTTCCCGCTTAGATGCTTTCAGCGGTTATCCCTTCCGAACGTAGCCAACCAGCCGTGCACCTGGCGGTACAACTGGCACACCAGAGGTTCGTCCATCCCGGTCCTCTCGTACTAGGGACGGGCCTCCGCAAGTTTCCTACGCGCACAGAGGATAGGGACCGAACTGTCTCACGACGTTCTGAACCCAGCTCGCGTACCGCTTTAATGGGCGAACAGCCCAACCCTTGGGACCAACTCCAGCCCCAGGATGCGACGAGCCGACATCGAGGTGCCAAACCATGCCGTCGATATGGACTCTTGGGCAAGATCAGCCTGTTATCCCCGGGGTACCTTTTATCCGTTGAGCGACCACGCACCCACGTGCCATGGCCGGATCACTAGTTCCTGCTTTCGCACCTGCTCGACCCGTCGGTCTCACAGTCAAGCTCCCTTGTACACTTGCACTCGCCACCTGATTACCAACCAGGCTGAGGGAACCTTTGAGCGCCTCCGTTACTTTTTGGGAGGCAACCGCCCCAGTTAAACTACCCACCAGGCACTGTCCCCAACCCGGATTACGGGCCGAGGTTAGATGACCGCGTGAACCAGAATGGTATTTCAACGACGACTCGACAAGAGCTGGCGCCCCTGCTTCACAGTCTCCCACCTATCCTACACAAGTCCAAGCGAACACCAATACCAAGCTATAGTAAAGGTCCCGGGGTCTTTCCGTCCTTCTGCGCGTAACGAGCATCTTTACTCGTAATGCAATTTCACCGAGTTCATGGTCGAGACAGCGGAGAAGTCGTTACGCCATTCGTGCAGGTCGGAACTTACCCGACAAGGAATTTCGCTACCTTAGGATGGTTATAGTTACCACCGCCGTTTACTGGGGCTTAAATTCAAGCCTTCACCACCCGAGGGTGGTTGAGCCTTCCTCTTAACCTTCCAGCACCGGGCAGGCGTCAGTGCGTATACATCGTCTTACGACTTCGCACGCACCTGTGTTTTTGATAAACAGTCGCTTCTCCCTATTCTCTGCGACCCCACAACGCACACACCCAGAAAAAGGGGGGACGTCACAGGGTCCTCCTTATCCCGAAGTTACGGAGGAATTTTGCCGAGTTCCTTAACCATGATTCACTCGAACGCCTCGGTATACTCTACCTGACCACCTGAGTCGGTTTAGGGTACGGGCGCGTCATGCCCTCACGTCGAGGCTTTTCTTGACAGCTTAGGATCACCACCAGACACCCCAAAAGGGCACCCCCATCAGTCCTCACCCTACATGCCTACCGGATTTACCTAGCAGACGGGCCACAACCTTAGACACACACAACCATCGGTGCGCGGCAGCTACCTTCCTGTGTCACCCCTGTTAACACGCTTACCTACAACAATCAGGATCCCACAACACCCAAGCTGATCAAACCCGAAGGAATGAACAGTCCAGATGCGGGTGGTTAGCATAAAAGCTTCAGTATTTGGCGGTCACAACGCGGTACCAGAATATCAACTGGTTGTCCATCGACTACGCCTGTCGGCCTCGCCTTAGGACCCGACTAACCCAGGGCGGATAAACCTAGCCCTGGAACCCTTAGTCAATCGGCGGACGGGATTCTCACCCGCCATTCGTTACTCATGCCTGCATTCTCACTCCCACACGCTCCACCAACCGTTCCCAGCAGGCTTCACCGCACGCAGGACGCTCCCCTACCCACCCACACAACCTGAGGCAGGTCCCCTGCCCAGGCTCTTTCATGTGTGAGTGCCACAGCTTCGGCGGTACGCTTAAGCCCCGCTACATTGTCGGCGCGAAACCACTTGACCAGTGAGCTATTACGCACTCTTTCAAGGATGGCTGCTTCTAAGCCAACCTCCTGGTTGTCACCGCGATCTCACATCCTTTCCCACTTAGCGCACACTTAGGGGCCTTAGCTGATGATCTGGGCTGTTTCCCTCTCGACTACGAAGCTTATCCCCCGCAGTCTCACTGCCATGCTCAACCTAATGGCATTCGGAGTTTGGCTGACGTCAGTAACCCATAGGGCCCATCGGCCATCCAGTAGCTCTACCTCCACCAGGCAACACACAACGCTGCACCTAAATGCATTTCGGGGAGAACCAGCTATCACGGAGTTTGATTGGCCTTTCACCCCTACCCACAGCTCATCCCCCAGGTTTTCAACCCTGGTGGGTTCGGTCCTCCACACAGTCTTACCTCTGCTTCAACCTGGCCATGGGTAGATCACCCCGCTTCGGGTCCAGAACACGCGACAAACGCCATATTTCAGACTCGCTTTCGCTACGCATACCCCACACGGGTTAAGCACGCCACGTATCACTGACTCGCAGGCTCATTCTTCAAAAGGCACGCCATCACCCCACAAGGCTCTGACGGCTTAAAGGCACACGGTTTCAGGTACTATTTCACTCCCCTCCCGGGGTACTTTTCACCATTCCCTCACGGTACTATGCACTATCGGTCATCAAGAAGTATTTAGGCTTACCAGGTGGTCCTGGCAGATTCACACGAGATTTCACGAGTCCCGCACTACTCGGGCACCTATCCCACCTACGCATGCAACAGTCCATCTACACGACTATCACGCACTCCGGTCCGCTATCCCACACGGTTCAACTACCATCACACACGCAAGCCCCTCCCCGGCAGAGAAGAGACGAACAAGCCCCACAACACCGCACACGCAACCCCCGCCGAGTATCACACGCACACGGTTTAGCCTCCTCCGCTTTCGCTCGCCACTACTCACGGAATATCTTTTCCTACGGGTACTAAGATGTTTCACTTCCCCGCGTTCCCCCCACCACCCTATACACGTTCAGATGATGGTAACCAAGCACAACCCTGGTTAGGTTCCCCCATTCGGACACCCTCGGATCAAAGCTCGCTCGCCAACTCCCCGAGGCATATCGCAGGCCGCAACGTCCTTCATCAGCTCTTGATGCCAAGGCATCCACCGAATGCCCAACAAAACTAAACAAAACCACACAACAAGAAAATAAAGATGCTCACAACCACTATACAAATCACAAACAACCCACCACACACACCACCACCCCCCAAACACCCCACAAACACAGGGCGCAACAAAAAAGAGAGGCGGCAACATGCGAGCCAAAACGCTCAAACGGTGTTGAACGTGAACCCGACAGCGTGTCTGCTTCCATGGAGCTTGCACCCCTGTTTTCCACTAAAAACACCCACGCACCCACACCCACCAAGAAAAACCCTCGGTGAACACATGCGAGCACAAGAAACACACACCACACACACTCACGTGCCATGATGCGCATCCCCAAAAACGGGCTCCCTAGAAAGGAGGTGATCCAGCCGCACCTTCCGGTACGGCTACCTTGTTACGACTTCGTCCCAATCGCCAATCCCACCTTCGACCACTCCCCCCGGAAAACCGGTTAGGCCATGAGCTTCGGGTGTTACCAACTTTCGTGACGTGACGGGCGGTGTGTACAAGGCCCGAGAACGTATTCACCGCAGCGTTGCTGATCTGCGATTACTAGCGACTCCACCTTCATGGGGTCGAGTTGCAGACCCCAATCCGAACTGAGACTGGCTTTAAGTGATTCGCTCCACCTTACGATATCGCAACACTCTGTACCAACCATTGTAGCATGCGTGAAGCCCAAGACATAAGGGGCATGATGATTTGACGTCATCCCCACCTTCCTCCGAGTTAACCCCGGCAGTCCCCCACGAGTCCCCACCATAACGTGCTGGCAACATAGGGCAAGGGTTGCGCTCGTTGCGGGACTTAACCCAACATCTCACGACACGAGCTGACGACAACCATGCACCACCTGCACACCCCCAACCAAATGCCACCACATCTCTGCAGCGTCAGGGTGCATGTCAAGCCTTGGTAAGGTTCTTCGCGTTGCATCGAATTAATCCGCATGCTCCGCCGCTTGTGCGGGCCCCCGTCAATTCCTTTGAGTTTTAGCCTTGCGACCGTACTCCCCAGGCGGGGCACTTAAAGCGTTAGCTACGGCGCAGAAACCACGGGTGGCCCCCACACCTAGTGCCCAACGTTTACAGCGTGGACTACCAGGGTATCTAATCCTGTTCGCTCCCCACGCTTTCGCTCCTCAGCGTCAGTAACGGCCCAGAGACCCGCCTTCGCCACCGGTGTTCCTCCTGATATCTGCGCATTCCACCGCTACACCAGGAATTCCAGTCTCCCCTACCGCACTCAAGTCAACCCGTACCCACCGCACGCCCCCAGTTAAGCCAGAGGATTTCACGGCAGACGCGGCCAACCGCCTACAAGCCCTTTACGCCCAATAATTCCGGACAACGCTCGCGCCCTACGTATTACCGCGGCTGCTGGCACGTAGTTAGCCGGCGCTTCTTTACCCACTACCCTCACCACAACCCAAAGCTGCGGCTTGACCATGAGCGAAAAAGGTTTACAACCCGAAGGCCTTCATCCCTCACGCGGCGTCGCTGCATCAGGCTTGCGCCCATTGTGCAAAATTCCCCACTGCTGCCTCCCGTAGGAGTCTGGGCCGTATCTCAGTCCCAATGTGACCGGTCACCCTCTCAGGCCGGTTACCCGTCAAAGCCTTGGTAGGCCATCACCCCACCAACAAGCTGATAGGCCGCGAGCCCATCCCCCACCAGAAAAAACCTTTCCACCCACCAACATGCGCCAATGAGTGAATATCCAGTATTAGCAGCCGTTTCCGACCGTTATCCCAAAGAAGAGGGCAGGTTACTCACGTGTTACTCACCCGTTCGCCACTAATCCACCCCAACAAAGCTGGAGCATCATCGTTCGACTTGCATGTGTTAAGCACGCCGCCAGCGTTCGTCCTGAGCCAGGATCAAACTCTCCGAACAAAAACATATCCAGAAAAAACCAACCACCAAAACGCGGCCAGCCAATCCCAACAATAAAAACAAACTCAAAAACAAAAAACAGGCATAAAAACAAACACACTATCGAGTTCACAAACAACACCCACACAC
>NZ_JH815210.1 GCF_000296505.1 Schaalia turicensis ACS-279-V-Col4
AGGCAGGTCCCCTGCCCAGGCTCTTTCATGTGTGAGTGCCACAGCTTCGGCGGTACGCTTAAGCCCCGCTACATTGTCGGCGCGAAACCACTTGACCAGTGAGCTATTACGCACTCTTTCAAGGATGGCTGCTTCTAAGCCAACCTCCTGGTTGTCACCGCGATCTCACATCCTTTCCCACTTAGCGCACACTTAGGGGCCTTAGCTGATGATCTGGGCTGTTTCCCTCTCGACTACGAAGCTTATCCCCCGCAGTCTCACTGCCATGCTCAACCTAATGGCATTCGGAGTTTGGCTGACGTCAGTAACCCATAGGGCCCATCGGCCATCCAGTAGCTCTACCTCCACCAGGCAACACACAACGCTGCACCTAAATGCATTTCGGGGAGAACCAGCTATCACGGAGTTTGATTGGCCTTTCACCCCTACCCACAGCTCATCCCCCAGGTTTTCAACCCTGGTGGGTTCGGTCCTCCACACAGTCTTACCTCTGCTTCAACCTGGCCATGGGTAGATCACCCCGCTTCGGGTCCAGAACACGCGACAAACGCCATATTTCAGACTCGCTTTCGCTACGCATACCCCACACGGGTTAAGCACGCCACGTATCACTGACTCGCAGGCTCATTCTTCAAAAGGCACGCCATCACCCCACAAGGCTCTGACGGCTTAAAGGCACACGGTTTCAGGTACTATTTCACTCCCCTCCCGGGGTACTTTTCACCATTCCCTCACGGTACTATGCACTATCGGTCATCAAGAAGTATTTAGGCTTACCAGGTGGTCCTGGCAGATTCACACGAGATTTCACGAGTCCCGCACTACTCGGGCACCTATCCCACCTACGCATGCAACAGTCCATCTACACGACTATCACGCACTCCGGTCCGCTATCCCACACGGTTCAACTACCATCACACACGCAAGCCCCTCCCCGGCAGAGAAGAGACGAACAAGCCCCACAACACCGCACACGCAACCCCCGCCGAGTATCACACGCACACGGTTTAGCCTCCTCCGCTTTCGCTCGCCACTACTCACGGAATATCTTTTCCTACGGGTACTAAGATGTTTCACTTCCCCGCGTTCCCCCCACCACCCTATACACGTTCAGATGATGGTAACCAAGCACAACCCTGGTTAGGTTCCCCCATTCGGACACCCTCGGATCAAAGCTCGCTCGCCAACTCCCCGAGGCATATCGCAGGCCGCAACGTCCTTCATCAGCTCTTGATGCCAAGGCATCCACCGAATGCCCAACAAAACTAAACAAAACCACACAACAAGAAAATAAAGATGCTCACAACCACTATACAAATCACAAACAACCCACCACACACACCACCACCCCCCAAACACCCCACAAACACAGGGCGCAACAAAAAAGAGAGGCGGCAACATGCGAGCCAAAACGCTCAAACGGTGTTGAACGTGAACCCGACAGCGTGTCTGCTTCCATGGAGCTTGCACCCCTGTTTTCCACTAAAAACACCCACGCACCCACACCCACCAAGAAAAACCCTCGGTGAACACATGCGAGCACAAGAAACACACACCACACACACTCACGTGCCATGATGCGCATCCCCAAAAACGGGCTCCCTAGAAAGGAGGTGATCCAGCCGCACCTTCCGGTACGGCTACCTTGTTACGACTTCGTCCCAATCGCCAATCCCACCTTCGACCACTCCCCCCGGAAAACCGGTTAGGCCATGAGCTTCGGGTGTTACCAACTTTCGTGACGTGACGGGCGGTGTGTACAAGGCCCGAGAACGTATTCACCGCAGCGTTGCTGATCTGCGATTACTAGCGACTCCACCTTCATGGGGTCGAGTTGCAGACCCCAATCCGAACTGAGACTGGCTTTAAGTGATTCGCTCCACCTTACGATATCGCAACACTCTGTACCAACCATTGTAGCATGCGTGAAGCCCAAGACATAAGGGGCATGATGATTTGACGTCATCCCCACCTTCCTCCGAGTTAACCCCGGCAGTCCCCCACGAGTCCCCACCATAACGTGCTGGCAACATAGGGCAAGGGTTGCGCTCGTTGCGGGACTTAACCCAACATCTCACGACACGAGCTGACGACAACCATGCACCACCTGCACACCCCCAACCAAATGCCACCACATCTCTGCAGCGTCAGGGTGCATGTCAAGCCTTGGTAAGGTTCTTCGCGTTGCATCGAATTAATCCGCATGCTCCGCCGCTTGTGCGGGCCCCCGTCAATTCCTTTGAGTTTTAGCCTTGCGACCGTACTCCCCAGGCGGGGCACTTAAAGCGTTAGCTACGGCGCAGAAACCACGGGTGGCCCCCACACCTAGTGCCCAACGTTTACAGCGTGGACTACCAGGGTATCTAATCCTGTTCGCTCCCCACGCTTTCGCTCCTCAGCGTCAGTAACGGCCCAGAGACCCGCCTTCGCCACCGGTGTTCCTCCTGATATCTGCGCATTCCACCGCTACACCAGGAATTCCAGTCTCCCCTACCGCACTCAAGTCAACCCGTACCCACCGCACGCCCCCAGTTAAGCCAGAGGATTTCACGGCAGACGCGGCCAACCGCCTACAAGCCCTTTACGCCCAATAATTCCGGACAACGCTCGCGCCCTACGTATTACCGCGGCTGCTGGCACGTAGTTAGCCGGCGCTTCTTTACCCACTACCCTCACCACAACCCAAAGCTGCGGCTTGACCATGAGCGAAAAAGGTTTACAACCCGAAGGCCTTCATCCCTCACGCGGCGTCGCTGCATCAGGCTTGCGCCCATTGTGCAAAATTCCCCACTGCTGCCTCCCGTAGGAGTCTGGGCCGTATCTCAGTCCCAATGTGACCGGTCACCCTCTCAGGCCGGTTACCCGTCAAAGCCTTGGTAGGCCATCACCCCACCAACAAGCTGATAGGCCGCGAGCCCATCCCCCACCAGAAAAAACCTTTCCACCCACCAACATGCGCCAATGAGTGAATATCCAGTATTAGCAGCCGTTTCCGACCGTTATCCCAAAGAAGAGGGCAGGTTACTCACGTGTTACTCACCCGTTCGCCACTAATCCACCCCAACAAAGCTGGAGCATCATCGTTCGACTTGCATGTGTTAAGCACGCCGCCAGCGTTCGTCCTGAGCCAGGATCAAACTCTCCGAACAAAAACATATCCAGAAAAAACCAACCACCAAAACGCGGCCAGCCAATCCCAACAATAAAAACAAACTCAAAAACAAAAAACAGGCATAAAAACAAACACACTATCGAGTTCACAAACAACACCCACACACCCCAAAACAGCCACAAAAAACCGCAACCATCAAAAACAGGGAGGAAGCAACCACGCCACAATCACAAACCCAAAACCACAAACAGGCCCAAAAGCTTGCAACCACTCGGCGCAACAACAGAAACAATACCCACCCCCCACCACACCGTCAAATCAGCGCAAGCTTCAATTCCTACCTCTTGCACACCAGCAGATTCGCAGTATTTCGCCGAAAAGTGGCTCTGAGCAGCAAGGAAACACTAAAATTGTGATCTGTCAGCGTTTTGCAGACCACAAAACTAGACCGCGATTGCGACTCAGATCTCCGTAGCAAACGCCGACTGTCACACGGCGCCTACACGTCGCCACATACATGCGATTGCGTACGTACACGGCGACCAATACATCTAAGAACACCACGCAGCACAGCACCAATATCGAGATGCAATGACCTGTTAGAAACGCACTGCGGGGCGGAAACGTAGTGTTTCCGCCCCGCAGGTGAGTCCAATCAGGAAATCACTGCGATTCCCATACGGACGCTTCAGTCGTCGAATTCGATGACAGCAAGGTTGCGACGCCCCTTACGGATCAGCAGTCGATGACCAGCCAGAACGTCGTCAGCCGTGAACACAGCTTCCGCGTCCTCAAACTTGACGTTGTTCAGGTACGCGCCACCGGAAGCAATCGTGCGACGTGCGGCGCCTCGTCCCTTTTCCAAACCGGTTTCAACCAACGCGTCAACCATCGTTGCCTCACCGAGCTTCACAGTTGCGCGAGGAAGATCCGACGTAGCAGAAGCCAAGGTATCCGCATCGATTGCGCGCAGATCTCCACCACCCCAAAGGGCGTTGGTTGCGCCAAGAACACGCTCAAACTCTTCTTCACCGTGAACAAGCTTCGTCACCTCAGCCGCCAGGGCCTTCTGGGCTGCGCGCGCATGAGGACGCTCTGCAACCTCAACCTCAAGCTCTTCTATGCGAGCACGGTCAAGGAAGGTGAAGATCTTCAGGAAGCGAACAACATCGGCGTCCTCAACCTGCAGCCAGAACTGGTAGAAGGCGTACGGGCTCATCATCGTCGGATCGAGCCAAATCGCACCGCCCTCGGACTTACCGAATTTCGTACCATCAGCCTTCGTAATAATCGGAGTCGTCAGCACGTGCGACACCTCGCCGTCAACCTTACGAATCAGATCAACGCCACCGATCATATTGCCCCACTGATCGTTACCGCCGGTCTCGAGAGTGGCACCGTAACGACGATGCAGTTCAAGGAAATCGTTCGCCTGCAGGATCTGATAGGAGAACTCCGTGTAGGAAATGCCCTCATCCGATGCCAGACGACGCGCAACAATGTCCTTACCGAGCATCGTGCCAACGCGGAAGTACTTACCGATACCGCGGAGCAGATCAATGGCGCTCAGTTCCTCAGTCCAGTCGAGGTTGTTCACCATCGTCGCCGCGGCCGGTCCTTCAAAATCGAGAAAACGCGAGATCTGGTTGCGCAGATTGTCTGCCCAACCGCGAACGACCTCGGTCGGCTGTAGCTGACGCTCCCCCGATTGACGCGGATCGCCAATCTGACCGGTTGCCCCACCAACAAGTGCGAGTGGCTTATGACCAGCCAGCTGCAGGTGACGCATCAGAAGAATTTGAACAAGGTGTCCGTGGTGCAGAGAAGCTGCGGTCGGGTCGAAGCCACAATAAAAGGTGACCGGCCCGGCGTTCAGGTGCTCGCGAAGAGCATCAATGTCGGTGTGCTGGGCGATGAGACCCCTCCACTGGAGGTCATCCAGAATGTCGGTCACTTTAAATTCCTTCCATTTCGGCTCGAAGTAGCCGAGGCTATCTTAGCGGGTTGGGGTGGACGCCCACTCACGGCATCCAGCAATACGGACAGCAAGTGCTTGTCGTTGTTCCTCAACGCGAACAGGAGCAGTTCCCCCCTTCCCCAGTCGCGCGGATACAGATCCTGCGACGTTCAGGACTTCGCGGACATCCGGGGTCAGAAGCGACGAGGCCGAGGTCAATTCTTCATCGCTGAGATCAGCAAGCTCGACGCCACGTCGCTCTGCCATCTTGACGCAAGCTCCAGAGATTTCGTGCGCGCTACGGAAAGGTACTCCCCTACGCACAAGCCACTCTGCAATGTCCGTGGCAAGCGAGAATCCCTGAGGTGCGAGCTCCGCCATGCGCTCCAAGTTAAGGGTCATCGTTTCAACCATTCCCGAAACAGCGGGCAGCAAAACATCGAGCGTATCCAGCTGATCGAAGACAGGTTCTTTGTCTTCTTGAAGATCGCGATCGTATGCCAGCGGGATGCCCTTGAGCACCGTCAATAGGCTCATCAGATCACCGATCAGGCGACCGGCTTTACCGCGAGCGAGTTCAGCCACATCGGGATTCTTCTTCTGAGGCATGATCGATGATCCTGTTGAGAAGGAATCATCAAGAGTCACGTAGTCGAATTCCTTGGTGTTCCACATGATGATTTCTTCGCTGAGGCGAGAGATATCAACGCCGATCATCGCAAGGATAAAAGAGCACTCCGCAACGATGTCACGCGACGCGGTTCCATCGATCGAATTATCCACCGAATCATCAAAGCCGAGCTGACGAGCAACAGCCTGCGGATCCATGCCGAGAGTATTACCTGCCAGAGCGCCCGAGCCATAGGGAGAAATCGCGGCACGCTTATCCCAATCGGCAAAACGTTCAACGTCGCGAATCAGAGGCCATGCGTGTGCCATCAGATGATGCGCCACCAAAACGGGTTGTGCGTGTTGCATATGAGTACGCCCCGGCATAACAGCGTCACCAGCACGTGCAGCCTGCGACAAAATCGCGTCCACAACATCCAGGACGCGGCTCGCAATATGGCGCGTCTCGTCACGCAGGTACATGCGAATCAGTGTTGCAATCTGATCATTACGCGAACGCCCCGCACGCAACTTTCCGCCAAGCTCACTACCCGCGCGCTCAAGCAAACCACGCTCGAGTGCCGTATGGACATCCTCATCGTCCGGCGATGGAACAAACGCACCCGACGCAACATCGGCATCCAATTGCGCCAACGCGGCATGCATCGCGTCGATTTCATCAGCGCTTAAGAGGCCAGCCTCGTACAGCGCGTCAGCGTGGGCATGAGAACCAGCAATGTCCACATGCGCGAGACGCCAATCGAAATGGGTAGAAACTGAAAGGGCTGCGAGCGCCTGCGCAGGACCACCGGAAAAACGGCCACCCCACAAAGCAGTCGGTGTTGTTGTCTCTTGCGAAGTCACGGGTTCATCATTCCTTGCCCTCGCGACAAACTCCAATTCGCGAGACGTTTAAACGGACCATATTTTGCAAACAGTGAAGCAAAAGGTTGTTTTTTCGCCACCCACGCTGCCAAGATGACAAAAAGAATCCAGTTGCCTTCAAACAAAAGACGGGATTCAACCGTCGACTGAATAATCAATGCTGAAGCAATCATTGCTGGCATTACAACCCTGCGGGATTCATCGATATGGCGCACAGCGTAAATGAACGTGCCAAAGAATACTGTCGCAACGGCGACGCTCAGAATTGAGACTCCGATAATGCCTGTCTGGAAAAGGGCCTCGATAAACGAGTTGTGAGCCTGAGTTGTCGGAGTTCCATCACCGCGACGAATGAAATTCGAAAAAACAGGCACATCACCTTGATAGCCAATGGTGAAGCCC
This sequence comes from Schaalia turicensis ACS-279-V-Col4, assembly GCF_000296505.1. Lineage (GTDB taxonomy): Bacteria > Actinomycetota > Actinomycetes > Actinomycetales > Actinomycetaceae > Pauljensenia > Pauljensenia turicensis_A. The sequence goes on from NZ_JH815210.1 coordinate 6,966, forward strand.
CATCCGAGAATCGGATGTTGGCTCCACATGGGGAGAAGCGCCTTCCAGATGTCACCACGACCTGAAAAATCCGGGGAACGACCAAGGAAATCAGTGATCGCCAAACGGTTAAACAGTGCGATCACCGCTCCTGTCAGAGTCAGCGAGACGATCAAAGAAATCAGGGCGGGACGATGAGGACGCGTCACCGACTTCACCAAACCGAAGGACATTGCGATCGCCATACAGATGATGACCGCGACGGTGACCGTTCCTGAACGCGTCAGAGCAATTGTCACAATCGAAATGATCAGCCAGATAATCGTTGACGTCGTGTTTTTATACGTTGACATCCATTTGACAAGCAAACAGAGAATCAACAGCAACGCAATAAACGCAAGCGGATTCCGATTACCGGGGAAGCCTTGAATAGGGCCACCATTAAAAAGATCTCCATAAACCCAATAGGACATATCGGGCACGGATTCCCCAGCGCGGATCATTGGAATCGGAGCCAAGCGCTGTTTCCAGATAAGAGCGGTGAACAGCTCAAGAGCGTAGGAAACAATCAGAATGACCTTGAACGAAACGATGAGAAGATTCGCTGTTTCCGTAAACGTGTAACAGGCAGAAATCGCCAAACCTGTAAGAGACACGCCGATTGTCACGACGGCAAACATCGCAGAATAATGCGGATATTGCGACCATGTGACCGATAAAGCGCACCACATGACGAACAGCAGTGTGGCAAGTGGATACGCAACCTGTGTGAAACGAATCTGATTGAGATGCATCAGATACGCCAAAGCAACAAATAATGCCACCATGACAACCGAAGACCCGTAGAAGCCAACGATATTACGTACGCCTTGGCCTGCGAAGCCTAGAAAGAAGATTGCAATGGTGACGATATCTAAGGCTCGACGCTCAGGCGTCGTCTTCGCCCCATACCTGCGTAGAAACTCAACCGATTCTTTCATCGTGACCACTCTAGCGAAAGAACGTGCCACGCCCCGGTGTCCATTGGGCACACTTAGATAAAGAAAACACGTGTGCCCAAGGAAATCGGCCTTGGGCACACGTGCATATCAGTGTTTGTTTGACCAAACGAACGTCTGCTCAGTATCCCTGCGAGTTACCCAGACGGACGTCACGAGCAGCCGCAAGCTTCGACTGCAGACCGTAGATATCAATGAATCCACGCGACGAGGACTGATCGAAGCTATCGCCAGTCTCGTAGGTTGCCAGGTTGAAGTCATACAGTGAAGCCTCGGAACTCCGCCCATTCACAGTTGCACGGCCACCGTGCAGGACCATACGAATATCACCGGTCACATACTGCTGAGTATCTTCAATGAACGCATCCATGGACTTCTTCAACGGTGAGTACCACTGGGCTTCATAGACCAATTCACCCCACATCTGCTCAAGACCACGCTTGTAGCGGCGCTGCATGCGTTCGAGGGTGATGGATTCCAACCCCTGGTGTGCTTCGATCAAAGCGAGAGCACCGGGAGCCTCGTAAATCTCACGTGACTTGATGCCAACCAGACGATCTTCGACCATGTCAATACGACCGATGCCTTGAGCGCCTGCACGGCGGTTCAGCTCTTGGATTGCTTCAAGCGGGGTGACTGCGCGACCGTCAATGGCTACCGGGATGCCCTTTTCGAAGGAAATGACGACCTCATCCGGAAGCGGCGGGTAAGTCGGATCATCGGTGTAAACGTAGACGTCCTTGGTCGGCGCGTTCCACAGGTCTTCAAGGAAGCCAGTTTCGATTGCTCGACCCCACACGTTCTGGTCGATCGAGAACGGGTTATGCTTCGTCGTTTCGATCGGCAGGTGGTGCTTCTCGGCGTATTCGATAGCAACGTCACGCGTCAGCGCAAGGTCACGAACCGGCGAGATGCAGTCCATGTCGGGGGCCATCGACGTAATCGAAACCTCGAAACGTACCTGGTCGTTCCCCTTGCCGGTGCAACCGTGAGCAACAGTGTGTGCGCCAAATTCGCGCGCAGCTTTCACCAGGTGCTTGGCGATCACGGGACGGGACAGAGCTGAAACCAGCGGGTACTTACCTTCATAGAGGGCATTCGCCTTCAGTGCCGGCATGCAGTATTCGTTGGCGAACTCGTCGCGAGCATCTGCAACGTAGGCTTCCACCGCACCGCAGTCGAGCGCGCGCTGGCGGATGACCTCGAGGTCTTCGCCGCCCTGCCCCACGTCAACTGCAACCGCAACGACCTCGCGACCGGTCTGTTCGCCGATCCAACCAATAGCAACGGAGGTGTCCAAACCGCCCGAGTATGCGAGGACAACGCGGTCCTTGTGCTCTGCCATGTTGTATTCCTTCTCCGATGAAAGTGTGAGAGTGGAGTGAATAAGAAAAGTGTGGGCTCAGTGAGCGGAAGATCCGGGCTCAGCAAGATCCATCAGATACGATTGGGTCTGCTGCGCATCTTCAGAAGATCGACAAATCACAAGGATTGTGTCATCGCCCGCGATTGTTCCCGCAACTGCATCAAGACGAACAGCATCGATAGCTGAGGCCAAGAGATTGGCTGCTCCAACCGTTGTCCTGAGCACCAGCTGATGGTCAACAAGGATTGAGGTAACGAGGATCGACTGGCACCATTTCTGCAAGCGTTCGTGTCCAGCTTCGCCTTCGTGGGTTGCTCCCCCGTCAATATCGGGAACGGAGTAGATGCGAGTGCCGTCAGCCACACGAATCTTTGTCGCACGCATATCGACAAGGTCACGCGACAGAGTTGCCTGAGTAACGTCAATACCTTGCTCACGCAACAGATCGCGAAGATCCTTTTGCGAACCGATTGATCCGCTAGCAAGAATTGAACGAATTGCTTCACGTCGCGCAGCGGGCGTTTGTGTGCTTCGATCTCCCATATGCATGATTATACATAACTATGTATAAATTGCACAATGGCGCGAGGCGCCCAAAATCAGCGCTGTTCGAGATCCTTCAGAATCGAATCAGTCCACTCGTTGATCTCATCCCAGTTGCGGAAATCGCCTTCCACAACACCGGCAAGACGTGCAACTGAGCGTTCACGCAACGAAAGCAACGATGGGGTGTAGCGACCAGCAAAAGAATGAAGATCAATAGCACTGACGCGAGTCAGAAGCGGACCGATACGCGTCGGATCCTGAGGGGCATGCTTCGGAACACCATTCATACCAACCGAGAATGCCCACACGGGCTTGTTTTCAAGCTGGGCGCTAAAACGATCCATGAAATCGTGCGCTCCATCCATCCACTGCAGGATATAAACAGCCGAACCGCAAATCACAGCGTCATAAGTGTCAACAGAAGTAACATCCTCCGGCGCGATGCGATCAGCCGTGTGACCGGCATCTTCGAGTCGCCTCGCAATCGCGTCGGCAACTTCGTTCGTTGAACCATGCTTTGAAGAAGCAGTGACAAGGATATGCATAGCTATAAGTGTGGCAGAAAGCCGGGCTGGAGTCGCGCTGACATCTCGTACTGAGTCAAGATACACAAGGCGCGGACTCCAGCCCGGCTGTTCTATCGGTCATCGTGCCCCGTCAGGAGCCTCGTTAACTAAGAGCGCAACTGTGCTCCCAGCACCTTGCCCGCCTTCGCGACGACACTTTCGCGAACCTCACGAACTTCGTCGGCACTCAGCGTGCGATCCGGCGCACGCAACTTCAGAGCGAACGCCAGCGAGCGAACGTCAGCGCCAAGTGTCTCGGATTCGAAAATGTCGAACAGCGTCACTTCTTCAAGCAACGCTCCCCCGCCCTGGCGAACAACCTGCTCGACGCGAGCAACAGGGATCGACTTCGACACAACAAGAGCGATGTCTTCCTTCGCAATCGGGTAAGTCGAGACGGGCTTCACCTGCGTCGGCTCACCGCTCATCGCCTCAATCAGAGCAGACAGATCAACCTCTGCGGCGCACGAACGGGCCTGCAAGCCAAACGACTTGCACACGCCGGGGTGAAGTTCGCCAGCCATCGCGATATCAATCAAATCGCGACCACGGCGGACGAATACGCGAGCAACACGACCCGGATGCCACGGAGCAACATCAGCCGGATCCGATGCAGGTTCAGGCATCAGCGGACCGGGCACCTTCTTGTAGTCGGCATCCCACGCGCGAGTGACCTCAATGCGAACGCCCAGAAGAGACGCAATATTCTCGACCGTCTCAAGAGCATCCGACCATGCGAACATGCGAGCAGGCTCGACAACCGGCGAAGCCGAGGCACGACCGGCAAGGACAACACCCACATGCCACGGCTGAGCAGGAGTGCCAGCACGCAGTCCAGCAAGTTCCTCATCAGTCGGGCGCTGTTCAGCGCTCAGAAGATCGGCAGGAACTGTGCCTGCAGGGCGAACAACAAGTCCGGTTTCAAACAGCGCCACGCGGTCGCTACCGCGTGCAACGTTGCGTCCGGCAGCGTCAAGCAAGGTATCAATGATCGAGGTGCGCAACAGGGGTGCATCATCCGCAAGCGGGTTACGAAGCTTCAGAGCCTGACGACGTTCATCGCCCTGAGTGAGACGCTGACGATCGAAGGAATCCGAAACGAACGGATAGCTGAGAACCTCAACCAAACCAGAAGCTGCAAGCGACGCAGAAACGTGACGACGCGCCTGCTGCGCATCAGTCAAACCAGCACCGGCAGGAGCCGACGGCAGAATCGACGGAATAGTGTCGAAACCGTCAAGACGTGCAATTTCCTCAACCAGGTGGGCAGAACCAGTCAGGTCGGGACGCCACGTCGGAACGGTCACGTTGAAGATTCCGTCTTCGATTTCGTCGAGCATGCAACCAATTTCAGTGAGAAGCTCCTCAACGCGTTCCTTCGAGTAGTCGACGCCGATCAAGCGGGCGGCATCGGTGTACGGGAAACGAATTGACGAGGCCGGCGCGACTTCGTTGAAGTCGGATACTGCTGCATCTGCCGTTCCCCCGCCGTACTCAACCAGCAGGTCAACAGCTCGTTGAGCTGCGACAGGAGCAAGCTGGGGATCAGTGCCACGTTCGAAGCGCTTCGACGCTTCAGACGGCAGGTGGTGACGACGTGCGGTACGGGCGACCGACACCGCATCAAAGTGAGCGGCTTCGAGGAGGATATCCGTCGTGGAATGCTCGACCTCTGAATACTGACCACCCATAACACCGGCCATGCCGATGATGCGTGATCCTTCACCGTTCGGAGAATCTGTGATCAGCAGGTCCTGCGGATCCAGTTGCCGATCGACCTCATCCAGCGTTGTCAGACGCTCACCGGCGCGTGCGCGACGGACAACGATCGGAGCTTCAAGAGCATTCAGGTCGTAGGCGTGCATTGGCTGCCCAAGGTCGAGCATCACGTAGTTGGTGATGTCAACGGCCAAGGAGAGGCTACGCATTCCTGCTGCTTCGAGACGCTCGACCATCCAACGCGGGCTGGGAGCCGAAGGGTTCACGCCACGAACAATGCGGGTGACAAAACGGTCCGCACCGGGCTTACCGTGGATCGGCGCGTCGTCTGCGATACGCACCTTGAATCCGTCAGCGGTTGCCTCGGGCACCGAAGCAACACGGTTTCCAACCAGACCGGGATCCGTGAACTTCGCACCCGTCGAGTGCGCGAATTCGCGTGCGACACCGCGCATTGAGAAGCAGTAACCGCGGTCAGGGGTCACGTTGATCTCAAGAGTCTCTTCGCCCAAGCCAAGGAAACCGAGCAGATCAGAACCCGGAGCAGGGATCTCACGGTCTGGGAAATACTTCGGCAACACGATGATGCCATCGTGATCGTTACCCAGTCCCAGTTCACGGGCAGAGCAAATCATGCCATCGGAAATGTGGCCGTAGGTCTTACGCGCTGCAATCGCGAAATCGCCGGGAAGAACTGCACCGGGCAGGGAAACAACAACGAGGTCACCCTCAACGAAGTTGTGAGCACCGCAAATGATGCCACGGCTTGGCAGATCCGAAGGTTCCTTACCGGCACCCGGCTGGTCGTTGTACTGACCAACGTCGACGCGACAGTAATTGACAGTCTTGCCGTTGGAGGCAGTTTCCTTCACCAGGGTCAGAACCTTGCCAACAACCAGCGGACCGGTGACCTTTGCGGGGTGGATTGCTTCTTCTTCCAGACCAACCTTCACCAGCGCTGCTGCGAGCTGCGCGGCATCAAGATCAGCAGGGACCTCGACGTGATCGGCGAGCCAAGAAATCGGAACCATTGGCATGTCAGTGTCCCTTTCCAATCAAACCGAACTGCTGGCTGAAACGAACGTCGCCTTCAACGATGTCGTGCATGTCAGCAATTCCGTGCCGGAGCATGAGGGTGCGTTCAATACCCATACCGAATGCGAAACCGGTGTAGACCTCCGGATCGATTCCGTTTGCTCTGAGAACGTTGGGGTTCACCATGCCGCAACCACCGACTTCAATCCACCCGGCGCCGCCCTTCTTCTGTGGGAACCAAATATCAAGTTCGGCACTGGGCTCAGTGAAAGGAAAAAACGACGGGCGCAGGCGCGCCTTCGCTTCAGGACCAAACATTGCCTGAGCAAAGTGATTGAGCACGCCCTTCAGGTGCGCCATGGTCAGGCCCTTATCAACGGCCAAACCTTCGACCTGGTGAAAAACCGGGGTGTGCGTCGCGTCGAGAGCGTCAGAACGGAACACCTTGCCCGGGCATGCGACGTACAGAGGGACACCGCGGTCAAGCATGGCACGCGACTGCACCGGCGACGTGTGAGTACGCATCACAAGGTGCCCATCATCGGCGTTCTGGCCACCAGCAGAAGTGCCGTCAACGTAGAACGTGTCCTGCATCTGACGAGCCGGGTGGTCGATGTCGAAGTTCAGGGAGTCGAAGTTAAACCATTCGTGTTCAACTTCGGGGCCTTCAGCGATAGCCCAGCCCATGGACGTAAACACATCTTCGATCTCTTCAATCAGAGTCTCGATCGGGTGACGCGCACCCGTCACCGTGCGATGCCCACCGGCAGTCACATCGACGGATTCTTCGCGAAGAACACGTGCCTCGTTCTCAGCTTCAAGCACTTCTTGACGGACGGCGAGAGCCTTCGAAATCTGGCCGCGAGCACCACCGAGATTCTTACCTGCAGTGCCACGGTCTGCGGGTTTGAGGGAACCGATGATGCGGTTGGCTGCGACCAGCGGGGCGTTGTCGCCAAGGATCGCTTGCTTTGTGGCCTTGAGTTCTTCGAGTGAAGATGCGGCTTCAATATCTGAAAGTGCAGCTGTGACGAGGGCGTCGACGGCTGCGCTATCCAGTGGATTGAGGTCAGGGGCTTCCTGGGCCATGTCCTGTTTCCTCCAATTAGGTCTCGTTTTGAACGCACTATATGCCCTGCCATGATAGTCCGAGCCTGCAAGATACCGCCTTGTCGTCCACATGGGGTCACTCACGCTGGGTTCCTATCTTCGTTGTCTGCACAGTCAGCAGTCATAAAGGAGCCTCGTCGCCTGGCCATCTGCCCGAGGTGCGCGAAAGGACTAGTCTTAAAGGTATGACTCATGTATCTGATTTAGCCAAGCGTGCGCCACTTGGAACCTTGAAACCGGGAACTATCTCCCCTGTTCGTTTAGTCCCGTCTCATATTGATCGTCCTGAATACATGTTCCATGAGGGTCCGGAGCGCGTGACTGCGTCGGATATTAAGGACGTGTCGACGATCGAGCGTATTCGTCACGCGGGTCGTATTGCTGCTCAGGCTCTGGAGGCTGTAGGCAAGAGCGTCGCACCGGGCGTGACGACCGACGAACTCGACCGTATTGGCCACGAGTTCCTCATTGACAACAATGCCTACCCGTCATGCTTGGGGTACATGGGTTTCCCGAAGTCTCTGTGCACGTCGATCAACGAGGTCATCTGCCACGGCATTCCCGACGATCGCCCGTTGGAAGAAGGCGACATCGTGAACGTTGATATCACCGCCTATGTTGATGGTGTTCACGGTGATACCTGCGCGATGTTCGAGGTTGGCAAGGTCGACGAGGAATCGCACCTTCTGATTGAACGCACGCATGAAGCGATGATGCGTGGCATTAAGGCTGTTGGTCCGGGTCGTGAAATCAACGTGATCGGTCGTGTCATTGAACGTTATGCGAAGCGTTTCGACTACGGCGTGATCCGCGATTACACGGGGCACGGTGTGGGCGAGGCCTTCCACTCCGGTCTGATTGTTCCTCACTACGATGCTGCACCCGCGTATTCGACGATGATGGAGCCCGGTATGGTCTTCACGATCGAGCCGATGTTGACCCTTGGTGGCATTGATTGGGAGCAGTGGGACGATGACTGGACCGTTGTGACCGCTGACCGTTCACGTACTGCTCAGTTTGAGCACACCCTCGTTGTCACCGAAGACGGTGCGGAGATTTTGACTCTTCCGTGAGTCTGAGGCTGGCACATTTTTGCTGATCGACGAGGTCGCGCGGACGTAACTGTTCGCGCGACCTTGTTGCTCGGCGCTACGATACGATAGCGACTGAGTCGAACAATGATGTTTCGGAAGGGATCATTCGCACAATGACGACCGTTGGATGTGGAATCGATATTGGTGGATCTGGCGTGAAAGCAGCGCTGGTCGACCTGGAGACTGGTGAGTTCATCGGCGAACGTATTCGCATTGAAACGCCCAAGCCTGCAACCCCCGATGCAGTTGCTGATGTTTGTCGTCAGCTTCTTGAAGGTCTTGAGGTTGCCTCCGATATTCCTGTCGGAATTACCTTCCCAGCTCCAGTGATTCACGGCGTTATTCCTTTTATGGCGAATCTGGATGATTCGTGGGTTGGTGTGAATGTCATTGACCTGATGGAAAAGCACCTTGGTCGCAAGGTTGTTCCACTCAACGACGCTGATGCTGCTGGTCTGGCAGAGGTCGTTTACGGTGCTGCGAAGGATGTCCCGGGTCTGGTCATTGTCACGACGCTCGGTACAGGAATCGGTTCGGCTCTGATCATGGACGGCAAGCTCGTCCCCAACTCTGAGCTCGGCCACCTTGAGATCGACGGCCACGACGCCGAGACCCGCGCCTCGTCCGGTCAGAAGACACTTCAGGATCTGTCGTGGAAGAAGTGGGCGAAGCGCCTTCAGAAGTACTACAGCCACGTTGAAATGTTGTTCAGCCCCGACCTGTTCGTGGTCGGCGGTGGCGTGTCGAAGAACCACGCGAAGTTCATGCCGTTGCTTGATCTGAAGACGAAGATGGTCCCGGCTGAGCTTCGTAATACCGCCGGCATCGTCGGTGCAGCGTGGTACGCGGCATCCTGGCCTTGTGAATAATTCACTCGCAAAATCTTGAAGGCGACTACCAACTTGGTAGCGCACCGTGCCTCCCCACTCGTCTTACCGCGCGCGTTTTTAGTCACGCTGAGCGAGGCCCCGCAAAACGTACTGCAGGATGCCACCGTGTCGATAGTAGTCAGCCTCACCGGGCGTATCGATACGCAGGCGCGCATCGAAGGTAACGGAGGTACCGTCTTCGCGTAGAGCCTCGACCGTCAGAGCCTGCGGGGTTATGCCCTCATTCAAAGCGGTGACACCGTGGATTGAGAAGACCTCATCACCGGTCAATCCCAGCGAGTCACGCGTCTGCCCTTCGGGGAACTGCAAGGGCAAGACACCCATGCCGATCAGGTTCGAGCGATGAATGCGTTCAAAGGATTCAGCAATCACGGCCTTCACGCCGAGCAAGGAGGTTCCCTTTGCTGCCCAGTCACGAGACGAACCGGAACCGTATTCCTTGCCACCGAGGACAACGAGGGGGGTGCCCTGGGCAAGATAGTCGACGCTGGCGTCATACACGGTTGAAACCGGTGCACCCGGGTGAGCAAAGTTCTTCGTGAAACCGCCTTCAACACCGGGAAGCATCTCGTTACGAATACGGATATTCGCGAACGTACCGCGGATCATGACCTCATGGTTGCCTCGGCGAGAACCGTAGGAGTTGAAGTCCTTGCGCTCGACTCCGTGGCTCATCAGGTACTGCCCCGCGGGGGTTTCCGGCTTGAAAGCGCCAGCCGGCGAAATGTGGTCGGTTGTCACCGAGTCGCCGAGCTTCAGCAGAACGCGAGCACCTTCGATATCCGAGACTGGAGCAGGCTCCAAGCCCATGCCCTCGAAATACGGGGGCTTACGCACGTAGGTGGATTCTCCGTTCCATGCGAATACATGGCCTTCGGGGGTGTTCAGAGAGCGCCAGCGTTCATCGCCAGCGAAGACATCCGCGTAGCCGTTTTCGAACATGGAGCGGTCGATCGACGCGTCGGTTGTCTTCTGTACTTCATCGGCGTCCGGCCAGATATCACGCAGATACACTTCCGAACCATCTGCGGGGTCGATTCCCAGCGGATCATTCTCGAAGTCGAAGTCCATCGTGCCAGCCAACGCGTAGGCGATGACAAGTGGGGGGGACGCCAGGTAATTCATCTTCACGTCGGGGTTGATGCGACCTTCGAAGTTACGGTTGCCCGACAGAACCGACACGACAGCGAGGTCGTTGTCGTTCACCGCTACAGAAACCTCGGGAGTCAGCGGGCCAGAGTTACCGATACAGGTGGCGCACCCATAGCCAACCAGGTTGAAGCCCAGAGCATTGAGGTCGTCCCAGAGGCCTGCCTTCTCATAGTAGTCGGTGACAACCTTGGAACCGGGTGCCAGGGACGTCTTCACCCACGGCTTCGACGTCAGACCACGCTTCACAGCGTTACGTGCCAGCAGACCGGCCGCCAACATGACCGATGGGTTCGACGTATTCGTGCACGAAGTGATCGACGCGATCACCACATCACCGTGGTTCAGGCGAGTCTTCGTCCCATCGGCCAGAATCAACTCAACATCCTCACGCGGACCGTCCGGCGCATAGGTGCCGATCGTCTTCTCGAACATCTCCTTCGAGTCCGACAGCTCGATACGGTCCTGCGGGCGCTTCGGGCCTGCAATCGACGGAACAACCGTCGACAGGTCGAGTTCAAGGTATTCGGAATAGCGGGCTTCGCGTGAAGGATCGTGCCAGAGACCCTGCTTCTTCGCGTATGCCTCAACGAGGGCAATCGATTCTTCGCTCCGACCCGTCAGGCGCAGGTAGTCAAGCGTGACCTCGTCGATTGGGAAGATGGCGGCGGTGGAGCCGAACTCCGGCGACATGTTGCCGATCGTTGCGCGGTTCGCGAGCGGAACTGCGCCCACGCCACTGCCGTAGAACTCAACGAACTTGCCGACGACTCCGTGTGCGCGCAGCATCTGCGTAATCGTGAGCACGACGTCGGTGGCGGTTGTGCCAGCGGGGATTTTACCCTTCAGCTTGAAGCCAACAACGCGCGGGATCAGCATCGAAACGGGCTGGCCAAGCATGGCAGCTTCGGCTTCAATACCACCGACGCCCCAGCCGAGCACACCGAGACCGTTGACCATCGTGGTGTGCGAGTCAGTGCCGACGCAAGTGTCGGGGTAGGCCATCTTCGAACCGTCGGCTTCATCCTTGACGAAAACCGTGCGGGCGAGGTGCTCGATGTTGACCTGGTGAACGATGCCGGTTGACGGAGGAACAACACGGAAGTTGTCAAATGCCCCTTGACCCCAGCGGAGGAACTGGTAGCGCTCCTGGTTGCGTTCGTATTCACGTTCAACATTGCGTTCGAATGCGATCGAGGTGCCGGCAACGTCAATCTGAACGGAGTGGTCGATGACCATTTCAGCGGGGGCCAGTGGGTTAATCAGAGTCGGGTCGCCACCGAGGTCAGCAACTGCTTCACGCATCGTTGCGAGGTCCACGATGCAGGGAACGCCGGTGAAATCCTGCATGATGACGCGCGCAGGGGTGAACTGGATTTCGGTGTCAGGCTCGCCATCCGGATCCCACGATGCAAGCGCTTTGATGTGCTCAGCGGTGATGTTTGCTCCGTCTTCGGTGCGCAACAGGTTTTCCGCAAGAACCTTCAGTGAGTACGGAAGCTTGTCGAGGCCATCGACCGCGTCAAGCGAGTAAATCGTGTAGTCCTGAGAATCAACGCTCAGGGTGGTTTGTGCTCCGAATGAGTTCACGGATGCCATGACCTCTCCTCCACTGTTGCGCACACACTTAAGTATCTTGATATCAAGATTACTTGCTGACGTGGTGTCCGCAAGTAGAAATAGGACAGATTCGTTGAATTCAGACTTTTCGGTGAATTCTCGGCTTCCCTCAGGTGGTGCAGGAGGCCCTCACACAACACTCGCCTCAGAAATCAACAACATTGGTGTACTAAAAACCCGCGGATGTTGGTTCTCAGTGAACAAAAAGACACAAAAGATGCCAGCAATTCATGCGAGCCAATCATTTTTCCATCCGCACCATGTCTACCACCGGTCAGACGTGAAACCGCATTGATGAAAGGTTGAGATGAGCGCATAGCCCATGCGCTCGTAGAAACGAAACGATGACTCGCCCAGATGAGGATCGCGCTAGGCAGTATCCTCGTCCGCATGCGTAGCGCTGATCCACAATAGCAGGCGGTGGCTAGCGGCCATCGCGAACAGCAAAAGCATGAGGTAGTAAGGGAATAACGCGACAGAAAAATGGTTCGCAATCAACCCAAAAAACGGTGGCATGGCGAGGGTGCCCGCATAGGCGGTTGCCATCTGGACGCCGATAATCGCCTGCGATTTGTCCGCTCCGAAGCGCGCAGGTGTTGCGTGGATGATGCTCGGATACACCGGAGCACACCCCAAGCCAATCACCACAAGCCCCATCAACGCGATGATGTTATGGCCTGGGATCACCGTGGTGGCGATACCGATGACAATCAAGGCTTCACCACCAATAATCATCTGATCGTCGCTGAATCGAATGGTCAGGAAACCACTGAGTGCCCGCCCCACCGTAAGACCAACGAAGAATGCCGCTGCGTACGAAGCGGCGTCTTCAGCAGATACTCCGCGGTGAAGGTTCAGGTAGCTGGCAGCCCAGAGTCCAGCTGTAGCTTCGATCGCGCAGTAGCAGAAGAATGTGAGCATAACTGCTTTTGCACCACGGATGCGAAGAATCTGCGCCAGGGTCAAAGGGGTACGAGGCCGCGCTTGACGATCATCAGCATCCGCCTGATGTGTGGGCGCGGAGTTGGCGTCACTCACACCGGTATTGACAGGTGTTTTCTTCCATAGGGGAAGACTGATAAAGAGCAACGTCGCCAACCCGATTTGCATCAGGCCAATGATTCGATAGCCACCAGCCCAACCAACATGCCCGGTGAGCGCGTACCCCATGATGTACGGGCCAAGGCTGGCGCCCACGCCCCACATGCAGTGCAACCAGCTCATATGTCGCGACTTGTAATGAAGAGCGACGAAATTGTTCAGCGACGCATCAACACTACCCGCGCCCAAACCGTAAGGAATCGCCCAAAGACAAAGCTCAAGGAATGACGTTGAGAAGGAGAAGCCGAGAAGGGCTACAGCGGTCATCGCGACGCTCGTTGCTGTCACCTTGCCGGTACCAAAACGCAGGGTCAGGCGGTCGGAGTTCAGGGAGGAGACGATGGTACCCGCTGCAATCAGCATTGAAATGATGCCTGCGTAGGAAACAGGGACATCGATCTGCGGATAGATCGACGGCCACGCCGCACCTAACAGTGAGTCTGGCAGACCCAAGCTGATGAAGGCGACGTAAATGACGGCAAGCAAGAGTTGCATGAAGCTCCATGTATCGATTGACAGGTGCGTGAAGCTCTAGTGTATGCATCCAACGCCTGGACGAGTGACTGGTCGCAGTGTAAAAAACTGGGGTCTATGTTCGGCACGCAGAAGATGATTCGTCATCCAACGAGCCCTAAAAATGAGTTCCATCTGCTCGACATTTCCACGCCTACTTCTCCCCCATTCCCCACCGCTACAGTGGCGCCAAAATGCAAAGTGAGCAGATTCAGCTACCAGAAGAGACAAAACCAACCCGCGACGACGATCAGCGAAACGATGCCAGTACCTAAGATACGAAGGTCAATCTGGAGGAAGAACCGACAGCGTCAATTCACGCGTTGAAGCAAAGCAACTGTCTCTAGGTGTATCACGACTACCCTGATGATAACCCTGCATCAAGAACTTAGTCTTAACACTCGTTGCAGAGTGGAAGCTGGCAAAAGGAATGTTGTAGATGGTGCAAGTCAAAGGTCGTTGCAAACAGAATCTTTTATCATTTAAGTGACTTTAAATACTCTTTTGGCTTGGCATAATGCGCTTACTTTCCCGGGCTTTATCGTTCGTCGTTATCTTTCTAATAATCCAACAATCAAAACCTGAATTACCTTTGGATAAGAATCAAAAAAATATCTCGGATTTATAAACGCCAAAGCAGCCGCCGCACGGTTAAAGATTACAGCTATTGCAGTTCCGCCCATAGCGGCTCGCATGACATCCCCGTAAATCACCCTCACAATGGTTGTTGGTCAAAATAGAGTCAGTAAATATCCGTCAAGCATCGCAACAAAAAAATACAGAACCAGCGCTCTTAAAAAAGCTTCAATGTGCTTTTTAGGATTTTGGTAGAGTTCCTTTTGCGGTATTTTTGATAGCCTTATCCGTTTTATATTTCTCCACCATAATAGATCAATAACAATAAGGTCAAAAACATTTAACGTTTCGCCTAAAATCAGCAAACGAATAAAGTTATGCATAAAGTTTGCTTGACGAATGATGATTCCTAACAATAAAAATAAGATAGTAAATAGTAAAAAATTTGCGATCCATGCAGCAAATCTGTCTGTTTCCTTATATTTCCCCTGATACTCTTCAATCTCTTTGATTTGCTTCTGAACTTCATCAGGATAGGACATGTAATTTCTTAAATTTTTCTCATCCGTGCCGGTACCCAAAAAACAGAGCGCAAAAAATGCAGAGCATAAAATGACGGTTTCAATTAAAAGCACGGATTTTCAAATCCCTTCTTCTCCGTCCTTAGATTAAGATTTCAATAATTCAATAATTTGTTCCTGCGCCTCTCTGCCTTCTCTAAAAAACCTTGCCATAGGATAACAGTGACACATCCCTTTACCTACAATGATTTCATATGGGACACGGTATTTTTCCATTGCTTTTTTAAACTCTTCCGCAAAGGCGTAGAGGCATTCATTTTCGCCGTAATAAAAATATGTTTTCGGAAAGTCGGTAAAATCTCCTACCGTTCCATCTAACATATATTCCGGTAAATCTTCATCTCCATTTAAAATTTCTCTTGCAGTTTTAATATATGTAGGTTCAATCATTATGTCTTCATGGTTAAGTTCATTTAATCTCTCCCATATTCCCTTATTTTTGTCAAGACTTACATCGGGAATTCCGCCCGGAGAAACTGAAATAATTTTACCAGGCATTTTAAGGGGTCTGCCTAAAGCATTATTATAGAGAAATATTCCAATAGATAGGCAGGCACCTGACGAAAATCCAAGCACGCTAATATTTTCCGCCTTATAAGTTTCTGTCATTAACCTATAGGTTTCAAAACAAACTTCATAGGTTTTATCCACCTTTATATCCTCTGAACAAAGAGGATAAAATAAAAACCAAACATCTTTACCGGTTTTTTTCATTATTCTTTCAGACAAAGTAAAATCCAATTTGTTTGGTTGTGTAATCATTCCTCCGCCGAAGAGATAGAGAACCGCCCCATGAGAAGAACTCTTATTTTTTTGATATGAAATCAGACTATATCCCATGACATCTCTGTCGTAAAGATAATAATTTTTTCTCTTTGCCCTCTTCATTGCCTTATCTAAATCAAATACTTCTTTTGCATTTTCTCCCTTTGCATACTCAAGCATCTCGTCTTTGTTCTTTAAAAACATTTTTTTGACATTTAATAGTCTCACTATTCCTGATGCAATTTTATAATTTAAACTCATTTTATTTACTCCTTTAAGTATGAAGAATTTACAGTTTTGCTAAACGCAGACGCAAGATCATTGTTTTCCCCCGATCGACATTCTTCATTGAAAGTCGGCTGATGAAGTTCTGGAGCAGTTCTTCGAAATCCCTTGATTTCAAGCCTTTTCTATACTGTTTAGTCCTTAACCCTTGACATCAAACAGATAGTCTCAACGTGATGCGTATGCGGGAATAAATCCCACGCATTGAGGCTAGCCAATTCATACCCCGATTCGGTGAGCAGGCGCATGTCACGGGCACCGGCAGCAGGATCACATGAAACCAGGACAATCTTCGATGCACCACACTGAGCAATAGCCTCAGTCACCTCACGACCTGCACCCGCGCGCGGAGGATCAAGAACAATGACGTCCGGGCGTCCTTCTAGCTCCGCTGCAAGTTCACGGACACCTTCAGTGTCGACATTCCCAACATAGGGTTCAACCCAGTCAAAGGGCGCGCAGTTCTCCCCTGCGTCCTCGACCGCGCCCGCAGAACCTTCCAAGGTGACAACGTGACCGCGTGCACCAACAGCCTTTGCCATCGGAACACTGAACAGGCCAGCACCCGAATACAGCTCCATCACCCGGTCGCCTTCAGACAGACAAGCAACACCCATGACTGCGTTTGCAAGAACTTCAGCGCCCATGACATGCGTCTGCCAGAAGCCCCCAACACGAACGCGGTACTCCAGTTGCTCACCGTTCACCGTGACATGCCAAGGCAATCGCGTTTCCGTGAACTTTTCACCCAACGAGTTGAATGTTCCGCGAGGAGTCACGACGACCGGAGAGCCACCGTCAGGCGCGACAACGCGCACACGGTCAGCAGGCTCAAAGAAGGGAGCCCATTCAGAGTTCGCACCCCACAGGCCCAATCGTTCAATCGGCTCTGAAGCCAATGGCATCAAATCTAGAGCAATGACATCTTTGCCACGATAGGTGTGCATACCGGCCAAGCCAGCGCGATCAATGACGACCTCGATGCGCGTCCGACGGTGCAATAAAGTCTGGTCGGCCTCGTCCCCAGGAGCTGGGCGCACTGTAACACCCCCCAGATCCTCAACGCGGGCAGACAGAGCCTCACCCCCAACGCGACGAAGCTGGCCACGCAGAACCGTCTCTTTCCACACACGCTGAGCCGCGGGCGCCACATGAGCAAGCTCGCCACCGCCGACACCACCGGGGCCAGCCTGTGGCCACACGGACGGCACACGATCGGCAGATGCCTCAAGAATCTCTACAGCGTCAGCCCACGCAAGGTTCTTCTGCACCGCCGTCACGCGTGCCTTCACCTTTTCGCCGGGCAATGTGTGACGGACAAACACCACGCGCCCGGAAACGTCGCGGGCAACACACGCGCCACCGTGAGCCGGCTCGCCAACACGCAACTCAATAATCTCTTCGTTGCGTGGAGTGACAGTGCGGTGACGATAACGGCGCTTATTCATATGAAGCCTTTGATAATCCCCGATGGTGGCAAAGCCTCACGGGAGCGAGTTGGATGTGAAGAAACGATTCTACTTCGAAGCCAACGAAGGCGGTCGCGTGTTTTCGTGGGCACTCGAATAGTGCTCATCGGACTTGAAGGGGTCGTTAATCAACTGACGACCTTCCACTTCGTCATCTTCGCCTAGCTTCCACGGCACGGTCGTAATCACTACACCGGGGACAGACAGGAGGGCACGACGAAGACGCACCGCAGTCTGATTGTGCATTGCATTTTCCCACCAATGACGGACAAGGAACTGGGGCATATACACAACCAGCATTTCCTCCGGAGCGCGACGGCGACGCCCGCGCACGTACTGCAACACAACCTGGTTGAGGTCGCGGTATGGACTCGACAGCAGGGTCAACGGGATCGGTAGACCAGATTCTTCCCATTCCTTGCGGATGTGGGCTTCCTCGTCATCGTCGGCAACGACGCTCACCAGTTCCAGAGCGGAGGGTTGCGAGGCGCGGGCCGCAGCAATAGCTCGCATAGACGGGCGAGAAAGGTTAGAGACCAGTACCAGGGCACGAACGCGGGTCGGAAGCGCACGCTTCGCCGACCAATCGTCGACACGCAGCTGAGAGCGAATCTGCGTGTAGTGATGCTGAATGCCGAGTTGGACGCAGAAGACGACCGCAATCATGATCAGCGTAATCCACGCACCGTGCGTGAACTTCGTGGCCAAAACGATCAGCAGAACCAAGCCGGTCATCATAAAACCGATGATGTTCACCGCACGCGAGCGCAATACGGCGCCTCGTTCTGAGCCGGTCTGGCGCATACGCAGAGCGCGGTTCCAGTGACGAATCATGCCCAGCTGCGAAAGTGTGAAGGAGATAAACACACCGAGCACGTACAGCTGGATCAGGCGCGTCGTCTGGGCTTTGAATCCAACGATCAAGATGATCGCTGCAAGAGCCAGAACAACGATGCCGTTCGAGTATGAAAGGCGATCGCCACGCTTGTAGAGCTGTCGCGGAAGGAAGGAATCACGGGAGAGAACCGACGCAAGAGTCGGGAAACCGTTAAACGCAGTGTTTGCTGCCAAAACCAGAATCAAACCGGTCACGGTCGTCACCAAGAGGAACAGGATTGATCCATGGCCGAAAACAGCCGAAGCAATCTGACCAATTGCGGGAGACACAACCGTCTCTTCACCCACGGGCTGGCCGTTAAGTGTCAGCTGTTCGACGGCGTCATCGACAATCTTCACACCGGTTGCACGCGCCAAGATCAGGATCGACAGCATCATTGTTGCGGCAATCAAGCCGAGCAGTGCAAGCGTCGAAGCAGCATTCTTCGACTTGGGACGCTTAAACATGGGCACGCCGTTCGAGATTGCTTCAACGCCCGTCAAAGCGGCGCAACCGGAAGAGAACGCGCGCATCAGCAGGAACGCTCCCGCAAGGCCCGCCAGACCAGAGGAGAATTGATCGGAAGCAACCAGTTCGTATTGCGCTGTCGGTGCGCTCCCCAGGTGTCCTGTCGCCATCTGCACAAAGCCGACGATCACCATCAGCGCGATCGCACCCATGTAAATGTATGTCGGGATCGCAAATGCGCCACCTGCTTCTTTCGTGCCACGCAGGTTCAACAGGGACAAGATGATGACAAGCAGAACTGCGATCAGAACCTCGTGCCCCGCAAGCGACGGCAAAGCAGTCGTGATGTAGGCAGCACCCGACGAAATCGATACGGCGACCGTCAGGATGTAGTCGACCAGCAGAGCTGATGCGACAACCAGACCCCACGTGCGACCAAGGTTCGTTGTGACAACCTCGTAGTCACCGCCACCCGACGGGTAAGCATGCACGGTCTGGCGGTATGACAACACGACAACTGCAAGAACCGCAGCGACGACGACACCAACCCAAATCGACTGCAGGGCAGCCAAACCGCCCGCCAACGCTAAGGTCAGCAGGATTTCATCGGGGGCATAGGCGACCGACGACAGCGCGTCTGAGGCGAAGATCGGTAGCGCAATGCGCTTAGGCAGAAGCTGGTGTCCCATCGCGTCCGAACGCATCGGACGACCGATCAGAACACGTTTTGCTCTGGCGAAAACGTTATACAGCACGGGCTAAAGCGTAGCCCTATTAGCGTCAAAACAGCACTCCTTGGGGCAACTCTTTAAGTGATACCGAGAACATGTGCTCTAGGCCAGCCCTTCAGACGTGACGAAAGCACGCTGATGCGGGTAGTTTAGGAGCGTGCATTTCGTCATTATGGGATGCGGTCGCGTTGGTTCTTTCCTCGCCACCGCTTTGGATGCTGATGGGCATTCAGTTGCAGTCATCGACGTTGATCCGAAAGCTTTCTCGCGTCTGCCGTCAGATTTTTCCGGCAAGCGCGTCACCGGCTTGGGTATGGATCGCGAGGCCCTGAAGAAAGCTGACATTAAAGACGCCTATGCGTTCGCAGCTGTCTCCAGCGGTGATAACTCGAACATTATTTCGACGCGTATCGCCCAAGAGACCTTCCACGTGCCACACGTTGTCGCACGAATTTATGATCCTGAACGCGCCTACGTGTACGAGCGTCTCGGCATCCCAACGGTTGCGACCGTGAAGCGCACGGCAGAATCAGTTCTGCGCCGTATGCTTCCCCCGGATGCGGCGGTCACATGGACGCACCCCACGGGCGAGGTTTCCTTGGTTACGGCGACGCCCGAGACATCGTGGTACGGCGTTTCTTTCCCGACAGTTGAAGAACTTACCGGCGAGCGTATTGCCTTCGTATCCCGTTTGGGGACTATCGTTCCAGCGCGCCAAGACTTCGTGGTGCAAGAACACGACCAGCTGTACTTTGCGATCGGTGGAGCAGAGTCGACGCGCTTGCGTTCTATTCTGACGGCCACCCCGAACTTTGAGGACTGATACGCATGAAGATCGTTATCGCAGGCGCAGGCTCGGTTGGTCGCTCCGTCGCCCTTGAACTTCTCGAACACGGTCACGAGTGCACTCTGATCGATAAGCAGCCCGATAAGTTACGCGTTGCATCGGTTGCTGACGCGGACTGGGTTCTCGCTGACGCCTGTTCTCCCGACGCTTTGCGTGAAGCAGGTCTTGCGGAAGCTGACGTGATGGTTGCCGCGACGGGCGATGACAAGGCTAATCTGGTTATTTCTTTGCTAGCGAAGACCGAGTTCGCGGTGCCGCGAGTGGTTGCTCGTCTGAACAATCCTCACAATGAGTGGCTGTTCAATGGCTCGTGGGGCGTTGATGTTTCGGTGTCGACCCCACGCATTATGACGGCTCTCGTGGAAGAAGCCGTGTCCGAGGGTATTCCGGTTCGTTTGTTCTCGTTCAACTCTGCTGAAGTATCGATGTACGCGATCGTTTTGCCCGAGGGCTCCCCGATCGTTGGCAAACGCATTTCTGACACGGATCTGCCTCCGCGCACCGTATTGACGTCGTTGCTCCGTGATGGTCGCCCACTCACGCCATCGGATGATGATCTTTTTGAGTCCGGTGACGAGTTGTTGCTGTTGATTTCCGATACGGAGAAGAATGCTCTGTCGACTCTCCAAGCGTTGGTGGAAGTTCCGCCAGCGGCCGACGAAGAGGAAGTCGAGTCGGAAGAATAATTCCGCCTTCACCCGATTCGCGATTCGTCGCTACGAGGCCTGGGCTGGATGCTCATCCGCCTTTGTTGGAGAGAACGGTTTTAATCCCATCCAGGTGAGCCATGTGACGAGGGCAAAGAGTGGCAGTCCTAGGACAAGCTTCGCGATACCTAATGGGCCAACCATGTGAGCAAGCCATAGGGGAAGCTCAATGCCAAGACGTAGTGCGAAGAGCCCTGTCCAAAGCCACGTAAGAAGAAGGCCTCGACGCTTAAGGCCGGCCCACTCTTCTTTGCGATACCAGTCAGCTTCCAGTTCCCAGAACATCCCAGCGCCCCGGGAGACAAGTGGCTTTCTTACGACGATCGACGCAAGGAAGCCAACAAGGAAAGCTGCCGAGGTGATCAGGCCCCACGTGTAGAAGTTTTCTCCCCTGCCCGAAGCAAGAGCCCAGACCACGCCGATTCCTACACCGATGACGCCTGAAAGCGATTGCGTCAGTGGCTGACGCTGAACAAGACGGATGCCAACGGCGAGTAGCGCAACGACACCCGCGACGACCGATGCGCCGACGACCGAGTGGAAAATGATGAAAACGACAACGAAGAGAAGGGCTGGCACTACGGATTCAGTGAGTCCGCGCCAGCCTCCGACCGCCTGGGTAAAAGAAAACGATTCTTCGTTGAGTTGACGCGTCCAGGTCGGACCAGACTCGGTCACGCCAGTGGATTCATCGTGTTCATCTAAGGCGCTCACATGTTCTCCGAAGCGATGATGCGGTAGAGCGGATTGATGATTGTCAGCACGTCTCCTTGCATTCCTGCTGTACCTTCAACCTCAATGTGTTCGCCGACTTTCAGCCCCGGAATTGACACGCGTCCCGGCCATCTCAGTTCAATGGAGGCCGTCCCGTCATACAGGGTTCCAACCAGCATGAAATGTGATCCTTCAGGCGGGTAGGTCATTGACATGAGCGTGCCAAAAAGCGTGACGTGTTGACGATTGTGAACGTCACGAATTGGAGTGGTTCCACGGCGCGCTCGCCTCTGTTCCTCATCCAGAGCCTCGTCTTTTTGACGACTGTCCGTCGAGAAATGTTGCGCGAGTGCGCTCCAGAAGCCTGACGCACGCGAACTGTGTTTAGACACGAGGAATCTCGACTTCTTCGTTCGGAAGGTGAAGAGGGAGCAACCCAAGGCGAGCGCGTGGCTGATCGTCGCGAACGACAACGATCCGGTCAATGATCGACTCGAAGTTTTTGCCTGCCTCATTGCTCAGAGCCGCAGGGCCAAGAATGTCAATGCGCGCAAACCAACGGTCGCCTTCACGTCCGATGATCCTCATCCGCGAGGTCCCCTGTCGGCCATCCGGAAGGGAGACTGGAATATCAGCTTGGAGCTCAGTCCCGTAACGCGTATCGCGATCAATGACTGTTGCAGAATCCTTCAGCAATCCGGCACGGATCTCTTCGCGGATTTCATCCCACACGCCACCGCTTCGGGGTGCTGCAGCAACAGAAATCTGCAGACCGGAGTCTCCGATAACGATTAAAACCTTGAGAACGGAGTGACCGTCATCGCCGACCTGGGTACGCAACTGGGCACCGGGGACGGATGGAAGAAGCAAGGAGCCCATATCGATGTAGCCGTTGGACGTATCGCACTCGCCAACCGAGCGAGGGCCCGGCAAATCAATCGGGTCAACGGTTTCTTCAGGTGCTACCTGCGTTCCAAGCTCGGGAATATCGGTTGCTTCAGCCTTTTTCTTTCGAGAGAAAAACAAGATAGCGCCTCAGCCCGCGCACTCGGTGCACACCGGCAGCCCAGCGTCGTCAACGTAGGCGAGCTGAGAAGCGTGGTGGACGAGGAAGCAGGACGAGCAGGTGAATTCGTCATCCTGACGGGGAATAACGTGAACGGTCAGTTCTTCCTTCGACAGGTCAGCACCGGGGAGCTCAAAGTTCTCAGCTGCTTCGGTCTCGTCTTCTTCGATTTCAGCGGAACCAGCGTCACCTCGACGCGACTTCAGTTCCTCGATTGAATCTTCGGCAACATCATCGTCATTCTTACGAGGTGCGTCGTAATCGGTAGCCATGAGTTTCGTCCTTCGGGCGGGTTATTTCATGATCTGATCATGAACTGTATCGGCGGAGGGAATATAACACTGTTAAGAGACGAATGCCACCACTTAGGACTTTGCGGCGCGTTCAATCACGATTAGTGCCTACAGTTTGAGAACATTTCGCTGATGAACTGTAGGAGGTGCTCATGATCGAGCTCGATTTGCTCGGTATCGGCGCAGACGGCGAAACGCTGGTCTTTACCGATCCAAACGGGGAACGCTACCAAGTCTCTATTACTGACGAGCTTCGCGGATCAATCCGTCGTCATCGTATGCACCTCGAGCCAGCACCCAGCCCAGCGCGTCAGCAGATCTCTCCCCGCGAGATTCAGAGCCTGCTCCGTGCCGGCGCTACTCCCGAAGAAATCGCCACATCCCACGCATGCGATATCGAGATGGTGCGTTCCTTCGAAAGCCCCATCCAGGCTGAAAAAGAATACGCACTCCAGCGCGCGCAGAATATGCGTATTGGCTCGGTAGCGGACGGCCCGAAGATGGGTGAGCTTGTCATTGATCGATTGGCCGCACGCGGTGTTGATCCGTCAACTTTGGAATGGAATGCAAGTCGCGAAGGTGCTGGCCCCTGGCAGATTTGCTTGACGTTCATCCAGTCGGCGTCAGAACACGCCGCCAATTGGCTGTTGCCGAAGACCGGTCCTCTTGAAGCTATTGATCAGGAAGCCCAGTGGCTGACTGAAACCCAGTCGTCGACTCCTGCGGCTTCAATCTTCACTCCCCTGCAGCCGAACGCACCCGATGCGTTGGATCCTGCAGACCTCGAAGAAGTTCGCGCACGTGAAGCGATCATTGATCAGTTGAATGCGAGCCGCGGAAAGCCTCAGGACATCGAGTATGACCTTGATGACGAGGATTTTGACCCCGAAGAGTTCGAACAGGCCACGCTGACCGATTCT
Organism: Schaalia turicensis ACS-279-V-Col4; assembly: GCF_000296505.1. Classification (GTDB taxonomy): domain Bacteria; phylum Actinomycetota; class Actinomycetes; order Actinomycetales; family Actinomycetaceae; genus Pauljensenia; species Pauljensenia turicensis_A. The sequence continues at coordinate 30,951 of NZ_JH815210.1, forward strand.
TCAATTTCGGCTCGCATCTATTCCTTGGCACATGCTCGCACGAAGGAAGAGGAAGAGGTCCCTTCGCAGAACTCCGAGTTCCCTGTTCTAGATGCACTGTCCGCATCGACGCCGATCCCGAGCGCGTCTACTTCTTCACCAAAGGACAAGGAAGCTCCCAACTCGAAGACCCAGGACACGAAGGTTCCTTCTGCAAAGAAGACTGCGCCCGCGAAAAAAGCGTCCACCGATTCGGATGCTGATTACGATGACCAGTCGTTGCCAGGTCTTGAAAACCTTGTTGAAGAGCCTCATTCTTCAGCGCCAGCTAGCGCGAAGAAGTCGAAGTCTCGTCGTCGTTCTGTTCCCAGTTGGGACGAGATCGTCTTCGGTTCAAAGTCGAAGTAGTCGTTTTCAAACGAGAAACCCACGACACATGATGCTCGTGAGTTTTTCGTTTTTTTGCTGACGGCTCGGGTTCAGGAAAGCCGGATCAGCGGAATTCGCATTTCAGCTTCGGTCAGGGAACCGTGGACTCCAGGCATCGCGATCATTTCCGGCTTTTGTGATCTGGAATCAACGAGGCCTGCGCGTCCATTAAAGAACGCGATACCCGCGCCAATTTCGCGATTACCTGGGCCTTCACCCAAGAGGCTCGCAGATTCATCGCAACCGAGTACCCACGCGACGTCGTTCAGTTCATGCTTCCAACGGTCAATCACTTCGGATTCACGGCCAGCTTCGGTATGAATGTGAACAGCGCGTGTTTCTCCGGCAAGGATCCGTACACCGTCGGCAAGATCTGGACGATCCGCAAGATCAATCAACGCACCATGGTCAATATCGATCATGCCGTGGTCAGCAGTCAGTACCGTACGCACGTTGCGGGGCAGGCTACGAAGCAGGCGCCCCAATCCGGCGTCGAAGGCTTCAAGAGCATCGGACCATTCCCAAGAGCTCACTGCATGCCCATGGCCCGTATGGTCGATTTCTGACCAGTAGAGGTAGACGACCTGCGTGCCTTTCTTGAGCTCTCGCAGAGCCGCACTGGCACGCTCATCCCAGGTTTTGCCAGCCACGTGGCGCGCGCCCCTTAAGGCAGCCTTCGTCAAGCCCGAACCAGCGAACGTCGGCGGAGAAATAACTGCGGACTTCACCCCCTGCTGGCTGAGGCGCTCAAAGTAAGTCGGACATTCTTGCCATGCCAGAGGATCTGGACCATTCTCAAACGCCAGAAGATTCATCACCGAATCCCCCCGGGCAACCGCATAGCCCACCATCCGCGTCTTCCCAGGCTTTTCCCCCGTTCCAAAAGAGGTAATCGCAGCGGCTGTCGTCGACGGCGCGATCGTGTGAAGGTTCACAATGTCATCGCGCACCGACCGCAAGGTCGACGCGTGCCCAAGGTGAGACATCAAGGGAACATAGCCCAAGCCATCGACCAAGATGATCAGGAGCTGCCCTTCTTCACGGTCAAGCGACAAACGAGCCCGAGCGGCCTCGTTCCCCAGAGGCAGACCGGCACATGCCAAAGCGGCACCAAAAACATCAGCCAAACACGGGTCAGCCTGCGAAGGCACATCTGCCCATGCGGGAACCGAAACGGGTGAAGTGGCCATGGCGATCAGTGGTGATCTCGAGTAGCAGATGAAAGCAGATCCACGAACTGCCTGGCTTCAGTCATTGCATCCACGCCATCAGCGTCGACGCTGATACGGAAATTCAAATCATCGGGGAAAGATGCGACCGTGTAACCGTGTTCCGCTGTGCACGAGGGATCGCCACATTGAGCGGGCTCAACTTCGCTACGACGCATTGCCCCCAGATCAACCGAGATGGTCAGCTCCGCAGGAAACATCGATGTCATCGCCTCACGATAGACCTCAATCGACGACACCGTCCCCAAACGGGAAAGGGGGAAGATCCCCGTGCCAACGGAGGCTCCGCCATCTTCGAGTTCATCAACATGCATATGAATCAGCACACTGTCAGTCAGAGTCGCCAATGACAGGTGGCGGAAAACCGACCCCTGATCAAAAGCAGCATCCACCTGGCAAAGAGTGGCGCGTGGCGTCTGACCACCCAACGCGCGCTTCAAAGATGCGGTAACAAGCTGGGGGAAAAAGCCCGTTCGATTGATTCGATCCCATGTGTTCACCCTCTAATTGTGCCCGCGTTCGGCGTGGGAGTCGAACAGAGGTTCTTTCGCCCGTGATAATCGCGAATATGGCTAAGAAGGACCTCGTAGAACCACTGCCCGTTGCGGACGAAGACATCAGTGAAATCAATGTCTCCGAAGAGATGCGAACCTCCTTCTTGGAATACGCCGTCTCTGTCATCTACGCTCGCGCACTCCCAGACGCACGCGATGGCCTCAAGCCCGTGCAACGACGCATCCTGTTCCAGATGGATCAGATGGGACTTCGCCCCGACAAGGGCCACGTGAAATCCCAGCGTGTTGTCGGCGAGGTTATGGGCAAGCTTCACCCGCACGGTGACTCGGCAATTTACGAGGCTCTCGTGCGCCTCGCTCAGCCGTTCAACCTGCGTCTTCCCCTAGTCGACGGACACGGCAACTTTGGCTCTCTTGATGACGGCCCCGCAGCCGCGCGTTACACCGAAGCCCGCATGGCTCCCTCCGCGTTGGATCTTGTCACCGGTTTGGATGAAGACACGGTTGAATTCGTGCCGAACTACGACAACCAGTTCATGCAACCCGAGGTACTCCCAGCGGCATTCCCCCAGCTTCTGGTCAACGGCGCTTCCGGTATTGCTGTTGGTATGGCAACGAATATTGCCCCGCACAATCTTGCTGAAACAATCGCAGCGTCCATTCACCTGATTGAGCATCCGGATGCCACCGTCGCCGACCTGATGCGTTTCGTGCCCGGGCCTGACCTGCCTGAAGGTGGCGTCATCGTCGGACTCGATGGAATCAAAGACGCCTACGAAACTGGTCGCGGTGCTTTCAAGACTCGCGCAAAGGTCGGAGTCGAACGCGTCAGCGCACGCAAGATGGGGTTGATCGTCACCGAACTGCCCTACATGGTCGGCCCCGAAAAGGTCATCGAAAAGATCAAGGAAAACGTTAACGCCGGGCGGCTGAAGGGTATTTCGTCGGTTCAGAACCTGACTGACCGTATCCACGGCCTGCGTTTGGTCATCGAAATCAAGAACGGTTTCAACCCCGAAGCGGTCCTGCAACAGCTGTACAAGCGCACACCTCTTGAAGATTCCTTCTCGATCAACGCCGTTGCCCTCGTCAATGGTCAGCCTCGTACCCTCGGTTTGAAAGACATGCTGAGCGTATTCGTCAACCACCGTCTTGACGTGACAACGCGACGCACGAAGTTCCGTCTGGGTAAGGCTCAGGATCGCCTTCACCTGGTTGAAGGTTTGTTGATCGCAGTCCTCGATATTGATGACGTCATTGCGATTATTCGTTCGTCTTTCGACGTGGAAACCGCTCGCGAACGACTGAAGATTGCCTTCGACCTGACCGATATTCAGGCGAACTACATTCTGGAGCTCCGCCTGCGTCGCTTGACCAAGTTCTCGCGCATCGAGCTAGAGAACGAACGCGATGAACTCCACGCAACGATCGCACACCTTGAAGAGATTCTTTCCGATCCGGTGATGTTGCGAGGCCTGGTCATCTCTGAGTTGCGCGATGTTGCTCAGCGTCTGGCTACTCCCCGGCGGACTCTGCTGCTGTCGTCTGCCGGAGCCGAATCGGGGAACGAGGCGACGAGTGGCGCCGCCTTGGCTGCTACGTTGCCGGCCACATCGAAGTCCGGCAAGGGAATGGACCTGCAGATCCCTGATGACCCGTGCGTCGTTGTGCTGTCATCGAACGGTGGTCTGGCTCGAATTGAAGGCGGAGACCCGCTAGAACCGGGGCCTCGTGCCAGCCACGACGGGTGGATAGCACAATTGTCGTCGACCGCACGTTCTCAGATCGCGGTTGTTACAGCAGACGGTGTTGCTCACCGCATAGAGGTCGTGGACCTACCCGCGCTCCCCCGCTTCGATACAGGATTGTCGCTGGCCGCAGCCACGCCCGCATCTCTGCTCTTGCACACGAATTCTCCCGCGATCGGTTTGCTTGATCCCGCATCAGACCAGGTGTATGCGATGGGTACTGTCCACGGCACCGTGAAGCGCTTGAAGCCGGATGTACTTGCCCGTGACGAATGGGAAGTCATCACACTGGATGACGGTGATCGTCTAGTTGGTTTCGGACCGTGTGCCGACGACTACGATCTTGTCTTTGTTTCAACCGACGCGCAGCTTCTTCGTACGCCGGCATCGAAGGTACGACCGCAGGGTCGCACCGCCGCTGGTATGGCTGGTATGAAGCTTAACGATGGTGCCCAAGCACTCGGATTCTGGGCTCTGTCAGTATCATCAGACTCCTTCGTCGTCACCGTCGCAGCAGCTGAAGGAGCACTGCCGGGAACGGGTCAGACGACCGCTAAGGTAACTCCGCTGGAACTCTACCCGGTCAAGGGTCGCGGTGGTCAAGGCGTCCGCGCCCAGCGTTTCCTGCGCGGTGAGGATCGCATTGACTTGGCGTGGGTGGGTGACCGTCGACCTCGAGGCGCCTCAGCTGATGGCTCCCCCGTTGACTTGCCCGACGTTGACGAACGTCGCGATGGGTCAGGTACTCCCGTGGTTCTTCCAATCACCCTCATCGGCTAAGGCGCTACAACGGTTCGCGCCGGCGCGAAAGTGCCGGCGCGGCCTCGTCACACATCGATCGCGTACAAGCGCGTCTGACCCACCGTCGCAAAACCCAAATAATCGTAGACGGCAAGCGCTCTGGAATGATTCGCGCTTCCGAGCCCAGCGCCGATACGATCCATCCCATCGGCTGCCATCGCGCGCATCGACGACGTAATCAGGGCATCGACGACGCGATACGAACGCGCCTCTTCCAAGACACCCATCTGGTCGATATAGCCTTCGCGCCAACCAAGAGCAACCCAGTCCTGGACGTACTTCGAGGCAAGGAGGAAACCAACCACGCACGGACGGTCACCCCTGCGGTCCACGGCAACGAACGACCACTGCGGGACGAAAGAAGTACGTCCCATCAGCCACTGTTCACGAGTGAGGGCAGGACTACCCCACTCAATCTCGGAGAGCCGATTCGCGGCGTGACGCGCCGGTTCATCCCACTCATCCGACCAAGGTTCAATCGTCAAATAACGGCCAAGATCCGGAGTCGGAGGAATCTGGGACAGATCCGCACGAAGTTCATAGTACGAACGGGTCCAGTGGAAGCCACGCAACTGAAGCTGCTCTTCCAGCTCATTTTCACCCGCCTCGACAAGCATGGTGATCTGAGCCGGCGCATCCGTCTCCGCTGTAGCAAGCATCTGACGCGAAACTGCTTCCTGCCATTCAACCAGCGAACTGCCCAAGCCAATGCGACGGAACGACGGGTCAACGCCTCCGTCGCACAGGCACTCCACACGACCACTCTGGCGCATTGCAACGCGACCGTAAGCGACCATGCGTCCCTTCGCGATACCACGAGTCGTCATACCGGCCAGCCCACGCCAGCCTTCAGCCGACAGCATCTCTTCGACTTCGTCGACACTGGTGCGATATGGAGGATTATCCTGCGCTTCCATGCGCGCAATCAGCGTCGCCAATTCATGCAGGCGATTCATGCTGAGCTCTTCCCAGACAATCCCATGATGGGACGGCGGGAATGGCACGTCGTCGGATGCGCCTGTACGACGAGCCAGCGGGATTTCACCCGTCAACGCATTGTCAGCCATGCGCGTCCTTTCTTGTCAACACCAGATTGTGAGATATTCACGTCCCCGTATTCGCCCACGGGCACGCTAACCCGCAGGACACCTTATTGGTCAATCGAATAGAAAACCTGCGCGGGCCCGTCAAGGAAACCGAGGTGCTCGTAGATGGCATGGGCATTCGACGTATTCTTCGTATCCACATCCAATCCGATCCTGGACATTCCCGATTCAGCGGCCGCCGCCACCGCTGCACCAATCAACGCGGTTGAAAGCCCGTGCCCACGATGCGATTGATCAACGGCCAGAAGTTCCGCGTATGCCTCTGTCTTACCGGTCGCGGCCCACCGTTCAACGGGGCGTCCCACGACGAAACAGCCAGCCAGCTCACCCTGCTCAGATACTGCTCCGAACGACCAGCGAGGATCCAAATTCGAGGTAGATTCTTCCCACCAGGCCTCGTGCAAGTAGGGCAGGGTGTGCTCAGCGAAAGAACGCAAGTACAGTGCTTTCGCGCTCCCCATATCAACATCGGACCACGGAATGATCGAATAGCCGTGGCGAGGCTTCCGAGCCTTTTCAGCCCCTAGAAGCTCGCGGTACATCACTTGGAACGTAGCCTTCGCGTAGAAGCCCGCCGCAATATACAAACGACGACGATCCGTCATGTGGGCATCAACGACGTTGAAAATTGATGCGGGGACCTTCGAGTCCGCTCCGAATGTTTCGACCAGCATTTGACGGGCACGGCCATCTTGCCAGTAGAGGAGAGCTCGGCCCAATCCACGTCCACGCCAATGCGGATGAATGTAGGCGTTGACCTCGGCGGCAGCATGATCTGAGAGCGAAGTGAGGACTCGAACGGCTGCGACTGCGCAAATACGATTGTCTGAATCGATACCGACAAGCGCATCGATCCAGAAATCTTGCGTGCGACCTTCCACCATGTCGGCGATGTCGGATGCACTCATACGATGATGCATCTCATCAGCAGCCTCAACCTGACGAATCACGTCATAAACACCCGGAGCGTCGGAGGCGATCATCGAACGCCACCTCAATCCGATGTGGGTGCCCGGATACGAAACTGAGGCTGGTGGCTTCAAACGTTGCGCAAGTCCAGTCATAGATCCTAGTGTACGTGCGCATCGGGTCTTTGGTCACATACGCGGGAAGGTTCTGCGCTAGGTCTCAGCGGCCAGGTGCTCAATACACACGGTGCGAAAAGACGAGGCCCAACACGATGGGGCGACAGGGAGTTTTCAGGCGTCGATGCGCATGCGGTCGATGCCAGAGGATCCTTCGACAATGAAATCCTTACGCGGTCCCACCGTGGAACCCATCAGCAGTTCGAACACATCTTCTGCTTCGCGCAAAGCGTCTTCATCATCAAGGGTGATGCGTCGCAAGGAACGATGCGCGCGATCCATGGTGGTTTCAGCCAACTGGTCCGCGTCCATCTCACCCAGGCCCTTGTAGCGCTGGATCGGTTCTTTCCATGTCCGCCCCGCCTTACGCAGTTGAGCAAGCTTCTTGTGGAGTTCATCTTCGGAATACGTGTAAATCAGTTCGCGAGGCTTGCGTCCCTTAGCGCTCACTTCAATGCGGTGCAACGGTGGAACAGCAGCGTAAATTCGGCCAGCTTCGACCATGGGGCGCATATAGCGGAAGAACAGGGTGAGCAACAACGTGCGAATATGCGCGCCATCGACGTCAGCATCGGTCATCAAAATAACCTTGCCGTAGCGGGCGGAATCAAGATCGAAAGTTCGACCTGATCCTGCACCAATGACCTGGATAATGTTCGCGCATTCCGCGTTCGCCAGCATATCCGCTGTCGATGCCTTTTGGACGTTCAGGATCTTGCCTCGAATCGGGAAGAGCGCCTGATACTGGCTGTTGCGTGCCGCCTTTGCCGTGCCCAGTGCCGAGTCACCCTCGACGATGAACAGTTCGGTTTCTAAGACATCTTCCATTCGGCAGTCTGCGAGCTTCGCGGGCAGAGAGGATGTTTCAAGCGCATTCTTCTTACGCGAAATTTCCTTGTGAATACGCGCTGAAACACGCGCTTTCATTTCGCCGACAACCTTTTCCATCAGCGAAGACGTCTGCTGTTTGTCGTCGCGCTTTGAGGAATTAAACTTCGCATTCAGCCAGTCGGTGACAACGCGAGACACGACCGTACGGACTTGTGGTGTACCCAGGATTTCCTTGGTCTGCCCCTCAAACTGCGGTTCGGGGAAACGGACGGTGACAACGGCAGTCAGACCGGCTTGGACATCATCCTTTTCGGGACGCCCATCTTTGGTACCCACCTTCAACTTGCGCGCGTTCTTATCAATCTGCGCGCGCAACACCTTCAAGACAGCCTGCTCGAAACCGGCAACGTGTGTGCCACCCTTCGGGGTCGCAATAATGTTGACGAATGACTGCAGTGAAGTATCGTAGCCAATCCCCCATCGCAAGGCGCAATCCACCTGGCACGTGCGTTCCACTTCGGTCGCAGCGAGGTGTCCCGTTGACGGATCGAGTGCCTGAACGGTTTCGGTGAAGGTTCCTTCACCTTGAATATGCCACGTGTCAGTCACAGGACCATCGCTGGCCAGCCAGTTCGTAAAGTCAACGACGCCACCGTCGTAGCGGAATGACTCGTGAAGCTCTTCTTCTGCGCGCTCATCCCAGCAGTTGATGGTCAGGCCGGGAACAAGGAATGCGGTCTGGCGTGCACGCGCACACAAAGCTTCCCATGAGAATCCTTCGGTTGACGGGAAGATCTGAAAGTCAGCCCAGAAACGCACGCGTGTACCGGTGACATTCTTCTTTACCTTGCCAACGGTTTTCAGCTGCGAGGATTCTTCAAACGGAGTGAACGGTGAATTCGGGGTGCGTTGCTTCGAATCGTCGAATTCGCCGGGCTCACCGCGACGGAAACACATTTCCCATGTCTTTGAGCCGCGGTCAACCTGCACGTCAAGACGCGCGGACAGCGCGTTCACAACGGACGCACCCACGCCGTGCAGACCACCCGATGACGCATAGGAACCGCCACCGAACTTACCACCAGCGTGAAGCTTCGTGTACACGACCTCGACGCCTGACAAACCGACACCGGGGACCTCGTCAACCGGAATACCTCGACCGTTGTCAGCCACCGACGCAGAATAGTCAGGGTGCAGGCGCACATTGATCGTGTCGCAGTGACCTTCAAGAGCCTCGTCAACGGCATTGTCGATAATTTCCCAGAGACAGTGCATCAAACCGCGGTGGTCCGTGGAACCGATGTACATGCCGGGGCGCTTACGAACAGCTTCCAGTCCTTCAAGGACGCTGAGGTGCCGTGCCGAATAGTCAGATGAAGAAGTCACCCGCTTATCTTAAAGAATCATTGAATGAGCGCCATTTCACCTCGCCGTATTCTTCCAGATGACGCGTGTTCCACTTGCTCGCATGATGAGCACACTCGCGTACGGATTGCGCCGAGGGTGAACAATCGCTTTTGAACGCGACATTACCGACTCTTTAGTGTGTGATTGAAACATGACAACGCTTTCACTTCAGCCAGAAACCTCAACGGCCCCGGTTCTCAACGCCGCCGACCGTTGCGACAAGTGTGGCGCGAAGGCGTGGCTGCGTGCCACGATGCCATCCGGCTTCCAACTGTTCTTCTGCGCCCACCACGCGACGCAAAACCTTGACGCCCTTATGCTGTCGGGCGCCTCGATCCTCGACGAACGTCACTTCCTGAACAAGGACAACTGATCATCTGCTGTCTCGGTTCTCTTTGACCACGCCACGACTACTGAATAGACAATGGGTACGCCATCTGGCGTACCCATTGTCTTTGTTATCGCGCGGGCAGAAAACATAAAGATGCGGACACGGGTTTCTCAAACTAACACGGCATTATGAGCGCGCAAGACGCTGGGAAACAACTCCTGTCACACCATCACGCATCGAGACGCCATAGAGAGCATCGGCGATCTCCATAGTGCGTTTCTGGTGCGTGATCACGATCAGCTGAGATTCTTCACGTAGCTCTTTAAAGATTGCCAGAAGACGCGACAAGTTCACGTCGTCGAGTGCGGCTTCAACTTCGTCCATCACGTAGAACGGAGATGGACGAGCTTTAAAGATCGCGACGAGGAAAGCAATAGCTGCGAGTGAGCGTTCACCACCCGACAGCAAACTCATTCGCTTGACCTTCTTGCCGGCGGGGCGAGCTTCAATTTCAATGCCCGTGGTCAAAGGCGAATCTGGGTCGGTCAAAATCAGATCACCTGTACCGCCGGGGAACAAAACGTCAAAGGTGTGCGCGAACTGTTTCTTCGTGTCTTCAAATGCGGAAACGAATGCTTCTTCAACCAGTCGATCCACATCGGTAATGATGCTCATCAGATCGGCTTTTGATTCTTTGAGGTCTTTTACCTGTTCCATCAAGAATGCATGACGAGCAGCCAGAGCATCGTGTTCTTCCAAAGCCAGGGGGTTCACGCGCCCCAGGCGCACCAGCTCGTTTGAAGCTTTCTCAAAAGCCTTTTCTTGTTCGCTTCGAACAAAAGGCTGGCCTTCTTCGCTGACTTCTTCATCCGGGTCCGATGGGAAAACGGGTACCAGGGTATGGGGTCCGTATTCTTCAATCAAAGTGTCAGCATCGAGCGCAAGCTCTTCCATTGCTCGACGCTCAACATCACTCGCTTGCAATTCCAGTTGAGTGCGCGCAATTTCGTCACGTTGAACCTCGCCAGTAACGTCGGCTAGGCGCTTCATTTCTTCATCCACGGCCAAGCGCAGGGCACCAACGCGCTCATTTTCCTGCCGAGTTTCTTCAGCAACCGCCGTCTGGCGGGCCGAGGCGATAGCAAGTAGCTGGGCAGCCTCGTTCACTGCCTGACGCGCGTCGGCCTCAATCTCCGTTGCAGCACGCAACGCAACCTGGCGTTGAGCTTCGCGCTTCGCATAACGGCCACGCTCTTCGCGCTCTTTTGCTGCTGCCTGGCGAAGGTTTCGGGCACGCGCGCCAGCCTGCCTGGATTGTTCTTCTAATGCTCGCAATGCCAGGCGCGCTGAGGTTTCCGCTTCACGGGCTTCTTTCGCCGTTCTGGCAGCACCCTCAGCTTTATCGCGCGCTGCGTCGACGTCTTCAGAGGGACTCTCCGACAGTGTTTCGACTTTCGATCGCGCTTCTTCAACGCGTTCTTTAGCCCATTCGACATGATCCTCGGCACGTTTGAGCGCTTCTCGTCCACGGCCTACCTCAGCTTCACTGGCTGCGAGCGCGGACTGGAGTCGTGCAGTCTTTTGAGCGCGTTCAGCCTGCAGGGCGTCGTGGGCACGCAGAGCTTTCAGGGCTTCGTTCGCTCCGCGTATTGCCAGGTCCAGCGCAGTATTCGCTGCCGTGAGTTCATCAGAGAGGGCATCGCACGTGTGTTGTGCTGCCTCGGCCTTCGTAGCGGCTGCTTCGTGTTGGGCTTTGATGGCAAGTAATGAGTCGGCTGTCTGTCCGGCTGCTATAACACCTGAACGAGTCACCATTGTTCCGCTCAATGTAACGGCAACGTCCACTGTGTCGATCGCAATGCCACGTTGGGCAGCATCAAGATCGTTGGCAACTACTGCGCCACAAAGCAAGGCTGAAACGCTCGCTGCGACTTTCGGGTCTGGTGTCACGCACTCTCGCGCCCACGTCAGGCCCTCGGGTAGTTTCTGCTTGGCAGGCGCGACCTCGTCCCCATTCGCGATCATCATCCGTAACTGGCCACTATTGGACTCCTGGGCGTCGCGCGCTTGAGTGAGCGCAGAATCCAGGGAATCCATGACGACGGCGTCCGCAAATGGGCCAAGTAGCGTCGCGATCGCGTTCTCGGTTCCTTGGCGGGCGTTCACGAAATCCTGGACGGCACCCAGCACGTGGTCACGATCGAGCAGGTGAGCCGTGTCATCGTCACGCGCAAGAAGCTGGGTCAGGGCATCACGACGCGCTTCCCAGTGAGCACGATCGGCGCGAGCTTCGCGTTCAGCGGCAAGGAGGGCATCAACTTTTGCTCGTGCCTGATCACGATGGATGCCCGCCTGCGCATGCGCGCGACTCACATCGAAATCGCCACCCGATTCTTCGGGCGCGTCCTCAACGGCTTTCTTCGCTTCTTCAGCTCGCGCGAGTGCAGCTTCGAGCGCGCTACGAGCACGACCGGCTTCTGCTTCACCGGCTTCCAATCGGGCGTGAGCACTCCCAACATCACCCGTCAGGCGCGCCACTTTCTCACGATGGTCAGCGACGAGTGCGTTGACCCTGGCGAGTTCTTTGGCTGCGCGTTGATCTTCGTCTTCCGCTTGTTCCTTGGCGCGTACGAGGCTACTCAATTCACGTTGGGCTTGCTGAACACGCTGGAGAAGGTCCCCGTCCTCATTCGAAGCAGCTAATGCCCTCTGGTCCAAGACATCCGGGTCTTCACCCGTCGGTGTAGCTTCGGGGCGCGAATACTGTTTGACGCGCTCGGCAGAGATTGCGAGCGTCGTCTTCGCACGCTCATGGACGCTGGTCGCTTCCTGCCAGACTCGCGTCACGTCATTCGCATTGCGAGCGCGAGCTTCTTGATTGCGTTCGCTTTCCTCAATTGATGCCCGCAGATCCGCAATCTTGGTTTCATGCGCACGCTTCAGCTCTTCGAGACGGGTATCAATATGCGACTGACGTTCAAGCTTCTCGCGCACGTTCACAAGATCGTCGGCGAGCAAGCGAGCTTTCGCGTCTCGCACTCGTACTTGGATCAACGAGGCCTTGCGCGCCTGCTTCGCTTGGCGCGCAAGAGGACCCAACTGGCGTCGGATCTCTTCAGTCAGGTCCAGAACACGCACGAGATTCTGATCCATGTCAGCGAGCTTCTTCAGCGCACGCTCTTTACGCCGGCGATGCTTCAGCACACCGGCAGCCTCTTCAATGAACCCGCGACGATCTTCCGGGGTTGCTTGAAGGATCGAGTCGAGGCGCCCCTGCCCCACGATGACGTGCATCTGACGTCCCATGCCCGTATCGGACAGCAATTCTTGAATATCAAGCAGTCGAGCAGGTGAACCGTTAATTGCGTATTCGGAGCCCCCACCGCGGAACAGTGTCCTGGTGATCGTTACTTCCGTGTATTCGATGGGAAGAGCGCCATCTGAGTTATCGATCGTCAGATCAATCTGCGCACGTCCTAAAGCCGGACGTCCCGATGTGCCGGCGAAAATAACGTCCGACATGTTAGAGCCACGCAGGCTCTTCGCGCCCTGCTCGCCCATCACCCAGGCAAGTGCATCCACAACGTTCGACTTACCCGAACCGTTCGGACCCACGACACAGGTGATCCCGGGTTCAAGCTTCAACGTCGTCGTAGACGCGAAAGACTTAAACCCGCGTAGCGTCAGGTTCTTTAAGTGCACGGGTCAAGGATACGTGGAAACTGTGGGAAGAATAAGAAAAAGTGGCGCCTGCAGATGCAAACACCACTTTTTCATAATGTGATGCGTGCTCCTCGGACAGGTTCACGCTCATACAAGATAGTCTCAGCAACACAGTTCAGGGAACCACAGTGCGATCTCACGCTCAGCAGAAGTCGGGGAATCTGAACCGTGAACAACGTTCTCCACGTGGTTCGAACCCCAGTCGCGTCCAAGATCGCCTCGAATAGTTCCAGGAGCAGCCAAGGTCGGGTTTGTTGTGCCCATGAGAATACGCATACCCTCAATCACGCGGTCACCTTCAACCACGACGGCAACGAGCGGGCCCGAGCTCATGAAATCAACCATTCCGTTAAAAAAGTGTTGCTCACGGTGCTCCGCGTAGTGCTCTTCAAGGAGTTCCCTAGAGGCCTTCTTAATCTTCAGGCCCTTCAGGACATAGCCCTTCGCTTCGATGCGACGCAGAACCTCTCCGGTCAGACCGCGAGCAAACCCATCGGGCTTGACCAGGATCAGAGTGTGTTCCTTATTCGGGTCGAGCAGATCAGGAGTTGGCATTCGCCCTCCTTTCATTACACGTTGTTCAAGGAATCAATATCGTAACCGATGATCGCATCATCGTTCACACGACGTGGCTGTGGCGGTACTCGGATGAATATCCACCACAGCCACACCGCATCACGAAGCGTTTTCGATCATCTCTTTGAGAGCAACAATGCTCTCAGCTGCCTGCGGACCAGTAGCCCGCAGTTCAACCGTTTCGCCCTGCTTCACACCGAGAGCCATGATTTCAAGAACGGAAGCGGCATCTGTTCCATTCACAAGAATCTCGGCATCAAATGTGGCTGCAAGACGAGCCAGAAGAGCTGCCGGACGAGCATGCAGACCAACCGGATCAGCAACAACTGCCGTGTCCGTGACACCATCGGTTGGAGCTGAAGAAGTCTGGCGATCCTGATGCATAGAGTGAAGCTCGATCATTGGTCCGATCGCATTACGCGCAGCATCGGCAACGTCATTCAGGCAATCACCCAATTGAGCGCGCACCGCAGCCGCGACAGCACCCTCAACAAGCGGAGCTTCAATGAACTTCAGATGATCGGGATCGTCGGCAAAATCCAGAACCGATTCAACCGTCATCGTGGCTGAACCAAGATCTGTCAGGATCAAGACACCTGCACCATCGCCATCGCCAACCTCATCGAGGCAGGCGCTGACAGCAGCGTCAATCTTGTCGAAGGACGTACCGATCCCGCCCTCATCAGTACCACCCGCGGCTTGGAAGAAAACCTCGGGAGCCATCTGCCGGGCAAGTTCGACTACGCCACGAGCCAGAAGATCCGAATGGCTTGCGATGACAAATGCAACGCGCGCCATCATTCCACCTCAGCTGCTTCAAGCGCCTTCGCAAGGATGATCGCGGACGACACAGCACCCGGATCAAGATGTCCCTTGGAACGCTCTCCCAGGTAGGAAGCACGACCCTTGGTTGCCTGAAGAGGTTCAGTGGCAAGAGCACCCTTATGAGCGGCCTCGGAAGCAACCGCCAGAACCTGTTCAGGTGTGGCGCCAGATTCTGCAGCAGCCTTAGCTGCGTCATACGCCGGACCCCAGGCATCGACCATGGTCTTCTCGCCACGCTCTGCCTTGCCACGAGCCTGAATGCCAGCGAGAGCACCGCCGATCAGGGCAGCAACAGCTTCAGCGGTCAGAGGTTCGTCGACAGCAACCTTTGCTGCGCGCAGGAAAGCTGTTCCGTACAGAGGACCAGCAGCCCCACCGACCGTCGACATCAGAGTCTTCGCAACGATCTTCAGGCAGTCCTGAACGCTAGTCGGAGGCGTTGCTTCGAAGGCTTCCATGACTTTGCCGAACCCACGATCGAGGTTCTCACCATGATCACCGTCGCCGATCTGGCGGTCCAGATCGATCAAGTATTCACGCTGAGCACCAATCTCTACGCGAGTAAGCGCAATCCAGCGCATTGCCCATGCAGTATCTAGCGCCATCTAGTCCCTCACTTCCATGCCGGTGTTGCCACCGGCGCATCGAACAGTTCAAGCATTTCGTCATCCACACGGAGCAGGGAGACAGAAACGCCAGGCATTTCAAGGCTGGTCACGTAGTTGCCCACCATTGTGCGAGCAATCTTAATGCTGTCTGCTTCCAGCAGCTGAGCCAGTCGACGATGGCAAATGTAGAGCTCGGACGAAGGTGTGCCACCCATTCCGTTGACCAGGGTGATCACACGCTGGCCCTTTTCAAGCTTCAGGTCATCACGAACCTTGATATAGAGCTCTTCCACCAGTGCGTCAGCGGTTTCCATCTTGCCTCGACGGTAACCGGGTTCACCGTGGATACCGATACCGAGCTCGATCTCGTCTTCGCCAAGATCGAAGGAGGGGGTGCCTGCGTGAGGAACCGTGCACGGGCCAAGTGCGAGGCCCATGGAACGCATCTCGTCGTTCACACGCTGAGCGATTTCGGTGACCTTGTCAAGGTCGTCGCCACGTTCTGCAGCTGCACCGGCAAGCTTCTCAACAAAGACGGTGCCGGCAACACCACGACGGCCTGCAGTGTACAGCGAGTCTTCGACCGCGACGTCATCATTGACGACAACGGAACGGACCTCGATGTCTTCCATTTCAGCCATTTCGGCGGCGGTCTCGAAGTTGAGGACGTCGCCGGTGTAGTTCTTCACGATGTGCAGGACGCCTGCACCGTGATCGGCAGCCTTTGTGGCTTCGAGGATCGGATCCGGGGTCGGGGACGTGAAAACGGCGCCAGGAACGGCAGCATCCAGCATGCCCAGGCCGACAAAGCCTGCGTGCAACGGTTCGTGACCAGAGCCACCACCGGAAACCAGACCGACCTTGCCGTTAGCCTTCGGGGTTGCGCGGGTAACGAAATCGGGATCGAGGTGAACCTCCACCATATCCGCATGCGCCAGAGCAAACCCTTCGAGGGTTTCCTTGACGACGTTGTGGACGTC
Organism: Schaalia turicensis ACS-279-V-Col4; assembly: GCF_000296505.1. Classification (GTDB taxonomy): domain Bacteria; phylum Actinomycetota; class Actinomycetes; order Actinomycetales; family Actinomycetaceae; genus Pauljensenia; species Pauljensenia turicensis_A. Next base: position 47,124 of record NZ_JH815210.1, read on the forward strand.
ATTGACCAGCTTCTTCATCGTGCCTCCTTGCATCAAAACAGAGCGGTCATGCTCTGGGACTATGGTGCCACGACTTTTGCTACTCGACTAGCAAAAAGACGGCTCGCTGCCCCCTATGGACGAATGCCAGCAAGATCAAGCATGTGGCCTGCAAGAACGACCGAGCCAAAGACGACCACGCCGCATTTGTCTGCGGGGTCAGTGGTGGCTTCAGCAAGTGTCGCCGCACGATCGACCGCTTCGCCAAGATTGTCGCGTACTTCCACCCTGTCTTCACCAAAGACATCGATTGCAATTTCGCGCAATTGCTGGATATTCGCAGCACGTTCGCCGGGCATTTCGGTGATGACAATCGAATCCAGATGCGGTTCCATTTCGGCCAGAACGGACTCGATGTCCTTGTCTCCCATCGCCGAATAGACGCCGACAACGTGAGCGAATGCGAAGGAATCGTCAAGCGCATCGGCAAGGACGCGAGCACCTGCGGGATTATGTGCAGCGTCGACAAGAATTGTCGGGGATGTGCGCACAACCTGCAGGCGTCCCGGCGAAGTCGCCGTCATCATGCCATTTTCGACGATCTTCGCATCCAAGGCGCGACCGCCCATGAACGCTTCGACACCAACCAGAGCTGCCGCGGCGTTGTGAGCCTGATGTTCGCCAAAGAGCGGAACGAAAACGTCAGTATAGGTGGCGGAAGGAGTGCGGACAGTAACCAGCTGACCGCCAACACCCATCTGGCGATCAAGGAGCTCGAAGTCTCGGCCTTCAAGGCGGACGATCGCATCGACTTCGCGGGCGCGGTCCAATAGGACCTCTAGTGCTTCTTCGGGTTGCTCGGCGATCACGACAATCTGACCGGGCTTGATAATCCCGGCCTTTTCTTCTGCGATTTCACGGATCGTGGAGCCCAGCCACTTCGTATGATCCAGATCGATCGGCATGATCACAGAAACGCCGGCCTCAATGAGGTTCGTGGCATCCCACGTTCCACCCATGCCGACCTCGATAACGCCAGCATCGACCGGGTGATCCGCAAACGCTGCCAACGCTAGAGCAGTAAAGACCTCAAAAAACGACAGGCGTACTCCTCCGTCAGCAACCGACTTCGTGTCGACCATCTCGACGTAGGGCGCGATATCGTTCCAGGCTGCGATAAAGGCTTCGCGGGAAATTGGTATGCCTTCGATACTTATTCGCTCACGCACATCAATCAAATGCGGAGACGTAAATCGTCCGACGCGCACGCCGAACGCAGTCAGCACCGCATCGATCATGCGTGCGGTCGATGTCTTGCCGTTCGTACCCGTAATGTGCACGGTCGGGAATGTATTCTGCGGATCGCCCAGGATATCGAGCAGCATCCGGATGCGATCCAAGCTCGGCTCAATGTCGTGTTCGGGTGCGCGCTCGACGATTGATTCGTAGATCTGAGCCACCGCAGCATCCAGCTCAACCGAATCTGCAGCCTTCGCGAGAGCTTCTTCGTGTTCTGCGCGCGCTGCCTCGGCGTCGTCGGCAAAGTCTTCGTCGATATCGCCTTCCAGCTCGGCGAGAATCGAAGGATCGGGGCCAAGTAGCAAGGAGGATTCGACGAGGTTCCGCAGAGCAGTTTGCAGTTCAGCCTCTTCGGCATCTTGCCCGTGATCCGTTACGTCAGTCAATGCCACCTCATCGGGCTCGTCAGCCGCTTCAAGGTAGGGAATCAGATCCGCAGGGATTGAGCCTGCAACCGCTTCTTCCTCGCTATCGCCAAAGAATGCGGAGTGATCGTTCGACATGAGGGCCTCCAGAGCACATGTTGCCCGGCGCATCGAAAGTGCGCGCAGTTAAAAAGCGACCCGCCTATTTTATACGGTTCGGGGCTGGGAGCACTTCGTAGTGATGTGATCCCAGCCCCGAGTCACGCGATCAAATGATCAGTGCTTTGCGACGCTCACCGTGAGCTTCTCGCCGGCTTCCACGTTCACCTGAAGGGCGAGCGTTTCGTGGGCGATCATTTCAGTGTGCGCGTTCACGGCGTCCACGCGATCAGTAGGAACAACGAGGTTCAGCGTGATGCGGTCAGCAATATGCAGGCCGGCGTTCTTACGCTCATCCTGCACGGCGCGGATCACGTCACGTGCGTAGCCTTCAGCTTCCAGCTCCGCGGTCAGCTCTGTATCAAGCAGGACCACCGTGCCATTGCTCATGACGTCCGCCGCCTGGCCTTCTTCAGCGTCCACGGTGGTGGCCACTAAGAACTGCTCGCCGGTCAGAACAACCGGCTGGCCATTAAGCTGGACGGTCGCAAAAACACAGCTACCGTCTTCGTTCACGGTCCACTCGCCCGACTTCTGCGCCTTGAACAGCAAAGACGTCAGCTTACGGAGCTCGGGAGCAAAGGCGCGCGGGTTCAGCGACAGTTCGATGTTCGCACGCAAACCGGATTCTTCCGGCGTTCGGAAGCGAACGTCCTTGACGTTGACCTCGGATGCAACAAGGTCAGCGAACTGGCCGAGCGCACCCGCCTGCTCAGAGACGATCGTCATGCCGGCAAGTGGCTGACGAACGCGCAGGTGATGGTTCTTACGCAGGGCGTGTGCCGTCGACACAACGTCGCGGACCTCGTCCATTGCAGACACCAGTGCGTCGTCAGCAACCAGATCCGAGATCACCGGGAAGTCAACCAGGTGGACAGACTCACCACCGGTCAGACCGCGCCAGATTTCCTCGCTGAGCAACGGGAGTAACGGAGCTGCAATCTCAGACAGACGGACAAGAGCGGTGTACAGCGTGTTGAACGCAGCCGAATCCTCCTCCCAGAAACGCTGGCGCTGAGTACGCACGTACCAGTTCGTCAGAACATCCAGGTAATCGCGGACGTGCTCGCATGCCTTCGCGATGTCATACCAATCCAAGTCAGCCTTGACATCGGCTGCGAGCGAGCGCGTGCGTGCCAGCAGGTAGCGGTCCATCTTCGACAAGCTGGAAACCACCGCTTTGTCGTTGAGGTCCCAGGCCGTGGCCTCGTACCCCTTGCCCCCATTCGCTGCCCCCGCGTACAGAGTGAAGAAGTAGTAGGTATTCCAGATCGGCAGTAGCACCTGGCGAACCGTGTCACGGATACCCGTGTCGGTCACTATGAGGTTGCCACCGCGGACGACAGGCGAGCTCATGAGGAACCAACGCATCGCATCCGAACCGTAGGTGTCGAACACGCCGTTGACGTCCGGATAGTTGCGCAGGGACTTGCTCATCTTGCGGCCGTCATCACCCAGAACGATGCCATGCGAGACAACGTTCGTGAACGCCGGGCGGTCGAACAGAGCGGTCGCCAGGACGTGCAGGGTGTAAAACCAGCCACGCGTCTGGCCGATGTACTCGACGATGAAGTCGCCCGGGTAGTGCGACTCGAACCATTCCTGGTTCTCGAACGGGTAGTGAACCTGCGCGTACGGCATAGAACCAGACTCGAACCAGCAGTCGAGAACGTCCGGGATACGGCGCATCATCGACTTGCCCGTCGGATCATCCGGGTTCGGGCGAACCAGCTGATCGATGAACGGGCGGTGCAGGTTATCCACCTTCACGCCGAAGTCGCGCTCAAGTTCCTTAAAAGAACCGTAGACGTCTTCACGCGGGTAGTTCGGGTCATCTGAACGCCAGACCGGGATCGGCGCACCCCAGAAGCGGTTACGCGAGATCGACCAGTCGCGAGCGCCGGCAAGCCAGTTTCCGAAGATGCCGTCTTTGGTGTGCTCAGGAACCCAGGTGATCTCTTGGTTGAGTTCGACCATGCGATCACGGATAGCGCTGACGCGCACGAACCACGAGGACACAGCCTTGTAGATCAGCGGCTTACGGCAACGCCAGCAGTGCGGGTAGGAGTGAACATACGACTTCTGCTGAACCAGAACGGCACGCTTTTCTTCGGGAACGCGGGCCAGCGGACCAGTACCATCGCGCAGGTCAACGGTGATCGGCTTATTCGCATCGAACACCTGCATGCCCTGGTAGTCGGGAACTTCAGACGTGAAGCAACCGCCTTCATCCACCGGGATGACCGGTAGGATTCCGCGTTCCTGGCAAACGAACATGTCGTCTTCACCGAATGCGGGTGCGATGTGGACCAGGCCGGTGCCGTCTTCCGTCGACACGTAATCGCCGGGGATGATCGTCCAGCCGTCCGGGCCGGGAGCCGCACCCTTGGCGCGGTGATCGGCGTTGTCGAAATAGTCGAAGATCGGGAAGTAATGCTTGCCCGCAAGCTCGCTCCCCTTGAAGGTCTTCACGATCTGCGGTTCTTCGCCCAGTTCCTTCGCGTATGCGCCAAGACGCCCCTGAGCGACAACGACATCCTGGCCGGCAACCGGGGACTCGAGGTCAGCCGGAACGCGCACGACCACGTAGTCGATGGTCGGGCCAACGGCGACAGCTTCGTTCGACGGCAAGGTCCACGGGGTCGTAGTCCAGATCAGGACCAGTTCACCCTTGTCAGAGCCCTCAACAAGAGGCTCTTCGAGGCGCATACCAACGGTGACCGTGTTGTCTTGACGATCCTGGTAGACATCGTCATCCATCTTGAGCTCATGGTTGGACAGCGGGGTACGGTCGTGCCAGCAGTACGGCAGAACGCGGTGGCCCTGGTAGGCAAGATCCTTGTCATAGAGAGTCTTGAATGCCCAGATGACCGACTCCATGTAGTTCGGGTCGAGCGTCTTGTAGTCGTTAGAGAAGTCAACCCAGCGAGCCTGGCGGGTGACATAGTCTTCCCACTCGTTCGTGTAACGAAGAACAGACGAACGGCAGGCCTCGTTGAACTTCTCGATGCCGAGGCCACCTTCGCGGGTGATCTCAGTGACATCTTCGATGCCGAGGATACGCTGCGCCTCGAGTTCAGCGGGCAGACCGTGCGTGTCCCAGCCGAAACGGCGTTCAACGCGGTGGCCGAGCATCGTCTGGTAGCGACCAACAATGTCCTTGACGTAGCCGGTCAGAAGGTGACCGTAGTGCGGAAGCCCGTTGGCAAAGGGTGGGCCGTCGTAGAACACGAACTCGTTCTGACCGCCTTCGCCAGCAGGGCGCGCCTCAATGGACTTACGGAAGGTATCGTTATCGGCCCAAAAGGCCAGGGTTTCGCCTTCCATCTGCGGGAAGGACGGGCTTGCGTCCACCTCGTTGTCGCGGTGACGCGGGTAAAAGCCGTGCTTCGTCATTGTTGTCCTCGTCTGTTCGATTCACAGGGACGAGGACCAGCTTCACTGGGACCCGCGGTACCACCCCGCTTGCTCTACCACCCCGATGCGTGCGCGCCGCAGGAGCAAAGCCGCTTCTTTTATTCGCTGTAACGGGCTCACCCGTTCGGTTCTACTGTGGGCGCACTGCGAGCGCGCCCGGTTCTTCCGAAAACTCCCCGGTGATACCCCGCGCCGTGTGGCGCAGGCCGGATCAACGTTGGTGTTTATCGTAGCTGAAATTACGACTGAGAGCCGAGCCAGCCCACGTGGCTTGTCCCTCACATCCCTCCGGCGAGGGATCAACGTCAGCGGTTAGTCTTCCCGGTCACATGTTGCGTGCGACCAGCGTATTCGTCGCCTGAGCAACGGGATCCCCCTGAGCCTCGGGCTCAGTTTCCGTAGACATGGTAGGCGTTGCCTCCCCTCGTGCGCGCCGGCGAGCCCTTCTACGGCGATATAGCCACACGAAAAATAGCGTGATCGGAATAATCACGATAAGCCACGGGACAAACATGATCAGTCCATACACAAGTCCTGCGATTCCCTGAGAGAACGCCTGCCAGGATTCTTCCCATGCCGAGCTTGAGGGAACCGGAGTGATCGCTGTCGAATGGAAAGAAACCTCAAGAGTTGAATACGACACTTGGTCGGAATACCAGGCGCGCTGCGCTTTCAGACTGTCGAGTTCTTCCTGACGACTTGTGAGTTCGCGTTCTGCTTCCAAGAGATCCGCTGTAGTCTCTGCCTGATCGATCAAAGTGGTAAGGCGGGCGATGGATGCTTCCAACGCTGTGATGCGAGCGTCAAGGTCAGCGACTTCAGCCCCCGCATCGGCAGTATCAGTCGATTGATCAGTGACCTTCCCCAATTCTGCAAGCTTCTGACGAGTTTCTTCGAAGCTATTTGCTGGGATCTTGAATGTTGCGTAGCCCCACGGTGAATCCGATTCTCCCTGCAGGGAAGAATGAGCAACTGAGCCAGCCGCTTCAGTGACGATAGTGGAGGCATGAGCTAACGCTTCAGCGGGATCAGCAACATCGAGGCTCATATTACCGGTGACGATCACGTGAGCTTCAACCGTTGTTCCTTGCGATTCTCTGTTCGAGTCATACGAAGAGTCAGAGTCTGAGTTACTTGCCTCGCTCGTAGAGGTGCCATACTCGTAGTTCTGACCCACAGACGCCCCACTGGGGTCAGAACTCATCATTGAGCTTGCGCAACCGGCTAAAAGCAGACTTGTTATCGCTACAAGGGCGGTGGCGACTAGTGGCTTTCGCGTTGTCTGCGAGGATCGGACACAACGGGGGTTCATGACTCCTCCTTCAAGTCGCGTGGTCTTTCATCGTATCGTCACTACGAAGAAACGGTGCCGTATCTGAAGGAAATAAAGCCCTGATTGCAGTGAGGCGGTGCGAACCACGTGGGTTCGCACCGCCTCACTCGCCTGTATTCAGCGTTCAGCTATGCAAGCCGTACGCCTTGTGGATCAGCCAGATCGGGTGAACAACGTTCGCACCCGTTGCGGTGCGCAACTGCCAACGGCACGTTTCCGTGTCGCATGCGGCCAGTTCAACGTTGACCTGCTTGATGAAGTCGAAGACAGGCTTTCCGACTGCCTGGGCAATGTCGTACTTTTCCTTCTTCATGCCGTAGGTACCAGCAATACCGCAGCAAGGCTGGTTCGATTCCTTGACCTTCACACCGGGGATCAGTTCCATCAGTTCGACAGCCGGCAGGCCGAGACCCTGAGACTTCAGCTGGCATGGTGCGTGGTAAGGGATGGTGATGTCCATCGGCTGGAAGTTCAGATCCAACTCGCCCTTTTCGTGCAGGTGCATGAGGAATTCGCAAATGTCCCACATACGCGAGCCCACGTCCTTCAGCTCCGGAGTATTCATCTCGAGGATCTCGTTTGCCTCATGGCGGAGCATGCCCGCGCACGAACCGGAAGCGGAGATAATCGGCGCGTTGCGGTTGGCCTTGCGCAGATCGTTTGTCAGCTTCGAGACATACTTGCGGGACTCGTCGTACAGGCCGTTCGACTGCAATGCCAAACCACAGCAACCGTGTGGCGGAACCAGAACCTCGTACCCGAGGTATTCGAGAACCTGGACCGAGTGGATCGACGTTTCGACCTCGAAGTACTGGCCTGCGCAACCGTGGAAGAAGATGACCTGGCCCTTGCGGCCAGAACCTTCCAGCGGTGTGTGCTTCTTGAACCAGCCTTCGAAGGTGCGACCAGCGGCCTTCGGCATCGGTGCACTACGGTGAACGCCGATGACTTTTTCCATGGCAATACGGATCGGCTTAACATCGAGCGCCCAGTTCGCGATCGGAGCAACCGGGGTCATGACGGTACCGATGAAGCCGGTACGACCAATCAAGTGATCGCGAAGCGGAATGCCCTTTTCCTTCTTCATGTCGGTGCGAGCGTGGTGGATCATCTCGGTGACCTTCACGCCCTGCGGGCAGACCAGCGTGCAGGTGCCACACGACGAGCAGTAATCGATCGACGAATCGACAATCTGTCCTGCCTTGCGGTAGCGCTCCGCCTGCGGGCCGGAGTACTTCGGGCCCGGGAACAGATCGGTCACGCGCATGACCGGACACTGGGTTTCACAGATCGTGCACTTGACGCAGGAGTCGAGGGTGGAGCGCAGACCGAAGTTTTCGTCGGTCAGGGAAAGAACGTTCATTTCTTCGATGGTCACTTCAGGCTCCCAAGGATCGAATCGGCGGCGCGGAGTGCGGAGGCAAGGGCAATGCCTTCACCTGACTTTTCGCGCCAACGGGTTGCGCCAGCCAGGTTTCCGCCGGCTGCGTAAACGTTGGTGTAGACGGGCTTCTTGGCTGCGTCCAGCGGGTGCATCTCATCGTCAACGTCAAGGCCGGCGAGGAAGATCGGCTGGTCGCTACCCCAGAAGTCACCGTGGAGAAGCTGGCCCTCAGCGCCGAGAACCGGCAGGCCGAGGATCGTTTCGGTGACCTTCCCGTAGGAATCCATATCGAGTGCGCCGGATTCGAAACCGCCACCAGCGAGGATGACATTCTTCGTTTCGATGCGCGTCGAGTGACCGGCGGTCCCGATCGTCACGGCGGTGACATTCTGGCCGTCAGTTTCGATGCCCTTCACGGCAGACCCGAGAATGAAGCGCGCTTCAGCCTTCACTAAAGCGGTCAGGACCTGGTTCATACGCATACCGGGGATTGATGGCGGTTGCATCGGGATCTCGAAGACCTTGTGTCCGAGCTGGTCAGCAATGTCTTTCCAGGCGTTCAGGTCATCGAGACCAAGCACGGCGGGAAGGCCGATGATTTCACCTTCGCGAACGTGAGGCTTGATGGCCTCAACCAGCTTGGTGCGCTTCTCGGATCGATCCAATGTGCGCGCATGGTTCGTACCGGTCGTATCGGCCTCGTCTGCACGCATCTCGACGTCAACGATCAACGAACGCGCCTTGATCGGTTCGCCATTCGGTGTGGTCTGGCGCGAGAGGTTTTCGGCAGCGAGGGTCGGGTAGAAATCCTTCAGTCGACGCAGACCGACGATCAGGTACGAGGCTCCGTCTGCAGGAATACCCGCTTCCATCGAGGGCTGGTACAGGCTCGTCGGACGGAGCGCACCGATCGCGGTCGGAAGCACAACGTTCTTTTCGGGATCGCCAACCAAAAGGTCAGGACCTAGGACATCCTTCAACCAGTTCGCGCTGTGAGCAATGAACTCGGGAGTGAAGTGCGTGTACGGGTGCGTCGGACGCGAGGAAATGTGCTCGGAGATCTGAGCGATCGGAGCATCCACGCGAGACTCGGAGTATCCGAGAATATCGACGGTGCCCTGGCCAAGCTGCAAACCGCCAAGCCCCTTCGTTACAACCGTGACCGAAGCGCCACCGCGAGCAAGATAAAGAGCTGCGGTAAGACCGGCAAGGCCAGCGCCAATAACAACGGCGTCTCTCATCGTGCGTCCTCCTTATTCTCGGAAGCTGATGCAGGAAAGACAAATTCCTCGCCAGGCTCGCCTTGCGCCATCGGCAGGTGCTCGACATCGAGCATGCCTTCATGAATCCAGTTATCAAGCGCTGCCTGACGTAGCTGCTTGCCGTAGGTGATCGGCCATAGACCAATCCAACGGTTCTTCAAGAAGGTCTTGAACAGTTCGTTTGCCTTCTCGGAATCGATATCCCCACGTTCGTGAGCAATACCGGTTGCACGCTGGGAGCAGAAGCCACCCTGGCAGGGGCCCATGCCGAGGCGAACCTGACGACGAACGTCATCAAGCTGACCGCCCGGCAAAGCATCCATTGTGTCTTCGAGCATCTTGCGGGTGACCAGTTCGCATTCGCAGATGATCTGATCGTGGCTGGGGGCCGCGTTCGTGTGCTCGATGTCGTGTAGGCGGTGGCCGATGGTGTAGAGCTTCGGCGATGCGGTCGGGACTGCTTCACCGGCGGTCTTGCACTCGCGTTTCTCGCCCATTTCTTCACACATGATGTCGACGATGCGCTCTGCCATCAGACGGTAGGTCGTGAGCTTGCCGCCGGCGATGGTAAGCATGCCGTAGACGCCGTCACGCGAATTATGGTCGATGACCGACATGCCACGAGCCATGTGGCGCGTGTCGGTTGCTGCAACACGCGAATCCTTGACCAGCGGTCGGGCACCTGCCCACGCGTGAACCGCGCGAGCCTTGCGGAAGCCGGGAACCATTGCTTCGCCAGCATCGAACATCTGCTGAACCTGATCGGCGGGGATCGTCAGCTTGTCCGGGTCGTCTGCCTTGAGGTCCGTCGTGCCGATGATGCACACCGGGTGGTCAGGAACGATGATGTCGCCGTCGGCTGGCCAGATGCAGCGATTGAGCACCGTCTGGGTCAGGCGGAAGTTCATTGCAATCATGATGCCGGCGCCGGGGACGACGTCAACGCCGTGACAGTCAGCCATCGCGGCAATCTGACCGGCCCAGGGGCCACCACAGTTCAAAACGAACTGACATTCGATGCGAGTGTCTTCGCCGGTGCGAACGTTGTGGACGATGACTGCGCTGATGCGGTCACCTTCGCGTTCGATCTTTGTGACCTTGTTGTAGGTCATCACTTGTGCGCCGTAAGCCTCTGCGGAACGGATTGCGCCCCAGACCATCTGCCAGCCGTCGACGGAGCCGTCGAGGACCTCGAATGCACGCTTGAGCTTGGGGTCAAGACGAGGCTCACGCTTCAGTGCCTCGGCGACGCTGATTTCCTGTGCCGGCACTTTTGCCGCGGCAGCGCGCTCGAGGAATTTATCTGCGTATTCTTCGTCGTCTTGCGAGGTAACCACGAACAGGCCACCGGTTGCTTCAACTGCGTTTGAGTTGATGCGCTTAACGATTTCGTTTTCTTCTGCACACTCGGTTGCTGACTCGGGGTCGGACGCGATGTAGCGTCCACCAGAGTGGAGCAGTCCATGGAAGCGGCCAGAGGTACCTTGTGCGATGTCGAATCGTTCAACGAGGACGGTTCTAAACCCTCGCATTGCAACGTCACGGACAACACCGGCTCCGGTGGAACCACCGCCAATGACGACAACGTCAGTGTTGATCGTCTTCACCATTCGTTCCCTTCACATTTTCGCTTCGGGCTTGCACACAGCTAGCCCCTTCGCCTCTTCAATAGTGCCTTGCCTCCCCTCATTTGATTGCATTGTTCAACCCCTGTGCACACATGTTCACAACTTAGGCGTACCTCATTTTCCATTCGTAGAGAAACGCCGGAAACCTGCGCTTTTCAGGTGTGAAATGACAGATTTTCACATAACGAATGATTCGGAATTCGCACTCGGATCTGCCAGGAAAGAGCTGGGGGGCACATGACCCCTCCGACCACTCCCCTGTTTTCGCAAAGCGATATCTACATGCTCTGCCATACAGTTAGCGCATGAGCGAAAAGATTCTGGCGCGAGTCCTAGAAACCGCAAACATCGATTCCAACGTCCGTGCGCAGGACGATTTTTATCGTCACGTCAATGGACACTGGATTGCAACGCATGAAATCCCCGCTGACCGGCCGATCGACGGCGCTTTCCATGCGTTGCGTGATCTTTCCGAAGAACGTGGTCGGGATATTTGCAACGATGCTCTTGCCGGCACTCTTGATGACACGGACGCCACTCTTATTGCTACCCTCTGGGGTGCATTTATGGATGAAAACGCGATTGAGGAAGCAGGCATTACTCCCCTGTTCCCCTTCTTCGAAGCCATCGATCACGTAACTACTCGCGAAGAACTTGATGAATTGACTGGCACGTTGATGGCCGGCGGCGCCGATTCTTTCTTTGGGGCCTACAGCGGTACGCATCCGCATAATTCCGATGCGCGCATTATGACCTTTGTCCAAGGCGGAATAGGTCTTCCGGACGAGGCCTACTATCGCGAAGATTCATATGCACCCATCCGCGATGCCTACGTTTCTCACCTCGAGAAACTCGCATCATTGGCCGGTATTGGTGAAACCTCTGCCCGGGTTGCGCGCCTGATTATGGACCTCGAAACGCGTTTTGCTTCGCATCACCGCAGTGCCGTGGATAACCGCAATCCCCTCCTGTCTGATAACCAGATGACGTGGCGCGAATTTGCTGCCAGTGCGCCTGGGTTCAATTGGGATGCGTGGGCGCGCGGCCTGGGTTGGCAGATCGGGGACGAGGCCCAGATCAGCGTGTCCCAACCCGATTTCTTTGCCGGATCGGCGCAGATTTGGGGCCAGACTCCGATCGAAGATCTGAAGATCTGGTCAAAGCTCTCCGTACTGGATGCGCGGATCGGTCTGCTTTCTTCGGAGTTTGTCGAAGAAAACTTTGATTTCTATGGCCGTACCTTGTCAGGCACACAGGAACTGCGACCTCGTTGGAAGCGTGCACTCGGCCTCGTTGAATCTGTTGCCGGCGAATCGCTGGGGCGCATCTGGGTGTCACGACACTTCCCGCCACAGTCCAAGGAACGCATGGATCAGTTGGTCGAAGGGCTATTGAATGCCTACGGCGAAGCAATCACTGCATGTGACTGGATGGGCGAAGAGACAAAGAAGCGGGCGCTTGAAAAGCTCGCAACCTTCCGCCCGAAGATTGGGTATCCACCGAAGTGGCGCGACATGTCGGGGCTCGTCATTGAACAGGGTGATTCTCTGGTTGACGCCGTGACAAAGGCCTACCAGTTCGAGACCGCGCGAGAACTACGTAAGCTCGATGAGCCAGTCGACCGCGACGAGTGGCTGATGACTCCTCAGACGGTGAACGCTTATTACCACCCTGCGATGAATGAAATCGTCTTCCCTGCCGCGATCTTGCAACCACCGTTCTTCGATCCCGAAGCTGACGATGCAGTGAACTTTGGTGCAATCGGCGCAGTTATCGGACACGAGATCGGGCACGGCTTCGATGACCAGGGCTCACGGTATGACGCTCAGGGCAACCTTGAAAACTGGTGGAGTGACACCGACCGCGAGCTCTTCGAGCAGATCACGAGCAAACTGGTCGAACAGTACGACACGCTCACTCCCCTAGATGTGGCTCAACCTGCGGTCTATGATCTGGACGCCGGCGAAGATACGCAGGTGGAAGAAGAGTCTTCACCTGTTCCAACGGTGAATGGTGCACTGACCCTGGGCGAGAATATTGGCGACCTTGCTGGTCTGACGATTGCATGGAATGCGTGGGTTGCCACGTTGAGCGAACGAGGCTTAACTATTGATTCTGCCCCGGTGATTGATGGTCTGAGCGGACCCCAACGCTTCTTCTACGCGTGGGCGCGAGCGTGGCGAACCGCGTCACGCCCAGAGTTTGCTCTGCAGATGCTGGCGATCGATCCTCACTCGCCCGCAGAGTTTAGATGCAATCAGATTGCACGCAATATGGATCAGTTCCACGAGGCCTTCGATGTCTGTCAGGGCGATCACATGTGGCTTGATCCCTCACAGCGTGTTCACATCTGGTAAAACTCCGCTTCATTTCTACCGTGGCGAACAGCCATCAGTCTGGGACTATTCCCCGTTCACGACTGATCACTCTGGCGGGTCATGCTTGCTTTTTCATTGTCAAATGTGCGTCAAAGGTCGTTCAGTGAAAAGATAGGATCAAGTATTTCTTTGTTTACGTTCCTCTGAATTGAAAGGGCATCATGCCGGGATTGAACCTCACCCGCGAAGAAGCAGCGACACGCGCGGAGATCCTGTCCGTTCACCACTACGACATCACGCTGGATCTGACGCGTGGCGCCACTGATTTTGGTTCCACGACGCGCATCGAGTTCGATGCGACCGCCGGCGCCTCGACCTTCGCTGACTTAGTTTCAAACAACGTCCGTTCGATTCGTCTGAATGGTCAGGAAATCCCCACCGAGGCTCACACTGACCACCGCATCGCGCTGGACGGTTTGGCTAAGCACAACGTTCTTGAAGTTGAAGCTGACTGCCAGTACATGCACACCGGCGAAGGCCTGCACCGTTTCACCGATCCGGCTGACGGCGAAGACTACTGCTACTCCCAGTTTGAGGTTCCGGATGCTCGCCGCGTCTACACGACCTTCGAGCAGCCTGATCTGAAGGCAACCTTCACTCTGACCGTCAGCGCTCCCGCTGGCTGGCTGGTGTTCTCGAATGCTCCGACTCCTAAGCCCGAGGTTGATGGCACGACGTGGATCTACCGTTTCGCTGAAACTGAAAAGATGTCGACGTACATCACCGCGATTATTGCTGGCCCGTACAAAGGCGTTACCGATTCACTGGTGTCCTCTGACGGTCGCACAATTGATCTGGGTGTGTACTCTCGCGCGTCGCTGGTCGAGCACCTCGACACTGATCGCATCATTGACACGACCCGCAAGGGCTTCGCTTTCTTCGAGAAGCAGTACGGCATCGCCTACCCCTTCACGAAGTACGATCAGATCTTCGTTCCTGAATACAACGCTGGCGCAATGGAGAACGCAGGCTGCGTGACCTTCCGCGATTCCTACGTGTTCCGTACTCGCCCGACTGCTGCTCAGCTTGAGACCCGAGCCAACACGATTCTTCACGAGCTCGCCCACATGTGGTTCGGCGACCTGGTGACGATGAAATGGTGGAACGACCTCTGGCTGAACGAATCCTTCGCTGAGTTCATGAGCCACCTGGCTCTCACTGAGGGCACCGAGTTCACCGACGCATGGACAGGCTTCATGCTCCGCAAGGACTGGGGCTTGAAGCAGGATCAGCTGCCCACGACTCACCCGATTAAAGCTGAAATCCGTGACCTCGCGGACGTTGAGGTGAACTTCGATGGTATTACCTACGCAAAAGGTGCATCCGTTCTGCGTCAGCTGGTGTCCTACGTGGGCCGCGAAGGATTCTTCACCGGTCTGCACGAATACCTGACCGCTCATTCCTACGCGAACGCGACGCTCACCGACCTTCTGGGTGAACTCGAGAAGGCTTCAGGCCGTGACCTCAAGGCATGGTCGAAGGTCTGGCTGGAAGAAGCAGGCGTGACCCTGCTCCGCCCCGAAATCAACGTCGACGACAACGGCACAATCTCCGAACTCGCTGTTGTGCAGGAATCCTTCTCTGAAGGTTCCTCGTTGCGCCCGCACCGCATGGCCGTCGCCGGCTACTCGGCCACTGAAGATGGTTCTTTGAAGCAGGTCTTCCGGCAAGAGCTCGATGTTGACGGCGCACGCACCGTTGTTCCTGCTGCCTCTGGCCTTGCTCGCCCCCAGCTGATTCTGCTGAACGACGGTGACCTGGCATACGCGAAGATCCGCATGGACGCCGAGTCCCTCGAGTTCGCAACAAAGAACATTGCGTCGATCACCGATTCGCTGACCCGTGGCGTCATCATGGCATCCGCATGGGATATGACCCGCGATGGTGAGATGTCGGCACGCTCCTACTTGGATCTTGCTCTTGCGGCGATCCCGGGTGAGACGAATATGTCGATGCTCCAGCTGACGATCCGTCACATCGAAGAAGCAGTTCGTACCTTTGTTGCTCCGGCCGAGCGTCAGGCTGCCCTCGAAAAAGTTGGTGGCGCACTTCTGGACCTTGCTGTTGCAGCTGCTCCGGCATCAGACGAACAAAACATACTGATCCGCGCAGCCGCTCACGGTGCTACCACCGCCGAGCAAGGCGAGCAACTCCGAGCAATCTTCGCAGGTGAAAAGGTTCTTGAAGGCCTCGATCTTGACCTTGATTGCCGTTGGGTACTGCTGATCGCGCTGGTTCGCCTGGGTCTTGCCGGCGAAGCAGAGATCGTGGCTCTCGAAGCTGAAGATGGCACGATGACCGGCCACCAGAACGCAGCATGTGCTCGCGCAGCCGTGGAAGACGCAACCGTCAAGCGCAACGTCTTCGACGCGGTCATGACGGATCTGTCGATCCCGAATGACACTCGCTGGGCTATGGTTTCCGGCTTCTGGACGCAGGCTCGCACAAACCCGGCTCTGTACACTCAGTTCGTTGCCGACTACTTCAACCTGATCGAACGCGTGTGGGCAGAGAATACATTCCACACTGCTGAGGACATCGCGATCCTCATGTTCCCGACCGACATTGCTGGCTACGCCGAAGGCGTGGACATCGTCGCTGCCGGTCAAGAGTGGATCGCGTCGCACACCGAGGTGTCTGCTGCCCTGGTTCGCATCATCCGCGAGCGCGTTGACGTTGCTCGCCGCCAGATTGAAGCTCAGAAGGCTGACGTCTGATTCAGGTCTCTAAGCTGAAGGAAGGGGCCCCGAACCGTTACGGTTCGGGGCCCCTTCCACTCTGCACCTCGTGACGACTAGCGCAGAATACGTCGCCTCAGCTTCGTAGCATCGTCACTGAGCCGGAGTCGGCATCGACAAGCGTGCACAATGAAGTGTCAGGTAGGCGATCTCATCGGTCGACAAAGAAGAACCGAGTCTCAGCTCGACCAATTCTGCGATTGTCTTCGCACACGCGTTTTCTTTCGGATACGAGTCAACGATTGATTGAACGACTGCACGCATGTGGTGCTCGAGAAAACGAGCAGCTGCCTTCACCCTGTCACACCTGAGATGTTCTTCAACCGCGCACAACGTGGGCAACCTGCCACGCCTCGATATGTTCAGCCGGCGAGCGCACTAGCAATCTGAGGTAGTACCTCAGACGTGCCTGCCTCAATCCGAACGTCGGCGAAGCGATCCACAGCTGTCACTCCCCTGTTCACTACGATCAGGGTAGCGCCTGCACGCATGGCCTCGTGAACAACCCACAAACCGGTGGAGACAGCGAGTGACGTGCCCGCGACCAACACGACAGTGCACGACGCAGCTGTGTCGAGGGATGGACCGAACGCGGACTCGGGCAGCCCTTCGCCGAACATGACGATGGACGGCTTCAGCATTCCGCCACAGCGTTCACAGTACACGGGAGTGAACGTGCAGACTTCGGCTAAGTCGCGACGGGCATCGGGGGTGATATCGACGTGCGCGGGATCGGTTTCTTCGACGAGGTCCGGATTCAACGCACGCAACCGCGCGGACAATGCTGCGCGGGGCGTGACGGAGCCACAGCTCAGGCATTCAACCGTGTCGTAGCGTCCGTGGAGCTCCCAGATGTTACGCGTTCCAGCGCGCGCGTCCAGACGGTCGACGTTCTGCGTGGAGACGCCCAGCAAGTGTCCGGATGCTTCCATCGTGGCAAGCGCCCGATGCCCATCGTTGGGCTGGCAGTTTTCGAGGATTTTCCACGTCGCTTCATTGCGATACCAGAGCCAGCGATACCACACGGGGTCGGACGTAAACATGTCGACATCAACCGGGGTTGTAGGGGTTGAGCCGGTGCCTCGATAATCCGGCAGGGACGAGTCGGTGGACATTCCCGCGCCAGTCACCGCCAGAATTCGACCACCGCGCGCAATGTCGATTGCTTCTTCGACGCTTCCTTGCATCGTCATTCCTCCCCGCGAACACTTTTCTCCGTTGTACCACCATCAAGAGTGGCATGTTGGTGCGTTATGAGATTGGGCGGATGCGAATGCCAGCCACTTTTGCGTCTTTCGGCCATCGTTCAGGTACGAGGCCACCTGCTCTTACACTTCGTCGTCAACGAATACGGGAGCGGATGCTCGCATGCCAATGATGCCCATCAAGAGAGCCATGATCGTCAGGAAGATCAGAACAGGAGTAGTCGAATCGGTTGCTTGAAGCACCATGCCAACAATGATCGGACCGAATGCTGCGACAATATATGCGCCAGGCTGAGTCATACCCGACAGGCGCGCGGTCATCGATGCAGTGCGAGCGCGCGCAGGGATCAGAGTGACGCAGAGCGGGAACATGAAGCCACCGATCGACAGCAGCGTCACCCACAGCCAGGGAGAGAAGGTTGGAGCAAGCAAGAGGCCGAGATAACCGGAAGCAGTCAGCACCCCGAAGAGCAGAGAGACAAGAGGCAAGTTCTTCACCGAGTCAACGATCTTCGGCATAATCAAGCCGCCAACAAGTGTCCACAGGTTGATGGCTGCGACCATCACAGCTGCGCTTGTTCGGTCGACTCCCACCATTGTGAGAATCGTTGGAAGCTGACCAAATTGAACATAGGCATTCAAAGATTGAAGGCCAAACGCGACCATCAACGCCACGGCGGT
The DNA here is from genome assembly GCF_000296505.1 of Schaalia turicensis ACS-279-V-Col4. Classification (GTDB taxonomy): domain Bacteria; phylum Actinomycetota; class Actinomycetes; order Actinomycetales; family Actinomycetaceae; genus Pauljensenia; species Pauljensenia turicensis_A. The sequence continues at coordinate 64,952 of NZ_JH815210.1, forward strand.
TGGTGACGTCATCAGGCTCCGCCTGTTGGTAGCTGAGGGCGATGACGACTGGGGGGCCTCGTCCCCTGTCAGCAGCGTAGAAGACTCAGGTACGGGCCCAGAAGAGTGAGCGAGTGGCGGAGTGTCTCGACCGACACTCTTCCAGACGAGAAGCCAGACGAACACTGCCAACAGTGCCCACGGTGCCCAGATGAACAGCGCGGTTCGCCAGCCGGATGAATCAGGCCCCCCAATCGGCGCGCTGAGGAAGGAACCCGCCGCACCACCCAGCGGGAGAACGCTACCGTAGACCGTCAGAAGCAGAACCGTGCGACCAGCTTTGTGCAGTTTGATCCACGCTGGCACGATGACATTAGCGACGGCGGGACCAGCAAGTCCAGCAACACTGAGCAGGAGGAACGCCCAGTAGTTCGACACGAGGGGACGCACACCCAAGCCGATGGTTGTCACGGCCATTGCGACGGTTACGACGCACGTCAGTCCGAAGCGCTTTGACAGTGGAACTGCCAGTACGCCAATGAGAGCAAAGACAATACACGGCAACGCGGAGAGCAGACCAACCGCCATCGCTCCCACTCCAAAAGTGGATTGGACACCAGTCAGGACAGGCCCGAGCGATGTTGCTCCGACGCGCATCGAGGGTGAGATCGTGAGGACAGCAACCAGCGCCATCACGGTCGACAGTGTGGAAACGCGCCGTGGCTTCACACCAGTCGACGAAGATACGCCTTCGGGGCTGGCGGTCATGTCGCGCTCAGAAGAACTCATACATCCAGGGTCGCATTGCGCGTTGTGGGCGCGCAAACGTGCCCGCGATTGCTTGGTCACAGTCGCACCCTTAAAGTTCAGCGTGCGCACAATCAGGTCACGCCTGCACCCGCACTATCCGTTTGTGCTCCACCTTGTGTTCCACCTCGATTCCCCTGCGTCACGGGCTACAGTTTGCCTATGACCCACAGCGTTTCAACCTCTGATCGCACGCCCGGAGCAGATTCCATATGGTGGCACGTGTACCCGCTGGGAGCGTGTGGCGCGCCGATTCGCGACGGTGATCGGACGCAGACCCCGCGCCTGCGAATGTTGATCAACTGGTTGGATTATGCCGCCGAGCTTGGTGCGACGGGACTGCTACTCGGCCCGATCTTTGATTCGGCGACGCACGGATACGACACGCTCGACTATTTCCGTATCGATCCGCGTCTGGGCAGTGTCGAAGACTTCGACGCGCTGGTTGAGGCATGCCATGCTCACGGAATGAACATCATGCTCGACGGCGTATTTTCGCACGTCAGCGACCAGTATCAGCCTCTGCGCGCGGTTCTTGAAGCCGGCAAGGATCCCGTTTTCGGAACGCCCAATTCCCCCGATGCTCCCCTATTCCACATCGATTGGGAGTCCGACGGTGGCCCCTACCCCTGGTTCTTTGAGGGGAACCAGGACCTCGTGCGCTTCGACCACACGAACGCGCGCGTCAAGGATTTCGTTCAGCAGGTAATGGAGTATTGGTGTGCCCGTGGCATCGATGGGTGGCGACTTGATGCAGCATATTCCGTTCCAACTGAGTTCTGGGCAGACGTGTGCGACCGGGTCCGGGCCTCGTACCCCGATACTTTCTTCCTCGGCGAAGTCATTCACGGTGACTACCCCGCGTTCGTTAGGGATGCCCACGTTGATACGGTCACGCAGTACGAATTGTGGAAGGCAATCTGGTCGTCGATCACGGATAAGAATTTCTTTGAGCTCGATTGGACGCTGAAACGCCACGGCGAATTCTTAGAGACGTTCGTTCCGCAGACGTTCGTGGGCAATCACGACACGACGCGCATCTCGTCTCTGCTTGGCGCCGATGGCGCACTGGTGGCGCAGGCGATCATCATGACGCTGGGTGGCACCCCGTCGATCTACTACGGCGATGAGCAGGGCTTCACGGGGGTGAAAGAAGACCGCCAGTTCGGCGATGACGCGGTGCGTCCTCCCCTGCCCGCATCTCCCGGCGAATTGCTAGGGTTTGGGCACACGACCTACGAAGCATTGAGGTCGCTGGTCTGGCTACGTAGAAAGCGTCCGTGGCTGACCCGCGCGCTCACAATAACCGTCGCTGTCGCTAACACGAGCTACTCCTACCGCTCATACGCCCCAGGCGATGATTCCACCTTCGTGGATGTCCAGTTGTCAATCGACGAGGCCGGAACCGCTCACGCCCTCATCCTGGACGAGGCCGGGCACACACTCTGGCAGAAATAGCTGTTCTTAGTCCCAAGGATTGACGAGTCTTAGTCCCAAGGATTGACGAGCTCCACACCAGTCCCCCTGCAAATCCTTGGCGTTCGAAGTTGCAAGAACTGCCACACGCGTCACGCACATAGACACAATCTGGCGTCAAGAACACTAATCGGTCGCCCCAGCGCGTTCCGACGCGTGACACCATGGAAGTACTCGGTCGTAGCTGCCGAATTGAAGTTAAAGACCAGATGAGATCTGCTGGTGAGACAATCACGAGCACTCACAGTGCGGGATGTGGCCGAAGAATGACATCGATTTCAACGCTGGATATTGTCGCAACGATAATCAGCAGAAAGAACGATAATCAGCAGAAAGATCCCGGGGAAGACCGAGGCCATTCGTTGGATCATGATGTCTCCTCTCAACAACGTTGAGAAGCGGAGAGAACGTTCTGAAGCGGAGAGGTGGTTCGCATCAGTATCTCGGACGGTAGCCTTATGAGGGAAGTCCCGTCCAATTCGTGAGGTGATCCGATGCAACGCTCGCAGGCCCTTGACCTGTCCGCGCGTTTCGCTGATCTACTGCCACTTTTGCTTCGAGATTATGCGACTTCCACTGACGCGGATACACCTGCTGGCGCCGACGGTAGCAATACCGGTGTCTTCTCGCGCAATATTGTGTGGGCGACTCAAGACTATGAGGATCTGGGAATCCATGCTGATCAGCAGATCACCCTTGATGTTTTGAACGCGAATCCTGGCTTGATTACTCCGCGCACAACGAAGGCGCGTGACGCTCAGGCTGTTCGGACGAAAGAACGCGCTGAGATTTTCACTCCGGCGTGGCTGGTGAACTTTCAAAATGATGTCGTGGATCATGCGTGGTCTGGAGGCCACGAGCCTTGTGATGATGCGATCCTGGATGCGTCTGCCAGCATATTGCGTCCGCTCCGACCAAGGCTCCCCGCGTTCAACGATATGTCTGACAGAGCGTGGGAAAACTACGTGGATCGTCGGGTACTTGAAATCGCGTGTGGCGAGGCTCCGTATTTGACCAGCCGGTATGACGCTACGACGGGCGAACCGATTGGCCTTGGTGGGCGCGTTGGGTTTTTAGACCGCAAGTTGGCAGCTATTCCCGTTTCATTGGGTGACGAGGCCGCAACGCTTAATTGGGCGTTGCGCGCATTGAGGGCGACCTTTGGATTCGAGCTTCAGGGTGATTCTTTGTTGCTTGCGCGCCTGAATCTTCTGGCTTCGTTTGATGAAGCAACATCGGCTCTGCTTGGGCGTTCTCTTGTCACAGACGAACTGACCGAAGTAGCTCATGCAATTGCCCGAAACGTCTGGCAGATGGATGGGCTGACGTTGAAGTCTCCGTCTGGGGCGGATGTTGTTCTTCCTGTTGACTCCTTTGACGTTACGGTCGCCAATCCGCCGTATCAGAAGGCGATGGCTGGCACTAGCGATCGTCAGATTTACCCGGACTTCATGGATTTTGCGTTTAGGGTGTCTCCTCTGGCGTGTTTCGTAACGCCGGCTCGCTTCTTATTTAATGCTGGGAAGACTTCGAAGAAGTGGAATCGTCAGGTTCTTTCAGACCCGCATGTGAGCGTGTCTTTGTTTGAGGCGGATAGTCGACGCGTTTTTCCTGCTGCTGAAGTGAAGGGCGGGATCGCTGTCACGCTACGGGATACGAACGTTTCTTTGCCCCCGATCGGCTCGTTCATTCCTGACCGTGAGTTGCGTTCGATTGTTGCTCGAGTTCATGCGGTCGCTGACAGTTTTCTTGATCAGATTATGTTTGCTCCCGAGAGCTACCGGTTCACTTCGGTGTTGCATGTCGAGCATCCGCAGGCGATTGAACGTGTTTCTGCGGGGCATTCGTTTGATATGACGACGAATTGTTTCGATGTGTTGCCTGAGATTTTTCACGATGTTGCCCACAGGGGAATGATCGGAGTGCTTGGCCGGCAGAATAATCGCCGACTTGTGAAGTTTATTGATCGTCGTTACGTGCGCGATCATCCCAATTTGGATGCGTGGAAAGTTGCGCTGGCGAAGTCGAATGGCACAGGCAAGTTGGGTGAAGTTCTTGCTCCTCCTGTTCTGTTGCCCCCTGGTTTCGCTCATACGCAGTCATTCATTTCTATCGGCGCGTTTGGGACGCGTAAGGAAGCTGAAGAACTAGCGACGTTTTTGCATACGAAGTTCGCGAGGCTTCTTCTTGGGTCTTTGAAGGTGACGCAGGATAACAAGCGCGCGGTGTGGGCGAATGTGCCGAACTTGGTGAGCAAGGCTCCAGCTGATTTGAGCATCGATTGGGGGTCTTTAGTTCCAGTGATTGATTCGCAGTTGGCTGATTTCTTTGGGCTGTCGGAAGCCGAAAAGACTTTCGTGAACGAGCGGGCTCAGGAGATGCCTGTTCGTACTTTGGTATGTGGGGGCTTACGCGAATGAATATCTGAATTTTGCGTTGCTTCTCACTATGATTCGCCGCGCTAAAGCTCCTGTCGCATTGTCTCTCTGGCACACCGTGGCCTCGTTGGCTCAGTACAATGACGGCGGTAAGGAGATGCCTTGTCATGACGACATTCGACGTATCAAGGTCTGTACGTTCACCATCCCTGGTGACGACGTCAGCCACGATGGGTTTCGAGCCTCATCAGTGTTGCTGAGGTGCTCTCCATTCGTACACTGCTCACCTTGAGAAAAGCTCGTAGAGCTCACCTCAGGTGGTGAATATTCCGAGCCTCCCCGTTTTCTCGACGTCGCAATCAATGTAGCAGTTGTAGAACAACGGCAGCTGATCCAGCAACCTCAGCAATGGTCTGTGTTGTCGAGACAACCGCATCACGAAGCACTACTCCCAGCGTTTCCACTTGTTCGAACGGATCTTTGTCCGCATTTGGCCACGTGTACGGGTCGTCACAGACCAGAGCCCAATCAATAAAGTCGACTTCATGATTACCCGGAAGAGCGATCGCTTGATATGGAGCTGAGTCAACCAAACCTATCGCCCGTTCGAGAACCTCAAGCGACTGCAGACCACCATCAATGTAGTCACCCAAGAAGAACAACTGGTCGTCAGCGCCCAAGCCAATACGCGCAGGGGCATCTTCTAATGCATCGAGATGCCCGTGAATATCGGACATCGCATATCTGATTCCCTTCGCCACTCCTCACACGAGTCACAATCTCATGATGCTTGGCGCCTACTTTCTTAGGCTAACGACAACTATGTAGCAACCGATTGGCAAGACGTGAAGAGGCGTGGCAACAACCTATAGAAATACGCACGCAATAACCCAGGCGACTGACTACACCGTCGTTGAACGCGTAATGCCTATACACTTATTCCTCCAAGGACGCGCAGTCGCATAAAGATCTGCTTTGGCGAAGCGTAAGGCTTCAAAACATCTGATCAAGAACGCAGATGCGCGGTTGAAGCCGCGTAGTCACACACTGAAATGTAGCGATCGCGGACTTCATCCCAAGACAAGTGCCCCTGGGGATTCACCGTTGCCAAAACTGACGGCTGTTGATCACGCGCCACGATGACCACGTCACCCGTCGTAATCGCAGACAACGCTTGAATACAGGCCCCTCGTGCTGTCGCTTCAGGCTCACGAATCACATCGATAGACCGCCCCAGCAGATCAGCGATGATCTGCGTATAGGCAGCCGATCGTGCACCACCGCCTACAGCAATCGCACGCCCATCGGTAGACACACCAGACTGATGAATCGCATCCAATCCTCGCAGTAGTCCAGCAATAACCCCAACGAAGATCGCCTCAGCAAACTGCTCACGAGTCATATCACTGGTTAAACCAGCAATCACACCGGTCGTACCCGGATACGCTGGCGAACGCTCCCCATCAAGGTACGCAGCAAAAACAGGGAACGGATCATGGGAGCGATACGCATCCAATGCCAGCTGATCGAGTTCCTGCACAGAAACTCCCAGCAGACGCGCAGCCCAATCCGTTACCTTCGTGCAGTTCAACGTGCATGCCAGAGGCAAGTAGCCACCCACAACGTTCGCAACACCATCCACGATTCCAGATGTAACGGGAACGCTACTGGACGTGTACACAACGCCACTGGTGCCCAAGCTGAAAACTACGTCACCGTCATTGATTCCAAGTCCCAGAGCAGCCATATGTTGGTCACCACCACCGACGGTTACAACCGCATCAGTGGGTAGCCCCAGCAAGTTGGCAACGTCAGGAAGGACGGTTCCAGCCACATCATTGGGCTGACCGACCCGCGGGAACAATGATTCCCACGTCAACACGTCGCCGAAGCATCCGCGTAGCAATTCGAAATCATAGGAATTCGACTGCGAATTAAAGTAGCCGGTGCCAGAAGCTTCCGAACGATCTGTGACTGCTTCACCCGTCAGCTTGAAAACCAAGTAATCGTGAGGCAACAGGATACGGTGCAGGCGTGCAATCGTGGCCGGCTCATTCTCAATAAGCCATGCGAGCTTACCGATCGTGAAGGCAGCAGTCGGGACAGAACCAACCCTCTGCGCCCAATAGTCGGCGCCAAATCGAGTAATAAGCGCATCAATCTGAGGCGCTGATGTTGTGTCATTCCACAACTTCACAGGACGAATCACACGGTTGTCCCCATCCAGCGGAACAAGACCATGACACTGACCGCTGACACCAATCGCACGAACAGCCTGCAGATCAATATCAGCTTTCATCAGATGGAAAGCCTGAACAAGCGCCTCCCACCAGTCATCGGCATTCTGTTCTGAAACAGGCGGAGTCGTAGACGCCAACGGCAGGCGTTGTCGCGCTACAACTTCAAAATCCTCAACGCGTCGGGCTTCAACCGTGCACGACTGCGTAGAAAGATCAATGCCGATGACCAGGCGATCGTTAGTCATTTCGATTCCTGCTGGCGTAGAATCTCTTCAGCACTCTTGCCCACAAATCCCGCGGGATGGAGCGACAAGGACTCGGAAACATCCCATCCATTCAGCTTCATCATGGTACGAACAAGCGCGTCGCCCCACACTGCAGCAAGCAACGTTGACCCCATTGCAATCACATTTTCGGGGTCTCCGCCTTCATCAGTGTGAAGGTGAACAAACACATCACACAAAGAGGCAAAGGTCGATTCGGGGTGCTCCCCTAGTCCAATGAGCTTCGTTCCCTTGTCGTGGACCAGCTTGCACAGATTATTGATTTCATCGGACTCGCCGCCCTTCGAAATCGCGATCAGCACGTCCGTGGGTTCAATGGCGCCCATTGTGCCGTGCAAAGCATCCATGGCGTGAACGAACAAGCCGGGCTTGCAGGTGACGGACAAGAGGTGGGCCAGGCGTCGTGCAATCGTGGACGAGGTTCCGCTACCGGTTACGATAACCTTTCCAGTGCACTCTGCGAGCACGTGGACTGTTTCGACGAAAGAATCTGTGAATTGGTCGGCAACCTTGCCGATAGCGCTCAGCTCGCTACTCGCTTCGTTGCGTCCAAAGACGATAAGCTCTTCGTCAGTCATTGAAACGGTCAGGGTCATTGTTTATTCACCTTCAGCTAAATATACGTGTGAGGTTTGGGTCGTAGCGTCGTCATCGCTTTCGTGCCATGCCAACGTACGAAGGGTTGCGATATCCAGTTCCGCAGCATCCAGAGGACCGGCCACAACCTGTCCCCCAACAAAGACGAGCACGCGATCTGCAACGTCCAAGATCTCTTCTTCTTCGGAAGAAACCATGACGACCGTGCGATCGTCTTCGTGGGCAAGCTTCCGCAAAAGAGTATGGATATCGGACTTTGCGCCGATATCAACGCCTTTACTGGGCTCATCGAGCAACAGGATCTCCGGATCCTGCATCAATGCACGGGCAATAATCACCTTCTGCTGGTTGCCACCAGACAAGGAAGTAATCGGCGACTGCGGATCACCTTTAATACCTGTTGATTCAAGTAGCTCGTCCGTGGATTCAACCAGCTTCTTGTTGTTCAGGTATGAGAAAGAGGAGAACTTCTTAAGAACCGGAAGCGAAGCGTTCAAATAGCTGTTCATTTGGGGAACAATGCCATCTTGCTTGCGTTCTTCGGTCAAGAATGCGATTCGATGCTTCATCGATTCACGTGGAGTCTTCGGCAGAAAACGCTCACCATCGGGCATCACAATCGCACCGGATGTAGCCGGATCAATACCTGCGATTGCACGCAGGCACTCTGAGCGTCCAGAACCGCCAAGGCCGTAGATGCCGAGGATCTCCGAAGAACGTGCTTCGAAGGAAACACCGTTCAACAGGTGTCCTTTGAGGTTTTCAACCGTCATCTTAACGGGATGATCGCTGGTCTTTTCACGCTGAACTTCGACACGCTCTGCGTGATCCGCGCCAGCAATCGCGGCAACAACAGCGTGACGATCAATGCTCTCAACTGAGGAGTCAAGCAGAACTTTGCCGTTCATTAAGGCAACGATACGATCTGCAACTCCGTAGAGTTCGTCAAGCTTGTGGTTGATTATCAATACACCAATGCCACGTTCATTTGCGATCTTGCGGATATAAGCCAAGAGCTCCGTAACCTGGTCACCTTCAAGTGCCGTCGTCGGCTCGTCAAGCAGGAGGTACTTTGTTTCACGACTTGAGGCAATCGCGATTTCTAGTAGCTGACGAACTGCGACCGGGTAGGAACCAACCAAACGATCCACGTCAACATCGATGCCGAACTCATCTACGAGTTCTTGGGCCCCCTTCTTCATCTTTGCCTGGTCGAGAGAAAATGGGGCGCGGCGAGGCTCACGCCCAAGCCATACGTTCTGGGCAACCGTCAAGTTAGGAAGCAGTGACAGTTCCTGGTAGACGGTCGAGACGCCTGAATCAATGGCTTCCGAGGGGGAAGCAAATTCGACGCGTTGCCCGTTGATACGAAGCGTGCCACCAGACTGCTTGTGCGCTCCAGACAAAACTTTCAAGAGCGTCGACTTGCCTGCACCGTTATGGCCAACAAGGCCGACAATCTCACCGGGGTGCAATGTGAGGGACACACCCAGGAGCACAGGTACCCCAGAATAGTCCTTTGTGATTTCACTAGCCTCGAAGCTTCCAGCGCCCCTGGGCATGTCCTTCATTGCCATGTTGTTCAGCCAACCTCTCCAGCTGCGGGGGTTTCACCATTGCGGAACATCTTCAGCGGACGGAGAATCTCGGACTCAACCGTCTCGCCCTTCACGTATGCAGCGATCTGCTCGACAACGCGCTTACCGTAGTCAGCAGGTTCCTGTGCCACACATGCCGGGTATGCATCGGTGGTGGTGATTTCAGGTGCGCAGAAGCCGTAGACCTTCACGTCGCGACCCGAAGCCTTGACGGCTTCAATCGCGCCCTGTGCTGCCGGGCCAGTCGAAGCGAAGATGACATTCATATCCGGGTTGCCCTGTAGCATTGCTGCGGTGACGTCCAAGGAGTCGGTGACCTTCACGTTGCCGTCAACAGAGGCAACGACCTTTGCGTTCGGGTTCTCGGCGATCGCTTCCTGGAAGCCTTCGTCACGAATAACAACCGGAACCTCATCGGGTTCGGTGACCAGACCAATGTTCAGAGCAGTGTCTGCGCCCATGTCTTCAAGGACGACCTTTGCGGTGTCAATGCCCCCCTGCTTGTTATCTGCACCCAGGTACTGGATGATCGTTGCGTTCTGTGCCTTCAGAGCATCTTCGTTAACAGTAACGTTGACGGTGAATACGGGGATACCAGCGTCATTCGCGGCGCGAACAATTGCCGCTGCCGGCTCGGACTTCACGGGGTTCAGTGCCAGTGCACACGGCTTCTTCTGCAGTGCAGCTTCTGCCTGAGCGAGCTGCTGTGCATCGTCGTCGTCTGCAATCTGAACTTCAGCAGTGAAGCCGTTGTCAGTTCCAGCGGTTTCAAACCCTTCCTTCATTGCGACGTAGTAAGGGTTGGTCTGGTTCGGAAGCAGAACTGCAATCGTCGGATTGTCTGACGAGCACGATTCCGGCAGAGTTGCCGATGCACCCGATCCTGTTGCATTGCCACTGGCTGGGGTGTTGCTACCCGTGCCCGTATCGATACCACCACATGCGCCAAGAGTGAGTACTGCTGCAGTGACAACTGCGGTAGTACCAAGCTTCTTGCGAATAGACATCATTGTCCTCCTTGTTGTGTTCTCTGCGTGAAGAGACGTTCTGTTATTTCAGCCGATTGCTGAAACAAGTCAGTGGGATGGGGTCGGCTGAGAAGTATCAGCCTTTGAGCTTTCCTTTCCTAGTTTTAAGCGAGAAGTCAGGGTGCTCAGGCCAGCCTTGTTGGTATCAAGCAGGACACCACCAAGAATGATCACGCCGATGACGAGTGGCTGCCAGTAAGAGTCGACGCCGATAACGTTCATGCCGTTCGAAACGGTAGCGATCAAAAGCGCGCCGATGAATGCACCGAGAATCGTGCCGACACCGCCGAAGAGGCTGACGCCACCAACAACTGCCGATGCAATCGAGTAGAACTGCTCGGTGCCCGAACCTGCTGTCGGATAGCCGACCATCAAACGAGAAGCCGTAATGATGCCGCCAAATGCTGCGCACACACCAGAGATGACGTAGACCAGAATCGTGGTCTTCGCGATATTGATGCCGGCAAGACGTGCAGTTTCACGGTTGCCACCAACTGCGTAGATGTGAAGACCTGTTGCGGTGTGACGCAAGAAGTAGCTGATAATCAGTGCCGCGATAATGACCATGATGATCGGGACCGGGACGGAGAAGATCTTGCCACGACCGAAGACAGCGAAGAGCGGCTCGGTAATAGTCACCGACTTGGCCTGAGTCAGAATGTTCGGGATTGACGCAGAAATACCGAAGGTTGCGAAGGTGACGATGAACGGCGGGAGCTTTCCGTAGTGGACCATGACACCGTTGAAGACACCGACTGCGATGCCCACAACGATGGCGACGAGGGCTCCGGCCCACCATGGTGCACCGGCGTGCATTGCAATTGCTGCAATAACACCGGTCAAAGCAATGTTCGAACCAACCGACAAGTCGATGCCACCGGTAAGAAGCACGCACGCCTGACCGATAGCAAGGAATGTGACCACAGAGCCGTTAAGAAGCAACACTGAAAGGTTGCTAGCGGTACGAAACTCCGGTGAAAGAATACCCATCACTGCTGCTACCAAAATAACAACAACGAAAACGCCAAGTTCCTGAGGCATTCGTCTTCTTCGAGGCGACATAACTTCCCTTTGCTCACTTGAGCACCGCGTTGTGCTCGAATACGGTTAAATTAACACCAATCATATGAGTACGCAACTACCTAAACAGCACTCAAATGAGCACTACATGATAATACTGGTAGTAATATCAAGGCGATTCGGAGTCCTCCCTCGCTTGAGCATTATGGAGTTGCAACATGTACACCCCCAGTCAGCCTCGCCAAGGATCTACCGAGCTCACTCAATCTGAACTCATGGAAGCAATCGCGCGCCGCTTCTACTTTGACGATGTCAGTAAAATGCAGATCGGAAATGAGTTTGGCATTTCGCGTTTTCGCGTTGCCCGCCTGCTCGAAAAAGCCCGCGCCATTGGCATGGTCAGAATCGAAATCTCAAACGTTGGCGTCAACATTGATGAGCTAGCTCAGCTTCTTGCTCGCCATCTCCATCTTGACCATGTCTGTCTTGTTGAAGCTAACCGAAATGTTGTAACCGAAAGAGATACTCTGGCGCGTCAAGCAGCCAAGTATCTCTCCACAAATATTCGACCGAACGACCGCATCGGTTTCTCTTGGGGTCGTACTTTGATGCCTATCGCCCGTTATCTTGGGCCTCTTCCCCCATCAGAGTTTGTTCAAATTACAGGAGTAATTGGTGACGATCCTTCAAAGTCTCCAATCACTTTGATCGGACAGATCAGTCAGCAATCTGGCGTTGAAGGGCGAATGCTTATCGCTCCCCTGTTCAGTTCTTCAGCTGAAACGGCGAAGGTTCAGAGGAAAGAACCAGCTGTTGCTCGCGTCCTTGAGCTCTTCGATGACATTGACATCGCAGTCTTATCTGTCGGCGCTTGGGATTCTCGCGTCACCCAGCTTGAGCAAGTGCTTCCTCAGAGCGACATTGAAGTCTTGGATCAGCGTGGTGCGGTGGCCGATTCCACTGGCGTTTTCTTTGATGCCGACGGCAACTACCTCAATCTCTCCCTGAACGATCGCCGTATTTCCATAACCGTCGAGCAAATCTTGAAGGTCCCTAACGTCCTGATGGTTGCTGGCGGAACACAAAAGACAGAAGCAATCCACGCCGTGTGTCGTTCAGGGATCCCAACTGCTCTTGTTACTACCGCGGAAGTTGCGCAAGAACTCCTTAGTCTCCCCGCGATTTCGAAGGGCAAGTATCGCTGACTCCCAGCCAAAACAAAACCCGGACTGCGAAGTAGTCCGGCTGGTTGTTGCCTTCACGTTGAAAGGGATACGGAAGTGTAGGTGGGTGCATTTAGGCACTAGGTGGGTGCACGACCGCCAGAGGTGGGTGCAAAACCAAACAGGTGGGTGCAAAACATCCCAACCGACTATAGAGCTATCGTGTTCTATGAGATTAGTTGAACGACATTTATTGGGTTCAGCTCAGGTCAGAAAAGAAAATCTTGAACCTGCACTCCTTCGGGCTTCCTTGGAACACCGCTGTCCGAACCTTTCTGCCCGTAGCCTATTTCCAGAAAAATCTCGGGGGAAGATAGGGCTTGAGCCAGCAGATTCTGCCTCCACAGGCCAACAGCCTTAGCAACCGATCGCGCCTGGCAGTTAATTGATTTGTTCGGATTAAACTCGATGTCAGTAAAGGCATCATACTTGACGACTGCTGAAAGCAAATCAGGTTTACGAATCAGAGCAGATGCGTATAACCAGTCGTAAAAGTAAGTTTTTGGCTCTAACGGGAAATCCCGCGAGAAAAACCGAAAGCCGATCAATTGACCACTATCCTTCAAGCGGGGATCGCTTTTTGACTCACGGCTTGAGACCTCAAATAAGTCAACAAAAGGCCCACCTCGTAAAAATACCTTCGAAGCTTGAAATGCCGATTCAACTGAATACTCGCCGTAGCCTGGATGATGGATCATTAGATTAAATGCGCTCAATTCAACACCCAGGCTGTCAGGACTTTTAGATGAGACTTCCAAAACCGCATGATCTGGTTCCAACAGATGAAAAGAATCATGCAGGCTAGCAATCGAACGCTGCTTTTGTTGTATCGAAAAACCGGGGTGGAACGTAAATTCAGTCTCCCGCTCATCAACGTACGGCAGGCGGTCCAAAACAAGAAAGACTGGTCTCTTAGCCATGCAAATCCCCCGCAGCGTCCACCCATGCTCGCCAATAACTGGGGTACTTAAATACATTTAAAGATGAATCATTGTTGACTTCCCACTTGGCGTAGACATTCCTGTGTATTCCGGATTGCAACAAAGATTGCTTTGTTTCATAATCATTAACAACTACGAAGGACACTTTTTCCCATGGAATCGTAGCAGCAATCTGGATTTCTGCTTGTGGGTTCGTAGTTAGAAAATCTGGTAAGTCTTCGCTCTGTCGAGAGAATACAACCCCAGATCTTGTGGTCATCTCTTCAACAAACAACTTTTCGACTGCTGCGAGACCGAGCAAGTCTTGTGGATCAGTACGTCTGCACTCTCTTGAGGCAGCATTAGACGGACAAAACACTACTTGGTCATACTCGAGGTCAGATAACACGGAAATCGGGATAAATAGAAGTGCAACATCCTCTTCCCGACTCCAAAGCTTAGTTCTGTAGCGGTACATCATCAAGAAATTCGGGAACGAGATCGAGAAACATGACATGTCTGTACGCTCATCGAGCCGTACTTCATCCAGTGCCTCAAATACAATATCTGGGAAGCCGTCAATCTCATTCCGAGGGAGAATACCGCGTTTTTTGATACCCCCTAAGTTTGTAATAGGAGTAAAATGAACGAGGTGCTCGACTCCCCTATCTTCGAGATACTCAACTACTTCTCTCATCTCAGTGTCACCTTGCCTGAAGAGAATATTTTAACAAGGGTTCGTTTCCCAACATCATGGCACCGTAATAGCCGCAGGGTATGCAATTACATGGCATCATCACGGTTCTCGCCACCCGTATTCTTTCTCAACCTTACTGGCGATCTTTTGATAACGATCTCTTTGTCGCCAATCAACCCCGTAGCGCGAATCTTCGTCGTCAATTACTTCTATAACGGCAGCTTGAGGAACCACACCAGCGTATGCACATGACCCATCAACCAAACAAGACATATGAACTCCAAACCAGACCCAAAGGTCCAACTTTTCGTCCGCAGTCCCGTGCTCGACTGGGACAAAGCCCTGCTCTACCTCATCACCGAGAAGATTCTGGTTGCCACTGACGGGCAGATTGATGTTGAGTTTAGATGCCATGTTTGAGATTTTGGAATGGGGGCTAAGCCAACCTATATATTAACTCTAGTGATTTGGGGTATTCAACCGAATTTTCAAAGTTAAGCATTGAACATGCCCGGTCAACTAAGATCGAACCAGCAACAGTCACTGGAACATCCCGAATAAGTTAATTAGGGTCTTGGAGTAAACACTGCAATAATCCATTTACATCTCGCCCATGTTTTATGAACAATTTGCCGAAACAGGTAGAACTGCCATTTCTAACTATTGACTTTCAATTTATTTCTAATTCAAGTAATAGTTAGAATGGCGTATTTTCATATCTCTAGAACGCATTTCCGTCAACAGCCTCGACACATGCTTTTATGAACTTTTTGCTCCTGACTCATGTCTACTTTTCTATTCAGGTATTAGTTCAACTAGAACCTGCTCGAGTAACTCTAGGTTCACGTTCCTAAGGTTCTCCTGAGTTTCATTATTAAGCTGACTCAAAAGACCAAAAGCTCGCTCTCTGTTCTTATCAAACACCTCTCTCATATCAGAAGTTAGATTGAGGGCAACCAGCATACCCACCATGTTGATGGAAAGCGCCACCCCCCTTGAAGCCATCTCAGCCATTTCCGGGTCAGGAGGGATATCACCAGTCTTGCTTGCTCTAGAGAAATACAGATTCACGCACTTGTCGGCAGCTCCAAATGCCTGGTCTGCCTCATCTATCTTGCCTGACCTCCAGTAACATGATCCCAGATTCAGATAAGCACGACTAAGAACGCTTAGGTAATAGGCCCAATGTTCCGGGGCTCTCTCAAGAAAATTTTCAGTATTCCCAATAACAATCAACTGATTGGTGATTTCGGGGA
Organism: Schaalia turicensis ACS-279-V-Col4; assembly: GCF_000296505.1. Taxonomy (GTDB): domain Bacteria; phylum Actinomycetota; class Actinomycetes; order Actinomycetales; family Actinomycetaceae; genus Pauljensenia; species Pauljensenia turicensis_A. The sequence goes on from NZ_JH815210.1 coordinate 80,455, forward strand.
ACTCCCTATCACCTTCAATGAACCAAAGCGGATCATCGTCAACATCAGTTCCTCTCAGGCGTCCAAACCGCCCGTTCTTCATTTGAACCAGCGGGTAAAAGTCAGTGAATTTCACCCCCAAGTTAAGCTTACGCAAGCGGGCATCGACCAACTCAACAAGTTCGATGTCAGCATTCGAATCACTAACAAATTCTGCACGAAGTTTAGTAAGCCGCTTGATCGCTTCATCATCTCTCCTCAGGATTTGATAAATCAACGAGAGGAGGACTTCCGCACGCACCGCGCTACTTCCAGTAGGACCAACCACAATGCGCGCATTTTCAGTCAAAGTCTCGACAACCTCCCGCGCAGAGTCATATTGCTCGAGTTTCAGTAATGTGACGCCTAGCTGGTGTGCTGCACGCAGGCTTAATGGATCATAAGCTCCGTGGTGCTCATTTACCACGGACAAGCAAGCTGAAAACCAATGCTGAGCATCAGCAAATCTCCGCTCTTCAAGTGCGATGTCCCCGGCCCACAAATAAGTATCTGCTCGAAGTGAGGCATAATCTCTTAACTTGGGAATCCTTAAATCTAAATCTCGAAACGCTTCCTCTACATTTTCAATCTGTTGTGCCTTGTATCCCCAAAAAATCAAGTTCGATTCTGCTTCAAGGGCCACAGCCGACTGTCCACCGCTGACTTCTCGAATTTTTGTTAATAACTCGGTTCCTTGGTCGAAAGCGACTTCGCTTTCGGGAGTCTTTGCGTGTACTGCGCGTAGTCGTTTCAACTGAAGAATGAGTGTTTTCAGGGATCGCTCACCATAAATCTTCGCTGATACTTCTGAACCATGATCGTAAAATTCTATGGCATCGTCATTAGCATGACTTTCAAAGGACAAATCTCCCTTGAGTGTTACCAACGGAATATAAATCTCTTGTATTACATTCTCTGGAATCGACTTGCCAAAGAAATGTTGCTGTAACATCTCTGTGATGTGAAGCAAGACTGGCATCGCTCTTAGCGGTTCCCCGCTCCTCATCAATAGTCTTGCATGAAGAAGTTTGACGGCCAGGGTATCTGGATGTGAGTGCCCATCCAGCCTAATCTGTATAGGAAGCAGTTCCATTATGATTGCTTCGGCATCACTATACTCAGACATGGCGTAATAGCAACTCGCAATCTGTCGGAGCAGCATGGTACGATCTCGGTCCCCAGCAACCTCTGCAATCACGTTGAGAGCCGCATTGTAGTGTTCGATTGCCTTGGAAAACTCGTATGCTTCCATGTTGCGTCTTGCGACATGTATTTGCGCAGCAGCAAAAGTAAGTGATGATTCGTCATCTGCAAACTTGAGATACCAGTCCACCACTGCCTCGACCTGTGTAGTGTTCGGTAAGTCAAGGTGCTCACGATGTTCGTCTAGCCAATTTGTACAAGCTTGTTGCGTAATCCTTCGCATATGCGTCTTCAAAGTCGACAAACCCTGTACGGATTTTCGTACATGCCTAGCCAGCAGGGGATCAGAGAAATTTGTCACTTGGATTGATCCTCTACACCACCCGATGGGGTCTCGGGCTTTTTGGATTGCCTCTTTAGTGGTTTCTTCCGAGACTTGATAGATTTCCTTAAAGACTTCTGAAATTACAGCTGGCACGAATCGATTCAGTTTGTCCATATCTGGATTTGATGGATTTCCAGCCACTGCTGTAGTCAGGGCATTTCTTACATCGTCTGGCAAGGCATTCCAGCGGTTTTCCACTACCTGCTCTACGCTATCTGGTAGTTTGAAGTTATCTGATAGAAGGATTTTGTTTCCTGCCAGTCGAATTTCTAGTGCAACATTGGGTTCTGTAATCCAGAGTAGAAGGAACAAAGGGGTATTCAGTTTCTCCACCACTTTTGTTGCGACATCTTCTGAGGTTTCTGGGGCGTAGCGAAGCAAAAGCTCAACAAGAGATTCTTCTTGCAATGACGGCACGTCAACATCAATGAGTCGCATCTGGTCGTCCGACTTTGCTTTCATCTCTGCTTGCCATAGCATAAAGTCATCCTGAGTCATCCCCTCAGGCCAGGCAGTACCAATTACCATGACGGGCCGTTGATTATCGCGTTCGCTTAGCGCATTCAATAGAGATCGAAGTTCTGGACCCATAAGGTGCATATCTTCAACAACAACAATTCCAGGCAGGCGTTTTGCTGTTAAGGATTTGATCGCTTCGGCCAGTTCTTTACCGGCATCCTTCTTAGCCTTAACATGTTGTTTTCCCATGTAAACATCTTGGTGAAGATTTATGGAGTCTTTACGTTTCTTCCCAACCCAACGTAATATGTCAGCAACCCATGATGTGAGAGTAGCAGGAAGCGGTATCCCAATGCTCAGAGCTTCGAGGGAGGATTCAAGTAATGAATCTGCAACATCTGATTGTAGATCTTTGCGCACTCGAGTCGTTACTTCTGAGAGTACACTTCCGATTTGAGCGAGAGTTCCCGATGCTTCCCACCACGCAAGCGACAACGGTGCCAGATGAGTCGCCATCTGCTCTTTCCCCATTGCCACAACATCTATTTTTTGACTATTACGCAACTCCTCGCAGTTAAACGACCACCATCCAAACGTGGGAAGCGTGTCCTGCGCCCAAACAAAGGAATCCAACTCAGGGGAGAGTAGTGCTCGATCTCTCAGCGGGTTGGAACTATTGTCTACGTTATTGAGCTCAGGCCAATACTGACCATACCCATGCCAAGGGTTATTAAAGTTGTCCAATCGTAGCAACTCATATAGACGCTGAATAATTGCCGTCTTGCCAACACCGGATGCCCCTCGAAGCAGCACCACGTGTGGTCCAGAGTAGGTACCATTGGACAGTTCAATAATCCGACTGTGTAAGTCTTGAGCTATCGATTCGTGTTGACCTAATAACTCTGGCATCCAGCCCCTCCCGCTAAGCACACGGCACAATACCAATTACACATTAGTTGAAGCGTCCTGTGAGTCAAGAAGCTTGCGTCTATGATGCCGACCAGGTTCATGTCCACAGGCTCCACCTACAACAAGCGCAAAGCTGACTACGCGGTTGCCTTTATTCAGGCTTTGAAGCATACGAAGGGCGGTGGGTAGGCAATCCTTTCAAACTCCTGGATTGGGCAGAAGAAGATCATGTGCGACCTATTCGGCACCATCAAGGACGATGGCTACCGTCAATTCACGACTGTCTACGTCGAGTTCCCGAAAAAGCACTAAAGCAGAGCCACTGAGATTAATCAGCAAAAAACTTCGTTTCAAACGAATATCTGGACGCCCTATAAATATGGGTACCGTAGTCGACAACTCGTCCCTGATTGTCATACGCAACACGTGTAGCCGTAAGCAAAGCGACGCCACGTTTTTCACCCAAAGCTTCGGCCTCCATCAACGTGGCATTTCGCGCCCCAATCACCTGGGTTGCATACGAGGGCACAACGCCGTTGGCACGAAGACGATTGTAAAGGCCATTTTCCTCCAACTCCTCATGGGTAGGAGCAATATCGCTTGGAATCAAGTTAGACATGAGCGCAATCGGATCCCCATCAGCCAAACGTAAGCGCTGAATAAAAGTAACGGGAGCGCCCGACTCAATCTCCAAACGTTGCGCCTCATCCTCCGTGGCTCGATGAGTGTTATAAGCCATCACCCGAGTCTCAACCTCGAACCCAGCCTGCTCAAGGTCCGTCAGCAAACTCGACAACTGCATGGGCCGGCGAACATGTGGCGAAGTGACAACCGTGCCCGCCCCCCTACGTCTCTTTACCAATCCTCGATCAGCCAAAGACTGCAAAGCCTGACGAGCAGTTGGGCGCGAAACATCCAAGCGCTTCGCCATCGACACCTCGTTTTCAAGACGAGTACCCGGCGCGATCTCACCACTCATAATCATCGCAGCCAAAGCATCAGAGATTTGCACATGGAGCGGTACGTCACTGTCATGCACAACCTGAACGTCCGGACTAAAAGGAGCGCTGGACATCATAAGATCCTTAATTCTAAAACGGAAGCCTAAAGCATGTTTAGGTAGATTAAATAAATCGTACACGACTTTTATAGCCAACAGACTTGTGATACGAACATGAAAACGCAAACAATCTTTGTCATAACAAACGCTTGATGTTTGTCACCTTCGCGACTATCGTTATAGGCAAGAGCTGATAAAAGAACAGCGAAGTTCGCAAATGAAATTGCTCTTTTTGGCTTAGGAGAAAACATTGGCACCCACAACTTCAGTCCCCGAGCTAGACGTACTAACAATCGGACGTTGCGGCATTGACGTGTACCCCTTGCAGACCGGAGTTGGCCTAGAAGCAGTTGAAACCTTCGGCAAATTTCTAGGAGGTAGCCCAACCAACGTAGCAGTAGCTGCCGCAAGTTACCGCCACCGCTCTGCAGTTATCACCGGCGTTGGCAACGATCCATTTGGGCGCTTCGTGTGCACCGAAATGCGCCGCTTGGGCGTCTACGATAACTATGTCATAACAAAGTCTGCGTTCAACACCCCTGTCACTTTCTGCGAGATCTTTCCACCGGACGACTTTCCGCTCTACTTCTACCGCGAACCATCCGCGCCTGACCTTGAACTCACCCTTCAAGACATTCCTACCGACGCCGTGCGAGACGCGAGAATCTTCTGGATCACCGCAACCGGCCTCTCCAAACAGCCGTCACGCAACGCCCACCACGCGGCGCTTGACGCCCGCCAAAAGAGCGGGCAAACCATCATCGACCTCGACTACCGGGCAGACTTCTGGGAATCTGAAGAAGAAGCGCACCAACACGTAAGCGAAGCCCTCTCTAAAGTGACCATCGCCATTGGCAACAAGGAAGAATGTCGTATCGCAGTTGGCGAGACCGAGCCAGACCGAGCCGCAGACGCCCTGCTTGACGCCGGCGTAGAACTCGCCATCGTTAAACAAGGTCCCTACGGCACGCTTGCAAAGACCCGGGACGAGCGCATCGAAATGCCCGTCACCCCCACTCACACATTCAACGGCCTAGGTGCCGGCGACGCCTTCGGCGGCGCAGTTTGTCACGGCCTGCTATCGGGATGGTCTCTCAAGAAGACCATTTACGCCGCTTCCACAGCCGGCGCTATCGTTGCTTCCCGCCTCGAATGTTCCACGGCCATGCCAACCGAGCCAGAGCTACTAGCCACCATGCGTCTACACAAGAACAACATCGTCCCAGAGCTAGAAGACTTCTAATCATGTCACGGACTCCCCTAATCGACACCATCACCAAGATCCGCGTCAATGAGCCTTGGCGCGTCCAAAGCGCCCTCATCAATCGACCTCGCGGAAAAATGCCAAGTGGCGACAAGCCGCTAATGATCATCGCTTGCGACCACGCGGCCCGAGGAGCCCTTGCAGCCGGTGGCAATCTCACGGCTATGGGATCTCGCGAAGAGCTACTACGCCGCTGCGTTGAAGCACTATCGCGCCCCGGTGTGGACGGCTTCCTTGGCACCGCAGACCTGATCGAGGACCTCGCAGTGCTCGGCGCCCTGAACAATAAGCTCGTCTACGGCTCTATGAACCGAGGTGGCCTGGCCGGCGCATCATTCGAAATGGATGACCGCTTCACCGGCTACACCCCGCAGGGTATCGCCTCCGCCGGCCTTGACGGCGGGAAAATGCTCCTGCGCGTCAACTACGAAGATGCAGGGAGCGTGCAGACCCTAGAAAACTGTGCTCAGGCCGTTGAACAACTCGCCAAACAAAGAGTTATGGCCATGGTTGAGCCCTTCATTTCCGAACGCAAAAACGGGCGTATCGTCAACGACCTCAGCCCCGAAGCCGTTATCAAATCTATGGCGATCGCCTCCGGACTGGCCTCCACCAGCGCCTACACGTGGCTCAAACTACCCGTGGTTGACGACATGGAACGAGTCATGGAAGCATCCACCCTACCTGCCCTCATCCTGGGCGGCGAAGTGCAAAAAGACGCCGAGGCCGCAATGAAAGAATGGGGCAAAGCCCTAGAACTTCCAAACGTTAAGGGACTAGTCATTGGCCGCTCCCTACTATTCCCACCCGACAACGACGTCGCGGCAGCCGTCGACGCCGCCGTACAGATCTTGAACAACACCATCTAGAAGCACCCGCTTGTCCACGAAAGGTATCAAAATGACAACCCAAACCCCACAAATTCCGGAAACCATGCGTGCCGCGGTACTACGTGACACCGAAGTTGGCCTGCAGGTAGAAACCATCCGCACCCCGCGCCCGCGCGCCGGCGAAGTTCTGGTAAAAGTTGCAGCGTGCGGCATGTGCCACTCTGACCTGCACGTCATCGGAGGCGCAATCGCCTTCCCCCTACCCGCAGTACTCGGCCACGAAATTGCCGGCACCATCGTTGAACTTGGCCCCGGCGTTGAGCACACCGGCCTCAAAGTCGGACAAAACGTTGCCGGCGGCTTCCTCATGCCGTGTGGCCAATGCGAGGCATGCTCCTCTGGACGCGACGAGCTGTGTGCACCGTTCTTTGAACTGAACCGTCTCAAAGGCGTGCTCTACGACGGTGAAACCCGTCTGTCCACCATCGAGGGAGAGCCCGTATACATGTACTCCATGGGCGGCCTGGCAGAATACGCAGTTGTTCCCGCAACAGCGGTGGCTCCCACGCCGGACAACATCGACCTTGTCCCCGCCTCCATCCTGGGCTGCGCAGCACTGACCGGCTACGGTGCCGTCCGACGCGGCGCAGACCTGCACTACGGAGAAACCGTAGCGGTTGTAGCGGTTGGTGGCGTTGGCACTAACATCGTGCAAATCGCCAGCGCATTCGGCGCGAAGCAAGTGATTGCCATCGACGTGTCCGATGAAAAGCTCGCACCCATGAAGGGATACGGAGCTACCGCAACAATCAACTCCGCCAAGACGGATGCGCGCGAAGAAGTACTTCGCCTCACCGGCGGTAAAGGCGTTGACGTATCATTCGAAGCTCTTGGAATTCCCGCAACCTGGACCACTGCGCTCGACGTCCTCGCGGACGGCGGCCGCATGGTACCGATTGGCCTAGGTGCCGGCGTGCAGACAGCAGGAGTGGAGATTAACCGCACGGTACGCCGCTCGCAATCCATCCTCGGCTCCTACGGTGCACGCACCCGCCAAGACCTCCCTGCGGTAGTTGACCTGGCCTCCGAAGGCGTCATTAACTACAAGGAGATCGTCTCTCAGCACTTCTCACTTGAACAAGCTGACGAAGGCTACAAGGCGCTACGTGACCAGAAGATTCAGGGGCGCGCAGTTGTGGACATGAGCCTCTAGCGTTTCCGCGCTTAATCGCAGATCACTCCCCGTGGTTGGGTCACAACACCCCAGCCACGGGGAGCTTTTCTGTATCTCGACAATCATGGCCGGCAGCAAAACGTCAGGTCGTAGCCGCACCCAGGAGATCAACGAACTCGTTTCAACCATATAAAAAGAGGGCTTGTGGAGGATGGTCGAACCTCCACAAGCCCTCTAAAGCCCACTACAGAGCCGGATACTTTCGACAGTGTGCGAGCACTTTCGAAAGCATTAGCATCTACGCATTGAAGAGGGTCTTCTCAACGTAGTCACGAGCTTTAAGCGCATACTCGTGCGGGTTTGCTACTGCTGGATCCTGCTCCGCTTCAACCAAGATCCACTCGTTGTACCCGTGATCTACAAGGAAACGGTACGGCCTCGTGAAATCAATCATGCCGTCACCAGGAACAGTGAACATGCCGTTGAGGAACGAATCCAGGAACGAGCGATTCTGCTCGCGCGACTCCTGCAGCTTCTCCTCACGAACGTCCTTGAAATGCACGTGACGTACGCGGTCAATCACAGCTTCCAGTAGCCCCATTACATCGCCATCACCCACGAATGCGTGGCCGGTGTCAAAGAGCAGGCTGACCTTGGCCGGATCCGTCATATCCATCAGGCGAATCGTCTCTTCCTTCGTCTGCACAACCGTGCCCAGGTGGTGGTGATAGACAAGTTCCAAACCGTACTCGTGCGCAATATCGCCAAGCACGTTCAGGCCCTCAGCCAGTTTCACCCACTCCTCATCGTTCAGCACTGGCTTATTGGTGAAGATGCAAACGTCGCGCACTCCCTGCACCGAACCGGTCTGCTCAGACACTACGATTCGGGTAGCACCCAAGTACTGCAGATACTCACACTTCTCACGGAACTCGGGGATCACTGCCTCTACCCCATCACGAACAATGAACGAAGAGAACCACTGCGCAACAATCTTGATGCCGCGCGCCTCAGCGCGTTCTTTCACGATCTCCTTAGCCGGGAAGAAGCCGGCGCACTCGGTGCCCCGGAACCCAACATCAGCGAGGTCAAGCAGCATGTCCTCGAGCGTGTTGTATGCGCCAACCTCAGGAATGTCGTCATTACGCCACGTAATCGGGTGCATACCCCACGTGATGCCATTCGGATCAGAAATGGCAGTTTCGAGATCAAGTTTGAAAGACATATTGTCTCCTTCGATAGAGTAAAAAAGTTTTGAAAGTCTAAAATAAGAATTTAATGGGGGGGGGAGGGAGGTGGACCCCCTCCCCCCATCTGGTTTAGGAATAGCGCTCTTCCATGTCGCGCTCAATCTGCTCAAGGGAGCGGCCAGATGTCTCTGGCATAACCTTGAACAAGATCACCGCAATCACAAGGTTAAGCACACCGTACAGCGTGTAGGTAAGCCCACCACCCAGGCTCTCCATCATCGGTGGGAATGTCCAGGTGATGAATGCATTCGTAATCCACATGCAGAAGATTGCAGTACCGTTCATAACGCCACGCACGTCCGCAGGGAACAGCTCGCCCATCATCGTCCACACCACCGTGCCGTTTGAAGACTGCACAATCAGCATGAACACTCCCATCAGGCCAAGAATGAGGAACGAGGCCCAGCTTGGCGGCACAGTGCCATTAGCAATGTGCGGCGCAATCGCGAATTGGAACGTAGCAGCAATACCAAGCAGACAAACACCTACACCAGTTACGTCTGCAATCAGGATTTGGCGACGCCTAAACTTCAAGATCAGCCAGATACCCAAAACAGAACCAATCACGCTCATAACACCATTTGCAACCTGAGCCGTAATCGAAGCGGAAGTGGACATGCCCGCGTATTCAAGAACCTTCGGCGCGTAGTACATAACGGTATTAACACCCGTAGTTTGGTTAACAATGGCAAGGAAAATACCAACCAGCATAAGCTTTCGAAGCCAGGGCACCGAGAACACATACCGCAAGCCCTTGTTCGACTCCTCAGCCTCAGCTTCATGCTGACGAGCCTCAATCATTTCCATGAGTTCATCTTCGAGGGAACCGTCACGCTGCGGGTCACGGATACGCTTGAGCGAGGCAATCGCATCGTACATACGCATCTTCGACATGTACCAGCGTGAAGATTCAGGCATCAGACGAATACCAATCCACAGGGCGATAGCCGGAATTGAACACAGGACAAGCATGTACCGCCACGCGGCACCGTTACCGGCTGCAACCACGAGTTGATCGAGGAACGCATGGTACTGATCTGCGCTCATCGAACCACCCTTGGCAACCTGGAAAGCACTAAGCGTGTCGAAAGAGTAAACACCCGGAGCTAGGTTGCCCGAGGGGTCACTTTCAATAGTTACCTGCGGACCACCGTACATAGCATTGATGACCGCGTTCATGGTGAATGCCAGCAACTGACCGGTAACAATCATCAACTGGTCAACAGCAACGATGGAACCGCGAATCCTCTTCGGCGCCGTTTCAGCCAAGTAGACAGGAACCGTTGCCGAGGCACCACCAACTGCGAAGCCCAGAATCAGACGGAACGGATACATCACCCATACATTTGGAGCAAAGGCGGTACCAAGCGCACCAACCAGGAAGAGTATGGCCAACAGCGTAATGTTGTGACGGCGACCGTAACGGTCTGAAAGCCTAGAACCAATCAGAGCACCTAGAGCTGCACCAACCAAAAGAGTGCCACCGATTGCACCCTCTTGGAACGCAGTGAGCTGCAGGCCCTCCGCCCCATACGGCATGTGCATGTAAGGCAATGCGCCAGAAATTACGCCGGTATCATAACCAAACAGCAACGAACCGAGTGTAGCGACGGCAGCAATCGCGAAAACACCGCGGTGCTTACCCGAAGATGGAGTGTCTTTAACAGCCTTCGCCAACTGGTCGCGGGTTATCCCTTGCATTGGGATTTCACGAGCATCTTTGCTCATGCGACTTCCTTTCTTGATCCTCAACAATGAGAGGTGTAACTGTATTGAAGTGACAATTTGGCAACAAATTGCCGTTTACGAATCAAAAGTAGTTTTGCCTTCAACTACCGAAACGTCGTGCCATTGGCCATCCGCAGCGGAAGCGACAATAGCTTCATCGACTTCTGCTGCACACCAGGCATCTGCCGCAGATGGAGCGTGTTGCTCTCCAGTAAGGATCGACTTCAAGAACTGCGCGGCTTCAACACACTTCATGTCGTCAAACCCCATCGAGGTGCCGATTGCCGGCTGGAAACGGCTCCAGTTATCCCACTGAGGGCCCGCCATAGCGCGCGTGTATCCATGCGTAGCACCATTGTCTACACCCAGGCACACCTCTAGTTCGTTCAAACGCTCAAAATTCCAACGTGCCGACCCCTTAGTGCCGTAGACCTCAACGACATATTCCGCGCGAGGGCCAACACTGACTCGCGACGACTCCATCGTTGCAATCACGCCGTTATCGAAACGAGCAAGCAAAGCAACATAGTCTTCATTCTCTACCGGGCTCGTCTGGTCTCCGATCTCAAAACCGGAATGACCAAAGCCCATCTTCGTAGGAATCGGACGTTCCTTAATGAATGTGTCCGTAAGAGCCGAAACGGAACTGATACGGCCAATGATGTATTGAGCTAGGTCAGCGCCGTGGCTCATCAGATCTGGCACCACGCCCGCACCCGCCTTTTCACGCGAAGCACGCCACGTGAGCGGTCCCATTGGCGAGGAGTTGTAATCAGCAATAAACCAAACACGTGCGTTCGTTATCTTGCCGAGCTCACCGCTACGCACCAGGTGACGCATGTACTCAATAGCCGGAGTGTGGCGGTAGTTGAAACCGACTGCAGTTGGCAAGTTCGCCTTAGCGGCCGCCTGTGCGACGGCCTTGGCCTGCTGCGCACTCACCCCCATAGGCTTTTCAATCCAGAACGGCTTGCCGGCCTCTACTGCTGCCAGGGCGATCTCTTCGTGTAAGAAGTTTGGTGAACAGATCGAAACAACATCCACATCCGGATCTGCGAGTAGCTCACGGTAGTCACCGTAAGCGCGTTCAAACCCTAGATCTTCAACCGCTGCACGTTGAGCTTCTTCAACTGGATCTGCAGCGGCAACAAGCTTTACCTGTACCCCGAGTTCAGGAAAGTGCTCACTCACAGCCTTGTAACTGCGCGCATGTAAGCGCCCCATCCATCCCAGGGAGATAACGCCAACGCCAATCGTCTTCTTGGTAGTCATTGGTTTCCTCCGAACATCTTTGTCCGCTCATTGCATCGCCCGATTTGGCAACATTGCCCAAAACTTTGTATTGACAAATCTATCAGCGAGATTCGGCCTGGTCAAGACTCTTGATTGGAAAAGAGGATATAGAGTTTTCCTGATCAGGCGTGCTAAATCAACAAGTACCCGGCCGAAACCACTGTCAAAATAGTAACTACGGGATCAAAAACCTCTTGCGACATACGCGAAGCTAACACTTTACCAAGCAACGCCCCCAGCAACACGAGGGGTAAAAACGGGACGGCGATGTGCAATGATTCACCCCCGACACTCCCCAAAGCCAAGGCGAACGGGAGCTTTGCTACGTTAACTAAAAAGTAGAACCAGGCCGTGGTTCCCAAAAAAGTCTTTACCGGGAACTTCGCCGCCAAAAAATACATCGTTGTTACCGGCCCGCCCGCGTTCGCGGCCATTGTTGTTACACCCGCAAGAGAACCGAAAACCGCTCTCGCCCAAGGCCCCTCTAGGTTCAGATGTGCATTTTTCTTTAAAAGAAAAGTTGTCACGGCAATGAGGGCGAGGAGAACCAAACCAATACTCACGCGTATCACGCGGTCAGAAGCCACATACAAGAACAACGCGCCCAAAGCGAGTCCTACCAGAACTCCTGGCACGAGACGCGCCAAAGTTGGCCAATGAGCCTTCTTGCGATACATAACTATCGCGATCACGTCACCCGCGAGCAACATCAGCAACATAACGCCCGTGGACTGCAGAGCAGGCATCACTGCCGCTAGCAAAGCAACAGCGAGCGTGGCAGCACCCGGCAACGCCGTTTTAGATATGCCCACTATAAATGCACACAGTCCCAATACGATCAGTGCACCTGTTGTGAACCCTGCCATTTTGCCCTCACAAAGAAAAAGCACCGTTCCCCCCATTGGGATCGGCGCTTGCTAGTTGGCGGTCGTTTTACAACCTAACCGGAAGCTCACCTGCGATTCATCTGTAGATGTAGATCAACGAAAACACCAGCAATAGCTCCACATACGGTCAGGAGCCCTGCGAAAACGACCATTGCGGTTAGATCAGTCGCGATACCGACAACCACCATGGAAGCCACAATCACTGCAAAAACAGCGATAACCAGCTTGAACAGAGGACGAGCCTCTACCTTAATCGTGTGCGGAGCAGCAACAGTAAGTGCGTACGTACCCAATGTAGATCTTCCTTTACGGTTCCTTGTGCGGAACCGTTTGGGATAACGTCCCGCACGGCTATGTGCTCGGCTTGCGCCGACATCAACCACCCTTGTGATCGACATTTACAGACTACTCAAGCCCCCATACTTTGTAAAGACAAATATTTTCGATGGGACGTCAGTTTCCGCGTCTGCTCACGCAGCAATGTCATGTAGGTTTGCGCGCAAAAGCGCGCAAACCTACATCTCACAAACGACTTTGCGCGCCGGAGAATACTGCTATACCCGGCACGCAAAGTGTTGAAACTAACAGCTAAAGCTTGACTACTACGCCTTCCTTTGCCGCCTTCTCAGCAGCTTCAGCCAAACGTAGAGCCTGTGCACCATCCTCAATTCCTGGGGAAGGAACGCGACCATCGGTGACGGCATCGATGAACGCACTGAGTTCGCGCGCATACGCGGCCTCGTAACGCTCCAAGAAGAAGTCTAAATACGGCTCCTGAGCATCCGTCACGTGCTTGTTAGAACGACGAACCGTGGTAGGACGAATATTCTCAGCAAAGAGCGCGCCCTCAGAGCCGAACGCCTCCAGCCTCTGGTCATAGCCAGAAGCACAGTGGCGCGAGTTCGTAATCGTGGCGCTACGGCCCGCCTCGTTCTGAAGAGTTACTACAACACCATCGAAATCACCGGTGTCCGCAAGCTCGGGGTCAAGGTTTTGCCCCACCGCAGTAACCGTCTTGATGTCGCCCAGGAAGTGGCGAACCATGTCGAAATCATGGATCGTCATATCCTTAAAGATGCCGCCAGAAACCGCAATGTACTCCTTTGGTGGAGCAGCCGGGTCACGAGAAATAATCGTCAGCTGTTCAAGCTGACCAATCTCGCCAGCCTCTACTGCCTCATGAATCGAGCTGAACGACGGGTCGAAACGACGGTTGAATCCCAGCATCACCAGCGGATTAGGCGTGCCCTGGGCTTCGAGACGCTCACGAATCTGAGCAACGGATTCGCTATCCATAGCCAGCGGTTTCTCACACAAAGCCGGCTTACCGGCAGCGGCAGCGGCAACAATATGATCTCCATGCAGCGGAGTTGGCGAACAAATGATGATTGCATCAACATTGTCAGATACGAAAACATCATTAGCTTCACTCGTTGCTTCCGCCCCGTAAGCCTGGGCAACCTCTTGAGCAGAATCCAACATGGGATCAGCAATCAAAGTGAGCTTAGCCTGCGGGTGAGCCGCAACGGAGCGAGCATGCACGCGGCCAATGCGGCCCGCGCCAATAATTCCAATTCGAAGCATAATTAACCTTTCAACGAGACAAGCACAACGGTTTTACGGGGCAGGAACAATGATGTCTCGAACCAGAGCATCAAGGTTGGCGTCTGCCTGCAGGAACTGACGGAGAGTCTTACGAGTGGCCCCGAAGTCCTCGAACTCCTCTACCGTCATGCCGTCCTCGTCATAAGCACGGTGGAATTCAGGGATCCGGCGAAGCTGTTCGAGGTAGTACTCATCAACCGGAACGTCGATGCGAGAAACCGGCTCGTAGTCGGAAGCGTTAATGATCTCCTGCCACTTAAACGGCGGCGAAACAACCATGTCAGCGCCCTGGAATTCGCTCCACTGCAACACATTCCTGAATGCGGCAACTAGCGGACGGGCACGGAAACCGCGCTCCTGGAAGATCTTGTAAACCTTCTTCATAGCCGCAACGCCAGCCCACTCAAGAGCGGACGGATCGATAAAGATGCGATCGCGAGCAACAACGTGCTTCAACCAGTCATCCAGACGGCCAACCATAAGGGTAACCACCGGGCCCATCTGCGAAACGTCATGGCCCTCAGCCTCGCGACGCTTCAGGCCGCGCTCGATAGCCTCCCCTGCTTTAACACACTGAGCAACAGTGAACGAAACAGTGACGTTCATCGATACGCCGCGGTATGTGGCCTCTTCAATCGCCTCAAGACCAACCTTGGTTGCAGGAATCTTCACCACAATATTCGGTGCCAGATTGTGGAACTCTTCAGCCTGGTCAGCCAGCGCCTTAGCGTCGCGGTGGAAACGCGGATCGGTCTGAACCGACAGGCGTCCGTTGCGACCCTTATGCTCCTCGAATGCCGGCTCCAGCAGCTTCGCAGCCTCGACAGACATGTCCTTAACGGCGCGCCAGCCGATCTCAGACTCACCCCACGTCGGATTCGCATCTGCGATCGCCTTAATACGATCGTTCCAAATCTCCGGATGCTTTGAAATAGTGGTGTAAGCAATCACCGGGTTACAGGTAGCGCCAACACCGCCAAACGAAATTGACTGGCGCAACTCTTCTAAATCCGACGAGTCATTCCAAAGAACCGTAGGGAATTGCTTAGTCGCGGTAAGCAAAGGTCCGGGGGTAAAATCAGTCACAGTTCCTCCTGCGAAAATCCTGAGGATGGCCACCATTGGACATCCAACTATCCGTAGCCCTAAGTGAACTCCAAATCAGAACGCATGTCAAGCATTTGTAACGACAAATTAGTTTCGTTCCCGGCCAGCTCGTAGACGACATCCCCTATAATTCTGCACCACCAGTGCCCAAACGAGCACTTATAAGCATAAAGTCCGCCGTGCGGGGCTAGAATCTCCACATCCCGCCACCCCTGCCGTGCGCCGACATCCTTTTTCTTAAATTGTCTTGACAATACTTGACGTACAAAACACAAAGACCGACAATTGCAAACAAGTGCTTTCTTAGCGCGAGCGACGAAGACGTTAGCTTTTGCGCACACGCACCATAAGCTTTAAAGAGCGGAACCAATCGTGAATCCCAAGGAGTACCAATGACGGACAACAGCAAATACATTGTTCGCGCCGGCTCAACATCGCACGGCTCGTACGAAACCGACCTGGATCCTAAGCGGGCTGGCTGGGAATGGTCCTCGCTACGCGTGCTCAATCTTCCTGACGGCGAAACAATCACCGTCGAAGGTGACGAGACAGAATACCTCGTGCTTCCACTATCGGGCGGATGCACAGTTAAGGTAGAGAACGAAGAATACGAGATCAAGGGACGCGAATCCGTGTTTACTGACATCACGGACTACGCCTACATTCCGCGAAACACGGACATCACGATCACCGCATCCGGACACGCCCGCATCGCCCTACCTGGCGCCAAAGCTACCAAAGACCTCTCGCCTCGCTACTGCCCCCGCGAAGAAGTGGGCACCGGTCTTCGTGGCGCCGGCCCCTCCTCTAGGCAGGTCAACAATTACGCGCTGGGCAACACGGTTGAAACCTCGCACCTACTGGCCTGCGAAGTGCTAACACCGGGCGGAAACTGGTCTTCCTACCCCCCTCACAAGCACGACGAGCACAACGAAGTTGAGCGCGAACTTGAAGAAATCTACTACTACGAAATTCGCCGCGGAGACGCAGGCCGCGAAGGCTTTGCAATCCAGAGGATCTACCCCTCCCCCGGACACGACATTGACGTCTGCACCGAAGTTCGTGACCGCGACATCGTGGTAATGCCCTACGGATACCACGGTCCCTCAATCGCAGCACCCGGTTACGACCTCTACTACCTCAACGTAATGGCAGGGCCGGCAGAAGACTCTGTGTGGCTCATGACCGACGACCCCCACCACACATGGGTGCGTCAAACGTGGGAAACCCAAGAGGTTGACCCCCGCCTGCCGATGACCCCCATGAACCCCTCCGACTCTGAGTAGCTATAGAAAGAACGCATCATGACCCACCAAGTCCAAACGATTCGACTCACGGTCGCGCAAGCCACCATCCGTTTTCTGGTCAACCAATACAGCGAACGCGACGGGATTGAACAACGATTCATAACCGGAGCCTTCGGCATTTTCGGACACGGCAATGTGGCCGGCATCGGCCAAGCACTGCTCCAAAACGAAATCGACCCCGAACCTGACGGCGGCGAGATGCCGTACTACATGCCCCGCAACGAGCAGGGGCAGGTCAATGCCGCCGCTGCCTACGCGAAGGCATCTGAGCGCATGCAGGCGATGATGTGTACCGCTTCCATTGGCCCCGGCTCTTTGAACATGGTTACCGGCGCCGCACTGGCCACCACTAACCGCCTGCCCGTCCTTCTATTCCCCTCGGACCAGTTTGCAACCAGAACGCCCGACCCAGTACTACAGCAGGTCGAAAACCCGCAGACGTTGGATACGTCGGTCAACGACGCATTCCGCCCAGTTTGCACCTTCTTTGACCGCATTAACAGGCCTGAGCAGTTGTTCCCCTCCCTCATGCAAGCCATGCGCACGCTCACCGACCCTGCCGACACTGGCGCTGTAGCACTCGCAATGCCGCAGGACGTGCAGGCAGAGGCATACGACTTCCCCGTTGAAATGTTTGAAAAGCGCGTCTGGCATATTCGTCGCTCGCCCGCCGACCACGCTTCCCTAGAGCGCGCGGCGCAGATGATTCGGGGTGCCAAGCGTCCCCTTCTGATTGCAGGTGGCGGCGTTATCTACTCCCACGCTAGCGAAGAACTACGAGAGTTCGCTAAAGTCACGGGCATTCCCGTATCCGACACGCAGGCTGGCAAGGGTGCAATCAACTTTGACCACCCGCAGTCCGTAGGCGGAGTTGGCTCCACCGGTTGCGACGCCGCAAACCACTTGGCCGACAAAGCCGACTTGGTGATCGGCGTAGGAACGCGCTACTCGGACTTCACCACCGCCTCCCGCACCCAGTTTAAGAACCCCGATGTGAGCTTCCTGAACATCAACGTCAAGGCATTCGACGCCGTTAAGAACAGCGGCGAAATGGTTATTGCTGACGCGCGCGAGGCACTGTCCGCCCTCACAGAAAAACTCGCCAACCACCATGTGGAGGCCGAATACGCTGAGGAAATTGCAACAGAAAAGGCCGCATGGGACAAGGTAGTTGACCATTTGACCAACCTTGGCCACGCCCCACTGCCATCCCAGGTAGAGGTATTTGGCGCCCTAAACGAAATGATGGGCGACAACGACGTAGTGATCAACGCAGCCGGATCAATGCCCGGTGATCTACAGGCCATGTGGCGCGCACGCACCCCCGTGCAATACCACGTGGAATACGCATTCTCTACCATGGGCTATGAGATTCCCGCGGCTCTCGGCGTGAAAATGGCACTACCGGACTCGCAGGTAGTTTCGATCGTTGGAGACGGCACCTACCAGATGCTGCCCATGGAACTAGCCACGATCGCCCAAGAAGGCGTGAAAGTTATCTTCGTCCTGTTGCAAAACTACGGTTTCGCATCCATTGGCGCACTGTCTGAATCACGTGGTTCGCAACGATTTGGCACCCGCTATCGTGCGGGCGGCGGCACCAGCCACACCGAGGACGGCTGCAAACTGGACGTGGATCTAGCCGCGAACGCTCGCTCGTGGGGCATTGATGTGATCGAGGTGCACACCATCGAAGAGTTCAAGGAAGCGTACCACGTAGCCGAGAAGGCTGAGCGGACCACCATGATTCACATCGAGACTGACCTTTACGGACCAAACCCGCCTTCCAGCTCTTGGTGGGATGTTCCCGTATCGCAGGTATCTCGCATCGAATCCACCCAAAAGGCATATGAGGAATACCTGCGCGACCAGGAGCCTCAACGTCAATACACCAAGCCAGCTAAATAGGCCCCAATAGAACCCGGATCGGGTGGGATCACGCCATTTTCCTTCTCGGCGTGTCCCACCCGATTCATGTTTTTCACGCACAAACAACCAAGCAACATCTTTGTCATGACAAATGCCGCTTACGGTTGTATACTGTAGCCGTCGACGGGATCATCTTCCCGCTTTTCCAATAGTGCACAAAGAGGTTCGCAGATGAAAACTATTAAGCATTGGGTCGACGGAAAGTACTACGAAGGCAACCCTATTGCCACGCTTGACGTTGAAAACCCCGCCACGGGTGAAGTCGAAGGCACCCTACTGGAAGCATCCGGTGAGGACCTTGACCACGCCGTAGAAATCGCTAAGAAGGCACAAAAAGAGTGGGCTAAAGTGCCGCTAGCCAAGCGCACTGCAATCATGTTCCGTATGCGCCAACTGGTTCTCGACCACCAAGACGAGATGGCTCGCCTGATTGTTGCGGAGCACGGCAAGAACTACTCGGATGCAATCGGCGAGATTCAGCGCGGACGCGAAACCCTCGATTTTGCGACCTCGATTAACGTTGCGCTCAAAGGCGAGTACTCATTTGACGTCTCCACCGGCGTGGACATCCACAGCATCAGACAACCGGTTGGCGTTGTTGCCGGTATTTGCCCGTTCAACTTCCCGGCCATGGTTCCCATGTGGATGCACCCGCTGGCGATTGCCACCGGCAACGCGTTCATTTTGAAACCGTCCTCAGCCACCCCCTCCGCCGCATTGCTTACTGCAGAGCTGTACAAGGAAGCTGGCCTTCCCGACGGCGTATTCCAGGTACTATCTGGCGACCGCTCACTGGTGACGAACATTTTGGAACACCCCGGCATTGACGCTGTGTCCTTTGTTGGCTCAACGCCAGTTGCACACATTGTGCAGGACACGGCAACCAAGCACGGCAAGCGCGTTCAGGCACTGGGCGGGGCAAACAACCACGCCATTGTCATGCCGGACGCAGACCTTGATTTTGCCGCACAGCACATCTCTGCGGCTGCTTTCGGAGCGGCAGGCGAACGTTGCATGGCACTGCCCGTAGTTGTAGCAGTTGGCGGGATCGGCGAAAAGCTCGCCGGCCTCGTGAAGAAGCATGCTGAGAAGATCCACGTTGGCGAAGGCATGGGCGAAGGCGTCGAGATGGGTCCGGTCATCTCCGCAAAGGCTAAGGAACGCATCACCGGCCTCATTGACGATGCAGAAAAGCGTGGCGCGAAGGTTGTACTCGATGGCCGCAAGCTAGTTGTTGAGGGCTACGAGAACGGCCACTTCCTCGGCCCAACCATCCTCGACGACGTGCCGTTGGACTCACCGGCATACTACGAAGAGATCTTTGGCCCCGTTCTTGTGATCGTCCATGCGGACACCTACGACGAGGCAATCAAGATCGTAAACGCTGTGGAGTTCGGCAACGGTTCAGCAATCTTTACCAATGATGGTGGTGTTGCCCGCCGCTTCAGCCTAGATGTGGAGGCCGGCATGGTTGGCATCAACGTGCCGATCCCAACCCCGGTTGCCTACTACTCGTTTGGCGGCTGGAAGCAGTCCTTGCTTGGCGACATGCACATCCACGGCCCCGAGGGCGTGAAGTTCTACACCAGGGCAAAAGCAATCACCTCACGCTGGCCGTCTGAACAGACCTACGAAGCAACCATGTCTTTCCAGCGCGAAAGCTAAAACGCTTCCTCGCGAATAGTAGAAAGCTGAGATAGCCGAATACTGGCACTGCCCTCGCCACCTGTACCGTGGCGAGGGCAGTTCATGTTGTAGCACGATTCCTGAGCCGCTCGATCGGAGTCTCGACGAATTCGAACTACCAAACTTAAACGAATAGGGGCTCTATTCCTTCAGATTCGCACATGAGCCTCGATCAATAAACTTCGGCTCGAACACCACACTATTGGAGAGGTCTTCAACGGACTTCGCGCGTGAGGCATCAACCAACAGATCCACGCATTGGCGTCCCATCTGCTCGCGGTCCGTTGAGACCTCCGACAAATCAAACGCCGTATCAGCCGTGTAACCGATCTGGTTACCCATCGTCACAATCGAAAAATCGCGCGCAACCTCAAGCCCTTGATCCGCGGCAAAACCGATCACCCCCTCCGCTACCGGCATGTTGTCAGTAATAATCACAGGATTGCGTCTGCCTGAATCTTCACAGCAGAGATGGCGTTCGCTGCGATCTTCACCGACGCGATAGCTGCCCGGGATATCGCTCTGATACGCAGGCGTCTGCTCGCCGAGACGGCCGATGCGGCAAGCACTCGTCAAGACGTCTATTCGCGCTCCGAGGTGCGTTACGTCTCTTCCGTGGACGCGCCTAAGCTGCGCACCCAGGCCGATGAGGCGGCCAAGAAATACCGCCTTCTGGATACGAAAATCCAGCAGCTGAACTGGCTGACCGAACTTAACTAAAAAGACTCGTTGGTAGTCTCGCGATTTTGGCGAGCGTCACCGCGGCCGACGGTTTCGGCCACATGGCAGTCCGACATAAGCCAGGACTAGGGCGTTCATGCCGCCCCAAATCACTCAGGGCTTATGCGCGGCGCACAAGAGCACTACGCGAGAGCCTGGCATGGCTCACTGATTTACTACCGGACGCTGAAAAATCGCGAGGCGAGGGTGGGGTCGGGGATCTGTCTTTTAACTTTTAGATTGAAGACCAAGCTATGGTGAAAGCAGTTTCGTGTAAAGTTGCAAAGTATCAGTGATTCAGTTCAAGGAGGGGCTGGGTCATCGCTTTGTTAACTAGCAAAAACTCCTCGTATTGAGGAACCGAGTACGGAAAAGCGAAGATGCCAGAAACTAAGTATCTAGTCGGTATTGACTTTGGAACACTATCTGGGCGTGCTGTTGTGGTTCGCGCAGACAATGGTGAAATGCTTGGCACTGCTGTTGCCGAGTATCCGCACGGTGTCATGGACGAGACGCTGGATAGTGCTGATGGCCAGGCGCTGCCGCCTAGCTACGCGTTGCAGGATCCGGGCGATTATGAGTACGTTCTTCGCCGTGTAGTTATTGGAGCCGTCAAGGACGCCGGAATCGATCCCACTCGTGTGGTCGGAATTGGCGTGGACTGCACGTCGGCAACCATCTTGGTAACGGATAAATACGGCGTGCCGCTTTGCAAGAAGCCCAAGTATGCGAATAATCCGCATTCTTGGATCAAGCTGTGGAAGCATCACGGTGCGCAGGAGCAGGCAGACCGTCTGGTTGCCGCCGCTAAGGAGCGTAACGAGCCTTGGCTGGCCCGTTACGGTGGAGTCCTTTCTTCCGAGCTACTGCTGCCGAAGGTCCTGGAGACCTACGAGAAGGCCCGCGACGTTTACGACGGAGCTTCTTACTTCGTCAACTTGATGGACTGGCTGACCTGGAAGCTGACAGGAAAATTGACTTACGCGGCTGGCGACTCAGGCTACAAGCGCATGTACCAGGATGGCCATTACCCTTCGCAGGAATACCTGGAATCGGTTTCTAAGGGCTTCGGTACTGTTTTCGAGGACAAGATGTCTGGCCCGATCCTGCCGCTGGGAGCCAAAGTTGGTGGTTTGCATAGCGAACCTGCAGCAATTCTGGGACTGCCTGAAGGAATTGCAGTCGCTTCTGGCAATATTGACGCGCACGTTGTTGTTGCTGGTGCTAACGCCGTCAAGCCTGGTCAGTTGACCGCCATCATGGGCACCTCCAGCTGCTACGTAGTTAACGATAAGGAGCTACACGAGGTTCCTGGCGTCTTCGGAATTGTCGACGGCGGTGCTGTCGATGGTGCTTGGGGTTACGAGGCAGGCCAGACGGCAGTTGGCGACATTTTCGCGTGGTACACCGAGAACTGCATCCCTGTAAGGTACGAGGATCTCGCCAAGGAGAAGGGCGTTTCCGTCCACGAGCTGCTCGGCGAACTAGCCATGCAGCAGAAGATTGGCGAACACGGTCTAATCGCACTGGATTGGCATAACGGCAACCGTTCAATTCTTTCTGACTCGCGCCTTTCAGGCACGATCATGGGCTTGACCCTAGTTACAAAACCAGAAGAGATCTACCGAGCACTACTCGAGTCGACCTGCTTCGGTGCGCGCGTGATTATCGAAAACTTTGAGCAGTACGGCGTCAAGATCGACGAGATTGTTGCCGCAGGTGGTCTGCTGAAGAACGAGTTCTACATGCAGATGCTCGCGGACATCACCCGCAAGCCGATCACGATTTCGACGGCTCCGCAGACTGGCTCCTTGGGTGCTTGCGTCTTCGCTGCCACTGCCGCCGGTATCTACCCATCGGTATTCGAAGCTGCTGAGGCAATGTCCCAGACCGAGCAGTACAAGTACAAGCCGAACGAGCCCAGCTCCAAGGAGTACGACGTGGTCTTCAGCTTCTACAAGGAACTGCACGATCACTTCGGGCGTGACGAGACCGACATCATGGCAAGGATGAAGGCATTCCAGAGCGAGCAGAAGGAAAAGAAGTAGTAAATGCACATTTCTGATTTTTCGTCTGATATCCGCGACCGCATTCAGTGGACTCGCGAGAAGGTGGCAAAGTTGCACGCCGAACTGCCGGCAAACCAGTTGGTTGTATGGACGGCGGGCAATGTCTCCGAGCGCGTTGAGGGTGAGGACCTGTTCGTCATCAAGCCTTCGGGTGTCCGCTACGACGAGCTAGAGCCCGGCAAGATGGTGGTCTGCGACCTTGACGGCAACAAGATCGACGACGACACCTCGAAGGGTCTGAACCCGTCGTCGGACACTGCCGCTCACGCATATGTCTACCGCCACATGAGCGAGGTGGGCGGGGTTGTGCACACGCACTCGCCGTACGCCACCGCTTTTTCTGCCGTGCGCAAGCCCATCTCGTGCGTGCTGACCATGATCGCCGACGAGTTCGGCGGTGAGATCCCTGTTGGGCCGTTCGCGATCATCGGTGACGACTCGATTGGCAGGGGAATCGTCGAGACGCTCAAGTCTTCGCGTTCCCCAGCCGTGCTGATGGCAAACCACGGCCCCTTCACTGTGGGCCAGGACGCAACCGCAGCCGTGAAGGCGGCGGTGATGGTGGAGGAGGTCGCCAAGACCGTGGCGATCGCTAATTCCTTGGGCGGGGCGGTGCCGGTTGAGTCCGATGCCATCGACAAGCTCTGGGAGCGCTACCAAAACGTCTACGGCCAGAACTAAAGCTTCAATCAATAGCAAGGATTTGTTATGGCAACGATGGTTGTTTTGGGTAGTGGAATTATGGCCACCGCTCTATCATTCCCGGTCACTGAGAACGGCCACGAGGTTCGCCTTGTCGGCACGCATCTTGACCGCGAGATCATCGATTCAATCCAGAAGACCGGGGTGCACCCGAATCTTGGCCTGAAGGTCAACGAGAACATCAAGGCTTACCAGCTTGAGGACGTCGCCGAGGCATTCGAGGGTGCCGACGTCGTCATGTGTGGCGTTAACTCGTTCGGTATCGAGTGGATCGCCGAGCAGTTCAAGACCCTGCTGAAGCCGGGTCAGAAGCTGCTTTGCGTGACTAAGGGCATGCGCGCAGACGAGGACGGCACCTTGCATCTGCTGCCAACCATTATCCAGAACGCGCTACCCAAGGAACTTGTAGATCAGGTTTCTTGGAACGCGATTGTTGGCCCGTCGATTGCTGGCGAGGTTGCCGTTCATCACGACACTTGCGTCGTGTTCTGTGGCCACGATCAGGACGATCTGGATTATCTGGCTGACATGTTCCGTACGGATTACTACCACGTGTGGACGTCTCTGGATTTCGTCGGCCACGAGACCGGCGCTGCAACCAAGAACATCTACGCGTTCGCTGCCGGCTTCGCCAAGGGCATGCTTGAGGCGGCAGGCAAGGAGAACGACAAGTACGTCATGTACAACTACTCCTCGGCGGTGTTTGCCCAGGGCGCTAAGGAGCTGATCCACTTCATCAAGCTGATGGGCGGCGATCCGAATACAGGCATCGGTCTGGGTGGCGTTGGCGACATGTTCGTCACCTCCATGGGCGGACGCAACGTGAAGGCCGGCACTTTCGTCGGCCAGGGCGTGCCGTTCTCTGAGGTGCGTAGCGTCCACATGAAGGGCGTGACGCTGGAGGGCGTTGCCGCCATTTCGGTGGTTGGTAAGGCACTGCGTGCGCTGACAAAGCGTGGTGTGATCAAGGAAGAGGACTTCCCGCTCTGCCGCTTCCTCTACTCGGTTGTTGAAGAGGATCATCCACTGGAAATGCCATGGGATAAGTTCTTTGCGAACCTCAAGTGAGTTAAGCTCTAGTCAATAAAAGGCTGCCCTGCCAAACTGGAGGGCAGCCTTTGTCTGTCTAGCGCCATTCGTGGCTTATAGGACAAAACGTGTTGGTTTTTGTTTAGTAGGTTTCTTTCCATGGTTGGCAGTGGTGGAGGTCGGTCCAGTTGATGGCTGTGCCCCAGCCTTGTAGTTGTTTTTGTTTTTGGGCGCGGTGTTGGGCGGTTGCGAATAGTTGGGTGATTTCTTGATCTGTGTGGGTGTTGGTGAGTATTTGTGCGGGGACGGCGGGGTTTTCGGTGTGTAGGTAGCACCACCACAGGACGGCTTTTACGCGGTGGTTTAGAGGCATTCCCCGGTGGGTGCGCAGTAGTGCTCTTAGTTGGGTGTTAATGGCGCCTTCAATGTGGTTGGTGGTGGCTGGGATGGGTTGTGTGGGGATGTGTAGGTGGGGGTCTAGGTAGGTAAATAGAGTGCCTTTGCGTACTAGGCTGTTAAGGGAGTTACGCGCTTCTATTAACCGCCGGTGGGTGGGAACTATGGCCCCGTTTTCGAGTCTTGTTTTTTGGGCCAGGAAGGCTTTGTAAGTAGTGTTCCAAGCAGCTAGGTCTACTCACCATTGGGTGGCTTGAGCTGAGGTTTTTGAGGGTGTCGGAAGTTTTGTGTATGAGGTTTAATCCTCAATCACGAAGGAGAGTGCGCAACAATGACTGTTGTGTCCCCGAAGAAACATGGTGGCGCTGAGCGCGTCGCCGATATCAGCCGCCGGCTGATGGAGAACCCGGAAACTGCCAGGCTGATCCAGGAGCTGGGTGAATCAACCGTCGACGCCAACGAGCTGGTGCGTGGCTTGTTGCAGGCCACGATTAACAGTGGGCTCAACGCGGAAATGGATGCACACCTGGGCTACGTCAATGGCGACCGGGCTGGTAAGGAAGCGGCCGGCCAAGCCAACAGCCGTAACGGCTCCTATCCTAAAACCGTGGACTCGGCATACGGGCCAGTTGATATCAGTGTCCCTCGAGATCGAGCAGGCACTTATATGCCGCGCATGGTCCCCAAGGGTAGCCGCAGACTTACCGACCTCGATGACATGATCATTAGTTTGTATGCGGGCGGAATGACCGTGCGTGACATCGAACATCATCTGGCTACCACCATCGGCGTGAACTTGTCGCCAGATACCATTAGCGCGGTCACCGATGCGGTCTTAGAGGAAGTCACCGCGTGGCAGACCAGGCAACTCGAGGCGTTCTATCCAGTTATCTTCCTTGATGCCCTACGTGTAAAAATCCGTGACAACGGACGCGTCGTCAACAAGGCGGTCTACATGGGTGTCGGAGTGGACATGGAGGGCATTAAGCACATCTTGGGCTTGTGGGTAGCTACCAATGAAGGTGCAGCATTCTGGTCGCAGGTGTGCGCAGAAATCGCCAACCGCGGTGTCAACGATGTCTTTATTGTCTGCTGTGACGGACTGAAAGGCTTTCCGGAAGCAATCCAGGCAACCTGGCCGGACTCCATGGTCCAAACCTGCGTGGTGCATCTGATTCGTGCCGCTAACAGGTGGGTAGCCTACGGCGACCGGAAAGAGGTCTCGAAGCATCTACGAGGCATCTATACCGCTGTCAACGAGGATGAAGCTCGAAGTGCACTCGATGAGTTTGAGGCCAGCGAGCTTGGCCAGAAGTATCCGCAATCAGTGAAAGTCTGGCGCGACGCGTGGGACAGGTTCATTCCGTTCCTGCAGTTCCCGCCAGCGGCAAGGAAGGTTATCTACACCACGAATTCCATCGAATCGATGAACAGTGAGCTGCGGAAAGCAACACGAAACCGCGTTCAGTTCCCGTCGGATTCAGCGGCAGTGAAGACGCTGTGGCTGATGATCTGTAACATCGAGGACCGTCGTGCTGCCCGCCGCGCTAAAGAAGGTGCCAAGGCTTCTGCTTCAGCCAAGCGACTTATCGAAGGCAGCAAGACCAGCAACTGGAAACAGGCAATCAATCAGCTATCCGTGGCCTACCCCGACAGGTTCGCCGCATACTTGTAAATCAGTCCCCGTACACAAACGGACTGACACCCTCAGGTTTTTATGTGTAGTAAACGCTTTGCTAGCCCGTAGAGTTCCACTCCGGCCTGGGTGCGAGGACGCGTGGTAGTTTTACGTTTCACCGCGCTGAAAGCATGAAAAGTACACCTTTGCACCCTGGTGGTAGGCCACTGAGCTTGTAAGGCGCTAGCGATCCCGCTGCCCCCATCGCAGATCACGACATCTGGTGGGGCGATGCGATCAAACAAGGCTTGCCACGCTCCGGAATACTCGCCTTTGGCCACATACCAGCCCAACACGTGTTTTTTAGTGCAGGCAATCAAAACCACCACGTTACAGGCTAGATAAATCCCATCTACAAACACCACATGATGAACCTCATCCACCAGTGGGCTAGTAGGCCATAAATGCCAAAACCTTTCAAAATGGCGCCGAGCACTACGACCCCCACCAAGTAGATCCTGGTAGCGTAACCGGCCAGTGGCAAACTCTAAAAACGCGGCGAAATACCGCGCTTGAATATCATTACGACGCGACTGACTCGCTCCACACTTACTACACCTAAACCTGACTCGACCAGCAGCAGTCTTGCCCCACTTATGTGTTGATCCACCACAAACTAAACAACGAGGATTTCCCATCCTCGAATTCAACCGACTTCAAACCCGACTTTCCCCTACCAACACAACGAAAAGTCCACGAAAAACCAACACGAAATGACCTATAAGCCCGAAATGACCTATAAGCCCAAAATAGAACTTCCTGCAGATAGCTATTAGAAGCACGAAAAACAAAAGGGCTGACCACCGTTCAGGTAGTCAGCCCTAGTTTTATGCCTGTGAGCAGGAGCTTTAGATTTTTCGCGCGTTTTCACATTTTGCGCGCACCTTTGCGCAAAACTCTAGTTCTGCGAAATTGTATCAACTCAGCGTGCTCGTAGTGGAGCTAAGGGGATTCGAACCCCTGACCTCTTCCATGCCATGGAAGCGCGCTACCAACTGCGCCATAGCCCCGTATTCAGTTCATCGCACTTGCGACCCGTTAAGCATAACGGAACGCCAGCCGGTTCGTAAAATCGAAACCCCGTGCAGGCCATCACACCAGCCGCGATCACAGGATCCACGCGACAAGCAGATGCGCGATGCTTACGCGCCCAACACATCCTCGCGGTATCCAATATTGTGCGCAGCCAAACGGAAAGACGGAGCACCCGACGCACCGGAACCTCCCCCACCCACGCGAACAAGCTCTGACCAGTGACAATTATCCAAGCCACGCATCGCATCAAATTCAAGCGGGTTCAAGCCCATGCAGGTAATCAGACCGCGCAAAATTGCTGCACCGTGAGCAACCACAATGACAGTCGCATCCGAAGGAGCCTGGCGAGCCGCCTCAAAAGTAGCATCCCGCACGCGCGCCCCCACAACATCCGATGGCTCAATTGACGCCTCGCCACTCTCGCCCGTCTGACGCCACGCATCCACCAAATCCGGATACTTTTCGCGAGCCTCCGGCAGGGTTAGTCCCTCAAACAGGCCGTAGTTGCGCTCAATCAGGCGCTCATCCACGATCGGCCCTTCAACATCGCCGCCCTGGGCACGAAACACTCCAGCCATCAGCTCAGCAGTTTCCGAGGCCCGCGACAGAGGCGAACAAACAATCACAACCTTATTCGAGGTCTGGGAAGCAACACTCACACCAACCTGAGCACTCCGTGACAGGACACGCTTCGCTAGAACCTCGCCAGCGCGCTCAGCCTGCTTACGACCACAAGTATTCAACGGACGATCAATCACACCCTGGAAACGCCGCTCAACGTTATAGTCCGTCTGTCCGTGACGCACGAACACAATACGGTTCGCGCCGTCATCGTGTGTCTCAACAGCAAAGTTAGTGTCGCTGGCAGGTGCGGTGACAGTAGCGGGTGAAGAAGTAGCAGGCTCGGTCATGATCAGTCTTCCTCAGCGTCAGAATCGGCGGCTAAATCCATCGCGCCTGATGCAATCGCTGACGCCAAGTCCATGCCTCGCGTATCACCCATCGACGCAACAACCTCAGCCGCCGACATCGGAGTACCGACCCCAGCACCCACCGTGCCCGGCGCCACAACAAAACCGGCAACGCGTGCGGCCTCTCCCTCGGGAGCAAGGTGCGTCACCTTACCGTCTGCCCAGAGCTTTTCCAGAGCGTAGAACTCGCGCTGTTCATCGGTCAGAACGTGGCAGATCAGCTCACCGTAGTCGATCAGTACCCACGTGCCACCTGTACGCCCCTCGATGCGATCGGGCTTCACACCCAGCTGCTTCGCCGTCTGATCCATGATTTCTTCAGCGATCGCGCGCACCTGACGATCCGTAGGAGCAGAAAAAATCAGAAATGACTCAGCCAACGCCAGACGATTCCCCACGTCCACCGCCACCGGATCCGTCGCCAACTTGTCGATCGCTGCCTCTACGATGACGTCCCGCAGATCCTTTTGCGCTTCACTCACGTGGTTTTTCCTCTCTTCACGCCGACAATCGGCGGATGCTTCACGCCGACAATCGGCGAGTTCTATGCCCGTCACTGATCCGTGTACAGGTCGTATTTCTTGATGTACTGGACAACACCGTCGGGCACTAAATACCAGACCGGATGCCCACCTTCAACGCGCTTACGGCAGTCCGTTGACGAGATCGCCATTGCTGGGACCTCCACCAACGACACCGAATTACTAGGCAAACCCGACGCATCCAATTGATGTCCTGGACGAGTAACGCCGACGAAATGCGCCATTTCGAACAGTTTATCCGCGTCCTTCCACTGGGCGATCTGTGCCAGAGCATCTGCGCCCGTAATGAAGTAGAAGTCCGTATCCTCCGGGTATTGCGCCGCAAGATCGGTCAGTGTATCGATCGTGTACGTTGTCCCACCACGGTCAATATCGACACGAGACACGGTAAAACGCGGGTTCGATGCCGTGGCAACAACCGTCATCAGATAGCGGTGTTCGGCGCTGGTCACCTTGCGCCCGGCCTTGAACGGTTGCATCGCCGCGGGGACGAACACAACCTGGTCAAGTTGGAAGACTTCCATCACTTCCGACGCCGCGACAAGGTGGCCGTGGTGAATGGGGTCGAAAGTTCCACCCATGATCCCGATGGATCGACGAGGGCGACCGGCTGAAAACTCTTTAGCTGCACTGGTGGTCAGAGCATCATCGGGCGCCTCGACACCATCGACGCTACTGGCCTGGATGCAAGTCTGGTCACTCATGGACGAACCGTCCCATCGCCTTCAATAATCCACCGCGTTGTCGTCAGTTCAGCCAAGCCCATCGGACCCCGAGCATGAAGCTTCTGAGTCGAGATACCGATCTCTGCGCCCAATCCAACCTGGCCACCGTCGGTGAAACGGGTCGACGCGTTAACCGCAATGGCAGCCGAATCAATCTCAGTCTGAAAACGGTTCGCGGATTGAAGGGAACGGGTGCAGATCGCTTCAGTGTGACCGGTCGAGTAGCGACGAATATGGGCGATGGCCTCATCAATCGAGGGGACAACCCGCACAGCCAAATCCATCGACAGGTATTCGGTTGCCCAGTCTTCTTCGGTTGCCTCAACCCACATATCGGAGTCAATCGACGGGGTCTGACGAGCAATCTGGGCAGAAGCAGGATCCAAGTGCAGAGTAACGCCAGCTGTTGCCAAACGAGTCAGCGCTGACAGCAGGAAACGCTCGGCTTCGGCTTCGTGCACAAGGAGAGTCTCAGCTGCATTGCAGACACCCACACGCTGAGTCTTCGCATTCATAATGATGCGTTCAGCAGCTTCCAGGTCTGCGCCCTCATCAACGTAAACGTGACAGTTACCCGTGCCTGTTTCGATAACAGGGACAATCGAGTTTTCGACGACAGCTTGGATCAAGCCCGCACCACCGCGAGGAATCAGCACATCGATGCCACCACGAGCACGCATCAAAGCCGTCACACCGGGACGTCCCAGATGGTCAACCGTCTGAACTAAATCAGCGGGCAGATCAACGCTTTCAAGAGCATCACGCATCACGGTGATGATCGCCTGATTCGAGTTAAACGCCGCGCTACCACCGCGCAGAATAACCGCGTTACCGGACTTCAGGCCAAGCACTGTCGCATCAATCGTCACATTCGGACGAGCTTCGTAAATCACTGCGACAACGCCCATAGGCACGCGCACCTGACGGATACGAAGACCCAGCTCATTCACGGTTCCACGGAGGATCTGGCCGACCGGATCCGGCAAGCTGGCGACCTCGCGAACAGAATCAGCAATTGACGCGATACGCGACTGGTCCAACGCCAAACGATCCAAGAGCCCAGCGGACATGTCGTTTTCGCGACCTCGCAGTAAATCCAGCTGGTTCGCAGACAAGATTTCGCGGGACCGTTCTTCAAGGGCAATCGCAATTGCTTCCAGCGCGCGATTCTTCACACCAGCTGTCGCCACGGCGAGCGACAAGGAGGCCGTGCGCGCAACCGTAGTCAGATCTGAAATATCAGGAATCTGGTCAGTCATGTCCCCATTTTCCCACAGGTTGGAGCGCTGAGCAGTACTAGACCAGCGGTGCCAAGTCGTCGCGATGCACGATCGGGCGCGGATGCTCCCAACCCGAAAGACGCAGATCTTCAGCAGACAAGCCCGCCATGTGTGCGACCTCATCGGAGTCGTAGGAGACGATGCCTCGCGCCAACAGGCCAGCTGGGCCAGCAATATCTACAACATCGCCTAAATCAAAGTGTCCGATGATGCGAACAACGCCGGCAGCCAGCAAAGACTTCTTGCCTGCGGTGATTGCACGACCCGCCCCCTCGTCGACGATGATTTCGCCACGAGAATGAGCAACATGAGCAATCCAGAGGCGACGTGATGCCGGACGAACCGATGAAGGAGCGAACCATGTACCCGTCGCGCTCCCCGACAGTGCAGTCCCCAGTTCATCCGCGCTAGTCAAGACCACCCCAATGCCGGAGGTCGCAGCCATCGTCGCAGCCTGAACCTTCGTCACCATGCCTCCGGTGCCCACCTTTGATCCCGAGCCCGTCACCAAGACAGCATGTAGGTCGTCGGTCGAATGAACCTCGCGAATGAGCTGCGAACCCGGATGGCTGGGAGGCGCGGTATACAGCCCATCAACATCGGTCAGCAGGATCAGCGCGTCGGCTGCAACCATCTGCGCCACATACGAGGCCAGACGGTCATTGTCGCCAAAGCGAAGCTCGCGAGTAGTGACCGCATCATTCTCGTTAATAATCGGAACAACTCCACAGCTGAGCAGGCGATCAAGCGCAGAACGCACGTTCGTGTAGTGTTCGCGACGCATGACGTCTTCAGTGGTGAGCAGCAACTGAGCGACATCAAGGTGGTGCGCCTGAAATGCTGCCGTCCAGCGAGCAACCAGGAGCCCCTGCCCCATCGCGGCAGCAGCCTGAACGCTTGCCAGATCGCGCGGACGCGAATTGAAGCCCAGCGGATCCAGACCCGCTGCAACCGCACCGGAAGAGACAATGATGATCTCTTTACCCGGCGTCTTCCACTTCGCGACCAAGCGCGCTACGGAATCAATACGGTTCAGATCCAGGCCACCATCATCGCGGCTCAGCGACGAGGATCCAATTTTGACGACAATACGGTTCGCATCGTTGATACGGCCGTCACACGAAGGAGTCACTTCGAGTCCTTGCCTTAGGGATAAGTGGTTCAGTTTTCGCTATGTGGGTCGGTCCACACGCCCTTCTGGCGTTCGGTCCATAGTTCTTCACGCGCCGCAGTCTTCGCGTCCATCACCTGATGGTGGATCTCGCGCTTCTGCTTACGCGTCGGGCGAGCCGACTGGTTAATACGCACGTCAGTGCCACGCTGTCCCAGCAGTTCCGGACCGGTGGTAAGCGTCGGTTCCCAATCGAAGACAATGCCGGTATCCAGCGGACCAATGACGACGGTATCTCCGGCGAAGGCACCGGCCTTCATCAACTGGTCTTCAACGCCTGCGGCAGCAAGACGGTCAGCCAAGTAGCCGATCGCCTCGTCATTCGCAAAGTCAGTCTGGCGAACCCAGCGTTCAGGCTTATCACCACGAACTTGGAAGACCTCTTCACCATCCATCTGGACGCGTCCAACAGTGACGGTGTCACGCGACCCGACAGCCTTCGGACGAATAACCGGCCGCGCTTCGCGTTCAGGCAGGGATTCGCGGTGCTTCTTCACCAGGGCGGCCAGCGTGAAGGACAGTTCCTTCAAGCCCTCGTGCGTGACGGCAGAAACCTCGTGGATCGGCCAGCCGAACTGCTCGAGTTCGGGGCGCGTAATCTCTGCCAAGTCGCGACCGTCCGGCACATCGACCTTATTGAGGACGATGACACGCGGGCGTTCCATCAGTGGAACGTAGCCTTCAATCTGGCCAAGATCGCCCTGATAGGCGGCCAGTTCAGCTTCAATTGTCTTCAGGTCAGACAGGGGTTCACGCTCGGATTCGTAGGCGGCGGTGTCCAGCACGTGCACAATCACACCACAGCGTTCAATGTGACGCAGGAAGTCAAGGCCGAGGCCCTTACCGGAAGAAGCGCCAGGAATCAGACCGGGAACGTCAGCAATCGTGTAGCGTTCATCGCCAGCCTGCACAACACCAAGGTTCGGGATCAGCGTAGTGAACGGGTAGTCCGCAATCTTCGGGCGGGCAGACGACATCGCAGCGATAATCGACGACTTACCAGCCGACGGGAAACCGACCAAAGCAACGTCTGCGACCGACTTCAGTTCAAGCACAACATCGCGTTCTTCGCCGGGCTCCCCCAGCAGAGCGAAGCCAGGAGCCTTACGTGCCTTCGAAGCAAGCGCAGCATTACCTAGGCCACCTCGGCCACCTTCAGCAACAATGAAACGCTCGCCTGCACCAGTGAGGTCAGCAAGCAACTCACCGGACGGGGACTTCACAACCGTGCCGTCGGGAACGGGAAGAATAATGTCTTCGCCGTTCTTACCCTGACGGAAGTCACCCATGCCGGGCGTACCGTTACTCGCCTTCTGGTGTGGACCACGGTGATACGTCAGGAGCGTCGTCACCTGCGGATCAACTTCGAGGATGACGGAACCGCCATTGCCGCCGTCGCCGCCATCTGGGCCAGCGAGAGGCTTGAACTTCTCACGCTTAATCGAGGCAACACCGTTACCGCCATTGCCACCAGCAGCATGGATTGTCACGCGATCAATGAAGTCTGCCATTTCGTCTCCTTAAAGCGATCCGAGGATCTGTGCACAAACCTCTGCACATCAAAGCTATGTGAAAAGGGCGCCCGGCATGTGCCGGACGCCCCCTTCAAGCGATCGGTCTCAGGCAGAGACCGGCTCAACGACGTTGACAACCTTACGGTCGCGCTTCACACCGAATTCAACGGCGCCTGCACGCAGGGCGAAGAGGGTGTCATCCTTGCCACGACCAACGCCGTCGCCCGGATGGAAGTGAGTGCCACGCTGGCGAACGATAATCTCGCCTGCGTTCACAAGCTGACCGCCGTAGCGCTTAACGCCCAGTCGCTGAGCGTTCGAGTCGCGGCCGTTACGGGAGGAACCAAGGCCCTTCTTATGTGCCATCAGAAACTACTTTCTGCTCGAATCGGTCTCAGGTCAGGCGATCTCAGTGATCTTGACAACCGACAGCTTCTGACGGTGTCCCTGGCGCTTACGGTAGCCCGACTTATTCTTGTACTTGATGATGGAAATCTTCGGACCCTTAGTTGCGTCCACAATTTCTGCTTTGACGGTGACCTTGCCAAGCTTGGCAGCATCGACGGTGATGGCATCGCCATCAACCAGCATCAGCGGCTGAAGCTCGATGCTGGAACCGATTTCTTCGGAAACCTTGTCGACGACGACGACGTCACCGACGGAGACCTTCTCCTGACGGCCGCCGGCCTTGACGATCGCGTAGACCACGTGTAGCTCATCTCTTCTAGATATACGGAACGGGATTCGCTTGAACAGCGTTTCAATATTTATCCCGCTGGCGCTGGTCGCGCCGACGATCAAATTTAGCTGATTTGCCTATCTGAGGGCAACTTGGATGAGCCAAAAACAGGGGTTTTACGCTGTGCGATTCCACACCCTGCAGCTTTTGGCGACACGCCGAGTCACCCTAGTTTAGATAAATCAGGCAGTCTCGTCGCCGCTTTGGGTGGCGACGCGACGACGACGCTTCGGCTTGGAAGCGCTAGACGTGGAGGCTTCAGGTAAAGCCAACGCATCCGTTGTCATCGTGGGGGCAATCACTGTTGCGCGAGCCTCTACCCTAGCGGGCAAGTCCAACACCAGAGCGGGAGCCGTCTTTTCCGGTTCAACGCTTGGTGTGGTGACAACACGCCTGCGCGTCTTTCGAGGCGTAGATGCGGACGGTGCTAAGTGAGCCGACGCCGATCGCGCGCGAGTCTTGGACCCGCTTGCCTTCTGAGCTTCAGGCTCGTTCGCCGGCGTAGCATGTGCTATGGGCTCGCTCACATCCGGCTGGGCAGAATCCATCAAGACTGCCCTACGACGGTGACGAGGCCGCGCAGTCTTTTCAGACTTATTGTCTGTCTGGCCCGCGGAACCGGACTCAACCGGTGTGACCTGAGCGGTGGCATCAGCTTTCGATTCGCTCTTTTCAGCCTCAGTCGAAGAGGAGAGTGTTTCTTCTGACGACACGCGGACTGCGCGACGCGGACGACGCTTCTTCACAGGCTGTTCCTGTTCACTTTCGCCCGTTTCAACAGCAGGTGAAGCAGAGTCAGCGACGGTCGAACCGGCCTTTTCGTGCACACGCTTGCGTCCCTTAGCACCCTTTGATTCGGGAGCAGATTTCTCACCCGCGGAGGCGGCCTCGTTGACCGGAGAATCAGCGGAGGCAGACGCGTCGGATTCATCAGACTTGCGCGATGCGGCGGCGATAGCGGACAGGGCCTGCTTGGCCTTTTCGTGCTCGGCGGAGTCTTCGATGCGCTCAGCCTTCTTGCGCTTATTCGACTTCGGAGCAGACCCCGTGTGGTACTGCGAGCCCGAGAGCTCAACCGGATGCTCGTGAACGATGAAGCCACGGCCTTCACACGCTTCGCACGGGGTTGAGAAAGCTTCGACGAGGCCCTCACCCACGCGCTTACGCGTCATCTGCACCAAACCGAGAGAAGTAATCTCTGTGACCTGGTGACGCGTACGATCACGACCCAAGCACTCGACCAGACGGCGAAGAACCAGATCGCGGTTGGATTCGAGCACCATGTCAACGAAGTCGACGATGATGATGCCACCGATATCACGTAGACGCAGCTGACGTACGATCTCTTCGGCAGCCTCAAGGTTGTTGTGCGTCACGGTTTCTTCCAGCGTGCCACCGGCGCCAATGAACTTACCGGTGTTGACATCAATGACCGTCATCGCTTCCGTACGGTCAATGATGAGCGTGCCACCCGACGGCAACCAGACCTTGCGGTCCATACCCTTCGACAGTTGCTCGTCAATGCGGTGAGCAGCAAACACGTTATCGGTGCCCACCCACTTTTCGACGCGGTCAGACAGTTCCGGTGAAAGTTCATCCACGTAAGACTTGACGGTTTCGAAGGTTTCATTTCCTTCAATCACAAGCTTAGAGAAGTCTTCGTTGAAGATATCGCGGACAACGCGGACAGCAAGCTCGGGTTCGCCACGCAACAGCGTCGGAGCGGTCTTCGTATTCTTCTGCTGTTCTTCGATTGACGCCCACTGCGCGCTCAAGCGTGCGACATCGTCACGAATCTGTTCTTCGGTTGCACCTTCAGCTGCGGTACGTACGATGACGCCCGAACCGGTGGGAACAACCTGCTTCAAGATCTTCTTCAGACGGGTGCGCTCACGATCGGGCAACTTGCGCGAGATACCCATCATGGAGCCGTTCGGGATCAGCACCAGGTAACGTCCCGCCAGCGTGATCTGACTGGTCAGACGCGCGCCCTTATGGCCGATCGGATCCTTGGTCACTTGGACCAAAACCGGGTCACCCGACTTCAGAGCAGACTCGATGCGACGCGGCTTGCCTTCAAGACCAACGGCATCCCAGTTCACTTCACCGGCATAGAGGACGGCGTTACGACCACGGCCAATATCAACGAATGCGGCTTCCATCGAGGGCAACACATTCTGCACGCGACCGAGGTAGATGTTGCCGACCATCGACTTCTGGGTGCGACGAGCAACGTAGTGCTCCACCAGCAGATCATCTTCGAGGATCGCGATCTGATCCAGACCATCATGATCTCGGATCACCATCTGACGATTCACGGACTCGCGACGAGCCAGGAACTCCGACTCAGTAATACCGTGGCGACGGCGACCTTCACGACGGCCTTCCTTGCGACGCTGCTTCTTCGCTTCCAGACGAGTCGACCCCTTGAGAGCCTTCACCTGGTCGTTAACGTCACCATCGTCGGATGCGGTGGAACGTGTGCGACGACGGCGACGACGGCGCGTTGAGGTCTCTTCCCCATCGTCTTCTAACTGCGTAGCATCCGACGATGCAGCGTCTTCCGCCTGGGCCTCTTCACCTTTGTCCGCATCTGTCTGAACCGTGTCATTCGACTTGGTACGACGACGCGCGCGTTTCGTATCAGGAGCTTGAGAGGCTTCTGCAGAATCAGTTGCCTCTTCAACCTGGGCTTCACCGGTATCGGCATCAGCCTTTGCGGTCTTACGAGTCTTACGAGAACGCTTTTCACGCGTGGGGGTTTCCGCAGGGGCCTCGTCGTTTGAACGAGACTGCGAGCGCGACGAACGAGCCGGGGCGGGTTGCTCGACAGGTGCGTGAAAAACGGGAGCCTGGAACGCAGGCTGCTGGAACAGCAATGACGCTGCAGGCGCTGAAGGTGCCGAAGAGGCATTCTCAGTGGTCACAATTCTCCATTTGTGAGGGCACGGTCCCACACCGGGCCAGCCCTCGGCCTCGCCCTCTAGGGGCGGAAATCCTGACGGTTACCGCTAATCGCGGTCGAAACGTCGGCGCATGAGGCGTCTTCGACGTTTATCTCATTGCGAAGGTGTGTCCGCAATGTCCGATACACACTCAAGTTTGCCACATTTTTACCCGAGCCGTTTAAAGGGGCACAGTTATATACGGCGCATATATACGACGCGTCTCGTCCTCGTAAATTTATAAAACCAACTGTGAGCTAAATACCCACTTGAACATTGCCGAAGCACCATCTGAAAACTGGCAAGACGGGACTTTCGAGCCAAAAAACAGCCCAAATAATGACGAAAGTATCGGGTCTGTCAGATAACGGCCTTTTTCACAAAAATCAACTCAAAAGAGAACAATCATGGGCTAAATTGACAGGTAAGCACGTGACGATAGTCCCGCTTGTTGGGCCCAAAGTCACTACGCGCACCATCCATCAACGAACTATTTGAGGGAAGGCGAGCACAATGACCCTCGCGCAGGCAGCGCTCGACTCTGTCATGCTCGGCAGGTGGCAGTTCGGTATCACTACCGTCTACCACTTCGTGCTGGTTCCACTGAACATCGGACTGGCACTCCTTGTCGCACTTATGCAGACGTTCTGGCACAAGACCGGAAAGCAGGAATGGCTCCACGCCACCCGCTTCTTCGGCAAGCTCCTAATCATCTCTTTCGCACTGGGCGTTTCCACCGGTATCGTCCAGGAATTCCAGTTCGGTATGAACTGGTCAGAATACTCCCGCTACGTCGGTGACATCTTCGGTGCACCGCTCGCAGTCGAAGCACTCCTTGCATTCTTCATGGAATCCACCTTCCTGGGCCTCTGGATCTTCGGTTTCGGTCGTCTGAAGAAGGGCATGCACCTGGCTACAATCTGGCTGGTCGCCATCGGCACCGCCGTTTCAGCCGCATGGATCCTCGGCGCAAACTCCTGGATGCAGCACCCGGTCGGCGCAAAGTACGACCCCGAAGCTGGACGCGCAGTCCTCGACGGTTCCATGAGCTTCTTCAAGCTCCTCACAAACCCGGCGCTCATCTGGGAATACACCCACGTCATCACCACCGCATGGCTTGCCGCAGGCTCTTTAGTTGCCGGCATCTCCATCTGGTGGATGGTTCGCGCACAGCGCGAAGGAAGCGAAGAAGCAACCAGCCAGGCAAAGAACGTCTGGCATCCCGTTGCACGCTTCGGCCTGATCGCCATGCTTGTCGGCGCTCTCGGCGTCATGGGCACCGGCCACTTCCAGGGCCAGGAACTGGTCAAGCTTCAGCCGATGAAGATGGCAGTCGCCGAAGGCATCTGCGTCGACACCGATGGCGCTGCCTTCACCGTCGCCCAGTTCGGTTCCTGCCCACTGGATTCCTCCGGCGAAGCACCCACCAAGTTCATTGAGGTCCCCGGCGTTGCTTCCTTCATGTCGCACAATGACTTCAGCGCAACCTCCGCAGGTGTCGCTGACGAGCAGGCGCGCATGGTCGAACTGCTGAACTCGAACGCTGACTTCACCGCCAAGTACGGCGATGCAGCTCAGTACAACTTCGTTCCCCCGCAGATGGCAACCTTCTGGTCGTTCCGCCTCATGATCGGCCTTGGCATACTCTCCCTGCTCTTCGCACTCTGGGGCCTCTGGGCTACCCGCAAGGGCAACGTCCCCGGTTCGAAGTCACTGTCGACGATGGCACTGATCAACCTGACTCTGCCGTTCCTGGCAGCATCCTTCGGTTGGATCTTCACCGAAATCGGTCGTCAGCCGTGGGTTGTCGTCCCGAACATCGCAGGTCTTTCGAACGGCGATCCGGTCGGTTCCGTCATGCTGATGACCGACACCGGTATTTCAACGGCAGTTCCCGCCGGACAGGTTCTTGCAACCATGATCGGCTTCACGCTGCTCTACGCTCTGCTGGGCGTTATCTGGTTCCTGCTCATGCGTCGCTACGTGCGCGAGGGCATCCACACCGCTAAGAAGA
This sequence comes from Schaalia turicensis ACS-279-V-Col4, assembly GCF_000296505.1. Lineage (GTDB taxonomy): Bacteria > Actinomycetota > Actinomycetes > Actinomycetales > Actinomycetaceae > Pauljensenia > Pauljensenia turicensis_A. The sequence continues at coordinate 120,019 of NZ_JH815210.1, forward strand.
CAGAAACCGACGCTCCCGCCGGCGACCTGTCCTTCGGATACTGAGAGGCGGCGAAACTGCAATGACACTTTCAATCCTCTGGTTCATCCTCATCGCCGTTCTTTGGACCGGCTACCTGTTCCTCGAAGGCTTTGACTTCGGCGTTGGCATCCTGCTGAAAGTTATCGGCAAGAACGACGAAGAACGCACGCAGATGTTGCGCACCATTGGCCCCCACTGGGACGGCAACGAGGTCTGGCTGCTCACCGCCGGTGGCGCCACCTTTGCAGCATTCCCAGAGTGGTACGCCACGATGTTCTCGGGCATGTACCTTGCTCTGTTCCTCATCCTCTTCTGCCTGATCCTGCGCATCTCCGCTCTTGAGTGGCGCGCAAAGATCGCAACGGCAAAGTGGCGTAGCACGTGGGACACCATCCACACCGTGACCGCTGTCCTGGTTCCCGTTCTGTTCGGTGTTGCATTCGCAAACCTCGTTCAGGGCATGAAGATCGAGGTCGTCGATGAGATGACCGGCGCTGTTGTCACACCCGATATGGTCACTCAGTCGCTTGCAACCGCAACGCACCAGCTGACCGGTGGCTTCTTCTCACTGCTCACCCCGTTCACCATCCTCGGTGGTGTCGCAATCCTGGCCGTCTGCACGGCAGTCGGTGCACAGTTCCTGGCGCTCAAGACCGAAGGCGATGTGCGTGAGCGCGCAAACGGCCTAGCAGCTCCCCTGTCGATCGCAGCAACCGTCGTTGCCGCAATCTTCCTGATCTGGGGTCAGTTCGCTTACTCGGCTAACGTCCTGGCATGGATCCCCTTGCTCGTCGCAGCACTCGCGATCATTGCTTCGACCGCATTCAGCCAGAAGGCACTGCGTCGCGAAGGCCTGTCCTTCATCCTGATGGCTGTCGCAATCGCTTCGACCGTCACCTGGGTCTTCTCGGCGATGGCTCCGGCCGTCATGAAGTCCTCGATCGATCCGGCGTACTCGCTTTTGATCGACCAAGCATCGTCCTCACCGGCAACCCTGGTTGTCATGTCTATCGTTGCTCTGATCTTCACGCCGATCGTCCTGATCTACACGGCATGGTCCTACTGGGCTTTCCGCAAGCGCGTGTCGGTTGGCGACGTCGATCAGAACCCTGGCTTGATTCCCTCCAAGATCCGTCTTGGTGAGAACTTCCTTGCTGGCTGATCTTTAAAACACTTCGGTGGCCCGGTGCATCAGTGCCGGGCCACCGTTGTGTTTCACCACGATTGCAGTGCCACATTCACCACCATCTGGATACCGGTCTTTCGCACCTCGATTCACCCCGCGTTCCAGCCGTGTCCGCACTGTTTTTCAGTTACCGCTTCCCCTAGAAATTACGGCAAAATAGTTCAATGCGACCTTTCGATCCACGGCTTTTGAAATACGCGCGTTCTGCACGAATGCCCATCATTATTACGGGGCTCATCGGCACGCTGATTGCTATCGTCGTCATCACTCAGTCCCTACTGATCTCGGCAGCGCTCTCCCCTGTGATCACCGGCAACGCTCGTCTTGGTGACGTTGCAGGTTTCATTGTTGCGCTGGTGATCGTGATCATTATTCGCGGGTTGCTTGTTGGGGTGCGCGATTCGCTCGGTCAGCGCGCTGCAGACAGTGCCATCCGAGATCTTCGCTGCGAGGTTTTGCGTGCGACCGAAGAACTCGGTCCCCGCTGGCGCGCAGTTCACGGCGCCGACACGACAACGCTTTTGACGCGTGGCTTAGATGATCTGGGCCCGTACTTCGTAAAGTTCCTTCCTCAGCTTGTCCTGACGATGACGGCAACTCCTTTGGCTTTGGCTGTCATGCTCTATTTGGACGCATGGTCGGGCGTCATCGCGCTCTTCGTCATTCCGTTGATTCCAATTTTCATGGCGTTGATCGGTCGTTTTACTCAGGATTCGTCGAAGGCGAAGCTCGTCGCGATGGAGCGTCTGGGCTCGCAGCTTCTTGACCTCATGGCGGGCTTGCCTACCCTGCGCAGTCTGGGGCGCGAGAATGGACCTCGCGGACACCTTGAAGCCCTGGGCAAAGAAAACACGCGCACCACAATGGCAACCCTGCGCGTCGCGTTCCTGTCGGGTGCAGCCCTTGAATTCCTTTCCACCCTGTCGGTTGCTCTTGTTGCCGTCGAGGTCGGTATGCGCCTTGTCGCCGGCAACGTCACCCTCTTTACCGGCCTCGCCGTCATCATGTTGGCCCCCGAAGTCTTCGAACCGCTTCGTCAGGTTGGCGCGCAATTCCACGCTTCCGCGAACGGTGTGACCGCCGCACAAAGCGCCTTCGAGATCATCGAGACCGAGCGCCCGCAGGCTTCGCGTATCGTTTCACCCCTCGTTTCTTCCCCCAGTAACGAGGCCACGCTCACCACTTCAACTTCTTTCCCCAGTTCAGGGGCGGATGGGGACAGCACTTCACCTGTTTCTTTGCGCCAAGCTCCCCCAATTTCATCATGCACGATTGAGCTGGAAAATCTGAGCGTGGCGGCTCGCGGTACTTGGGCTCCTCACAATCTTTCAGCTTCGATTCAGCCGGGACAGTTGACCGTTCTTGAAGGTGCGTCAGGGGCCGGTAAGTCAACAACTGTTCTGACGATTCTGAACCTGCTGACTCCGACAAAGGGGCGCGTTGTCCTTGCTCCTCTTGACGGGGCTACACCACCCTGCGACGTCAGCGACTGCGATGCACACTCATGGTGGACGCAAATCACGTGGGTTCCTCAGGCTCCGACGATCCTTCCCGGCACGATCCTTGAAAATATGGCGCTGAAAACCGTGACAAGCAGCCTCGTCGAATCCGCGCAGGCAACAGGTTTCCACACCATTGTTGAAGCGATGCCCGATGGTTGGGATTCAAAGGTTGGCGTGGGTGGCATTGGCTTGTCAGTTGGACAGCGTCAACGTCTTGCACTGACGCGCGCACTGGTGAATGATTCACCGCTGGTGATCCTCGACGAGCCGACAGCGCATCTTGATGCTGTCAGCGAAGAAGAGATCACGCGGGCTATTCGAGCTCTTAAAGCACAGGGGAAAACGGTTCTGGTTATCGCACACCGTCAGGCGCTAAAGACGATTGCCGATCTGGTCATCTTGATTGAAAGTGCACCCGCTACCATCCAAGACATCGAAGAGTATCCGCAACTTGGGGTCAATGACTGGGCACAGACCAGCGTCGATGTTGATCTGCCAGGAATCTTGACGGTCAGTGCGACCGATACCGACCCGGAAAGGCGGTGAACTGATGCTGTTCATTACTCGCGAAGAAAAGCGTGCTCTGAAACGAGTCTTCCCCCTCATCGAGGTCGATATCAAAGCATTCGTCTTCTCTGTTCTGCTTGCCTCCGGTGCTCTTGGTGCTGCTATTGCCCTTGGTGCGACTGCTGCCTGGCTGATCGCTAGGGCATCAGAGCACCCACCGGTTTTGTTCCTGACCGTCGCTGCCGTTGGCGTACGCACATTCGGCGTATCGCGCGCACTCCTGAGATACGCGGGCCGTTTGGCCAGCCACCGCGTTGCTTTGCGTGGCATGGACGCCCTGCGCCAGAACCTCTATCAGCACCTCGCACACAATCCCATCGACCGCTTGACCGCGATGAAGCGCGGTGATCTGCTTGCTCGTACGGGCGCAGACGTGGATGATTTGGGCGATCTGGTTGTCAAGACCCTGCTCCCCACCTGCGTGGCAGTAATCGTTGGAATCTGTACGGTCATTGGTCTTGGACTCATTTCCGTTCCCGCTGCGCTACTGGTTGCGCTCTGTCTTTTAGTATCGGGTGTCGGAGCCCCCTTACTGTCGATGCGCGCTGCACGAATCGCTCAAATTGATACGCTTCGCGCACGCACCGACCTGTCGACGCAGATCCTGACCGTCATGGAGGGAACCTCTGAACTCCAGGTGTCCGGCGAACTTGAGGCGTTTAGAGCATCGATTGATGAGACCGAAGAAAAGCTCGTTGAAGCCTCACACCGTAGTGCGCGGATGGCTGCTCTCGCTTCCGGGATTGACCGAGCAGCAATGGGAGCAGCCGTTGTTGCCGCACTGCTGATCGGCATTCCTCAAACAACAGGTGGCATGATTACCGGCCTGCTTCTCGCAGTCCTTGTTCTCACTCCCCTGTCCTCGTTTGAAGGAACCGCTGAACTAGCCCCTGCAGGCGTTCAACTGGTCAAGTCAGCGACCGCGGCAGTCCGTATTGACGAGATGCTCGGCGAATCCATCAAAGTCGCTACCCACCCCGTTCCGCACACTGACGTTCCGTCACTTACCGCCACGAACCTGACGATCGGATGGCCAAGCGGCCCCAGCCTCGTCGATTCGATCGATCTGGAATTGCACCCGGGCAAGTCCATCGCGATCGTGGGCGAGTCGGGTATCGGTAAGACGACGCTCGCGCTGACTTTGTCTGGCATGATTCCGCCGAAGGCTGGATCTGCGCAGGTGAACGGCGTGGACGCGTGGGAAGCCGACCGCGTACAACTCACCAAGATCGTCAATGTCACGACCGAAGACGCGCATATCTTCGCCGCATCCGTCTTAGAAAACCTGCGAGTCGCCAACGGTGAGCTCAGCGAAGACAGTGCAATCGCTCTACTTGAACGCGTTGGATTGGCCAGCTGGCTTGCAGCACTGCCCGATGGGATCCACACCATGATCGGTTCAGATGGCACGACAGTGTCCGGCGGTGAACGTCGACGTCTGCTCATCGCACGAGGCCTCGCTTCACCCGCTCCCCTGCTACTCCTTGACGAGGCCGGCGAGCACTTGGATGCGTCGACAGCTGACGCGCTCATTTCCGACCTACTCTCGGATCCGACGCGCGGCATCCTGCTCATCTCGCATCGCCTGAGCGCCCTCGAAAACGCCGACGAGATCCTGTTCTTCGGACGATCAGGCGGCGAAGGAATCCAAGCAGAATTGATTGCACGAGGCACACACGCCGACCTTCTTGAAACATCTCAGGCCTACCGTTGGGCCGTCGGCCAGGAAGAGGAAAACTAATGCCATGGGGTTCAGAACATGCCCTGGTGAAGGCCGCCCTTGACCTCACCAGCACACTCGACCTGCGCAAGGCCCTGACCAGCTTCGTCGACCAAGCATGCAAGCTCACCCACGCACCATACGGCGCCCTGATCGTCCTTGACACATGGGGCGAAGCATCCCAGCTGATCGAACACACCAGCGAAGCACTGCCACATTCGCCTTCAATGCCAGAAGAACTGATCAGCCAGATCCCCGCTACCGGTCACCTACTGATCAACGACATGAGCGAATGCGAGGACATTCCTCCGGCATCAATCACCAGTTTCCTGGGCGTATCCGTGCTGATCAACGAGCAGGTGTATGGACGTCTCTTCCTGACCGATAAGAACGGCGGATTCACAGCCTCTGACGCCGATGTTTTGTCAATGCTTGCTCCCGCTGCGGGCGTCGCAGTGGAAAACGCTCACCTGTACGCGGACTCGCGTCGAACGGAACGCTGGATTTCCGCTTCCCAGCAGCTGACAACCACGATGCTTGAAGGCACCGACGAAGAAGAAGCCCTTGAACTGATCGCACAGACCGTGCGAGAGGTTTCACGTGCAGATACGGCAATCATCGTTCTGCCTTCCGTTGGTGACACCTGGGCTGCCGAAATCATTGACGGCTACCTGGCTGATACTCTTCTCGGCGTTGTCTTCCCGCCCGAGGGTCGCGCGATGAGCGTGCTCCACGAAGGAACGGGCATGATCGTCGACTCCATGGCGCGGGCACAAACCATGCGTCTTCCTCAGCTTGCGGCCTTCGGACCGGCGCTCTACGCGCCCCTCCGTTCGCGAGGTAACTCCGCTGGCATTCTGATCCTGCTTCGTCGCATCGGACAGCCAGAATTTGATCTATCCGAATTGTCTTTGGCTGAATCACTCGCATCTCAAGCTGCCTTGGCACTGGAGCTCGCCTCCGCCAAGCACGCTGAAGACGTGGCCACACTGCTCGACGAGCGAGATCGTATCGGACGCGACCTGCACGATTTCGCGATCCAACAGCTGTTCGCCACCGGCATGCAACTGGATGCCGCCAAGGTGGAAGTAGAAAGCGGACACCCGAATCCTGAGGCCATCACTGCCACACTGGACCGTGCTCTGGCCTCCATCGACGAGGCTGTGCGCCAAATCCGAGCAATCGTCCACAACCTACGTGAACCCGACAAATCAGTGGCACTGGTGGAACGTATTCGACGCGAAGCATCACTGACACGTTCCTTCCTTGGTTTTGCCCCGTCCCTGTTGATCACATTGGATGGTCACGCGATTAACGAAGTCGCAGACGACGAACAGCTGATGATCGAAACCATCGACAATCGCATCGACCCCGACTTGGGAGATGACATTGTCGCCATCGTGCGCGAAGGCCTATCCAATATCGCACGCCATGCACATGCCACCGCGGGCTCGGTGACCGTTGACATCATGGGAACGGGAGAAAACGGGCACGTCACCGTTTCAATCGCCGACGACGGACGAGGCATCGACCCGAACCACACCAGAAACTCTGGCCTGTCCAACATGTCCGAGCGCGCCCGAATCCGTGGTGGAAACTTCGAACAGGGAATCGGAATCGGAGGCCTCGGCGCCAGGATCACCTTCCGCGCTCCGCTAGCCTAAGTTCCACCTTCATGCAGGTCCGGGGCGCAGTTCGTACGAACTGCGCCCCGGCCTCGTAACCAGTAAGAAAGAACGAAGCTTTAGTTCCTCCACGCGGCCGCACGCTGGCCAGCGACCCACGCTGCCACCTGAGTGCGACGTTGCAAGCCCATCTTCGACAGAAGCGACGTGATGTGGTTCTTCACGGTCTTTTCTGCAACGCCCAGCTTCTCACCGATCTCGCGGTTCGACAGACCATCACCAATCAGTTCCAAAACCTTGCGCTCTGACGGAGTCAGGTCAGCAGTCGGATCATCATGATCAGCGCGACGACGCGTGATCGTGCGCTCGTCCAGCAGAATACGACCAGCAGCAACAGCCTTAATCACGTCCGTGATTTCTGCACCGCGCACGGTCTTCAACACGTAAGCGTGCGCACCAGCTTCAAGAGATTCAGCCAAAGCCTCATCATCGTCGAACGAGGTAAGCACGATCGGCAGGATCTCCGGATGCGAAACCGCAAGCTGCTTCAGAATATCGATACCCGTACCATCGGGAAGCTGAAGGTCAACCAGAACAACGTCTGGGCGAACCAGATCTGCGCGACGCACGGCGTCAGCGACGCTACCTGCTTCAGCAACGACCTCAAGGGCATCATCGCGATCAATAATCTCAGCAATACCGCGTCGAACGATCTCATGATCATCGATGATCATGACGCGAGTAGTCTTGGCATTCTTGGGGTTTTCAGTCACAGTCATATCCTAGACAAGCCCTAGGTCCTATATCAAACGGTCGGGCAAGACGCCGCAAAGAACCGGTTAAATTGCGATGATTCTTCGTCCTTTGGTCGCTTCTTAGTCACCAAGGCGAGAGTAAAGAAGCTCCATAGCCTGTTGCGCAACCGCGCTCTCGGAGTGCTTCTTCGACGATGCGCTGGCAACAGCCAAAGGTTCTTCAACATTCGACGCGAAGACGGTCGCAGTGAAAGAACGGTTATGATCCGGGCCCGAACCTTCAACCTCATAGCGAATTTCACCAAGGTTATGCGCCTTCGCATATTCGACAAGCAAGGTTTTCCAGTCATGATGAGAGCCTCGTACCTCGGCCTGGCTCAAAAGGAACTCAAGATTGGCCAGCACAACGGCTCGCGTGTGCTCCATACCGTGCGTCAGATACGTCGCCCCGATCAGCGCCTCGAATGTGTCGGAAAGGATCGAATCCTTGTCACTGCCACCAGAAGCGGCCTCTCCCCTACCGAGGAAAATAAAATCCCCAAGCCCAATACGACGAGCAGCCTGCGCCAGCGGAGTTTGCGAAACCGTTGAAGCGCGCATCTGCGACAAAGACGACTCCGTGACATCCGGGTAGTCGTGGAACAAACGATCCGCGGTCGTTACTGACAGAACCGCGTCCCCTAAGAACTCGAGGCGTTCATTATTCGGCAACCCCCCGGCTTCGTTCGCATATGAACGGTGAGTCAGGGCAAGTAGCAGAAGGTCAGGATCGACACTCGATCCCCAACGTTCCATGAGCTGGTCGTAGTCCGTATTGGCGGGAACTGGGAGTTTCTTCTTATGCGACATACGTCCGTCTTCAACTTCTGTTCGTACAATTGTGCGGTGAGGAGCCGCCCTAGCGTGCTTGGGCACCGATAGTAGTCCTAGTTGTCTTTGGCCTGATCCAAAAGACAAGCAAGAGAAGCCAAACGCGGATCCACCTGGAAGTGCTCATGATCTTCAGGGAGCTCATCCCACTTCTGCCCACACACGTCACACAAGCCTCCACAATCAGGCCGACACAGTGGACGATCATCCACCAGCGTCACGATCGAATCGCGAATCATCGGCTCCAGATCGATCGTGTCACGCTGACCAATCAAGCGAACGTCATCGGCTTCGTCGTCCTCATCTGTAGCCACGGGAGCCGTTTCAAAGAAGACATCCGACGTATCAATATCATGGTGAACACTGACCGGATCCAGACAGCGCACGCAGTCGCCCACTAGGTCAACACTGGTGGTCAAGCGAACCAATACGCCATCATCAACGCTGGTCAGATCAACCCCAAAATCTAAAGGAGTGCCCGGCTCAACCCCCATTGACGGAGTCCCCAAATCATCGGGCGCAACCCAATGCAGATCCTCGTGGCGGAAAGAACCAATCTGACGCGACAGTGTCACCAACGAGATGACAAGAGGAGAGTCACTCATTGTCGAGGTCAATGTCAGTCACGTCGATGCCCTGGCGCTCTGCGATGGCACGACGACCGGCCTCGGTGCGACGCTGCAGATCCGCCAACATACCCGACAGCTCAGCCAGCGACTTCGCAACATAGTCGTCAGCGCCCAGACGCAGTTCTTCTTCCTGCTGACGAGCCTGACCAACAATCTCACGACCACGATCTTCGGCCATACGAGTAATGTTCTCGCTGGAAACCAGACGCTTCGCTTGCTCGTTAGCATCGACCAGGATCGCTTCAGCTTCAGAGCGAGCCTGATTCACGGAAGCCTCAGCTTCTTCGTTCGCACGAGCAACCGTGCGTTCAGCCTGTTCGTTCGCAGAATCGACGATGTGCTTCGCCTTTTCTTCGGCTTCGTCCAGAGTTGACTGAGCACGAGAATTAGCTTCAGCAATAGTCGTTTCGGCAGCGGTGTCTGCGCGCCCTAAAACGGCATCGGCATCAGCAACAACAGCGTCGGCAGCAACCAGATCTTCCGGCAACGCTTCACGTGCTTGGTCCAGAAGATCCAGGATCTCCGCGCGGTTCAGCATGATCATTGCCGAAAGCGGAACAGCGCGGGCATCTTCGACGAGGGCCTCAATCTGATCGAGAGCAGCAATGACGGTCGACGGTCCGTAAACCGTGTTCTCATCCCACGTCTCGTTTTCGCTGGGTTCAGGCGTTACGGGATCCGACATTGTGTCCTCCAGATCGTTGAAGCGGTCTCAGTGACCTTTCTTTGCTCTATTTTGCGCTACGAACGGCTCAATTTCGTTCGGAACATACCGAGAAACGCTTAATCCCAGGTGGACAAGCTCACGAACCATCGATGAGGACACCAGCGAAAGCTCTGGGAGGGAGGGAATAAACAGAGTTTCCACCCCTCCAAGGTCACGATTCACCGCGGCCTGGGCAAGCTCGGTATCAACATCGCTTTGACTACGAACGCCCTTAACAATGAAAGAAACATCGTTCGACTTCGCGCAGTCGATCAGCGTCCCTTCCATTTTCACGGTGCGCACGTTCCCCAGTTGAGCCACGACAGCGTTCACCATGTCGACACGCTTGTCCTGATCGAACATGTATTTCTTCTTAGGGTTTACGCCCACAGCAACAACCAGTTCGTCGGCGAAGGAGGCAGCGCGGGTGATGATATCGGCGTGGCCGATGGTGATGGGATCAAATGATCCCGCAAAAAGAACTCGCATTGTCGTCCTGTTCTAGTAGCTCGAGGATATTGAAGTCGATAGTATCCCCCAAGCGTTGCTCGGTGGGATTACCGATGATGCTCAATGAATTGATCCGAGATCTCAGTCGCTCTCTTCTTTGGCTTTCACGGGCGGACCGGCAAACCATGCGACGGTCTCACCCCACGTCCGCTGATCTTCCTTCACAAGGAAATCCGGCCACAAAGGCTCCGGTGACCTGCTGGAACGCTCAACAACGACAAGCGCATCCGGGGTGATCCACGGTCCAAGAAGTGAGAGCACCTCCGCCACATCTTCTTCGCTCACGTCATAGGGAGGATCAAGCAACACAAGATCAAACTCTCCACTGAGCGTCTCAAAATCACGCGCCCTCAAGAAAGTGGTCGCCGAGGCAGTATGAACCCGCGCTTTCAGACCGGTTGCGCGGATGTTGTGAGCAATGATTCGCGCTGTCGGTGCCGATTTTTCAACCAAGTCCACGCGCGAGGCACCTCGTGACGCGGCTTCTAACCCCAATGCTCCCGAACCGGCATAAAGGTCAAGAACCAGACAGTTTTCAACCACGTTCATATGTTCCAGGCGAGAAAACAGCGCCTCGCGGACGCGTTCCGATGTTGGACGCGTCCCCTTCGCGGGAACTTTCAGCACGCGACCTTTGGCTGAGCCTGCAACGATTCGAGTCATGCCCCATAGTCTAACGGGCGAAGCACAATGCCCAGATTGCAGGGATCACCACGGTAGTACCCTTTAGCTCATCGAAATCCAAGCAAGAGAATCAGCCGACAAGCGCCTCAAAGCACATGCTAACTCCGGATGATTCATCAGCTTCGGATCCTCTTCGATAATCCGCAACGCATCGCTGCGAGCGTGAGAAATAATCCGTTCGTCACGTCGAACAGAAAGGAAACGCAGGTGCGAACTGCGACCGGACTGCCCAGCTCCCAACACATCTCCCTCACGACGGAGCTGAACATCTTTTTCTGCGAGCTCAAAACCGTCCGTCGTTGATGCAAATGCTTCAAGACGCGCCATCGAGTCCGGATTCAAATCGCTACGATGAACCGCCATCGTCACAGATGGCATCGACGAACGGCCGACGCGGCCTCGTAACTGATGCAACTGCGCCAAGCCGAACTGCTGGGCGTCAACGATCACCATCATCGTCGCACTCTTGACGTCCACGCCCACTTCGATGACGGTCGTAGAAACCAAAATCGGCGATTCTCCGGATGCGAAACGCTCCATGATCTGTGTTTTTTCCGCCGTCGGAGTGCGGCCCGTCAACGTTTCAATCCGGTGCGCTCTAAGAGCAGGAAGACGGCGCAGGGTTTGACTGACCTTTTCGACCGACGCAAGCGGGGGGCGATTCGCTCCCTCTCCTTCAACGTCGGTGACCTCATCCGTTTCGTCGATACGCGGACAGACAACGTAGACACGCCCACCGCGCTCAATCTCTTCGTGCGCTCGAGTCCACAAGCGCTCCATCCACACCGAATTCGCACTATCAACAAGGAACGTCTGCACCGGCATACGACCAGCAGGCATCCCCGCCATGCGCGTCTCTTCCAGATCACCGAACACCGTCATCGCGACCGTACGAGGAATCGGAGTCGCCGTCATCACCAGCTGGTGTGCGCTATGCCCATCACCGCTGGTGCGCAATGTGTCGCGCTGTTCAACGCCGAAACGATGCTGTTCATCCACAATCACAACGCCGAGGTCTTTGAAAGCAACACTGTCAGAGAACAAAGCGTGAGTCCCCACCACGATCAGTGGCTCCCCCGATTCAATGAGCGCGCTTATTTCGCGACGCGCGGCAGGCGGTGTCGAACCGGTCAGCAGACGAATATCAACTGGTTTCCCATCGACCATGACACCCTGTACTAACGCGCGCATCGACTCAAGATGCTGGCTGGCCAACACTTCAGTCGGCGCCACCAGGGCACCCTGGTGTCCAGCGTCAACCGCCGCAATCAATGCTGCGAGCGCAACAACGGTCTTCCCTGAACCCACATCCCCTTGAAGGAGTCGTTGCATGGGGACGGTCTGGTCCATGTCGGCGTCGATTTCTTTGAGCGCGCGTGATTGGGCGTCGGTCAGAGTGAAGGGAAGCGATGCAATGAATTCACTGACTGCGTGCGATGAGGTGAGCGGACACGCAGGCGCAGTTAAAGAGCGTTCCCCGTAGCGTCGTCCGGCCAGGATGCACTGAAGGGTGAAAGCTTCCTCGAACGCGAATGTGGTTTTCGCCTGTTTGTAGTCGTCGTCGGTAGATGGCTGGTGGAGCATCCTCAAAGCCGTGGCACGATTGGGCAGTTTTCGTTGTTCTCGGATGTCGGCCGGGATCACGTCGTCGATCGATTCATCGTCCAGAGAATCGAGAATCATGGTGATACTACGTGCCATGATCCAGCTGGTGATCCCCCCGCTTGTCGGGTAGATCGGGATGGGCCGTTGGGAGCGTTCTTCTGCTGAGTCGCTGGCGTCATCCATTCCTTCGAAGCTGGGATGTACCAGTGAAAGGGTACCGCGGTAGGATCCGACTTTTCCGGCGAAAAGAAACGAGGCTCCGGGTTTCAAGAGGCGCTGGTGGACGGCGAGTTTGTATTCATTGTGCGCGAAGAAGGTCGCGTTCATCGTGGTGATGCCGTCGGTCAGTTGTACTTCGAGGCGAACGCCCTGACGGCTTCGGTTTGCAACGAGGTGTGCTCGTGCAACTTGAGCGAGGATCGTGACATCTTCGCCTTCGTGCAGCATCGACATCGGGGTCAGTGCGCCCCAGTGGTAGTAGCGACGAGGCGCACAAAGAAGCAGGTCTTCAACGGTTTCAAACCCTGCTTTTGCGAGTTTGCGCGCGGTTGACACAGGGAGGCGAAGAGAAAGGGGGGTATCGAGTTCGCTCATGCCCACATGCCCGCTATGAGGCTTCGACCCGCTTGTCCCCCATCGATCACATCAATGTCATCGAGGAGACAGTCAGCGTGCATCACCAATTGCCGGAGAAGTCCAACCAAATCCGGACCGTCGTGTGCGGACAGGAGCAGGCGGAACTGCGTGGGGCTCCTGCGTGCGATGTCGGCGACCACCTGCGAAATAGCAAGGTCATCGTCTGAGTCGAGCGAATAGGTCACCTGGTTTTCAAGCGCTTGCGTCGCCCCTTGGGTGAGTAGGCGTTCCATTGTTGGCCCCACTTTGTGCCCGCCGGGTTGCGGGACGAAGTAGCCGGCGCATGTTTGCGCGACGTTGAACGCTGACAGTTCGTCGTTCGACTGCGCCACCACAATGATGGCGTCGTTTGACGAGGTGGCGCCTGCAGGCTTGGGGTCAAACGGGGATTGGGTCGCGTTCAGACGAGAGGCAAGCATAGTGCCGAGTGTTGAAGACTCATCGTCACACGGCACGAACAGACTGACGCCCGTCGATGAGGACGTGGCAATTTCCATGATTCCCGCCCCGTCTTGGGCGCTGGGATTGTATAGAACGATTGCACCTGTTCTGGCGGCATCTTCAATCAATCCGGGAGCTCGGGTGCATACAAGGACTCGGGCGCGTTCGACTCGTCGCATGGGGCGCCGTTCGAGAAGGCGAACACCGCGGTGGGTAATGCCTTCTTCGGCGAGCTCGTCGACGCCGAGCATCTCATCTGGACGCGCGTCAGCGACTTGGAATCTGATAAGGCATCCAGTCTTGGGGCGTACTGAAAGAGGGGCGGACGTATCGATGTGTAGGCGCCACATTCCTACGCCGAATGGATCAAGCGTTCCAACGCAGGAAAGGCGTGCTCCCATGAGTTCAATGGAAGTGAAAAAGTGGTCTGCGTCTGTTGCAGTCGCTTGCCAGACGATATCGACACTGAATGCGCGGTTCGGGGCGGGAATGTTCTGACTGGGGATATCACCGTTGTTTTCCGCTAATTCGCTGAGCATATGAGCGAGCGACTCGAGTACTGATGTTTGTCCTGAAACAACCGAGTCAAAGCAGGCGAAGAGGATGGTCAGGACGGATGCGCCTGCGTCGATACGCCCTGTTCTCTCATTCGTGGCGCCAATCAGGCCTTCTTGAGCTGCGAGTGAGTACCACGAGACCAGGTATTCGTTTGTTTCAATCGTGTCGCCCAAATCAATGGCGGCGGTTCTGGCTGTATCCAAGACCATCACGATCGCATTCGACAGGTGGGTTCGACGCAAAACGTCAGTGACATGGGAATCGGATTGGATCGCATGTGGTGTACACAGCATGCGACGAAGCTGAATCGGCGTGATCTGACCTGGACCATTGAGGGCTTGTGACCATGCGGAAAGAACAGCAGTAATGATGACGCCAATATGCCCTTGGGCAAGGATGATGCCAGCGTCAACAGCGGCTTCAAGCCCGGAAGCAAACGACGAGACCGGATCTAGACGTTCGACGGCGCTTGCCATGGAGGCCAGCGTATGTGCAGCGTTCGTGCCGGTATCGCAGTCTGAGCCGTCCCACCCGTCGAGGTCGTTCAGGAACTGAGCAAGCGTGGCAGATTCATGTGCTGCCACCCGCAACAGGGAGGCGACAGTCCCAGCATTCAGTTCCACTCTTGCTCCATCCGTTTAGCTTTGCGTTCATTATCGTTCAGGGATCAGCGTTCGGCGTGCCAGACACATCTAAGCCCGACAATCGTTGCATTTTTATCGCTTCGTACTCCACGGCTCACACTAGTTTTTGAATGCCTAGCTCCCCCAAGTTATACGAGGCGACAGTCCCCTTCCCACAGAGCCCACAATGTCGCCTCACACGACCGGAACTGCAGGCAGGGCCTTGCCATGGACGAGGAATGCACGGACGGATACCCAGACCGCACAGCTCGCCACCTACTGAGCCGTCGCTTGCATCACCGTCGTAGAAACCACACTGCAATACTAGGATGCTGCACGCCCCGCTCTAGCCTTCAAGCCGCTACGCGGCCCTGCCGCGAGCCGCACACAATCCGCGCTCTATCAACGAATGTGGGCTACCTGACAGCCCACAAAGGGCGCAAAACTTGGAGTTGAAGGCGTTAATCCGTTAATCTTTCATAGTTGCCTGCGGTGGACTACACCGCTCAATACTGTCCTGTGAAAACGGGAATAACCTATTTTGACAACCGAGGAGATCATCGTGGCTGCCGTTTGTGACGTGTGCGGTAAGGGACCCGGCTTCGGCAAGAGCGTGTCACACTCTCACGTTCGCACCAACCGCCGCTGGAATCCGAACATTCAGCGCGTTCGCGCCCTTGTTGAGGGCACCCCGAAGCGCCTGAACGTGTGCACCAAGTGCCTGAAATCCGACAAGGTTCAGCGCGCTATCTGATAGCCGCACACCTGTTGGATGACCTTTAAAAGGTCACCACACTTTATGAGTCTGGCTCGCAAGGATGCCCTTGCGAGCCAGACTTTTTCACCTCGAGTGCCTCTTACTCGTTCTTGAAGTGATCCCACTTCCCACGCAAGGGGCGGCCGTTCAGGAACATATTCGCGTTTTCCCCTTCACCGACCTCGCGGACGCGTCCCACAATGCGGAATCCTTCGGGAATGGTCGCATCTGGCCCAAAGGCAGCGATCATGCCGTGGTCTTCACCGCCGAAGACGACCCATTCCACCGGGTTCACACCGCAGATCTCGGCGAGCTGACGCAACGGATCTGCTTCGCGTTCCAACGCAGTCGGGTCGAGGTCAATGATCACACCAGACGCTTTCGCCATACGCGTGCCATCCATGGCAATGCCATCAGATAGGTCCATCATTGCGTGGGCACCGGCGCGCGCAGCAGCTGGCCCAGTCTCCAACGGTGGCTCGGGAGCGCGATACATGTTGAGGGCTTCAGCCATAATCCCCATTGACTCGTCGTCACGAATTGCAGGGTCAATGTGCTCGCCCAGCAACAGATCCAAGCCGGCGTGCGAGAAGCCAACTCGACCACTCACCGCGATCACATCACCAGGTTTTGCTCCCGAACGCACCACGGGATCGCCTTCGCACCAGCCCATGACGGTCATCGACAGCACCAGCTTTTCTCCCGCCGACATATCACCGCCGACGACGCCGGCACCGACTTCGCGAGCACGATCGCCGATACCTCGAACCACATCGATCAGCCATTCGACTTCGGTGTCAGGAGTGAGCACAACAGAGATAACGATCGATGACGTGTACCCACCCATACCGGCAATATCTGCAAGATTCTGCGCGGTAATACGAGCACCAATCTGGTAAGCGTCGGACCAATACCTGTGGAAGTGCTGGTCTTCGACGATGACATCCGTCGATACGACGAACGATCCTTCAGGGGTTGCAATCTGCGCACAGTCGTCACCGATTCCGATCATGGTGCGTTCACCAACGGGAAGAACTTCCTGATAGCGACGAATGAGTTCAGATTCCGAGCATTCACTTACCAACGTCATGGTTCAAGCCTAGTTGGTTCGTGGCGACAAAAGGACAGCTGACGCCTGATTCAGTCATTGATTCACGAGGCCGCGCACACTATTTCAGCGCTTCATTGGACAAGCGCGCGCACTGAGAAGCAAAAAGACACATTGAGGCTGCAGAGGCCACGTTCAGGGACTCGGCCTGACCGGTCATGTCGATGCGGACAAGAGTGTCACACGCATCGAGTTCAGCCTGGCTCATGCCCTTCGCTTCATTGCCGAAGACCCACGCATGAGATGAGGCAAGAGGACCCGCTCCCCCAGCGATTGCCTGAGTCATCAGCTGCCCAAGGTCTTCGGTGCCCACTCCGCCGCTGGTGCCCAGCAGGCGCGCATCGCGCGTTTTGAGCAACCGGGCGGCCTCGTCGAACGACGGAACAGCAATGAGCGGAAGGTGGAAGACACTGCCTGCGGAGGAACGGATGACCTTCGGGCTGGCAACATTGACGGTGCCCGCAACGACGATGACACCAGCGCATCCCATCGCATCAGCGGTGCGGATGATGGTACCAACGTTGCCCGGATCGCGCCCCTGGGCGAGCACAACATATGTCTGCCGAGGCGCAGTATCGCGCAACGTGGACACCACTGCGTCACGTGTTGCAACGGCAATAATGCCCTGAGCATCAGAGCTCATCGCAGAAGCGACCTCATCGGTCACCATATGGCACCAGCGGGTCACGGAAGAAGCCAGGGCGTGCACGTCGGGATGCAGACTCGCTGCACCGTCAGTGAAGTACACATCGCGAACATGCTGGCCGCTAAAAGCCAGAAGTTCGCGGACTGCTTGTGGTCCTTCAACAAGCAGAAGATTCGTCTTACGACGTGCCGAGCGCCCGGCCAACGCTGCCACTTTCTTCACGCGTTCAGCGTGAGGATTGGCGAGCATGGACGGGCGCTCGGACTGAAAAGTCACCGTATGTCAGGCCTTGGGGGCGTTGACGTCTGCCGGCAGAGCATCCTTGGCAACCTGCACCAGCGCGTTGAACGCGTTGATGTCGTTGACGGCGAGCTCGGCGAGCATGCGACGGTCGACCTCAACACCAGCAAGGCCGAGGCCCTGGATGAAACGGTTGTAGGTCATGCCCTGCGCGCGCGAGGCAGCGTTGATGCGCTGGATCCAGAGGCGACGGAAGTCACCCTTGCGGGCCTTGCGGTCGCGGTAGGAGTAGACGAAGGAGTGAGTGACCTGCTCCTTGGCCTTGCGGTACATGCGGGAACGCTGACCACGATAGCCGGACGCCTGCTCGAGGACTGTACGACGCTTCTTCTTGGCGTTAACAGAACGCTTGACACGTGCCATGTTTCAAATCTCCTTTTGCGAAGCTCACTTGCCAAGGAGACGACGGACGCGCTTAACGTCTGCGTTCTCAAGGACCTGGTCAGTGGCGAGGCGGCGGGTCTTACGGCTGGACTTGTGCTCCAGCAGGTGGCGTGCACCGGCCTGCTCGCGCATGATCTTGCCCGAGCCGGTCACGCGGAAGCGCTTCTTCGCACCGGAGTGCGTCTTGTTCTTCGGCATTTGCTATTCCTTCTTTGTTCCATCAACGCTTACGCGTCAATGTCAGTTCTTGTCCGTGGTGTCCGCTTTTGCGGAACGTGCCTGGTCCTTGATTGCGCGTTCCTGACGCTTACCGCGTCGTTCCTTACGCTCTGCTTCACGACGCTTGCGCTGTTCGTTCAAAGCATCAGACTTACGTTTTGTAGGCGCGAGAACCATGGTCATATTGCGACCATCCTGGCGAGGCATGGACTCGACTGTTGCGAGCTCACCAACCTCTTCAGCCAAACGCTGAAGCAGGCGAACGCCAGCTTCAGGACGGGACTGCTCACGTCCGCGGAACATGATCATGACCTTGACCTTGTCGCCTTGGGAAAGGAAACGCTCAACGTGTCCCTTCTTAACGCCAAAATCATGGTCGTCAATCTTCAAGCGGAAGCGGATCTCTTTCAGCTGGGTGTTCGCCTGATTACGGCGAGCATCGCGAGCCTTCTGGGCGGCTTCGTACTTAAACTTGCCGTAATCCATGAGCTTGGCAACCGGCGGCTTAGCGTCGGGGGCAACCTCTACCAGGTCAAGGCCGGCCTCTTCGGCCAGGCGCAGGGCGTCTTCAACACAAACGACGCCGACCTGTTCCCCTCCGGGTCCCACGAGGCGAACCTCAGGAACTCGGATGCGCTCGTTAATGCGAGTCTCGCTGATGAGTGGCTCCTTCCACGGTACTTCGTGAAGAGCAACGAAAATGGCCTCCGTTGCACTTCATGCGCACGGAGGCCAGCCCATTTGGCAGACGCCGAAACGTCTACCGAAGAACCCGATCCCCTTTCACGTCACGCCAATTGCGTGGACCTTGGCAAGCCAAGGCGGGCATCCAGGTGGGAGGAAACTCCGCTTGCATTCCAGGCATTCGCCCAGACGGTTGCTTCAACTTTAACATCTGCGCTGATAGCGCACCAATTTCAGTGACTTCGGCGCAGATGGGATCGCTCACACACGTGGACTATGCGACGTGCGGACTATGCGACGCTCACCCAACGTGGAACGATCTCAATCCTGTCGGCTGATACCTGAAGACGTTTTGAATCTCCGATAGCAGACACCGCTTCCATCAGCGACTTTTTAAGCCCACGCTGATCAGCATTGGCGTTGACGAACAGGGTGACAGTCACGTTTCCGACTGCCCCGCAGGTCAGCTGCACGTCAACGATCGGCGAGGTTCCGTTATGGCTTACCTGCGCGAGCATCTTCAACTCTTCGGCGAGTTCTTGGTCTTTCCAGGCTGGCAACCACGTGTCTCCCTGCGCAAGTGCCGCGACAAGGGGACGTGGTATCACAACGTTGGACCCGGCAGGATCCATGACAACTCGGCCTCCGGTTTCCACCAGCGCAGCAAGGGCAACGCTCCGGAATGCGAGAGCGGTAGGTCTGGCGAAAGCATCGAAAGCCCGAAGTTGATCGGCCGAAGAGAATACGGCAATCGCCTTGCCTGCCAGGCAGTCAACACGAACAAAGTCCGTCGGCGCCTGTCCGTCGCCGTCAATTCCTGCGTGGTGTCCGGTGACACGAGGATCCTCTTCAACAGCAATCGGGACAATCACGCGATCGTGAGCCAAAGCATCGGCGAGGGCTTCCAATCTGGCTGCGCCATTATCACTATCCGCTTCAAGAGCCAGCGCACGCCTCGTCGCTTCGAGAATCTGACCCGAGTCACCACGATCGCGATTCGACATCTTCAACCGAGCAGCAAGCCGGCTCTTCTGCGCATCATCGAGAGCTGGGATTGGGTGAGAATCCGTGGTTTCACTCATCGTTTAAAGCCCCCGCGCAACTTTCAGGGCTTCTTCAATCGTGAACGCGCCGGCGTAGAGGGCTTTGCCGACAATTGCACCTTCGACGCCAACGCCAACGAGACCTCGCAGGGTGGCAATATCGTCCAGCGTTGACACGCCACCGGATGCCACAACGGCGGCGTCGGTTGCGTCGCAGACGCGGGCAAGCAGATCAACGTTCGGTCCCGACAGCATGCCGTCGCGCGTCACGTCAGTGACCACGTAGCGCACGCAACCAGCCTTGTTCAGGCGTTCGATTGTCTCCCAAAGATTGCCTCCATCGCGGGTCCATCCGCGGGCAGACAAGGTATCTCCACGCACGTCCAAGCCGATGCCAATCTGATCGCCATATTCTTTAATGACTCGTTCAGTCCACTCTGGATTTTCCAAAGCTGCAGTACCAAGGTTCACGCGACGGGCACCGGCTCCCAAAGCGCGCTTGAGCGACTCATCATCGCGAATGCCACCGGACAGTTCGACATTCATATCCACGTTCGCGGTGATCTCAGCAAGTAGCGCAGCGTTCGACCCACGTCCAAATGCGGCATCCAGATCGACGAGGTGCAGCCACGTTGCCCCAGCATCCGCGAAAGAGCGCGTAGCGTCCATCGGATGACCGTAGTGTGTTTCCGTACCAGCTTCACCCTGGGTCAGGCGAACGGCTTGTCCGTCGACAACGTCAACGGCGGGAAGAAGAATCAGGTCGTTCATGGAAATCCTTTAATCGTTTATTGCGTGAAGTTACTTCAGTGTGTCGAGCCAGTTTGCCAGTAGCGTCATACCGGCATCTCCTGACTTTTCCGGGTGGAACTGAGTTGCACTCAATGGGCCGTTTTCTACGGCTGCAACGAAGCGGGAATTTCCGTGCCGTGCCCAGGACGTCAACGGTGGGGTGGTCACTCCCCCAGCAAGCGCCGCGGTCGGATCGTCATGGACACCGTAGGAGTGAACGAAATAGAAGCGCTGGTCTTCGACTCCCGCGAAAAGCTCCGAACCGGTAGCCGCCTCAATCGGCGACCAGCCCATGTGCGGAACCACTTCAGCGTCCAAACGCTTCACCACGCCCGGCCACTGGCCAAGACCCTCGCCTTCACCCTTCTCTTCGGACGAAGAGAACATGATCTGCAGGCCAACGCAGATACCCATCACCGGGCGCCCACCAGCAAGACGCATGTCAATAATGTTTTCGCCGTCAGCTACGCGCAACTGGCGCATCACCGCATGGAACGCGCCCACGCCAGGCACCAGCAAGCCATCAGCATTCAATGCTGCTTCACGGTCTGCAGTCAGTTCAACATCGGCGCCCACATGTTCCAAAGCTCGGCACGCAGAGCGTACATTGCCCGAACCATAGTCAAAAACAACTACGTGCGTCATCGTCTACTTCTTCCACAATCCGCCAAAGAAACCGCCCGGACGCTTACGGCTCGTCCCATCCGCAGACACGGAGTCCTCGTAGTCTTCGGGGGTCGAACGTCCAAGCAGTAGATCCTCGGTTGCCTGTGGCATTGCACCAAGTAAAACACCCGCAGGAATCGTTTCCTCCGGCTGTCCGTTCACATAACGCTGGGCTGTAATCCGACCAGAAACACCGGGTTCAACCCCATCGCCTTCAACCAGCCACGACATGACAGCAACCGCCCCATATTTGGACAGGCGTGAAACAACGCGGGCGGCCTCGTCGATGGGAGCGGGCATGGGACGCTGGCCGGAAAGCAACGCATCCAACTCTTCTTCGTCAGTCGGCTGAGTTTCCACGCGCTGCCAGATCGCCGTCCACGGCTTCAAACGGACGACGCTGAGCTTCAAACCAGACAGAGCCAAAAGAGAGTGAAGCGCGCCAGGCGATGGAATCGGGGCCAGAACCAAACCAACCGACAGCTTGCCACCGTCAAGATGGAGGGATTCATCAACCGGGACATCGTCAGGATCTTTCAACGCCTTGGTCGATGCGTCCCTGTTGTCTGTCTCGCTCGTCGTATCTGCGCCAGCGGGCTTTTCTCCCAGATTGTGTGCCGCCAGTACATCGTCGGCATACGCTTCGCCATCAAGCGTTTCCTTGCCTAAATCTTCGCCGTCAAGGGACGCGACAAGATCCGCGAACTCGGCATCGAAGTCGTCATCACGACGCAACATAACTCTCCCCTGCTACCTACGCTCGACTCGGCTTAGAGCGCACCCTTGGTCGATGGAATTCCGTCGACGCGAGGATCCGGCTCAACGCCAGCACGAAGCGCTCGTGCCAACGCCTTGAACTGGGCCTCGACGATGTGGTGCGGGTCGCGACCAGCAAGCACGTTCATGTGCAGGCAAATTCCGGAATTGAAGGTCAGGGATTCGAAGACGTGACGCGTCATTGAACCAGTGTAGTGACCACCAATCAGGTGGTATTCCTGACCGGCAGGTTCACCCGCATGCACAATGTAGGGACGTCCCGCGACGTCAACAACCGCGTGAGCCAGCGCCTCGTCGAGCGGAACAGTCGCCTCGCCGAAACGACGAATACCGCGCTTGTCCCCTAGCGCTTCCTTCAGCGCAAGACCCAGGCAGATCGCCGTATCTTCAACCGTGTGGTGCACGTCGATATCAATATCACCCGTCGCCTTCACCGTCAGGTCAATCAGCGAGTGCTTCGACAGTGCAGTCAACATGTGGTCGTAGAAAGGCACGGACGTGGAAATGTCATTCTTGCCTGTTCCATCCAAGTTCAGCTCGAGGTGGATCGAGGACTCAGACGTCACGCGGTCAATGACGGCGGTACGCGGAGTAGCAAAGGTGTTCGTCATTTCGTGATCTCCTCAAGTGCTGCTTTGAAGCTGGCGGTTTCTTCAGGTGTTCCAATACTGACACGAAGCCAGCCCTCAGGCCCGACAACTCGGATCAGAATTCCGCGATCAAGCAGAGCCTGAAAGATGGCTTCGCGGTCATCGAAGCGTCCGAAGAGGACAAAGTTGGCATCCGAATCGACAGCGTCGAAGCCTTTGTCTTTCAGCCACGTGACCAGCTGGTCGCGTTCGGCGCGCAACGAGGCCACCTGTGCCATCAGTTCATCCGTGTGGCGCAGAGCAGCAAGCGCCGTTGCCTGCGTAAGAGTTGAGAGGTGGTACGGCAGGCGAACCAACATGATCGCGTCGATGATTTCTTGGCAGGCGCTCATATAGCCGAGGCGCAGGCCCGCCATGCCGAAGGCCTTCGACATTGTGCGACTGACGATGAGGTGCTCATTCGCGTCCAAGAGTTCAAGAGATGACGGTGTGCCGGTTCTGCGGAATTCACCGTAGGCCTCGTCAATAACGACGATCGACGCAGACGCCTGACCGTCAATCTCCGGGCCACTTTCGCGCGCGATGTCCAGGATCCACTCAATGTCCTCGAACGGCAACGCTGTGCCCGTCGGATTATTCGGGCTGGCCAGCAGAACAGCAGAAGGACGCTGCGCTTTCAGTGTTTCTTCAACGATCGCGCGGTTCAATGTAAAGTCATCATCGCGACGCCCCTGCACCCACGCGGTATTCGTGTCGCGCGCGTACTCGTGGTACATCGAGTACGTCGGAGCAAAGCTGACGGCCGTCCGGCCAGGGCCACCGAATGCTGCCAGAATCTGCACCATCACTTCATTTGAGCCGTTCGCTGCCCACATCAGTTCCGGACGCCGACGAACACCGGATTCTTTTTCTAGGTAGTCCGCGAGCGCGCAACGTAGTTCCATGAAGTCGCGATCCGGGTAACGGTTGAGACCCGCAGCCGCCTTGGCAACGGACTCAGCGATATCGGCAATCACGTTTTCGGAGGGCGAATACGGGTTCTCGTTGACGTTCAGGCACACCGGAACGTTGAGCTGCGGAGCACCGTAGGGCGAGAGTCCTTTAAGATCGGATCGAATCGGAAGAATCGTCATGGTGTCACTCTCCGTCTTTAGCAGCTGTGCGGCGGATCAGGGCGGCTTGACCGTGTGCCGGCAGATTTTCCGCGATCGCAAGCGTGTTCAGCTTGTCGCTCAACTGATCCAGTGCTTCGGCCGTGTATTCCACGACCTGCTGGGAACGCAGGTACTGCATGACATTCAATCCCGATGCGAAGCGCGCTGTGCCACCGGTGGGCAGCACATGATTCGAGCCGGCAATGTAGTCGCCGAGCGGAACCGGCGTGTACGACCCAACAAAGATGGCACCCGCGTTCTTCACCTTCAGAGCATCATCGCGGGAGTTCAGGGTCTGGACTTCCAGGTGCTCTGCGCCGTACGCGTTCACGACAGTCAGTCCGTCTTCCACATCATCGACGAGGACAATACCGGACTGTGGGCCTGACAGGGCGGTAAGAATACGCTCAGTGTGCGTTGTCGCCTGCGCCTGCACCTTGATTTCAGCTTCCACTTCGTCAGCCAGTTCCTCGCTGGAGGTCACGAGGACCGATGCTGCAGCCGGGTCATGTTCCGCCTGACTGATCAGGTCGGCGGCAACGAATGCCGGGTGAGCACTGGAATCGGCGAGGATTGCGATCTCGGTTGTTCCCGCTTCGGCGTCAATGCCGACGGTTCCCTGAACAAGGCGCTTGGCTGCGGCAACGAAAATGTTGCCCGGTCCGGTCACCACGTCGACGGGCTTCAAGACGTCATCACCATCGGTCACACCGTAGGCAAAGGATCCAATCGCCTGAGCTCCACCAATCGCCCAGACCTCATCAACGCCCAGTAACGCGCACGCCGCCAAAATTGTCGGGTGAGGAAGACCGCCGAACTCTGACTGAGGAGGAGACGCCAACGCAATAGACTCCACGCCCGCAACCTGCGCACACGCCACGTTCATCACGACGGACGACGGGTAGACAGCCAAACCACCGGGAACATACAGGCCCACACGTTCAACTGGAATCCAACGCTGGGACACGGTTCCGCCCGGAATAATCTGCACCTGAGCAGGCGCGGGCAACTGTTGAGTATGCCCCATACGGTTGTGCGCAATCGACATCTCAAGCGCCTCGCGAATCTTCGGGTCAAGATTCACCAAAGCATCAGCAATTGCCTGAGCCGGAACACGAAGCGAAGCCGGGCGAACACGGTCAAACTTTTCAGCCAAGTCGTACAGCGCGGGCGCGCCCTCTTCACGAACACGCTTCAAGATCGGAGCAACCTGATCTGCGGCCTTCGACGTATCCAGCGCAGCACGAGGCAACGCATGAGCAAGATCTGTCGTTTCAAGAACAGTTCCACGAAGATCCAGTCGTTGCATCAGAGTATCCATACCCCAAGCATAGGCGGGCACACACATTTGGTTCTTCGGCGCCCAACGCGCGAACATAGAAGCACACAATGCGGACAACTCACCCGCAGCCCGTAAACGCCAGAAAGGAAACGTCCATGTCAGACTTCCCCACCATCGAAGTCAGCGGAGTCATCAGACTCGGACAGTTCCTCAAACTCGCCAACCTTGCCGAAGACGGGGGACTCGCACGCGAGCTCATCCAGGGTGGCGACGTATACGTCAACCACACAGTTGAAACCAGGCGAGGTCGTCAGCTCACAGACGGTGACGTCGTAGAGGTTAACTCCCCCATGGGATCAGATGGCGCCATCGTCGCACAGATCGACTAAGCCTGAGGCGCAACAACCAAGGCCACGCCATCCCATCATTCGATCCCGACACACGAGAAACGACCAACAACGCTGGGCGGCCTCGTCCTCTTAGCACGAGCCCCCCGAAGTAGCTCAGTGCGTGCTCAGGACTCCGTCGATGCCCACGATAGCCTTCACATGTGAGAAGAACGGTCCCGTCGGCGACACGCGCAAACGCTGATCCAACTCAACGATCGTCGTGCCCGTGCGCTCGCGGATATGTAAACGAACAGGAGAATCACCTGGGAACGCTTGAAGGACATCTTTCAACTCGCCCAGCAATTCCGCCGTACACCGCGTTGCAGGAAGCTGAAGCTCCAGCGGAGTATCGCCGTCCTCACGCAAGTCCAAAATCGTCATCGACTGGCCATAAATCGACATGCCCTCATCGCGGACATTCACGCGACCCTCAATCTGAACCACAATGTCCTGGGCAAGATGCGTTGAAATCGTCTCGTAAGAACGCGGGAAGAAAAGAACTTCAACCGACCCCGACAAGTCCTCGAGGGTCGCAACGGCCCACACACTACCCTGTTTCGTCACCTTCGTCTGAACATTCGAAATCAGACCCGCAATACGCACCGTCTGATTCGACATTGAATCCTCAGATCCGACGACCTGCGCAATCTCGTGATCCTGATAGCGAGCCAGCGCTCCTTCAATGCCACGAAGCGGATGATCCGACACGTACAAGCCAAGCATCTCGCGTTCCTGAGACAGCTTGAACTTGCGGTCGAATTCAGGGATATCCGGAATAGTGACCCCCAGGGCATGTGAACCGCTATCAGCGCCGGCATCCATACCCAACGCACCAAACAGGTCGAACTGACCAATCGCTTCGTTACGCTTCACATCGGTGATTGCTTCAACGGCCTCGTCACAACACGACAGCATTGCACGACGCGTGTAGCCCATCGAGTCAAACGCACCTGCACGGATCAGCGACTGAATCGTGCGCTTGTTGCACACAACCTGAGGCACCTTGTCCAAGAAGTCCTGGAAGGAAGTAAACGGGCCCTTTTCCTTTCGGGTCTCAACGATGGCTTCAACCACGTTCGCTCCCACGTTCTGGATCGCGTTCAGACCGAAACGAATCGCTTCACCGTCTGGCGCAAAGTTACCCTGCGACGCATTGACGTCGGGGGGAAGAACCGTGATATCCATGTGTCGGGCTTCAGCCAAGTAGAGCGCACGTTTGTCCTTGTTGTCCTTCGTGGACGTCAGCAGAGCCGCCATGTACTCGGTCTTGTAGTTCGCCTTCAAAAACGCGGTCCAGTAGGACACCAAACCGTATGCGGCCGAGTGCGCCTTGTTGAATGCGTAGGCGGAGAAGGGAACAACGACATCCCAGAGAGCCTGGATTGATTCCTTCGAATAGCCGTTGTCCAGCATTCCCTGCTGGAATGCCTCGAACTGCTTTGCCAGAACCTCGGGCTTCTTCTTACCCATTGCCTTACGCAGAATATCTGCTTGGCCAAGTGAGTAGCCCGCCAGCTTCTGCGCGATCTGCATGACCTGTTCCTGATACACGATCAAGCCGTAGGTCGTACCCAGAATCGATTCCAGTGCCTCAGCCAATTCGGGGTGAATCGGCGTAATTTCCTGCTTCCCGTTCTTACGTAGCGCGTAGTTCGTGTGCGAATTCGCGCCCATCGGACCTGGACGATACAGGGCGCCGACAGCGGAAATATCTTCGAAGTTGTCGGGCTTCATCAGCTTCAGAAGGTCGCGCATACCGCCACCATCAAGCTGGAAAACGCCCAGTGTTTCACCGGCAGACAGGAGTTCGTATGTCTTTGGATCGTTGAACTCCAGGTGTTCCAGATCCGGTTCTTCCTTGCCGTTCAGCACAATGTTTTCCAGCGCGTCCGAGACGACCGTCAGGTTACGAAGACCCAGGAAGTCCATCTTCAGCAGGCCGAGTGTTTCACACGTCGGATAGTCGAACTGAGTGATGATCGCGCCATCCTGGGGACGCTTCATAATCGGAATAATGTCGGTCAGCGTATGCGAACTCATGATGACCGCACATGCGTGAACGCCCCACTGGCGGGTCAAACCTTCAAGACCGAGCGCGTACTGAACGACCTCGTGAGTCTCCGGGTTTTCTTCGTAGTACTTACGGAACTCGACAGCTTCGGCGTAACGCTTGTCATCCTTGTCAAAGATGCCGTGAACGCTAATGTCCTTGCCCATGATGGACGGCGGTAGAGCCTTCGTCAGTTGCTCGCCCACCTTGAAGTCCTTACCCAAGATACGGGCAGAGTCTTTCAGGGCCTGCTTTGTCTTAATCGTGCCGTAGGTGACAACCTGCGAAATGCGATCCTCGCCATACTTGGCCTTGACGTACTGAATGACCTCATCTCGCCTACGTTCGTCGAAGTCGACGTCGAAGTCGGGCATCGAGATACGTTCTGGGTTCAAGAAGCGTTCGAAGATCAGACCGTGTTCAAGAGGATTCAGCTCTGTAATCTTCATGGCGTAGGCAACCATTGATCCTGCGCCCGAACCACGACCAGGTCCAACGCGAATACCTTG
Source organism: Schaalia turicensis ACS-279-V-Col4 (assembly GCF_000296505.1). GTDB lineage: Bacteria > Actinomycetota > Actinomycetes > Actinomycetales > Actinomycetaceae > Pauljensenia > Pauljensenia turicensis_A. Next base: position 148,007 of record NZ_JH815210.1, read on the forward strand.
GCTCTTCGCCCAGTTAATGTAGTCTGCCACCGTCAGGAAGTAACCGGGGAAGCCCATCGAAATAATGACATCTTCTTCGTATTTCGCCTGCTTACGGACATCGTCGGGAATACCGTTCGGGAAACGATAGTTGAGGCCCTTTTCAACCTCTTTGATGAACCACGAGGTCTTGTCTTCGCCTTCGGGCACCGGGAAGTCGGGCATGTAGTTTGCGCCGTCATCGGTGGTTGTGAAGTACACCTCGCAACGTTCAGCGATTTCCAGAGTCGAGTTGCACGCCTGTGGGAGTTCCTTCCACAGCTCGCGCATTTCTTCACTGGGACGAATGTAGTAGCCGTCGCCATCAAACTTGAATCGATCGGGGTCAGAAATACGCGAACCGGAGTTGATGCAAAGAAGAGCGTCTTGGATCTGACGGTCTTCCTTCTTCACATAGTGGGCGTCATTCGTCACGACAAGCGGAGCATCCATCAACTTCGCCAATTCCAGTAGCTGGAGCTGGGTGCGACGTTCCATTTCGATGCCGTGGTCCATGAGCTCAACGTAGAAGTTTTCTGCGCCAAAAATATCGCGGAGCTCGGCTGCTTCACGAACTGCCTCGTCCCATTGGCCAAGGCGCATACGCGTCTGAACAGCACCCGAAGGACACCCGGTAAACACAATCAAGCCCTCGTGGAACTGAGAGAGTAGTTCCTTATCCGCGCGAGGATACTTACCAAACTGTCCTTCAGTTGAGGCGTAGGAACCGAGGCGAAACAGGTTATGCATGCCCTCGGTTGAATAGGCGAGCAGCGTCAGGTGGTTGTATGAACCCGAACCCGACACGTCATCGCTCTTTTGCCAGGGTTCTCCCCATCGCACTTTTTGACGGTCAAAACGCGACGTACCGGGAGTCACATAGGCTTCCAAACCAATAATCGGCTTGACCCCGGCCTTCTTACAGTTCGAGTAGAAGTCGTATGCGCCAAACAGGTAGCCGTGATCGGTCAAGCCAATAGCGGGCTGACCCAAACGAGCCGCTTCTTCAGCCATCGCCTTCGTCTTTGCTGCGCCGTCAAGCATCGAGTACTCGGAGTGGTTGTGCAAGTGAACGAAGGAATCAGCCATGGTCTTGATGGTAGCCGCCATCGGGTGATTAAGCACCCCGGAAGGAGCGTGAGAGCTTTCCTTGAAATCACGCAGATTCACAAGCTCGACCAGCAGTTTTCGGCGTATTGACGCACCTGCCTTCTTCATCAGGCGACCAAAGATTGCACACTCGTGAGGGGTGCATGGATATGCTTTCAGTACACAACATGCCGGCGTGGTTTGCCGGTGCCCGCTACGATGATTGCGGTATCAGTCGGCGATCCTCAACGATTCCAAAGCCGCTTGCAGATCAGCGGGATAGGGTGAGCGAACAGTTGTGGGCAGACCGGTACGCGGGTGGTTAAACGTCAGTTCAACGGCATGCAACCACTGGCGCACGAGGCCCAATTCTTTGGCCTTCTTTGGATCAGCCCCATAGAAAACGTCTCCGACACACGGATGCCCCACTGCCGCGGTGTGAACACGAATCTGGTGGGTTCGCCCGGTCTCCAAATGGATTTCCAGCAGAGACGCCCCCGCCATCAGTTCCAACGTGTCATAGTGCGTCACCGCATGCTTCCCACCATCGATGACGGCCATGCGCCACTCCCGCGACGGGTGGCGACCAATAGGAGCATCAATCGTGCCCGACGGCGGATCCATATGACCGGCAACGACCGCGTGATAAATCTTCGTCACGGTTCGTTCTTTGAACGCGCGCTTCATCACCGAATAGGCGAGCTCTGACTTCGCCACCATCATCGCCCCCGATGTTCCCACATCGAGACGGTGCACAATCCCCTGGCGCTCGGGGGGACCGTACGAGGTAATGCGATAACCGGCCGCTTCCAAGTTTCCAAGAACCGTCGGGCCACTCCAGCCTGGCCCCGTATGCGCAGCAACGCCCACGGGCTTATCAACGACAACCACGTCATCATCGTCGTAAAGAATGTCCATGCCGGTGACCGGTGGTGGGGTTGTATCGGGCGCTGGGATAGTGACTTCAATCAGATCCATCGCACCGAGCTTGGTCGACTTTGAAGGAACCACGCCGTTAATCAGGACGTTTCCATCTTCAACAAGCCCCGCACACTGCGCACGCGACATCCCGAGCATGCGAGCAAGAGCCACGTCAACGCGTTCTTCTACCAGCGCGTCAGGAACAGGAAGCAAACGCGTATCACTCATGCGCGGCCTCGTCACTCAATGAATTCACGACAGGTGCATCATCTGCGTTGTCTTCACCGGAGAACGCTCCATCACGGGAAAACTCCCACGCCAACCAAATCGCGCCAATCACAATCCAAATATCAGCCACATTGCCAACGAAAAAGCCGTTGTAGTTGATGAAGTCAACGACGTGTCCAACGCCGATGCCCGGGGGCTGGATCAGACGATCGATCAAGTTACCGATCGCTCCGCCACCCAGAAGACCAAGGCAGGCCGCCGCGCTCACACGCACAGAGCGACTCAGTCCAACAATCAGGATGCCGATGATGACAACCGAGAGGACGGTGAAAACCCACGTGGACGTTTCTCCCAAAGAAAACGCGGCACCCGAATTATGAAGCAATTGGAAAGAAAGCAGCGAGCCGATAATCGGAATCGGGTGAGTGTCATCAGCTAATGCTGACAACGCCCAGAACTTCGTCACCTGATCGAGGACCACTGCGACAATCGCAATCGCTCCCGCGATAACATAGCGAGACTTTGACTGGGAGGTATTCATGTCAGGTTCTCCTTTCTGGGTTCTTTGTGTTTGCCTTATCGTAGTGAAGGCGCCCCGAGGCCCTATCTGCTAGCCAAGGATGATGGTTCTTAGCTTTTCACATGGTAATGGCGGTGGTCCTGAGAGGTACCACCGCCATTTAACCGATGTGAAGATCAGATCTGATGAAAAGATCAGTCCTGCTGGGTGTCCGGGTTGACCTGGGAGAGCAGGGTCTCGAGGTGACCACGGATCGACGAGCGGTAATCCGACTCGAAGGAACGCAACTCGTTAATGGTGCCCTCAAGGCGAGTGCGTTCTTCGTCAAGCTTCGCAAGGATGGTTTCGTGCTGGTTCTGAGCGTCTGCAACGATCTCGTCGGCCTTGGCGTGAGCTTCTGCGATGATACGCTCGGATTCTTCCTTGCCGTCGCGCACGTATTCGTCGTGGACGCGCTGAGCAAGTGTAAGCATGTTGGTAGCAAAAGCAGCCGACTCGGTGTCGACGGGCGCTACGGTTTCGGCAGGGGTCTCGACGACGGTTGCAACCGGAGCCTCCTCAACGGTCTGTTCAACCGGAGCAGGAGCCTCTTCTACGACCTCGACTGCCGGGGCAACCGGAGCCTCGACAATTTCAGCACCGGAGGAGAGCTCGGCGATACGACGCTCGGCCGCTTCAAGCTTTTCCTTCAGATCCTGATTCTCGACGTTCAGGGTGTAGATCGTCGAAACGACTTCGTCAAGGAATTCGTCAACCTCAACCTGGTCGTAACCTTCGCGGAACTTTACGTACTGGAACTTCTTGTTAAGAACGTCCTCTGTAGTCAGCAGAGCCATGTGTTCGCCTCTCAATATCGTCGGGTCGATGCGATCCCAAGCGATTGACGTCGGTTGCGCATCAGGACAGTCGCCGGACAACTGTCCATCGACACATCATGGATTATCATATCTGACTCAATAGTCACACACGCAACAATGAACACATGACATGACACATTACTCACAATCTATGCGTGCGAGATTTGGCCAGTCAGGCACCTCTCCAACGGTTCAAAACAACCATTGCGGTCAAATAACAGCGTTTGACCAGCAACATCAGCGACCTTTAACCCACGAAGTCAGCCAATTGTTGCCAGAGAAATTCCTACTCGTTGCAACACGATCAGCGCGACAAAAACAATCAAGAATCCAAGATCCAGCGACAAACCGGCACCGATGCGCAGTGGCGGAATTCTTCGACGCAGGAATCGAATCGGCGGATCTGTCAGCACGTACACGAAATTCGCGATAACAAGCAGGATTCCGCGCGGTCTAAAGTTCGGCAGAAGAAACTCAAGCCAATCAAAGACCAGTCGAATGAACGCGAACAGCAGGTAGATGCTCGCAAGCCAGTAAATCGCCCAGCCGGCGTATACAAGTGCTGTCATCGAAAGCTAATCAGCCCTGGTTGAAGAGGGTTCCGCGACGGCTTCCAATCACATCGCCGGTGACCTCTACGGTTGCGGGCGACAGCAGGAAGACGCGGTTGGTCACGCGCTCAAAACCACCGCGAAGAGCGAAGGTCAGGCCGGCTGCGAAGTCAATCAGACGGCGTGCTTCTTCTTCGCGCATATCAGTGACGTTCATAATGACGGGCGTTCCGTTGCGGAAGGCTTCGCCGATCGTCTTAGCATCCGAGTATGCGGTCGGGTGGACGGTGACGATGCGCGAAAGGTCAGACGTTGTCTTCACTTCAAGGTCCTCACGGTGCAGAGGGGTGACGACGGAGGAAATCTCTTTCTGCGGAATTTCAGTCTCGTACGTAGTTTCATCTTCGTAGAGATCAAAATCCTGGGCTTCATCCTCGACTTCGTCAGCCGGGTACCAGCCCATGAACTTACGAGCTCGAGCTCCGAAACCATCCGCCATTGTGTCCTCCTGATTGTGTCGGCTCTGCAACGTTAATGCCCGCGCTGTCCGTTACGGCGCAACCTTGCCGGTATGTCGAAAAAACAGAGTGGATAATTCCGATTACGCCCCTGCCGCAAGGGACTCAAGAGCCTTTATCACCGCGCGACATGCCACTGCCTGCATCGGTCAACACATGCCCTACGCCGGGAAAATGATTGTGGCATTCCTACCGCACTCACGGTCACGCCGATAGGAGTGCAACGTGGGGTCTTCGAGAGTGCATCGCGGGTCAATTTCAATGCGGGTACACCCAAGCGCTCGCAGTTCTGCTTGAGCTGCGCGCGGAAGATCAAGAGCGGGCGTTCCCCACGATGTACGCGAGGCACTTTCAGGGCGCTCTACGGCGCACTCGTCACGCATTTGGGCGGGCACTTCATAGCAGTCACCGCAGATTGCGGGAGCAATATACACCTCAATGTCATGGCTTGGAGCAAGACGACGCATGAGAGTCACTGCTCGAGTAATGATGCCGTCGAACAAGCCTTTTCTTCCGGCGTGCACGGCTGCCACGATCGTTCCGCCCGCCGTTGACAGGACAATCGGTAGGCAGTCCGCTGTCATGACTGCAATCCCGGGAGCGTCCTGCCAGCCTCGCGCATCGATGATGACGCCATCGGCTTCAATAGTGTCCATCGGGTCGCTGAGGTTCAGCGTCGACGTGTGGGTATCGAGATTCAACGTTGGGTGCCCGTCTGCTGTCATGACGACGAGGCCGATCACATGAGAGTGGGTTTGATTCATCCAGAGGATCGGGCGCTCAAACTCGCTGGCAAGAAGCTGCCTTCGCTCCTTCACCAGCTGAAAGTCGTCACCCACGTGGTGCGCAACATTGTTCCTTAACGAGGCGGTGCCTCGACCCGCCTGGACGAGATGGATCGAGGCACCGTTGAGCTGGGTGAGCATCGCTCAGCGCAGGAAGTCCGGAATATCCAGATCCGCTGCGCTTTCAGATTCCTCATCAAAGATACGAGGAACTTCCAAAGAGGGTTCCTCTGCGACGGAGGGAGCTTCTTGCACCGGCTGCTGGGTAGCAACTGGAATCGTTGCCGTACGGGTCGGCACCTGGACAGGTGCACGATGGGCTGGGCGAGCGGACGGAACCTCACCGAGCGCGCGAGTTTCCTGCGGAGCAGCTACGGGAGCCGGGGTAGCAACAGGTGTCGTGGACTGCGCGGGAGTTTGGGTTCCGATAACGCTGGGACGCGACGCGATGTCGGTCTGCGGATCCTGCTCGTCAAAGCCAGCGGCGATGACGGTGACGATGATCTGGTCGCCCAGTGTCTCGTCGATGACCGCACCGAAGATGATGTTGGCTTCGGGGTGGACGTATTCCTGAACAAGCTTCGATGCGCGTGCGGTTTCCTGCAGGGACAGGTTCGAGCCGCCCTGGAAGAACAGGAGGACGCCACGCGCACCATCGATTGTCGATTCGAGGAGCGACGAGGAGATTGCGCGCTCGACTGCGTCGACTGCGCGATCTGTGCCGGTTGCCTGGCCAATACCCATGAGGGCCGAGCCGGCATCCTTCATCACCGACTTCACATCGTTGAAGTCGACGTTGACCATGCCGTTGATGGTAATCAGATCGGTAATGCCCTGAACACCGGAGTGCAGAACCTGATCTGCCGCTTCGAACGCTTTGGTGATCGGGAAATCTTCATCCTGAATCTCAAGTAGACGATCGTTCGGGATGACGATCAGAGCGTCGACGGCTTCACGAAGCGCTTCGACGCCCTTATTTGCCATGGATGCACGACGGTTGCCCTCGAAAGAGAACGGGCGGGTGACGACAGCCACGGTCAGCGCATCCTGTTCGCGAGCAATACGCGCAACAACTGGGGCTGCGCCGGTGCCTGTACCACCGCCTTCACCTGCGGTAACGAACACCATGTCAGCGCCTTCGAGAGCCTGAGCGATCAGGTCAACATTGTCATCGGCTGCTTTACGTCCGACCTCAGGGTCAGCACCTGCACCTAAGCCGTGGGTAATTTCGCGACCGATGTCGATCTTGATATCAGCGTTCGACAGAAGAAGATCCTGAGCGTCCGTGTTCACAACGATGAACTCGACACCACCCATGCCAGCTTCGATCATGCGATCGACAGCATTTCCGCCACCACCGCCGACGCCAACGACCTTGATTATGGCCTTGTTCTTCTGAGGTTCGTCCATTGGTCACTCTTTCTATATCAAACCCTCAACTTCAGGTTGAAGGTTCAACTTCACCCTGCTCTCGTTCGGAAGAAAGCTAGGGATTGAGTAGACCTTCTTCAAGGCGACACGCTGAACGAACAATCGACTATGACGTGACAGGATGAGTCGGCGATGAAACGTCATACACACGGACGCTCCTTTGAGCCAACAGCACGTCCAAAACCTGTGCTTTCAGCGCCCCATCATCAGGAGTTCCCCACTTCACTTGGGCACCGTTGGTCAGCGTAAACGACAGAGTTTTACCATCGGCACTCACACCCGAAACCTGCGCTTTTGTTGCCTCAGACAGGTTTGACCACAAGGAAAGAACATCCGAGGCCGCTTCGGCTCGTTCTTCATCAGTCTCCGGGAGGCTCACCAATGGAAGCCCCTCGATCAACGTAGGAGCATCAGCGAAACTCACTCCCTCATCGTCAACCTGGCGGAACGCGCCCGCACTTCCCTCGATCATCGCAGGAGTTCGCAAAGTAATTGTAATTGCCAAACCCGTTGGCCACTGTCGCTCCACTTCAGCTGAAGCGACAACAACATTCGATTCGATGGATTCAGCGATCGCCGCAGTCGGAACCCTAGGTAACGGGGTGCCCACGTACGGCGCAGTTGACGAAAGAACTGATTCCGCGGTGATCAAGGTTTCATCTGCGCCTTCAACGTGCACCGATGACGCGCTCAAAGCAAGCAGAGGCGAAAACAGCAATACCCACACCAAACCACCGATAAACGCTAGTCCCGCAGCAATCATTGCCATCGTCTTGATGCAGAGAATCCGACGCGCCCGAGCTCGCTCTTGGCGACGCAGATCAAACTCAGAACGCTCGTTGCGCTTTTCACCACCTAAGAGAGCAGCGGCATCCTGCTGCCCCACCGGCCGGGCAAGTGTGACACGAGCAGAACGCAACGAAGATTTCCTTGCCCCTCGCTTGTGTGCTGCCTGTTGACGCTCTGGGGGTTGCCCAGACTCTGGAGTATCCCTATGCGGTCGCTTTGGTCGGGCAACAACCGGACGTGATGGAGGTTTTTCAGAAGAAGACTTTTGGGTAGCAGATCCCTTTGACGACAAGCGAGAAGTGGACGTCGTCTGGTGTTGCGTAGAAGTCGATCCGGGTGGCGTTCGACGCGGCTGAGGTGGCTTCACGAGGCATCCATGCGTTGCCACTCATCGATAACATCATCTGCACACTGGGTGATTGAACCAGCACCCATCGTGATCAGAACGCCCCGCGAACCAGCCTGACGCGCTCCGATTCGGGCGGCCTCGTGCATATCGTGGACACACTCAGCGCCCTTAATCTGATCCGCAATCAGAGCGGAAGTCACGGCGGGATCATCATCCTCGCGAGCAGCATAAATATCCGCAAGAACCACATGATCCGCGCCCGACAACGCCTTGGCGAAACGATCCGCGAATAAGCGCGTACGCGAATACAGGTGAGGTTGGAAAACCACGGTCACATCAGCGCCATCGGCAACCAATCGCGCCTGTTCGATCGCGGCAGAAACCTCTGTCGGATGATGCGCATAATCATCAAAAACGCGCCTGTCCCCCACAGTTCCACGGAGCTCAAAACGGCGAGCTGTCCCCGTAAAACCAGCAAGCGACGAAGCCATCAGGCCAGGTTCAACGCCAAGCTCCACGCCGGCAATCCACGCGCCAACAGCATTAAGAATGTTATGCACGCCCGGAACACCCAAGGAAAGCTCCGCGCTGATATCGCCGTAGCTGACTCGTGCACGACATGAAGAAGGCGTCGTCTCTACATCACAAATCGTCACGTCAGCATCCACCACGGACTTATCGGAGCGCCCGTAGGTCACCACGCGAATACCCAGCTCACGCGCCGACTCGCTCAGGCGGGCAGTCCCCGCGTCTTCAGCGCAACACACCAAAAGACCACCCGGAACCAGACACTTTGCGTAGTCAACGAAAACAGCTTCGAACGCTTCGCGCGTCCCATAGCGATCCAAGTGATCGGGCTCAACGTTCGTGACAACTTCGATCGACGGAGTGTAGTTCAAGAACGAGCCATCAGACTCGTCAGCTTCGGCAACAAACACGTCCGACGTGCCCAAATGCGCACCGGAACCAAACTGCGGAACAATTCCACCCACCGCGACCGACGGATCCAGACCAGCCCCACGCAGACCAACCGCAATCATCCCAGACGTAGTCGTCTTCCCGTGGGCGCCGGCAACGCCAACAAAACGCATTCCACTGGCAGCAAGCGCCAACGCCTGCGAACGATGAATGACATCCAACCCCAATTCACGCGCCCTGGTCAGCTCTGGGTTCGACTCACGAATCGCAGTTGACACAACAACCGTCGCATCATCATCAACATGAGTGGCATCGTGGCCGACGAATGCGCGAATTCCTTTTTCATTCAAACGCGCAAGAACATCCGAATCGGCACAATCTGAACCAGTCACCCGCGCGCCACGCGCAGCAAGCAGTTCAGCAACAACACTCATTCCCGCTCCACCGATACCGATGAAATGGAAGTGTCCTTCGATAGGTTCCACGTTCTCCCCCTAGCGCGCGATCTGTGAAACAACCAGGTCAGCTAAACGCGAGGCAGCATCGATCTTTGCTAATCCTGCCGATGCTGTCGCCATAGCGGACAGTTCCGGTGAAGTCAGTAGCGGGAAAACCTTCTGTCGCACCGTATCTGCGTTGAATGACGCATCATCAACCAAGAGCGCTCCGCCAGAGGCAACATGGTCATGCGCATTCAGCTTCTGTTCGCCATTACCGATAGCCAGCGGAACATACACGCACGGCAACGACAGAGCCGTCATCTCGGCAACCGTTCCTGCACCCGAACGACAGACAACCAAGTCTGCACAGGCAAGAGCATCTTCCATGGTCGTCAGATAATCCAGAACCAGGTAGCGATCGCCCACCGAACACTCGTCAACCTTGCTCCGCACAGGGGCGTCTTTTCCTTTGCCGGTCAAGTGAATCACCTGCACATTGTCAGGCAAGTCGTCAAGCGCATCAATCATGGCATCGTTCAGGTGGAGAGCTCCAAGAGATCCGCCGGTAACAAGAAGGGTCGTCTTCTTGGGGTCTACGCCCAAGTTCTTCGCCCCACGCTCGCGCGCAACACGGACACCGTCGGCATCTTGGCGCGCCAACGCAAGCTCTTCGATAGCAGGACGCAAAGGAAGACCCGTTACTTGCGTGATGCCCCTGCGTGCCTTCAACGGAGTATTCGCAAACGTCAACGCAAGAACATTGGCGTAGCGCGCCCCCACCTTATTTGCCAATCCGGGCCTGGCATTCTGTTCATGAATGACAATCGGGACGCCGGCGCCTCGTGCGCCCCAGTACGCGGGAGTTGAAACATATCCGCCAAAGCCGACAACCACATCAGCATCACGAATCGCCAGACGACACTGGTTCACTGCTTTACGCCAGCGGAATGGGAAAGTGAGAATCGAAGGGGAAGGTCGACGTGGGAAAGGAACCTTTTCAATCACATGAAAAGGAAACCCTGCAACGGGAACCAAATCTGATTCCAAGCCCTGAGCTGTTCCAAGGACCTCGACGTCATATCCACGTTTGGCAAGAACCGTCGCCGTGGCCAACAGCGGATTCACGTGCCCAGCGGTACCGCCACCAGCCAAAACGACTTTGCCCAACATGTTGCCTACTTTCGAGCTTTGGATCCACCTGCTCGTCGAAGCTTCGGAGTAACCCGAGGATCACGACGACGAGTAGCAGGATCAGAATATCTCCACATAGTCATACCAGCATCACTACGCGCAAAGGACGCGACAACGCCGATGGCCAGCGCGGTGAACAGGAACGATGATCCACCATAGGACACAAGAGGCAGTGGGACACCAATAACCGGGCCGAGCTGAGTAACCGAGGCAATATTCACGAGAGCCTGGAAGCCGATCCACGTTGCCACACCGGCAGCGACGATAGCGACAAACGGGTCGGACGTTGAACGAACCAGTCGGAACATTCCCCACACCAACAAAGCAAGAGCCGTAAGCACTGCCAACGTACCCATCAATCCGAACTCCTCACCAACGATGGCGAAAATAAAGTCCGTGTGTGCCGCCTGCAGATAATTCCATTTCTCACGCGAGGCCCCCGGACCCAGTCCAGAAACACCACCGGAGCCAAAAGCCCACAGCGAATGATCAATCTGTTCGGGGGCAGACAAATCACGCTTGGGAGCAAAACCCGGAAGAACAACCAAGATTCGACGAAGACGCGTCGGGTTCTGAATGACCAAGAACACCAAAAGCGGAACAGCTAGGACGAACGCGTATCCGAACCAGCGCTTCGGCAAACCAGCAATCCACAATGCTCCCATGGCGGCGGCCGTCACAATCATTGACGTACCCAAGTCATGACCCAGCATGACGTCGATCAGCGTGACAACCACGGGTAGCCCCGCAAGAACACTCATCTGACGCCAGTTTGAAAAATCCCTATTCGGTCCGGTCAAAATGAAAGCAAGAAAGACGATCAAAGCGAGTTTCAAGAACTCTGACGGCTGAACAAGGACGGGAATACCGGGAAAATACACCCAGTTCGCGTTGCCGCCTTCAGAACGGCCAAGAGGGGTAATGACCATCGCCTGAACAATCAATCCCAGCCCGAAAGCATGGGGAGCAAAACGGACAAAAATATGGCGAGGGATCTTATGAACAACGAAGGCAATGATCAGGGCGATGACAATGATGACACTGGGACGCAAATACGCCATGTACGGGTTGGCGCCCTTGGCGATTGATGTCACCGATTGAGCTGAAAAGCCCATCATCAAACCAAAAATAGTCAGAACCACCGTGGGGACGATAATCATGTAGTACGTCGTCAGTGGTTGAATCTCATAGTGTTCATCATCCGCACCAAAAACAAAACGCGGAAGACGACGGATCACACTATCAATGGCGCTCTTGATCTTCGCCATCTACTTGGCACTCCACTGGTCACGCAAACGTTCAACAGCGTTCACAAACACGTCGCCACGCTGACCGTAGTTATCAAACTGATCCCATGACGCACAGGCCGGAGCAAGAACAACAAAATCACCGGGGCGCGAAAGAGCGACAGCCTCATTGACGACGGAGAACATCCAATCCTCATGGCCACCGACGTCAACGACCGGAACATTGGGTGCGCTCGCACGGAAAGCCTTGAGTAGGTCCGAACGGTCTTCGCCGATGATCACCGCACCGCGCAGAACCGGCTCAACGTCGCGAATAAGGTCGGTAAAGTCCTGTCCCTTGGCGTCCCCGCCAACGATCCAGACAACCGAGTGAGGAGGAAGCCCATAGAGGGATGCTTTGGCAGCGTGGGCGTTCGTCGCTTTCGAATCATCGATCCACGTGACATCAGCGACTTGCCCGACAACAGCTCTGCGATGTCCTGCTGGAGAAAAAACGCGCAGGCCATCACGAACCGCATGCGGACGCACACCGTATGCGCGTCCAAGTGCTGCCGCGCCAAGAGCATCCATCACAACAGCCGGGGAAAGACTCTCCCCATAGACCGTGCTCAAATCGCTCAAATCACCCAGGTGGGCAGCTTCACGGTGCCGGTTTTCAACGTAGGCGCGGTCAACAAGCGCACCTTCAACGATGCCCAGTTGCGACACCGAAGGCGAGCCCAGCGTGATCCCAATGGCACGCGCCCCTTCCACAACGTCTGCGTTTTCAACCATCGCTTCAACCACTCGGTCATTGGCCGGGTAGATGCAGGCAACCTGAGTGTTCTCGTATACGCGCGCCTTATCGGCAACGTATGCTTCTTCGCTTCCATGCCAATCCAGGTGGTCAGCATCCACATTCAAGCACAAGGACGCCAAAGGCGAAATCGTGTAGGAGGTATGGAGTTGGAAGCTGGAGAGTTCAACAGCGAAGACGCTGGCATCTGAGTCGATTGCTTCGGTGATGGGGGTGCCAATATTGCCAACCTCAAGAACGTCGTCACCGTTGGCCCGAAGAATTGACGCAAGCATGCCCACAGTCGTTGTCTTGCCGTTCGTGCCCGTCACAGTCAGCCAGGGGCGACCCGCATGGGGGCCTTGCTCTTGAAGACGCCACGCCAATTCAACTTCACCCCAGATCGGGATCCCGACAGCTTGAGCGCGTTCAAAGATAGGGGCGTGCGCAGGAATTCCTGGAGACACGATGATCGTGTCAACACCAGCGTCAATAACGGCGCAGGCGAGATCCCCAGCATCGGGAACAACATGAACGTCAATACCTAATTCGTCTGTGGGAGTACCGGAACGCTGGTCGAAAGCAAGAACCTCGTACCCGCGCTTCAACAGAGCTTTTGCTGCTGCTTTGCCCGATTTGCCCAGGCCGATGACGGCGTAACGATCACTCACAGCGTTGTCACCCAGTCAGCGTAGAAAATGCCCGCACCGGCCACTGCAAACAACGCGGCAATCAGCCAGAAGCGAATCACGATCGTGATTTCCTGCCAGCCTTTTAACTCGAAGTGGTGGTGCAACGGTGCCATGCGGAAGACACGCTTATGCGTTGCCTTAAAGACCGAAATCTGGATGACGTCGGACATCACGATGACAACGAAGAGTCCACCAATCACGATTGCGATGAACTCGGTGTTCGTCAGAATCGACAGGCCAGCGACCGCACCACCGAGTGCCAGCGCGCCCGTATCCCCCATGAAGATCTGAGCGGGCGAAGCGTTCCACCAGAGGAAGCCAGCAAGCGAACCGATGATCGCGGCGCAGAAAACTGCAAGGTCCAGAGGATCACGCGTCGGATAGCAGAGAGTTGTCGCCTGCCCCTGCGGGAAGCAGGATTGAATCTTCTGGAAGTAGGCGATAAACGTGTATGCGCCGAAAACGAAAATGGAACAGCCCGTGGCAAGGCCATCGAGGCCGTCGGTTAGATTCACCGCGTTTGACCAGGCGGTCACAATCAGGTTCGTCCAGATCAAATACAGGACAACCCCCAATCCGAGGCCAGCAAACCCGAGCGTGATGGGTGACAGGTGAATGAAGGACAGGTGAAGCGTACCCGGCGTTGTCCCATAGGCATTGGGGCGGGTCAGTGACATCCACGCGAAAACTGCGGCAACCGCGATCTGACCGATAATTTTCCCGGTCGGATGCAGACCAAGGGAGCGCTGACGCATGATCTTGATGCCGTCATCCAAAAGGCCAATAAAGCCAAGACCTGCGAAGAGAACAACCAGAGTCCATCCGGACCACGAGGGTCCGGATCCTGCGATCGACGCCCCAATCACCCACGCGATAATGGTTGCCAGAATGAAAACCAGACCACCCATTGTGGGTGTACCGCGCTTCGTCAAGTGCTGGGTCGGTCCGTCCTGACGGATGAACTGCCCGTACTGGTGAGCGATCAGGAATCGGATCAGCAAAGGGGTTCCCAACAGGGAAATCACCAGTGCAATGACGAAGGCGACAATAAGGCCAATCATCGCTGGACTCCCTTCTCGCGGAGTTGGTCCGCTACCTTCCACGAATATGAGAACAAGGATCCCTTCACAAGAATCACACAATCGTCTTTCAGTTTCGCACAAACAGCCGTGACAGCCTCATCAACACTACCGACGTGTTCCGCATCGATGGTGTCACCAGCACCCTCGGCGTAATAGGGACCGTCTTGACCCAACAGAATCAGCGACTCGACTCCGGCATCTTTCGCCATCAGACCAACCTGGCGGTGAATGTCAGCAGACTCGTCGCCGAGTTCAAGCATTTCGGAAAGAACAGCGATCTTCGTATGCCCCTCACCGATCGAAGTGAGCGTAGCGAAAGCGGCTCTCATGGAATCGAGGTTCGCATTGTAGGCATCGTCAATCATCGTGACTTTCATACTGTCAATGCTTAATTCAACGACATCCATTCGGTGCGGAGACAGCGCCCGAGCCTCGTTGATCGCACGAATCGCTTGATCGAGTTCAAGACCAAGCTGTACCGCGCCAGCGATGGCGGCCAGTGCGTTCGCCACGTGGTGCACGCCAACGATATTCAGATTCACGAGGCCACGACCACCGGGGGCTTCAAGCGTGAAGTGTGCGTGGCCAAGGTGGTCAACGTCCACGTCGAGAGCACGGAAATCGGCTCCCTCTTTGCCTGATGGCGAGAACGTCGTAATCGGACCTGTCGACAGTTTCGTCATATTCATGACGCGCGGATCGTCGTAGTTCAAGACCACCGGAGCACCGGGGCGCGAACCTGTAATCAGCTCCCCCTTCGCCTTTTCAATCCCGTCGACTCCCCCGAAGCCACCCAGGTGAGCGTGACCAACCATCAGTTCAATGGCAACATCCGGCGACGCAATATCTGTCAAATACTTGATGTGTCCGATGCCAGACGCACCCATTTCAAGAACCAGATGGCGGGTTGTTTCATCAGCTTGAAGAACCGTCAGAGGAAGTCCAACCTCGTTGTTGAACGAGAGCTGAGGGGCAACGCTGGGAGCATCAGTACTCATAATCTGGAAAAGCAGATCCTTCGTTGTCGTCTTCCCAGCCGAGCCGGTCATCGCGATAACATCCAGCCCAAAACGCTCACGCAAGTCTTCAAGGTGAGCATGGGCAAGGCGACCCAAAGCGTAGGTCGAATCCTCGACAATAATCTGCGCAATGGACGAGGGAACATCAACGAGGTGTTCAACGATCAGTGCAACCGCACCATTGTCAACGGCCTGTTTGACGTAGTCATGCCCGTCGGTGGCCTCGCCGATTCGTGCGACATACGCTGAACCAGCTGACGCCAAGCGCGAATCTGTAACAACACGGTTCATCACAACCTGACGGTCAGCACCGTTCAGGGTTCCTGCAACTGCTTCAGCAATCCACCCAGCTAACCTGTACATGCTATTTCCTCTACGATTCATACGACTTCACTTCATCGTCTCAGTTAGTCGGCGTCGTCGGGAACAGCGTTGCCGGCGTCGTCGAAGCTGGAATACCTAGATTACGCACTGACGCTTGCGCGACCTCACCGAACAGTGGCGCCGAGGAATCAGAGGAAATGTAGGCAACTTTAGGATTGTAAAGAACAACAGAGATAGCAAGCCGAGGCGCTTCAACGGGAAGCAGGCCGGCGGTCGTCGACACAATGCCATGCTGACCGTTGACGACGATATCTGCCGTACCGGTTTTCACACCGACGCGATACCCATCAACCTTCGCAGCCCCTGCAGTACCCAGATGATCTTCAACGACGGACTCCATCATCAGCATCAGATTCTGCGCCGTATCAGCTTTCATGGCCTGCGTTGGCTTGGGCTCTTCGGGGGTTTCAACGGTCCCGTCAGCGTTCGTCCACGACTTGACCAATCGGGGAGGAATGTGGACTCCACCGTTCGCGATTGTGGCCATGAACGAGGTCTCTTGGAGCGGTGAAACCGAATAGGACTGGCCGAACATCGACACATACTGATCACGGCCCGCCCACTCGCTTGGAGGACGAAGAATACCTGTCGTTTCGCCAGCAAGCTCCACGCCCGTCAGGTCACCAAAGCCAACGGCTTTCATCATGTCGTAGCGCTGTTCATTCGACAGAGTCTGACCAACCAGAACGGTGCCAGTATTCGACGATTCAGCCAAAATACCCGTCGCAGTGAGAGTTTCACCATCGTGCTCGTGGAAGTCTGTAATCGGACCACCCGCATCGGGAAGATCCAAAGAATAGGGCACATTAAAGACCGACGTGGGAGTGATCGTCCCCGCATCCAACGCGGCCGCGAACGTCACCACCTTGCCCACCGAACCAGGTTCGACCGTATACTGCACCGAAGCCACAGGCTGAGGATTCGCGTTATCTGGGATAGTCGACTCAGAGTCCGCCATCACCAAAATTTCACCGGTCGTCACATCTTCAACGACAACGGTGCCCCATTCGGCCTTGTGATGCTCCACGCGAGCATCCAGCATGTCCTGAACAAGATGCTGCAAGTCAGCATGCAACGTCAGTTGCAGGGAACCACCGTCAACAGGCTCAACCGTTGTCTTCTTCGCGCCAGGAATAATCGCACCATTCGGAGCAATCTCATACTGCTGCGAGCCAGGCGTGCCCGTCAGCAACGTATTGAACTGCGATTCCATGCCCGACGAGCCAACGCCTTCAGCATTGACCGTACCAATCACCGGAGCAGCAACATTCCCATTGGGGAACGTCCGTTCGTAGGTGGCTTCCCACTCAATGCCGTAAATATCCAGAGCACGAATCTCTCGATACGTCACCGCATCAACATTGCGCTTCACATACGTGTAGGTCGAGTCACCCAAAAACAAGCCGCCAAGCTCAGCTTCACTCATGTGCAGAAGCGGAGCCAGCTGGCGGGCGGCCTCGACCGGGCCTCGTCCCACAACCTTCGTCTTTTCAACCCCGTTTTCCTTCGTCGTTTCTGAGTGAACATAAGAACGCAAGTTGATCTGATTAACGGCAATGTCGTAGGTCAGAATCGAGTCCGCGAGGATCGTGCCCGTCGCGTCGGTAATTGAGCCTCGTTTAGCGGCAATGCCCGTCTGCGACGTACGAACGGCCTCGCCTTCGGTTGCAAGCATGGGCGCCTTGATGATCTGTAAATCGACTAAGCGGATCGCACAGGCCATCAGGCCGAAGAAGAAAATGATGAGGATGGCAAGAGATCGCCCAAAACGCTGAGTCATACGATCTCCTGTCAGTGTCCGGCCGTTCCGCCTTCAATGGTGCCAGCTCCAAGATTAATGAAGCCAGTCCGACCACCTTTCACCATTCCCTGAGCGGTGGCAGCTTTCTCAAGTTCGGAAGCCGATGCTGCCTTTTCAATTTGGGCTTGCATCGACCACGCCTGAGCTTCAAGCTCATTCAGCTCAATCTGCTGAGTACGGATTTCGAACGCCGTTTGAGCCATGCGAGTGTGAAGAACCATCGAAGCAAGAACCGTCGCAATGATCACGACGATAGAGACGATTCCCAACATCAGAAGCGAGCGGGTGGGCTTGCTCCCCTCGACAACTCGGAACTCCCTTCTTAGTTCAAACTCGTGACGTTCCGGACGGGAAACCGGGCGCCGGGAAGCTGCAGCACTGCTCATGAGAGTTCCTTCCATTCACGAACAAGCTGGGCGCCACGCAGACGCACAGATGCGGATCGAGGGTTATGTGCGCGTTCGGCTTCATCAGCTTGGTGCACTTTGCGAGTGAGGAGTTCGACGCTCGGTGCCATCGAATCTGGAATAACTGGAAGACCTTGGGGAACATCCACCGTAGACGCACGTCGGAACAGGTCCTTGACGATGCGGTCTTCAAGCGACTGGTAGGACTCAACAACCAAACGGCCACCGATGCGCAGGCTGGCAAAGCACGCAGGCAAAGCACGTTCGAGAATATTGAGTTCGTCGTTCACTGCGATGCGAAGGGCCTGGAAAGTGCGCTTCGAAGGGTTTCCGCCCGTACGACGCGCAGCAGCAGGAATGGATGCGCGAACGATGTCAGCAAGCTGCCCCGTGCGGGTCAGAGGTTGCGTTTCACGCGTTTCCACGATGCGACGCGCAATTCGAGAGGCAAAGCGTTCTTCACCGTATACGCGCAAGATCTGTGCGATCTCTTGAGCAGTTGCACTGACCAGAAGTTCGGCAGCGCTCTGCCCCCTAGTCGGATCCATTCGCATATCGAGCGGAGCGTCAGCAGAGTAGGAGAAACCACGTTCCGCTTCGTCGAGCTGAAAGCTGGAAACCCCTAGGTCCATCAGGATCGCATCAGCTTTTCCTGCCGGAGCATATGTCGCAACGACCTCGTCGACGTGGTCGTAGGTCGTGTGAACCGCGGTGAAACGATCTGCGAACGGCGCAAGACGCTCGGAAGCAAGCGAAATTGCTTGAGGATCACGATCGATACCGATCAGGTGAATGTTCGGGAATCGCTTGAGGGCAGCTTCGGAGTGACCTCCCATTCCCAGGGTGCAATCAACGAGAACAGCACCATCGTCAGTGAGGGCAGGAGACATCATGCCCATGCATTCGTCCAGGAGGACGGGAATATGACGCTCGGACGTTTGCTTGGTGAGCTCCATGTCGCCCCCTTTCCTGCAGATGATGTGAGTGCTTTTCATCCCTCTTGGTCCCCCACCGATCTCCGACATCGGGGAAGTGAAGTCGGGGCCTCGGGTGGAGACCAAAAGGGACGAACTAGAACATTCCTGGGAAGATCTCTTCGTTCGTATCCGAGAACGCGTCGTCTTCGACGGTGAGGACTTCCTCCCACGCTTCGGAATTCCAGATTTCAGCGTGATCACCTACACCGATGACGGTGAGCTGACGGCCGAGTCCGGCGTAGCTACGCAGTTCTGCAGGGAGGGATATACGACCCTGTCGATCTGGAGCTTCTTGGAACGCACTCGCCATAAAAACGCGTCGCCAGTTTCGAACCTGCTTCGACGAGGTCGGCGCAGAAATGATCGACTGCGCGCGCTCATTGAAGGTTTCAACCGGGTAGACGTAAATGCAACGGTCCTGTCCCTTTGTGAGAACAAGTTGCTCACCCATGTCTTCACGGATTTTTGCAGGCAGAAAAACACGTCCCTTGTCGTCGAGTTTCGGCTCGAACGTACCAGTGAACATGTCTCACCACCTTTCCTTGGTTCCCACTTCCACCACTTTACCCCACACCTATTACTTTTAGTACCATTTAGAGGCAGCTTCGAACACTTTCTCTTCTTAAAAAGTCTGATTTTCTGCGAGAAAATATCTAGTGGTGAAAAGTGGGGCACATTTTTAGTTCTAGCCGATTATTCCTGCACGAGCCCCTCTCCGCCCGCTACTCCTGCATCTGAGAGTGAGAGGACGAGGCCTGCCACATCACAAGCTCCTCGGCTAGAAAAGGCAGGATCCTCATCCCCAATCGCACCACCACATCACCCACCGCACCCAACGCGACAAAACCGAGCTTTTAGACCCACATCCGTCGCACCAAGTGCAGTCGGGAACAAAAAACCAACCCACACACGGCACCAACTACACCCAACGCGACAAATCCAAGCTTTTAGACCCACATCCGTCGCACCAAGTGCACCCGGGAACAGAAAAGACTCAGCCAGGCACCGACATCTAGAAGACACGAAGAGATGACACAACAGAAAAGCCCATGACCGTAGGACATGGGCTTTTCTTTACGTTTTTCGAGGCGAGGTGGAAGACGATCTCTTTAAAAATCGCGACGACGCTTTCGTTCTTCCCACCGCTGTTCTTGGTCCTCGATAAAACGCGACCACGAACCGAGGTTTCGTCGCTGTTCTTCAGGTGTAAGCGGAGCGGCTTTCTTTTCGGGCGAAGAGATCGCATACCAGACGCCACCAACCATGATGGCAAAACCGATCACGCCCATCACGATGGAAATACCTGAGTATCCAAGGGAAACTGCGCCAACCAGGACACTCAGACCTGCGATAAAAACGAAAATTCCAAGAGCGATGCGTCGGATTGAAAGCCGCAAAGCTGGAGCTTCTTCTTCCTGCTCCATTTGACGGGCAAGACGTGGCTCGTCACGACGGAACTCCTGTTCCATCTCTTCTAGTACTTGTTTTTCATAGTCAGATAGAGCCACGACGCATCCTTTTCCGCTATCCGTTAGTGACGAGTCTAACGGGTTGGGGGCGCAGATTGCGATTCGTGCCCGCTGACCTGCGGTAACAAAGTTGCTGGCCGTAGAGCATCCCTGCCAAATTTCCCCTGAATCTGGTCCATTGCTCGCTCCGAAGCCAACGGTTTTCCATCATCGTCAAGAGCTATCGCAACGCCAGCCGATCGCGGTTGAAGGACTTCAACCTTCACGCCCGCCAAACGAATCCCAGATGCCGGCATCACCTCTTTTGCGAAGAGCTCGCTTGCAGCCGCGTAGATTTGTCGTCCCACATCTGTCGGAGCGTGTAGCTTCACAGATCGAGCGATCGTGTGGAACGAGGCGTCCCTCAGTTTCAGCCCGATCCCCCATGCGACCATGTCGGCTCTGCGCAAACGCGCCGCACATTCGTGAGACGCCTGTAGCAGGAAGGCCTCCAGCTCACTCCTATCGTGAATATCAGACTCAAACGTTCGTTCGGTACTCATGGACTTTACTTCGCGACCACCGCGAACGGGACGCGGGTCGATGCCCCAGGCAAGATTGTGCAGGTGGCGCGCGCTTGCAAGGCCCACAAGTCGCGTCAGGAACGTCATGTCCAGGTTCGCGAGATCACCGATTGTGTCAACGCCAGCGAGAGCAAGCCTCTCCCCCGTTTTTCCGCCCACTCCCCAGAGTGCTCCAACGGGGAGCCCGTGCAGGAATGGGATCGTTTGATCGCGAGGAATCAGCAGTAGCCCGTCAGGTTTTGCGTTTGACGAGGCAATTTTTGCCACCGACTTTGTGGCTGCGATTCCAACCGATGCGGGTAAACCGACTTCGGCATGGATGCGGGATCGAATCAGATTTCCAATTTCGGTTGGTGACCCGAGGCGCCGACGCGACCCTGACACATCAAGGAATGCCTCATCAATACTCACTTGCTGTAAGACGGGAGTGATTTCCGACAGGATCGCCATCACTTTGTGTGAGTATTCGGAATACACGCCCCTACCAGAGAACACAAAAGTCGCTTCCGGGCACAGCGCATGTGCGCGAGCACTCGGCATTCCGGCTCGCACACCGCGAGCGCGGACCTCGTACGTGGCGCTGGTGACGACCCCTCGTCCGCCGAGATGCCCGACGATGATTGGTCGGCCTCGTAAATCTGGATTTTCCGCGATCTCTACTTGGGCGAAAAACGAGTCCATGTCGACGTGCAGGATGGGAGTCTGGGAATCGTCGTCACCCCAGAACTTTCGGGCACGCCCGTCACGGGGAGCGTTCGACATTGCTCCTCCTTCAGTGCGAGCGCGGTCGACTCTGCTTTCGTTCACTGACTACAGTGTGACGCGTGAGCCGAAAAACTGCGCGCGGAAGCGAATTCTTTGAGATCCCCTCTGGGAAGGTTGAGATCCGTTGGGATGGTGCGCTTGCGACGCTGTATTTGAACGGTATCGAGTCATCGTGCACGAATGTGGACGATCCGACCAGCCTCGAGTTTGAGTATATGCAGCATGCGACGTGCGCTCTCGATTGCGTGATTGACGAGGCCGCCCCAGTCCGCGCGCTCCACCTTGGTGGCGCGGGATGCACTCTGCCACTCGCCTGGTCTTACCTTCGTCCAAAGTCGAAGCAGACCGCTGTCGAGATCGATCCGGATCTTCCCGATTTGGCGCGACGTGTGTTTGATCTGCCGAAATCTCCGGCACTATCGATACGTATTGGAGACGGGCGGGAAGTGATGAGCTCGTTCCGCGATTCCACATTCAACGTCATCGTGCGCGACACCTTCGCTAACGGCCAGGTTCCAGCGCATCTTGCGACTCTCGAGTGCGCGAAGATTGCGCGGGAAAAGTTGAAGGACGGCGGACTCTATATCCTCAACAGCGCTCACGGTGGCGACAGTGATGCTCGCGCTGAGATTGCCGCTATTTCCGAGGTTTTCGGCCAGGTGATGAGCATCCAGGATCCGAAGGTGGGGCGAAGCGGTAGGCGTGGCAACATTATCGTCATCGGGTATGTCGGAGCTGACTATCCGGTTGAAGACCTTGACCGCGCACTGAGGCGCCTTCCTCTACCCGCTCGGGTGACGCACGGTGCGAATCTGACGAAGTGGCGTGCAGGCACACCCGCACTGCGCGACGCCGACATCGGATATAAGGAAACTGGCGCGAGCTGAAGCCGAAAAGACACTCAAACGTGGAGTAAAGGCCTGATTCAGATGGCGCCTGTTTCTCCGCTATCCGCCTCTTCGTTTGGATCGGTTTCATCGGTGGTGTGCTCTTCGACATGCAGCGATGCGTCATCCCCGCTATCGGCACGGTGACGAGGAGTCATGGCACGAACGGCCTCTGGATCTGTTGCACGCAGGTGAACACGCTTGAGCGCCGCGGTCAGGGGATCTTCTTCCACCATTTCTACGCTCTGGTCGTCGGCGCTCGGCTGATCGTCAGATACTGTTTCACTCTGCGACAAGTTCGCCAAGTAGCGCTCAATGACATCACCAATGTCCTTGTCCTGTTGAGGAGTATGACCCAGCGGAGTCTGAGTACCAAAAGAGTTCAAGGAAAAGGAAGATTCGCCAGGACTCCACGCGTCATAATGCTCTTCAAGGGACGTAATAGTCGCCATGATCTCTGGATTTGCTTCGATCAATTGCTCAATCGTGCCCTGATCCTGAGCTGCTCCTAACTCCAAGTTACCAACCGGCAACGACAGATCAGCAAAATCAGACAGGCTGGATAACAGCGCAGAGGAGCCCGCCGGGTACCCAGACTCTGCCATGTAGAACGGAACCGCAGCAAGAAGAGCAATACCATTCACACCGCGTTCAGCAAGACGACGCTGAACGAAGGAACTTGCCGGTGCAGGGAACTGCAGTGACCCCGCCATCTTCGGCTGAGGCGGAATCAAAGAAGCATCCGTGGCCTGCACGTGAACCGGGGTTGCACGAGTATGTGGAACACTCGAAGGAATGCCATGGAAGGACACGCTGATCTCAACACCAGCTTCCTTCACAAAGTCAGCAACAATGCGCGCAAATGCCTCCCACTTTGCATCCGGTTCAGGACCGTGCAGAAGCAAAATCGGGTTCCCCAAGTCATCGCGAACTCTGTCGATTGCGATTTCATGAGTCACCATTTCTTCGCTGACCCAATCACGGACCGTCATGATCGGACGATGAGAGCGGTAGTCCAAGAACTGATCGGAATCAAAAGTCGCAACACGTTCGTTCGGCAGGGCGCGAAGCATTTCAGCAACTGCCATACGACCGGCTCCGCCAGCATCCATGCTTCCGTAGAAGTGCATCACTAGGATGCGCGAATGAGTTTCACTGGCCGGCCCTCGCTCGAAAAGAAGGGCATCATTCGGTTTCATTACGTTCACATGCCCTTTCATTTCTGTTCTGTCCAATGCCATGCTCGTCAATTCAACTCGACGAACAATTCGTACTATCAACGCTACTCGGAAACAGGCCGGAGCGCCCGACGGGCCCACTGATATTCGCCTTGGGCGAATAGTCGGCCTCGTGAATCTATCTCCCCTGCGTCGCAGATCGCGGACAGTTGCACCTGGTCGCAGTTTTTCAGGCACAATAGATGGTCGCTATCTTGTCCATTCCTCGAAAGTACGCGCATGACTGACTCATCGACTTCTGCTTCGCCGGCGTCCATACCGGAGCAACGCCATGTCGACGCCGCGTATGCAAGGGTGGATGAGCTTCGAAAAAAGTACCGTGACCAGCAGGCGCGAACGCACGCAATCCACGGCGCAGGAAATCCTCAGGCCTGGACAGAACGCGAAGCACTCTCGGCTCACCTTGGTGATATGGCAGCACGCCTCGAGGCCGTTGAAGACCGCCTTGTATTCGGTCGCCTCGACATGGCTGACGGCGACCACCACCACATTGGTCGCGTTGCCCTATCGACCGCCGACGGCGAGCACCTCCTGATCGACTGGCGAGCTCCCGTAGCGATGCCCTTCTATCAAGCGACTGCCGTCGACCCAAAGGGTGTCGTGCGAAGGCGCCACATTACAACTCACGGGCGCACCGTCGTCGCGCTTGAGGATGAACTGCTGGATTCGTCGCGAGCCGAAGGTATGGATCTTCAAGGCGAAGGCGCGTTGATGAGCGCCCTTGATAAGGCTCGCGACGGTCGCATGGGTGATATTGTCGCGACAATTCAGTCCGAACAGGATGCCATCATTCGTGCTCCTCGCGACGGCGCGATCGTCGTCCAAGGCGGTCCGGGAACCGGTAAAACAGCCGTCGCCCTGCACCGCATTGCCTACCTGCTGTATGCCGAACGTGAGCGCTTAGAGCGTTCCGGTGTTCTTTTGGTCGGGCCGTCGCGCATTTTCTTGCGATACATCGAACAGGTACTTCCCTCACTGGGTGAAACTGGCGTCGTTTCGACGACCATGGGCGACCTGTTGCCCGGCGTAGACGCACGTGGAACGGAGCCACTGGGCGTTGCCCAAGCGAAAGGTCATATCGGCTGGGCGCAGCTACTGAAGCAAGCGGTCAAAATGTTGCCACGCGAATTATCGGCACCGACCACGTTGCAGGTGTGGAGTCGCACGGTGACACTGACGCCGGATGACGTGTCGAAAGCGATCCGCCATGCACGGCATACGCGTCGCACTCACAATCAGGCGCGCGAAGGTTTTGCTCTGGAGCTGATGGAGGTTCTGGCAGAGCGCCTAGCCTCCGATGCCTCGTCGGCCGGTGGAGTACTTGCTTCCAACGAGGATAAAGCGGAGTGGATCAGCGAAATCCGCGACTCCATTGATGCGCGTCGCGCGATCAATCTTGCGTGGATGCCAACGTCCGCCAAGACTCTTCTTCGTCGTCTCTATGCGCGTCCCCAACTGTTGGCGCATATTAACGATCGAGCAGGCCGCCCCGTTTCACCCCGCCTGTTGCCACTCGTTGAGCGTCATAGTGCTGAGTGGACCGATGCCGATATTCCCCTGTTAGACGAGCTCGAAGAATTGCTTGGACCGATGCCCACATCACGCATCGAATCCTCAGAATCAGAAAGTGCTGCAATTGAACGCGCACGAGCTGCGATCGAAGGCCAGGGGCTTGGCGGAGGCATCGTGAATGCTGAGCAGCTTGCCGAGTCCACATTGTCTCAGCGAATGTGGACTCCCCTTGCTGAGCAGGCAGCCAACGATCGCAAGTGGGCATACGGCCATATTGTCGTTGACGAAGCTCAGGATCTCTCCCCGATGGCGTGGCGTAGTTTGTTGCGTCGTTGTCCGTCGCGGTCGTTCACGATTGTTGGTGATTTGGATCAGCGACGCGGATCGAAGCGTCCGAAGACGTGGGTTGAAGCCTTGGGGCCGGCAAGCAGAGCCTACAGCGATGAATTTGTTCTGACGGTGTCCTACCGTACTCCGGCGACATTGACCGCCATCGCTGAGGCCGTGATGGCACGCGCAGGTAAGCCTGTCATTCACCCGATGAGCGCGGTCCGCGACGTTGAGGACTGCTACCGCGTCGTGACTGTTGAAGCAGATACGGATATGGTCGCACGCGAGGATTCGCCGGCGTGGGCGGCAGCAATTCAGGCGGCATCGCAGGCGTGTGAGCGACTTGATGCCACTTCGGGTGAAGGAAGCGGCAGGGTCGCGATTCTGGTTTCAGATTCACGAGGCCACGCATGGCATGCCGATTCCACAGGTGAGAGCGCACTTGATTCGCGGATTGCTTTGCTCAGTGCCTCGAGTTCCAAGGGGCTTGAGTTCGACACCGTTATCGTGGTTGAGCCCGGCGAGATCTTTGCTGAAGGTGTTGGTGACCTGTTCGTCGCCTTGACTCGTGCGACGCATGATTTGGTTGCTATCACTTCGAGCGATCTTCCCAGGGGAATGGATCAGTGGTAAGACGGTTCTATCCGTAGCACGAACACTTTTGCAATCGCTTGGTGTTTTTCTGGCACTATGGTGGCATGACACGCGCACTGTTGCTTGAGAATCCCCATAAGGTTGCTGACGAGGTTTTCGCAAAGAACGAGATTGATGTGTCTCGCCACGCGGGTGCCTTGGACGAAGATGAGCTGATTAAAGCCCTCGAGGGCGTGGAGTACTTGGGTCTTCGCTCGAAGACCCAAGTGACGCGACGCGTTCTCGAAGCCAACCCGCAGATCAAAGCGATTGGCGCTTTCTGCATTGGGACGAACCAGATCGACCTGGAAGCAGCCACCGAGCTGGGCATCTCGGTCTTTAATGCTCCGTATTCGAATACGCGTTCCGTTGTGGAACTGGCAATCGGCGAAATCATTGACCTGTCGCGTCGCGTCACCGTGAAGA
Source organism: Schaalia turicensis ACS-279-V-Col4 (assembly GCF_000296505.1). GTDB lineage: Bacteria > Actinomycetota > Actinomycetes > Actinomycetales > Actinomycetaceae > Pauljensenia > Pauljensenia turicensis_A. The sequence continues at coordinate 174,819 of NZ_JH815210.1, forward strand.
ATTCTCGCCTCCACCGTGGCATTTGGGACAAGAGCGCTGATGGTGCACACGAGGTTCGCGGTCACACGCTTGGCATTATTGGCTACGGCAATATCGGCACTCAGCTGTCCGTGCTTGCTGAAGCAATGGGCTTGAACGTTATCTTCTACGATATGGCCGAGCGCCTGTCTCTGGGCAACGCCACCCAGATGCCGACGATGGAATCCGTATTGCGCGAAGCGGATATCGTGTCGATCCACGTTGATGGTCAGGAAACAAATTCCAATCTGTTTGGCGCTCGTGAGTTCGCGATGATGAAGCCCGGTGCACTGTTCATCAATTTGTCGCGAGGTTTTATCGTCGACATTGATGCCCTGCATGATGCGCTGGTGTCGGGTCACTTGGCCGGCGCTGCCGTTGACGTGTTTCCCCAAGAACCGAAGAAGAATGGCGATCCTTTTGATTCACCTTTGATCAAGCTGGATAACGTTATTCTTACTCCACACATCGGTGGTTCAACGGAAGAGGCTCAGTACGATATTGGTCGTTTCGTCGCGGGGAAAATCAGTGACTACCAGGACACCGGCTCAACCGACATGTCGATCAACCTGCCGAACCTCAGCTTGAATGCTTCGCAAGAGTCTCGCTACAGGATTCGTCTGATCCACAAGAACACTCCCGGTGTTCTGGCGAATATCAACCACACCTTTGCCGAGATGGGCGCGAATGTTGGTGGTCAGATTCTGGGAACTGCAGGATCAACCGGCTATGTGCTGACCGACATTTCTTCCGAACTTCCGATCGATGCGATCGAGAAGATTCGCTCGATGAAGGACACTATTCGTCTGATTACGACGACCCTGTAGGAAAAACGCTTATGTGGTCTTTTCTCGGCCTGGTCCCAACTAACCTACGGTATCGTAGGTAGTAAAGAATCGGAGGACAACGTGACTCTTACTGACCAGCTTCGAGCCCAATACGCCCCCGGCGTCCCTGAAACTATTGAGGTGCCGGATCAGACCATTCCTGCGATGGTTGAAGAGGTAGCGAAACGTTATCCGCATCAGATTGCTCTGGACTTCTTCTCGCGCCCAACCACGTACGCGCAACTGATGACGCGCGTACGCAGGGCAGCAACTGTGCTGGCCAATGCAGGAGTTCGCCAGGGGGATCGAGTTGCCCTAGCGATGCCAAACTGTCCTCAGCACGTTGTTGCAATTCTTGCGACGATGCACCTTGGCGCAATCGTGGTTGAGCACAATCCTTTGGCTCCTGACCACGAAATTCACGAGGAGTTTAACCGCCACGGCGCACGCGTTGTCATTGCATGGGAAAAGACCCTGTCGAAGCTGACGTTCCTTGATCGTGCGACCACGGTTTTTGCTGTCAACCTGACGAAGGCTCTTCCCGGTCCGAGCCAGTTGCTTTTGAAGCTTCCGATCAAGTCTGCTCGCACGAAGCGTGACGCTTTGTCGACGCGTCCCCCATCATGGGCTCGTTCGTGGGACCAGGCTGTAGATCAAGCTCCACGCTGGACCACTTCTTGCCCTGCGAGTCCTGACGATCCGGCGCTACTGATTCATACGGGCGGTACGACAGGTGTTCCGAAGGCTGCCTGCATTACACACCGTAATTTGATGGCGAACATTGCCCAGTCGATCGCATGGGTGCCGATCCTGCACGAGAACGCTGAAGTGTTCTACTGCGTTCTTCCCCTGTTCCATGCGTTTGGCTTCACCATTGGCTTGTTGTCGGGCTTGCGTTTGGGTGCCACAATTGCGCTATTTCCGAAATTCGACACAACCATGATTCTGACCAGCCAGAAGCGTCTTCCCTGTACGTTCTTCCTTGGTGTTCCACCAATGTACGAACGTTTGCTGACTACGGCAGCCACCATGGATGTCGATCTGACGTCGATGACGTTCTCACTTTCGGGCGCTATGCCACTGTCTGCTGATTTGGCATCACGCTGGGAAGAAAAGACTGGCGGGTTGATGATTGAAGGCTATGGCATGACCGAAGCCTCACCGATCCTCCTAGGTTCCCCTCTAGCAAAGAACCGTCGCCCGGGCGCTCTTGGCGTTCCCTATCCGTCCACGCAAATCCGCATTGTCGACCAAGATAATCCGACGAAGGATGTCGAAGACGGTGAAATTGGCGAACTCATTGCACGAGGCCCCCAGGTGTTCTCCGGATACTGGGAGCAGCCGGAGGAAACAGCTGAGATCTTCACCGAAGAGGGCTGGCTTCGTACGGGCGACCTTGTCCAGGTGCGCGACGGCTTCATCTACATGGCCGATCGTCGTAAGGAAATGATTAACGCCTCTGGTTTTAACGTGTACCCCAGCCAGGTTGAGAACGCTGTTCGCTCTATGCCAGGAGTTCGCGACGTAGCGGTTATCGGTATTCCTGCCGGCTCGACCGGCGAAGATGTCGTCGCAGCAATTGTCCTTGAAGCCGGCGCTTCGATCACTCTTGCTGATGTTCGCCAGTGGGCCGAAAAGTCTATTGCTCACTATGCCCTACCACGCCAGCTCGTGGTGATGACGGAGCTTCCTCGCTCCCAGCTTGGAAAGGTCATGCGTAAGCGTGTTCGCGAACAGGTAATGGAGGTCGCCGACTCTGCGACAACTAAAATTCGCCAGTTTACGAATCGAAAGAACGACTAGCTGTCACGGTGACGCCGAAACGTTTAATCACGAGTCGAGTAGAGAATCCAGAATCTCTCGGTTCGATAGCGCCTTCTTCGTCTTGGATGAAGAGTGTGAGCCCGAAGTGGATGCGGAGGCATTGTCTTTATTACGCTCACGCAGGATGCGGATGGCTTCTTCGAAGTCTTCGAGGGTATTAAAGGCTCGATAGACGGAAGCAAAACGAAGGTAGGCGATTTCGTCGAGGTCACGGAGGAAGGGAAGAATCGCTTTTCCAACTTCATCGGAAGAGACGTTTGAAACTCCGGTTAAGCGGAGTTGTTCTTCAACCTGTTGCGCCAGGATTGCGAGATCGTCGTCAGAAACGGGGCGCCCTTGGCATGCTTTCTTCACACCGGAAACAACCTTGTTGCGCGAGAAAGGCTCGACGACACCGGCGCGCTTCACGACTTGGAACGAGGATGTTTCAAGCGTGGTGAAACGCCTCTTACATGATGTGCACGCGCGACGACGACGAATCGAGGCACCATCATCTGCGATGCGGGTATCGACGACTCGTGAATCTGGGTTATGACAGAAAGGGCAATGCACGCCTTTAACGCTACACGGCAAATAAGAAAGACGAAAAAGAAACGCGCATGAGGTGGGGGGACCTGAGTGTTAGTTCAGCGGAAGGATAACCTTCTGCCCCACCTGCAAGCCACCTTCGATGCCATTCAAACGCTGAATATCTGTCACAACATCTTCCAGGTTGCGATCGGTATCAACGCCTTGAGCCAGCGACCAGACCGATTCCCCACCGGTCACAGCATGTTCAATGGTCGGACCTGAATAGACATCGGGAGCCAGGGCGAATCCAGCCAGGCCCGCAACAACGCTGAGAGCGAGCGTCGCACACACGCCACGAACGACATGTCCGATCGACATGGTCGATTGAACCACGACCGATTGGTGGCGACAAGCCGGACGACGACGCGTTGCAGGATCATCTTGACGAAGAACGCCCTTGCGCCGACGAGCGGAAGGAGCAGACTCAATCGAGACCACATCGGCGCCATCAGCCATCCCCTGAACAAGGTGCAGGTGTGGATGAGCGTCGTGGGCAAGAGTAGCACCGGCACATGCATTCATGAGGATCTCCTTCACAACATATCGAACATATGTTCGTCGAACACTTGTACGATAACAGGTCTTCAAACAAAAGTCGAGACTTATTCGAACAAATGTTTCATTTTCGCGTCAGAATCAGATAATCTGACCTAACAAGTGCATCAGCAACCATGTAGAAACCGAATTGCACGCAACCTCACGGAGAACCTCATGACAGACAAAGCAACGCTGACTAGTCGCCAGCGAGAGATCCTTCTTGTCATTCACGAAGAGGTCAGCGCGCACGGTTTTCCTCCCTCTGTCAGAGAGATTGCCCAACGCGCACACCTTGCTTCCCCATCAACCGTGAAGTACCACTTGGACGCACTGGAACGCGCCGGCTACCTCCAACGAGTCCCCGGCTTACCGCGCGCCCTTGAACTCTCCGTAACAGCGAAACAGGAGCTCGGCGTGGACGCGCCAACTACTCCGGCACCTCAAACAGTCACGAACGTGGTCACCATTGACCTGCCAGCCGGACACGTTGACGAAGACAGTTCGTCAATCCCCCTGGTTGGCCGTATTGCCGCGGGCGCTCCGATCACAGCAGAGCAGTACGTGGAAGATGTTTTCGAGCTACCCACTCGACTTACCGGCCACGGGCAAATGTTCATGCTGGAGGTCAGCGGAGAGTCCATGGTGGACGCTGGCATTCTGGACGGCGACTTCGTCGTTGTTCGTTCCCAATCGAACGCATCCCAGGGAGAAATCGTTGCCGCCATGATCGACGGCGAAGCTACGGTCAAGGTGTTCTCAAAGACAGACGGCCATATTTGGCTCCTGCCATGCAACGAATCCTACGCCCCCATCCCAGGCGATGAAGCCACCATTTTGGGCAAGGTGGTCACCGTCCTGCGTTCCTTGGCATAGTCGCTTCCGGGGCGTAGCCCCGGCCTCGTACCCCTGCTCGCACAGCACACACGTGTGGGGAGCACCCAACGGGCACTCCCCACACTGGACAGATACAGAACTTAGAAGCCCAAGTCCCTTGCCACCTGACGCAGGCGCGTCGCAGAGGCAGTCAGACCATCGCGCTCATTCAGCGTCAACGGCGGATTCAGGACCCTGCCCGCACCCGAACGACCAACGATTGTCGGCGCAGCCATGCAGACATCCGAGATGCCTTCCCAGTCCTCCAGCAGGCTAGAGACGGTAAGAACACGATTTTCGTCTCTAAGGACGGCACTCGCAATATTCGATGCGGCAAGACCAATTGCGTAGTTTGTCGCACCCTTGCCTTCAATGATCTTGTAGGCAGACTCAACAACATCCTGAGCAATGCGTTTACGCAATCCAATATCGAACGGTTTACCCTCCAAGGTTGGCCCCCAGTGCTCAAGGGGAACATTACCAATCTCAGCGGAGGACCACAGTGCAACTTCTGAGTCACCATGTTCACCAGCAATGTAGGCGTGAATATTCTGGGTAGCCACGCCGGTTTCACGCGACACCAGGTAGCGCAGACGCGACGTATCAAGCACAGTGCCAGATCCAAATACCTGATTGCGTGGTAGACCGGTCAGCTTCAGCGCCACATAGGTAACAACATCCACGGGATTCGTGATGAACATGAAGATTGCGTCTGGCGCAACGTTTTGAAGGTTCGGAACAATCTTCTTCATCAGTTCAACAGTTGAACCAGCAAGTTCAAGGCGCGACTGCCCCGGCTTCTGCTTGGCACCAGCGGTCACAATCACAAGGTCAGACCCACGGACGATTTCAACATCATCTGAGCCTTCAACACTGCCACACGGAGTGAATTGAATACCGTGTGCCATGTCGAGAGCTTCGGCTTCAACCTTGGCCTTGTTAATGTCCTGAAGAACGATTGTTCGAGCATCACCGCGCATTGCGCACGCGTAGGCGACTGCCGTGCCAACGGCCCCAGCCCCCACGACAGCGATCTTTGACGGACGACCCGATGACTTCGGGGGATACAAGCTATTCACACGTCCAGGCACGATGCCTTCCTTCCTCGTTGAGTGGTCTCATAGTCTCAAATTTGAATCACATTATCTCGATTTCGCATTGCTTCAAGGTAACTACGTCACCCAATTTCAGGATATTGTTAACAATTAACCTTGGACAAGCGACTTAGGGCCCCTTTCACGACCTCCTGATCGCGTGTGACCCACATTCTCGGCAACGAATTCAGCAGGTATCCACCATAGGACTTCGTGTCCACACGACGATCAAGGATCGCCACCACTCCCCTGTCCGACGCCGATCGAATCAGACGCCCAGCCCCCTGCGCCATCAGAAGCGCGGCATGAGGAAGAGAAACACCCCAAAACCCTCCAATACCACGCGCATCGGCATCCTGGGACAGAGCCTTCGTCACCGGATTATCGGGGTGCGGGAATGGAATGCGGTCGATGACGACCAGTCGACACGAGTCGCCCACAACATCAACACCCTGCCACAACGACAAGGTGCCAACCAAACACGCATCGCGCTCCCTACGGAATCGGTCAACCAGCACGCTCAAGGTTTCATCTCCCTGGCGATACACGGTGAGTTCTGTCCGATCCTTCAGAGCCTCGTACCCCTGATTCGCTGCCTTCCACGAACTGAACAGCGCCAACATTCCCCCATCGGAGGCCTGGGCAAGGGCCACCAATTCATCCGTAGCAGCGTCAGACAACCCACCCGGCCCAGGATCTGGCAAGCCGGAAGCAATATAGAGAATCCCCTGGCGCGCCGGATCGAAAGGGGGGCCCACATCGCGCGACGTCCACGGCTGCTTCGACACCATGAATCCACAATCGCGTGCCATCTGGTCGAAAGAACCACCCAACGTCAGAGTCGCTGAGGTCAAGATTGCCGGCCTACCTGAGAACCCTTTGGACCCAACGGGAAGCGCAACGTCAAGGGGCGCTAGATTCAGCGACATATTCCCCGCGTCATCTTTCGTCACAAAAGTCGCCATCGATGCCGGGTCCTCACTCCATCCGGCGATAAAGTCCCGCAATTCGTCCAGGGACCCGCGCGCAAGTATCTTGTCTGCTTGATCAGCAGATGACGCCTGTAGCTGAGTTCCGAGTTCGCGTGAGACATTATCGAGCAGCGCTAATGCGCCGACAAGCGCCTGAGGACGAGAGCCCATCAGCCCCTCCCCGCACGGGGTCAGAGCGGCAACAAAATCGACTGTAGCCATATCAAGAGCATCAGTTTCAAGCTTCGCGTTGGTTCGAAGCCTGCGTGATACGCGATGAATCATGGCCTGCGATAGCGTCATCGTCGCCTGGCTTCGTACTCTCTCAGCAAGTTCGTGGGCTTCGTCGACAACGACTGGACCAATGTCTTCAAACAGATCGTTCGGCGACGTGCAATGGATGCCAAATAGAGAATGGTTCGTGACCACCAGGTCAGCCTCTCCGGCTGCCTCCCGCGCCTGCTGGGCGAAACAGTCATCAACGTAGGGGCAGGTCTTGCCTAAACACTCACGTTTGGCGACGCTGACATGCCTCCACGCTCGGTCATCAACACCGGGGACCAGATCATCACGATCACCAGTATCGGTTTCCTTCGCCCATTGACGAAGACGCAGAACCTCTTTGCCAAGCGCGGAAGTCGACGAGTGTGCCGACGGGGCATGTGCCGGGTCGAACAGTGTGCCCTCGTCCGGATACCCACCGTTGACACGGTTCAAACACAGATAGTTTGACCAGCCCTTTTGCACAGCGACAGTGGGACGAATACCCGTCACTTTCGCAACTGCGTCTTGGACCGCAGGCGCGTCTTTCGTCAGAATCTGCCTCTGGAGTGCCAAAGTCGCGGTGGTGACGAGGCCGCGCTCGCCAGTTGCAACGCAGTGACTGAGAAGTGGCGCGAGGTAGCCAATCGACTTACCCGTACCGGTGCCCGCCTGGATCAAAATATGACCGTCAGAATTCAGGGCCTCGCTGATATCGGTGACCATTCGTCGCTGGCCATCACGTTGCGTGCCACCCATTGATTCGATCACCGCATCAAGAACCTCGATGGCCTTGCTGGCTTCGGAGTTTCCCGGTCCTACTTCCTCACTCATTCGCCACTGTCCTGGCGAGTATAGGGGGCACCTTCGGTAGCGACCGGTAGCGCCACGTCACGGATGAGCGCTGCAAGGTGCTCATCAACTCGAGCTCGAATGCGCGTTCCTTCGGCAACATATTCTTCGTGATCGACTTCGCCATCCTCGTGGATCTGATGGACCAGGTCGCCACGCGAATATGGGATCACGCAGTCAATCTGAATACGAGGCCTGGGTAGAGCTTCTTCAATGCGATGGCGAAGTTCATCGACTCCAAAGCCCGTGTATCCGGATACTGCTACCGACGACGGGAAGTAGGTGCGAAGCAGTGCTAACTGCTCTGCAGATGCAAGATCGGCTTTGTTCAGCACGATAATTTCGGGGATACCGAGAGCCCCCTCAATTTCACCCAACACCTGGTGGACAGCCTCAACTTGTCCCACCGGATCGGGGTGCGCGGCATCCACAACGTGAACGAGCAGGTCGGCTTCGCCCGCTTCTTCCAAGGTAGAGCGGAATGCTTCAACCAGCTGGGTGGGAAGATTCCGAACAAAACCAACCGTGTCTGACAGCGTGTATTCGCGACCATCCGCTGTCTGAGTCCGACGCACCGTCGGATCAAGGGTGGCGAACAGAGCGTCTTCAACCAGGACCCCTGCGCCCGTCAGTTGGTTGAGCAGAGTGGACTTACCAGCATTCGTGTAGCCAACAATAGCGACGGAAGGGACAGCTCCGCGACGACGCGATAAACGCTGAGTGCGCCGGGCAGGCTCCATCTTTCGTATTTCTTCGCGGAGCTTCGCCATGCGCGTGCGAATGCGACGACGATCCAATTCGATCTTCGTTTCGCCCGGACCTCGTGAACCGATACCCGCACCACCCGCAACTCGACCACCCGCCTGGCGGGACATCGAATCGCCCCAGCCGCGAAGACGGGGAAGCAAGTATTCGAGCTGAGCCAACTCGACCTGCGCCTTACCTTCACGCGACTTCGCGTGCTGAGCGAAAATGTCGAGGATGAGAGCGGTGCGATCAACGACCTTTGCGTCGACAACATCTTCCAGTCCGCGTCGCTGGGAAGGGGCCAATTCCTCATCAACAATGACGGTATCGGCTTCAACGGCGCGCACAATCCCCGCGAGCTCTTTCGCTTTACCTGACCCCAGATAGGTGGCAGGATCCGGCTTCACCCGTTTTTGCACGACCGCATCGAGGACCTGAGATCCGGCGGTTTGCGCGAGCGCAGCAAGCTCACGTAGCGAAGTCTCGACTTCTTCTTCAGTCTGCGTCGTCCGCAGACCGACAAGGACAACCTTTTCGAGGCGAACCTGGCGGTATTCGACTTCGGAGATTTCCTCACGATCGTTGGCATAACCCTGGATACGACGGGTACCGGCACGCGCCTCTCGTTCAAGGTCGCCAGCATCTGCGGAGTGATCTTGACCGGCGGTGGATTCCAGCGCCGTGCCTCGACGCGCCAGAATGCGTGCAACAACGTCATTCGCGCGCTGTTGTGCCAATTCGTCGTCAGCCGAGAATCCGGGATTGTCCATTCAGTTCCTTCCGCGTATGTCTGCCCTCTAAGTGTGGCACCTATTCGGTCGGCGTGCGACCTACGCCCCTCTCAGTGCGTTCGTTGCCAGGCAGTCAACCCGCTAGGCTAAAGAGCGTGAATCAACAGTATTTTTCTCATTCCAACCCTGCTCGCGCCGACGAGATATCGAAGCTGACCTACAGCGTACGAGGCCATAGCTTCGACATGTCCGTCTCATCGAAGGTGTTTTCGACCAGCCGTCTGGATTTAGGAACTCGCCAGCTTCTTGCCGAAGCTCCTTGCCTTCCCGCCACCGGCACTTTCCTTGATGTGGGATGCGGTTGGGGTCCGATTGCTCTGGCAATGGCAAAGGAAGCGCCTGAAGCTACCGTCTGGGCTGTTGATGTGAACAATCGGGCGATTGATCTCACGCGCCGGAACGCCACGTCTCACGGTTGCACCAATGTGCGCGCGATGAGCGAAGACGAGGCCCTTGCAGCCGTGGCCACCGATGACGTTCGTTTTGACGTCATATGGTCAAACCCGCCGATCCGTATCGGCAAAGAGGCTCTGCATGCTCTGCTGGTGCGGTGGCTCGACCGCCTGAGCCCCACGGGTGTCGCCTATCTTGTTGTGCAGCGAAACCTTGGCGCCGATTCCCTCATTTCATGGCTGAACGGCCGCGGATACGACGCTGAAAAGTACGCGTCAAAGAAGGGCTACCGCATTATCAAGGTTCGTTCGGGCGCCTGAACTTCTGCCCCCACTTTTTACGGGTGACGCAGACCTTTGAGCGAGAGAAACAGGCTCAGACGAGTTCGAATGTAGCAACGCGAGTCGCAGGACCGGTCAGAATCACTGAAGCGTCGGTGACATGTGGCTGACCGTTCTCCCAGCTCAGGACATCGTCCAGATCAACCCACACGCGACCTCCCGGCACGTCAACGATCCACGAGGCCGGCGCTCCCTCACCTCGACGAATAGCCGTTGCAAGGGCCGCCGCACAACATCCCGTGCCACACGCAAGGGTCTCACCCACTCCGCGTTCAAGGACGCGCAGACGAATGTGGCCACTCTGATCCTCCGGGCCGGTCAGGTCAACGACGGCTTCAAGGTTTGTACCGCGCTCATTCGAGGGCGCATAGGTGGGGCGCATAACCTCGGGGGCTTCGGACGCATCAGTGGCCGGGAAGATAATGTTGTGGAGTTCCTCTTCGCTCGCAAGCGCGACAACCGTATGCGGGTTCGGCATATCCACATATACTCCGCGCAGGGTCTGCTCAATGCCCGGGATCGTCACGTCAATGTCGGCCGTTCCACTGGATCGAGCCGGACCCATGTCAACGCGGTACAGGACCTCGGCCTCGCCCCCCTGATCGATAACGCGGACAGTGCGAACTCCCCCTCTGGTGCCCACCTCAATTTCCTCATCGGTTATCAGGCCTTCGCGGCGCAGATGATCAACAAAGACGCGGATACCGTTGCCGCACATTTCCGCGATCGACCCGTCGGAATTGCGGTAGTCCATGAACCAGCGACCATCCTTCATGACGGCACGCATCAGCCCATCAGCGCCGATACCGAACGCAGGCGAGCAGAGACGACGCACCTCTACAGCATCGATATCGTTTGTGTCATCGGCATCTGTGTAGACAACGAAAGAATTCCCAGTGCCGTGGGCTTTCGCAATACGAGTGGAGGGACGTAGAGCAGTCATATCGTTAACGCTAGTGGGTCTGCGCGCCGGCGTAGTCATCCGCCGTTTTTTGGACAATCTTCAGTGCCCGGTCCAGCAGGTCGTTCTTCGAGGTTCCGTCTTCGGCATCGATCCAGATCACGCGATGGTCAGGGCGCAACCACTTGATCTGACGCCTGGCCAACTGCCTGGTCGCGATAGCGATCGATTCCTTCGCTTCATCGATGCTCATCTGCCCATCGATCACCGCAATTGCCTGGGCATACCCCGTCGCCTTCGACGCCGTCTTCGCATCGCGCAAACCCTGATCGATCAGGGCGCGAGTCTCTTCAATCAGACCGTCATCAAACATCATCTGGGTGCGAAGAACAATGCGTCGATCCAATTCATCGAGGTCACGGCGGATCGCGATCATCACAGACGGCTTCACGAACTCTTTGACCGGCATATGCGACGAGTAGGGTTTGCCAGTCAGTTCAATGACTTCGAGGGCACGAATAATACGACGAGCATTGTGCGGATCAATGCGAGAAGCAGACACCGGATCGAGGGCCTCGAGTTTGCCATGAAGCCCCCGACTGCCCAGCGGGCCTTCCGCTTCTTCTTCCAGTGCAGAGCGTACTTTCGGATCTGTTCCAGGGAACTCAATATGATCGAGCAACGCACGTTGATAAAGACCCGAACCGCCGGCAACGATCGCAACGCTTCCCTCGCCGTGGATCGCCTCTAGGTCCGCTCGCGCATGCCTCTGATAGTGGGCAACCGACGCTTCCTGACTGATGTCGAGAACATCGAGTTGATAGTGAGGAATCCCGCGACGTTCCTCCAGCGGCGTCTTCGCCGTGCCAACATCCATGCCCCGATACAGCTGAAGTGCATCAGCACTCACGATCTGACCGCCATTTGCTCCCCAGCGTCTGCCCAATTCTTCGGCAAGATCCAGAGCCAAATCAGACTTGCCCGACGCTGTCGGTCCAACAACAGCAACAATCAGTTGCGACGGATTCGCTAGAGTCATCGCCTGGCTCTCACGATCCCCCACCTGAGCATCAGACGTGGTGCAGCGCGCATCAGCGCTTGGGATTAAAGAATGAGTGTCAGCCATGGGTTCAGTCTAAATGGCACTTCCTATTTCCCGCCGTCTACCAAACCCCGTAAGGTAGCAGTATGAGTGTGACAACAACAGATCCGGTCACCATCGACCGCATTGCACGCGCACTTGAAGACATGGGCGTTTTCCCCTTCATTTCGTCCAAGGATCAAGTTGCTGCTCTGCTTCCAAACCGTACAATCCGATTCATCGTCCCGCCCACGTCTCCAGCACAGGGCGTTGTCGACTACCCCCGCTTCTTCCACCCGTCGCACCAGCAAGCTCTGCTTGAAACAATGCGCACGTTGAACGCTTCAACATACGTGCCGAAGGCGACAACCTACACCAGCGAGCAAGGGATGATCGGTATCCGCCTCTTCCACTGCTTCAACTGGGTAGCTGGGGCGACTCATGAGCAGCTGGCAGAAGAGGTCCAGCAGTTTGTGCTCGCATCCATCGCGGTCCAAAACCGTCTTGACCAGATGTACGTTGACCCATGGACAAAGGAGGCCTCCAATGCCTGAATGGAAGTCATTTTCGATGGGTGACGGCGCCTCTCCACTGACCGAGTCACCGATCCAGCACCTGTCCCAGACCGCTACGCCGGCACCGGGCATGGAAGCTGATGAAGCCGCTGAAAAGTGGGGTACCGAGGTTTCTGAGGTCAGCATTGAACGAATTGAAAACGTTGTTGCTGGAGATGGACTGTCCCACGGCTCAAACGAATTCGTTGTTATCACTGAAGTTGAGGGTGCTCGCATCCAGATTCACCGCGAACCAGCAGATTCGCCGTGGATTCAGGTCGAAGCACGCATGGAACTCGACGCTGAGAGAGCAGCTAAGCTCGACATGCCTCGCCTGAACGAACTCACCAATAAGTGGAACGTCGACCATCTTCAGCCGACCACGTTCGCTCTTGAAACTGAAGATAGCAAGGTCGTTATCTTGGCGACCCGTTTCTTCGCTGGCAAGGGAATGTCAGACCGTCAGATCCATGCGATGGTGCGTCGCGGACTGGGAGTGACACTGCAAGCATTGAACGAAATGCCGGCTTTGCTGGCACACGCGTAAGTCTTGATCAGTGCGCACACGATTGGTGCGCGATTCGCGAAACGAAATAGCAGGTGTGCATCGCTCATCGAGCGGAGCACACCTGCTATGCGTCTATAGGGAACCGAGCAGTTTCAGTGAGGTCGTCCCACGCGGATCGTCGGAATACCCAACGACACGCGTTCGTCTTCCTCATGAGCTTGGCGACGCTCCCATGCATCGCCTGCGCGCGTACGGCGCATAGTCCATAGACCACCACCTGTCAGAGCCGAATCTGCGATCAAGTGGTGCGGGGCGCCGTGAGTGACGGTAGCGGTCACCATGTCGCCAGGACGTGGCTTATCTGCTTCGCTGATGCCCTCCGGCAAAGCAACGTGCACCAAGCGATTATCGCGGGCTCGCCCGGTAACGCGCAGTGTTTCACCATCTTTACGACCATCACCCTCAGAGATCAGGACCTCGACCGTGGTGCCTTCCAATGCAGCATTATCTTCCGCGCAAATTCGCTCTTGAAGAGCAACGAGGCGCTTGTAGCGTTCCAGTGCGACATCATCGGGAACCTGGTCTTCACGATCGGCAGCTGGCGTACCCGGACGCGGGGAATAGAGGAACGTGAACGCTGACGAGAATCGAGCCTGTTCGACAACGTCCAGCGTCTGTTGGAAGTCTTCTTCGGTTTCACCGGGGAAGCCAACAATGATGTCTGTCGTAATCGCAGCATCGGGAATCGCGGCGCGGACTCTTTCGAGAATACCCATGAACTTTTCGCGCCTATAGGAGCGTCGCATCTGACGAAGCACCGCATCGGAGCCAGATTGAAGTGGCATATGAAGGCTGGGCATCACGGTAGGAGTTTCAGCCATCGCCGCAATCACATCGTCCGTGAAGGCAGCCGGGTGAGGTGATGTGAAACGTACGCGTTCGAGACCCTCGATCTGCCCCACTGAGCGAAGGAGAGAGGCGAATGCGCCTCGTTCACCGAAACCGACACCATATGAATTGACGTTCTGTCCCAGCAACGTCACTTCGATCGCACCTTCTAAGACGACCGCCTGAACTTCGGACAGAATCTCTCCTGGACGACGATCTCGTTCTTTACCGCGCAGATGAGGAACGATGCAGAAGGTGCACGTGTTGTTGCAACCCACGGAGATTGAAACCCACGCAGCGTACGCGGATTCGCGGTGAGTGGGCAGAGTCGACGGGAAGACCTTCAACGATTCTTCGATTTCGACAGCAGCTTTGCGGTTGTGTTCAGCACGCTTCAACAGGGCGGGGAGCACATCAATATTGTGTGTTCCAAACACTGCATCAACCCATGGAGCCTTATCGATAATGCCGTCACGCATCTGTTGCGCAAGACATCCACCGACGGCGATCTGCATGCCCGGACGTTCACGTTTTACCGACGCGAGCTGACCGAGGTTGCCATACAGCTTCGTCGCAGCGTTCTCGCGAACCGAGCAGGTGTTGATAACAACAACGTCGGCACCCATGTCACCGGCATCAGTTGCTCGTGCCTGAGCTGCAGGAACACGGTCAACCGGGATGAGTCCAGCTTCTTCCAGCAAGCCAGCCATACGCTCAGAGTCGTGAACGTTCATCTGGCATCCCAGCGTTTTAATCGCATAGGTGCGCGGAAGAGCTACCTGAGATGCTTCGTCTATATTCGTTTCCATCGCGGACAGTTTAATCATTCCCATCGGTTCGGGTGAAGTGAAGAACATCGTGGGCAAGGCTGAGAGCTGCACTAACACTCTGGTTGCGTACCGCTTCCCTGTCCCCCATGAAGTGGAAGAGGCGATGGCGCTCAACAGCGCCCATCACGCAGGCGACATGCACGGTTCCGGCAGGATGAAGTCCCTGCGGTCCGGGACCAGCAACCCCCGTCGTTGCAATGCCAAGGTCTGAACCAGTGAGCTCGCAGACTCCGCGCGCCATTTGAATTGCAACGCGCCGGTCAACGGGACCGAATGACTGTAACAGGCTGGGATCAACACCCAGGATCTGAGCTTTTAATTTGGTGTCATAGGTGCACACTCCGCCAAGAAGGACAGCTGATACTCCCGGCACATCAACCAATGTGGAGCACAGTTTTCCACCGGTCAGTGATTCAGCAACGCTGACGGTGACATGATTCAGTGAGCATTGTTGAATCAGTTCAACTGCTTCTTCTACAGGCATGAGGTTCTTCCACTCAACGCACAGCCACAAAGCATGGTGTGCTATTCGTTGTCTTCAGCTTCGATGTCATCAGCAAGCACCTGCAAGACGGCACTTGAGACAACCGAAGGCGAATACCCTTTTCTGCTCAACATACCAACCAGCCGACGATAGGCAACTTGGCGACTGACACTGCCCATTGACCTGCGCTTTCGCATGGCAAGATCGAATGCCTTGTTCGCTTCATCATCAGGTTTTATCAAAGCAAGTGCTTGCTCAATGTCAGCGCGCGACAGTCCTTTACGTCGTAGTTCTTCAACGAGTGCTCGCCCGGTCTTCCCACCAAGTTCAAAACGATCATGAACAAGCATGCGAGCAAAAGCAGCATCATCAACCAACCCAACCTGTTGGAGGCGATCGATCACTTCGTCGGCAGTCTCGGTTGAGAAACCTTTTGCGACGATAGCGCTACGCAATTCGCCAGTCGAACGACTCCGAGAATCAAGCTGTCGAAGAGCAACTTCACGCGCCGCTTCGATCGCTTCAGTGCCCGTCAGAGCAGCATTCTTCTCTTTTAAGCGTGCAAGACGCTCTCCGACTGAGGAGCGCGCCTTGCACGTTCGTTCGAGCTCCGGATGATCTTCAGGATCCAGATAACGAACCATTGGTGTTAGAAACCTGCATCTTCCATCGGATCGATGTCAGGAAGATCTTGGTTTTCATCTTCGGGCTCAAGTGGTTCACCGATTCCGAGGGCTGCCAGAATCTTGTTTTCGATCTCTGTGGCAAGTTCAGGGTTATCGATCAGGAACTGACGGACGTTTTCTTTGCCCTGTCCAAGCTGATCGTCCCCGTAAGTAAACCAGGATCCCGACTTACGCACGACGCCAGCCTCAACACCCATGTCGATAATCGAACCTTCACGCGAGATGCCCTTGCCGTAGACGATGTCGAATTCGGCCTGCTTGAAGGGTGGCGCCATCTTGTTCTTCACGACCTTGGCACGCGTGCGGTTACCGACCGGGGCTCCCGCTTCCTTCAAGGTTTCAATGCGACGAACATCAATGCGAACCGATGCGTAGAACTTCAGAGCCTTGCCACCCGTTGTCGTTTCGGGAGAACCAAAGAATACGCCGATCTTTTCACGTAGCTGGTTAATGAAAATGGCCGTGGTCCCAGTGGCAGAAAGCGCACCCGTGATCTTACGAAGTGCTTGGCTCATCAGGCGAGCCTGAAGACCAACATGGGAATCGCCCATTTCGCCTTCGATTTCAGCCTTAGGAACGAGGGCTGCAACCGAGTCAATAACAATAATGTCGATACCACCGGAGCGGATCAACATATCTGCAATTTCAAGGGCCTGTTCACCGGTATCGGGCTGAGAAACCAGCAGAGCGTCCGTATCCACACCCAGCGCCTTTGCATATACCGGGTCAAGAGCATGTTCAGCGTCAATGAACGCTGCGTTACCGCCAGCCTTTTGAGCGCTGGCGACAGCATGGAGAGCAACGGTGGTCTTACCGGAGGATTCGGGTCCGTAGATTTCGATGACACGACCACGTGGCAAGCCACCGATGCCGAGAGCAACATCCAGAGCAAGCGAACCGGTGGGAATCACCTGTACCGGCGGACGCGAGTCGTCGCCCAAGCGCATGACAGAGCCCTTACCGAATTGCTTATCAATCTGAGAAAGCGCTACTTCGAGCGCCTTGTTGCGGTCATTTCCCTTGGGAGCAGACACGGGTGCATTCTTGCGACCTGCCATGATGTCCTTCTTAAGATCCGAGCCTCACCGGCTGACGATTATTCTGGCCTTTGAAGTGTGATCCCCTCTCCGAGGACACACAATGACGATATGCCTGACCATGGGCAAACCACATTGCACACCTGCTTACCTGTGGATAAGTGGGGGCAAAATGCGCCATCTATAAGAAATGATATATGGAACAGGTGTTCTACACCTTCGGGCGACGCGCCGAAAGCTACGAACGAGACCTACGTCGCTCTTTTTGATCCAGTCGATGAATCCACTTCATAGACGGATCAACACCCGCTTCATCGACCAACGCATCCCACACTTCCTGAGGAGCAACCCCGCGATCAAGAGCCTCTTCGCACGTTCCACGTAGCGAAGTGAGATAGAGGTCAGACGTGTATGAACGACCGAGCGTCGCCCCAAAGACAGCGTCAACGCCCTCCCAGAATTCAGATACCTTCACGCGTCAGCTAATCAAGGTAACAGGGACAAGATCATCCGGAACAGTATCCGGAACGACAACGCCATCTACAACGGCAAGGCGGTCAGAGACTTCACGCAGAACAAACCACAGCGGGACATCGAGGGCCTCGCAAATAGCTTCAAGCAACTCTGACGACGCTTCCTTCTGACCGCGCTCTACCTCTGACAGATATCCCAGCGAAACTTGAGCGCCGGCAGAGACCTCTCTGAGCGTGCGCTTTTGACGCTGACGGATACCACGCAGGACGTCGCCAAGCTCAGTCCTCAATAAAGGTGCGGTAGTCAGTGAAGCATTCATAAGAAAAGAGTATCCCCCATCATATAGAAATGCGCGTGCAGACCACGTGATAAGACCAACCCACCGACTGGATAGCACAAGAAATGCGGACATTATCCGCGAAATTTCAACGATAAGACGCGAAAGGGGAAGTGTGTCTCACCATTAAATAAGTTGAGTCACTTTGACTCAACTTGAGGTGAGCTTGCCTTCCAGAGCTTCGCGCCCTCGACAACATAAACCAGACCAGACCAGACAGTCATCACCAATGCCAGGCCTGCGACAACCCAACCGAAGATCAGCATTCCGTGGGTCAGCGAAGCATATGCGGGCCACGAAGCACCCAGAGACTGCCACGGAATCAGAAGCAACCAGATCGCGAAAATCTGCAGAACCGTCTTCAGCTTGCCACCCTTATTTGCCGACACAACAATGTCACGTCGCAACAAAACTGCACGCAAAGCCGTAATACCAAGCTCGCGAACAGCAATCAGAATCGTCACCCACCACGGCAACAATCCAGCAATCGAGAGCACGATGAATGCACCCAGCGTAAGCGCCTTATCCGCAATCGGATCCATCAAACGACCGAAGTCTGTGATGAGATTTCGCGAACGCGCAATATGCCCATCAAGCTGATCTGTTGCGGCAGCAACCATGAAGACTACAACAGCCCACCAGCGCGCAGCAGAAGCCTCAAGGAACATCAGCCAAATGAATACCGGGACCAGAACCAGACGGAAAACGGTCAAAACATTGGGCACGTTCCATAAAGAAACATGGTGTTCATGATCAACACGAGAAACATTACTTCCCATAGCACCCCTTTTTTTGGCTTAGCGACCGGTCAGCTGCCAAGCGTCCTCATCATCGTCGGGCTCTTCATCTACCCATTGTGGTGCATTCCCACCATAATCATGTCCTGAATATGGGTCCGGTGCCGACATAGCACCATCGACCGCACCAGTGCGCACATCGGTGCCGGGAACGCCATCACCAGTTGACGCGGTCTCGTCACCCATGGAAGGCACGACCTCTGTTGCTTCGTCTAGCGTCTCTACTTCGCCTCGTAGCATGGCAAGCACCTGAGGCAACTGCTCGGGCGCAACCAACACCTGGCGCGCCTTCGACCCTTCGGATGGGCCGACGATTTCACGCGACTCGAGCAGGTCCATCAGGCGACCTGCTCTGGCAAAACCGACACGCAACTTGCGCTGAAGCATCGACGTCGAACCCAGCTGCGAGGAAACAACCAGCTCAGCTGCCTGCAACAGATCATCGAGGTCATCGCCAATATCCTCGGCGACCTTGACCTTCTTCGCCGGCGCAACCACATCCTCGCGGTACGTGGGTTGCATCTGCGACTTCACGTGCGCGACAACCTTGTGAATCTCCGACTCGCTGACCCACGCGCCCTGGACGCGCAACGGCTTCGAAGCGCCGGCAGGAAGGTAGAGAGCATCGCCCTGACCGATCAGCTTCTCAGCACCCGGCTGGTCGAGAATCGTGCGAGAGTCAGTCAGGGACGAGGTAGCAAACGCCAAACGCGAGGGGATATTCGCCTTAATCAAGCCGGTCACAACGTCAACAGACGGACGCTGCGTCGCCAGCACCAAGTGGATGCCAGCGGCACGCGCCAGCTGAGTGATGCGCTGAATCGAGGCTTCAACATCGCGCGGAGCGACCATCATCATGTCGGCGAGCTCATCAACCACCACCAGCAAATACGGGTACGGGTGAAGCGTGCGTTGCAGACCGGGCTTTGCCTGAACCTGACCGGACGCCACAGCCTTATTGAAATCGTCAATGTGCTTGAAGCCATACTCAGCCAGATCATCGTAACGCGCATCCATTTCGCGCACGACCCATTCGAGAGCCTCAGCAGCCTTCTTCGGATCAGTGATAATCGGCGAAATCAGGTGCGGAATTCCTTCGTAAATCGTCAGTTCCACGCGCTTGGGATCAACCAGGATCATGCGCACCTGCTGGGGCGTCGCACGCATCATGATCGACGTAATCATCGAATTCACGAAGCTCGACTTACCGGAACCCGTCTGGCCAGCGACCAGCATGTGAGGAGTCTTTGCGAGGTTCGTGACAACGTACCCGCCTTCGACGTCCTTACCCACGCCGACGACCAGCGGATGCTGGTTACGCATAGCAGCGCCGGAACGCAATACGTCACCCAGCGCCACGTTTTCGCGGTCAGCGTTCGGAATTTCAATGCCGATCGCTGACTTTCCAGGAATCGGAGCAAGGATACGCACGTCAGCTGAAGCCACCGCATACGCGATGTTCTTCGTCAGGTTCATCAGTTTGTCGACCTTGACGCCGGCACCAAGAACAACTTCGTAGCGCGTCACTGTCGGACCTCGTGAAAAACCGGTGACCCTCGCATCAACGTTGAAGTCAGCGAACACCTGCATCAGCGCATTGACAACCTGATCATTGACCTCGGAGCGCGTCTTATGTGGCGGGCCGGCAACAAGAAGACTGGCCTGGGGAAGCGTGTACGTGATTGCATCGTCCAGGTTCGGCTGAAAACCGGGCTGAGCAGGAGGATCGGTGATCGGCGGAGCAGGAATACTTGTCGCTCCCCCACGCACATCGACTTCGGAGGTCGCTATATTAGCGGTCAGCCCATCGATGCCAGCAGTCGCATCAGGCAGGGAAATCACCTGAGTTGGCATGTCCTGCGGATCGGGGGAAGGCTCAGCCTTCTTCGCAAACCGAGACTTGCGCGCCGGCTTATCAACAAACTTTTCCGCATTCGCATCTTGCTCAAGGACAACCGTCGGGTCATCGCTGATCTGTGGGGAACGGAACGACTCATCACCATCATATTGTTCAAGGAAAGGATCATCGCCCGCAGCAAGATCCTCGCGCGCACGACGCCTGCGTTCGCGTGCACGTTCTTCATCGCTCATTTCTTCATCTCCACCGCGGTGGGTCAGCGAACGGAAGAAGGAGGCGAGAGCAGCCGGAGCATCGGCAACACGCGTACGAGTTGCCAGCAAGATCGAGTAAATGCCCAAAAGAATGAGGATTCCGCCAGCCCCCCACCCTGACAGCAGAAGCGTCAGTGGGCGCGCGATAAACCAGCCGATAATGCCACCGGCCGATTCAATAGCTGCTAGGTCATCGAATGCCGGATTTCCTTGACTGATATGCACCAAACCGGTCAGGGCAACCGTCAACCCAATGCCACCCGCAGTGTGGTGTGGCAAGGCGTGGTTTCCGGAGCGCGCGCGGAAGAGTTCTACGGCTTGTGCGACAAGTGCCAGTGGAACAACGACAGAGAATAGACCAACGAGGCCGGCTGCCCCGTGGTGCAATACATCCCCAGCCTGGCCGGAAATGTGGAACCACTCGCGCAGGGCGACAACGATCGCTAGCGCAAGAAGCACAAACGCAAGGCCGTCGCGCTTTACTTGCACATCAGCTGCATTGAACGCGCGAACCATCGAGGCAATACCACGCCCGATTGCTGAGAAGAACGAGGCAAGGAGCCCCGGCTTCTCCGTTATCTCGGGTTGAGCCTGCTTCTGATTCGACGTGCGCTGGCGCGACTTGGCGTTCGAGCCATTTCGGGCAGATGGGTTGCTTTTAGCCATGATGATCAAAACGCTACCCGTAGACCTGACGAATCGTGATCGGCGCGCCGTTAAAGCGCAGTCTCACGCGGATCTCACACTCGTGACGCGTCTGCGAATAGAAGAAAGAGGCGCACGTGCAGTCTCTACAGTGCCGCGAGGCTCTCGACTGTTCCCGTTTCCATGACGATATCAATCTGTTCGCGTGAGGGAACAGGAAGAGCAGATTCATGAGAGAGCGCAATTGCGGCAGCCGCGTTCGCGATACGACATGCTTCCGCAACGTCTTTGCCGGTGATCAGAGTGGCGCACATTGTCGCGATGTGTGTATCACCGACACCAGCGGTGTCGACGACGTGCGTCTTGTAGGCGGGGATCATAACGGGTTCATCAGTCTGTGTGCGTTGCAATTCGCACCCCGACGCGCCCGTGCGACGGACCAGCGCAGCTTCGGGTCGCATGAGGTGACGCACTCCCGTGCCGGGCTCAAAAGAGTCGAGGATCGACGCCAAGGTGTTCGATTCACGGACATTCATTGTCACGACGTCAGCACGATGCAACAGCTGGCGCCATAGTTCTACGGGAACTTGCTCAACTGCCGGGGAAACGGCCACAACAAGAGTGACAGATGACGGCAGGGCTGCAGCCCATCCCGCAAGGACCTTCGCAGAATGAGGATTCGTCAAGTCAGAGGCAGCAATATGGATCAAGTCGCCAGGGGTAAGAACAAGAGAGTCCAACGCTGTACGCGACGGCTCTGACTCAACACCGGACGTCAC
This sequence comes from Schaalia turicensis ACS-279-V-Col4, assembly GCF_000296505.1. Taxonomy (GTDB): domain Bacteria; phylum Actinomycetota; class Actinomycetes; order Actinomycetales; family Actinomycetaceae; genus Pauljensenia; species Pauljensenia turicensis_A. Next base: position 197,031 of record NZ_JH815210.1, read on the forward strand.
AATCGAGGTCATCGACCCATCGGGTTCGATCAACTGCATTGCGACGCCGATGTCACCCACCAGTTCTGGAATAAGAACCTCAACTCCAGCTTCAACAAGCTGACGACGAACAGTGAACGAGTTCGGTCCAGTGCCTAACGGGGAAGCCAGCGCAGCCGGGATACCGAGAGCTGCCACCGCAGATAGGGTTGTAAAACCACCCCCGGGACGCGAGCTAGAAGCATCGGCATGGATGGAAGCGCCACGAACCGGTGAATGTGAAATGTGCATCGGAAGAACAAGCACCACCGAGTGGGTTGAGATAAAACGACCTGTCATTTCTTCCACGCTTCTTTGAGTTTGAGGCTCTTCGTTGAGGTTGCTGACACCAGAGTACGCGATAGGGACCCCCTCAAACGCTCGTGCGGTGAAGAGATCCCCACGTGTGCCTCTTCTACTGTTCTACAACGACTGGGACGATCATCGGACGACGGCGGAGCTTGCGCGCCACCCAACGACCGATCACACGACGCATTGCCTGCTGGAGAACGTAGGGGTCGACTCCACCGGGAGCCGCCGCTTCCGCGAGCGCTACTTCGACGTCCGGCTGAATCTCTTCAAAGACCGAATCATCTTCTGCCATACCGATTGCGCGGATGATCGGCGCAGAAAGCACCATACCTGAATCGTGTTCAACGACGGCATAGACGGAGATAAAGCCTTCGGAGCCGAGCGTGCGCCTAGTTTCAAGCTCGTGTTCAGAGATTTCGCCGATGGAGCGACCGTCGACGTACACGTATTCGCAGGGAACGGCTCCACTGACGCGTGCCATGCCGTCCTTCAAGTCGACGCAGACGCCGTCTTCTGCCAGCACCACGTTGTCGGGTGAGATACCGGTCTTCACGGCAAGTTGTCCGTTAGCGACCAGGTGGCGGACCTCGCCGTGAATCGGCATGACGTTGGTGGGTTGCACGATGTTGTAGCAGTAAATCAGCTCGCCTGCAGCGGCGTGGCCGGATACGTGAACCTTCGCGTTCGCCTTGTGCACGACGCGTGCGCCCAGGCGCATGAGGTCGTTGATGACGCGGTAGACGGAGTTTTCGTTTCCAGGAATCAGAGAGGACGCTAGGACCACCATGTCGCCGGGCTCAATGGAGACGCTACGGTGAGTTCCAAGGCTCATACGGGACAGCGCGGCCATTGGTTCACCCTGCGAGCCGGTTGCCATGTAGACACGCTTGGAGGGTTCAAGCATTTCAATGGTGCGCGCATCGACAATAACGCCCTCGGGAATAGTCAGGTAGCCCTTTTCCTGAGCGATGCGCATATTGCGTTCCATTGAGCGCCCCACCAGGCAAACGTGCCGCCCGTGGTGCGCCGCAGCCTGAATAACCTGCTGGACGCGGTGGACGTGCGAGGCGAAGGATGCAACGACGATCTGTCCCGGAGCTTCACCGAATACTCGATCGAGGACAGGGCCGATTTCACGTTCGGGAGTGATGAAGCCGGGAACCTCAGCGTTCGTGGAGTCAACCATGAACAGGTCCACGCCCTCTTCACCGAAGCGAGCAAAGGCACGAAGGTCGGTCAGGCGAGAGTCAAGGGGAAGCTGATCCATCTTGAAATCACCGGTGATCAGTAGTTTTCCTGCCGGGGTGCGGACAAAGACAGCCAGAGCGTCGGGGATCGAGTGGGTCACGGAGACGAATTCAAGATCGAAGTCATCAATAGTGATTCGGTCACCTTCTGCTACGACATGCAGGTTGTCGGTGGTCAGCTTGTGCTCACGAAGCTTCGGTTCGACGAATGCCAGCGTCAGTTCCGAACCGTAGATTGGGATGTCTTCGCGGAGTTTCAACAGGTACGGAACACCGCCGATATGGTCTTCGTGACCGTGGGTGAGGACCATGCCGACAACGTCGTCCATGCGGTCTTCAATCCAAGAGAAGTCCGGGAGAATCAGGTCAACACCCGGCTGGGTTTCTTCAGGGAAAAGAACGCCACAGTCGACAACGAGGAGTTTGGAGTCGAACTCCAGCACGTTCATGTTGCGGCCCACTTCACCCAAGCCACCAAGTGGGATGATGCGAATGGCGCCCTCTTCTAGGGGTGCGGGTTCGGAAAGGTTCTCATACAGGGACTTCATAGGTCTAAGTGTGCCACGACCTCAGGGGAAATCCGTGAACACTCAGACCCAAGTCAGAGCAGTTCGGCCACTTTCAGCGCAGACTTCAAGGATTCCATTTCGTCATTCGAGGCTCCCACCAACGGCAGACGCAGAACCGGCGTTTCAATGACGCCCTGCAGGTACAGGGCTGCTTTTGCCATGACAGCCCCCTGTCCCCCGCCCATGATGGCAGCCACCAGCGGGCGAAGCGAGTAGGCAAGTTCGCGGGCTTCCCAGACCTTATCGGCATCCAGCAGGTCGATCATCTTCCGATAGTGCGACGAGGCAACATGTGACACGACCGACACGAAACCGGAGGCTCCGCCGGTCATCCAAGCGAAGTTCAAGCCGTCATCACCCGAGTAGTACTCGAGCTTAGTTCGGTGCATTCGTTCGACGCCCTGTTCAACGTTGCCTGTGGCATCTTTAACAGCTTTGATACGCGGGTGGGTGGCAAGGTCGTCCAGTGTCTCATCACTGAACGCCAAGCCGGTACGTCCCGGAATGTCGTAGAGCATGACGGGAAGATCAGTTGCGTCCGCAATAGCGCGAACGTGGGCACGCAGACCCATCTGAGAGGGACGGTTGTAATACGGGGAGACAACCAGCAGACCATCAGCCCCCGACGCCTGCGCCCCTTCACCAATACGCACAGCGTGCGCGGTGTCGTTCGAGCACGCACCGCAGAGAATAAACGCGCGGTCACCCACAGCTTCCTTCACAGCAACCGTCAGTTCATCCTTCTCCGGCTGATGGGTCGTCGGAGATTCGCCAGTCGTTCCAGACAGCAAAACTGTGTCAGACCCGTCGTCAACGAGTTTCTTCGCCAAACGGACCGCGGAGTCGAGATCGATTGACCCGTCAGCGTGAAACGGGGTCACCATTGCGGTTGCGAGGGAGCCGAAAAGACGGCGCGGGGTGTAGTTCATGGGTTGAGCATATGACGCGGAGGCATCGAAACAGCCCAAAGTTCACTAGGTGAACGCCTATCACTCGTCAGGTGTCTGCGTCGAAGTCCACCACAGGTGTTGGACAACATCAGGCATGTCGGGGAATGTGCGCCTCACCCCTGCCGGCCCAAACCCGCACGAGGTGAAGAAACGGATCCGGGCCTCGTCCCTTGAATCAATCCACGTACTGAGGGCGGTCGCACGCGAAACATCGACGCACGCCTGCACCAAGCGAGAGGCGTGTCCGCTTCGACGGAAACTTTCGTCCACGTCCATTTCGGCAATTAACGAGGGGCCCGTAATGGCGCTACCATCACCGGCGGTGAAATCATCGCCGGGAACAACCAGAGCATAACCGGCGACCACGTTGGCGTGGAGGGCAACAAGAGTGAAGCACCCAGCGGGAGCAGGAGCAGTCAATGTTGTTGCCCACTGTTGCACAAGAACCTGTTCGCCCACCTGTGCGCTCGCGCCGAAGAGCCTCTTGAGCGAGGCTGCCTGAATACGCGCAATCTGTGGCGCATCCTGAGCCAATGCGGGGCGAACCGATCGGTCGGGCAACTTCGAAACAGACTGAGGTGCACCTGCTCCCGGCATACCAAGGTCGATGCTCATAGAAGCCCCGGCAGGTCAAGGACAGTATCCAAGCCGATCGACAGACCCGGATGCTTGCTCACTTCACGCACGCCTAACAAAACGCCGGGCATGAAAGAGAAACGGTCGAAGGAATCCGTGCGAATCACCAGCTGTTCACCAGGGTTGCCCAGCAGGATCTCTTCCGAGGCTGTCAGGCCACGCAGGCGGACAGCATGGACAGGCACGCCGTCTACGACTCCCCCTCGGGCCCCCAGTGGATCCGACTGGGTGGCATCAGGCATGGGACCACATCCGGCCTTTCCGCGCGACGCTGCGATCCCCTTCGCAGTGGCAACCGCAGTACCGGAAGGCGCATCCACCTTGTTCGGATGGTGCATTTCAATAACCTCAGCGGACTCGAAATACGGGGCGGCCAGCGCAGCGAACTTCATCGCCAGCACGGCAGACATCGCGAAGTTCGGTGCGATCAGGACGCAACGGCCAGATTCTTCAGCGTGGACGCGCACACGCTCATAGGATTCATCACTCCACCCCGTTGTGCCCACAACGACGTTCACCCCAGCGTCCAGCAGTGCGTGGACATTTGCTTCGGTAACAGACGGCGTTGAGAAATCGACGGCAACCTCGGCGCCACCAAGGTTACTGGCTGTGATCTGATCCGAAGCATCAAGACCAGCGACGAACTCCATGTCGTCTGCACCGTTCACTGCTTCAACGACGGTCGCGCCCATACGGCCTTGAGCGCCAATGACTGCTACGTGAATCATGATGAGTTCCTCTTCTTGTCTTTAGGCGTTGTTCGGAAGGACGAGAGCACGAGAGAAATTACGGCGTGCAAGGTCGGTGGCCATGGCCTTCACGTCTTCAGCGCTCACCTGGTTGATCGCGTCAATTGCTTGTTCGATGGACTTGTATCGGCCAGACACTTCAGCGCGACCAATAAGCATCATGCGCGACCAGTTATCTTCTTGGCTCAGCACGACGGAGCCTCGCACTTGGCCTCGTACGCGCTCCATCTCTGAGGCGGTCGGGCCTTCGCTTGCGAGCAACTCCAATTGGCTCCGCATGAGTTTTTCGACCTCGTCTACCTTCGCCGGCGATGTGCCCGCGTACATGCCGAAGCTACCGGTTTCCGCGTAGGACGAACCGAAAGCGTAGGTCGTGTAGGCCAAGCCTCGTTTCTCGCGAACTTCCTGGAACAAGCGCGACGACATCGACCCGCCCAGCACATTGAGCAAAACGTTAAAGGTCGGGAGTTCATCAGCGAGTGCGCGAAACCCCCTGGTGCCGATCACAACGTGAGCTTGTTCAACATCGCGACGCCTCACTATTTCCGCCGACTGAACGCCTTCGTTGGTTGCGAGCTTCGAGCGGCGCTGACGAGGCCGGCTGGATGATTTCAGCTGTGACGCCCAATTGGACGCCGACAGAGCATCGGTCACCATGTTCACGACTGCTTCATGCTCAATATCGCCGGCAACCGCAACGATCAAGTTGTTCGGCGCATAGTGGCGGTGATAGTGCTCAAACACCTTGTCACGACTGACAGCGCTAATAATGTCAGGGGTGCCACCCACCGGGCGACCAAGCGGAGTATCACCGTGAATTGCCTGCTGGAATGCTTCGTGGACGTTCTCGGTCGGAGAGTCTTTTGACATCGCGAGCTCATCGAGGATGACCCCTCGTTCCATTTCAAACTCTGCCGGATCCAAGAGCGAGTTGGTCAACATGTCAGCGATCGTCCCCACCGCCATTGTGAGATCGGTCGAAACGACGCGAGCCCAGTATGCAGTGTGTTCCTTCGCGGTTTCCGCATTCGTTTCTCCGCCCACACGGTCGAAACTTTCGGCGATGTCAAAAGCGGAGCGAGTATCCGTCCCTTTAAACAACAGATGTTCAAGGAAGTGGGTCGAACCTGCGACTTCGGGGGTTTCATCGCGAGATCCCACAGGAACCCACATGCTGACTCCAGCAGAATGCGTGGCAGGAATGTGCTGGGTGATGATACGCGTACCAAACGAAGTCACTGTCCGTCGCAGATCGCCATCAGTGTCATCCAGTAACTGATTGTCGATCGCATCGAGTGTCAGTTCGATCGGTTCGCTCACGAGTCTTCCATTTCCTTTTCTTCTGGCCGTTAACGCGATGTTCCCCCGATTGTTCAGGCGGAGGTTCAAAACGTCCACGTGTGTGAGTCTACTTGCTCAATGCTCAACCGGTTGGAGACGTTCAGGCAGAGCAGTATTGACTGAAAAATACTGTTGGGCCGGTGGCTCTGCCACCGGCCCAACGAGGTGATGAAGAACTATCAGTCTTCAGACGGAGCCTGGGTTGCTTCACCCTCGTCCTCACGCTTGCGACGCGTGCGGGTGCGCGGACGACGCTCACGACGCTCGGAGCGGTCACGGCGTTCGCGACGCTCGGGGCGACCTTCGGACTCGGAGTTGGAAGCATTGGCAGCTTCAGCGGCTGTAGCTTCGTCATCAAGGACAGCGTGCAGGGAGAGCTTGCCACGATCGCCGATTTCAGCGATCTCGACCTCAAGCTGCTGGCCAACCTGCAGAACGTCATCGACAGACTCGATGCGCTTGCCACCGACCAGGCGACGAACCTGGGAAATGTGGAGCAGGCCATCCTTACCCGGGGTCAGGGAAATGAATGCACCGAACGACGTGGTCTTGACGACCGTGCCGATGAAGCGTTCGCCGACCTCAGGCATCTGCGGGTTAGCAATCTGGTTGACCATCTGGCGTGCAGCTTCAGCGGCTTCGCCGGCAGCGGCAGCAATGTAGACGGTGCCGTCATCTTCGATCGTCAGATCTGCGCCGGTATCTTCCTGGATCTGGTTGATCATCTTGCCCTTCGGGCCAATGACCTCACCGATCTTATCCACGGGAACCTGGACGGTGATGATGCGAGGAGCGTTCGGGCTCATTTCATCAGGGCCGTCAATAGCCTGGTTGATCAGATCAAGGATGGTCAGGCGAGCGTCGCGGGCCTGAGCAAGGGCGCCACGCAGGACCTGGGAATCAATACCGTCGAGTTTGGTGTCGAGCTGGAGGGCGGTGATGAAGTCCTTGGTGCCGGCTACCTTGAAGTCCATGTCGCCGAAGCCGTCTTCGGCACCGAGAATGTCGGTCAGGGTGACAGCCTTCTGAACGCCATCAACTTCACCGGTCATGAGGCCCATGGCGATACCGGCGACGGGTGCGCGCAACGGGACGCCAGCCTGGAGTAGCGACAGAGTCGATGCGCAGACGGAGCCCATCGAGGACGAGCCGTTGGAGCCCATGGTCTCGGAGACCTGGCGGATTGCGTAGGGGAACTCTTCGCGCGACGGCAGAACCGGGATCAGAGCGCGCTCTGCAAGGTCACCGTGGCCGATTTCGCGGCGCTTCGGGGCACCCACTCGGCCGGTTTCACCGGTCGAGAAGGGAGCGAAGTTGTACTGGTGCATGTAGCGCTTCGCGGTGACGGGGCTCAGGTTGTCGAGCTGCTGTTCCATGCGAAGCATTGCCAGTGTGGTGACGCCCAGGATCTGGGTTTCGCCACGCTGGAAGATGGCGGAACCGTGGACGCGAGGCAGAACCTCGACCTCTGCGGAGAGGGAGCGGATCTGGCGCGGGGTACGACCATCCATGCGGATTTCTTCACGCAGCGTGCGCTGACGGATCGTGTACTTTTCGAGCGAACGGAAGGCTGCCTTCAGTTCCTTCTCAGCGTCTTCATGTTCGAAGCGCGCAAGCAGTGCCTCGAGCATCTCGGCCTTAACAGCATCAACGGCTTCGTCGCGTGCCAGCTTGCCTTCGGTCAGGAGCGCCTTGGCAAGCTTGTCGCCAACCCATTCCTCGACTACTGCGTATTCTTCATCGGTGTAGTCGATGAAGAGCGGGAACTCTGCAGTTTCCTTCGAAGCGGTCTTGGCGACCTCAATCTGGGCCTCGCAGAGGACCTTGATGAAGGGCTTTGCTGCTTCAAGACCATCGGCAACAACATCTTCGGTCGGAGCAATGGCACCGGCCTGGATGAGTTCCCACTGGTTCTTTCCGCCACCGGCCTCAACCATCATGATTGCGACGTCTTCGGTGCCGTCTTCAGCGGTCACGATACGACCGGCAACAACGATGTTGAAGACGGAGCGCTCGAGCTCAGACCAACGCGGGAATGCCACCCACTGGCCGTCGATCAGAGCAAGACGGGTGCCACCGATCGGGCCGGTGAAGGGCAGACCCGCGATCTGGGTAGACATGGATGCTGCGTTGATTGCCAGAACGTCGTAAGCGTCATCCGGGTGAACGGTCAGGACAGTCTCGACAACCTGGACCTCGTTGCGCAGGCCCTTGACGAAGCCGGGGCGCAGCGGGCGGTCAATCAGGCGGGCTGCGAGGATTGCCTCGGTGCCCGCGCGACCTTCGCGACGGAAGAACGATCCGGGGATACGACCCGCAGCGTACGAACGTTCTTCAACGTCGACAGTCAGCGGGAAGAAGTCGAACTGATCGCGAGGCGACTTGCCGACAGTGGTGGCCGACAGGACGGTGGTCTCGTCGTCCAGGTATGCCAGAGCGGAGCCGGCGGCCTGCTTGGCAAGGCGACCCGTTTCGAAGCGCACGGTGCGCTTGCCGAAACGGCCGTTATCAATAATCGCCTCTGCGGCGGTGATGTCTGAACCTTCCATCATGATGGGGATTCTCCTTTGTGATTCTCAACTGAAGAACTCACGTCACGCTTCGGCCTTCGATCGAAGTCCACGGCGTCGCACCCGACAAACAAGCGGGGGTCCGTGAACCACTGTCGAAAACCGGCGACGCGTTCGTGGTTCTTTCCTATTGGGTGTGTGGGTGTGTGGGTGAAAACGCCACACGTAGTGAACCGGCCCGGTCCCATACGGGATCGGGCCGGCACAAGTTCAGCGACGCAGGCCGAGACGCTCGATGAGCGAACGGTAGCGTTCGATGTCGACCGAAGCCAAGTAGCCAAGGAGGCGACGACGACGACCAACGAGCAGCAAAAGGCCACGACGTGAGTGGTGATCGTGCGTGTGGTACTTGAAGTGCTCGGTCAGATCCTTGATGCGCTGGGTCAGCAGTGCAATCTGAACCTCGGGGGAACCGGTGTCGCCCTCGTGGGTCGCGTACTCGGCGATGATCTGGTCTTTAACGTCCTTGCTCAGCGGCACAGGCGTCTCCTTTGCTTCATTCGTTGCGCGGAGCTGTAAAGCTTTCCTTTACAGCATCGGATCCGCGGCCGTTTGACGGCTTTTCAAGGTTAGCATGATGCGGGCTTTTCCCCGTATCTACGTGGGCAGACTCACCTTGTGAAAGGACAATCACACCCGAGGGAAACCCGTTGCTTTCAGACGGCGGTCACCGAATCGGGATCCACGCGATTCGCCACGGCGATTCCGAGCACGGACGCGGTCTTCAGCAGGTCATTATCCATCTGGAAAAGTAGTTCATCGAGAGAATCGAAGGTCATCATTTCGCGAATGCGTGACACGAAGGTGACCGCGATTTTCTCGCCGTAGAGGTTCAGGTCGGATCGCCCCAGCACGTGAGCTTCAACAGTGCGCTCTACCCCATCGAACTGTGGGTTCGTTCCCACCGAGATCGCTGCGGGCAAGAATTCTGCGGACTGCGTTCCCGGAACGGTACGCACAACCCAGCCGGCATACACGCCATCAGCAGGCACAACGCCTTCAATTCCGCCCCGCAAATTGGCGGTCGGAAATCCCAGAGAACGGCCTCGTTTAAAACCGTGTTCGACCGTGCCACGGATTCGGTGCAAATGCCCCAAAACCCGGGCAGCGCCAGCGACATCGCCTTCAGTGAGCAGTTCACGCACCCACGATGAGGACCAGCGACGCCCTTCGGGAGCCTGAATATCGGTGACCATCACAACATCAAAACCGTAGGTGCGTCCCAGCGCCCGAAGCGTATCGATTGTGCCTAAGTTGTGGGCACCAAAACGGAAGTCTTCACCGACAACAACTTCAACCGCACCCAAGCGGTCAACGAGGAACTCGGTGACGAAATCTTCGGGTTCCAGCGTGTACACGCTTTGGTCATAGTGCTCCACAAGTGTCGCATCCAGTCCGCACGAGGCCATGGCATCAAGTCGATCCCGCAACGGCGAAATCAGCTGGAGGTTTACTTCCGGGCGATGCACCTGGGTCGGATGCGGGTCGAAAGTAATCGCCACGGCATCCACACCGCGTTTGCGTGCGCGCTCAACGCACGAGGCAACGACTCGGCGGTGCCCATTGTGCATACCGTCAAAGTTACCGATGGTGACCACCGACTTTTCGTCGCCGGGAATCTCAGACAGGTCGGTCCAGACCTTCATTGTGTTTCTCCAGAAAATACGTTGAGAGTCTTCAAAGAATGATTCTTAATGGCCAGCACCCCACAGAGCACTCCAGATGTATTGCATGCTGCAATGACATCGCCGGGGTTCCCTAATGCCATGACTTCCTGCGCGTCACGCGTCGGTGCCTGACCATGGGAGAAACGCTGTTCTTCTTCCGCGCTCAGAACAATGGAGGGGAACAACGAGGTCGCGGCCTCGGCAATCGGAATCAGGCCGGGAGACGGCAACGAGGGCGCGCCTGGCGAAAACTCCCCTCGCGCTTCAGTTTCCGCTTGCAGATCAGCCAGCTGGTGGGCGCCCGAAAGGGTGAACGAGGCAACACGCGTACGACGCAACGCCGTCAGGTGTGCGCCGCACCCCAGCATCTGCCCGAGGTCGCGGGCGAGGGAACGAATATACGTGCCAGACGAGCAATCGACGTGAACGTCAACATCAACGACACTGACTGGAATAGCCGTCATTTCAGCCGAATCATCATCTGTAGCAATCGCATACTCCGCCATTTGAATGCGCGGATCGCCCAGTCGTTCGAAGGCGTGGATTGTAATCGGACGCGCTTTCAGTTCAACAGAGCGGCCTTCACGTGCTAACGCGTAGGCTCGCTTACCATCGACCTTGATCGCCGAGACCGTTGCAGGAACCTGCATGATCTCACCGCGCAGGCTTGCCATTGCAGATTCGAGCGCTTCTCGGTCCAGCTGTTCGCATCCGGCAATCGAAATCGGCTGGCCTTGCGCATCATCCGTGGTCATTGCAACGCCGAAACGAATCGTCGCATCATAAGCCTTCGATCCGGCGGTAATGTAGGTCAGCAGTCGCGTTGCTTGACCGATGCCGATGACCAAAACGCCGGTCGCCATCGGATCAAGGGTTCCTCCGTGGCCGACCTTACGAGTATGCGCCACGCGTCGCATCTTCGACACGACATCGTGGCTGGTCATCCCAGCTGGCTTATCGATAATAACGATGCCTGGGATGGAAGTGTCAGGCTTTTTCGCCATCTCAGGCGAGGTCCTGCTCATTTTCGTCGAAGCCGTCGGCTTCCTCGCTACCTTCATCGTCATCGTCGCGACGGTAGGGATCTGCATCTCCAGCGTAGGTAGCCCCGATCGACGAGGCCGCGATCTCTTCATCGCGCTTCTTCGCTGCTGCCAGCGCGTCTTCGAGAGCTGCCGCAGACTCGGGCAGGCCATCCAGGATGAATTCAAGGGTCGGGGTCAGGCGAATGCCTAGAGCCTTACCCACTTCGGAGCGAATAATGCCCTTTGCAGATTCGAATGCGCGACCGGCGCCTGCGCGGTCAGCATTATCGCCGAGGACTGTGTAGAAGATCGAAGCATGCTGAAGGTCGCCGGTCACTCGCACGTCGGTGATCGTGACGAAGCTGAGACGTGGATCCTTGATTCGACGGCCGAGCATACGCGCGACGGTCTGGTGAATACGGTCTTGAACTTTGCGCTGGCGTGCTTCGTCTGCCATGGCACTCCCCTTTTTTCTTCTGTCACCCGTTCAGTGGCTCATGATTTCAGTCGAACTGGCGTACTTGCTGGTATCCCATCGTAGAGGCTCTACCCCTCATCGGCTGAATGCTGGTGGATACCTCACGTTCAACGCACCTCTCCAAACGCGTTAGCTGCTTGGAACACACAGGTCGGGTGGAAACGAAACTCGCTTCCACCCGACACTACGTATGTCCTACAAGCGGACCATCACGGCCTCAGTCACGCGGCTTTTCGCGCATTTCCCAGGTTTCGATGATGTCGCCTTCGGCGATGTCCTTGTAGCCCAGCGTGATACCACATTCGTAGCCTTCGCGGACCTCGGTGACATCGTCCTTCTCGCGACGTAGCGACGCGATTTCGAGGTTGTCCGCGACAACCACGCCGTCGCGAACCAAACGAGCCTTGGTTCCACGCTTGATCGTGCCAGAGCGGATGATCGAACCTGCGATGTTGCCGAACTTGCCGGAGCGGAAGACCTGACGGATCTCTGCGCTACCGAGTGCGACCTCTTCGTAGATCGGCTTGAGCATGCCCTTAAGAGCGGCCTCAATGTCGTCGATCGCCGAGTAGATGACGTTGTAGTACTTGATCTCGACGCCTTCGGAGTCGGCCAGTTCTGCCACGCGTTCTGCGGGGCGAACGTTGAAGCCGATGATGACGGCGTTGTCGACCGTTGCCAGGTTGACGTCGTTCTGCGTGATTGCACCAACACCGCGGTGGATGATGCGCAGTGCGACCTCTTCGCCCACATCGATGCTGAGGAGTGAATCTTCCAGGGCCTCGACGGCACCGGAAACGTCGCCCTTGATGATGAGGTTGAGAGTATCGACCTCGCCTTCCTTGAGGACCTTATCGAAGTCTTCAAGGGAGACACGCTTACGGCGCTTGGCAAGCATTGCCTGACGTTCTGCTGCCTCACGCTTGCCAGCAATCTGGCGAGCAGTACGGTCATCGGAGGCAACCAAGAAGGAGTCGCCTGCACGCGGAACGGAGGTCAGACCAAGGACAGCAACCGGACGCGACGGACCGGCTTCAGAAACGTCATCCCCCGTGTCATCAAACATGGCGCGGACGCGACCGTAGGAGGAACCGACGACCAGTGCGTCACCGATGCGCAGGGTGCCACGCTGAACCAGCATGGTTGCAACGGCGCCACGACCCTTATCGAGGTTCGCTTCAATGGCAACGCCACGTGCTGCGGTATTGGGGTTAGCTTCCAGGGTCAGAGCAGCGTCTGCGGTCAACAGAACCGCTTCGAGCAGTTCGCGGATACCGGTACGCTGCTTTGCCGAGATGTCGACGAACATGATGTCGCCACCGTATTCCTCGGCAACCAGACCGTATTCGGTCAGCTGGCCACGGATCTTGTCCGGGCTTGCGCCTTCCTTATCGACCTTGTTGACCGCGACAACGATCGGAACGTTTGCTGCCTGAGCGTGGTTGATTGCTTCAACCGTCTGTGGCATGACTCCGTCGTCGGCTGCGACAACCAGGATCGCGATGTCAGTGACCTGAGCACCGCGGGCACGCATAGCGGTGAATGCTTCGTGACCGGGGGTATCAATGAACGTGATCGGACGCTTGCGACCTTCATGTTCAACGTTGACCTGGTAGGCGCCGATGTGCTGCGTGATGCCACCGTGCTCGGTATCGACCACATCGGTGTGACGGATCGCGTCAAGCAGCTTGGTCTTGCCGTGGTCGACGTGACCCATGACGGTGACGACCGGCGGACGAGGCATGAGGTTTTCGACGTCGTCGAGTTCTTCGGCCTCGAGGTCGATATCGAAGGACTCCAGTAGTTCGCGGTCTTCTTCTTCGGGAGAAACGACCTTAACGTCGTAACCGAGTTCTGCACCGAGTGTTTCAAAGGTGTCCTGGTCGAGCGACTGGGTTGCGGTTGCCATTTCACCAAGGTGGAACAGAACGGTGACCAGTGCTGCGGGATTGACCTCGATCTTCTCGGCGAAGTCTGCGAGGGATGCACCCTGGCGGATACGGATAACCTTGCCGTTTCCGCGAGGAATCTGAACGCCACCAATGACGGGTGCATTCTGCTGTTCGAACTCTTGACGTTTTGCGCGCTTCGACTTGCGTCCGCGCTGATTGCGACCGCCTCCGCGACCGAATGCGCCCGGAGTTGAGCCGCGTCCACCACGTCCACCACCGCGGGGAGCACCTCCGAAACCGCCACCGGCGTTTGCGCCGGGACCGCCCGCAGAGCGACCACCAGCGGGACGTGCGCCACCACGACCACGGCCACCACCGTTACGTGCGGGGCGATCATTTGCGGGGGCGGCGCCGGAAGCGTTGCGAGCAAAGTTTGCTTGTCCTGGCATCATGCCGGGGTTCGGGCGATTGGCACCACCGGAACGGTTACCACTCGGACGAGGGCTACCGGAACGGTTGGAATTGCCACGTGTCGGGCGATCATTGCCACCCTGCGGACGGCTGCCACCGGGGCGCGGGCCCGGACGAGGACCGGGTCGCGGGCCACCGGTACCACCCGGCCGAGGCATGCCCTGGCTGGACGCATACGGGTTGTTACCCGGACGTGGGCCACCCGAACGAGGGCCGGGACGAGGTGCAGAAGGACGTGGCGCGCTAGCGTCGTCCTTGCTTTCAGCTTTTTGCTTGCCTGCCGGTTTGGGGCCTGCCGGCTTGGGGGCTGCAGGCTTGGGAGCACCCGGCTTGGGGGCCGAGGTCTTCTCAGCGCTCTTTGTTGCCTTCGGTGAGGCAGGCTTCGGAGCGGAAGATTGCGAAGAAGAAGCCTTCGATGCCACAGTCTTCTTTTCGGCAGTCTTCTTTTCGGCGGGCTTCTTTTCGCTCTTGGTAGCGGTCTTCTTCGTTGAAGGGGCTTCAGCCGGGCCCTTCGATCCGTAGTGCTCGCGCACGGAACGCACAACTGGCGATTCCAATGCTGAGCTTGAGGCTTTGACGAACTCACCGTGGTCGTTGAGGTACGTCAAAAGTTCCTTGCTGGTGATTCCGAGCTCTTTGGCGAGCTCGTGGACACGCAACTTTGCCACTTTTCTCCTGTCCGGAAGCGCCTCCGGACGGAGACGCGTTACTTGTATTGCTGGCAGCTCATCGCTGGGTACTCATCGGGTGCCCATCGGCTTCCAACCCGCTTTCATTACTCGACGAGAGCACTGTGTGCTCGTGATGAGGCAACCTGGCCAAGCTGGTCCCACATGTGGGCGTCAATGTCGCCCTCGCATGAGAGTGCGCGTTGAAATGCCCGACGCTTGCGGGCGGTTTCGATACACGTTGGATCCGGGTGAATCCACGCACCTCGACCGGGTTGCGCGCTTGTGGGGTCTACGGTGCACACCCCATTTTTCGAAACAACAACGCGAATTAGATCCGCGCGTAACGCTCGACGTGAACATCCCACACACGTACGCACCATTACCGCGCCTTGTGGCACGGTAATCTGGTTCAGCGCAGGATGCGACACATGATCAGTTTAATCGAGCTGGGCTTATTCCTCGTCGTCCACGCATGAGCGACTGGTCACGTCATCAGGCATTGAGGTGCGCGAAACGTCTGCTTCTTCACCGTTTTCCGTATCAGAATGAATGTCGATATGGAATTCGGTCAGACGCGCGGCTAGGCGAGCATTCTGGCCTTCCTTACCGATCGCCAGCGATAGCTGGAAGTCCGGGACGATCGCGGTTGCGGTGCGATTGTCGATCGAGTGAACGACAACGCGGGCAACGCGTGCAGGCGACAGAGCGTTTGCGACGTAGCGTGCCGGATCTGCCGACCAGTCGACAATATCGATCTTTTCGCCACCGAGTTCGTTCATGACCGCGCGCACACGTGCACCCATCGGACCGATGCATGCGCCCTTGGCGTTAATGCCGTCACGAGTCGGTGCAACGGCGATCTTCGTACGGTGTCCGGCTTCGCGTGCGATCGACTTGATCTTGACCAAGCCCTGCTGAATTTCGGGGACCTCGCGCTCGAAGAGACCGGAAACGAGGCCCGGGTGAGTGCGCGAAAGCGTGATGCGTGCGCCTTTTTCGGTGCGTTCAACGTTGACGACGAACGCGCGAATGCGGTCTCCGTGACGGTAGGTTTCGCCGGGAGCCTTTTCCGAGTCGGGAAGAACTGCTTCGAAGTCATCGCCGACCTTGACGATGGTGATGCGCCCGTCGCGCGACTGGTCAACGACGCCGGTGACGACCTGTCCCTTCTGGGAAGCAAAGTCGCCGAGAACCTTCTGATCGTCTGCATCACGCAGGCGCGCAATGATGATCGAACGAGCGGTCGTCTGGGCGATACGACCGAAGTTCTTCGGGGTGTCGTCGAATTCGCCGATCGGGTTGCCCTCTTCGTCTTCTTCGGTGGCGATCACTGCGACGCTACCGGTCTTCTTATCGATTTCGATTCGAGCCTGAGAGATGGCGCCGGGAAGATTGTGGTAGGCCTTGAGAAGGGCTTCTTCAATGGCATCGACGAGCCGGTCTAGGGACACGCCCTTTTCCTGCTCGACCATGCGCAGTGCTGTCATATCGATTTCCATGCGTCTCATTCCTCCGAACCGAATTCGACGCGCGGACGCGCCTTCTTAACCTGGGTGTATTCAATGGTAGTAGGCGTTCCATCGACGTTCAGCACAGCATGGAAATCAGTGGCGGATTCGACACGTCCGACCAGCTTCGTAGCGTCTTTGAGTTTGACGGCAACAAGGCGCCCAATTTGGCGCCCCCAATGACGAGGGGTGACCAGTTCACGCTCAGCTCCCGGTGTTGACACCTCAAGGAAGTATTCGCCATCGACGGGATCGACTTCATCCATAATCGGGCTGACTGCACGTGACATATCGGCAAGAGCTTCCGAATCGACGCTGGCGCCGGGCTCGATTGCTTCGACGATCACTCTAACAATCTGCATTCCGGATTCTTTGACTCCAATAACGGAATCGAGTTCGAGTCCGAACCCTGAAGCGATAGGCGCTAAGCGTTCTTCAAGCGCCTCAAAGTGATGTTGTGGCTTCGCCACCATTCCTCCTACGTGTCCAACACGGCATTAGCTCCCCATCGTACCCGCCTTGAAACATGACATGATTTGAAGGTGCATCTTGTTGATCATCACACTCAGACTGACCGAGCCACTTCGTCGCGACCAGTTCGGCGTCGCCGAATCGCCACCTCGGTGAGCATCAGTATCGCTTCTGCCCTGATCCTCAGCGCCTGCACGTCAACGAATATCCCATTTTTGACGCGAACACTTCAGATCCCGTCAATGTCTGACACCGACATCATTCGCGATCGCGCTGCGCGCGCTGATCAGGCAGCAGTGATTCGCGCTCAGGGTTTCGCTTCCCTTGCTTCATCGTGTGAGTCATGTGCCACTGCGCTTTCAACTTTTTCTACGCAGGCTCAGGGACGCGCAAATTCCTTGGGTGGGGTCTGGCAGCCGTGGGGAACTCAGGTGCCAGACAATGCCAAGAACGTTCCGGATATTGCCGACGCGCCACTTTCGATTGACGAATTCATCGCGTGGAACGAAACAACTGCTCTTCGAGATCTTGCAACCGCATCAAATCCCGATGCTCTTGACGGCGGACAAGCCGTTGCCCTCACTCAAGTGGCTTTGAGCCGCTACGCCGATACTCAGGGGCTTGCTCTGACGTACGGGATTGGTACACGCATGCAGAGTCAGAGCCTCCAGACTCTCAACTCTCGCTTCAGCATGAAAACAGACGATAGGGAGCTCGCGGCGCTGGCAACATGGGGGATTGACCAGGAACACCTTGAGAATGGCACCATGTTGCCCACGCTCGAAATAAGCGACGAAACAGGTGAAAAGCTTGCAGCTTCCACGGAGCTCTCCGATTCTGTCGCACGCTGGGATTGTGTTGCTCAGTCACTGCCGACTGCTCAGTTAAAGAACCAAGTCATTTCTGATGCCAGCATCAAAGCCGATGAACTATTCAGCCGCGTCGATGAAACATTAAAGAATGGTGCAACGGACACGCGCGCCATGAGGTGTTCAATCGATACGTCCAGCGCTGACGCTATTTTCTTGACTCTGATTGAAGCCGACCTTCACTTGGTGAATACGTCTGACGAAAGCCTGCGGACAATCGGCATTCAGGCAGCCCTCGATGATATTCGCTCATGGATGGGTGTTGCCACGATGAGCTCTCTTCCATTGCCGACCCCCGTTCCCGCCGAGGGCACTGACGACTCCCCGTCATCTCAATCCGTTGCTCGCACCGAATCCGGACAGAGCAACTAACTGTCCGTCTTGGAAGCCCGCTTTTCGCAGGACGCCACCTCGCCCAGCCGGGCAGATGGCGTTTGCTTACAATGAGCCCATGACTACCGTTCTGCCCGCGTCCGCTCTTGGCCTACTCCCCGATAGTGATCGCAACCCCGTCGCTGAGCAAGTAGGCGATGACCTTTGGGTTGTCGCCGGCGCTCATGCGCTGATCCTGACTTCCGCCACCGCGATCATCGACTCCGCAATGTGGTACGAGGCCGCGACCGCTCAATGGGAGGCTGAAACTCGTCAGTTGTCGGTCACCTGGGTTGATCCTCAACGCCCGGATTGGACGCTGACGACAGTGTCTGAAGATCCGCACGTTCTGATGCGGACCATCAGTGACCGCGTCAATCATTCGATCGTGATTCACAAGGCCTTGAAGGTGTCGAATGGAACGCAAGTAGCGGCATGGATTCGGCGCGCGGAAGACGGAAAGCTGTTTTCTGTTCTGATTGCGCTTGGCCCGCTTGACGAGGCTTCCCAGAAGGAAGCAGATGCCTTCGAACGCGATTTGCGTGAGAGCGTGGGCCTCGATTAGGTCTATTCCCCAGTAATACACGTGTCGGCGAAGTCTGTGACCTCGCCGACACGTTTTTCAGTCGCTACAACGCGCCTCTAGTCGTCCAGCAGAGTGCGCACAAAAGGATCAATGGAGAACTTCTTATCCAGGATGGCTCGCGCCCATTCTTTGGCGGAGAACAGTGAGTGATCACGGTAGTTACCGCAGGACACGATGTCGGTGCCGGGAACCTCATCCCAAGTGATCTGGTCAGCGATTGCTTCAAGGCTGGAGACAACGGCTCGTGTGACTTCTTCAATGCTTGGGGTGCCCCACGTAATCAGGTGGAAACCGGTTCGGCAACCGAACGGCGAGCAGTCAATCACTCCATCCATGCGGTCGCGCAGAAGGGATGCCATCAGGTGTTCGATCGTGTGCAGACCACCGGTTGGGATCGCGTTTTCATTCGGCTGGACGAAACGCAGATCAAAGTTAGAAATCGCATCCCCCCTCGGGCCGTGTTCAACGGCAATCAGGCGAACATAGGGTGCTTTCACTGCAGTGTGATCCAGCGCGAAGCTCTCAACTTCAGCCATGGTGGCCTCCTTGGGGTCAAACATGTCGGTAGCACGGCACCGGGGAAGCCAGTGCGAGAAACGATCAACAATCTAGTCGCGTTCACGCAAAGAACGTCGTCGCTGTTCAAGAGTGACCAGGTATTCGAATGTTTCTTGATACTTCGGGTCGTCTTCATTCATACGCTGAAGCTGAGAGCGAATGTCGGCTGTTTTGCGATTCAGGTCCAGTCGAACCAGTGCGTTCACAACTCCCTTGCAGTAGGAACGCATTTCGTCTTCGCGATCCTGAGGAAGTTCGACGACTGCAAGTTTGGTGATAATCGGTTCAATCAATTCGCCTGCTTCTTGGCGAATATCATCCACGAAACGACGTGTCGCCACCTCTTGCGCATAGACACTATCGCCTGTTTCGTCCTGTGCTTTCTTCAGCTGACGAGCAAACGCATCGACGCCACCAACCGCTTTAACCGCATCGAATACGGCTCTGCGCGTTGGATGAGTAAACGTCGCACCATCGATGGAATCGAACTGCGTGCCAATGAAATAAATCGGCTGTTGCAAAACTGCTTCCAACGCCTGGCGTTCCACGCGCGAGACGAGATCTTCGGGTTCGGGGCGCGCTTGAGGTTGCGGGCGACCAGCTCCAGCCATGTGGTTATTCTGCGCACTGTCGAAACGCTGGTATCTCCCGCGTGATAGTGAACGAATCTGGTTTTGCACGAAACGAGGATCCATGCCAAGCCAGCCGGCTAGCAGGCGTTCGTACTCCATCCGTAATGCGCGATCTTTAATGTCAGCAACGATGGGAGCAGAAGCTTCCAAAGCCCGAACGCGTCCTTCGGGGAAATTGAGGTTCGATTGGCGAAGGATCGAACGCAAGACGAATTCAAACAGTGGAATACGCGAGCGAATCAATTCAACAACCGCGTTCTTCCCACGATTAATCATGATGTCGCACGGATCCATCCCCTGAGGATCAACTGCAACAAACGTTTGAGACGCAAAGTTCTGGTCTTCTTTAAACGCGCGAAGAGCAGCCTTTTGGCCCGCCTCGTCACCGTCAAAGGTAAAGATCACTTCGGAACCTCGTGCCTGCCCACTGGATAGGACAACCCCGGCAGCAGAATCCGCTGAGTCGCCCAGCAGTCGGCGGACAACGCGAACGTGCTCGGATCCGAAAGCCGTACCGCAGGTAGCAACCGCGCAGGTCACACCGGCCATATGAGCAGCCATCACGTCCGTGTATCCCTCGACAATGACGACCTTACGGTTCTTGGAAATCTCTTTCTTCGCCAAATCCAGCCCATACAGCAACGTGGACTTCTTATACAGCGGAGTTTCGGGGGTATTCAAGTACTTCGGGCTCTGCTTGTCTTCGTCGTTCAAACGCCTGGCGCCAAAACCAACGGTTGTTCCCGTGATATCCCGGATCGGCCACATGACGCGACCGCGGAAACGATCAATCAGACCTCGCTGCCCACGCGACGCCAAACCGGACTTTTCAATCTCTTCATCGGTAAAACCACGTGAGCGAAGCATGCGCGTCAGAGTGTCCCAGGAATCGGCTGAGTAACCGACGCCAAAATGCCGGCACTCTGCAGGTCCGAACCCGCGGTTGCCTAAGAACTTACGGGCAGGCAAGGCCTCTGGAGTTTCAAGCTGTTGTTGATAGAACTCTTCAGCAATTCGATGCATGTCGATCAGACGCTGGCGCCTGCCGGGCTGTTCACGCACCGTCTGAGAGCTTCCCTCTTCGTACCGAAGAGGGACACCCGTCATTTGAGACAGGTATTCAAGAGTCTCTGGGAAGGAAAAATTATTGATCTTCTGAACAAAAGCGAAGATGTCCCCGCCTTCTCCACACCCGAAGCAATGCCAGAGACCCGTCGTCGGATTAACGGTGAAACTCGGAGTGCGCTCATCGTGAAAAGGGCACAACCCCTTCAAAGAGTTCATTCCGCCGCTACGCAAAGTGACGTGTTCACCTACGACACGAGCAACATCAATTGCCTGTCGTAAGCGTTCCTTGTCTTCTTCAAGAATGCGTCCGGCCATAGACGCTAGTCTACCGATCCGTTCACCGTTTAGCGCACGCTCACAATTGGGTTGAAAGCATGCCACACCACTGGGCGTGCCAGCGTGATGCGGACGCATCCGTCAGCGACGCGACCTGGTCAATCACCACGCGCAAACGCTCATTATCATCGTTCGTTTGACGCCAGTTTTCAGCAAAAAGAGGCTCCAAAGCCGACGGTCCAGCTTCGAAAAGAGCATCCACCAAGTCCGCCAAAAGCGTGCGCTGCTGGTAATACACCGGCTCGTTCTCACGCGGGCTCATCACGAAGTGAACAGCCAGCCCCTTCAGGATCTGGATCTCTGCACGAGCCTCGGGAGGAACAACCAGATCCGCACGGTATCGTCCCAACGGACCGGCACCAAACTCAACACGAGTCGCGCTGACCGTAGAGGCACAGAAACGTCCGATCAGTTCGGATGTGAAATCTTTCAATTCCGCGAGCGCACGATAGGAACCATCAAAGGATCGTGGCCATTCGGGCATACGAAGCAGACGTTCAATCGCCAGTTCCAAATCGGTGCGGGCAACACCTGTCCCGTACCAGTTGATCGTCGAGTCAATAATCTCATTCAGTGTCGATTCATCGCTGAGGGATGCAACGTCGCATTTACCCGTTGCGATGGCATCTTCAACGTCATGCACGGAGTAGGCAATGTCGTCTGAGAGATCCATGATCTGTGCTTCCAAGCAACGTCGACCAACGGGTGCTCCCTGACGCATCCACTCGAAAACGTGAGCATCATCTGAATAGACGGAGAACTTCTTTGCTGACTTCATCGGATCCGGCCCCTGGCCTTTCGCCCACGGGTATTTACAGATCGCATCCAGTGTCGCCTTCGTCAGATTCAACCCCGCCGGATGCCCATCATCGGTCAGCACTTTCGGCTCAAGTCGGCTCACTAGACGCAGAGTCTGCGCGTTTCCTTCAAAACCACCGCAATCGCCGGCAAGCTCATCCAAAACCCTCTCGCCATTGTGCCCAAACGGCGGGTGTCCAAGATCGTGGCTCAGGCACGCTGCATCCACCACGTCAGGATTCGCGCCCAATTCTTTACCCAGTTCACGACCAACCTGCGCAACCTCAAGAGAGTGCGTCAGACGCGTACGAACAAAGTCGTCAGTGGCCGGGCCTAACACCTGAGTCTTCTCACCCAGACGACGCAAACCCGACGAGTGCACAATTCGAGCCCTGTCGCGTTCGAACGCTGTCCGCATCGCTGACTTCGAAGGTTCAGGCCACATACGTGACTGATCCTGGGACGAATACACGGGCACGAGCACCATGGCACTCCGAGTCATTTCAGGGCTTTCATTCACCATATAAGCCTATCCCTTGGGAATGGGCAGACGAGTTATCCACATCTGTGACACGATGAAAGGGTGAAACACCACGAGCCTCGCCCACACGCCGTCCGCACCCTGCTCGTTCACCGATCCAGGCGCGGTCCTAGTCCCTGGTGGCATTCCTGTGCGCTCGCGACGATCCCTACTTCTCTGTCTGCGGATAACGCTGCTCAGATTTCCACTGATGCACTGACCTTACACAATGCCGGTTTTGATACCGTTCTTGTCACTCTTGATGACCCGATTCTGCTGGTTCATCCGAAGTCGCCGTTGCCAGAGTTTATTCATCAGTTGAAAGCGCGCCGCCAGCGTGTGATTGTGCGTATCCCGAATGAAACATTCGTGTCTTTGGGGGCGCGCGGAGCGGATATGGAAAACCGCGTCACGACGCTCCTTCTGAGGACGCGCGGTGCCCTCAACGCTGGCGCGGATGGTGTTGATTTGGGCGTGTGCGCCGAAGAGTATGAAGACTCCCCGATCCGCAGGGCGCTTGCGCGAGAGCGTTTCACTGCTCTTGTCCGCCAGGTTGAAGCAGAGTGTGCAACATTTGATTCTCAGCCGATTGTGACGGCACGCCTGTCTGGCTTTGACACTCCCGCCATTATGTCTCACCTTGAAGACGAGTGGTTCCATCATCTGTACGATGATGCGCTACGAACTGCTTCTTTTGACGCTCCAAGCCTTGAGTTGGTTGTTTCAGATTCGCTGTCTATCCGCGATCGTATTGGTGCGGTTGCTCCATGGAACGTTGATTGTCTGCCCGCCGATCGCCAGTCGGATGCGGATCGTGCGTTAACGCTACTTGCGCTTGGTCTGCCGGGTGTGTTCCACGGTCGCCTTCGTGAAGAAAACGTGGTCGAGCAGGTCAGTGCGACCTCGTACATTCGAACGGCGCTTGCCCTGCGATCCGAACGCAAGCTGGGAACGCACGCGCTGGGCGTACTGCACGGGTTGGAGTGGGCGCGCCCCGACACTCTTGTCTATCTGAACTCCGACGTGATGATCGTTGTGAACACCGCCGATCAGCCTCTCGCTCTTCCGTCCGGTTCCCAGATCCTTGTGGCGAGTTCCCAGAGTAGCCATGGTGTGGTCGCTCCCAGGTCGTGCGCGTGGGTAAGTGTCGCCCGCATCCAGCCGGCACCGACCGCCGAGTTCTCTGGCTGACGGATCCACGACCACCGTTTCGATTTCCGCTTTCGTGCGCGCCTTTCAGCGTTGAAGGGTGACGAGGCCACGCCGGGTTTCTTCAACGCTGAGCTGACCTGGGGCGCTAGAGGACGACGCTGAAGCGAATGTTGCCGCGCTGGCGAATGTGTGACCGCAGATCCTGGTGATCGCACCGAATTCACCCATTCCAATGCCGATAACAGGAAGGGCATAGGTTCGTGACGCTCTTAGTTGCGCGTCCATGATCCTCAGTGCGTCCTCGGGCCGATGAGTCATATAGGCAATTTTGAGCACGTCGGCGCCAGCTTTTGCCATCGATGCGAATACTCGATCAATGTCAACGGTGAGGGGCGTTCGGGTGAAATCATGGTGCGACGCCACGGCGATGCTACCGGCCTCGTGAATCTCTTCAACTATGTCGATTGCACCCGGGTGACAAATTTCAAGGTCGATCGCGTCGGCGAAGGTGGCCAGGATGGCAAGAAAGTCCGTGTATTGACCGTCAGAAAGATCAACGAGGCCCCCTTCGGCGACTGTGCGAATTGTTGCCAACAGAGGAAGCGGGCTCTGATCCGTCACGAGCTTGAGTCCAGTGCGTAATAGGCCTTCACGCTCGCTCGCTTGCACCGAGGCAAGGAGTGGGTCAACGCGCCATTCAATCAGGTCGGGCTGAGCGCCGGCGACATCCGTGATCTCGCTTGTTAGCGATTCCAGTGAGGCGCTCATCAGCGAAGAGATGACGGCCGTTGGAGCGCCCCCTCCGATGTTGAGCATTCCTCGCGGAGTCGACGCATGACCAATCGTCACTTCAGTTGGGATGCAATCATCGCAGGGATTCGACATATCAGCCTCCACTGACATCGGATTCAGCAAGATGAAGGGTCTGGCGTTCAGCATCGCTCAGATAGGGAGAGTCCAACCACCCATCGGGTAGGCGTGGCGTCTTTTCACCGCCGGCGCGACCGCGAGCTCCCAGCGCCGCCTGCGGATACTCCTGATCGAGGTCCAGCATGTGGAGAAGATCGTGGAGTTCTTCGAGGGTCGACACCATTGAGAGCGCGTGACGAGTCGGCCCGCCGATCGCGAAGCCTCGCAGATACCAGCCGACGTGCTTGCGCATTTCGCGGAGGGCCCGCAGTTCATCGCCCTGGTCTTCAATGACCCATGCGGCGTGCTTTTCGATGATGTCCGCGATATCGGAAAGACTCGGGTCGCTAAAGGCAGGACCACCCATCAGTGTCGAAGTCAGGTCGGTAAACAGCCAGGGGCGCCCCTGGCATCCTCGACCAACGACAACTGCATCGCAACCGGTTTCATCCATCATTCGCTGCGCATCTGCGCCGGAGAAAATATCGCCGTTGCCGAAGACAGGAATACGCATCGCGTCTTTCAAACGCTTGATCTGCGTCCAGTCAGCGTGACCCGCGTAGTGCTGGGTTTGCGTGCGCGCGTGGAGGGCAACCGCTGCGACACCGCGATTTTCAGCCACTTTCGCAGCGTCGAGGAACGTAATGTGATCGTCGTCGATACCAACGCGCATTTTCACTGTGACGGGAATATCGCGACCAGCTGCTGCTCCGGCCCTGTCCGCAGCACCAACAACCGCGTGTACAAGATCGTCGAACAGGTCGCGCTTCCACGGAAGGGCAGCTCCCCCACCCTTCTTCGTCACTTTCGGAACCGGGCACCCAAAGTTCAGGTCAATGTGATCCACCAGGTCGCGGTCAATAAGGATCGATGTAGCCTGAGCCATCGTTGCTGGATCGACGCCGTAGAGCTGGATGGAGCGCACGCGTTCGGCGGGGTCTGGGCGCACCATTTCCAATGTGCGCACATTACCTTCAACGAGGGCGCGCGACGTTACCATTTCGCAGACGTATAGGCCGGCGAGTGCGTCCACGCCTTTTTCTGGAGTGACCTGAGCGTTCGAGCTGGAAGGATTCAACCAATCCGGCAGTCCTTCTTCGCCCATCTGTCGACATAAACGCCGAAATGGCACATCGGTTACTCCCGCCATCGGGGCAAGAACGATGGGCGACCATACGCGCAGTGGCCCGACCTCAAGAGCTAAGGTCGGGCCAAGCGTTGATTCGGATGGAATCAAATCAGCAAGCTCCGAGCTTTTCGATGAGGAGCTTCTTGACGTTCTCAAGCGGAATACGTTCCTGAACCATCGAGTCGCGGTCGCGGACGGTCACTGCCTTGTCTTCAATCGAGTCGAAGTCGTAGGTGATGCAGTACGGGGTGCCGATTTCGTCCTGGCGACGGTAGCGACGGCCAACGGCGCCCGCATCGTCGTATTCGACATTCCAGATGGAGCGGAGGTCTGCTGCAAGTTCACGTGCCGGGCCGGTGAGCTCGGGCTTACGCGATAGTGGCAGGACAGCTGCCTTCACGGGGGCAAGACGCGAGTCGAGGCGCAGAACGGTGCGCTTGTCGACGCCGCCCTTGGTGTTGGGGGCTTCGTCCTCGTGGTAGGCCTCGATGAGGAATGCCATGAGCGAGCGGGTCAGACCAGCGGACGGCTCGATGACGTAGGGAGTCCAACGTTCGCCGGTGGTCTGGTCGAAGTAGTCGAGCTTCGAGCCGGAGGCTTCGGAGTGGACACCCAGGTCGTAGTCGGTACGGTTTGCGATGCCTTCGAGTTCACCCCATTCGGAGCCCTGGAATCCGAAGCGGTATTCGATGTCGACGGTGCGCTTGGAGTAGTGCGAGAGCTTTTCCTTTGGGTGCTCGTAGAAGCGCAGGTTGTCGGGGTTGATGCCAAGGTCGGTATACCAGTCGCGACGGTAGTCGATCCAGTACTGGTGCCATTCTTCGTCGGTGCCCGGTGCGCAGAAGAACTCGAGTTCCATCTGCTCAAATTCGCGGGTACGGAAGATGAAGTTACCGGGGGTGATTTCGTTACGGAAGGACTTGCCGATCTGGCCGATGCCGAACGGCGGCTTCTTGCGCGAGGCTGCCGCAACGTTTCCGTAGTTGATGAAGATACCCTGAGCGGTTTCGGGGCGCAGGTAGTGCAGACCGGACTCGTCGTCGACCGGGCCGAGATAGGTCTTGAGCAGGCCAGAGAATGCGCGAGGCTCGGTGAACTGACCGCGGGTGCCACAGTTGGGGCATGCGACGTCTCCGAGAGGGACGTCATCCGGGTTGTCGATGCCGTGCTTAGCAGCGTGAGCTTCCTGCAGATTATCTGCACGGAGGCGCTTGTGGCAGGAGGTGCACTCAACGAGCGGATCGGTGAATGCCTTGACGTGACCGGAAGCAACCCAAGTCTGACGAGGAAGGATGACGGAGGAGTCCAGACCCACGACGTCTTCGCGGGAGCGAACCATGTACTGCCACCACTGCTTCTTGATGTTTTCCTT
Organism: Schaalia turicensis ACS-279-V-Col4; assembly: GCF_000296505.1. GTDB lineage: Bacteria > Actinomycetota > Actinomycetes > Actinomycetales > Actinomycetaceae > Pauljensenia > Pauljensenia turicensis_A. The sequence continues at coordinate 223,907 of NZ_JH815210.1, forward strand.
CAGTTCAACGCCGAGCGGACCATAATCCCACGCTGAGCGAGTACCACCGTAAATATCGCCACATGGGAAGACGAATCCGCGACGCTTGGCTAGGGAGATAACGGAATCAAGACGAGAAGGCGCTGCCACTTTGTGCTCCTTGTTTTGGCGGCCACACCTGGCTGGCGCAGCCTGCGATAGTGGGAGTCTATCGAACTTAGCGACGGCTTCGTTGACAGGCTCAGTGTGACGCACACCCCCCTTCCCACTATTGGCAATGATTACCATTAAGGGTGAAACTTGAAACATGAAGCTGTCTCGTTCTGTTGTTATCGCTAGCGCGCTCGCTGGCTCTTTCGCTTTGGCCGCATGCTCGGGCACGACGACCACCCAGTCGGCGTCAGATACCTCCGCATCTGGTTCATCATCACCTCTGAATGTGATGGCGTCCTTCTACCCACTGAAGTATCTGACCGAAGAAATCGGTGGCGACCTTATTAAGGTCACCTCGTTAACCCCCGACGGTGCCGAACCGCACGATCTTGAGCTTTCTCCCGCCACCGTCGACCAGCTTGGCAAGGCCGATGCTGTCGTTTATCTAGGGGGCTTCCAGTCCGCAGTGGACGAAGCTGTTGAGCACAACGGCCCGGAAACGGTTATCGACGTCGCTAAGGCTGTTCAGCTTGTTGATGTTGCAGAAGACGGCAATCACCCGGCTGAAGCGGAAGAAGAAGGCGACGCTACCGAGTCTGATTCGCACGATCATGAAGCAGATCATGACGACGGCCATCACATGGCCTCGAGCGAAACCGCTGAGTCCGGTGAAGAAGCTGAGCACCATCACCACCACGACATGACGACTGACCCTCACTTCTGGCTGGATCCGGAACGCATGGGCCAGGCAGCAACGGCTATCGGTCAGGCTCTGGCCAAGGCTGATCCTCAGAATGCTCAGACCTACACATCCAATGCTGCGACACTCACCAAGAACATGAAAGATCTGTCGACCGAACTCGTTGACGCAACAGCAACCTGCAAGCACCAGACCTTCGTCACTGCTCACACCGCATTCGGCTACCTTGCAGACCGCACTGGCCTGACCCAGGTGGGCATCTCGGGTCTGGATCCCGAATCCTCGCCCTCGCCGGCGCGCCTGGAAGAAATCTCCAAGCTCGTGAAGTCGGAAGGTATCACGACGATCTTCACTGAAGCTCTCATCGACCCAAAGGTTGAGCAGACTCTTGCTGACGATCTTGGAATCCAGACCGCGGTTCTCGATCCGATCGAAAGCCAGGTTGATTCATCCAAGGACTACGCAGCGGTCATGCGTGACAACATCACAGCTCTTCAGACGGCTCTGTCCTGCAAGTGAGCAACACCAAAAACTCGGAAGCGGATGTCCCTGAGGTGGGGATATCCGCTCCCGTCATTTCACTGGATAATGTCCACGTTGCGTGGGATTCTCACCTCGTTCTCCACGGGATCGAGTTCGATGTTCACCCTGGGCAAACTGTTGCCCTGACGGGTGCGAATGGATCAGGAAAGTCCACGACTCTCCACGCCATTCTTGGTACCGCTCCGATTACCCGCGGATCGATTCACATCTTCGGTGTTGATAACACTCAGCGTCGCGCGGTCAACTGGGATCGAATCGGCTATGTCCCTCAGCGCATCAGCGTTGGTGGTGCAGTCACGTCCAGTGCTCTGGAAGTTGTGAAGTCAGGTCTTCTTGGCTCAAAGAAGTGGTGGAGCCTTCCCGGAAATACAAAGAAGGCAATGGCTGCGCTGAAGAGAGTCGGGTTGGCACACCGCGCCAAAGACTCGATGTCGATTCTTTCGGGTGGACAGCAACAGCGAGTCCTCATCGCTCGAGCACTCGTCCGCAATCCCGATTTGCTGATCATGGACGAACCCATGGCCGGCATCGACCGGACATCTCGAGAGCGCCTCGCGCGAATCGTTAGCGAAGCAAAAGCTGAGGGAACAACGATTCTTGTCGTACTCCACGAGCTCGGCGAACTCGGTCCGCTTCTCGATAGGGAACTCCACATCGGTGGGGGACACGTCACCTACGACGGGCCACCTCACATCAGTGACGACCATGAACAGCATTCCGATGGTGGCGGCCATCATCACGGGCATCCACATCCGCAGGCCGGGCCAGGCCTCGTCGACGATATTTGGCAGGCATGATGATCGCGACAATTATCGACGGACTCACCTCACTGCTGACCTCGTCCCTCATGCAACGCTCACTTCTTGCCGCTCTCATCGTCGGCTTGTCAGCACCCGTTGTCGGCACCTACTTAGTGCATCGCCGACTGGCAATGCTCGGTGACGGAATCGGGCATATTTCGCTGACCGGCGTAGCGCTCGGCTGGCTTGCCGGCACAATGGCGAACGCGAACCCACAAGATTCGTGGGCGATCCCAGGGGCGATGATTATTTCGCTTGTGGGAGCTATCACGATCGAATTAGTCCGCCAGTCTGGGCGCACGTCTGCTGACGTGGCGCTCGCGATGCTGTTCTATGGTGGCATTGCCGGCGGTGTCCTTCTTATCGGTCTTGCCGGTGGCACTTCAGCCCAGCTGAATTCTTACCTCTTCGGCTCGATTGCAACCGTGACATGGACTGATATCACGCTGATTTCAGTCCTCGGAATCCTCATCTTGGCAGTGGGAGTCGGTATTGCACCAGCTCTTTTCTCAGTGACGAACGATGAAGATTTCGCGCGTTCAACCGGACTACCCACGAAGACACTGTCGATGATTATTGCCATCCTGTCTGCCCTGACCGTAGCTGTTGCGATGCGCGTTGTGGGATCGCTACTGGTGTCCGCACTCATGATCATTCCCGTTGCCATCTCACAACTGATGGCACAGTCATTTCGATCAACGATGGCATGGGCCATGGTTTTCGGCGCAATCATCTGCATCACGGGACTGTCTTTCACATACTTCATCGATCTGTCCCCGGGCGCATCCATCGTCGTATTCGCGATTGCCCTGTACGCGATCGGATTCATCATCAAGGGACTGGTCGACAGGCACCAGCGTGCGTCAAAAATGGCGAATGTGCGCGCCCACGTCGCTCACCCCGAACACCAAGACACCCACTCAACACAACAGAATCGCTCCCGTACCCGGCTGTGATCAGACACAGTGCCACTATCACGGTCGGACAGAAACGAACCGAACCGATATGCTCAGGCTGTGCCCCTGAGCCACCCATCCACCCGATTGACTCGACGCAAAACTGGAGGTCCGAAAATGCAACGCATGACCAAGCAACGTCAGGCGGTTTTTGCCGAGCTGACTCGGGTACCTGATTTCCGTAGCGCCCAGCAGATTTTCGAAGACCTGCACAAGCAGGGACTCAAGGTCGGTCTTGCGACCGTCTACAGGAACCTGCAGGCTCTTGCCGACGGCCGCGATGTGGACGTGTTGCGTAGCGCCGATGGAGAATCCTTGTTCCGCGTATGCCATTCATCAACGCACCACCATCATTTGGTCTGTCGCACCTGCGGGCATACTGAAGAGATCGAACTGGATATGACCGAGAAGTGGATTCGCGATAATGCGTCCGCGCACGGTTTTACGGCTGTCGAGCATTCCGTTGAGTTGTTTGGCCTATGCCAGACGTGTTCGGCTGGCGTGGCAGATGATGAGGGCCCTGCGGGCGCTCAGTCGTCTAAGGATGCTCAGTGATTCCCTCGTGGGCCGATCACGGCTCGACGCTTTTTATTGCCCTCTTCGTGATCGTTTTTTGCCGAGCCCAGGGAACCTATTGGTTGGGTCGAGGTGCCGCGCGTGGCGCGTTGGCTGGCGCCGGGAAAGATGGTGTGCGGGGTTCGATTGCCCGCTGGTTTAACGGCCCTACGCCGAAGCGCGGTGCGAAGCTGTTGGACACATGGGGGTTGATCATCATTCCCCTGTGTTTCCTGACCGTTGGTATCCAAACTGCGGTAAACGCCGGTGCCGGCTTAGTCTCCATGAAGTGGCGCACATACACGCTAGCGATGATTCCTGGTTGCATCGCATGGGCAATCCTGTACGGCATGGGGCTGCTGGCTATTTGGATGGCATTGCTTGGCACAGTTGCTGGCTCCTGGTGGGGTCGCACGGGAGGCCTTGCCGTCGCCGCTGTTGCCATTGGAGTCATTGCATGGCGCAAGCGCACCTCCAGCGAGCCTGCTACCGTCCGCGTCGACTGACTCGTTTTTACGAGGCCGACCCCACCTGATCAATCGCTCCCCCGAATCGGCGGTCACGCCCTGCGTATTCGAGCAGACAGTCCCACAGCACTTCACGATCGAACGCAGGCCACGGCGTATCAATGAACATCATTTCCGAGTACGCCATCTGCCAGAGCAGGTAGTTGGAGATGCGCTTCTCCCCCGACGTGCGAATCATCAGGTCAACGTCAGGAACATCGGGCAGATACAGGTGATGGGCAAATGACTTTTCTGTCACGCCATCTGGGCGGAGCTTTCCCGCTGCGACCTGCCTAGCGATATCTCGCGCAGCATCAGCGATCTCTGCACGCCCGCCATAGTTCACGCACATGATGAGGTCCAGTGTGGAGTTATCTTTCGTGGCTTCGTCTGCCTTCAACAGGGCCTTCACGACGGACTTCCATAGGCGGGGTTCACGCCCACTCCAGCGCACGTGGACTCCCCAGTCATTCAGTTGATCGGTACGGCGAGCAAGAACGTCGGTCGCGTAATTCATGATGAAACGGACCTCTGCTGGGCTCCGCTTCCAGTTTTCCGTGGAGAACGTGTACACCGACAGGTAGCGGACTCCCGCATCAATGGCACCCGCGATCGTATCCATCAGCGCATATTCACCGGCGCGGTGTCCTTCGGTGCGCGCGAGGCCTCGTGAATTCGCCCAACGGCCGTTACCATCCATGATCAGCGCAACGTGCGCGGGCACTTCCCCAGTAGTAAATTCGGGAACAGGCTGATGCCACTGACCCGGCCCGGTCAGAGGCGCGCTGGGATCCCCACCGGCTCGATCCATCGGTGTCAGATTCGCTTCAGGTGCCATCAACTGTTCCTTTCAAGGACCCGCAATGAACGAATGCGATGTTCAACGTGCCATTGAGCATAGGCGTTGACAAGCCCGTATGCCTCAATGCGAGCGAAATCCGGCGAGTTATCGGCTCGGCCCCACTCTCCGGACAGCAGGTCCCCCATCAATTCCATTGCTTCGAAAGAGGGAGCTGACGCTCCGACGGGTCGGCAGTTTTCGCAGACGGCACCGCCTTCCTGAATGGAGAAAGCAGCGTGTGGCCCCTGGGCTCCGCACACGGCACAATCGAAGAACGAAGGTGCCCAGCCGGCTATCGCAAGCGCGCGGAGAATATACGATGCGAGCACCAGATTGGGGTCGTGACGCACGTGTGCAAGAGCGTAGAGAGCACCGATCAGCAGAAGATGTTGGGAGCGCACTCCATCATCAGAATCAGCAGTCAGTTTCTCTGCGATCTCGATCATGACACATGCGCGGGCATACAGCTCAAAATCTTTCGATAACGCGTCACCGTACTGGGTAATGACTTCAGCTTGGGTAATGATGTCGAGGTTCCTCCCGCGATGAAGTTGCACGTCAATCACGCCGAATGGTTCAAGACGCGCGCCCATCTTCGACGTTGTTCTGCGTATGCCCTTACCGACTGCGCGAACCAGACCGTTATTCGCGGTGAGCAGTGTGATGATCCTGTCGGCCTCCCCCAGTTTGTGGGTGCGAAGCACGATCGCTTCGTCTCGATACGTTCTCATCACGGTGAAATTGTCCCACTTCGGTGCATTAATGGCGCGTTATGTAATGCGGGGACGAGGCGACTGTCGAGTCCCTGGCTGAAATTGCAGAGAGAAAACGGCGACTGGAAAATGGCCGGGGCGGGAACGAAGTGGTCGTACCCGCCCCGTTTCTCCCCTGTATGTCAGCGCAAAGCCCTGTTCACCGCAGAAATAACTGCTTTATAGGTTGCGCGCGTAATCGACGAATCGATACCGACACCCCAGAGGATTTGGTCGTTGACGGCGGCTTCAACATAGGACGCTGCCTTCGCGTCACCGCCCTGGCTCATCGCATGTTCGGAATAGTCGAGGACGCGGACATCCACGTCAAACTGGCCGAGTGCCTTGACGAATGCTTCGATCGGACCGCCGGCGTGTGCCTTGACCTCGACGGGCTCACCCTGATCCGTCAGTGTCACCTTCAGATCAACCTGCTCGTCGGCGTTAGTCGTCACGTGAGAAGCTCCGAGTTCGAAGCGACCCCAGGCGGTGAGGTTCTTCGCTGCCGAGTTCGGCAGGTATTCATCGGCGAAGATCTGCCAGAGGGTATCGCCGTCGATCTCGCCACCGTAGGAGTCCGTGTGTCGCTGAACGATGCGAGAGAACTCGATCTGCAGACGACGTGGCAGTTCCAGATTGTGAGTGGTCGACATGAGGTAGGCGACGCCACCCTTGCCGGACTGCGAGTTCACGCGGACAACGGCCTCGTAGGAACGACCCACATCGTGCGGGTCGATCGGCAAGTAGGGCAACTCCCACACCACTGCATTTTCGTCACCGCCAGCTTCTCCAACTTTCTTCTTGCGGGCGACGAAGCCCTTCTTAATCGCATCCTGGTGCGATCCGGAGAAAGAAGTGTAGACGAGGTCACCCACGTAAGGTGCACGCGGTGACGTTTCCATCGACGTGCAGTATTCGACGGTCTGACGGATCTCATCGATATTCGTCAGGTCAACACCCGGGTCAATGCCTTGGCTGAACAGGTTGAGCCCCAGGGTCAACAGGTCAACGTTACCGGTGCGTTCACCCTGGCCGAGCAAGCAACCTTCCACGCGGTCTGCACCGGCGAGCAATGCCAATTCAGCCGCAGCAACGCCGGTTCCACGGTCATTGTGCGGGTGCACGCTGATCGCAATGTTGTCGCGACGGCTGAGGTTGCGTGCCATGTATTCGATCTGGTCGGCATAAACGTTCGGCGTTGCACGTTCAACGGTTGCTGGCAGGTTCAAGATGATTTCGCGGTCGTCTTCGGGCTGCCAAATATCCATAACGGATTCGCAGATTTCGAGAGCAAAGTCGAGTTCGGTATCCACGAAGATTTCGGGCGAGTATTCGAAGCCGAAGATCGTTTCATCGCCCAGACGCTTTTCTGCCTGCGCCACCACTTCGCGTGCACCAAAGACAGCCAAGTCGATCGTTTGTGCCTTGTCATTGCCGAAGACGAGCTCGCGGAACAGTGGCGACGTCGCGTTGTACAGGTGGACGGTCGCGCGCGGGAAACCGACGAGGGCATCAAGGGTGCGCTCGATGATTTCAGGGCGAGACTGGGTCAGAACCGAAATCGTCACATCGTCCGGCACGGCATCTTCGTCAATCAGGGATCGCACGAAATCAAAGTCAGTCTGCGATGCTGCGGGGAAACCGATTTCGATCTCCTTGTATCCGCGACTGACCAACAGGTCGAACATCTTGCGCTTACGAACCGGGTCCATCGGCTCAATCAGTGCCTGGTTACCGTCGCGCAGGTCCGTCGACATCCAGCGAGGTGCGTGAGTAATCCGATTCGAGGGCCACCTGCGGTCGTCCAGAACAACGGGGTTCGTGTCGAGGAACGGCTTGTACTTCGCAATCGGCATGTGCGAGCCAGCAGGAGTGGGGACGTTTCCAGTCGTCTTCATTGTGTTTCTTTCTTCGCTATCCTGATTCGCCCGGTTATCGGTGGGCGTCGGGTCGAAACACGTTGAGCCGTGGCGAGGTTTCGACCCTTTCAGGCCTCGTCACGGCAAAGAAGCAGGAGCATCCATTCTCGGCTCATGCCTCGTAGCGTATGACAGACGGGGGTAAGCGTACGCGTCCGCTTCGTTATGTGGACATTTTCGCCTTTCAGATCGCCAACCCAATCACGAGGCCGGCCACGCAATCAAGGGGAACGTGCCCTGGTTGTAGGCGTAGAACGCGTACTTTCGCGTTTCTTCAGCGCTATCGCCGAAGAATGAACGCGCGGGGGCGACCCTTCCCAGGCAAAGGCTTCCACATAGAAGATGAAACAGTGCAGAAGAGTGTAAAGATCGTCGCAGCAAGACCAATAATCGTCAAAGATGTTATGGCTCTATTGTCCCGAGCATCGTAGCAACGCGCGTTTAACCATTGGTCACACCGAGGTGATGGTTGTTCCCACTTCACCGCTCAGAGCTCTATCAGCATCCGCCAACGCGCAAATGACACCACGGCGAACCGTACCAGCCGGGGCCTTCGATACGAAGTCAACGATTGCTTCAACTTTGGGGCGCATGGAACCTTCAGCAAGTTCCCCCGACTCAATCAGAGCACGCCCTTCATCCAAAGAAATGTGGTGAAGCCAGTGTTGCATTGGTGTTCCCCACCCCGCAGCAACCGCCGGAACTGCAGTCAGAATAACCAGAGCAGAGGCTCCCAACTCATCAGCCATGAGAGCTGCGCTTCGATCCTTGTCGATAACCGCGTCCACGGCTTTCATTCCATAGTCGGTGCGAATAATTGGGATACCGCCACCGCCTGAAGCGATGACGATGAAGCCGGCGTTTGTCAGAGCTTGAACCGCCTCAATTTCAACGATCCGATGTGGCAATGGAGAGGCAACATACTTCCTAAATCCACGCCCAGCATCCTCGCGGTACACGGATCCGGGCTCTTCCTTCATCCGCTGTTCTGCCATTTCCCGAGTCAGAAACTGACCGATCGGTTTAGTCGGGTCAGCAAATGCTGGATCATTGGGATCGACTTCCACACGAGTCAGAAGAGCGACTACTTTGCCGGAATATCCGCGCCTCGCCCCAGCCTCGTCGATTGAACGCACCAGGTGCTCGCCGATGTAGCCTTGGCTCATCGCAACCATCTCTGGAAGATCAACGTCGGGCACACCGGGGTCAGCTGCAACGCCCAGTGAAAACGCACGCGTGATCTGACCAACCTGGGGTCCATTCCCGTGAGCGATCACAAGAGGGCCCGCATCAGCCAAACTCACCAAGACTGGCGCAGCCTGACGCAACAGGTGCAACTGATCGTCGGGTGTCTGCCCTAGAGCATTACCTCCTAGAGCAACAACCGTCGCGGAGCTAGAAGAGTAATCGCTCTTCATCTAGAACCCGAGACGTCCCAACATTTTCGGATCTGACTGCCAGTCTTTCGCCGTTCGCACATGCAGATCCAAATACACACGCGCTTTCAGCAAGTCCTCGATCAAAGGACGCGACTTTGAGCCAATCTCTTTCAGGCGTGATCCCTTCTTACCAATGATGATGGCCTTCTGAGAATCGCGTTCAACATAAACGTTGACGTGCACGTTCATGAGCGGTGGACGAGTATCACCCTGCCGTCGAGGCCTGGCAACGATCTCTTCAACCTGAACTGCAAGCGAGTGCGGAAGCTCATCACGGACCCCTTCAAGTGCAGCTTCGCGAATGAACTCCGCAATCAGAGTGTCACGCGATTCATCGGTCACATCCCCATCTGGGTAGAGCGGTGGGGAGAGCGGAACCGTCTTCGTCAGCACATCAAGCAACTGGTCAACGCCATTTCCGTCAAAAGCACTGACGGGAACGATCGCCGCGAAATCACCCATCTTGTCAATCGACAGCAGGTGTTTCATCAGGCGCTCTCGACTCACCAGATCGCACTTCGTCGCAACAGCAATAATCGGACGACGAACGTCCTTCAATTCGCGGGCAATGAACTTGTCGCCAGGACCAATACGCTGGTCAGCAGGCAAACAGAAGACGACGACATCAACTTCCGCGAGCGCCTCGCGAACCATGTCATTCAGGCGCTTACCCAAAAGCGTTCGCGGACGGTGATATCCGGGGGTATCAACTAAAACCAGCTGGCTCTTTTCACCGTGGACGATGCCACGAATATTGTGACGCGTCGTTTCAGGACGACCCGATGTGATCGCAATCTTCTGGCCGACAAGCGCGTTTGTCAGCGTTGATTTACCTACGTTCGGACGACCCACGATAGAGACAAATCCCGCGCGGAAGTCCTCCGGAAAGTCTGGGATCATCAGGCCGGTGCCCACGTTCGTTTCGTCGCGCAGAGCTTTCATTCCCTCAACGACAGCAAACACGTCTTCGGGGTCAATGTCACTTGCGTCGTCGAGATCGACGTCATCGAAGGCCTGGCTATCCGCGTCATCAACGTCATCGAACTCAGTGGTGTGCGCGACCTCGTCCCCCGATGCGCGTAGTTCGCCAGCATCAATATCACTGTCATCGACACACACTTCGTCGCTTTCGAACGCGTTCGGGCCTGCCATCAGCTCGTCGTCGCTGGGGAAATGCATTATGCGTCCTCACTGGTTTCTTCGGTCGATTCATCGCTCGCCACGAGTAGCGAACACACAATCGTACCAACTTGGCGACGGCGTCCTCGTGCTTCTTCGGCGAGCATGTGGATGCCTAATGCGTCACCCTGCGCCCCGGGAAGAGGGACGCGCCCCAATGCCTTTGCAAGCAAACCACCGACAGAGTCCACGTCGTCATCTTCAAGTTCAAGGTCGAAAAGCTCGCCAAGCTCGGTAATTGGATAGCGTGCAGGTACACGCCACGATCCGTCGTCACGTTGTTCGGGCTCAATAATTCCCTTGTCATGTTCGTCGGTGAGGTCACCGACGACTTCTTCAATGAGGTCCTCAAGGGCCACCAGCCCCGCTACTCCACCGTATTCATCGATGACGATCGCCATATGGAAGTGGTCTGCTTGCATCAGACGAAGCAGATCGTCTGCGGGCTTCATTTCGACGGTGAACTCGACCGGGCGCATCATCTGCTCTGCCACCTGGTCCATGTCCGCCCCGTAGGTCTGCAAGCGGGCAACAACATCCTTGAAGTAGAGGATGCCACGAATGTCATCGACATCGTCACCTTCAACAGGAATACGTGAAAAGCCCGAGCGGACAAACAGGCGCAAGGCCTTATGAGCGGGAAGATCCGCCGGGGCGGTCACCATTTCAGTTCTGGGAACCATCACTTCGCGGACAAGCGTATGCCCCAGGTCCAGAACGGACCGCAACATTGCGCGATCTTCGTCTTCAAGTCCTTCGGTTTCACCCACCTGGTCGACCATTTCACGCAGGTCATTTGCCATTTCGGCGCGCGCTTCGGCTTCCGTCAGGCCAGATGCGGGAAGACGCCCACGGATGGCTTCAACAAGAGGGTCGAGGAATCTTGTCAAAGTAACAAGGGAGGAGACCAACGGTGCTCCCGACAGAGCAATCTTCTCTGGACTGCGCTGTCCCCAACGGGAGGGAGCAAGCGAAATGAAGACGAAATGGACGAAGGTGATCGCTAGTAAAGCAACGAGAGCTGTCGCCCACCACGCCAACGACATCGCAGAAAACGCAAGCGTCAATGAGACGGCAACAATCACTTGGAAAAACGTGCGAAAACCACGCAAAACAAGCGTCGCCCGCCTGCGATGGTTCAGCAGAGCCAACAGTGCGGAAGCATTCTGGCGTTCTTCTTCAACCAGATCCGTTGCACGCGCAATCGACATACGAGAAAACGCAACCTCGATCGACTGAAGCATCGCAGCTAAGAAAAGCCCGACAACCGCGATGATGATCAGAGCAGGAAGAGGAAGTGAGGTGGTGGAAGAGGTCATCGAGTTGCCAGGAAAGTCAGCAGTAGCTTGCGTTGCAGGTCAAACATGACTTTCTTTTCATCTTCTTCTGCATGATCGTAGCCGAGCAGATGCAACATGCCGTGGGTGGCCAGCATCAGCATTTCTTCAACCATCGCGTGACCGGCTTCAAGTGCCTGTTTCTGGGCGACCTGCGGGCAAATGCAGATATCACCAAGCGTTCCCGACGGAGTCGGGTTGTCGGCACTTCCCGGGCGGAGCTCGTCCATCGGGAAGCTCATCACGTCGGTCGGTCCAGGAAGATCAAGCCAGCGCAAATGCAGGTCTTCCATCGGCTCTGGATTGATGAACAGAATGTTCAGTTCAACGTCGGTGGCAACGTGCATCTGCGTCAGCACGTGGTCAGCAAGAGCTGCGAATTCGCTCCCGTCAATGACGAAATCAGTTTCGTTGATGACTTCAGTCATCGGTTCCTCCTCGGTAGTGACCAGTGCGTGATCGATCAGATGACAGCCTGCCCGTCCGAACTGCGCGTGAGCGCGAAACATTCGTACGTGTTCGCCCAGATATGGAGCGTTGAGCGCTCAGGCGGTCTTCCCAACGCTCGTAGGCGTCTATGATTACTCCGACCAGCTGATGACGCACTACGTCTGCGCTGGTCAGGTAGCAGAATTCAATTCCGTCGATGTCACTCAGGATCTTCGAGATGACCGCAAGACCGGATTGACCAGCACCCGGTAAATCCACCTGAGACGCGTCGCCAGTGACAACAATCTGAGAGTTGAATCCGAGCCTCGTCAAAAACATTTTCATCTGGTTCGGCGTCGTATTCTGCGCCTCATCCAAGATGATGAAGGAGTCGTTCAGCGTGCGACCGCGCATGTACGCCAGAGGGGCGACTTCGATTGTGCCCGCAGCCATGAGTTTCGGCAGGACCTCGGGATCGAGCATGTCTTTCAGCGCATCGTAGAGCGGACGCAGATACGGGTCGATCTTGTCGGTCAGGGAACCGGGCAGGAAACCGAGGTTCTCCCCCGCTTCCACCGCAGGACGGGTCAGCACAATGCGCTTGACCTGCCCGGAAAGCAGACGTTGCACGCCGGCTGCCATCGCAAGATAGGTTTTACCCGTACCCGCCGGGCCGAGTCCGAAGACTATCGTCGACCGATCAATCGCATCAACATAGGCCTTCTGACCAGCAGACTTCGGGCGGATAGACCGACCACGGACGGAAAGAATTTCGTCGGAAACAGCGGGCGTTGCGAATGTTCGGGTCAGCAGTGAGATGGCGTGCTCGACTGCCTGCGCATCCAGTGGCTGCCCCTTCTTCGCCAAAGAAATCAGTTCTTCGATCAAGTCGCCGGCAACACCAAGATCCGCAGAAAAGCCGGTGAGCGAAATATCGCGGCCGATGACGTGGAAGTTCACGCGCGGGAAACCGTGTTCCAGAGCGCGCAACACCTGATCTGATGTACCAAGTAGCATCAGAGGATCAAGGTCAGCAGGGATTGAAATGTGACGGGTTGATGCGACAATTCGCGCAACGTCAGGGTCTGTCACTGATGCTCCCTTTCTTTCTTCGTATTCCACAGTCTAGCGACTTCACGTCATACTTATCCCATGAGTGCGTGCGATCCCCTCCTGGCTAACCTGCCACGCCTGCCTATCGCCAACGCTTTGGATCGCATTGCACCTTCAATCAAGCCAGGTCATGCCCTAGTTCTTTCTTCTCCGCCTGGCTCCGGTAAGACGACTTTGCTTCCTCCTCTTCTTGAAGCGATCCTCGATACTCGTGTGATCGTGTGTGCGCCACGCCAGATCGCGGTGCGTAGTGCTGCTCGCCGTCTTGCTTGGCTCCTCGGCGAAAAGGTGGGTGACACGTCCGGATATCGAGTACGAGGCGACGTCAAGGTCTCCGACCGTACTCGGGTCGAATTTGTCACGCCCGGTATTATGCTTCGTCGCCTACAGGGCGATCCGGAGCTTGAAGACGTTGGCGCCGTGGTCATCGATGAGTTCCACGAGCGCCATCTTGAAACGGATCTGTCGCTTGCGTTCATCGTGGACACGATGAGCGTCCTACGCCCAGATCTTCACCTGACTCTCACATCAGCAACTTTGAATGCTGATCGTTTGGCTTCGTTCCTTGGCGGCGTCCTCAATGAGGTCAACGTTGTTGATGTTCCCGGAGCACTGCATCCGATCACGACGCATTGGATGGCGCCGTCTACCCAACCTCTTGCAACGACAAGTAGCGGGAATGTGGTGGTCGCGCGTGAGTTCATCTCGCACATCGCGTCAGTCACGCGCCAAGCGGTCAGCCAGACCAATTCCGACATCCTCGTTTTCGTGCCCGGCACCAAAGAAATCGACGAGGCCGCCCAGGCTTTAGGAGGGTTCGGCCTCCACGAAGTTGGCGGGGTCATGATGGATGTGCGGGGCCTGCACGGGCACCTCGCTCCCGGACAGCAAGACGCGATTCTGAGCGTCGACGATAGTCAGAAAGTCCGACGGATCATTATTACAACGTCGATCGCAGAGTCGTCTTTGACCGTGCCGAGCATTGGATGTGTTGTGGATTCTGGTCTTGCACGCGTTCCGTCGTATGACGTTCAACGCGATGCAGGTTCATTGATAACAGTTCCAGCGCCTCGCGCGAGTTGTGATCAGCGTGCTGGGCGCTCTGCCAGACTCGGGCCGGGCACGGTGTATCGCTGCTTTGATCAGGTGAGTTTCGCGCGCAGACCCGACCAGATCACCCCGGAAATCCTGTCGACGGATCTTGCAGACGCTGAGCTTCAAGCGCGTTGCTGGACCAGTGGTGGTTTGGATGCGTTGGCGCTTATTGACCCAGCCCCGCCTGGAGCATTAAAGCGTGCCCACGAGCGCCTCCACGCCGCAGACCTTGTGGACGACAATTATTCTCCGACGACACTTGGTCGTCGCGTTGCTCGAATGCCTGTTTCCCCTTTCCTCGGGAAGGCTTTGATTGCCGCTTCACCACTGATCGGGAGTAAACGCGCCGCATACTTTGTCGCTCTTCTCGGTGAGAATCCTCGAGTTGGCAACGGTGACCTGGCACATTTTGCTCGACGATTGAAGGCGGGGCACGCCGATATTGCCCGTCGGGTACGTCAGTCTTCAAAGCGCCTCGAACACTGGGCGGATCCCCATTCCGACCCCGGTAGGCTCTCTGACGAAGAGGCGATTGGCCTCGTTGCTGGGCTTGCTCACCCAACGTGGATTGCTCGCGCGCGAGGTGGACAAAGCGGAACCTATCTTTTTGCTGACGGGCAGGGAGCTTCCCTCCCACCTTCGTCTCCACTGGCGGGAAGCGATTGGCTGGCAATCACGGATGTGACGCGCAGTGTCGGCCGAGCCGATGGTCTCATTCGAGCGGCTGTTCCGATTAGCGCCGAAGACGCACTATCCCTAGGACACTCACTCATCACGGAGCGCACGGACTGCACGCTCAGCGGTGGAAGAATCCGCGCAACCGCAACCACAATGCTTGGCGTCATTGCACTTGGGCAACCACGCAATGTGAAGCCCAGCCCTGAGGATGTCATGCGCCTACTCACCAATGAGTTCACCACCCACGGTCTTTCAATGCTGAAGTGGACTGAGTCTGCGACACATATGCGCGCTCGTCTCTCAGCGTTGCACGCGGTAGCGCCCGATATGTGGCCCGACGTGAGCGATGATGCGCTGATTGCCGACGCTGACTCGTGGTGTGCTCCCTTCATTTCCGCGTTGGCAGAGGGCGAATCGATCGCCAGGATTGACACTGCGTCGCTCATCAGGAGCTTGATCCCTTGGCGGCATGCGGGTTCTTTCGACGAGTGGGCTCCCGCCGACATTAAGATTCCCACCGGAGAGCGAAGGAAAATCGACTGGTCAACTGGCACTCCAACGGTGACACTGCGGGTACAGGAAGCCTTCGGTTGGACTGTAACGCCCACCTTCGCCAACGGGCGTCTTCCCCTTCTTATTCACTTGACGGACCCCGCGGGCAGACCCACTGCCGTCACATCAGACCTCGCAAGTTTTTGGGCAGGGCCTTACCAGCAGGTGCGATCCCAGCTACGGGGTCGTTATCCCAAGCATCTATGGCCTGAAGACCCGATGAGCGCGAAGCCGACATCGCGCGCGAAACCTCGTCGATAATTCCCACTCAAGGTGCTCAACGAGGCGCAGGCATGACTCGCACCACCACATGGTGAAATCAGGATTGAAAACCGTCGTAGCAGTCGTTGAATAGGCCGATCATGAACGCACTGCGCATCCTTTCCTTTTCACGTGCGTGACTCAACAGTAAGCTGATCTTCTTTAAGGAAAAACATGAACGACATACGCTGAAGAATTCGCCCCTACGTGTCGTTGGCGGTGGCAAGGCTGGCAAGTCCAGTATCGAGTTCCAGCAGGTCATCAATGGTTTGAGGACGCATGATCCAACGCGCCTGACCGCTTTCAACAGCAATGACACCCGGTTTGGTCAACATATTGTAGTTCGATGCCATCGAATAACCGTAGGCACCGGTCACCGGGATAACGAGAAGGTCCCCGGCGTGCACATCACTCGGAAGATCAACATCCCAGACGATAACGTCGCCGCTCTCGCAGTGCTTGCCCACGATTCGCGAGCGCACTGGTTCGACATCGGAAACACGATTCGCGAGCGTCGCCGTGTAGCGTGCCCCGTATAAAGCCGGTCGAATATTGTCAGCCATCCCCCCATCGACCGCGATGTAGCGACGCTTCAGGCCATCTCCTAGGGTCGCGTCTTTTACGGCCCCAACGCGATAGAGGCTCACCATCGCGGGTCCAACAACCGAACGCCCAGGCTCAACTGAAACGTGCGGAACGGGGAAGTCCAGCTCAGCGCACGCGTCACGCACTGCACCCGCAATTGCGCGCGCTATCTCAATAGGCGAAGTCGGTGTTTCGTCATCACCCGTGTAGGCAACGCCAGCCCCACCGCCAAGATCAATATCGGGAATTGTCAGGCCGGTACGCTCCTGGATCTGCTTCGCCAGCCGGCAGATAATCGTAGCCGCTTCAACGAATGCGTCAATGCCGATGATCTGCGAGCCGATATGCGAGTGCAGGCCTCGCAACTCAAGATGATCCGAGGAGGCAATCGAGTCAACGACCTCGTCAAGCTGACCATCGAAGGCACCAACGCCGAACTTCTGATCCTCGTGCCCGGTGGAAATGTATTCGTTTCCGCCCGCACGCACACCCGTCTTCACGCGCACCATGACACGTGCGACGACGCCCAGCTTCTGAGCGATGCGTTCGAGCTGGCCGACTTCGTAGAGGGAATCGATGAAGATTCGCTCGATACCTTCTTTGTTGCCTGCCAACAGCGCACGTTCGATTTCGCTATCAAGCTTGTTGTTCCCGTGCAACCCCACTTTGGCGGGGTTTACGCCGGAGCGCAACACCATTGTCAGCTCGCCGAGGGAAGCCGTATCGACTCCCATCCCTGCGTCCGTGACGACACGGACTACGTCGGATGAAAGGAATGCCTTGCCGGCGTAGAAGGCGTCACCGCCATTCATTCCGTAGCCGTCCCAGAATTCTTCGGCCATCGCGGTCGCCCAGACATTCGCGCGTCCAGCAAGATCAGCGCGATCGAGGACAAACGCGGGCGTGGCAAAGCCATCGGCAAGGTCCGTCAAAGAAACTCCACCGATTTCTAGAACACCATTGTCAAGGCGCTTGGCCGACCAAGGCCACATGTCGGGCCGTTGATCGGGCTCTGGGCAAATCAGGTCCCCGATGGGGCGGGCGTCAAACGATGCTGGCGCTTCCCCCACGTCACATCCGTTCCGGAGCAGCGACGCCCAACAGGCCAAGGCCGGTACGCAGAACCTGCGCCACGGCATCATTCAGCCAGAGGCGGGCAACGTGACCCGCATCGACTGGATCATCTCCACGAGGAGTGACGCGGCACTGGCCGTACCACGTGTGGTATGTAGCAGCGAGAGCCTCGAGGTAGCGGGCGACACGGTGCGGTTCACGTAGCTCAGCAGCCTGGGCGACCTGGGCAGGGAACTGGGCAAGCACACCCAGAAGATCCGAATCCGCCTGCGTATCGAGAGCTGAGGGCTCGAATCCAGCTTCGCGCGTCACGCCGTGTTCGGCGGCATTGCGCGCAACGTTACGAGTACGAGCATGTGCGTATTGGACGTAGTAGACGGGGTTTTCATTCGTGTGCGATGACAGCAGGTCAAGGTCGATGTCGAGGTTGGAGTCCATCGAAACGCGGACCAGCGAGTAGCGGGCCGCATCGACACCCACAGCATCAACAAGGTCATCAAGAGTCACGATCGTGCCCGCACGCTTCGACATACGAACCGGCTTGCCATCCTTCACCAAGTTCACCATCTGACCGATGAGGATCTGCATGTTCTCACCCGGCTTATCACCGAAGGCTTCACACATTGCCATCATGCGACCGATGTAACCGTGGTGGTCAGCACCGAGCAGGTAGATTGCGACGTCTGCGCCACGCTGACGCTTATCCAAGTAGTAGGCAACGTCTCCAGCGAAGTAGGCGGCCTGACCATCCGATTTAATGAGGACACGATCCTTGTCGTCACCGTACTTGGTAGTGCGCAACCACACGGCGCCATCTTGGTCGAAGACCTCTCCGCGTTCGCGCAGGGTTTCAATCGCACGAGCGACTGCCCCTGATTCGTGGAGAGAGTCTTCGTGGAAGAAGACATCGAACTCAGAACGGAAGTCAGATAAGCGCTGTTTGATCTCGCCGAACATCAGCTCTACGCCACGAGCGCGGAAGACTTCAACAGCCTCTTCAGTTTCGAGGGTGACAGGATCAGGCTGAGCGGCCGTAGCCGCATCGGCACGCACCTGGGCAGCAATATCGGCGATGTACTGGCCACCGTAGCCGTCTTCAGGCGCTTCTTGACCCATTGCACGGGCATAGAGGGAACGCGCGAAGCGATCAATCTGCGAACCGTGATCGTTGAAGTAGTACTCGCGGGTTACCTGTGCACCCGCTGCAACCATCAGACGAGCAAGCGAGTCACCGACAGCTGCCCAGCGAGCACCGCCAAGGTGAACCGGACCGGTCGGGTTTGCGGACACGTATTCGAGGTTCACGTGCTTGCCAGCAAGCTTGTCTCCGGTGCCATAGGCATCGCCAGCTTCGAGGATCGTTCGAGCAAGTTCACCAGCAGATGCGGCACCGAGCCGAATGTTAATAAAGCCCGGTCCTGCGATCTCGGCCTCGTCGATTCCCTCAACTGAGACAAGTGCGGAAGTGAGAAGCTGCGCGAAGTCACGAGGCGCCATGCCGGCCTTCTTGCCCAGTTGCATCGCGATATTGGTTGCCCAATCGCCATGGTCGCGGTTGCGCGGACGCTCAACCTTCACAGGGTCGGGAACGTCTTCAGCATTCAGGGTAAGCGAACCATTATCGATAGCAGCGATGATGGCCTGACGAATAACAAGTGCAAGTTCTTCTGGAGTCACGCCTTCTAGGGTAGTTGTTTTCGTCCCCGATTAGCTACGCGCACCGAGGTGAAATAGGACGAGTTGAAAGCAAATCTGCAGGTCAGGAACGGAATCGTTACCGGTAACGTATCCGTAAATGATTTAAAAACAACCCGACAGCCATTAAATGACTCAACCAAGCCATTTTTTCGTCACCAAATTGTGACCTGACAATCTTTTAAAAATGTGGACGCAAACGCCTTCATCGTCCTATGCTCACTATCACCGGAAACGTTACCGACGGAGATAACAATTCTTCAGACGTAGCCCCCCGCTATCACATCAACTTGACGCACTTCAGGTAGCGTCACGAACTCGAAGCGTCCAAAGGAGGACACCTGCGATGTCGAAGTTCATGAAGGTCGCCGCAGCATCCGTTGCAGCAGCCGCCGCCCTTTCTACTCTGGCAGCTTGCTCGTCAGGTTCAGATTCAGCCGATGACACCACCGGCTCCGTCTACTACCTGAACTTCAAGCCTGAATCCGATGCCACCTGGCAGGAAATCGCCAAGGCGTACACCGAGGAAACCGGCGTCGAGGTCAAGGTCGTCACGGCAGCTTCCGGCACCTACGAACAGACCCTCAAGTCTGAAATCGCCAAGTCAGACGCTCCGACCCTGTTCCAGATCAACGGCCCCATCGGCCTGAAGAACTGGCAGGACTATACCGCCGACCTGACCGACACCGACTTCAACAAGGCTCTCCTTGACCCATCAATGGCAGTCAAGGGTGAAGATGGCAAGGTCTACGGCGTTCCTTACGTCGTCGAAGGCTATGGCATCATCTACAACCAGTCCATCATGGACAAGTACTTCGCCCTCTCCGGCGCGAAGGCTTCCTCGATGGAAGAAATCAACAACTTCGCCACGCTGAAGACTGTTGTTGAGGACATGCAGGCCCGCAAGGACGAGCTCGGCATCGACGGCGTCTTTGCTTCAACCTCACTCAAGCCCGGTGAAGACTGGCGCTGGCAGACGCACCTCGCCGACCTTCCCGTCTACTTCGAGTACCAGGACGACGGCGTGGACGACAAGGCAGAAATGACCTTCTCGCACGGCAATGAGTTCAAGAACATCTTCGATCTCTACCTGCAGAATTCCACCATTGATCCGAAGCTCGCTTCCTCCAAGGCAGTCAACGACTCCATGGCTGAGTTCGCCCTCGGCAAGGCCGCTATGGTTCAGAATGGCAACTGGGCATACGGCCAGATTTCTGACATCGAAGGCAACACTGTCAAGCCTGAAGATGTCAAGATGCTCCCGATCTACACCGGACACAAGGGCGAAGAAACCCAGGGCTTGAACATCGGCACTGAGAACTTCTTCTCGATCAACTCTCAGGTTTCCGAGGCCAAGCAGAAGGCTTCGATCGACTTCGTCAACTGGTTGATCAACTCCGAAAAGGGCAAGAAGTACA
Source organism: Schaalia turicensis ACS-279-V-Col4 (assembly GCF_000296505.1). GTDB lineage: Bacteria > Actinomycetota > Actinomycetes > Actinomycetales > Actinomycetaceae > Pauljensenia > Pauljensenia turicensis_A. The sequence continues at coordinate 244,466 of NZ_JH815210.1, forward strand.
TGGTCGAAGACCTCGGCTTCATCCCGCCGTTCAACACCTTCACCGATGCTGAGCAGCCGGCCGATCCGTTAGCAAAGGAAGTTGTTTCCTACCTGTCCAACACCGAGCTGACCACGATTCCGTGGGTCTTCACCACCTTCCCGAGCCAGACCTTCAAGGATGACTTCGGTGCCGCCCTGTCGCAGTACGCAGCAGGCCAGATGGATTGGGACAAGGTCGTCGAAACCTTCACCACCGGATGGGCAGCTGAAAAGGGCGCCTGAGCTTAACGCTCCGCACTAATCTGCCGAATACGGGTGTGCGGGAACCAACCGGGTCCCGCACACCCGCCTTCGCATAGTTCAAGGAAGAACTTTTCATGATTAAAGCTCTTAAGAAATTTGGGTTGCTCTTCGTCGGACCCACATTCCTTGCGTACACGCTGGCGTTCCTTGCCCCGTTCGCAATCGGTTTGTACCTGTCCTTCGCGAAGTTCACGACCGTCACCAACGCGACGTTTGTCGGCGTTCAGAACTACATTGATGCATTCAGCGACAAGCAGGGCTTCGTTACCGCTCTGATCTTCACCGCCGCCATCACAATTGTTTCCATCATTACGGTCAACGTGTTTGCATTCGCAATCGCCTACGCACTGACCCGCAAGCTCAAGGGTACGAACTTCTTCCGTACCGTCTTCTTCATGCCGAACCTGATCGGCGGCATCGTCTTGGGCTACACCTGGCAGACAATTCTGAACGCACTCTTGCTGCACTGGCAAACCACGCTGGTCACCAATGCCACCTACGGCTTCGTCGGTTTGATCATCCTGATCAACTGGCAGATGGTCGGCTACATGATGATCATCTACATCGCCGGTCTTCAGGGTGTTCCGAAGGAACTCATTGAAGCAGCTGAAATCGATGGCGCAGGAAAGTGGACGATTCTTCGTAACGTGACCATCCCGATGGTCATGCCGTCGATCACCATCTGCTTGTTCCTGACGCTTTCCAACTCGTTCAAGCTCTACGACCAGAACCTCGCATTGACGAACGGCCAACCGCTCGACATGACCGAGATGGTTGCTCTGAACATCGTTAACACATTCTACTCGCGCGTCGGTTTCGAGGGCGTTGGTCAAGCCAAGGCCGTGATCTTCTTCCTCATCGTTTCCGTGATCGCATTCATTCAGTTGCGCGCAACCCGTAGCAAGGAGGTCGAAGCGTGAGCACAAAGGCTGCCCCCATCGTTGCCACGGAAGAACGCTCTAACCCCGTCGGCAAGGCGATTCTCTACATCGTTTTGATCGCACTGACTCTGGTGTTCCTTGGCCCCCTGTTCTTCATCTTGATGAACTCGTTCAAGGGCCGTCTGTTCATCTCTGATAACCCGTTTGCTCTGCCACTGGGCGATTACTTCGCCGGTATTCAGAACTACGTGACGGGCCTCGAGCAGACCGGGTTCTTGGCCGCCGCAGGCTGGTCATTCTTCATCACGATCGGTTCTTTGATTCTGATCGTCTTCTTCTGCGCGATGACCGCGTACTACATTACGCGTGTGAAGACGTGGTGGACGAACCTGCTTTACCTCTTCTTCGTCTTCTCGATGATCGTTCCTTTCCAGATGGTCATGTTCCCGACCGTCAAGATCGCTGACATATTGCACCTCGACAACCCAATCGGCATGATCCTGCTGTACCTGGGCTTTGGTGCTCCCCTGTCGGTCTTCATCATCTCCGGCTTCGTGAAGTCAATTCCTCTGGAGATTGAAGAAGCCTCCATGATTGATGGGTGCGGTCCGGTTCAGAACTACTTCCGCATCGTTATGCCGATGCTGAAGCCCGTAATGATCACCGTCGCGATCCTCAACGCGATGTGGGTCTGGAACGACTACCTTCTGCCCTACTTGGTTATTGGCCTGTCGACCCCGTACAAGACGATCCCTGTTGTTGTTCAGCAGCTGGTCGGCTCGCGCGGTTCAAACGACATGGGCGCGTTGATGGCAATGCTCGTTCTTGCGATCATTCCGATCATCATCTTCTACCTGTCCAGCCAGAAGCACATCATTGAAGGCGTCGTCGCCGGCGCAGTCAAGGGCTGAACATACTCATGACGGACTCGCCCCTTATCTGAAGATGCGTCGCACCACACTTGATGTGACACGGCCCACGATAAGGGGCGAGCACCGTTTAACCCCCGTTTTCTAGAGAGCGAAACGAAGGCGATCATGCGAGCCTCGAATTCCCGCCCCACGATTAAAGACATCGCCAAAGTCGCCGGTGTTGGTGTGGTGACAGTGTCTCGTGCACTCAATAACAAGCCCGATATCTCCGACTCCACTCGCGAACGCATTGTGGCGCTCGCCGATCAGATGGGATATCGCCCCAACCGTCACGCTCGCTTCCTCAAGCTCTCTCACAATCCTGCGATTGCCCTGATCATCAAGGGTATCGATAATCCGTTCTTCCAACAGGTTCTCGATCCATTGGAAGCTATCGTCCGTGAAAAGAACTATCTTCTGACCGTCGTGAAGGTCCCCCACTGGGCTGACGAAGTCGAAGAGGCCACGAAGATCGTTGATGAAGAACTGATGGCGGGAGCTATTTTCCTTGGCGGCTCTTTCCGCCACGAAGCATCCGTCTTCAAGAAGTTCAACGTGCCTTTCGTGCTTTCCACGGTGTCACGTCTGCCCAAGGTTGATGATTCGGCGTATTCGTCTGTAGCCGTTGATGACCAAGAAGAAGCTACCCGCGCTGTCCAACACCTGATTGACTTGGGGCATACAACGATTGCCGCCCTTGGCGTTCCCGAAGGGGATGCTTCTGTTGGCGCCCAGCGCATCACCGGCTATCGACAGGCTCTTTCAAATGCCGGTATTCCGCTTGATGACGATCTGATTCGCTTCGAAACACGCGAGCAGATGAACCCCTACACCTACGAACACGGATATCACTTGGCGAAGCGCCTGCTTCAAGAGCGTCCCGATGTGACCGCGATTTTTGCCATCGCGGATGTTCTCGCGATTGGTGCAATGCGCGCAATTCGCGAAGCGGGTTTGTCGATTCCTGATGACATGTCCATCATTGGTTTTGACGGTATTACGATCGGCCAGTTTGTCGAACCTGAACTGACGACTGTCGTTCAGCCTCCCCTTGAGATCGCTCGCCTGACCTGCGATGTCTTATTCGAGCAGATCAATGATTCCGCACCGGTCCGCCACGTCTTTGTTCCCGCCACGATTCATGCTGGTGGCACGACTGCTCCCCTGGTTCAGAGCGGAGAAGCCAAGTGAGCTCACGTTTTGGGCCTGATTCGTCAATCGCTCAGGTGCTGTCGTGGATTGCGGCGCTTGTGATGGCGAACGTTGTCGGTTTGCTCATTTCGCTACCCGTCGTCACTTTCGGTGTGGGTCTTGGTGTGATGACGCTGGTTTCGTTGCGTTTGATTGCTTCCGAGTCCACGGCGATTGCCCCGGCCGTCGCTCAGGTTGTCCGCAAGGCAGCGTTGCCCGCGATTCTCCTTGCACTTATTGAAGGTCTTCTTTTCTCCCTACTGTTGTGGGAGTGGTCTGTGACGACGCATCTTGCTTCCCACTCAATGGCATTGATCGTTCGTGCGCTGATTGTGTTTGTGGTGCTGATTGCAGCGTTTACGCACGTGTGGGTCTGGCCGATGTTTGCTCACCGTTTGGCATACAGGGGACGCGTAAGCGTCAAAGATCTTCCGCGTTTGGCCAGCGCTGCGCTTTTGGCATCCGCGGCGAAGCTTCATCGGACTCTGTTGGCGTTGCTCGTTGTGGCTGGACCGCTTGTGCTGGCATCAATTTCACTGCCGTGGGCTATCCGTTTGCTTTTCTGGTTCGTCGTCTTCGGGATTGCCTTCGCCCAGTACGTCTGCGTGCTCGCTACCTACCCCGTGCTCTCCACCGATCAGGTTGACGAGGCTTCGAGCGAATCTTGATCCCTGGTCACGCTGGTCTAGCGTTGCTTTGGCGTGTTCATGCTCTTCATTCTTGAGTGACATCTCAATAAAAACGCGTTAGGGTTCCGGTATGCCGAAACTTGATTCTACGGAGATGCAGTCGCATACTCCAGGCACATCAAAGACCCATCACCCGTCGCTTGCGACACTGCTGGGTCCTGCATTCGTTGCGGCAATCGCCTACGTGGACCCTGGGAATGTTGCAGCAAACATTACCGCCGGCGCACGCTACAGCTACCTGCTGGTATGGGTTCTTCTAGCATCCAACCTTGCAGCAATGCTCATTCAATACTTGAGCGCAAAGCTGGGCCTAGTCACGCGGCAATCACTGCCCGCTCTTCTCGGCACACGTTTGAAAAAACGCGCACGCATTGGCTACTGGCTTCAAGCAGAAGTCGTTGCAGCCGCAACTGACTTAGCGGAAGTCATCGGCGGAGCTCTAGCACTTCACCTCCTTTTCGGGCTCCCGCTTCTTACCGGCGGAATCATTGTCGGTGTCGTTTCAACATTGTTGTTAACCCTGCAAGGTAGCGGGACACAAAAGATCTTTGAACGCGTCATCATCGGCCTTTTGGTCATCATCACAATCGGATTCCTTGCAGGACTGGCCATTGCTCCGCCAGACGGCCCGTCAGTTGTGGCCGGCCTCGTCCCCCGATTTGCTGGCACGGACTCGGTTCTCGTCGCAGCGTCCATGCTTGGCGCAACCGTGATGCCACACGCGATTTACCTGCATTCCTCGCTGGTGAACGACCACGACGAAAAAGCTCCTCGCGCGAACCTGAAACATTACTTGCGAGCAACCCGGATTGATATCGTGTGGGCACTCGGATTGGCGGGAATCGTCAACATCGGTCTGCTTCTTCTCGCAGCATCCGCACTATCAGGGGTCAGCGGAACAGACACCATTGAAGGTGCTCACACTGCAATCGCCAGTGCACTTGGACCGGTCGTTGCCATGATCTTCGCCGTTGGTCTCCTCGCGTCAGGCCTAGCATCGACATCCGTTGGCGCATACGCCGGTTCAGAAATCATGGCCGGATTGCTTCACATTCGGATCCCGCTGATTGTGCGACGACTGATCACGCTAATCCCCGCCCTCATCATCCTCGGCATAGGGGCAGAACCGACGTGGGCATTGGTCGTCTCCCAAGTCATCCTGTCCTTCGGCATTCCCTTCGCGATTCTTCCTTTGATCCGCTACACGCGCCAGCCTTCGATTATGGGCGAGCACTCGAATGCGACGATCACGCAGGTTTGTGGAACTCTGATTGCCGTCGCAATCGTGGCACTCAACATTTTCCTTGTGGCGCTGACCTTAGCTCCCTACTTCGGATTCGACATCTAGGGGCAGGCCCAACTGAGCTACTTGCCCTGTGACAACGCGAATGGGGTCCCTCGGAAAACCGAGGGACCCCATTCTATTGAGTTTCAGCGTCTAACGACACCACTCACTTTCGATGCGCTTCGTCGTAATCATCCATTTCGGAAATACGACGCTGGTGACGTTCATCTTCAGAGAACGGGGTTTCGAGGAAGGCATCGATGAATGCCAGGCACTCTTCGACGGTGTGCTGACGCGCACCAACAGAGACGACGTTCGCATTGTTGTGCTCGCGGGCAAGACGTGCGGTCGAATCATTCCACACCAGCGCAGCGCGCACACCCTTCACACGGTTCGCGGCCATCTGCTCACCATTTCCGGAGCCACCGATAACGACACCCAGAGAACCGGCATCTGCAACCACTGCTTCTGCTGCTTCAATGCAGAACGGCGGGTAGTCGTCCAGTGAGTCGTACTCATGGGCACCGTGGTCAACAACGTCGTAACCTTTTTCCTTGAGGTGCTCGACGACCTTTTCCTTCAGCTCGTAGCCAGCGTGGTCTGTTCCAATATGAACGCGCATTGTGTCCCTTCCTTGGGTATCAGCGAATCAACTCCCCTAGTATGACACTCCTCACCCCTCAGCGTCACCAGGGCGTTCGCCTATGCACGAAAGTGAAGCAGTCAAGCACCATTCTTCACCCACCATCAACCTTTGCTAGACTCAATGCGTTAAGCCCCGATAGCTCAGTGGATAGAGCGTTCGCCTCCGGAGCGAAAGGTCGCAGGTTCGAATCCTGTTCGGGGCACTTTTTGTGCCCAATCACATCTGGACGAACATTCAGGGCAAAGTGTTCACAATCATCAAAAACGGACATCTTCGGCAAGATACTGCGGTTTCACGTTAGGCTGAAACGGTACGCACGAATATGTGCCTGTCCCTAGTAATCGACGACAAGGATCCCGATGACCTTCCAATGGTGGTCTCTTCTGCCGTTCGTAGCAATGCTTGCATCCATTGCACTCTTCCCGATCATCCCCGCCACACACAAGTGGTGGGAACGTAACTCCAGCCAGCTTCTGGTTGCCCTCGTTCTAGGCCTACCCACGCTGGCATTCATGGTGTACATGATCGGAAATGAAGCGCTGATTGACGTCGGTGTTGAATACGTTCAGTTCATTGCTCTGCTTCTTTCGCTCTTCATCATCTCCGGCGGTATCCACCTTGAAGGTGATATTCGCGCAACCCCGAAGAACAACACAGTTTTCTTGGCTATCGGTGGCGCGCTTGCCTCTTTCATCGGAACGACAGGCGCCGCAATGCTCCTGATTCGCCCTCTTCTTGCGACGAATAAAGAACGTACCCACCGCGTACATACCGTGCTGTTTACAATCTTCATCGTTGCTAACTGCGGTGGCATACTGACACCTCTCGGCGACCCGCCACTATTCCTAGGCTTCTTGAACGGTGTCCCCTTCACCTGGACATTCCAGCTGTGGAAGGAATGGTTGTTCGTACTTGTGCTGATGCTCGGTATGTACTACTCGCTCGACCGTCTGCTTTACTCGTCGGAGCCTCAAGCGCAAATCGTCAGGGACGATACCCAGATCACCCCACTGCGCCTGCGCGGTGCTTTCAACCTGGTTCTTTTCGCCATTGTCATCGTCGCCGTTGCCAAGATCCCCTCGTGGAACGCTCACGAGATCATTGAAGGCCACGCGCATGGAGCAGACCTGGTGCCGTGGCGCGAGATCGTCATGCTCAGCGCCGCAACAATCTCTTACTTTGCGGGCTCTAAGAAGATCCGCTACGAGGACAATGCCTTTACGTGGGCCCCAATCCTTGAGGTTGCAGCCCTGTTCATCGGCATCTTCTCGACGATGGCTCCGGCATTGCGCTTCTTGGAGCAGGTTGCACCGCACCTCCCCCTGAACCGCGTTACCTTCTTTATCTTCACGGGCGGCCTGTCCTCGATCTTGGATAACGCCCCGACCTACATGACTTTCTTCGAAATGGCGAAGTCGCTGGGTGGCGATGGAACCCTGATCGCGGGTGTCCCCGAGTACTACTTGGTCCCGATTTCGTTGGGTGCAGTCTTCTGCGGGGCATTGACGTACATCGGCAATGGTCCGAACTTCATGGTCAAGTCAGTTGCTGACGCCGATGGCGTCGATATGCCGTCCTTCGGCGGATACGTTGTGAAAGCGTTCCAAGACTTGCTTCCGACATTGGTTGCCATGGCTTTAATCTTCGTTGCCGAATCCATGATCGCTCATCTCGCAGGTTGGGTACTGGCAGCGCTCCTCGTCGCTCAGATGGTGTGGCGAGTAAAGCTCGCCAACGACGTGGAAGCTGGAAAGCGTGAACCCGTAATCACTCACCACCACGTTGTGGCTGACCGATAACCTTTCAGCTTGAAAGACAATTCGGGGTGTGCGCCGCGCGGCGCACACCCCGAATGCGTATGTAAGTATGGGGTCAGCATCGACGTCAACAGCGGATCAAACATACAGAACCTCGCTGGCGCTCTCTGAGGTCATTCGAGGCAAAAAACCGGATCCACTCCACACGCAAACCCCACATCGTCGCCTCACACGCCCAAACCTGCCAGCTCGCGCGTAACGCAAAAGAAAACGCACCTGCATGCACATAAACGCATGAGGCGCATTCTGCTCACGACGCTCAGTCGCGCGGGTGCTGACCTCGCATCGCGCCTGGAGGAGGAAGCTCTTCCCAAAGTCCGCGATCGATCAGATAGTCGCGCAGACACTTCGGCTTATTGGTCACAAAGCCGTCGACTCCAAGAGCGATCAGCTGATTAAGATCGTCAATCTCATCGACCGTCCAGACGTGGACAGCTAAACCATGCGAATGGGCCGCCGCAACAAAACGACGATCCACAACGGTCACAGGGCCGAAGGACAGCGGAACCTGAGCGGCAACAACGCCCTGATGAGAACCTGGAATCCGCCATGTGCGCGTCTTCGTTGCGCTCTTTGCAGCCACAACCAAACGCACCACTGATTGACTACCCAACGACGTTGCAATCTGGCCCTGAGATTGCTCTCTGAGCCACTTCAGCCGACGCTCGTTAAACGATGCCAGGACAACGCGATCCTCAGCATGAGCCTGACGGACAACATCCAACAGAGGCCCCTCAACACCGGGAACCTTCGCATCGATGTTGAAGTAGAGATCCGGGAAGGTCTCAAGAGCTTCGGACAGCAACGGAATACGATCACCGTGATCGTTCGTGTACGTCTTCAACTCATCCCACGTCATCTGAGCAATCAGACCAGAACCGTTGTATACGCGATCGATCATCGGATCATGGTGGACAACAACCTTGCCATCAGCGGTCAGATGAACATCGGTTTCAATGTGGCGGATACCGAGCTGACGTGCATCAGCGAATGCCTCAAGCGAGTTTTCAGGCGCGACCTCGTTGCCTCCCCTGTGGGCAAGAATGATCGGCCCGACGCGAGAAGAAACCGGGATCATGAACAAGCCTGCTCTCCGAAATAAACTGCGCCAACTTCTTTAAGCCATGCTTCGGGATCGATGGGCTCGTCGTTGGAGTTATGGATTTCAAAGTGAAGGTGCGGGCCAGTTGACCAACCGTTGTTTCCAACGGCACCGATTACCTGTCCCGCTTCTACGGTGTCGCCCACACGGACCTTGATCTGATCCATGTACTGGTGCAGGTACGCGCTATAGAAAATGCTTCCGTCTTCACGGACGTGCTTGATCTTCACCAACGCACCGGAACGGCTGTTTTCAGAGACCTCGACGACCTCGCCGCCATACACGGCGTGTAGCGGAGTCCCCAGTGGGCCAGCCATGTCGATGCCTTCGTGCATCTGTAGCTGACCAGAAATCGGGGAAACGCGCATCAAGAACGGCGACGTGATCTCGAACGTTCCTGCTGGCATTGGCCAGTAGATCTCCGAGGATCGAACCTGGACATCTCGATTGCCCGCGGCTGTCTGGGCAGAGGGCAAGCACCTATTGAGAGTCAAAGGTGCGCGAACTCGTGTGCGAGATGCTGCGGTGACGGACCCTTCAAGGGCCTGCGATTGCGCGACGACCGTTGTCGTTGTCCAGGACTCGTCACCGGCACTAACACCAAGTGCACGCGCAGGAAGTTCAACAGAAGACTGAGCACCAACAAACCCCGACAGCGGGATCGCGACAGTCGTTGCCGTTAGCACAGCAAGAACACCGACACGAGCTACACGACGAGTAACGTGGGATTGTCTTTTGCGAGGCGTAGACGCGTCCAGATCGCTATGTCCATGAATCTGCCGACGTGACGGCAACGGACATTCAATCTTGGCTTCAGACACGCTGAACGTTCCTTTTCATCTGCTGATTTCAGGGAGTTGCCCTCGAAGTGAGTGCCCGAGTTCAACGGTTACTAACCTACATCGTATTGCCTGGCGGTTAAAGAGGTTTGGTTGAAAGTGGGAGTCATAACTCATCGCGGTCGCGAGTGATCACATCGCGTTGCAATGAGTCACGAACCTCGCCGACCAATTCTTCTAGAACATCTTCAAGGAAGAGCACGCCGATTCGTTCTCCTGCTTGGTTTTTCACCAGTGCACAGTGCGTTCCCGAACGTTGCATTGCGCGGAGCGCGTCTTCGACTTCATCGGTTGATGCAACGGTTTCCATCTTGCGGATACGCCAGGCGGGAATCGGTTGAGTGCGATTCGTAGCATCGGCATAGAGTACGTCCTTCAGGTGAATGTACCCAGCGATTTCACCGGATTGAGCAACGATCGGGAAGCGCGAGAAACCTGTTCGAGCAACTTCTTTTTCAACCTCGTCGGGGGTGACATCGGGCTCCAAAGTAACCAGGTCACCCAAAGGAACCATCGCTGACCCAGCGGTTTCGGTCGAGAATTCCAAGGTTCCCGAGAGCAAACCAAAGTCGTCACTCAAAGCTCCTTCAGCGGTCGAATATTCGACGATGGAGGCCACTTCTTCGGCTGTAAACGTTGCCGCAATTTCAGATTTAGGTTCAATTCCACGAAGTGACAGGAACCAGTTCGCCAATGAATCCATTGCATGGATAATCGGGCTGACAACGTGTCCAATTGCCACCAGAGGTGGCGCAAGAAGCAGAAGGAGTCGTGCCGGGTTTGCGATCGACACGTTCTTCGGCACCATTTCACCGAATACTACGTGCAGGAACAACACGATAATCAGTGCGACAATAAAACCAACGACGTGCGCCGACGAGGCAGGTAAGCCCAGTGAAACCAGCGGATGCTCCACGAGGTGCGCGATCGCCGGTTCTGCGACGACGCCGAGGGTTGTTGATGCGACCGTGACACCCAGCTGACAGATAGCGAGCATCAATGATACGTGTTCAAGTGCGAACATCGCCTGAGCGCTTCCGCGACGCTTTTCTTCGCAGAGAGGCTCGATCTGCGAACGGCGCGACGATGTCGTCGCAAATTCTCCGGCGACGAAGAAAGCATTCATTGCCAGCAACACAACGGTGATTCCAAGACCCCAACCGGCGCTCATAGCTGAACCTCCGGTTCTTCATCTTCCTGATCAGGCACATAGAGCGCTATCTGCATAATGCGTCGACCCTGCATGTGTTCAACTTCGAGGATCACTGAGTGCACGTCAACGCGGTCGCCAACCATTGGGATGCGTCCAAGTTGGGCCATCACGAGGCCGCCTATCGTGTCGTAGGCGTTGTCTTCAGGAAGGGCGATCCGAGTTCGTTCGAAGAGCTCATCGGGGCGCAGGGTTCCGGGGATCAGCAGAGCGCCGTCGGCACGGGTACGGATCCCGAGGCGACGCCCATCATGCTCGTCGGACACTTCACCAACGATTTCTTCGATGACGTCCTCCAAAGTGACAACACCTGCCACCCCACCGTATTCATCGACGACGATTGCCATTTGCAGGCCTTCGTCACGCAATTGCACCATCAGAGGACCAATGGGGGCTGTTTCGGGAACCGATGGAACCTCTGCCATCAGGGATGCAGACACAACGGGGACCTCGTCGCGACGCTCGAAAGGAACTCCGATGGCACGGCGCAACGAAACCAAGCCGATGATGTCATCTAAATCCTCACCGACGATCGGAAAACGTGAGTGCCCGGTTTCTCGTGAGAAGGCGACAACGTCAGATGCGACGGCGGTGTCCGGCAGGAAGTGAAGCAGCCCGCGGTCTGTCATGACGTCGGCAGCGGTGAACTCGGACAGGCGGATTGAGTTCGTCAACAACGAGGCGGTCGACGTGTCTATCGTGCCTTCTTCGGCTGAGTGTCGAACCATTGCTTCGAGTTCAGACGCTGACCGAGCAGATGAGATCTCTTCCTGAGGCTCGATGTTCACCAGTTTGAGCACCGCGTTCGCCGACCCGTTCAAAACGAAAATAATCGGCTTCATCAGCGCAGTGAAGAACATATGAAAGGGAACGACAAGACCCGCGGTTTTTAAGGGGTGAGCGAGCGCAAGGTTCTTTGGAACCAGCTCGCCAAAGAGCATTGATACGGCGTTAATGAAAACTGCCGCCACAATCGCGGCGATACCCGTGGCAAGCCCAGCCGCTAAACCAGCACTTCCGAGTGCCGTTTCAAGAAGGTCAGCGATTGTTACCTGCGTGGTGTAGCCGAGAAGAATCGTGGTCAGCGTAATACCAACTTGGGCTCCAGAGAGCTGGGTCGACAGTGTTTTCGTTGCCTTCAGGACTTCTCCGGCGGATTTGTCGCCGGCTTGGAATCGCTTTTCAACGACCGCTTGATCGAGCGCGACCAGCGAAAACTCCGCGGACACGAAAATAAATGTGCCGATTGTCAGAACGATGCCAAGCACGAGCATCGCAATAGTTGCGATCACTGCGTGACCTTACTGTTGGATGGTAAATCAGAATCCATAACCCGTTCAGTTTACCGATTCGTGCTCTGTGTAGCACAAGAATCCACTCTGTTGCCAGTTTCACCAAAAATTCTTCTTCTTTTCCCCAAAGACGCGTTCAAGCTATATCCAATCTCTATAAAATCGGGCCTAAAGACCCAGACTGTCCGTATGCTTTGCCGTAGGGTTCACGGCTGAACAGAACGGAGATTCTCGTGGCAACTGACAACGGAGCACAGCCGCAGGCAAATAATTGGTACGTCGACACCATGCGTCGCGCGTATCAGGCGGATCCAACTTCGGTTGATCCCTCGTGGCGCGCATTTTTTGCGACCGAGTCCGCTCCTCCTCAGTTGCGTGTTCCTCAGCCAACTGCCGAGGCCGCTCCGGCCGCATCGCACCCCGCCCCCGTTCAGACCGCGGTTTTCCCGCCGGCGGCCTCGTCGATCCACGATCACCCCACGACACACTTCGCACAGCCGAAAGCACGTATCTTAGCTGAATCTGTGTTCGAGGAACCCGAAGCGGACGCACCGGAAACGAACGTGGAGTCCGTGACGCGTTCTGACCTGCCCCCGGCTCCTCCGGCGCGCATCATGGAAGCAACGTCTCCCTATACACGTCAGATGCACGGCCACACCGCCGCATCACTCAACACTGATCTTGCCGAGGAAGACGAGCTCCGCATCCTCAAGGGCGTGGCACGCGCAACTGCGAAGAACATGGATGAATCCCTCTCTGTTCCCACTGCAACGTCACAGCGTCAGATACCTGCGAAGCTCCTGATTGAAAACCGCGCTCTGATCAACGCTCACTTGGCGCGCACCGTTGGTGGCAAGGTTTCCTTCACCCACCTGATTGGCTACGCCTTGGTCGAGGCTCTGTGCGAAATGCCGGATATGAACGTCCGCTATCAGATGGAAGGCACCAAGGCCGCGATCCACCGTCTAGCCCACGTCGGATTCGGCTTAGCAATTGACGTCACCAACGCCTCCGGCGGGCGTTCTCTGATGGTCCCGGTCGTCCACAAGGCAGACACCATGACCTTCATGGAATTCGTTGACGCATATCAGGATCTGGTCAAGCGTGCGCGCACCGGCGATCTTGGTACCGCTGACTTCCAAGGGGCAACCGTTACTCTGACAAACCCTGGAACAATCGGTACAACAACATCTGTTCCTCGCCTAATGAAGGGGCAGGGCCTCATTATCGGTGTTGGCGCAACCGACTACCCCGCCGAATACCGCGGAGTTTCCCCGCGCAAGCTGGCAGCAATGGGCATCGGCAAAACCATGTTTATGTCGTCGACCTACGACCACCGCATTATTCAAGGTGCGGCCTCCGGCCAGTTCCTCGCGCTCATCGATAAAAAGCTGTCGGGTCTGGATGGATTCTACGAACGCGTTTTCTCTTCACTTCACATCCCCCAGTACCCCTACGCCTGGGAAGCGGACCACGAGTATGACGTCGAGCGTGAGAAGGGGAAGCCCGCGCGCATCGTAGAGCTGATCCACGCATTCCGCTCACGCGGTCACCTTGCCGCAGACACGGACCCGTTGGCATACCGCGTGCGCCGCCACCCCGACCTGGATATCACCCAGTACGGCCTGTCCGTATGGGACCTCGATCGTCCCTTCCCGACCGGCGGATTCGGTGGCCAACAGCAAATGTTGCTACGCGATATCCTGACTCGCCTGTCCGACACGTACACGCGTAGCGTCGGCATTGAATACATGCATATTCAGGATCCCGAGCAACGACAGTGGGTCCAGCACCGCATCGAACTCCCCTACGAAGTTCCCACTCCAGTTGAACAGCGTCGAATTCTGTCGACGCTGATCCGCGCCGAAGCGTTCGAAGAGTTCCTTCAGACCAAGTTCATGGGACAGAAGCGTTTCTCCCTTGAAGGTGGCGAGTCACTGATCCCGCTTCTTGATGAGATCCTTGCACGATCGGCACGAGAAGGTATCCACGAAGTTGCGATCGGAATGGCGCACCGTGGCCGACTGAATGTTCTGGCGAATATTGCTGGCAAGTCCTACGCGCAGATCTTCTCCGAGTTTGAAGGAAACCAAGATACTTCATCGGTTCAGGGCTCCGGCGACGTGAAGTATCACCTAGGAACCTGGGGCGTCTACACTTTGGAAGACGGTGTGGCAACGAAGGTGTACATGGGCGCTAACCCATCGCACCTCGAGGCCGCCGACGCCGTCCTAGAAGGCATTGTCCGCGCCAAGCAGGAAGTGCTTGGCGATGAAAGCCTGCCAATTATCCCTGTTCTGGTTCACGGCGACGCCGCGTTCATTGGCCAAGGTGTTGTCCAGGAAACCTTCAATATGAGCCAGCTGACCGGTTACAAGACCGGTGGCACGATCCACGTGATCGTGAACAACCAGATTGGCTTCACAACCGGACCAACGTCTGGCCGTTCGACCCGCTATCCCACCGACCTTGCCAAGGGCCTCCAGGTACCGATCCTCCATGTGAACGGCGACGATCCGGAAGCTGTTGTCCGCATGGCAGCACTCGCCTTCGAGTACCGCAATACGTTCCATAAGGACGTCATCATCGACATGGTCTGCTATCGCCGTCGCGGTCACAACGAAGGTGATGACCCGTCGATGACCCAGCCCGTCATGTACGGATTGATTAATAAGATCCCGTCGACACGCACCGTTTACACGCGGAACCTCGTTGGTCGTCACCAACTGACAGAAGACGAGGCCCTCGCTTCGGCGACCGCGTACGAGAACGAGCTCTCGCGCATCCTGTCCGAAACTCGCGAAAACGGGTGGGCACCGCAAGATGATGCTGAGAAGGAAAGCGCCGGCTGGTTGATGCCCGACTCTCAGTTGCCCGGTTCCGGCATGATGATTGGCTGGCACTCAGCAACAACGACGGAAGAAATCCGCCGCATCGGTGACGCTCACGTTTCCTTCCCGCCCGGCTTTACCCCGCATCCGAAGATGGCTCAGCTCTGCGAGCGACGCCAAGAAATGGCCTACGGGAAGCGTCCCATTGACTGGGGATTCGGCGAACTCTTGGCTCTTGGCACACTGCTGATGGAGGGAACGCCCGTTCGTTTCTCGGGTGAAGACGCACGTCGCGCGACCTTCGTCCAGCGCCACGCTGTTCTTCACGACAACACGAACGGCCGTGAATTCACACCGCTTCAGTTCCTGACCCCAACGCAGGCGAAGTTCGATATCTTCGACTCTCCCCTGTCGGAGTATGCGGTGCTCGCATACGACTACGGTTATTCGGTGGAACGTCCCGATGCTCTGACCGTCTGGGAAGCACAGTTCGGTGACTTCGCGAACGGCGCGCAGCCCGTCATCGATGAGTTCGTGTGCTCCGCCGAGCAGAAGTGGGGCCAGCGTTCTTCCTTGGTGATGATGCTTCCCCACGGTTTCGAAGGTCAGGGTCCCGACCACTCGTCGGCGCGTATCGAGCGTTACCTGCAGTTGGCTGCCCAGGACAATATGTGGATCGTTCAGCCGTCTACTCCGGCTAACCACTTCCATATGTTGCGTCAGCAAGCCTATCGACGCCCGCGTAAGCCTCTGATTGCCTTCACGCCCAAGCAACTGCTCCGTCTTGCCGCCGCAACTTCTAAGATTGAAGACTTCACATCTGGGACCTTTAGACCAATCATCGGTGAAGTTGATCCGTCGATTGATGCAACGCAGGTCACCAGGGTCTTGATCTGTTCCGGACGCATTTACTATGACCTTGTTAAGGAACGCAAAGCGCGTGGCGATCGTTCAACGGCGATCATTCGTCTTGAACAGTTCTACCCGCTTCCCGCCCAGGAGCTTGCTTTAGAGCTTGCCCGCTACCCGCACGCAGAAATTATGTGGGTTCAGGATGAGCCGAAGAACCAAGGTCCCTGGCCGTTCCTGGCACTCAATATGTTCATGGAGTTTGAACGTCCTGTTCGCCTTGTCTCTCGCCCCGAATCGGCAACAACCGCAGCCGGTCGAGGATCGGATCACAAGCGGCAGAACGTCGAACTCATGGCAGCAGCATTTGCTCGCTGACTCGAGGGAACCCAATGAGACTTTGCGTTATCGGAGACGAACTGGTCACTGGAACTGGTGACCCGCGAGCGCTCGGCTGGATTGGTCGCGTGCTTGCTCGATCAGAGTTTGCAACGGCTCCAACGGTGATGACATTGGGCGTTCCCGGGGAATCCACGAATAGCCTGGCAGCGCGTTGGGAATCGGAAGTCGGGCTCCGCTTGGGTGCCGAAGGACCTCGCGGTTTGATTGTCGGTGTTGGTACCGCTGATATTTCAGCGGGTTTAAGCTCGGCTCGTTCGCGCTTGAATCTGGCGAATATCACCGATCGTGCTGCCTCGCTGGGGATTCCTTGCTTCGTGGTGGGACCTCCACCTCTTGCCGGGAGTGATTCTTCGTCGGTTGCTCAGCTTTCCCGTTCGATGAGTGAAGTATGCCAGCGCCGTGGCCTTCCTTACGTTGATACGTACACTCCCCTTGTTGCGCACGATCAGTGGTTTGAAGACATGGCAGCCTCGAGGGCGCGAACGGATTCAGGGCTGACGCTTCCCGGCCAGTCCGGATACGCCTTGATGGCGTGGCTCGTACTGCATTCAGGGTGGTACGAATGGACGGGTGCGACGCCTCGCGAGTAATGCGAAGGAAACTGATAAAACAAAATGCCCGGAGGCTTTAGCCTCCGGGCATTGCGTTAAAGACGGCTCATGCGTTTGGACGCTTGCCGTGGTTCGCACCGTGCTTCTTACGATCGCGACGCTTGCGGCCCCTCTTCGACATGTTGATCTCCTCAAGTTTTGAATTCAACCCTGACAGTTTCCCATAAAAACAGCGGTTAAGCCAACAGGCTGACCGTCCTAGCGACACACGTCACTGCCCTGACGTTTCGACATATACAGATGTTGTTTCAACCTGAACCGATGAGAGGCGAGCAAGCAGACGGGCTTCGAATCCTTCGGGAAGAGGCTCGTCATCGAAGAAGTGTCGCAACGCGGTTCGCACATGGCGTTCATGGTCTAATTCTTGGGCGCAGTGCTCGCATCCAGAAGCATGCGCGATCAAGGCAAGGCGTTCGCGTTCGCAGGGGCCTTCGACTGTTCCGGTATCAATGAGCGAGCGACGTTCTTCGCATTCTTCACAATCCACCAGGGCGAAGAGCGCTTCTCGGAACGCGTCGCATCCGATGGCTTCACTCATTGTTATCTCCTGTAATTCCATATTCTTTGGCAAGGTCTGCGAGTGTTCGGCGCAGGCTTGCTCGGCCTCTAGAGAGACGCGACATGACGGTTCCAATCGGAATGTCGAGTATGTCGGCAATCTCTTTGTAGCTGAGCGATTCAACATCGGCGAGTACAACAACTGCTCGCTGTTCGTCGCTCAGGCTGTGTAATGCTTCTTGAATTTGTGTTGACGGAATCCGAGCGAGAGCCTCGGTTTCCGCCGATTTCAAAGCAACTGAGTCGTGAGAAGCTGCTTGCATGAGCTGCCAGTCTTCAACGTCTTCGTTAGGCGAGTGTTTGGGTCGACGTTGCGCTTTGCGATATTCGGAGATGAAGGTGTTCGTCAGTATCCGGTAGAGCCAGGCTTTCAGATTGGTGCCTTGGGCGTATTGATGGAACTTCGCATATGCGCGAAGATAGGTCTCTTGTACGAGGTCTTCAGCGTCTGTTCTGTTACCTGTCAGTCGCAGTGCTGCGCGGAAGAGCATTTTTTCGTACGGGATGGCATCGCGGACGAATGTCTGATCTAGTTCCACTTCTACAAAGGGACGAGAAGCGTTGTCGAAAGTAGTCATCGCTCTTAAGGGTAAGCGTTGGAGACCCAAATCGTGTGGTTCATACGTCTGTAAACGCGTGCGGACGAGGTTTGTATTCCATAATCAAGCGCGTTGTGGCTCACGAAAACCGCTTTTCATCGGACAATAGAAGCATGAATCTTCTTCGTGCATGTGCAAGGCCAGCTTTGGCGCTTCCCGCCCTCCTCGATGGCATTTCAGCTCTGCGTGAGCCTGAAGTGCACGTCGAGCGCGCTCACGTTGTCCGTCCGCTGATGGATACGGTGGCGGGCGAGGCCGCTCCCACCGATGAGCAGCTGACTGTTGCGACGCGGGTTTTAGGTGGCGTGATGCTGGGTGCAGCCACATGTTTTGCTCTTGGTAAGGCTCCTCGGACAAGCGCTACGGTTCTTGCGACTATTTCGATTCCGATGGCTCTTGTGAATCATCCGCTGTGGACTGCTCGTAGTCGCGCTGAGCGCCGTGAAATGACCTCTGGAATGGCATCCCGTTTCGCACTTGCTGGAGCATATGCGCTGGCCAGCACGGATCGCGTGGGTGCCCCGTCAGTGTCATGGCGAGTCAATCAGTGGCAGGCACGCCGTGCCCTAGAACGTGAGAAAGCTCTGGCGACAAAGGTTTCCGCTTGACTTCCCGCCTATGGCAGGCGCCCGTAGCATCGGGCACGTTAGATGCAACTATTGAGATCCCCGGGTCGAAGTCGCTGTCGGCTCGTGAGCTTTATCTTGCAGCGACCGCTGATTCTCCTTCTTCACTGACCGGGGTTCTTGATTCGCGGGATACTCGATTGTTTATAGACGCCCTTCGACTGTTGGGCGCTGACATTGAGTTTTCCGGCACCTCGGCGCACGTTGTCCCTCTTGATCCTCAAGCGCCAGAGCACACCGATGAGATCTCCATCGATTGTGGGCTTTCCGGCACGGTGATGCGTTTTATTCCGCCCTTGGCTGCGCTCAACAGTCGGATCACTCATTTCGATGGTGATGAGGGCGCTCGTCTACGCCCCCTCAAGCCACTCCTGGACGCTCTTGCGCAGTGTGGTGCCACGATCACCTACCACGGCGAAGAAGGATTCCTGCCTTTCACTATTCAAGGACCACTCCGCCTTCCGGCGGGAGCAACAATCACGGTCGATGCTTGCGCATCATCACAATTCGTGTCATCCCTGCTGTTGGTTGCGCCTATGCTCAGCCATCCTGTAACGATCAGTGCACTCGGTAAAGTCGTTTCGCTCCCCCACATTGAAATGACCTGTCAGACCATGCGAGCGCGCGGATGCGATGTCGAGGAAATAGACGAAGGTGCCCCCGCGTTCCATTCCTGGCATGTCATCAACGAACGGCCGCGCGGCCTCGTCAATTCGATCGAACCCGACCTGTCGAATGCTGGCCCCTTCCTCGCAGCCGCACTGGTGTGTGGCGGAAAGGTGACGATCCCGCATTGGCCCGCCGAAACGACGCAGGCCGGTGACGCATGGCGCGACATTCTTCCACGGCTGGGAGCCGACGTTACTCTGCACGATGGCGCACTGACTGTGAGCGCGAAGGCCGGCCATATTCGCGGAATCGACGTGGATCTGGCAGACGTCGGGGAACTCACGCCGACGATTGCTGCGCTCACCGTTTTCGCTGATTCACCTTCGTTTCTACGAGGTATCGGTCATCTGCGAGGTCACGAAACTGACCGTCTAGCCGCTTTGGCAACAGAACTGCGGGCATGTGGTTGCCAGGTCGATGAGGGGACAGATTATCTGGCGATCACTCCCCCCACCACTCCAACGCCCGCGCTCCACCACGCCTATGCCGACCACCGAATGGCCACCTTCGCGGCAATCCTAGGATTGGGAATTCCGGGCACAACGCTGGACGATATTGCGTGCACATCAAAGACATTGCCCGATTTCCCTTTCATGTGGGCATCGCTTGTCGCTTCAAGCAAGGAGGCTTCCATTGAGGCGTGACACTGGAACCGACGATCCGCGCGTCAAAGTTCGCGCAGGAAAGTCAAAGCGTCCACGAACAAAAATTCGCCCAGATTGGTCTACTTCACCGCTCGGGCACGTCATTGCTATTGATCGTGGGCGATACCGCGTCAGGATGGAGGACGCGACAACTCTGAATGCTGTTCGCGCCAAAGAGCTGAAGCGCGGATCGGTGATCATGGGTGACCGCGTGCGCGTAACCGGGGACGTTTCGGGACGCGTCGATACGCTGGCTCGAATTGTCGCCGTCGAAGAACGCACTTCCATCCTTCGCCGGTCATTGGAAGATGCACCCGACCAACGCGGAGAAAAGGCGATTGTCGCGAACGCGGACACTATGTGTATCGTCGTCGCGCTGGCCGATCCGCCACCTCGAACCGGCATGATTGACCGATGTTTGGTGGCCGCATATGAAGCCGGAATGACCCCCATCCTCTGCCTCACGAAGTCCGATCTTGGCGTCCCAAGCGAGCTTCTTGCGACCTATACTCCATTTGGCTTCCGCATTATTGTTACGCAGGCGCTTGAGGGTGGTAAGGCCACTCCCACTGAGGGGCTCGGGGCATTAAAGGGCGAGCTTGCGGGTCATTTCTCCGTGCTTGTCGGGCATTCGGGTGTCGGAAAGTCAACGCTGATCAATGCGCTGGTTCCTGATGCTCACCGCAGTGTCGGGCACGTCAATGAAGTGACGGGACGGGGACGCCATACGTCCACTTCCTCCGAAGCATTCGAACTGCCCGAGGGCGGATGGATTATGGACACGCCCGGCGTCCGTTCTTTCGGCCTGGGGCACGTAGACGAAGAAGACGTTCTGGGAGTATTCCCGGAAGTTGCAGAAGCAACCTCGTGGTGCCTCCCCCTCTGTTCCCACGCGGAGGGCGAACCGAGTTGCGCAATCGACGCTTGGGTGCGTGGCGAGGCCCCGTTTGAGGCTGTCTGTCATGAAGACTCTGCGCGTCGCAACGCTATGGCACTGTCAGCGCGTCGCCTGCTTGATGCCGTTAACGCGGCAAAGCAAGCGTCACGCGATGCGCGCTAGAGTGAAGACATGCCTGAGTCTCGTTACGCTGATGATCTGAAAATAGCATTGGATCTTGCTGATCACGCTGATAAAATCACAATGGCGCGCTTTCAAGCATCTGATCTTGTTGTTGAGTCAAAGCCTGATCTCACGCCCGTGTCAGACGCGGATCGTGGTGTCGAAGACATGATCCGCACTGCGTTAGCGACTCGCCGCCCAGATGATGCGATCTACGGAGAAGAACGCGGTTCGTCTGGGGCGGGGACGCGACGTTGGATCATTGACCCGATCGATGGCACGAAGAACTTTGTGCGCAATGTCCCCGTGTGGGCGACATTGATTGCACTGGTTGATGGTTCCGATGTTGTTGTCGGTGTTGTGTCGGCGCCTGCGTTGGGACGACGCTGGTGGGCATCCCAAGGTGGCGGAGCATGGGAACAGTTTGGCTCGAATGCCCCTCATACTCTGCACGTTTCCACAATCAATGCCCTGTCGGAGGCGTCGCTATCGTATTCGTCGCTGACGGGTTGGCAGCAAGTTGGGCGGATCGACGAGTTCGTTGATTTGCACGCTCGCGTTTGGCGCACGCGCGCCTACGGTGATTTCTTCAGCTACATGCTGGTCGCCACCGGCGCTGTTGACGTCGCTTGTGAACCTGAGCTTGAGCTTTATGACATGGCCGCGCTGGTGCCAATTGTGACTGAAGCAGGTGGGCGCTTTACGTCTTTGTCCGGAGTAGCAGGCCCCTGGGGAGCGAATGCACTCGCATCAAACGGCTTGCTTCACGACCAGATTCTTGATCATTTCCACTGGCCAAAGGACTAATCCGTCGAGAGTGCAATTCGGTTTGTACACGGTATGCCTCACACTAGAAGCATGCAGATTCTTCACACATCGGATTGGCACGTTGGGCGCACGCTTCACGGCGAGTCCCTATCTGACTCCATTGATGCCTTCTTTACCTGGTTAAAGGAACTGGTTATCCAGCGCAAAGTCGATGTTGTTCTGATTAGTGGCGATGTTTTTGACCGTAGCGTCCCACCGGTTCATGCAGTACGCCAGTTGTCCCGCTACTTGACCGATTTGGCTGGTCATACGCGCATTATTCTGACGTCCGGGAATCACGATGGCCCCATTCGTTTGGGAATGTTCTCTGATCTTCTCAGCGATTCACTTGTCATAGAGACTGAACCGGAACGAATCGGCACTGCGATTGAGTGTGGCACTTTCGACGACGGTGCGTTGATCTATCCCGTGCCTTATCTTGAACCTGACCTTGTTCGTCAGATCCTGTCCGATCAAGAGATCGATGAAGAAACCTCACTGCCTGTTCCCCTGGCGCGCTCACACGAAGCCGTAATGGGGGCAGCGCTGCGTCGAATCCATAACGACCTGCGTAAACGCCGCGCTCAGGGTGATGTGCGTCCGGCGATTGCGATGCCTCATGCATTTATCACCGGCGGTAGCGCATCGGATTCAGAGCGCAATATCGAAGTCGGTGGCGTTGCTCATGTGCCGGCGGGAATCTTTGACACGCTTGGCGGGAAAAACGCACCGGTGGCACACCTTGCATACGTCGCAGCTGGGCACCTGCACCGTCCTCAACAGATTTCAGGAACCGTTGTTCCCGTGTTCTATTCGGGTTCACCAGTCGCATATTCTTTCTCGGAATATCGGGTAACCAAGCGCGTGTACTTGCTGGACACCGATGCAGTGGACGAAGCGGGATACCTTCACCCGCAGCCGATTGCTATTCCTGTTCATCGTTCGATTGCTGTTCTACGCGGAACGATGGATCAGCTGATCACCGACCCTGACCCGAATGATCAAGCATCCTATTGCTCCATCACGGTGACCGATGATCTTCGACCCGATCGTATGATCCCACGGTTGAAAACGATCTATCCGTACGCGTTGATCATCCAGCACGAGTCATCGCTTACTCCGCCGTCTCACACGGGAGTATCTGCGGTTTCGTCTCGTAGCGATACTGAAATCTCTCTCGAGTTTTTTGAGCTCTTAGGCGGAGCAAAACTCACCGACACCGAGAGAGGCATCATTCAAGACACGTGGGAACAAGTAAGGAAGCAGGCCTGATATGAAGCTGATTCGTATCGAGTTCGCAGGAATCGGCCCTTTCTCTGGAAAGGAAACGATCGATTTCACCCGATTCGACGACTCCGGTTTGTTCCTGCTTGAAGGACCCACCGGGGCCGGAAAATCAACAATTCTTGATGCGATTACATTTGCATTGTACGGAATTGTTGCGCGCGGAAGCGACTCAACGAAGGATCGCTTGCGTTCTGACCATGTTCCGGCCAAAGCGAAGTCCTATGTCGAACTAGTCTTTGAAGTCTCCGAAGGTTTCTTCAAGGTCTACCGAGAACCCACATATATCCCCGAGGGCAATAAGACTGCGCGTAACGGGCAGTTGACGTTGATTCAGGTACACCCCGTCGAATCAGCCGATGGTCATTTTACCTACGTTGATGGGGATCCCGTCGGCCGTAACGCCGCCGAGATGAATCAGTGGATCACGCAAGCGGTTGGTCTGACAAAAGACCAGTTCGTTCAAACCGTTGTTCTTCCTCAAGGAAAGTTCGCTGATTTCTTGATGGCAAAGTCAGAGCAACGTGAAGCGCTTCTGAAAGATATTTTCAACACTCATCTTTTTACGACCTTCCAAAAGAAGCTTGCTGAAGTATCAAAACAACATTCAGATGACGTAGTAGAGGCAGAACGCGAGGTCACCCGTCGTTTCAGCGATCTGGAGAGCCTGTACGGACACCTTCAGGACTTCATTCGCCCCGCAGATGCTGATTCTTCCCACGATTCTCCTTTCTTAGCTTCACAGGATTCCCCCTCATCATTTGCGGATGTCGATCCTCTTGACCCCGATTCACAGCAGGCATCGACGCTGGCGATCACTCTCGCCCAGAGTGCTCATCGCGTATGCGATGAAGAAGAAGCCAAGCTCCCTGGGTTGATCGATATAGCCGAAGCATGTCACCGCGAGCTCGAAGCTACCCGCGCCTTGAACTCCTTGGTTGAAGAACGCATGGAACTCCAATCTCACTTGGAGATGCTGATGGAGCGCGCTTTGATCATTGATCAGTACAAGAAGCGTCATTCCGATGCTCTTATTGCTTCCTCGCTCTCTGGGCCGGTTCGTCAATTCACCGACGCTCGCGACTATATGTCAGTCAAAAATACCGAGCTTCTCACTGCGCATCGTCAGCTTCGCTCACGGTTCACGACCCTTTCGCATATTGAGGAAGATTCTCTTTCCTCTCACATGGTTGACGAGCTTTTAGAAGAACTCAGCACCATTGTGGAAGCTCTCAGTGCCAAGAAAGCAACTCTTGAGAACCTCACGTCACTCGAGCAAGAACTCAGTAATGAACGCGAAGAACAAGAGGCATTAACAGCCTCAATTGCTGTACTCACCCAGAAACGCACCCAGCTTGAAGACCAGCTTTCCCAGCTTCCCAAAATGCGTGAAAGCGCCCTTCAGGGACGCGAAAACATGTTGAAAGACTTGGAGCTCTTCGCAACAGGCGAACGCGACATGGCGCTCTTACAACCGCGTTACCAGGCTGCATGTGAAGTCGCTGAGCATATCGAAATCCTCAAGATCAGGGCTAAGAACATTCAAAGTGCTCGTCGCCGGGCGCAAGAAGCTAACATCGCTTCCCTCCAAGCACATATGCGGTGGATGGATCACGCCAGTGGCAGTCTTGCCACCCAGCTTGAAGACGGCAAGCCCTGCCCTGTTTGTGGTTCGGTGGAGCATCCAGCTCCGGCACGTATCGACCAGACGGACGCTGTCACCCTCGAAGACCTTGATGCTGTCGATCAGGCGCGTTCGAAAGCAGAGCAGGAATTGAACGAAGCACATATGCTTCACGCTCAGACCAACCAAGCCATAGCGAGCGGAAACACAATTGCACGTGCGGATAAAGCTTCGTTGGAACTCGAAATCAAGAATGCTCAAGAAAGAATCGACAAGCATTCAGCGTTGTCTCAAACGATCAAGGAACTTGATCAGGCTCTGGCCGAACTTGAGCAGAACATTAGCCGTGTGAAAGACGAGCTCGCTGAAACCAAGGTTGAAATTGGCAAGGCGCAGACACAACACTCTTCGCTTGCCCAATCAATCGATACGAAGCAGGCTCGGTGTGAAGAAGGCCGTGGAACCTTTGAATCAATCGAAGCGCATCTGGCGAATGTCAGCGATTCTTTGACTGAAGCTCGCACGCATCACAAGCACCTCCAAGAGTGGAATCAAAGCTATGCGCGCCTTGAAACTACAACGAATGCGCTGACGCAGGCTCTCACTGATTCGCCGTGCGCTTCCATCGAGGAAGCCCTCGCTTTCGTTGATTCACATTTCATCGCTGGCGAAGAGCTCCGTGCATTAAAGGACCAGATTGACTCCCATCAGAGTGATCTTCAGATAACGCGAAACCAACTCCTGGACAAACGTCTTGCCAATGTTGCTGATCGAAGTGTGCAGTCTACGGCGGCCTTGGAAGAAGCGGATACCAATGCGACGGCTGCGCGCGATGCCATGCAACACCGCTGTGGTCAGCTCAGTGCTCTTGTGGGACAGATTGACGATGCTCACACGCACTTTAAGACCGCCGTGGCAGAGCTCGACCATGTCCGAGCAGAAGTTGCTCCGTACCAGCGTCTTGTGAATATCGTCAACGGTGGATCTCTCAATCTCAGTTCGACTCCCCTATCATCATGGGTGCTAGTGTCGCGTCTCAATGAGGTTTTGGATGCGACGAATCCTCGTCTCAACGCATTCTCCGGTGGTCGCTACCAACTGATCTGCAGGCCAGAAGATGGCACTCGTTCAAAGAAGTCTGGGTTGGGGTTGGCAATTCACGATCTGGAAACAGACCACATTCGCAAGACCCAAACGTTGTCCGGTGGCGAAACGTTCTATACCTCTCTCGCACTGGCGTTGGGGTTGGTTGACATTGTCACTGCTGAATCGGGGGGCACGGAAATCAAATCGATGTTCATCGATGAAGGATTCGGCTCATTGGACTCCGATACGCGTGATGTCGTCATGCACCACCTGCATGCGTTGCGCCAGAGTGGTCGAACCGTTGGTGTCATCAGCCACGTCGAAGAGATGTCAAAGCAGATCAGCGATCAGATCCATGTTCGCCCCAAAGCAAACGGTGGTTCAAGCTTGTCGATCGACTTCTGATTCCAGGCGATACATTATCCCCTTCCGTTTCAATAGACGGTTTGTCAGAGAGGAAAGGAAAGGCCTTGCTTCATCGAGTGGGGAGCTAGCGTTGATCACGCTCCCTCCCCCACGATGCATCAGGCATCAGTAAATACAGATTCCTACTTCAGAATCTTGCGCAGCGCATCTCGTTCCGACACATCAAACCACTGCAGAGGAAACTCCCAGAGATCACTAATCGCGTGGTCTGCCTGGTCTTGATCATCGGCTTCTATCACGCGCCGAACCTGCTCCGATGTTTCACCATCATCGGCAAGAATCGCAACGACATCGTTCCAATCACACCGAACATTGTTGACTTCAAGCACTCCGGTTCCAGAAGGCACTGCGTCCGTTTGAATGTCAGTTGCAAGCACAATACGCGCATATGCATGCGTTGGGGCATCGCGCAGAAGAATCAGCGAAGCCAACGCAGCCTCGACCTGCGCATCATCTTCAAGCACTTCAACGTCCTCACGCCCCATGTCTGGGGAAGGAACGGCTACGAAGGCCTGTCGCAAAGAAATCTGTTCTTCGCCAAGATCAGACGATAGAGCGGGGAAATATACGCGCATAGCTTCAGTGTTCCACACTTACCCTTGTGTCTTGCTTGTCATTGAGCGCGTTGAAGCAAATAGCTTCCTCTCTTCGCAACACATGCGAGCACTATAACGCTGATGAGGCGATGATGCGCCGCTTCAAACTCATCATTTTTCTTTGAAAAAACGCCATTTTTTAACTCTTCTAGGGCTTTTGTCGTTACGAAGAACAGTTGAAAAGCATTCAGGGGTAAAAAGTTATCCACAGGACTTGAAATCTATTGACAGCATCCACCCACAGACCGCACACTCATAACTCATAAACAACCTTTACACAAAAACCTATATCGGCGCGTCGCAATATCGCACCTCATTCGATGCCACTTTTTAACGCGCGCACCACATCCCCAGCGCAAGGAAGGGAGTAGCAAATACAGCGGTACACAATCAGCCCTTCATGTCTACATGACGGACGATGAACACAGTCAAACACACCGAGAATCTCAAGATAAGAGGAGCTATACCAATGGCAACGATGCCAGCCTCCTTCCCGTACATGCCCGAACGTCGCATGTTTCGCTGGGACCTCACAATCGACGTTCCTCCGAAGCAACAAGCTGACACTCGGACATGGCTCGAATCGCGGGCTACTCCCTACGGACACTATCCAGACACACTTCCTGACGTGGGACCGTGGGCTGCAGGTTTTGCCCGCGCAGCCATCGAGGCAGTCCTTGATCTCAGGGACAAACGTCAGCTGGAGCGCTGGATGCTTCCGCAACTTTTCAACGCTTTCAAACACCTGAGTTTCCGGGAAGAAGGCGACGAAGAAACCCGAACAGGGTGTATCCCCGTCACGTGGCGAGCAAGCGAGCCCAGCCCCGGAAAAGTTGAAGCGTCCGTCGTTATTCGCGGTGCTGCACGATGCTATGCGGTGGCACTGCGCCTACAAGAGTTCAAAGGTCGCTGGATGACGACCGCTCTTGAAATCGCTTAGAAGTTCACAGCGATTGAAGTAAACGAACTTCTCCCCAGAAAACATCAATGACGATGTTCTTCTGGGGAGAAGTTTTCGTTTTTTATCGTCGCCTTCTTAGATAATCACCAAGGCGAGAGCCAGCGCTTATTTTCGATGACGCGCTTTCTTTGCCGACGCGCGACGCTGAGCACGATTCGACGACGCGCCAGACGAGGTTGCCCTGCCCTGCGTTGCCGTCCCATCGGACGATGAGTAGCTGAGCTTCGCCAGGTTGAGGCGCTGAGCTTCGCCGATGACAACCTGCGCCTTAGCAGCGGCAACGGGGCTGGCCGGAGCAGGCGCATCAGCAGACTCGGCCTGGGCGGCCGGTTCTTCTGCCGATTCCTTCGCAGATTCATCATCTTTAAAGAGGCCTTGTTCCTTTGCCTGTTCAAAAGCACGCTCGAACTGGTGGGAAACAGAGAAGACCTGCTGGACCGATTCTTCCTTGATGCGCTCCATCATGGATTGGAACATCTGAGCGCCCTCGTCTTTGTATTCGACGAGCGGGTCGCGCTGACCCATGGCACGCAGGCCAATACCTTCCTTGAGGTAGTCCATTTCGTAGAGGTGCTCACGCCAGAGACGGTCAACGGTCGCGACAACAACACGACGTTCAAGGTCACGCATCGGTTCTTCACCGAGCTGACCGCGAGCAAGCGGATTGGCCTTCAGAGCTTCTTCCGCATCCTCGTAGACAGCGGTAATGTCACCGTAGATTTCTTCGACCAAGTCTTCACGAACCAGTGAACCTGCCCCACCGTGTTCTTCTTCGACTTCCTGATAGGTCACTGACGGTGGGTAGTAGCCACGCAACGTATCCCAGAGAACGTCAAGGTCCCATTCGGCGGGGCTGATACCACCGGTCTTTTCATCGATAATTCCAGTGACCAGTGAACGCATGAAGTTCTTCATCTGGGGCTCGAGGTCTTCGCCTTCGAGGACACGACGGCGCTCATCGTAGATCAGTTCACGCTGATTGGTCATCACGTCGTCGTACTTCAGAACGTTCTTTCGAATTTCGAAGTTGCGCGCTTCAACCTGGTGCTGCGCCGATGCGATCGAACGTGAAACAAGCTTGTTTTCCAGTGGTAGGTCTTCGGGGTATGCGCCCGAGGCCATGATGCGTTGCGCCATACCCGAGTTGAACAGGCGCATCAGGTCGTCTTCCATGGACAGGTAGAAGCGCGATTCGCCGGGGTCACCCTGACGTCCGGAACGACCGCGCAGCTGATTGTCGATGCGACGCGATTCGTGGCGTTCTGAACCCAAAACATACAGGCCACCAAGCTCACGGACCTCTTCGCGTTCTGCCTGGACGGCCGCATCTGCTTCTTCAAGGGCGATCGGCCACGCCGCACGGTATTCGTCAGCATTTTCCTTCGGGTCAAGTCCCTTGGCCGCGAGGTTTGCCTGAGCGATGAACTCGGAGTTACCACCGAGCATAATGTCGGTGCCTCGACCAGCCATGTTGGTTGCCACCGTGACCGCACCCTTGCGACCGGCCATTGCGACAACGGCAGCTTCGCGCGCGTGCTGCTTTGCGTTCAGGACCTGGTGCGGAATGTGTCGTTGCTTGAGCAACTGGGACAGCAGTTCGGACTTTTCAACCGAAGCGGTACCCACCAAAACCGGCTGTCCCTTTTCGTGGCGCTCAGCGATATCTTCAATGATTGCCTTGAGCTTGCCGGCTTCAGATGGGAAAACGAAGTCCGGCTGATCCTTGCGGATCATCGGCTTGTTTGTCGGGATCGGGATAACGCCGATCTTATAGGTGGAGGCGAATTCCGCTGCTTCGGTTTCTGCCGTACCGGTCATACCAGCGCGGGAGCCCTCCGGGTAGAGGCGGAAGTAGTTCTGCAAGGTGATCGTTGCCAGGGTCTGGTTTTCAGCCTGGATTTCGACGCCTTCCTTGGCTTCGATCGCCTGGTGCATACCGTCGTTGTAGCGACGCCCCGGAAGGACACGGCCGGTGTGCTCGTCGACGATCAGAACTTCACCGTCGGTGACAATGTAGTCCTTGTCTTTGTGGAAGAGTTCCTTGGCGCGGATCGAGTTGTTCAGGAAGCCGATCAGTGGAGTATTTGCTGCCTCGTACAGGTTTTCGACGCCGAGCTGGTCTTCGACGTGGTCAATACCTGCTTCGAGAACACCAATGGTCTTCTTCTTTTCATCAACTTCGTAGTCGACGTCGCGCTCAAGCATGCGTGCAATGCGAGCGAATTCCACGTACCAGTGGTTGACGTCGCCCGAGGCCGGACCCGAAATGATGAGTGGCGTACGGGCCTCATCAATGAGGATCGAGTCAACTTCGTCGACGATGACGTAGTTGTGGCCACGTTGAACCATGTCATCGAGGGTGGATGCCATGTTGTCGCGCAGGTAATCGAAGCCAAACTCGTTGTTGGTTCCGTAGGTGATGTCAGCTTCGTACTGCTTACGGCGTTCTGCAGGCTTCTGTCCGACCAGTACACAGCCGGTGGTCAGGCCGAGGAAATTGTAGACTCGAGCCATGATGTCCGACTGGTATTTTGCCAGGTAGTCGTTGACCGTAACGACGTGGACGCCCTTGCCGGTGAGTGCACGCAAGTATGCGGGCATCGTGGCGACGAGGGTCTTGCCTTCACCGGTCTTCATTTCGGCAATGTTGCCCTTGTGCAGTGCGATGCCCCCCATGACCTGGACGTGGAAGGGACGCATACGCAGGATGCGCCAGGATGCTTCGCGGACTGTTGCGAAAGCTTCAACGAGGAGGTCGTCGAGGGTTTCGCCCTCTTCAAGACGAGCCTTGAATTCGGCGGTTTTTGCCTGGAGTTCTTCGTCCGTGAGCGCTTCGAAGTCTTCTTGCAACGCATCAACCTGAGTGGCAAGCTGATCAAACTTCTTGAGCGTACGGCCTTCGCCGGCTCGCAGAATCTTGTCAATGAGGGACACAGATACTCCTGACGTTCATTTCGGACCGTCGTCCGATTGTGCGTGCGCACCGAACCAGTCTACGTAAAGATAGGCGCACACTCGAATTATGAGCGTCGAAAGTTAGTATTTTCCGCTCACATTTATCTCAGTGCGCTCCACGCTCGCCCAGGGTACGAGGCCGGGATCATCACCTAGTCGCGATCCTGTCAGTGCCCGGTGGCAGATAAACAAAAACACCCACGCCACAAAGCATGAGTGCAAATGGTACCCCCAGCCGGATTTGAACCGGCGTTAACGCCGTGAGAGGGCGTCGTCCTAGGCCGCTAGACGATGGGGGCGCTGAAATTCTCATGGTGAAAACTTCAAGTTAAACCGAGCAAATCGGTTTGGTACCCCCAGCCGGATTTGAACCGGCGTTAACGCCGTGAGAGGGCGTCGTCCTAGGCCGCTAGACGATGGGGGCCTATCGGAAAACATACGTTCCGATGGCTGGGGTACCAGGACTCGAACCTAGAATGGCTGAACCAGAATCAGCTGTGTTGCCAATTACACCATACCCCATTGGCAATCGCAGTCACCGCTGAGGTTTCTTGCGACGAAAAGAAAGATTAGTCGAGTGTGGCACTAATGCCAAATCGAGCGGGCATGTTTCGACTCACATTCTCCTGCCCCTCCCCGTTCATCAGGGAGATGGCGCATTGAAACAACGTCTTTCACGTTCAGCGATCCGCGATGCACCTCGCACATTCACGATGAAAACAAAGCGGAGAATCAGAGCGGAAGATGCCGAAAGCCACACTTGGCCTCCCCCAAACGCTTTCGTGCCAGCCGGTAGCAACCGATTGGCACGAAAGCGTTGAGGAAATCAGGCGAGCGTCGCGATGAAGCGATCAAGGCGAGCAAGGGTTTCTTCCTTGCCCAGGATTGCCATCGAGTCAACAACGGGCAGCGACACGTTCGAGCCGGTCATCGCCACGAAGAGCGGGCCGAATGCGAAGCGTGGCTTCACCCCCATCTCTTCGACCAGCTTGGCATCGAGCGCGGGCTTGATTGCCTGAGCACTGAAGTCATCGAGTCCGGCAAGAACCTCACGTGCGGCGGCGAGCACGCCCGGAGCGGAATCCTTGAGCTTGGAAACAGCCTTTTCGTTGTACTCGAGGGCGCTTGCGCCGACGAACAGGAAACGCATCAGTGGACCAGCCTCACCGAGCGTCTGAATGCGGGTCTGCGCCAGCGGAGCAGCAGCGTCGAGGGTTGCCTTCTCGGTATCGGTGAGCTCGGAGTAGATTACGGCGCTCATGTAGCCTTCGCGTGCCAGGAACGGCACTAGGCGACGGGTGAAATCACAGGTGTCGAGGCGACGAATGTGCTCGGCGTTGGTGGCGACGGCCTTCTTCTGATCGAAGCGCGCCGGGTTCGGATTCACCTGAGCAATATCGAACGCTTCAACCATTTCGTCCATCGTGAAGATGTCACGGTCGGGTGCGATCGACCAGCCGAGGAGGGCGAGGTAGTTGTTCAGGCCCTCGGGAATCATGCCGGCTTCCTTGTGGAGTAGCAGGTTCGATTCGGGGTCGCGCTTGGAGAGCTTCTTGTTGCCCTCACCCATGACGTAAGGCAGGTGACCGAAGCGAGGCATGAACTTGGCGATGCCGAGTTCTTCGAGTGCGCGATAGAGAACAATCTGGCGCGGGGTGGAGGACAGCAGGTCTTCGCCACGCAGAACGTGCGTGATCTCCATCAGTGCATCGTCGACCGGGTTCACCAGCGTGTAGAGCGGGTGGCCATTGGCACGAACAATGACGTAGTCCGGAACCGAGCCTGCTTTGAAGGTGATTTCACCGCGGATAAGGTCGTTGAACGTGATGTCTTCGTCGGGCATGCGCATGCGCAGAACCGGCTTGCGGCCTTCAGCCTTGAATGCAGCGACCTGTTCTTCGGTGAGGTCACGGTCGAAGCCGTCGTAGCCAAGCTTCGGGTCTTCACCCTTTGCGCGGTGGCGTTCTTCGATTTCTTCGGGGGTGGAGTAGGACTCGTAGGCGAAACCATTTTCGAGGAGCTTTGCTGCGACATCAGCGTAGATGTCCATGCGCTCGGACTGGCGGTACGGGCCGTGAGGGCCACCCTTGTTGACCCCTTCGTCCCAGTCAAGGCCAAGCCATGCCAGGGAGTCGAGGATCTGGTCGAACGATTCCTGGGAATCGCGAGCAGCGTCGGTGTCTTCGATACGGAAGACGAAGGTACCGCCGGTGTGGCGCGCGTATGCCCAGTTGAACAGGCAGGTTCGGACCATTCCCACGTGGGGTGTACCGGTCGGTGAGGGGCAGAATCGAACGCGCACGTCGGCGCCGGAAGCAGTCGTTTCACTCATGATGCTTTTATCTTACTCGCCCCGGCGGGCAGTATTTTTCGTCGGGGCTAGGCTTGTTCCCAATACGTCATTTTCTCGGCAGGCATCAGAGGGT
Source organism: Schaalia turicensis ACS-279-V-Col4 (assembly GCF_000296505.1). GTDB lineage: Bacteria > Actinomycetota > Actinomycetes > Actinomycetales > Actinomycetaceae > Pauljensenia > Pauljensenia turicensis_A. The sequence continues at coordinate 277,627 of NZ_JH815210.1, forward strand.
ATCGATGCCTGCTTCGGCGACCCGATAAAGGAGCAATCGTGCCAATTCGTACCTTTACTGATGCTGAGCTTCATCGCGTGGGCTCGTTGAAATGGACGGGGATAACCCGCAAGGATGGCTCCCCCACGATCGGCGCGTGGGTTGCCGAGATGGATTTCGGTACTGCTCCCAGCGTCGCGAAGGCGATGACGGATTGCATCAATGATGGACTATTGGGCTACCAGCCGTCGTGGTTGGCACCGAAGCTTGCTGAAGCAACCGCCTCTTTCCAAAAGCGTCGTTTCGGCTGGGATCTGCGCCCAGACCAGGTTCGTCTCGTGACGTCCGTTCTCCCCGCATTGGAACTGACGATGACCAAGTTGATGCGCCCGGGTACTCCGGTGATCGTTCCAACGCCGGCTTATATGCCTTTCCTTTCAATGCCCACCGAGGCTGGCCACCCCGTTATCGAGGTTCCCTCCCTTCACGGCGATACTGCCGGTGACAAGGGGTGGGCGCTCGATCTGGAAGGCATCAAAACAGGTCTTGAGGCTGGAGCGGGCCTCGTGATTCTCTGCAACCCGTGGAATCCGACCGGCCGTGTTTTTGACGAAGCTGAACTTCGCGCGCTCGGCGAGCTGGTCAGCCAGTATGACGCCCTCGTGTTCAGCGACGAGATCCATTCTCCCCTGGTCCTCGACGAGGTTCCTTTCCTCTCCTACGCTCGTCTTGATCCGCGTTTTGCCGCGCACACGGTGACGGCGACCGCCGCGTCGAAGGGGTGGAATATCGCGGGGCTTCCGTCCGCTCAAGTGATTCTTCCCGACGAGGCGCTTCGTGAACGCTGGGATGAGCAGGGTCAAAAACTGCATTTCCACGCTTCGACGATCGGTACTGTTGGCACGATCGAAGCCTACGAGAATGGTGTCGAGTGGCTCGACGAAGTCCGCGACTATATTCGCTTGAACGTCGATGCACTCGAGGCTGCGATCGCACACTCCCCCATTGATTTCGTTCGCCCGCAGGGCACGTACTTGTCGTGGTGGGGATTCGCGGGCTTAGGCCTGAATCCTTCACCTGCGATCGCTCTGCGCGAGCAAGCCGGAATCGCAGTCAATGACGGTAAGACTCTGGGCGCCGACTACGCCGATTGGGCGCGCATCAACCTGGCATGCTCGCACGAAACAATTGCGGAGATGATCGACCGCGTTCTCGCCTTGGTCGCGGGTGCACGTCTGGGCTGATTTTTAACCGGCTGACTTTCTGGCAATTGACAGGGCCAACCACCTAAAAACAGACCTGTGGGGAGCAGTTCAATGAACTGCTCCCCACAGGTTTAACAGGTAAAAGGGGCGATACTATTCGGCGTCTCGAACCGTGTTGCGAAGGGTGCCGATGCCTTCGATGGTGACCTCAACGGTTTGACCGGGTTTCATTTCGCTGACCCCCTTGGGGGTTCCGGTGATGATGACATCGCCGGGCAATAGCGTGAAGATCGACGACACGTAGGAGAGAAGTTCCGCAACATTGTGGATCATGTTGGCGGTCGTATCGTCTTGGCGAACTTCGCCATCGACCGTGGTCGTGATCCGCAGGTTGTTGATATCCAAGTTCGGGTCAACGGTGATCCAGGGCCCCAGCGGGCAGGACGTGTCGAAGCCCTTTGCACGAGTCCACTGCGAGTCGGCTCGCTGAATATCACGAGCGGTCACATCGTTTGCAATGGTGTATCCAAGGATGACCTTGTCGACGTCCTCAACCGGAACATCCTTTGCCAGGGACTTAATAATGACTGCGAGCTCGCCTTCATGATGCAGTTCATCGCACCAGGACGGGCGAACGATCGGATCATCGGGGCCGATGACAGAGGTGTTCGGCTTCAAGAAGACGACCGGCATATCCGGGGCTTCGCCTCCCATTTCGCGCGCATGATCGGCGTAGTTCTTACCGATCGCAACGACCTTGGAACGCGGAATGACCGGAGAAAGCAAGCGAACTTCATCAAGCTCAACGATTCGCCCATCGGGCTCAACCGGATTGAACAGCGGGTCGCCCTTCAGGACAACGATTCGGGTTGAGCCATCTTCAAGGGCTCCATAACGTGGTGAGTCACCGTCAGAAAAACGCACGATCTTCATAGTCAAAGCCTAAACCGCGAGCGCCTTTTTGTCGGAACAGGGCACACACGCTGGCAATGTTCAGGGCACCGTGTGGCCAGCAGAATATGCCACCGCGGAGGCAGGTTGTCCCCGAGGGCAAGTTTTGCGTGGCGCGTTGGCCCCGCCGACGTAGTCGGTGGAATCCACACAACACGCAATTGTCTGAACGTGAGGGGATTGCCTACAAAGCGGTGGCGATCTCGTCGATCTGAAGGTGAACAGTGTGGTAAAACGCCGGTGCCTCGGGCATGAGCCCGGAGCACCGGCGTTGAGCCAGGATGGCTTTCTGATGGGCTTCGTCAATACGAAGCCGTTTCAGCACACAACTTCGAAGGCGGACGGGAAGTCCAATCGCGCGGCATCAGGAGACTTTTTCCTCGGCCCAAGTGTCGGTCGGCAGATCGCCGGGAAGTAGCGGATTGTCCGTGCCGACGAAAACGGGGATCTCGACGCCGGCCTTGCGCTGAGCTTCGTAGTCGCGCAGGGCACCCAGGCCCCACTTCGAGAGCCAGAGCAGGGCGATCAGGTTGGTGACGGTCATAACGGCCATCGCAATATCGACGGCGTTCCAGACCAGGTCCAGCGAGACCAGCGCACCGAGGACAACGGACCCGACGGAGATAACGCGAACAGTCCAGGTTGCCCACTTCTTGCCGGTCACGAACGTCATGTTCGTTTCGGAGTAGACGTAGGCGGCGATGATCGACGAGTACGCGAGGACGAAGATGAGGACGGCCATCGGCATGATGGTCCATTGACCGAGCTCGTTCGCGACGGCCACGGAGGTCAGGTTTGCGGGACTGATACCCTCGGCTCCCCAGACATCCGGGCCTGCGATCAGGATGACGAACGCGGTGGCGGTACACACGATGACCGTATCGATGAAAACGCCGAGGGACTGAATGAGCCCCTGGGACACGGGGTGCGCAACAGTCGCGGTTGCAGCGGCGTTCGGAGCAGTGCCCTGGCCGGCTTCGTTCGAGAAGAGGCCTCGCTTCGTGCCGTTGATCAGGGCGGCGAGAATGCCACCACCGAGGCCACCAACGAGTGGCTGGGGCGCGAATGCGGAGGAGAAGATCTGGCCGAGGACGGCTCCGAACTGGCCGATGTTCACGATGACGATGACCGCGACCATGATGACGTAGATCGTGGCCATGATCGGGGCCATCCATTCGGTCACGCGGGCGACGGTGCGGATACCGCCGAAGATGACCATGGAGGAGAAGACGAACAGCAGGGCACCGATGATGATCTGTGCCCGGGTGAGTGAAGCGATGACGGGCTCAGAGCCGGCGTCACCAAGTGCAGAGAGCAGGGTTCCAGCGATGGCGTTCGACTGGACGGAGGTGATGACGAATGCGCAGGTGACAACGGTGATAACGGCGAAGACTGAGGCAAGTACCTTGTTCTTCATACCGAGCGAAATGTAGTACGCGGGACCGCCACGGAATGTGCCGTCAGCAACGCGGACTTTGAAGACCTGCGCGAGCGTTGCCTCGAAGAATGCGGTCGCCATCCCGACGAGGGCGACGATCCACATCCAGAAAATTGCGCCCGGACCACCCATCAGCAAAGCTGCTGCCACGCCGAACACGTTGCCGACGCCGACGCGGGCGGCGAGCGAAATCGTGAACGCCTGGAAGGACGAGATGCCGCCCTTCGCGCCTTGACGCGAGCCGGTGACAGCGCGAATCATCGACGGGAAATGCCTCAGTTGCACACCACGAGAAGCGATGGTCAGGAAAAGGCCGGTGCCAACGAGAACCCAGACTGTCACGTGTAACGTGAGCCAGTCTGCGACCGCCAGAATCTGATTTGCAAGGTCTTCCACGTCGCACTCCTTTCTTGTCCACCACTGTGGTGGGTTACGGCTAACGGGACGCGCTAAGCATGGCACACGATCTGCTTTCCCCGTTTTTCGATCCACAACGTGACCACTTGGGTGCACTTCCAGTTGGCGGTCGGGGTACGAGGCTCATCGTTGAACGCGTTTCCTTAAACAGGCAGTTATTCACAGGCTCACATCGCCTGTCCCTTCTATCCAAACATTTAATAACCAGCGTTTGGGGGCAGTCGTCTTTCTGGGACAATGGGACCATGACAGCGAGCTTGAATGAACTTCTGGACCAGTTGGAAGACGATGGCCTGTTGAAGGATCCTGATGCGCTCTACGAAGCGTTTACTTCGTGGGCGGCCTCAACGGGCAGGCCACTGTATCCGCATCAGGAAGAGTCGTTCCTTGAGCTCCTCGACGGGAAGCACATTATTGCTGCAACCCCAACTGGGTCGGGCAAGTCGATGATCGCGTTGGCCGCGCACTTCGTGTCGATGGCGAATGGTGGGCGCTCGTATTACACAGCACCTCTGAAGGCTCTTGTTTCAGAGAAGTTCTTCGATCTGGTCGCACTTTTTGGTGCGCAGAACGTTGGCATGGTGACGGGCGACGTGTCCCTCAATCCTCTGGCGCCGATTATCTGCTGCACGGCTGAAATCTTGGCGAATCAGTCTCTGCGTGAAGGCCCATCCTTGGATGCGGACATGATCGTGATGGATGAGTTCCACTATTACGGGGATCCGCAGCGAGGATCAGCATGGCAGATTCCCCTGCTGGAGCTCACGAAACCTCAGTTTGTCGCGATGTCTGCGACACTTGGTGACACCGCGTTCTTCCGTCGTACGTGGCAGGAACGCACCGGACGCGAGGTCGCGTTGATTGATAATGCGAAGCGCCCGGTTCCTCTTGAATTTGAATATGTTGTCGATCGTTTGGACGACACGGTCGAGCGCCTGTTCAACGAGGGCCGCTGGCCGGTCTACATCGTGCATTTTTCTCAGAAAGATGCCGTTTCAACTGCGCAATCATTTAATAAGCGCACGTTGATCAGCGATGACCAAAAGAAGAAGATCAACGCCGAGCTTGCAACCGTGAGCTTTGCGAAGGGATTCGGTCAGACTCTGCGGTCTCTACTCACCCAGGGAATTGGTATTCACCATGCCGGTATGCTCCCCCGCTATCGCCGACTGGTTGAACGCCTCACACAGCAGGGCTTGCTCCCCATCGTGTGCGGAACTGACACTCTTGGTGTTGGTATCAACGTGCCCATTCGCACGGTGTTGTTGACGTCATTGGTGAAGTTCGATGGCAACAAGATGCGTCACCTATCAGCACGTGAATTCCATCAAATTGCTGGTCGCGCAGGTCGCGCTGGCTTCGACACCGTCGGCTATGTGCGTGTTCTTGCTCCTGAGCATGAGATTGAGGCTGCCCGCGAGCGCGCGAAGCTCAGTGCGGCCCAGGAAGCGGCTCGCGACGTGCGTGAGTTGAAGCGCGCCCAGAAGAAGCATGCGAAGAAGAGTAAGGGCCCTGGCGACGGAACGATCTCGTGGACAAAGGCGACGTTCACGCGTTTGACTGAAGAGCAGCCCGAACAGTTGCGTTCACAGTTCTCAATGACCCACTCGATGGTCTTGAATGTTCTTGCCGGAGCGGAAGTTGCAGGGCGTGATCCTGGAGCCCATTTGGTGGAGCTGGCCGTGGGCAACGATGACCGTCCCCAGGACTCGAACCCACATCTTCGCCGCTTGGGCGACATCTACTCCTCGTTGTTGCAGGCGGGCGTAGTCGAGCACGTCTCTACCGCTCAAGCGTTGAAGGAACATCGTCCCAGGCTCCGTGCGGCAACTGATTTGCCCGATGATTTTGCATTGAATCAGCCCCTGTCGCCGTTTGCACTTGCTGCGATTGAACTCTTGGATCCTGACTCGCCGTCATATGCGCTTGATGTTCTGTCCGTTGTGGAATCGGTTCTCGATGATCCTCGTCCACTGCTCTTTGCCCAGCGTTCTGTAGCCAAGGGTGAGGCCGTCGCCGCAATGAAGGCCGAGGGCATGGAGTATGACGAACGTATGGAAGCATTGGAATCGGTAACGTGGCCGATGCCGTTGGCTCATCTGTTGGAGTCGGCGTTCGCAACCTATGTGAAGGCGAATCCTTGGATCGGGAATCTTGAGATTTCTCCAAAGTCAGTTGTCCGTGAGATGGTTGAGAACGCGATGACATTCACGGAGCTTATTTCTCGTTACGACGTGGGACGTTCCGAGGGCGTGCTGTTGCGTTATTTGACGGATGCATATCGTGGCATGAAGCAGATTATTCCCGATGATGCGATGACGGACGAGGTTGAGGCGATCATCGATTGGCTGGCTTGCCTGATTCGTGCGGTTGACTCCTCCTTGTTGGACGAGTGGGAGGCATTGGCTGAAGGCAAGGCCTCGAATTCTGCTACACAGACGGTTGGAAACGAGGTTGCGTTCGGCGCTGACGAGGACGGAACGATCGCGTTTACGACGAACAAGCATGCATTCCGTACGGCAGTACGTAAGGCGATGTTCCATCGTGTAGAACTGATGAGCCGCGACGCGGTTGAAGCTCTGGCGCGCGAGGACGCCGATTCCGGGTGGGATGAAGAACGTTGGGATCACGTGTTGGAGCGCTACTGGGCAGAGTATGACTGGATCGGGATCGATCAGGAAGCCCGGTCGGCCTCATTGTGCGAATTGAATGAGCACCCTTCCCCCGCAGATCTTGAGGTTGCTGGCGCCGAGGCGGACGGTGACCACACGTATTGGTTGGCGACTCAGACACTGCTTGATCCGAATGGCGATGGCGACTGGCACCTCGTCGCCCTGATCGACCTTGTTGAATCCGATCGCCAAGACGGAGTCGCGCTGACCCTACTGTCCGTAGGCCCGCACTAAGAAGTTCACCGGCAAGCTCAAGAGCCTCGATACGATTCACCTTGCAACAGCTTCGATCCTGACAAGTCCCAATACTCAGATCACTTTCTGCACGAATGATCTGAAGCTTGCTCGGGCAGCAGAAAAGAGAGAGTTTCCTATCGCAAGCCTGCTTCAAGGGTTTCATCTCTAACGGCTCAGCAGACGCCGGGCCTGTATTCACCTAGTCGATCGCAGTCAGCGGAACACATTCGGCGCCTGACACATCGATAAAGTCCAGCGGGCTCAACTCCACCGAATAGCCGCGCCTACCACCTGACACGATCATCGTGTCATGGTCCAAACAGGACTCATCAACAAATAAACGGTGCGAAGTCGTCTGTCCCAGCGGAGAAATCCCGCCCACCACGTATCCCGTACGACGCTGCGCGACAGCAGGATCCGCCATCTCAGCGTTCTTCGCACCCGCAGCCTTCGCGATCAGCTTCATCGACAGATGACGAAGAACCGGGATAATCCCGACAACGAACTCGCCGGTATTCAGTTTAACCATCAGCGTTTTAAACGCAGTCGCCGGATTAACACCGAGCTTCTCAACCGTTTCACCACCATACGTGCGAGCTTCGGGCGAATGCTCGTATTCGTGCAAGGTGAAGAAAATCCCGGCCTTATTCAATGCTTCAATCGCACGAGTCGGACCCGACGGCGAACTCACATTCGCTTTCTTTTTCCCCACTTGGATGCACCTGCTCAGATGATTACTGCGCGCGGATCAGAAACCACAGTCTTTCCGAACGGGAAGCACGTCACCGGAATCATCTTCAGATTCGCAAGCGCCACCGGAATACCGACGATCGTCACGGCTTGCGCAACAGCTGTTGCTACGTGCCCCATTGCGAGCCAGAGTCCAGCGATCAGGAACCAGACGACGTTCATCAGAGTCGACCCCGCGCCCGCATGTGGCAGAGGCACAACACTACGCCCGAACGGCCAGAGCACGTACTGTGCGATACGGAAGCACGCCAGGCCAGCCGGGATCGTCACAATGAAAACACACGCGATGATGCCGGCCAGCAGGTATCCCAGCCAAAGCCAGATGCCACCGAAGAGTAGCCAAATGATGTTGAGCAGCGTGCGCACGAAGTCTCCTTGAAGTCGTTGGTGAAGCTGCATCAATTATCTCGCATGCGCGGTGGGCGCGCTCTTCGAAAGCCAGTTGTTCAGAGCAAGTCAGGGATTATTCAGGGGGTACGAGGCCGGACTGCCGTACGATTCACCTATGAACATTCAGGCGGGAATTCAGCACGCGTTGGAACGGATTGAGGCTACGCGCACCCAGTATGGGGCATCGCAAAAAGTTGCGCTCGAGCTTGCCGTGAAGACGCGATCCGCCGAGGAATGCGCGCAAGCGGCACGGCTGTTGAAAGACCTTGGGCAGCCGATCTTGCTTGGCCACAATCGCGTTCAGGAAGCCCGAGATACCGTCGATGCTATCCGTAGCGTCGAAGGCTCTCACGTGCACTTGATCGGACCACTGCAATCGAACAAGATCAATCAAGCGTTGGCGTGCGTCGATCTGATTGAATCCCTCGATTCTGTAGCGCTCGCCGCGAAGATCGACCAGCGTCTTTCCACTTCCCTGCCGGTTTTCATCGAGGTCAACGTGTCCGGTGAAGACACGAAACACGGGTGCCAGCCGGCAGACGTTGATTCTGTCGTTGAGGCAGTCGTGAGGTCAGAACACTTGAAGCTCAGTGGCTTCATGACAGTTGGGCTGAATTCCCCTGTCGAGGCTGATGTTCGCTCCGCGTACGCACTGCTTCGCAAGATCCGAGATCGAATCAGGGTCTCGTACGCGATGAGCAAGCTGGAACTGTCGATGGGAATGTCGAATGATCTTCACTGGGCGATCGCCGAAGGCGCAACAATCGTCCGCGTCGGCACCGCCGTTTTCGGGGCGCGTCACCTGGGCTAGATGCAAAACTGGGACATGAGCATGACGCCTGTCTATCTCACCCTTGATCTGATTCGAGAAGTCGGCGGAGAACGGAGTTTCCTACGAGGAATTGAGTACGTCTCTCAGCTCTCAATAATCACTGGCTCTTGACAACATCCTCGCGACTGAGACAAGCCGCGGGGAACAGCTCTGACCAATCACGGAATGCGGTGCACCCACTCGTAGGTCGCGAACTTCGTTTCGCACCGTTCCTTCGCACGCTGGATGTCGGCTTCAGTGATTTCACCGTCAGTAGCGTTGTACTTCGTCTTGAAATGGTCGTAGAAGGTGTCGAGGATCTGCTCGCGTGGCAGACCGATCTGGGAGCGCATCGGGTCAACACGCTTGACAGCGCTACGGGTTCCTTTGTCGCGGATCTTTTCCATGCCGATGCGCAGAACCTCGTTCATCTTCACTGCGTCGATGTCGTAGGCCATTGTCACGTGGTGAACCATGTAGCCGTTTGACCAGCGCTTTTGTGCTGCACCGCCGATCTTGCCCGCTTCGGACGCAATGTCATTCAGCGGAATGTACTTCGCCTTCACGCCTAGCTTTGCCAGGACTTCCATGACCCACTGGTCCAGGAAAGGGTATGACTGTTCGAAACTCATTCCTTCAACCAGAGCGGTCGGAATGACCAGCGAGTACGTGACGCAGTTGCCGGGCTCCATGAACATAGCGCCGCCGCCGGTGACGCGACGGGACACGGTAATGCCGTAGCGTTCGACGCCATCCTGCTGGATCTCGTTCTGGTAGGACTGGAAGGAACCGATGACAACCTGCGGGCCGTTCCATTCCCAGAGTCGCATGAACGGCTTACGGCGACCAGCCGCAACATCTTCGACCAGTGTCTCGTCCATGGCAACGTTAATCATCGGGTCGACAACGGGACCGTGAATGACCTCGAAATCGATGTCATCCCAAGAGAGCGCATGTCCCAGAGCACGACGAACGGCCACGCCAACAGCGGCGGGCGTAACACCCATGAGAACATCATCGGGATCCAGGCCAACTTCAACGCGCGATGCGATCTCAACACCCGACAGTGATGCGGGGGCACCTTCAAGCGCGCCCGTCATACGCAGTAGCGCATCATCGGGGTCAAGGAAGAAGTCGCCAGAGAGGCGCACATTCACTATCGAGTCGTTTTCCACGTCGCAGTCAACAACGACGAGCTTGCCACCGGGAACTTTGTACTCTCCATGCATGGCTTAATTGTCCTCCGCCACGCCCCGCAATGCGAATCGTGCCAGCGTTTTCAGCTGAAGTTCACTCACGTAACAGTGGCGCCACGCCCGAATGCAACAGCCCCCACATGTAGGCGTCGAAGAGCGCTTCCCACGAGGCCTCGATAATATCCGTACCGATACCAACGGTCGACCAGGAGCGATGTCCGTCAGTGGTTTCAATCAGAACGCGAATCGTGGAGTCGGTGCCCGCACGATCCTCGTCCAAAATACGCACCTTGAAGTCAGAGAGCTTGAAGCTCGCGCACACCGGATAGTCGCGAGTCAACACGTGACGGAGTGCCCGGTCGAGAGCATTCACAGGACCGTTTCCTTCGGCCGTTCGAATGTGACGGCGTTCCGTGTGAATCTTGACGGTTGCTTCCGATTCGGCGAAGGGATCGCCCTTGACTTCAGCGATTTCCTGAGTCGTCACCTTCCAGGACTCGACGCGGACGAAGCGTGGCATCTGCCCAAGTTCGCCCAGCGCCAGCAGTTCGAAAGAAGCGTCGGCAGCATCGTAGGTGTAGCCGGCAGCTTCGCGTTCTTTCACCTTTGCCGCCAGCACGCCCGCGGCATTCGGAAGAGCAGTCAGGTCGATGCCGAGTTCCTCAGCCTTCAGCTCGATTGAGGACTTTCCAGCCATTTCGGATACCAGCATCCGCATGCCGTTCCCTACCAGGGCGGGATCGATGTGCTGGTACAGATCGGGATCGACGCGGATCGCGGATGCGTGCAGGCCAGCCTTGTGTGCGAATGCCGAGGTTCCAACGTAGGGGTCGCGCGCGAACGGCGTGATGTTCACGAGCTCCGCAATGCGGTGGGACACGGAGTCCAGCGACGAGAGCGCATCGTCCGGGATCACATCAAAACCACACTTGATCTGCAGGTTCGCCGCACACGTTAGCAGGTTCGCATTACCGGTGCGTTCACCGTAGCCGTTGACTGTACCCTGGACCTGACGCGCCCCCGCTTCCACGGCAGCAATGGTGTTCGCTACCGCGCACCCGGTGTCGTTGTGAGCGTGAATGCCGAGCACCGTTAAACCGCACCCGACCTCATCCAAAGCTTGACGCGAACGCGCTGTCAGCGCACCGATAGTCGACGGCAGGTTTCCACCGTTCGTGTCGCACGGAATAACTGCGACGGCTCCAGCGCGCGCGGCCTCGAGCATCACTTCAATTCCATATGAAGGATCGAATGCGAGCCCGTCGAAGTAGTGCTCCAGATCGACCATGACGTCGATACCTTCGCCCGTCAGGTATTCGACGGTGTCACGCACCATGCGCAGGTTTTCTTCGAGCGTTGTTCGTAGCGCACGCGTCACATGGCGAGGATCCGACTTCGCAACCAGCGTGACGACCGATGCGCCTGATTCAGCAAGCCCAGCAACCTGGCGATCCTCGGATGCCCGAACGCCGGCTTTCGTGGTGGCACCAAAGGCTGTAAGGCGCGCGTGATGCAACTGTATGCCGCGAGCACGCTGGAAGAACTGCGTATCTTTCGGAATCGCGCCCGGCCATCCGCCTTCGATGTAGTCGACGCCCAGCTCGTCCACAATGGGCAGTGCTGCGAGCTTGTCAGCGACGGACAGGGAAATGCCCTCCTGTTGGGCTCCGTCGCGCAAGGTCGTGTCGTACAGGGCAACGTGTTCGCTCATTGCCAGCTCCCTCGAGTTCAGCGCGTGTGCGCTTTGGTCTGGTCAGGTCGTGTTGGGCTGACCGTTCAGATATGGGTGGGGGACCTCATCACAATCGACGAGGCCGCGACCACTGATTCAACGTTCAACGGAGGACGCGCGAGACGTCGCGCGCTGCGCCCTTCGATGCGCTCATTGCCGTTGCGGCGTAGAGCTGCAGTGCGGGTGAGACAACGCGGTCACGGTTCAGCGGAGTCCACGGGTGTTCGCGTGCTTCCTGAGCGGCGCGACGGCGTTCGATTTCCTCTTCGGGGACATCGAGCTGCAGAAGACCCTCGTTCACGTCGATGATGATCGGATCACCGTCTTCGATCAGGCCGATCAGACCACCGTCAGCAGCCTCAGGCGAAATGTGTCCAACGGAGATGCCAGACGTGCCGCCGGAGAAACGACCGTCGGTGATGAGGGCGCAGGCTTTACCGAGGCCTCGTCCCTTGATAAAGGAGGTCGGGTAGAGCATTTCCTGCATGCCCGGCCCCCCTGCGGGCCCCTCGTAGCGAATGACAACAACGTCGCCAGCTTCGACGGTCTTGTCGAGGATCTTTTCGATGGCTTCGTCCTGGGATTCCATGACGCGCGCTCGGCCTTCGAAGTGGAAGAGAGACGGGTCAATACCGGCTGCCTTGATGATGGCGCCTTCGGGGGCAAGGTTGCCGAAGAGAACGGTCAGGCCACCGTTTGCGGTGTAGGCGTGCTCGATATCGCGGACGCAACCTTTTTCCTGATCGAGGTCGAGTTCAGCCCACTTATTCGAGGTAGAGAACGGTTCGGTGGTGCGCACGTTTCCAGGCGCAGCCTTCCAAAGTTCGATCGCTTCGTCGGTGACGGTAGGCGACTTCGGATCCCATGCTCCCAGCCACTCGTCCAGCGACGGCGAGTGGATGGTGTGGACGGTGTGGGTGAGGAACCCACCACGGTCAAGTTCACCAAGAATGCGCGGAATACCGCCTGCTCGGTGGACATCTTCCATGTGGTAGTCGTTGTGGTTCGGTGCAACCTTGGACAGGCACGGGACGGTGCGTCCCAGTTCTGCGATGTCTTCGAGGTCGAAGTCAATTCCGCCTTCGTGCGCAACTGCCAGCAGGTGCAGGACGGTGTTCGAGGATCCTCCCATCGCCATATCCAGTGTCATCGCGTTGTGGAAGGCATCCTTGTTCGCGATGTTACGAGGCAGGACGGAATCATCTTCCTCGTCGTAGTAGAGGTGGCAGAGGTCAACGACCATTTCGCCTGCGCGCACGAACAGGTCGCGGCGAGCAACCTGGGTGGCGAGGGTTGAGCCGTTACCGGGCAACGACAGGCCAAGGGCCTCGGTCAGACAGTTCATCGAGTTCGCGGTGAACATGCCAGAGCAGGAACCACAGGTCGGGCAAGCAAGCTTCTCGATGGCGAGCAGCGCATCGTCGGAAACCTCGTCGTTCGCCGTCGCATTCATAACGGTGATGAGGTTGCCGTGGCCGGTCTTTGCGTCGCCAATGATCACGGACGGATCAATGTTCTTGCCAGCTTCCATCGGGCCGCCGGAGACGAAAACAACGGGGATGTTAAGGCGCATCGCAGCGATCAACATGCCGGGCGTGATCTTGTCACAGTTGGAGATGCAGACCATGGCGTCCGCACAGTGGGCATTCACCATGTATTCAACGGAGTCGGAGATGACCTCGCGGCTGGGGAGTGAGTAGAGCATGCCACCATGGCCCATCGCAATACCGTCATCGACGGCAATGGTGTTCATTTCCTTGGCAACGCCGCCAGCTTCAACGATTGCGTCAGCGACAAGCTTGCCAACGTTACGAAGGTGGACGTGTCCAGGCACAAATTCGGTGAACGAGTTAACGACGGCAATAATCGGCTTCCCGAAGTCGCTATCTCTCATACCCGTCGCGCGCCAGAGCGCACGGGCACCAGCCATATTGCGGCCCTGCGTTGAAGTCGCGGAGCGAAGCTGCCTGCTCATGAGCGTCCTCCCAGTAATTAGGTAATGCGTTAAGCCTAAGAGGATTGGTTGACGCGCGTCCGACGAGGTCATTGAGTGAACAGACAGTTTGTCACATTCGCCTATCCAATGGACGCCTCGGCCTACGCCTCGTACCCAAAACGTAATCTTTCGCTCAAGACGCGGTCGCTAGAAAGGATTACCGACGTGACTATCCGTACAACCCATGTGGGTTCACTCCCCCGCACACCCAAACTTGTCGACGCGAACTGGAAGCGTGCAAAGGGTGAGCTCTCCGACGCTGAGTTTGCTCTGATTCTTCAGGAAGAAGCAAACAAGGTTATTGCCAAGCAGGTTGAGCTCGGCATTTCGGTCGTTAACGATGGCGAGTACGGTCATGCGATGCTCGACACAGTCGACTACGGCGCATGGTGGACCTACTCCTTCTCCCGTTTCGGTGGTCTGACCGCTGAAGAGACCGCTCGTTTCGATGCGCGTCCTCCGGCAGGCCGCGAAGGTCGCATTTCATACTCTTCCTTCGCAGAGCGCCGAGACTGGCAACGTTTCCAAGATGCCTACTCCGATCCGGATTCCGGTATCCACATTGCGAATAAGAATCCCGTTGTCTTCCCGACGATCACATCGGAACTCACCTACATTGGCACCGACGCTGTCAACGCCGATATTGCCGGCACGAAAGCAGCCCTCGAAGCTGTTGGAAAGTCCGTGAAGGATGGCTTCATCGCCGCTATCTCCCCCGGCTCTGCCGCCCGCGTCGCCAACGCCTTCTATGAAGATGACGAGGCCGTCGTGTGGGCACTCGCTGATGTTCTTCGCGAGGAATACAAGCACATCACCGACTCAGGCCTGACCGTTCAGATCGATGCTCCGGATATTGCCGAGGGCTGGGACCAGTTCGCTGTTGCCCCTTCACTCGAGGAGTACCGCGCTTTCCAGCAAGTCCGTATCGATGCTCTGAACCACGCACTTGCAGGTATCGATCCCGAGCTCATCCGTTTCCACGTCTGCTGGGGTTCCTGGCACGGCCCGCACACCACGGACATCCCATTCAAGGACATCGTCGACCTCGCTCTTGCAGTGAACGCCAATGGCCTGACCTTCGAGGCAGCGAATGCGCGCCACGCTCACGAGTGGACAATCTGGAAGGACATCGAGCTTCCTGAAGGAAAGTACCTGATCCCGGGCGTTGTCTCTCACTCCACAAACGTTGTCGAGCACCCCGAATTGGTTGCCCAGCGTATCCACCAGTTCACCGACATCGTCGGCAAGGAACGCGTTGTCGCATCGACCGACTGCGGCCTGGGTGGCCGCGTCTACCCGTCGATCGCATGGGCAAAGCTCGAATCACTGACTGAAGGTGCACGCCTGGCTGATCAGTGATCCAACTCCGCCCCTCACAAGGCTTTAGGGCTGTGGGACTCAGTCCCACAGCCCTAAAGCCTTGTATATGGAGGCGGCCTCGTCGATAAAAATCAACGAGGCCCCTACGTTAAAAACGTGAAAGTCAAGCGAGACGGTAGAGCCAGTTGTACGGATCCGGATGGTGACCCATCTGGATACCGGTCAGCTCAGCGTGGATAGCCTTCGTCTTTTCACCAACGGGGAGCTCCACATCGAAGTCATCATTCGCAAGGCGAGTAATCGGCGTGATGACGGCGGCCGTGCCACACGCGAAGATCTCCGAAACAGCGCCGGAGCGGATGCCCGCAACCAGTTCGTCCAGAGCGATCTTTTCTTCACGAACCTCGGTTCCCTGCTCGCGCAACATACGGCAGATTGCAGAACGCGTACCACCCTCAAGGATGACACCGGACAGTTCGGGCGTACGGATCGTGCCGTCAGCCATGACGACAAACATGTTCATGCCACCGAGCTCTTCGAGATACTTTTCCTCGTAGGTGTCCAGGAAGCAGACCTGCGAGAAGCCCTTTTCAGCAGCGACTTCCTGCGGCATCAGGGACGCAGCGTAGTTGCCACCCGCCTTCGCGGCACCGGTGCCACCCGGGCCAGCGCGGTGATAGCCCTTCACGACCCAGATCGGAACACCGGTGAGGCCGGACTTGAAGTATGGGCCGGACGGCGAGCCGATCACGTAGTAGTCGACAACCTGGGCGGCGTGGACACCCACAAATGCCTCGGAGGCGAACATGAACGGGCGAAGGTAGAGGCTGGTGCCATCGCCTTCGGGAACCCACTTTGAATCCGCGCGAACGTAGTCAACCAGGGAAGCGACAAAGTCTTCGCGATCCATCTCGGGCAGAGCCAGACGACGAGCCGAGTGGTTGATGCGCGCCGCATTGAAAGTCGGGCGGAAGGTCCAGATCGACCCGTCATCGTGACGGTACGCCTTGATGCCTTCAAACACGGACTGCGAGTAGTGCAGAACCGCAGCACCCGGCGTGAGATCCAGCGGACCGTAAGGAATCACACCACGATCCGTCCAACCTTCACCCTTGATCCAGCGCATGTGGGCCATGTGATCGGTGAACTGACAGCCGAAGGTCAGATCATTCATCACCGCGTCGTATTCTGCCTGCGACGCAGGATTCGGGTTGACGGTAAGAGGGAAACGACCTGCAAGCTCGTCACCGGATCCAATCGGCTGAGCAGCCAAGGATTCCAGCTGAGTAGGCACATGCTCTTGGATCGCCATTATTTCTCCTCTTCGTAGGCGTTACGTCAAGGATATGTGTGGATACGACGATACTCGCCACGGTTCCGTCATGTGAACCTAGGCGAGCATCAGTCGGTGAGAATACGCTCAGGCAAGTGCCACGCAGATCGCGTCTCCGATTTCGGAGGTGGAGCGAACCAGAGGAGTGCCTGCCTTATCGGCGGCAGCGCGGTCGGCCATGTCCTTTTCGATGGCGGCTTCCACCTTGGCTGCCAGTTCCGGCTTGCCAATATGATCAAGCAGCAGTGCGACCGAGGAGATCGTTGCAGTCGGATCAGCCTTGCCCTGGCCTGCAATGTCGGGCGCAGAGCCGTGGACGGGCTCAAACATCGACGGGAATGCGCCGTCGGGGTTGATATTGCCCGATGCGGCCAGGCCGATGCCACCGGTGACTGCGCCCGCTTCGTCGGTGAGGATGTCGCCGAACAGGTTGTCGGTGACGATCACGTCAAAGCGTTGCGGGTCGGTG
This sequence comes from Schaalia turicensis ACS-279-V-Col4, assembly GCF_000296505.1. Taxonomy (GTDB): domain Bacteria; phylum Actinomycetota; class Actinomycetes; order Actinomycetales; family Actinomycetaceae; genus Pauljensenia; species Pauljensenia turicensis_A. Next base: position 294,523 of record NZ_JH815210.1, read on the forward strand.
ACCATGTAGATCGTGGCCGCGTCAACGTGGCAGTAGTCGACGGCGACGTCAGGGTATTCGGCTCCGACGGCTTCGACTGTGCGACGCCAGAGGTGTCCGGCGTTCACGAGGACATTGTGTTTGTGCACCAAAGTAAGTTTTTTACGAGGCCGAGCGTTGGCCTTTTCAAACGCGTAGCGTACAACGCGCTCAACACCGAAAGCAGTGTTGACTGAAACCTCGGTTGCGATCTCGTGCGGGGTGCCGACGCGGACGGCACCGCCGTTGCCACAGTAGAGGCCCTCCGTGCCTTCACGGACAACAACGAAGTCTATGTTGTCGGGAATGCGTAGCGGCGAGGCAACGCCTTCGTAGTACTTCGAGGGACGAAGGTTCACGTAGTGATCGAGAGCGAAGCGGAGCTTCAGCAACAGACCGCGCTCAAGGACACCGGAGGGAACCGACGGGTCACCAACAGCACCCAGAAGGATGACGTCGTTTCCCCTGATTGCTTCAAGATCTTCGTCGGTCAGGGTGTCACCGGTGCGGTGCCAGCGGTCAGCGCCCAGATCGAACTGAGTCGTTTCAAGTTCCAGGTCGGAACCTTCAAGGACCTTGGTCAGAACCTTCAGGCCTTCGGGAACAACCTCTTTACCGATACCGTCGCCGGGAATCACGGCCAATTTGATCGTGCGCATACATCCAGTGTGCTGAGCTGCGTCTGTGTGCGCGGAAACGTCCGCCATGCGGATCCTTTCCCCGACGAGGCGGACATCCTCCTGCGCTATTCCTCCCCACGCGCTCCTTTCCTTTTCGATGCCGTCATTTCTCTTCTTCATTCCACACCTCACGCCCCAAGCGGGCAGCACGCCCTAGACAGGCTCCTATACACTGTTCCCATGCTTTCGTCTTTTCCTACGGCCAATTCTCCGTTCGATGCCCACGCGGAGCAGTGGGATTCTTCTCCCGTACGCGGGGAACGCGCACGCACCGTCGCCTCAGAAATAATGCGACGACTCCCTTCGGGAGGTCACTGGCTCGATATCGGTTCTGGGACGGGGCTGCTGGGGCTGGCTCTGTCCTCCCATGCCGATCACGTGAGTCTGGGTGATACGTCTCAGGGAATGTTGGAAGTTGCTCACCGCAACATTGCGGATGCCGGCCTGAATGATCGCATGGATGCCCTGTTCTGTGACGCGGAGCAGTGGGTCAGCGAAGTTCCCTCCCAGGAATATGACGTCATTGTGTCGCTGATGGCTCTGCATCATATGAAGGATCAGCGCTCGGTGATCCGTGCGCTTGTGGAGCGAGCGCGGCCGGGTGGCTGGGTTGCTCTGGCGGATATGGATGCGGACGACGGTTCCTACCATGCTGACGGAGATATTGTTCCGGCTCATCACGGCACCGAACGTGCTCTCGTTGAGCAGTTGCTCCACGAATGTGGCTGCCAGAATATCCTCGTCTCCACGGTGATGACGATTTCGAAGTCGGGGCGTGACTACCCGGTATTCCTTGCAACTGCGCAGGTAGCCCGACGCTAGCTCATTCCCCCCACTCGTATATGCATGTGGCGGCCACCTTGAGGGTGGCCGCCACAATGTCTCTGCGAGCCTCCGTCATGCTTCCCTAGTGGAAGGCGACATCACTCGCGCGGAATCGATCAGCGAGCTGCGGAACCATCGGTGTAGTCGGAGTCTGCCGAGGTCCAGCCGAAGGCCTTGCGGAGCTTCTGGCCGGTCTTTTCGATCGGGTGCGCTTCGTTTTCTGCACGCAACGCCTTGAATTCGAGGCCGCCGTTGTCCTGGTCGGCGATGAAGCGCTTGGCAAAGGTGCCGTCTTGGATGTCGGCAAGGACCTCCTTCATGGCTTCCTTGACCTGCGGGCCGATGACGCGTGGGCCGGAGACGTAGTCGCCGTACTCTGCGGTGTCGGAGCAGGACCAACGCTGCTTGGTCAGGCCACCCTCGTTGATCAGGTCAACGATGAGCTTCAGTTCGTGGCAGACCTCGAAGTAGGCCATTTCGGGCTTGTAGCCAGCTTCGGTCAGGGTTTCGAAGCCGTACTGGATAAGCTTGGAAACGCCACCGCAGAGGACTGCCTGCTCGCCGAAGAGGTCGGTTTCGGTTTCTTCAGTGAAGGTGGTCTCAATGACGCCTGCGCGGGTGCCACCGATTGCCTTGGCGTAGGACAGTGCGAGTGCGAGCGCCTGGCCGGATGCGTCCTGCTCGACACAGACGAGGGCCGGAACACCCTTACCTTCGAGGAACTGGCGACGAACGGTGTGTCCCGGGCCCTTCGGGGCGACCATGCAGATGTCGTGGCCGGCTTCGGGGGCAATGTAGCCGTAGCGGATATTGAAGCCGTGCGAGAAGAACAGTGCGGCGTCGTCCTTGAGGTTCTTGGCGATTTGCTCTGCGTAGACGAAACGCTGGACCTGGTCCGGAACCAGGATCATCACAACGTCACCTTCGGCCACAGCTTCGGAAACGTCCTTGACAGTCAGGCCAGCGGATTCAGCCTTGTCCCATGAGGAAGAGCCCGGACGCAGACCAACAACCACGTCGACGCCGGAATCCTTGAGGTTGAGCGCATGGGCGTGACCCTGCGAGCCGTAGCCAATGATGGCAACCTTCTTGGACTGGATGATCGACAGATCTGCACCGTCGTCGTAGATGATCTCAGTCATTGTCATTTCTCCTTCAATTGATCCGTGATCGAGCGTGATCCGCGGCCGATCGCCACAGCGCCCGACTGGACGATTTCTGTCACACCGTACTGCTCAAGGGAGCGGACAAGTGCTTCGAGTTTAGATAGTGAGCCAATAGATTCGATGACGACCGTTTCCGTCTGCACGTCGACGACGTGAGCACGGAAGAGGTCGACAACCTGCAAGACGCCGGTGCGACGCTTTTCGTCGGCGCGCACTTTGATCAGGAGGAGGCGACGTTCCACGGAGTCTTCCGGTTCAAGCTCCACAACCTTGAGCACGTTCACCAGCTTGTTCAACTGCTTGGTGACCTGTTCGAAGGGTTGGTCTTCTGCTTTGACGATGATCGTCATGCGGGAGATTTCGGGATGCTCAGTTTCACCCACGGTAAGCGAGGTGATGTTAAATGCGCGACGCGCGAACAGTGCCGAGACGCGGGTCAGGACACCGGGCTTGTTTTCAACAAGCACGCTCAGAGTATGTGTTTGTGCCATGATTTTCAGTCCTCCACATCCCAGTCGGGTGCCATACCCTTGGCATAGCGGATTTCATCGTTCGACACACCTGCTGCGACCATCGGCCACACCATGGAGTCCTTCGAGACTCTAAAGTCGATCAGGACAGGGCGGTCGTTGATGGACATGGCCCATTCGATAGCCTCGTCGACTTCGTCGATAGAACGGACGGTGCGCGCTGCCATACCGTAGGCGGTGGCGAGCATTTCAAAGTTCGGGATCTGCTCTCCGTCAACGGGGTTGAGCGTTGTATTGGAGTAGCGCTTGTCGTAGAACAGCGACTGCCACTGACGCACCATGCCGAGCACGGAGTTGTTGATCAGGCAGACCTTGATCGGAATGTTGTTCACCGTGCAGGTGGCCAGTTCCTGGTTGGTCATCTGGAACGAACCGTCACCGTCGATTGCCCACACAACGTTGTTCGGCTTGCCGACCTGGGCGCCCATGGCGGCGGGGATGCTAAAGCCCATGGTGCCCAGACCAGACGAGGATATGAAGTGCCTCGGCTTGTCGGACTGGATGAACTGAGCCGACCACATCTGGTGCTGGCCAACGCCGGTCACGTAGATAGCATCGGGGCCTGCGATCTTGGACAGTCGCGACAGGACTTCCTGCGGGGCCATCATGCCGTCTTCAGTCTTCGTCCACCCCATCGGGTAGCGGTCCTTCAGACGGTTGAGGTAACGCCACCATCCGGAGATGTCATCGCCCTGGTCCTTCTTCTTCATCGCGACGATTTCGTCAACGAGCATCGGAAGCGCGTCGGCGAGGTTACCGACGATCGGAATGTCCGCGAATCGGTTCTTCGAGATCTCAGCGGCATCAATGTCGATGTGCACGATCTTCGCACGAGGCGCGAAAGAATCGAGGTTGCCGGTCACGCGGTCATCGAAGCGAGCACCGAGTGTGACGATCAGGTCGGAGCGTTGCAGAGCACCGACGGCTGCCACGGTTCCGTGCATACCAGGCATACCCAAGGTGTGTGAATCAGAATCTGGGAATGCACCACGTGCGGTCAAAGTAGTGACGACCGGAGCGTCGGTTGCCTCAACCAGTCGAGCAAGATCATCGGTTGCACCCGAACGGATCATGCCACCGCCGACGTACAGCACCGGGGCTTGCGCTTGAAGGATTGCCTCTGCAGCCTGGCGCACTTGGCGCTTGTGAGGCTTGGCAGCTTCTTTGTAACCGGGCAGGTCCATGGCGGGTGGCCAAGAGAAGTTCATCTGGGCAGTCTGCGCGGACTTCGTGACATCAACGAGGACCGGGCCGGGACGACCAGTCGACGCAATCTCGAAGGCTTCAGCCAGTCGAGATGGAATCTCTGTAGCGTCGGTGACAAGGAACGCATGCTTCGTCAGTGGCATCGAGGCGCCAACAATATCGGCTTCTTGGAATGCATCGGTGCCAATCAGGGAGGCACCCACCTGACCTGAAATCACGACCATGGGGACGGAGTCCATGTTTGCGTCGGCCAGCGCTGTCAGGGTGTTTGTTGCACCCGGGCCGGATGTGACAATCGCACAACCGACCTTGCCGGTAGCAAGAGCGTAGCCTTCAGCGGCGTGGCCTGCACCCTGTTCGTGACGAACAAGAATGTGATTGAGCTTTGAGCTCATCAACGGATCATAAGTAGGAAGAATTGCGCCACCGGGCATGCCGAACACGTCGGTCACGCCGAGAGCTTCAAGGGAAGCAATAATCGCTTGCGCCCCGGTCATCATCTGCGTGGGAGCAGTGTCTTTCACCGCTGGGTCCTCTCTATGTGTGGGTGGATCTCAACAAAAAATCCCCAGCCGCGTCATAGCGATGGGGATTAGGCGTGCGATCCATCCGTTTTCACGCGGCAGGATTCGCACGCCCGGGTACGATGACCAGGACGGAAATACCAACCGAGAGAATGTTGAACACGGGTAAACCGTATGCCCACTAGGGCCTCGCCCCGCCTTTTATCTCACACTGCGGAATCTGAATCTCATCGCCTTTGTCGTTTCATTTGCATACGTGACACAAACGATAGGTTTTCGGCGCTTTATCCGTCACAGATAGGACGATGAACTAATTACCTTTGCGGACAAACCTGCAATAATGGGCGTGATTACTCCGTCAACACAACATTGGAGTCGTAACTGTGGAAACAGTATTCGCTCTGCTGGCTGAGCAGCCAGTTCTCTTCCTCTTCCTGCTCATTGGCATCGGTATGGCGTTTGGCCATATCAAGGTCAAGGGCATCGGTCTCGGTGCTGCGGCCGTTCTGTTCTTCGCCATTATTTTGGCGGCGTGGGCACAGGCATACGGCATCGAGCTTCGCGTGACCCCGCAACTGGGAACGCTCGGCCTGACCCTCTTTACCTTCGCTATCGGTATCAACTCCGGCGCGTCCTTCTTCCATAACTTGAAGACCGCTGTCGGCCCGATCTTGACCGTCGTTGTGCTCTACGTCGTCGCGGCCGGCGTTGGCCTTGGCGTTGGTAAGGCCCTCGGCATGGATATCGCACTGATCTCGGGTACGTTCGCTGGCGCGGTCACGAACACCCCCGCTCTTGCAGCCGCCGGCGAAGCCTCAGGTCAGTTGGACCGCGCAACTGTCGGCTACTCGATTGCCTACCTGTTCGGTGTGATCGGTATGCTCGTAGCTTCTGCCGCAGCGCTCTCCTACGGCAAGAACGACCGCGATACTCCTTCCCCGCTGGCGAACCGCACAATCCGCGTTGAGCGCGACGATCACCCGTTCGTTGGCGACATTTACGAGAAGCTCGGGTCGAAGGTCACATTCTCGCGTCTGCGTCGTGGTGAGACCGGCCCGATCACCCGCCCGTCGATGTCTGACACTCTGGACCCGGGTGACTTGGTGACCGTCATAGGTCCTCGTGAATTGGTTGCTCGCGCAGCAACTGAGCTGGGTCACGCTTCTTCACACTCCCTTATGCAAGACCGCACTTACCTTGACTTCCGTCGCATGACGGTTTCCGATCCGAAGGTTGCCGGTCGCGCGGTTGCTGACCTAGAGATGGCGAAGCACTTCTCCGCAACGATCTCCCGTGTGCGTCGCGGTGACGTTGACATGGTTGCCGAGCCGGGCTTAATCCTTCAGCAGGGTGACCGTGTTCGCGTTGTTGCTCCTACCTCCAAGATGGAAGCCATCACGAAGTTCTTCGGCGACTCGGCTCGTGGCCTTTCGGATCTGAACCCGATCGCGCTGGGTCTCGGTATGGCGCTCGGTATCGCGATCGGTGAACTCCCGATCCTGACCCCGTCCGGTGAATACTTCTCGATCGGTTCGGCAGCAGGCACCCTGATCGTTGGCTTGGTCTTCGGTCGTCTGGGCCGTATCGGACCGCTGGTCACTGCGCTGCCCTTCACCGCTTGCCAGGTTCTTTCTGAGTTCGGTCTGTTGGTCTTCCTCGCACAGGCTGGCGCCAATGCTGGTGGACAGATTGCGAACGCCTTCACCTCCGGTGACTGGATCAGGATCTTCATCCTGGGCTTCGTCATCACGACGATCCTTGCAGTTGGCACCTACGTCATCATGCGTTGGATCTTCAAGATGGGTGGCACGCAGCTGTCCGGCTTCCTCGGCGGTCTGCAGACCCAGCCGGCTGTTCTGGCATTCGCCAACGGTCGCACGAACTCGGATCCGCGCGTTGCCCTTGGTTACGCTCTGATCTACCCGGTCGCAATGGTCGGCAAGATCTTCGTGGCCCAGATCCTCGGCGGACTTGGCTGATCCTTTCATCTTCCGCTGATCTCTGATTGACGAGGCCGGGCGGGCACCACGCAAGTGGTGTCCGCCCGCTTCTTTATCTTTATCTTTAATTCGACGAGATGAACGCCAGCATGCTTGCCTTACGCTTTCAAACCCCTTTGGATGCTCCCCTCTCTTAGAATGGTGACGCCCCATCATTGTTTGCTCGAGGAGCGTTCCATGAGTTTGCGTTTCAATCCACCACCTAACTGGCCGAAACCGCCTGACGGTTTTACTCCCGGGCCGGGGTGGAGCCCCGATCCTTCGTGGAGTTCTGCACCGGCGGGCTGGCAACTGTGGGTCGATGACGGTATTGCTTCACCTTCGAGTATTCCAGGGAATGATCCTTCGTCACCGAGCGCCTTCTCGTCCGACGCATCTGTGTCCTCGGCTTCAGCTGGAGCCTCGTCCCCCTACGCGCCAGGCGGAAGTGGGCGCACGACCACCGCGAGCCCACCCCATAGTGCTAGGCAGAATGCTCCTCTACCCCAGACACGGACACCCGCTGCCGCCAACCAACCATGGGCGACGCCACCAGCTGCTGGTTCGCCAACGGACGCTGGGAACCCGTATACGCAGTTCGCGCGGGGAAGCATGCCCTCCTATGCGCAGGCGAACGCTCAGAGGAAGTCATCAACGAACCGAACCGTCGGGATTGTCCTCGGCTCCGTCGTTGGAATCTTCTTTATCACCATCGCCCTGGCAGTGATCGGAATCCTGAACCCGGACGACGAAGAGGATCCGACGGCCTGGCGTGGATCTGATCCAGGCTGGCCCACCTCGGCCTTCTCAGAGACACCAAACGAAGTCAAAATGAAGGACGGGTCATCACTTGCCGATTCGCTTCCGTCCGGCACAACTACAGAAAAGTTCGGTTTCAGCGCAAAAAGCCCCGCTGACCCGCAACTCCATTATTTGACTATGTACGACAGTGAGGTGGATTCCTCGGGTCTTCCCGTCACTTCAATCAACGTCGAACTCGGTGCAGTTGACTGGAATGCAGGGCCGGCAATCCTTGCTGAGCTGACGGAGGAAGGTATCGAGAGCCTTTATACGGAACCTGATGCAGGCGAAGTCTGGATTCGTGTTCCCGTCACCATCACCTACCACGGTGAAGACACGTTCAATTCCTTCGATCTTGATCTGACATACTCCAATGACGATTCCTTCGCTTTTGCCGAATATTCCTACACTGACAGCGATTTCTCTATCATTGATATGCCGGGCGACGGCCAAACAGCAACCGGATACTTCAATTTCATGATTGATGAAGAGAACGCAACTGCGCAGCAGGGCATATTTGAGGTCTCAGCCTTCTACACAACTCCATCGCTGTTTATGTCAGCGAAATAAGACGGTGTCCTGACAGAGGTGTGGGGGTCTCAGGCAGTGCCTGAGACCCCCACACCTATGAAAAGTCGGACGCTACGTTACTCGCTCAATTCTTGGTTTGAGGATGTATCATCTGGTGTTCTTGCTTCGGCAAGCGACTGCTCACTCAGAGCCTCTTCACCGCCAGCAGCTCCAACTGTTTCATGTACTTGGGCAGAAGTGTGGTCATTGGCCACCGTGTCAGCGCTGTCTGTAGGGCTGAACGAATCTGGGAGGACCTCGTCCAGGAGAGGCACAACGGGCGCCGATTCCGTGAGCCAGTTCTTATCCGTCAGCATTCGCGCCACAGCAAGACCCATGCCGATACCCACGATCGTGAAAATAACGGTGAATAGCGACTGGAGGGCTTCGAGCATCTGGCCGTTGTTCAAGTAGGTGAGCGAACGGTAAAGCGGAACACCTGGGATCATGATGACCACCGCCGGGACAGATAACGTCACTCGAGAGAACCGCGTGCGCTCCGCTGCAAACGTTGCAAGGAGGCCTGCAGCAAGGGCTGCAAGACCGACAGCTGCGGGCGTCTGAACATCAAGCTCGTCAACCAGAGCAAGACGCCCAACGTTGATAAAAGCACCAATCAATGCCGCCGTTCCCGCTACTCGCGTTGGCGAGTTAAACAGGACAGCAAAGCCAAACGCCGCGACAAAGCTCGTGATAAACCGCAGAGTATAGAGCAACCAGGGGGTGAGGATGTAGCTGTATTCGGGAGTGACAGACCAGTGGAAGACTGTTGACACTACCCAGGTGGCGACGCCCGCAGACAACAAGAGCATGAAGACGTACGTCAGACGACCTAGACCGCCTTGGAAATCGTGTCGGACCAGGTCAATAATGCCCGTCACTAGCGGGAAGCCAGGGACTAGGAACAGCATTGCTGAAATAAAACCAGCTTGGTGCGTAGGCTCAAGGCCAAGGAAGTGCTGTGCAGGGGCAACGAGAAGGATGTAGATGAGCGCCGCGACTGCACCACAACTCATCCACACTCCGAAGTGGTTCATGTGACGGTGGAGCATCTGACGCCGAAGCGCCTGGCCAAAGAATGCTGCGACTGCAACAGCTGAGCATTCAACCCAGCCGCCACTGTTCAGGAATGAGAAGGCAGCACAGGCAAGTCCAGATGCTGCAGCGTTCGGAAACCAGTCATACAGTGGCTTCACCCGTTCGATTTCGTCAAGCGCTTTTTCAGCGTCTTCAACCAGAACTGCCTTGCCTTTAATAGAAGCGACGTAGTTGTTAAGCCTGTCGATACGGTCGGCATTGACGCCCATTTGGCGTTGTTCAGCAAGACCAGTACGGAAGGTGCCGTTCGCATATGCGGTGGCGATGATCTCCGTGTAGGTGACTTGCGCGTGATGCTCTGCGATACCTACTGCTTTGGCAAGCGTTGTCATTGAGTTTTTTACGCGATATGCACTGGCACCGCTTGCCAGGAACATCTGACCGAGTCGCAACACCACGCGTGACTGGTGGGCAAGACGATCATGGGCGGCCGAACGGTAAGCCTGAATGCCCTCGGGGGCACCTTCGATAATGTAGCCCGATGACACTTGATTGGTCGTTTCACTCATAGAACAAGCATTCCACCCTAATGGAATAAAGAAGGCGGTCTATCGTCACAGACGGCTTGTAGCGTCGGACACGTTGCCGACTGTTGTGCCGGCAATTGGCTGGCACCGTCTGAGATTGCCAGCACACACACGTGAGGCCGTGAAAGCCCTTTTGGGTTTTCACGGCCTCAGCGTTGAAGTGTTGTTGCGGCGGTGTCCTACTCTCCCACACTCTGTCGGGTGCAGTACCATTGGCGTTTGTGGGCTTAGCTTCCGGGTTCGGAATGTTTCCGGGCGTTTCCCCACTACTATGACCACCGCAAAAATGGTCACTCGCTTGTGTTGTCCACTCCCCCTTGCTGGGGGTGTGGGTTGAGTGTGATTCGTATAGTGGTTGTAAGCAGTCTTACTTTTGGTTGCCTTTTTGTGGTTTCGTGTAGTGTCGGCCAATTAGTACCAGTCGGCTCGCGAGCACATTGCTGTGCTTCCACCTCTGGCCTATCAACCCGCTAGTCTGGCGGGGGCCTTCACACCATTACTGGTGTTGGAAACCTCATCTTGGAGCAGGCTTCCCGCTTAGATGCTTTCAGCGGTTATCCCTTCCGAACGTAGCCAACCAGCCGTGCACCTGGCGGTACAACTGGCACACCAGAGGTTCGTCCATCCCGGTCCTCTCGTACTAGGGACGGGCCTCCGCAAGTTTCCTACGCGCACAGAGGATAGGGACCGAACTGTCTCACGACGTTCTGAACCCAGCTCGCGTACCGCTTTAATGGGCGAACAGCCCAACCCTTGGGACCAACTCCAGCCCCAGGATGCGACGAGCCGACATCGAGGTGCCAAACCATGCCGTCGATATGGACTCTTGGGCAAGATCAGCCTGTTATCCCCGGGGTACCTTTTATCCGTTGAGCGACCACGCACCCACGTGCCATGGCCGGATCACTAGTTCCTGCTTTCGCACCTGCTCGACCCGTCGGTCTCACAGTCAAGCTCCCTTGTACACTTGCACTCGCCACCTGATTACCAACCAGGCTGAGGGAACCTTTGAGCGCCTCCGTTACTTTTTGGGAGGCAACCGCCCCAGTTAAACTACCCACCAGGCACTGTCCCCAACCCGGATTACGGGCCGAGGTTAGATGACCGCGTGAACCAGAATGGTATTTCAACGACGACTCGACAAGAGCTGGCGCCCCTGCTTCACAGTCTCCCACCTATCCTACACAAGTCCAAGCGAACACCAATACCAAGCTATAGTAAAGGTCCCGGGGTCTTTCCGTCCTTCTGCGCGTAACGAGCATCTTTACTCGTAATGCAATTTCACCGAGTTCATGGTCGAGACAGCGGAGAAGTCGTTACGCCATTCGTGCAGGTCGGAACTTACCCGACAAGGAATTTCGCTACCTTAGGATGGTTATAGTTACCACCGCCGTTTACTGGGGCTTAAATTCAAGCCTTCACCACCCGAGGGTGGTTGAGCCTTCCTCTTAACCTTCCAGCACCGGGCAGGCGTCAGTGCGTATACATCGTCTTACGACTTCGCACGCACCTGTGTTTTTGATAAACAGTCGCTTCTCCCTATTCTCTGCGACCCCACAACGCACACACCCAGAAAAAGGGGGGACGTCACAGGGTCCTCCTTATCCCGAAGTTACGGAGGAATTTTGCCGAGTTCCTTAACCATGATTCACTCGAACGCCTCGGTATACTCTACCTGACCACCTGAGTCGGTTTAGGGTACGGGCGCGTCATGCCCTCACGTCGAGGCTTTTCTTGACAGCTTAGGATCACCACCAGACACCCCAAAAGGGCACCCCCATCAGTCCTCACCCTACATGCCTACCGGATTTACCTAGCAGACGGGCCACAACCTTAGACACACACAACCATCGGTGCGCGGCAGCTACCTTCCTGTGTCACCCCTGTTAACACGCTTACCTACAACAATCAGGATCCCACAACACCCAAGCTGATCAAACCCGAAGGAATGAACAGTCCAGATGCGGGTGGTTAGCATAAAAGCTTCAGTATTTGGCGGTCACAACGCGGTACCAGAATATCAACTGGTTGTCCATCGACTACGCCTGTCGGCCTCGCCTTAGGACCCGACTAACCCAGGGCGGATAAACCTAGCCCTGGAACCCTTAGTCAATCGGCGGACGGGATTCTCACCCGCCATTCGTTACTCATGCCTGCATTCTCACTCCCACACGCTCCACCAACCGTTCCCAGCAGGCTTCACCGCACGCAGGACGCTCCCCTACCCACCCACACAACCTGAGGCAGGTCCCCTGCCCAGGCTCTTTCATGTGTGAGTGCCACAGCTTCGGCGGTACGCTTAAGCCCCGCTACATTGTCGGCGCGAAACCACTTGA
>NZ_JH815211.1 GCF_000296505.1 Schaalia turicensis ACS-279-V-Col4
AGGCAGGTCCCCTGCCCAGGCTCTTTCATGTGTGAGTGCCACAGCTTCGGCGGTACGCTTAAGCCCCGCTACATTGTCGGCGCGAAACCACTTGACCAGTGAGCTATTACGCACTCTTTCAAGGATGGCTGCTTCTAAGCCAACCTCCTGGTTGTCACCGCGATCTCACATCCTTTCCCACTTAGCGCACACTTAGGGGCCTTAGCTGATGATCTGGGCTGTTTCCCTCTCGACTACGAAGCTTATCCCCCGCAGTCTCACTGCCATGCTCAACCTAATGGCATTCGGAGTTTGGCTGACGTCAGTAACCCATAGGGCCCATCGGCCATCCAGTAGCTCTACCTCCACCAGGCAACACACAACGCTGCACCTAAATGCATTTCGGGGAGAACCAGCTATCACGGAGTTTGATTGGCCTTTCACCCCTACCCACAGCTCATCCCCCAGGTTTTCAACCCTGGTGGGTTCGGTCCTCCACACAGTCTTACCTCTGCTTCAACCTGGCCATGGGTAGATCACCCCGCTTCGGGTCCAGAACACGCGACAAACGCCATATTTCAGACTCGCTTTCGCTACGCATACCCCACACGGGTTAAGCACGCCACGTATCACTGACTCGCAGGCTCATTCTTCAAAAGGCACGCCATCACCCCACAAGGCTCTGACGGCTTAAAGGCACACGGTTTCAGGTACTATTTCACTCCCCTCCCGGGGTACTTTTCACCATTCCCTCACGGTACTATGCACTATCGGTCATCAAGAAGTATTTAGGCTTACCAGGTGGTCCTGGCAGATTCACACGAGATTTCACGAGTCCCGCACTACTCGGGCACCTATCCCACCTACGCATGCAACAGTCCATCTACACGACTATCACGCACTCCGGTCCGCTATCCCACACGGTTCAACTACCATCACACACGCAAGCCCCTCCCCGGCAGAGAAGAGACGAACAAGCCCCACAACACCGCACACGCAACCCCCGCCGAGTATCACACGCACACGGTTTAGCCTCCTCCGCTTTCGCTCGCCACTACTCACGGAATATCTTTTCCTACGGGTACTAAGATGTTTCACTTCCCCGCGTTCCCCCCACCACCCTATACACGTTCAGATGATGGTAACCAAGCACAACCCTGGTTAGGTTCCCCCATTCGGACACCCTCGGATCAAAGCTCGCTCGCCAACTCCCCGAGGCATATCGCAGGCCGCAACGTCCTTCATCAGCTCTTGATGCCAAGGCATCCACCGAATGCCCAACAAAACTAAACAAAACCACACAACAAGAAAATAAAGATGCTCACAACCACTATACAAATCACAAACAACCCACCACACACACCACCACCCCCCAAACACCCCACAAACACAGGGCGCAACAAAAAAGAGAGGCGGCAACATGCGAGCCAAAACGCTCAAACGGTGTTGAACGTGAACCCGACAGCGTGTCTGCTTCCATGGAGCTTGCACCCCTGTTTTCCACTAAAAACACCCACGCACCCACACCCACCAAGAAAAACCCTCGGTGAACACATGCGAGCACAAGAAACACACACCACACACACTCACGTGCCATGATGCGCATCCCCAAAAACGGGCTCCCTAGAAAGGAGGTGATCCAGCCGCACCTTCCGGTACGGCTACCTTGTTACGACTTCGTCCCAATCGCCAATCCCACCTTCGACCACTCCCCCCGGAAAACCGGTTAGGCCATGAGCTTCGGGTGTTACCAACTTTCGTGACGTGACGGGCGGTGTGTACAAGGCCCGAGAACGTATTCACCGCAGCGTTGCTGATCTGCGATTACTAGCGACTCCACCTTCATGGGGTCGAGTTGCAGACCCCAATCCGAACTGAGACTGGCTTTAAGTGATTCGCTCCACCTTACGATATCGCAACACTCTGTACCAACCATTGTAGCATGCGTGAAGCCCAAGACATAAGGGGCATGATGATTTGACGTCATCCCCACCTTCCTCCGAGTTAACCCCGGCAGTCCCCCACGAGTCCCCACCATAACGTGCTGGCAACATAGGGCAAGGGTTGCGCTCGTTGCGGGACTTAACCCAACATCTCACGACACGAGCTGACGACAACCATGCACCACCTGCACACCCCCAACCAAATGCCACCACATCTCTGCAGCGTCAGGGTGCATGTCAAGCCTTGGTAAGGTTCTTCGCGTTGCATCGAATTAATCCGCATGCTCCGCCGCTTGTGCGGGCCCCCGTCAATTCCTTTGAGTTTTAGCCTTGCGACCGTACTCCCCAGGCGGGGCACTTAAAGCGTTAGCTACGGCGCAGAAACCACGGGTGGCCCCCACACCTAGTGCCCAACGTTTACAGCGTGGACTACCAGGGTATCTAATCCTGTTCGCTCCCCACGCTTTCGCTCCTCAGCGTCAGTAACGGCCCAGAGACCCGCCTTCGCCACCGGTGTTCCTCCTGATATCTGCGCATTCCACCGCTACACCAGGAATTCCAGTCTCCCCTACCGCACTCAAGTCAACCCGTACCCACCGCACGCCCCCAGTTAAGCCAGAGGATTTCACGGCAGACGCGGCCAACCGCCTACAAGCCCTTTACGCCCAATAATTCCGGACAACGCTCGCGCCCTACGTATTACCGCGGCTGCTGGCACGTAGTTAGCCGGCGCTTCTTTACCCACTACCCTCACCACAACCCAAAGCTGCGGCTTGACCATGAGCGAAAAAGGTTTACAACCCGAAGGCCTTCATCCCTCACGCGGCGTCGCTGCATCAGGCTTGCGCCCATTGTGCAAAATTCCCCACTGCTGCCTCCCGTAGGAGTCTGGGCCGTATCTCAGTCCCAATGTGACCGGTCACCCTCTCAGGCCGGTTACCCGTCAAAGCCTTGGTAGGCCATCACCCCACCAACAAGCTGATAGGCCGCGAGCCCATCCCCCACCAGAAAAAACCTTTCCACCCACCAACATGCGCCAATGAGTGAATATCCAGTATTAGCAGCCGTTTCCGACCGTTATCCCAAAGAAGAGGGCAGGTTACTCACGTGTTACTCACCCGTTCGCCACTAATCCACCCCAACAAAGCTGGAGCATCATCGTTCGACTTGCATGTGTTAAGCACGCCGCCAGCGTTCGTCCTGAGCCAGGATCAAACTCTCCGAACAAAAACATATCCAGAAAAAACCAACCACCAAAACGCGGCCAGCCAATCCCAACAATAAAAACAAACTCAAAAACAAAAAACAGGCATAAAAACAAACACACTATCGAGTTCACAAACAACACCCACACACCCCAAAACAGCCACAAAAAACCGCAACCATCAAAAACAGGGAGGAAGCAACCACGCCACAATCACAAACCCAAAACCACAAACAGGCCCAAAAGCTTGCAACCACTCGGCGCAACAACAGAAACAATACCCACCCCCCACCACACCGTCAAATCAGCGCAAGCTTCAATCCGAGCGACACCACACCGCAAAAAATCCCTAAATTTCAACGAATGCAGGCCAGCACCAGCATCAAAACACTAAAATGTGACCTGCGTTTGTTTCGCAACACACAAGAATTCGGACAAAAAGCGACGCAGGTCTCGCCAGATTATCCGGTAATCTGCGCACGTCAGAGCAGGTTTATAGACGAAAACAATCCGGGTGGGCGCAGCCTTTATGTCTGCGCCCACCCGGACCTCGTCAATTATTCAGCGAACGCGCCGCGCACTACGTGACACGCACACCCACGTTGCAGCGCCTTGCTGTAGGCACGTTCAGCCGACAGGGTGCAGGCCCTCAAGCATCTATGTCCTCTTGGACGGGAATATTCAGCGTCGGCAGATCACGAACCGCGGTGCGGACCGCGCGCGAAACCGCTGGAGCAACACGTCCATCGAAAACGCCGGGGATGATGTAGCTGGATGACAGCTCTTCTTCCTCGATGACGTCAGCGATAGCAACTGCTGCGACGCGCAAAACCTCGGTGGTAATTTCCTTGACCTTTGCATCCAGCAGGCCTCGGAATAAACCTGGGAATGCCAGCACGTTGTTGATCTGGTTCGGGTAATCGGAGCGGCCCGTCGCAACAACCGCCGCGTACTCCCCCGCACCAATCGGGTCAACTTCGGGCGTCGGGTTGGCTAGGGCGAACACGATTGCCCCGTCAGCCATCGTGGCAATATCGCCGGGATCCAAAATGTCGCCGTGCGAGACACCGATGAAGACATCGGCATCCTTCAGACCTTCCTTCAGATTTCCGTGAACGAGGCGCGGATTCGTTGCCTCGGCAAGAGCCTTGCGCGAGGGGTGCATGCCCTCAGTATCGTCGGCGGCAAGTGCACCCGTGCGACCGTAACCGACGATGTCTTTAGCCCCCTGCGCCAGAAGTAGACGAATAATCGCATTGCCTGCAGCACCCACGCCGGACACCACGATGCGAACGTCTTCAATCTTCTTATTGACAATCTTCAGCGCGTTGATCAGTGCGGAAAGCACGACGATAGCGGTGCCATGCTGGTCATCGTGGAAGACCGGGATATCGAGTTCTGCACGCAGGCGTTCTTCGATTTCAAAGCAACGAGGCGCGGAGATGTCTTCAAGGTTGATACCACCGTATGCGGGGGCAATCGCCTTAACAATCGAAATGATTTCTTCAGTGTCCTTCGTGTCAAGAACGACCGGCCATGCGTCCACACCGCCGAATTCCTTAAACAGAGCCGCCTTACCTTCCATGACAGGAAGAGCCGCTTCCGGGCCAATATCTCCTAAGCCGAGGACCGCAGTGCCATCAGAAACGACAGCAACCGTATTCGCCTTGATCGTCAGAAGGTGAGCCTTCTGAGGAACGTCATGGATTGCGGTGCAGACGCGGGCCACGCCGGGCGTGTACGCACGAGACAGGTCGTCGCGATTACGGAGCGGAACCTTCGAGTTGATTTCGATCTTGCCACCGACGTGAGCAAGGAAAGTCTGGTCTGCAGTAGACGACAGTGTGACACCTACCAGCCCCTTCAGCAGATTGCGAACCTCGCGACGGTGCTCCGAATCGCGCAGGTCGCAGGTGAGGTCGAGAACCATTCGGCCTCGGTTGGAATCGGCGACGTCGAGGCCTCTCACCTGAGCACCGGTTTTTGATACCGCTTCGACAAGCGATCCAATAGATAGTTTCGCTTCGTCGATTTCAACGCGGTATGAGGCGGTGTATGACGGAGAAGTTCGCATGGTGCTCTCTCTTTTCGATCGGCGCTGGCCGTAGATCAATCGTTGTTCCCATAGTACGTACGTGCCGACAGAACGGATAGTGCGCATCACCAGGTGGACAATTGTCAACAATTAGCTACGTAACGCCAGCGTGATTTCCTACCTTCGCGATCGTCCCGTTTTAGTTGGGCGCTAAGGAGTTCCCACTGTTCCGCACGCACAACTCTCGATTCACGAGGCCGGGCACACCAACGAATCGATGACACCGACACGTGCCCGTTCATCGTTGCTCTTGGCAGAGATAGCAGGCGAGAAGGTGACAGAGGCATAAACGAACAGGCTCTAGAAGCTGAATTGCGTTCGCGA
The DNA here is from genome assembly GCF_000296505.1 of Schaalia turicensis ACS-279-V-Col4. Classification (GTDB taxonomy): domain Bacteria; phylum Actinomycetota; class Actinomycetes; order Actinomycetales; family Actinomycetaceae; genus Pauljensenia; species Pauljensenia turicensis_A. Next base: position 5,546 of record NZ_JH815211.1, read on the forward strand.
AAGCTCGTGGAGCGGAGACTGTTTCTTCCCGTAGACATCAAGGGTCACAGCAGCAAGAAGAACGATGCCCTTCACTACCTGAGCACGATCAGAGCCGAGTCCAACAAGCAACAGCCCGTTCGAAAGAACCGCCATCAGCGTGGCACCAAGGACAGCACCGAAAACCGACCCGCGACCACCGGCAACTGCCGCTCCGCCGATGAACACGGCAGCGATAGCTTCAAGCTCCCATAAGAGACCATCTTGAGGCCCCACAGCCGTCGCCCGGCCTGCGAACATCATGCCCGCGAGCGCCGACAGCATCCCCATATTCACCATGACAAGGCATTGAATCTTCGTCACGCGCACACCGGAAAGGGATGCCGCCTGAATGTTTCCGCCGACAGCTTGAAGATGGCGACCAAATTGGGTCCTCGTCAACATGAAGTGGTAGATGAAAATCAGAACAAGAACCACCACACCCGGAACGGGGAAAGATGTTCCTTCACGTCCCGTACCAAACAGCCAGGTGAAGACCCCCACCAGCACGACGACAATCGCGGACTTCACCCAGGGTCGATAATCAACTCCCCGCAGTCCTAGCCGAGCGCGCCGGCGAAAATAGGTACGAACAATCGAGGTAACCGCTACCACGGCAGTAATGACACCCACGATCACCGTTGCCGTATCGATGCCGAATATGCTCCCCCAAGAAGGCAGATAACCCGAACCTAGCGTTTGAAATCTGTGAGGAAGTGGCACCGACAATGCCTGAGATTCCCACTGGACTCCACCGCGCAGAATGATCATTCCACCAACGGTGACAATAAAAGCAGGCAAACCGACCTTCGCAACAAACAGGCCTTGAATCAAGCCAATAAAAGTTCCGATCAGCATGCCAAGAAGAAGGCCAACCCACCAGGGCAAGCCAAGATTGGCAATGATGATCGCCATGGACATTGATGAGAACGCCGCGACGGAGCCAACTGACAAATCCAGCTGACCGATCGTCACCACCAGGACCATGCCGATAGCGAGGACAAAGATATGAGCGTTACCGGTGACGATATTCTGCAAGTTCGCAGACGCCAGCATGTGCGATCCCGTGATGAACTGGAAGAAGATCATCAGGGCAAGAACGAGGATTCCCATGATTCCCGCTTGACCTAAGCGTGAAGCGTCAAAGGGTAGTCGGCTCACTTCGCTCTCCTCGTTGAGTGGAATATGAACGCACAAAGGCTCGTGTTGTTTTCCTATAGTGCACCATCTTGACAGTTCAACGCACATTTTTGAACCGATTCGCCCAGCGGGCATCCACGCATCAGCCCACTTCACTGACTATCCTAGAAACGTGCCACGTTTGAACGCCCGATCCGGATCTCAATCCTCGCTCCGCGAGGCAAATTCCGCGCGCGTTCTTGACGCGATCCGAAAGTACGGGCGTATCACCCAGGTCGAGCTATCGGCAGCAACAGGTCTTGCTCCCGCAACCATTTCGAACATCATTAAACAGCTCTCGGCACAAGGAAGCGTTGAACTCACGTCAACGATTCGTTCGGGCAGGCGCGCTCAACTGGTTTCGCTCACACAATCGTCAACTCTTACCGCGGGTATCTCAATCGGACGCAGAGCACTGGATATTTACATCTCCGACGAGTCCCGCACCAGCGAATTCACGAAAGTTCTGCCACTACCGGTCGACCATAAGGCTGATACGACGCTCGACCGAGCAACGCTTCTGGTTCTTGACCTTCTTGAACAGGCAGGGCAATCGCTGGATGATCTTGCTGGTATCGGTGTTGCTTTACCTGCCCCTATTAACCCGAAAACGGGCACTCTGACCCGAAAGGGAATCATGCGAGGCTGGGAAGACATCAACATTGCTGAGGTCTTCCAACGCAGACTTGGACGCGACACGATCGTGATGAACGACGCGAACGCTGCTGTTGCCGCTGAAAACCGATTTGGTTCGCTACGCGGGTTCTCATCGTGCGCCTATATCCGAGCCTCGTATCAAACCGGCGCGGGAATTTTGGTCGACGGAAAAGCCTATTCCGGTGCCACCGGTATTGCCGGGGAAATCGGGCACGTTATCGTTGATCCTCACGGTCCTATCTGCACGTGCGGTGCTCGTGGCTGTCTGAACACGGTTGTTGGGGCGGACTACCTTGTTGACCTTCTTCGCCTGTCACGAGGTCCCATGACACTGCGTGACCTACTGTCACACGCGAATGAAGGTGACCCCGGATGCCAGCAGGTTCTTTCTGACGCAGGAAGCGCAATCGGACGAGTCATCTCTGACCTTGTCACGGTATTCGATCTCGAAGCCGTCGCTGTCGGTGGTGAGCTGATGAATGCGGGAGACACATTCTTGTCCCCTATTCAAAACGCTCTCTTCGAACGCCCCTACCTGCGCGACGAAGGAATCACGGCCTATCCGTCGAAGCTCGGCGCTGATGCCGAAGCCATCGGCGCGATGATCCTTGCACAAGACGCTTTTGTTCCCAGCTATTCAACTCACCGCCAGGAGGACCAATGACGATCCAAGGCGCTCCCCTTCTTGAAGTACGGGGACTTACAAAAACGTTCGGCGGTGTTGAAGCACTCGTTAACGTTGATTTCATCGTGAACCGTCACGAAGTCGTTGCCCTTGTCGGCGACAATGCGGCAGGGAAGTCAACGCTCGCCCGCATGCTCTCAGGAGTTTTTCCTCCGGATGAGGGAACGATCGCGCTCGACGGGGAAGAAATCAGCATCGATTCCCCGCAGCACGCATTGAAACTCGGTATTGCCACCGTCTTCCAAGAAACTGCGCTCTGCGACAACTTGGACGTTGTATCGAATATTTTCCTTGGGCGTGAAGTGTTCTCGCACCGCGCCCTTGATGACGAGGGCATGGAACTCAAAGCACGCCAATATCTTGATCAGTTGGGTTCGCATATCCCCGACGTGCGAGTCCCCCTTTTCCAGCTCACCGCCGGACAGCGTCAATGCGTTGCAATCGCGCGCACCCTGGTGACTCACCCGCGTCTGGTGATCCTCGACGAGCCCACGGCCTCTATGTCCGTGGCACAAACTGCGGAAGTACTCATCCTGATTGAGCACCTGCGCGATATGGGAATGGGGGTCATCTACATTTCCCATAATCTGACCGACGTTCAAGCTAGTGCCGACAGGGTCGAAGTTCTCCGTCACGGACACAACAACGGTTCCTTCAACTCGCGTGATACCTCAACCGACGAACTCATAGCCGCTATCACTGGCGCTTCACATATCGCGCTGTAAACGCTCCCGGCCTCGTCACTTCTTTTCGGCGACCAACTGGCCGTTATACCCCTGTCACGGCGCGCAACGTGTTTGCGCGAACGACGCTTGAGCGCCTTGGCATACACGAGTTTCGCCCCCGCCGAAAAACCGACGAGGGCGAAACCAAAGGTGAGAAAACTAGGCGATACCTAGCGGGTCAATCACTTGGCAGCGTTGACGAGCTCCATGCGGTGCGAGTCATCCTTGTAGACGTCTGCAGCGTTGTCCTTGGTGACAATCTTCGGGGTCAGCAGGAAGGACTTGACCGGGTTGCCTTCCATCGACTCGTACTGGGAATCGTCGAGGGTTGCGCCGTCGACCTTCGGGGCTGCCTCGCCCTTGGCGAGCTGGATAGCAAGATCAACAGTTGCCTTCACCAGCGGACGAGTGTCCTTGAAGATGGTGGAGTACTGCTTGCCCTGGGTGACCCAGGTGACCGACTCGTCTTCGGAGTCCTGACCAGTCACAACCGGAACCGGCTTGCCGGCCTGCTCAACAGCGGTGATGATTGCGCGGCCAAGGGTGTCGTTCGGGGAAAGAACGCCATCCGGAACCGCGTCGCCCTGGTAGGTCGAGGTCAGCAGTGCTGCCATGCGGTCCTGAGCATTCTTCGGCAACCAGCCCTGGGTGGCGACCTGCGTGAATTCGGTCTGCCCGGACTTCACAACCAGCGTGCCATCATCAATCTTCGGTTGGAGGACGTCCATTGCGCCACCGAAGAACTTCAAGGAGTTCGAGTCATCCGGGGAGCCACCGAAGAGCTCGATATCCCACGGGCTCTCGCCAGCGTTGGCTTCGAGACCTTCAAGCAATGCCTTGCCCTGAAGCTGACCAACACCGAAGTTGTCGTAGGCGATGTAGTAGTCAAGGTCGGTCGTGTTCGTCAGCAGACGATCGTATGCGATGACCTTGATGCCGGCATCCTTGGCTGCCTTCAGCTGGGTACCCAGCTGCGAACCGTCGATTGCGCCGATCACCAGAACCTGCACGCCATTTTCGATCATGGCTGCAACCTGGTTCTGCTGCTCAGCAACGCCACCGTTTGCGAACTGAATGGTGCATTCAATGCCCTGCTCTTCGCAGCTGGCCTTGAACATGTCTTCAGCCTCAACCCAGTTCTGCGAGGTCTTCTGTGGCATTGCGATGCCGACCGACATCTTGTCAGCCGAGGCCGCTGCGCCGGACTGATCGCCCGATGAGCTACCCGTATCACGGGCACCACAAGCTGCCATAGAGAATGCCATCGCTGCCGCTGCGCTGATGGCAACCGCACTCTTCAGAGTCTTCATTGTCTCTTCTTTCGTGTGTTTGTTTGGTGATTCTTGATGATTCATTCAATGTTCCCCAGCTGGCTTGCTTGGGAATATCTACGCTTTGTGGATGACTCAACGTTTGTTGAGCCCGTTGTTGACATGGCGATACGGTTTCTCCTTACCGCCCGATCATCACTTGGAGGGAGTTTTTGTTTCGCTTTGCCGAACTGCCTTTTGATTACTCAAGGCATTTTGGAAGGTGCCAATGATGGAACGCTTGCCCTGGCGCTTCGAGTAGACGTCAACGGCGACTGCGATCAAGAGGACGAGGCCCTTAATGATCTGCGTCCAGTCGGAGCCCACGCCCATCAGCTGAAGGCCATTGTTCAGGAAGGCCATGACAAGTGCGCCAACCATGGTGCCCATGATCGTGCCAACACCACCGGAAACGGCGGCACCGCCGATGAACACGGCGGCAATGGCGTCGAGTTCCCATGCATTACCGTCAGCAGGACCCGAGGCCGTCGAACGGCCGATGAACAGCATTCCCGCAACTGCGGCGAGGAATGCGGAGTTGCAGATGACGAAGAAGTTCGTTTTGATGACCTTCACACCGGTCAGTTCTGCAGCAGCCTTGTTGCCACCGATGGCGTAAATCGAGCGACCGAGGACCGTGCGGTCAGCGATGAACGAGTAGATCAGAGCCAGGATGACGACGATAACACCGGGGATTGGGAACGAGGTGCCGGGGCGACCCGTTGCAAAGATCCAGGCGACGATCAGGATTGCGCCACCGAGGACAACCATGCGAACAATCGGAACCCACATCGGGGCCGGCTCAGCTTCGAACTGCTGACGAGCCTTCACGCCGGAGATTTCCTTCCAGACGATCGCTAGGACTGCGATGACAGCCAGGATCATGGTCGGCAGGTTGAAGGGAATAACATCCGGAGCGATATCGGGCAGGTAGCCAGCGCCGAGGGTCTGGAACAGTTCGGGAACCGGGACCGTCAAAGACTTGCCGATCAGCTGGTTAGTACCGCGGAAGAGGAGCATGCCACCCAGGGTCACGATGAAGGCGGGGATTCCCCACTTTGCAACCCAGAAGCCTTGCCAGATGCCGATGAGCAGACCGACGCCGATACCCAAAACGATGGCCAAGACGGGGCTGAGGGCCCAATCACGCATAGCAACGGCAACGACGATGCCGACGGTTGCTGCGACAGAACCGACTGACAGGTCAATGTGGCCGGCAATGATGACCAGAACCATGCCGATGGCGAGAACGAGGACGTAGGTATTACCCATGACCAGGTTCATCAAGTTCTGTGCTTGGAAGACCTTGCCGTCCGTCTTGAACTGGAAGAACAGGGCAATCGCTGCCAGAGCAGCGATCATTCCGATTTGTCGGAAGTCTCCTCCGAATAGTGCTGTGAGATTCTTCTTCATTGAAGTGCCTTTAGCTTTCAGTTTTCGTTGCTGCCAGTGGGAGTGGATGAGGTGGACGTCATCAGGTGCATCAGGCTTTCCTGATCTGCCTGCTCGGTGGGCACGCACCCCGTCACTTCGCCTTCGAAAATGGTGTAGATGCGGTCTGTGATGCCCAGAAGCTCAGGGAGTTCGGACGAGATCACCAGAACAGCCTTTCCTTGAGCGGCAAGCTCCTGGATGAACGTGTAGATCTCGTACTTCGCACCGACGTCAATGCCGCGGGTTGGCTCATCCAAGATGAGAACCTCGGGGTCAGTGAACATCCACTTTGCAAGGACGACTTTCTGCTGGTTACCTCCGGAAAGCGTTCCCACGCCCGTCATCACTGAGGGCGCTTTAATACGCAGGTTCTGACGGGATTCTTCAGCGAATTTCTTGCCCTCTTCGATGTTCAACGCGCCGTGGTGGCGGATCTTCGAAAGCTTGGCTGAAACAACCGACTGGTGGATCAGTTCCAGAAGGTTGAGACCCAGCATCTTGCGGTCTTCAGAAAGGTAAGCAATGCCAGCGTCGATAGCTTCAGGGACGGAGTTCGCTTTCACCTTCTTGCCGTCGATAAAGACTTCGCCACCCTCGTGGATACCGTAGGAATGACCGAAGACGGAACGAGCCAGCTCTGTACGACCGGCACCCATCAGACCCGCAAGGCCGACCACTTCACCGGCACGGACGTTGATGGACGAGCCCTTGCAGACGAAACGCTCGGAGTTCAGCGGATGGCGTACCCACCAGTCCTTGACCTCGAACTTCACTTCGCCCGGATGCGACTTCTTGTCCGGGTAGCGGTTTTCAAGGGAACGACCGACCATCAGGCGAATGATCTCGTCCTGGTCGATCTTTTCCTTGTCGGCGTCCATCCAGCCGACCGTCTTGCCGTCACGAATAACCGTGATGGCATCAGAGACGGCAGCAACTTCGTCGAGCTTGTGCGAGATCATGATCATCGCGACGCCGCGTTCGCGCTGCTTGCGCATCAGGTCGAGAAGGTGGGCTGATTCTTCCTCGTTGAGTGCCGAAGTGGGCTCGTCGAGGATCAGGAGCTTGACGTCCTTTGCAAGTGCCTTGGCAATTTCAACAAGCTGCTGCTTACCGACACCCATGTCTTTAATCAGAGTGTCTGGGTTTTCATCCAATCCAACTTCGGCCATGTACGTAAGGGCGCGTTGCTTGGTTTCGTTCCAATCGATGACGCCGTGTTTCTTGACCTCGTTGCCCATGAACATGTTCTCAGCGACGCTGAGCTGCGGGATAAGAGCAAGTTCCTGGTGAATGATGACGATGCCAGCTTTTTCAGAGTCGCGAATGTTCGAGAATCGAACTTCGTTGCCTTCGTAGAAAATGTCGCCCATGTAAGTGCCGTGCGGGTGCACGCCCGACAGCACTTTCATCAGGGTCGACTTGCCAGCACCATTCTCGCCACAGATCGCGTGGATCTCAGCGTTGCGTACCTGGAGGTTGACGTCATCAAGTGCGACGACACCCGGGAAGACCTTCGTGATATTGCGCATCTCCAGGACGATGCGCTCACGACGTGTGTTGGTCATTGGTTCTCCGCTGAACTGTTGACAGATAGTTGTGTGATGGAAAGTCACCACCGTTGGCGCATTTCCATGACTCATAGTGTGCACTGTGCGGAGGGCGAAAAAGCCTTATCTACACGAACTGTAACTAAACCGTTATATTGAATTCACGACATAAACTCAATGACTGCACGATATCTATCTCCCGCAGAAATCCAGGGTTTTCACCAAATTACAGCCATGTCATTCGTGCGCCATACGCTCAGTTTTCGCCATCAACGAGGCCACTCACGGGCCTGAGGGAATAGAAAGCTGGGCGGTGGATTATCATCCACCGCCCAGCGACACTTCAATCAAGCGCGACGCTTCAGGCTCCCACCATCTCCATGATGAGTTCACGCACGCGAGCTGCGTCCGCCTGACCACGTGTCGCCTTCATGACAGCACCCACAAGTGCGCCAGCAGCTGCGACCTTGCCACCCTTGATCTTCTCGACCACATCAGGATTGGCATCCAGCGCATCCTGAACAGCCTTCGAAAGCGCACCGTCGTCAGAAACAACCTCAAGACCGCGAGCCTCGACAACCTCGGCCGGCGAGCCTTCACCAGCCAAAACGCCTTCCAGCGCCTGACGAGCAAGCTTGTCATTGATGCGACCAGAATCGATCAAGCCCTGCAACTCAGCAATCTGAGCGGGCGTGACAGGCATATCTTCGAGCGACAGTTCGCGTTCCTTCGCGCGACGGCTGAGTTCGCCCATCCACCACTTACGCGCGGATGCCGGATCAGCACCAGCCTCAACGGTGGCCTCGATAATCTCCAACGCACCAGCGTTGATGACATCGCGCATCTCCATATCGGCATAGCCCCACTCTTCGCGCAGGCGACGACGCTTCGCAACAGGAAGCTCAGGAAGCGAGGCACGCAGTTCCTCAACCCACTGGCGCGAAGGAGCAACAGGAACCAGGTCCGGCTCGGGGAAGTAACGGTAGTCTTCAGCATCCGACTTATCGCGGCCCTGCGAGGTGGAACCGTCTTCCTCGTGGAAGTGACGGGTTTCCTGGTTCACCGACCCACCGGCAGAAAGGATCGCACCCTGACGCTGCATCTCGTAGCGAACAGCGCTAGCGATACCGCGGAACGAGTTCACATTCTTCGTTTCCGTACGAACACCCAGAGGAGATTCCGGAGTATCGCGAAGAGAAACGTTGATATCTGCTCGAACATTACCGCGCTCCATACGAGCCTCGGACACACCGAGTGCACGGAAAATATCACGCAGAGTCTGAACGTAGGCAGCAGCCACCTCAGGAGCACGCTCCCCCGCACCTTCAATCGGGCGGGTCACGATCTCCACCAGCGGAACGCCCGCACGGTTGTAGTCAACCAGCGAGTGATCGGCTCCGTGAATACGACCCTCAGCACCACCGACGTGCGTGTTCTTACCTGCGTCTTCTTCCATGTGTGCGCGCTCAATCTGAACGCGGAACAGACTACCGTCTTCAAGCTCGACATCCACGTAACCATCGTGAGCAATCGGCTCATCAAACTGCGACGTCTGGAATGCCTTCGTCAAGTCCGGGTAAAAGTAGTTCTTACGCGCAAAACGGCAGTACTCTGCGATTTCACAGTTCAGCGCAAGACCGATCTTGATCGCGTATTCAACTGCAGTGTGGTTCACAACCGGAAGACAACCGGGAAGACCCAGCGAAACCGGCGTAACGTAGGTGTTCGGGTCTCCACCAAAGGCATTCGGCGCCGCATCGAACATCTTCGTCTTCGTACCGAGCTCAACGTGAACCTCGATGCCAAGAACCGGATCAAAGTTCGCGGTCACATCCGCGTAATCCATGAGTTCACTCATCAGTTTTCCTCCCAAGAGCTCGCCGGGCAAGCGCCCGCCACATCATCACTGAGCGCTTCAACCAAAGCAGCGGCTTGGTACATCTTCAGATCGTGGTGCGCAGGGGCAATAATCTGGAAGCCGATCGGCAGGCCTTCGGACGAAAGCGCATTCGGAACACTCATCGCGGGGACACCGGCGAGGTTCGCCGGGATCGTCGCAATGTCATTGAGGTACATCGCCATCGGGTCGTCAATCTTGTCGCCGAACTTGAACGCCGTCGTCGGAGCGGTCGGCGAAACAAGAACGTCGACCTCTTCGAAAACACGCGCAAAGTCGCGCTGGATCAGGGTACGAACCTTCTGAGCGCTGCCGTAGTAGGCGTCGTAGTAGCCGGCCGACAGGACGTGCGTGCCGAGGATGATACGACGCTTGACCTCGTCGCCGAAGCCAGCTTCACGGGTTGCAGCCATCACGCGCTCAGCAGTCACGGGCCCCTCGGAGGGCTCAACGCGAATGCCGTAACGCATACCATCGAAGCGAGCAAGGTTCGAAGAAACCTCAGCCGGCATGATCAGGTAGTAGGCCGCGAGCGCATAGTCGAAGCTCGGGCACGACACCTCTTTCACCTCTGCGCCAGATTCTTCAAGCTTCTTCACGGTCGCGTTGAAGGCTTTAAGAACGTCGGCTTCGTAGCCTTCGCCCGACAGTTCCTTCACCACGCCTACCTTCAGGCCAGCCATGGACTTGGTGCCTGCGACAGTTTCAACGCCGTCGACGAGGTTCCCAACAGGCTCGTTGAGAGACGTGGAATCGAGCGGATCATAGCCACCCACAAGCTCGGTCAGAACTGCAGCGTCAGCGACGGTGCGGGTAACCGGACCAATCTGATCAAGCGACGAGGCCATGGCAATCAGGCCGTAACGCGAAACAGCACCATAGGTCGGCTTCGCACCAACCGTGCCCGTCACTGCACCCGGCTGGCGGATCGAACCACCGGTGTCAGAGCCCAGCGCCAGCGGAACCATGTAAGCAGCAACCGCAGCAGCGGAACCGCCACCAGAACCACCGGGAATACGCTCGATATCCCACGGGTTCAGGGTCGGACCGAACGCGGAGTGCTCGGTCGACGAGCCCATTGCGAACTCATCCATATTCGTCTTACCAACGACCGGCAGACCAGCTTCGTGGATCTTCTTCACGATCGTTGCGTCATACGGAGGACACCAATCGCCCAGAATCTTCGACGCACACGTCGTCGGGATTCCACGGGTCACCATGTTGTCCTTCAAAGCAATCGGAATACCCGCAAGGCGGTGCAGTTCCTCGCCGGCCTGGCGCTTCGCATCAACCTCGGCCGCGGTCTTCAGAGCGCCCTCGCGGTCGATGAAAAGGAAAGCATTGATCTTAGGATTCAGTGCCTCAATACGGTCCAAGCACGCAGTTGTCAGTTCAACCGACGTGATCTGACCTGCGGCCAGCATGTCAGCCAGCTCAAGCGCGGACTTCTTCAGCAGTTCGTTCATCATTCCTCCCCCAGGATCTGCGGAACAAGGAACATCCCATCTTCGCTTGCAGGCGCCTGCGAAAGAACTTCATCACGGTCAAGAGTTTCCGTGACCACATCTTCACGCCAGACATTCGTCAGCGGAATCGGGTGAGAGGTTGCGGGAACATCCGGGGTCGCAACCTCGGACACCTTGGCAACTGAAGTAGCGATAACGTCGAGTTCCCCAGCAATACGTTCAATTTCGCCTGGAGTCAATGCGATTCGGGCCAGCTCCGCGACGCGGGCGACCTCGTCAGTACTGATTCGTGACATAGTCGCAATCTTAGCGCCTAGCACTAATAAGCGGGATTCGCGCCCACGCCGTAATCCACACGAGGCCGTAGAATCAGCTTCATGAGATTCCCGCGTAAAAGACTCATCAGCGCCGAAACCTTAGGACTGATGAAGAAGACGGCGATCGGCATCACCATCGCACAGGCAACCGCCATCGTCACCGTCCACGCCATCGACCATATGCGTAAGCAACGTGTCCCCGGTGGCCGACGCGGATTCCCGACCCTCGAACCAGCTGACATACAAATCCCACGTGGCACGGTGCGAACCTATACGGAAGGGCATTCCCTATACGCGGATATGCTCCGCGCAATCCAGAACGCAACAAACCATATTTACTTTGAATCATTCATCTGGCGCGCAGACGAATGGGGCCAGCGTTTTAAAGACGCGCTCATCGCAGCAGCCCGACGCGGAGTCAACGTCTACTGCGTGTACGACGGTTTTGGAGTTCTCAATCAAGATCCACGCTTCTATTTCTTCCCCGATATTCCACACCTATGGGTTCGTCGCTTCCCCGCGATTCGTTCTGGCCTCTTGACTTTGAATCTGCGGAACACGGGCCAGGACCATCGCAAGATCCTCGTTGTTGATTCCACCGTTGGATTCGTCGGTGGCTACAACATCGGCAACCCCTTCGCCAACGAATGGCGCGATACCCACGTTCGCGTGACAGGCGATGCCGTGTGGGAGCTAGAAAACGGGTTCGTCGATTTCTGGAATCACTTCAAACCCCATCGTGCGCCCCAGTTGCCCGACACCGGAGCGAAGAAGTGGCATGCAGAAGTCACCGCCGCGTTCAATGCACCCCAGCGAATCCTCTACCCGATTCGTGGAATGTACATCGACGCGATCGAGCGCGCGACCAGCCACATTCTGATTACCACCGCCTACTTCATCCCCGATAAAGAGATTCTTCAAGCCCTGATCGCAGCAGCAAAACGCGGAGTGAAGGTCAAGGTTCTGATCCCCGAATACTCCAACCACATCATGGCTGACTGGGTAGCACGCCCCTACTACGGCTCCCTGCTTCGCGAAGGCATCGAGATCTGGCTCTACCAGCACGCCATGGTTCACTCCAAGACGATGAGCATCGACGGCATGTGGTCAACGATCGGTACTGCCAACATCGACCGCCTCTCCATGCGAGGCAACCACGAAGTCAATATGCAATTCCATTCGCGCGAGCTTGCCCAGCACATGGAAGAAATCTTCGACAACGACCTCACCACCGCTCGTCAATACACGATCGGCGAATGGGAAGGCCGGAATATGCTCACTCGTATCACCGAGTATCTTCTGCATCCCTTTGAATTCATGGTCTAAAACCCATCTGAGCTACCGGCCGGCAACGCTCAGACACGTTTTCATCCGAGATTCAAGGCTTCAAGCCCACCGTTCAGCAGGTCATTAAAGCGTGTCTCATCGATCACGGGCACACCCAGAGCCTCGGCCTTTGTAGCCTTTGCCCCTGCGCCAGGACCTGCGACGACCAACGATGTCTTCTTCGAAACAGAACCGGCTGCCTTACCACCGCGCGCCACGATTGCCTCCTTCGCGCCTTCACGGTCATAACCGGGCATCGTTCCCGAGACAACAATCGTGAGCCCGGCAAGAACCTGCGACACCTGCTGGGGTGGCTGATCAGCCATCTTCACACCAGCGTGACTCCATTGCTCAACCAGTTCCTGATGCCAATCGACACTAAACCAATCAGTCAGGGCCCCGCCGATGACCGGTCCGACGCCCTCGATTCCTGATAGTTCATCAAGTGAGGCGTTGCGAACGGCGTCCATCGAACCGAAATGATCTGCAATTGCACGGGCAGCCGTCGGACCGACGTGGCGAATCGACAGAGCAACAAGAACTCGCATCAGCGGAGCGGACTTTGCTTTTTCTAGCTCGTCAAGAAGGGCAAGAGTTCCCTTCGAGGCTTCCGTTTCACGAGGTACATACGTTGTGTCCCCGTCCTTGTCCTTTTTGGCAATGAATGCTTTTGTCCAGAAAAAGCGAACCTGCTTGTAGTGTGACACATCGGAGTCATCGTCTTTAACAGCCCTCCATACGAACACGTCACGAAGGTCTTCGGCCTTGAGGTCAAAGATTTGCGCTTCACCGTGGAGCACCGGAGCCTGCGGGGCTGGCAGAAGAGCTTCCGCGCTGGCCAGTTGATCCGCCGGAGAAAGATCGTCAGCATTATCAAGACGCAGTCGCGTTCCATCTTCTAAGAACACATCGTGGCCCGCTACAAGTGCGGAAGCAACATCTTCTCTGAGGTTTTCAGGTTGGGTCAGAGCCATCGCGACTTCCCCACCCAAACCTTCAATATCCAACGCGGAACGAGCACCCAAGTGGGCAACTCGTTCGGTCAGCTGAGCAGGACAGTGTGCCTTATTCAGACATCGAAGGTCCACATCCCCGTCCTTCTCAGCTAAGAGCGGGCTACCGCACGAAGGGCACGCAGTCGGCATGACAAAAGCGCGTTCTTCCCCTGTTCGCGCAGCCAACACCGGGCCTAAGATTTCCGGAATGATATCCCCCGCTTTACGCAGGACAACGATATCGCCGATCAGAACGCCCTTACGTTGAACTTCCTCGGCGTTGTGGAGCGTTGCTCGCGAAACATTGGAACCGTCAACCAGTACTGTTTCCATGACGCCAAACGGAGTCACCCTGCCGGTGCGCCCAACCTGGACACGGATATCGAGGAGCCTAGTGTGGACCTCTTCGGGCGGGAACTTGTACGCGATCGCCCACCTGGGTGCGCGCGACGTGAGCCCCATGCTTTCTTGAAGGGCAACATCGTTCACTTTCACGACGACACCGTCGATGCCGTAGTCCATCTGAGAGCGTTGCTTCCCTAACTCGCCAATACGGGCAATAATCTGATCGAGCCCCGTCAGCAGACGCGTCTGATCTGGAACCGTGAAACCCCATTCTTTGAGCTGAAGGTATCGTTCCCACTGAGTGGTAGGCGCCGAGAAACTATCCCCCTCTTCAACGAATCCGATACCGTGCGCAAGCATGGACAACGATGAAACACGTTGGTCTTGCAACGCGCGTGCGCGTAGCTGAATCTCGTAGTCGGGGCCCTTTGTGACCTCGTCGGGTGTTTCTTTCAAACGAAGGGTGCCAGCCGCCGCATTACGCGGATTCACGAACGTGGAAAGCATCGTCAAGGGACGCTGACGCTTCTTCTTTTCAAGTAGCGGAGTCTTAAACCCGCCAAGGGCATCCTTGTTCTGCGCGCGAATCTCTCTGTTCTTTCGGGCGATCTGCGCGTTATCCGCATCCAGGGTTGCGTTGGCGACTTCACGGCGACCGTTCTCGGCGATACGCCAGGCATTTTCGGCTTCGATATCAGCATTCAGTTTTTCAAAATCAGCGATCGGGATGTAGACCTCTCCGCGGATTTCAATGCGGTGCGGAATATTTTTCCCCTGCAATGACTGCGGAATAGTCGCGATCTTGTCAGCGTTTGAGCGCACGTCTTCACCGACGAACCCGTCGCCCCTGGTGGCCGCGCTGACGAGTTTGCCGTCTACGTATGTCAGGTTGATGGCAAGACCGTCAATCTTGACCTCGGTTGTCATCTGAACTTCATCGAGCCCAGAATCTGCCCGCATCCGAGCTTCCCATTCGCCGAGTTCTTCGAAAGAAAAGACGTCGTTAATGGACGTCATCTGAGCCAGGTGACGGATCGTGGTTGTTGTCTGGTCGGCGGTGCCGCCAACACTCGCGGTGGGAGAATCCGGGGTGACAAGTTTGGGGTGGTCGCGTTCGAGTTCCTCAAGCTCGCGGAAAATAATGTCGTAGTCAGCATCTGACATTTCGGGTGAGTCAGAGTCGTAGTAGGCGGCATTCGCCCGTTGGATGACCTGGACAAGGCCATCGTGACGTTTCTTTAGAGACTCTGTTTCACTCATGGATTCATTGTTCCATTAGCCATGGAGGAATGTCTTTGCAGGCATGCCTGTGGACATTTTTCAAGTTATCCACAATTCGTCTCTTTTGCGTTTGTTTCCCCGCTTCTTCCCTCGCCACACTGACACTGAAGGAGGAATGATGAGTGACATCGCGCTACAAGCCATGGCATCTCCCATGCATTTAGCCTGTGTGCGCGGAGTGGACGCTGGTCTCGTTTTCCCTCTTCCGTCTTCCGTGGGACGAGGCCGCGATCATTTCATCGTCGACCAGCAGATATCGCGCGATCACGCGAACATCATTCGGGCAAAGAAAGGGTTTCGCCTTTACGATACGGGCTCAACAAATGGAACCTTGTTGACCTTGGGACTACTGCGTCGTCGAGTACAAGGGAAGCCTCGAAAGTTCCGGCGACGGATGGTCCTACATTTAGGACGCGATACATTCGTCCTGCGTGGCAGGCCTCGAAAATACACATGGCAGGAAAGCCGAAAAGTGTCCATGCGCGCTTTCCTTGCTTTCTTCCCCTTCATCACAATGGCACTATTCTTAGGCGTCCGGCTGGGATCTTTCCGTTACGTTACATACGGACTAGGAGCTTTGGCCGTCGGACTCGTCCCGGTGACGCTGGGAATTCGTCTGCGACGAAAGAAACAGCGCGTTCGCCTCGACCCAGCTGGTCTTGCCATCATGCTGGCTTTTCTTCAAGCGCAAGGACAATCTGCACGTGGCGGACACACCGCTAGGCAACGCTCGCATCCTGATCACTGGCAACGCAGAACGAACAGGACACCTCAAGATACATATCCAATCAATCAAAGAGTGCGCGTTTCTTTCCCCGGCTCCCTCCGTCGACTCACGCTCCAGCTCGATTCTCCCTGTGCAATCGCGTGTATCGGAGACGACGCACGCGCCACCGCATCGTGGATTACTGGCAACATCATCGCAGTATCTCGTGGCGGATACGTCATCACAGACTCCTCAGAGGAATACGCGTTTGGCAACGGCGGACCAACAATCCACATCATGCGTGGCCACCAGTGTCCCCACTGCATGACGTCCTTGGATACTGCGCCCGCCTCTCTGAGCGATCGGGAAGGCGATGACAATCCTTGGCACGTTGCCATTGGCATGGGATTAGAAGATGTTCCGCCCTGGTGCACCCTCAACGTTGAAAAACGAATGTCATGCGCTCCACGCTGGTGGGAGCAGTTTGAACCCGTATCCACCGGCTCATCCTTGCCCACCAGCGTCGATTTGTGTTCATTGCTTGCACACACCACCGGCAATTCCAGCCACGATGGAACACATTTAAGCATCCCCATCGGAGTCAATGATGCCGGCACCCTCACCATTGACCTCGTCAATGATGGACCGCACGCGTTGCTGGCAGGCACAACGGGATCGGGGAAGTCAGAAGCCCTCATCACCTGGATTCAAGCCTTAATCAGCACATACACGCCAGCAGAAATACGCATGATCCTGATTGATTACAAGGGAGGAGCAACCTTTCACCGCTTCGAGTCGGCTCCACACGTAGACCGAGTGTTCACTGACCTCGATCCCGCCCAGACTCGAAGGGCTCTCAGAGGATTAACATCGCTACTTCTGCGACGCGAACAAGAGTTCTCGCACCTTGGTTTCCCCGACTATGCAACCTGGGCCCGCGCTCATCGTGACGGTACCGCCACCTGTCCACCGCCCAGAATTATCATCGTCATCGACGAATTCAGAGTCCTCGTCGACGCACACAAAGATGGAAGCGATATCATCAACCGACTTACAGCCCAAGGACGTTCATTGGGCGTGCATTTGATTATCGCTACACAACGTCCCGGCGGAGCCGTCAGCTCTGCCATGCGAGCAAACATCGATATCCGCATTGCGCTTCGTTGCCTGTCGGATTCAGATTCAATCGATGTGATTGGCGATGCGAGGGCCTCTCACCTCGAACGGATTCCCGGAAGAGCAATGTGGGCTGATCGCGGGCTTTTTCAATGCGCATGGAGCCCCAACAGCACGACCGCTGTGCAACGCGCAGATCCACACTGTGCGCCGAAGAGTTGCGACACATCAATACCGCGCACGACGACTCAGAACGAACAGTGGGAACCATTGGCGTGGGCTCCATTCCTTCCTCCGTCCATCACTTGGGAAGAACTCGACCTCCTTTCGAAAGAAGCTCCACACGTTGCAGGAATACCGCTTGGGTTGGGCGATGGTGTCGATTCTGGAGCACATACACCCGTGAGATGGAAAAGCGGGAACATCATCGTCCGTGCCCCAGCACATCACACAACCGAAACTGGCTCGCTTGTTCGCCAGATAGCAACTCGGATTTCAACCCGCTCATCGTGGGAGATCGACCTGATTGATGCTCAGGCACCCCCCTCGCCCACTACCCGTGGACTAACGATCCGGGAAGGTCAAGATATTGCCACCCTGTTCGAGCAAGCGAAACACCATACTCCTCGAATCATTGCAATCACTGACATCGCGGCCTCTCGCCACGAACTTGAACGAATCTACGGACTTGTTGTTGCCGAAGAGATCTGGACGAACGGAATCGAAGAATGTACCCAACGTGGCGTTGTCTTCATCATGGGAAGCCTCGATACTCACCCTCTTACTCGCTTCGATCGTTCACTGGCTTCGCTCCTCATTGAACGACCCGATACGTCCGAACCTCACTATCGCGCCTCGTCCGCGACCGAGGAGCCGTGCGAACCTGGCCAGTGGTGGGTTGAAGCGGATCATCAGCGAACTCTGGCTCTTTTTCCTTCAACAGACCTCGCGAAGAAAAACCGGGGAGCGGAGGCATCGCTTGTTGCACCGACCAAAGATTGCTACGGAGGTTTCACCCACCCAGATAGTGCTCAGCTATTGATTGGCCCCGGGTGGGAGGACTTCGACGTCTACGTCTGCACACACCTATTCACTGCGCACACCCAGCCTGAACAGGATAAGAGGCTTTCGGATTGGATAATTATGCATAACGAGTCGCAGGTAATTCAGACAATTTTGAGACACAACCTCACTTCACTCGGCATTAACAATCCACACATTGAGACTCTGACTCCCACTCAATGGCCTCGACTGGCTATCCAAGAGCAAACGAACCTTCTCATCATTGATCCGCCACCAGATTTCATACGATCTTTCAAACACTCGACAAATCGGCTCCAAACCTCACTTTTTGCCCGACGGTGGAAGGAAAACACAGGCATTATTCGTGTCGCTGGACACTTCGATCGAGTTGCATTGAGTTGCTCTGGGCACCGACGTGACAACTTGCACACCAAATTTTGATGGGTTGTGCCCTGCACCTCTTGCCCCCGCACATTTATTCACCGACACTTATCAATGGAATTCGGCGCGCCAATGGGCGCAGTCGAAAATGCGTGAACGAATCCAAGGAGCTGTGAAATGGACTGGCGGAGTAAGGCTGCCTGCTTGAGTGTTGACCCCGAACTGTTTTTCCCGATCGGAAATACAGGTCCGGCAATTGCTCAGGCCGCGGAAGCCAAAGCCGTGTGCCACAGCTGCTCAGTCGAAGCGACCTGTCTGCAGTGGGCAATCGAAAACAACCAGGATTCTGGTGTGTGGGGTGGCTTGAGCGAAGAGGAACGTCGTTCGCTCAAGCGTCGTGCAGCACGTGCACGACGCGCATCCTGATTTAAACGTTCAGCGTGTGGGGGTCCCTCTTGAGAGCCGACCCCCACACGCTTTTAACGCCCCTTACCTACTAGGCACACATCCGTTCGGAATCAGACCTCATCCAAGTGAATCTTCAAGGTGACAACCGTTCCACCTTCGGGGCGCAACGACCAGTCAATCGAACCATTCAGGTCACCACGCACCATCTGCTTGACAATTTGAGTTCCCAGACCACTCATCGGGGTTCCCGGTTCAAAACCGACGCCGTCATCAGCGACCTTGACCGTCATCGTTTCACCCTCGCGTTGAACGGACACGACAATCGTTCCATCACGTTCTGCCAGACCGTGTTCAACAGAGTTTGTGACCAGTTCGTTCAAAACGGTTGCTAGAGCTTGAGCTTGATCAGCGGCAATAACCCCGAAGGAACCGTCGGTAATAACTTCCACGCTTCGATCAGTAACAGCGACCGCACCCGCAAGACGCAGAACCGAGCGCGCGACCTCGTCAAAGTCAACAGTTTCATCGACGTTCTGAGATAGGGCCGCGTGGACCGTTGCGATTGCCTGAACTCGACGTTCTGCCTCCGCGAGCGCATCCTTGACATCTTGGCGTTCCGAGCGACGCGATTGCAGTCGAAGCAGAGCCGAAACGGTCTGCAGATTGTTCTTCACGCGGTGGTGGATCTCGCGGATCGTCGCATCTTTCGTCATGAGTTCCTGTTCACGACGTCGAACTTCAGAGATGTCGCGCGTCAGAATGACGGCTCCAAGACGCGTACGGCCTTCCGTGAGGGGGAGAGCGCGCATCGTAATGGTGGAAGCATGGCTTGAGATTTCGGTTCGCCACGAGGCACGTCCCATGACGACAACCGCCATGGATTCTTCGATCATGGATTCGTCGGCGATCACATTGGTGATCTCTTGGGCAAGGATCTTGCCTCGCACTGCGTTGCGGATACCGAGGCGTCGCAAACACGAGGTGGCGTTCGGCGTTGTTTCGAGGACCTTGCCGTCGGGGTCGATCAGGATGACACCATCGAGGACACGCGGGACGCCACGAGCAGTCACCGCGGGGGTCGTGTCATAGGGATATTCACCGCGCGAGATCATCTGGCAGAGGTTGTCTGAGACCTGGGCTGCCCACGAGTCAAAGCCTAGGGAGAATCGCGGTGAAGAAAGGTTGGATTCGCGGGTGACAACTGCGATGACGCGCCCATCGTGAAGGACGGGGATGCAGGTTTCCATCATCGAGTAGGTGCCTGCCCAGCGTGCAGCCGGGGATTTAACGACTTGTCCGGTTGCGATCGCGCGACGGAATTCGATTTCGCGCGCTACGGGTAGGTGGAGGCCGATGATGTCATCGATGTGAACGGTTGTTGATGTTGCCGGTCGAGAGTGGGCAACTGCGATGAAACGTTCATCGTCGGTGGGAAGCCAGAGAACCAGGTCTGCTGCGCTCAAGTCTGCAAGGACTTGCCAGTCTGCGAGGAGCAGGTGGAGCCACTCAATGTCCTTCTCGGTCAGGGCATCGCTCGAGGCTACCTCTGCCAGTTGTGTCAGGCTTCTCATAGGATTGATAGTAGCCGTTGGAAAACGTGAAGAGATGAGTGCCCATGGAGTTTTCAAAGTCGTTGACGTATCCGGTGCCCCTTGCCGACTTTCAAGCAATGAGCGTTGACCCCGATTTTGTCCGTGGGCGTTTCGCGCATTTTTGTCAGGATCTTCAGGTTGAACACTTCGCCTCGGGCGTTCGAGCTCACGGCAGTGTTGATCCTGGTGTTCTGCCAGCTCAAGTGCGTCAGATGATTCGCGGAGAGTTGCGCCTTGCGTTGAGTGAAGAGTTTGTTCACGAGGCCGCGCTCACTGCCTCGACGCAGCTCTCATTTGAGGGCGCGCCCGTCACAGTCACTATGACCTCGCATTTTTCTGGGTCGAGCGAAACGCTTCGCCAGGTTGAAGGTGAAGTGAAAGTGGCAATTCCCTTCTTTGGCGCTCGCATTGAAAGTGAAGTGTTGAAGCACGTCGATGAGATTCTCGATGAAGAGCTGAAGCTCGCTTCCGCCTGGCTTCAGCGCGGAAGTAGCGAAGTCTGACCTGCCTCGTCAACTGGGAAGGTAAAAACGCGACGAAAACGGATTTATTCCACTTTTTCTCGTGATATCTTCATCGCCTTCTCAACGCGCACGGATGCGAATAATCGGTGAGAATAATGGCATGAGTGAAACACAAGAGACCCCTGTTTTGTCCCCCGCCCTCTACTTGCAGCGTGAAGGCATCCGCCAGTACTCGGCGACTAATCCTCGTGGCGCCCAAGTTCTGGTTGGTGAGGGCCCCTGCCGTTTCTCTCCCGGTGAACTTCTGAAAATTGCGGTCGCAGGCTGTAACGCAATGTCGTCCGACAAGCGTCTGACCGATCGCCTTGGCGAAGACTTTGAGCAGGTCGTGGCTGTCTCCGCGCAGTACCTCGAAGGCGAAGATCGCTTCACCCACTTTGATGTGGAACTGATCCAGGACCTCTCAAGCGTGGATGAGGAAGAGCGCGAGAAGATGATTCGTCGCGCATCGGGCGCCATCGAGCGTAACTGCACCATCGGTCACACCGTGACCAAGGGTGCCACCTATGAAAAGACCTTCACGAACGAATCCCTTTCAGAGGACTGACATGTCTGTGCGTCACCGGGCAGTCGATGTGTGGCAGCGCGCGCTTGATGTGCCCTATGCGTCGACTGCCCGTAGTGCGCAAAAACTGCGCGATACTCACCCGGGAGCGACCCCCAACGAACTGGTTGAGATTGCCAACCAGCGTTTCAAAGCGCGCGTGAAACGTGAGTCTGGGGCTGCCGGGGCTTTCTCAGCGTGGCCCGGAATTGGCACTGCGCTCAGCCTTGGTGCCTCCGGTCTGCAATTCGGCACGTTCCTGACTGAAGCCGCACACCACTGCATGGTCGTCGCGCACCTGTACGGGATTGACGTGAAGGATCCCGCGAAGCGTAACGCGCTGGTATTGGCTGCAATTACGGGGCAAGAAGGGGCTGAAGCAATCACGGCAACCGTCGGTATTCAGGCAGCATCGTGGTTCGCGTCTTCCTTTGTTGACATTCGTTCTCAGGCAGCGACCCAGTTCAATCAGATGATGGTCAAGTGGGCGAAGCGTAAGCTTGCAAAACACGCTGCACTGTCTTCTGTCGGACGTTTAGTCCCCTTCGGAATCGGCGCGGTCGTCGGATGGAAGGCCGGCGCAGCATTGGCGAATAAGACGATCGAGGGGCTGGAGATTGCGCTGGGAACGCCTCCCGCTGATTTCTCGCACACTCGCATTATTGATGTTTCATTGAATGGCGATGCACAAAAGTCTGATGCTTTCGCTCACCTGGCACTGCCGATGGATGATAAGGCAAGCGTCCTCGACTGACTTCACCATCATTTTTGGCTGATCTACCCATGGTGTCGTCGCCTGTGCGACAGTACGCACGCGATAATAAGGACAAGCAGCTGGCCTGCGCACTTTCCGTTGCACGTTAAAAGACAGACAATAGGAAGCAACAAGATATGGTGATGACCTTTAAGGAGACAACTGACTGTGACTATTGATCGTCAGTATGAGGATCTGCTTGCGCGGATTATGGAAGAGGGAACTCTCAAAGGGGATCGCACCGGTACAGGCACGCGTTCCCTGTTTGGTGGCCAGCTTCGCTACGACCTGTCCAGGGGATTCCCGCTGATCACGACGAAGCGCGTTCATCTGAAGTCGGTTGTCGGCGAGCTTCTCTGGTTCCTTTCCGGCGATTCGAACGTGCACTGGCTTCAGGAAAACGGCATCCGTATTTGGAACGAATGGGCGGATGAGAACGGCGATCTCGGCCCGGTCTACGGAATGCAGTGGCGCAAATGGGGCACCGCTCAGGGCCAGACGATCGATCAGATTTCTTCGGTTCTTGAAACGTTGAAGACAAACCCCGATTCCAGGCGCATGATCGTGTCCGCATGGAACGTGGGCGAACTAGAGAAGATGGCGCTGGAACCCTGCCACGCATTCTTCCAGCTCTACGTTGCCGACGGTCGCCTGTCCCTGCAGCTCTACCAGCGCAGCGCCGACATGTTCCTCGGTGTCCCGTTTAATATCGCGTCCTATTCGCTTCTCACTCACATGTTTGCTCAGCAGGCAGGCCTTGAGGTGGGCGAATTCATCTGGACCGGCGGCGACTGTCATATCTACTCCAACCACGTGGAACAGGTGACTGAACAGCTGTCGCGCACCCCTTACGAGTTCCCGACTTTGAAGCTGAATAAGGCTCCGTCAATGTTCGACTACACCTTCGATGACGTGATCGTTGAAGGCTACGAACACCATCCGACGATTAAGGCTCCGGTGGCAGTGTGACAACCGTTGCTTCGATCTGGGCGCAGGACAAGAATGGCGTTCTTGGAACTGGAACGTCAATGGTGTGGCACGTGCCCGCAGACTTCGCACATTTCAAGGCTTCCACGTTGGGATGCCCGATCATCATGGGACGTCGTTCCTTCGAGGCATTGGGCGCTCCCCTGCCGGGACGAACCAACATTGTGATTACGCGTTCACACCTGTACGAGGCCGACGGCATCGACTTGGTGTATTCCATCGAGGCTGCCTTAAAGCACGCGCAGGACAAGGCTGAAGCAGACGAGGCTCCCTACATTTGGATCACCGGTGGAGCACATCTGTATGCCCAGACGATGGATCTGGTAGATGAACTGGTTGTCACCGACCTTGACCTTGATATTGAGGCCTCGAATCCTGATACTCCGCTGGTTCATGCGCCAGCAATTGACCCGACCGTGTGGGCCGTTGACCCTCAGCGCTCCGATTCTGAATGGAACGACAAGTCTGGCGACGCCCGCTGGAAGGTTACGACCTACGTTCGACGCTAGAACCAGAAGAAGAGATTGAAAACGTGGTGGTAGCCTCGTCAACTAAAAAACCCAGAGCCTCGTCGGTGCTTGCCCACCCGACACTGCGCGCGCTACTTGCGATCGCCCTGTTTACGTACACGGCGCAGAACATGATCAACGTGTCGATCGCGCCTCTGGCGAGGGCGATGAGTATTCCGGAATGGATCGTCGGCGCCGCGGTATCGCTGGCAGCAGTTGCGGTTGCGATGCTCAGCCAGTTCTGGGGTCGTCGCTCGATCGCGTGGGGACGCAGGCGAGTTCTGCTGACCGCCCTCTTCCTCGCATTCATTGCGGGCACGTTGTTCTCCGGCGTCGTCGCTCTGCGCGCAGCCGGTATCGCCGGCACGGTTTTGACTGCCTCGATCATTCTGCTGGCACGAGGCCCCTTCTTCGGCTCCGCAGTCGCAGCGATTCCGCCGACCGGACAAGCTCTCATTGCTGAGAACACTCCTGACGAAGCGTCGCGTGTGCGTGGTATGTCAGCGTTCTCTGGAGCAATCAACCTATCGATCATGATCGGCTCCCTGATTTCGTCGGCGCTTGGCACGTGGTGGATTTACGCGCCCGTGCACGCCACGCCGTGGTTCATCGCGATCGCGCTGATCATCGCGCTTGTTGCAGTGCCAAAGGATGCGCCTGCCACCAAGGACCCGGACGAGGAGACCCCCGGAACCCGTGGTGCTTCCCCCTCGCGTGAAGTGGAATGACTCGCGCATCCTGCCGTGGATTACCGGCATCTTCGGTATTTTCTTTGCCAGTGGCGTCGTTCAGATCACGATGGGCTTCATTGTTCAGGATCGCCTGCATCTTGACCCAGCGCACGCGGTCTCCATGACGGCATTGATGCTACTGGCGAATGCTGCCGGCGCGATGCTCATGCAGCTCCTCGTCGTCCCACGGCTGTCTCTTCCGCCGGTTATTCTGCTACGCACCGGCATGACCTTGGGCTTTATCGCGCTAGCGACACTGACGTTTGCGTCCCACGGACCGATCATCACAGTCGCCACCTTCGTGCTCGGCGCGTCCAGCGGTCTGGCAAGCCCAGGCTTTAGCGCGGGTGCCTCGCTGGCAGTCAGCGACGAAGAACAGGGGGGCGTTGCTGGCATCATCAACGCGACCGGCGCCGTCACCTGGATTTTTGCTCCGGTGAGTGCAACTGCACTCTACGGATGGCACCCGATTGTTCCTTTCGTCCTAGCCCTGGCTCTCGTCGCACTTTCTGTCAGTTTTGCATGGTTCCACTCGCGTCTTCGGGTAGCACAAACCCATTAGGTTCGCCTAACCTGAAGCGGTACGTTTCTTCAAAGGAGAACAACCCACATGACAACAACGCGCACTGAATCTGACTCAATGGGCACCGTCGAGGTCGCCACCGACCGCTACTGGGGCGCCCAGACCGAGCGTTCCCTGCACAACTTCGACATCGGCCGTAACACTTTCGTGTGGGGCCGTCCCATGATCCATGCTCTGGGTGTCCTGAAGAAGTCTGCTGCACTGGCCAATGCTGAGCTCGGCGAACTCCCCCAGGAGATCGCTGACCTGATCGCCAAGGCCGGCGACGAAGTCATCGAAGGCAAGCTCGACGATCACTTCCCACTGGTTGTTTTCCAGACCGGTTCTGGTACGCAGTCGAACATGAACTCCAACGAGGTCATCTCCAACCGCGCCATCGAACTCGCCGGTGGCGAGATGGGCACCAAGACCCCCGTTCACCCGAATGACCACGTGAACCGTGGTCAGTCCTCGAACGACACCTTCCCCACCGCCATGCACATCGCAGTCGTCTGCGAATTGCAGGCCATGTACCCGCGCGTCATGCAGCTGCGCGATACCCTGGCCAAGAAGGCTGAAGACTTCACAGACATCGTCATGGTCGGTCGCACCCATCTGCAGGACGCCACCCCGATCACCCTTGGTCAGGTCATTTCCGGTTGGGTTGCTCAGATTGATTTCGCCCTCGACGGCATCCGCTACGCAGATTCACGTGCACGCGAGCTCGCCATCGGTGGCACTGCGGTCGGCACCGGCCTGAATGCCCACCCGGCATTCGGCAAGCTCTGCGCCACGAAGATTTCCGAGGAAACCGGCATTGAGTTCAAGCAGGCAGACAACCTGTTCGCAGCCCTTGGCGCACACGACGCACTGGTCCTGGTCTCCGGTGCCCTGCGCGTCCTGGCTGATGCCCTGATGAAGATCGCCAACGATGTCCGCTGGTACGCTTCTGGCCCGCGTAACGGCATCGGTGAACTGATCATTCCCGAGAACGAGCCCGGTTCGTCCATCATGCCCGGCAAGGTCAACCCGACCCAGTGTGAGGCCATGACCATGGTCGCCGTTCAGGTCTTCGGCAATGACGCAACCGTCGGTTTCGCTGGCTCGCAGGGCAACTTCCAGCTGAACGTTTTTAAGCCGGTTATGGCATGGAACGTTCTGGAGTCCATCCGCCTGCTCGGCGATGCGTGCGTTTCCTTCGACACGAACTGCGCATACGGCATCGAACCGAATGACGAGAAGATCCAGCACAACTTGGACATCAACCTCATGCAGGTGACCGCCCTCAACCGCCACATCGGCTACGACAAGGCGTCGAAGATTGCGAAGAATGCTCACCACAAGGGCCTGTCGCTACGCGAGTCTGCCTTGGAGCTCGGCTTTGTCACCGACGCTGAGTTCGATGCCTGGGTTGTTCCGGTTGACATGACGCACCCGAGCGCTGCCGGCGAGTGAGCCTGGCATTGGCGGCCTCTGACCTGCTCGGCCAGACGTCGACACCAGCGACGTTCAGCCAGTGGGTGTAGTTCTCGTTTCTGATTGACGAGGCCGCAACCACGGTCGCGAAGGGGCCGGTGGGATTTGAATCCCACCGGCCCCTTGCCATTCTCTGCGCGGAGGTGAACAGGACTTTCTCCTCTCACAAGGAGGCGATATCGCAGCCATAAGATGAGTTGTGATCGAAGAGGCTCCATGTTGTTCACTCGCCGTTTCGCTTCCGTTTTGAGCGTCGGACTTACTGGTGCACTACTCGCTGGTTGTTCTTCAGCTTTGACCAGCGAATCAGATGGAGCTTCAACGACTTCGCAGTCTTCGGCCAGCGCCTCTCAAGCAACTGAGGTCGGCATGGTGATCGATGTGCGTACTCCCGATGAATACGCTGACGGCCACATCAAGGGTGCGACCAATATCGATTTCAACTCCGACGCTTTCGCCAATGACATTACGAAGCTTGATAAGAACGGCACCTACACTCTGCACTGCCATTCCGGCAACCGTGCGGGTCAGGCACTGAAGCTGATGCAAGAAGCCGGCTTCACGAACGTCATGAATGCTGGTGGCTTTCAAGATGCGTCCAAGAATCTGGGCATCGAGCTGGTCACCGAGTAGTCAAACGCGTCCCCCAACCAATGCGTAAAGGCAATCGCGGGGAGGTTCAGATGGTTCAGTTGGGCATCAGAATCGACAAAGAATGAGCCGAGGCTGTGGACAGCCGAGCCTTCCCGAGAGCACAAGATAGCTATTTCTGGCGTCGTTTAAAGATTCCGGCTTTACGCAGAGTATTGAGCATGACCACGATCAGGAAGATCGTGAAGAGAATGTTGCCAGTTTCGGGTGAAATCCAGCCTGCGACGAATGTGCCTGCGGGTGCACTGAATGCTGCGGAGATGCCGACGATGATACCGGCTTTGAGGTCGACGATACCGTGTTTTGCGTTTGTCCAGGTTCCAGAGATGGCGGTGGGGATCATGACGAGTAGTGAGGTTCCGCGGGCAAGGAGGTCGCCGAGGCCGACGACAAGTTCCATGCCAGGGACAAGGACTGATCCACCACCGATGCCGACGAGTCCGGCGAGGATTCCGGAGAGGACGCCGACGAAGATGAGTCCTATTCCGCGTGGTATATCGAGGGTGAGTCCGGCGTCGCGTACGGGGATGTTGATTTGCTGAGAAACAATCACAAAGAGTGCGAAGACGACGATGATCCAGGGGAGGATTCGGTCTGGTAGTTTGCGTAGGAGCCAGACGCCGATTTGGGCACCGACAAGTGCGCCGACGATGAGGATGATTGCTGCGCTCCAGGAGACGTTGCTACTGAGGGCGTATGAGGTTGTGCCCGTGAGCGCGGTGAATATGAGGGCAAGCAATGAAGTTGCTGAGGCACGACGTTGATCCATCCCGAGGACGGACATGAGTGCTGGAACGATAACGAGTCCACCGCCGACGCCGAAGAGGCCGGCGAGGAAGCCGGCAAGTAGCCCGGTGAGGATGACAAGGAGTGTGCGAGAGAAGTGTCCTGCTGGTTGGTCTTTCGCTGGTTGTAGTGTTTGAGTCATAAGGCGTCGCAGTCCTTTGCTGTGTTGCTTGGGTGAGCGTAGATGAGTGTCAGATTATCGATGACGATTCCGTGGTTAGCGCATGCGCCACTGACTGCGGGTTCGGCTTCTGCGAGGCGTTGGACCTTGGTTGTGTATCCGTCGGCGATGGAACAATAATGCTCCATCCGCCTGTTGAGCGGGTGAAGTATGCGGTGATGTTCACGGTTGTTTTCTCTCTGACCATTCCACGATTAACGATAGAGGGAACCATGTACAAACTGAAGGCCGAATATAAAAAGGTCGGAACCTCGATTGAGGTCCCGACCTTACTTGGTAGCGGGGACAGGATTTGAACCTGCGACCTCCGGGGTCTGAACTGTTTCACAGTGAAATAGCGCGGTAGAGCCAAGTATTCGTTGGAATCATGCGGTAAGTGCGCCGATTAGGTTACCGCTTGATACTGCTCGATATGGGGTATTCACGATGAAACATAGGGAATAAGGTAGGGACTCCCTACCTTTCCTCGCGCCGTGCCCGTGCGGCCTCGTAGAGGCTCGTGAGGTCGGATAGATCGCTGTAGGCCTGCGCGTTGACATCGAGCGAGTGCCCGAGTGTTCGAGCACGCAATAGCACGTCAACGTCTGTCCGATACAGGGTATTGAGGGTTGTCCGCCAGACGTGCGTTCGGTGCGTTTCCAGCAGGGGCACGTCACACGCTCGGGCAATCTCTAGGTAGAAGCCCTTGAGGACCTTTTGAGCATTGAATCTGTCCCACTCGGTGTCGGGATTCAACGGCGCACCGACAACATATTGCCCGCCGATCTCATCCTTTCGTCGAAGCAGGTGCTCGTACACCGCAGGCTCGACGAGAGCCGCAACACGCGGGTTGCCCGTCTTCGCATTCTCAGCCCTGATGAGACACGCAGGGCGACCGTTGCCGTCTTCAATGACATCGGACCACAGAAGCGTCCTCGCTTCGCTAACGCGTAACCCCGTGGCCATTTGAAGCAGCGTGAGGTCGATACAGTTTCGGTGAACAGCTACACGATCTTCGAGTGTGTACCTGCCCCGCTTCGGTGGGTCCACGCCTTCGGCAGGGTCCACTGTTAGGAGGTGCGTGAGTACGCGGTCGTATTCGGCACTGGTGAGCGCGCGCCCACCTTCGGGTCTCTCGCGTTTCTTTACGTTCCCGAGGTCGATCCGGGCACCAGCGAGGGGGTTGTATTCGATTACGTCGTCTTTGATGAGTTCTTCGAAGAAGTATCGGCTGGCAACGCCTTTTGCGTGACGGCCACTTTCCGATCCATGCTCGGCGGCGATCTTCTTCAAGAGTTCTTCGATGGTGCGGCGTCGCGTTACCGAGGCGATCGAGTACCCCTTGAACGCCTCATCGAGGTAGGCAAGGACGGTCTTGTAGCGATTCTTTGAGTTCTTCGAGAGTTTTGAGGAGTCAGTGACGATGGGTTTGGAGACCTTCTCCAGGTACTCGGTTGCCAGTGATGAGGGCTTCCAGTTACCACCTGTTCCGCCCTGAGCCAGCAGTTCGGCCGCCTTGGTGTGTGCCCTTGCTCGCGCTTCGCCTTTCGTCGAGCCTGTCGTGTCACGCGAGAGGAGGCGTCCGTCATGGAGGCGGATTTTCCATTGGATGCGGTATTTCCCGTTCGGTAGACGAACAGGAGTCACTGAGTCGATTGTGTTGGTTCCTGAGGGTATTTGAACTCTAGGCATACCTTGATTATACCTAGGGACTGGCAACTGTGGTTCAATTTAACACTGATGTGTTGCCAAAGTTAGGTATGATGTGGTATTACTTTGGTAGACGATAGGGATGTCGAAAAACCTAGTAGGCGTGGCCTCCGTTGCCACAAAAACGAGCGATGCAACACCCGTTGCAACCGAGGGGTCCCACTCGGGTCGCCTAGATGCTTCATGTCTAGGAGACCTCAATGTCTACCCCTACTACTACTTCTACCCTCGTCACCCCCGCTGCCCTCACTGCTGAGGAAGCTGCCACTTATCTCGGCCTGTCACGGCAAACGCTCGCTAACTGGCGAGTTCGTGGTCTGGGGCCTGCGTATTCGCGTCTTGGAGGCGTTGGTCGTCCGCGCATCGTGTACCTCGTTGAGGACCTCGATGCGTTCCTTCGGGCTACTCGTGTCGAGACGACGGGAGGCCAGCGATGACTTCCCCGACCATCACCACCTTCTCCCCCACGAGGGAGGGGCCTTCGGCCCCGACGCTTGCCCCCGAAGGGGGCACGCCCTCGTGTGAAAACGACTGTCTTTCGACGGCGGAGTGGAACGAAAAACAGGGGTTTGAGGGCATTTCAGAGCAACCAAAAAACCCGGTCGTTTTAGTCGTTCCGGGTTCTTCGGCCCCTACTTTTCCCTGTAATTCCAACGATAATGCGCGGGACACTGGGCTTGTGTCCCGCGCAGTCGGTTCAGTCGTTTTTGGGAGTGAAACGACCAAAAACGACTGGAACGACTACTCTGAATCCACACCCGAGGCACTGCGGTTCCTCGGTCTCGTCGGTACCGATGAGGATCCCTATCGAGACGGGGGGCCGTGGGCTTACGCGAATGAGCCAGGGGGTCGTGTTTTTATGATTACGCAGAACCTGAGCCATCCGTCCACAGGCCAGACCCTTATCACCACGGAGCAGGTGGGAAAGGCGCTCGCGAAGAAGGGTGTGAAGCGTTTCGCCTGGATTCTGCACGACAAGGATGTGTACACGTCTGCCGAGGTCGCAAAGAACTCCGCCCTCGTCCAGGGGTCACCTAAAGCCCCGCATGTCCACGTTGTGATCCAACGCAGTTCTTTTGCGTCAATTGCTCAGGTCGCCCGTGCGTTTGGAGTGCCACCGCAGTGTGTGGAGCCAAAGCCCCCGTCGGCGTTTCTCGACCTTGTTGAATACCTCACCCACGAGAACCCCAAGCAGCAGGCAGCAGGCAAGCATCTTTATGACGACTCGGAGGTTCACGCCTCGAAGGGTTGGGACTGGCGTACCGATCTGGAGGAGCACAAGATAGCCCGCCAGGAGAAGGGTCTGGGCAAGGCGCTTCAGCGTCGTCGCAAGGAGGCCGCTCTCAAGGTTGCCGGTGGTGAGTGGAGCCTCGATCACGTGCGTAAGCACGACCTTGAACTCTGGTCAGCGCCGGGGGTGATGAGCCACCTCAAGGGCCTGCGGGCCGACTATCTGGCCAGTTTGGCCCCTCCCCTGGAGGTCGTGAACTTTTATGTTTTTGGGCCTGGTGGTGTAGGCAAAGACCTCCTCGCTCATGCCCTCGCTCGGTCCCTCAACCCGACGGCGGAGAAGCCCTACTTCACCGTGGGCGGGTCGAACGTTTCATTTGAAGACTACGACGGCGAGGAGGTCATCATCTGGTCGGATTTTCGAGCTTCGACCATGCTTGACGCTTGTCGTCGAGACCGGGGTCTGTTGTTCCGGGTCCTGGGTCCGTACCGCGACGCCTCGGAGAAGGTCATCGTCAACGTCAAGGGTTCTCACACACAGTTGGTTAACCGGGTCAACATCGTCACCGGGCCTGACGATTACAAGACGTTTCTCAACGGCCTTGCTGGGGAATACGCCTACACAAACAGGATGGGGGTCAAGGTCGTCCAGACCTCGGAGAACAAGGATCAGGCATACCGCCGTTTTCCCCTCATCATCCCGGTGCAGGAGGGTGAGTTCTCGATCTACGTGAACCTCGGCTTTCTCAACGGCACCCGCGAGTACGACCAGTACGAACGCCATGAGCGGCTACGCCACAACCTCGAACTCTTGAACCGCCGCTGCCAGGCGATCACCGATGCCGCCGAACGGGAGTCCGCGATTCGCCAGATCGAGGCGCGCACCGTCGCGCCGATCCTGGAACAACGCGCCCGGCTAACCGGCTCGGACGACGAGTCCGTGAGTGTCGACGACATCTTGAGTGAGTTCGCAACTGCCGGACAAAAGATCATTGAGCCGGAGCCCACGCCAGAGGAGATTGAGGCGGGCGAACGAGCCGAGGCAAACGCCCGGACGTGGGCTGTTGCTCATCAGGCACTAGACATCATCGAGGCCGACCGGAGGGCCGCCGAGTACAAGGCTGCTGAGGAGCGGCGCAAGGCCAATGAGCTGGCCCGGGAGCAGCGCGAGCGGGAGATGCTCGCGGCGAAGAAGGCCGAGCTCGCGGCCGCCGGACAACTCGACCTCATCCCGAAGGTGGGGATTGAGTATATCGACGGCAAACCACGGGCAACACTTCCTCGTCCAAAGAACCAGTGGGACCTCTAGCCGTTCCACAATCAGACCACCAACCAACCCAACGAAAGGAACAAAATCATGACCAAGACATCAGCCGAGATCGAGAAGGAATTGGAGCAGGCGAACACCCGCGCCCGGACGCTCCGCAATCAACTCAAGCGTGCACGCGCGGATGAATTGCTTTCCGCAAAACAGGCCCTCGGAGAGGCCGTTGCAACCCTCGTTTTTGCGGAAACGACAGAGGCGATTCAGGCCGTCATCCGTACCCTGGATGACCCGGTAATCGCCGATGAACTGCGTCGTGTTTTCGATGCGAACAGCACCGAAAACGACGTTCCCGAGGAGCACGAGAACGAGTCCCGGTGGGGCTCGGACGAGGGCGACGATCAGCCGGGAACCGATGTGCCACCGGCACAGTGGTGACCGGCCTCTGGTACCACCCGGAAAGACCGAGCGAGCGAGGTATTGAAGGGTGGTACCGCCCCTGCGGAGCAGCCCCCGGACACTGGAGCGAAGCGTAAGTGTCTTAGGGGGTTAATACACAGGTGTAAACACGGGGAGCGAAAGCGAGGGTCCCGTGGTTACAGCTGTGTGACCCGTGGGGCAAATCTTTGGGCAGGGAGCAACGCGACCGGGGACCCGAAGATTTGGCACACGGATGCGGTGGAGGCGCGAGAAGGGGCAAGCGACCGCAGGGAGCAGGGGTCCCCGCTCGCACCGCCAACGCGACGACAAACGAGAGAACAACATGAACGAGTGAGGCGAAGAAAATGAGCGACGCAACAGGACGCACCGGCTTTCGGGTCACGCACACGAAACCCGTTGGGGAACGGCGCGCGATTGTCCATGAAATGATGCGCGAGCTCGACCCAAAGGCGGTCGAGTATTGGGCACGTGAGAACACGAATATCGTCGTTGAAGATGAGGTTCTTGACCGCGCGTTCGTCAACGACGGCACGGGCAAGTTTGTTCGAGCAACCTCGATGCAGCAGGTACTCGATTACGGGCAATCGAGGGTGGATCGTTTGAGTTCACCGTTGCGTGAGGACAAGCCGGACAAGAAGGGCAAGATGCGGGGCGGCACGGTGACGACTTCGATGTTCGTCGCTCACCTTCCGAAGAGCATGTGTCGGGAGGTTCCCGACTTCTATGGTAAGGGCCGTTCCCGTTGGATCGCACGCGATCGCGACGAAGCCCAGCGCTACTTTACGGACGTTGTGCGTTTCCTCGGAAACAACGTCGTCCCCGGCGGGTTCGGCGCGATCCTCGGGTTCGACATTCAGCATTCGGAGACGACGCCACACATCCAGCTTCTCGCGGACACGTTCGCCGATGACCCAAAGCATGAAGGCAACCTGCGTCCTGAGTGGTCGCGCGCGTATGCTGCGCACCGTGACGTGCGCGGTGAGGACGGGAAAATGGTCACAGGGCGCGAGAAACTTGAGCGCTATCAAGATGATCTCAAGGCGTACATGGTCGAACGCGGTTGGCCGGTCGAGCGTGAGGTCGATGCTCTCCGACACGACAAGACTGCGACGAAGGCGACGTACGGCGCATTGAGGGACGAACGTCGTGATCTCGACGAGAAGCGCGAGCAACTCAAGGCCGATCGTGAGGAGTTGATCCGCGACGGTGAGGACCTTGAGCGTGAAGAGTACCGGGTCAGTCTCGCTCGCAAACAGGTCGAGAAAGACCGCGCAACTGCTCGCGATGAAGGCCGACACGAGGGCTACGAGCAAGGTCATGAGGAGGGTCTCGCCCAGGGTCGGGCTGAGGTCCAGCGCCTCCAGCAGGCCGCACGCGAGCAGGCCCTCAGGGCGCAGACTGCGGCGCAGGAGGCAGAGCAACACCTCGTCTCTGTCAAGACCGCCCGCCCCCTCTCGGGGGAACAGGCTCGCAGGTTCTTCGCTGATGGTGTCGAGTTGTTCGCTAGTTCCCTGGTCAAGGAGATCAACGATCCCGCCGTGAAGGCGCTCATTGAGGCCAAGCGGCAGGTGTATCTCACCTTTGCGAAGTCTTCCGGCTTCGGTGAGCAGATGAAGTCGATGACGACTTACAAGGATCCGGTGCGCGAGCGTGATCTCAAGCGTCATGAGCACCGTCAACGGAGAGTCGAGCATAACGTTCGCGATGTTGTTGCGAACCTTGCTCCGAGCGACGGGCAGGACACCGAGCGCGAGGGCGACGGCTACAGCCTGTGAGCCCGGCGAAAAGATGACCCCCTAGCCACCTGGCTAGGGGGTCTCTCACATCACAGGTCGAGAAACACGTACACACCCCCGTTAGGGGCATCACACACGGTGTACGAGTGCAGTTGATCGCACTCGTAGAGGTCCCAATCAAAATACCTCACCGCCTCCTCAGGCCAGTCGCGCTGCATGTACTTGATCTCCTCAGCGAGGTACTCGCCAAACGAGGACCAGTAGCCTTGATAGGCGTCCTCGAAGCGCCCCGGCTCTGCCATGCCACTATCAATCCAGAGTTCGAGCGCTTCCTGTATGTTTTCGTTCATATCGACCTCCGAGTAGGTGGAGGCCATCTCGGGCTGGGCACTCGGAAAAGCCCGCACATGGACGAGACGACCTCCAGAGCCTCACTCGGGACGCGACAGCGGCCTGGGATGAAACATAGGGAATAAGGTAGGGAATCGGCCTCGTCAGAACAAAACAAAGCCCGGTATCTCAGCGACTTTTCGTTGAGATACCGGGCTTTTCTCGTAGCGGGGGCCAGATTTGAACTGACGACCTCCGGGTTATGAGCCCGGCGAGCTACCGAACTGCTCCACCCCGCGTCGGTAGTTACTACCCTAGCGTGCTCGCGACAGAGCTTCAAACGGAGGGCGGTGAGCTTCGTCTCGTAGAAGCTCACCGCCCGGGTTTCGTCAAGGATAGGGCTGAGTGCGCGGGGGAAGATCAGCCGTTTGACTGCGTTGCGTCAGCGCCCGGAGAGCCGAGGGGCGAACCGGATTGTGGCGTATCGGTGGAGCCGGATGTGACGCCAGTGGACTGTCCAAGTTCTTCTTGTGCGGCAAGGGCTCGCGCCAATGCGTCATTGAGCTTCTTCTGGGATTCGCCGTACGCACTCCAATCTCCGCTACTCAAGGCTGTTTGGCCGGCTTGCATGGCCGCTGAGGCGTCGGTCAGTGCTTGATTCAAGCGCTGTTGAGCAGTTTGGGTGACGGTGTTTGAAGTATCGTCACCTTCTGCGGTTTCTCCACCTGCGTTGTTCGCGACTGTCGCGGCCGAGTCACCGCCGAAGGTCTGATCCAAGGATTCTTCTAGAGTCGGCGCGAAACCGACCTGATTACCGAAGGCAGTCAGGACTGAACGCAGAACCGGGTAGGACGCTGAGCCGGTGCCCTGGACGTAGACAGGCTGGACGTAAAGCAGACCGCCACCAACGGGCAGAGTCAAGAGATTGCCTCGAATAACCTGCGAATCCGCTTGATTCAACAAGTTGAGCTGGCGCGCGATAGTCTCATTCGAGTCGTATGCGTTCTGCACCTGGCCTGGGCCGGGCACGGTAGTCGATGACGGCAAGGCTAGCAACCGGAGCTTTCCATACCCATCGCGGATCTTTCCGGCCTCGTTCCCTGTCTCTGAGTCGACGGCGAGGAAGCCTGCCATTGCTTCACGTTTGGATTCACCACCGGGAACAAACACGGAGGTCAGTGAGAACTCCGCGGTTTCCTGGGTCGGCATCTGCATTGTCAGGTAATAGGCAGGCTGAGCCGTCACTCCGGAAGAAACTCCGCCCGACTGCGATGCGTTCGAGGATGCGGACACTGCGGTTGATGTTTCTTCGGCGAGGCGCCAACGGTCACCACCGGCGTAAAAGTCGGATGCATTGGTGACGTGGTAGCTGGTAAGAAGCTCACGCTGGACCTTAAACATGTCCTCCGGGTAGCGCATGTGACTCATCAAGTCACCGCTGATTCCACTCAGGGGTTCGACACGATCCGGGTAGATCTTCATCCACGTCGAGAGGATCGGGTCTTCCTGATCCCACTGGTAGAGGTGAACGGACCCGTCGTATGCGTCAACGACAGCCTTCACTGAGTTGCGCATGTAGTTAATCGTCTCTGCGCGCACATATTCGCCAACCTGCGAGGATCGGGAGTCAACGGTTGAGCTGGACAGGGACTGGTGTTGCGAGTAGGGGTAGGAGTCTGTTGTCGTGTAGGCATCAACAATCCACACCAGGCGCTTCTCGGTTGACGGGTCCCCATCCATGTCGACGACAGCCGGGTAGGCTTCCTGTTCCAAAGTCAGGAACGGGGCAACCTTTGCGACGCGGTCCAACGGATCACGGTTGTAGAGGATCTGCGAAGCAGAGTTGGTCTGAGACGAGAAGAAGATGTCGGTGGAACCAAACTTGATCGAGTAGAGGAGCTTGTTCCAAACGTTGCCGACGCTTGGGCCACCGTCGCCAGTGAAGGTTGTGGCAACCTGACCGCCTTGGACGTTGTCATCCGGGTAGTCGAGTTCTTGCGGATCGCTCCCTTCCGGAGCACCGACGATCGAGTAATAGGGGGCGTTCGGGGAGAAGTAAACGCGTTCTTCGTAGTCCCCCATTTCGCCGACTGAGGGCACCGACTGCTCCCAGTATGAGGGCAGGCCATCAGAGTTCAGTGAATTACCGTAGGCGGCGACAACACCGTAGCCGTGCGTATATACGGTGTGCGTATTCACCCAGGTCTGTTGTTCCGCAGACAAACCGGCGAGGTTCATTTCGCGCACTGCGATGACCGTGTCTCGACGCTCATCACCGACCGTGTAACGGTCCACGGACATTCCCGAATCGAAACCGTAGTAGGGACGCGACTGTTGCAGTTGCTGGACGGTCTTCGTGATCACCTGCGGGTCAAGCAGACGAATCTGCGACGTTGATTCAGAGTCTTCGCGCAGCTGTCCGGGCTGAGCGCTGGTTGCGGCGTCATAGTTGG
This sequence comes from Schaalia turicensis ACS-279-V-Col4, assembly GCF_000296505.1. GTDB lineage: Bacteria > Actinomycetota > Actinomycetes > Actinomycetales > Actinomycetaceae > Pauljensenia > Pauljensenia turicensis_A. The sequence continues at coordinate 42,802 of NZ_JH815211.1, forward strand.
TGTATTCCAGATCATCGAGGCCGTATGCTGCGAGGGTGGCATCAATGTTGTGCTGAATGTATTCAGATTCCAGGGCTCGTTCGTTCGGGGTGACGCGGAACTGCTGGATGAGCGCGGGGTACGCGCCACCAATGATGACGCCAGAAATCACGGTCACGGCGACACCGATCGTGGGCAGACGCCAGGAGCCCCTGAACGCTGCGACAAGGAAAAGCAGAGCTATCAGGAACGAGATAACGGCCAGGATCGAATGAGCTGGAAGCGTTGCGTGAATGTCGGAGTAGAGGGCGCCATCAATATTGGCGCCGTCTTGAGTAAGCAGGTCATAGCGGCCGAGCCAATAGTTCGCTCCAATGAAGAAAGAAACCAGTGCAGCGAAGACTCCCGTCTGTAGACGAGCGGGCTTTGACGCGTGAGGACGCGGAAGCAGGCGAACGGTGCCGTACACGTAGGAGACAACGAATGCTGCAATCAAGCAGAGGATCGAGATTTTCAGCAGGAATCCGACGACTAGGTTCAGCATCGGCATTGTGAAGACGAAGAAGGCGATATCGAAACCAAACTGAGGATCCGTCTTCCCGAAGGGCGTCTGATTCACGAATTGCAGAACCGTCTGCCAATCATTCGCGAGATTGGCACCGTTCGTGAAACCGAGGAACAGCGCGACCGCCCAGAACGCGATACGACGAACCGGGTCCAGTGCCTTCTGGTATTCGCGAAGGGTTGCGGACGCTTGACCTCGCGTGGAGGCTTCGCGGTGCTTATACGCGTAGTTGAGCGACCAGAGAATCAGGCCGGCCGCGACAAGGAAACCAAAGACGAAGAGGCCGGCGTGAGCAATCCATTGGGTCAGCACGATACGCACTGAATGCATCTGGCGGAACCAGAGGATCTCGGTCCATACGACTGAGGCCGCATAGATGATCGCGCCAATTCCAACCAGAATCAGCAGCGTCAGAGTCATTGGGCCCAAACGCGGACGGTCAGTGTTGTTCCCTCCCCTCTGTGGCTTCATTGACTGAGGTTCGGGCATGGGAAAGGCGCTCACAGCGTCACTCCTCTACGTTGATTATCGTGCCCTCATCCTACCCGCGGTGCGCGTGAGAGTGCGCGACGAGGCTCCTGTTGGAACGCTAGCCTTGACTGGCATTCATCAGAACTCACAATTCGGTGACACCTTTGCGTGTTTGACGTGAGAACATACATTCCATGACTATCGAAGAACCTCAGATGCCGAGCGCGCGTCAGATTGCACTTGCGAATGTTGTTGTCGACATTGAACGTAGCGCTGCACGAATCGGTTGGGATCATGCCCCCTCGCTCTATGCGCTTGTCCACACGTCCCAGCTTCTTGCCCAGCCGGACTTGCCCGAGGATATTGCTCAGCAGATCCGCAAGGGGTGGGATGGGAGCGAAGAACACCTGTCTGCCGTGATTCAGGAAGATCTTCGGGAAGACGACCTCGAAGAGGTGCTCGGACATCTTGGCTGGCCAGAGCAGGTTGCTGGTGCTGCGATTACGGTTGAGCGTCTTGTCGTACCCCCGGAGGTTGAAGATCAGGCTCCCGAAGATCCCGAAGAAGCCATCCAGTTCATTTCGAACCACCCGTCACGCGCGGATGTTCGTCTTGCTGTTGGCGCGCTTCGCACCGGCGAATCCTGGTGTGCTCTGCGCACGAAAGCATTCGACTCCGACGACAAGGTTGGTCAGGGAACAAACCTTATTCCGAACCTCGTCGACGCTCTTCTCGCATCACTCGAACCGGACGTCGACTGACGGCTATTTCCAAACATCACTCGCAGGTCGGCAGGGTATCCCCCTGGCCGGCCGCGATTGTTTCTACGGCACTTCTGGCTTCTGACAGGGTCGAGACAGAGACGACACTGAGGCCTTCGGGGACGTTTCCGACAACTTCATCGCAGTTCGAAGAGGGGGCAAGGAACCACGAAGCCCCGTCGCGCTTGGCTCCCCACATCTTCTGCACGATGCCACCGATCGCACCCACTTCACCGTCGTAGGACACAGTCCCTGTTCCGGCAATGCTCTCAGTTCCTGCGAGGGCACCAGGGGTCATGCGGTCGATAATTCCAAGCGCAAACATCATGCCTGCGCTGGGACCGCCCACGTCTTTCAGATTGAACTGAATATCAAGCGGAAACGTGGCTTCAACAGACAGGTAAACGCCTAGGCGGGAGCCTTGCTGTCCTTCGGGAGCGGCCACCGTCGTGATCGGAATATCGACCTGTTCCCCGTTGCGTTCAACGGTCAATGTCAGTGTTGTGCCAGCGGGGATAGTCTTGACCAGCGCAAAAACAGTTGAGGCTCGATCAATCGGATGGACGACTCCTTGGGCATCAGTGAGTGACACAAGCAAGTCACCCGATTGAACGCTACCCTCTGCGTTTGTTCCTTTGACCGCTTGGACGACACGCACTGATGCGGGCACGTCCCAGCCAAGCGATTCCAGAGCCGCAACTTCCGCGGTCGACTGCGAATTCGACATCATCGCTGATTGGGCTTGGTCAACCTCTTCTTGGCTGACATCTGAGGGATATGCCTCTTCGTAGGGAACAAGGACGGACTTCGAATCGAAGTAGCCCATGATCAGCTCAGCAAGATTCAAACGGGCGCTCGGCCCACCTCGTTGAGACACTGTCACCATCCGAAGCTGTCCGACACCGTCCTCACTTTCCGTCGAAGGTTCAACAGCGACGGACTGTCCCGAATCAGGGTCGGTGCCGGAGATTGTGATCAGGTCGGTGCCTCGATATGACCCAACGACGTTGAACGTCGGTCCCGGCGATTCCAGCACATACGGCATTGGTAGAGCGAATAGTGCGACTCCTAGAATCACGCCACCGGCGACCGCGGCGATGGTGGGACGACTCGGCACCCATTTCTTTACCCGCTGGCTGGGGGTGTCGTCCGTGTTTTCTGACCGCACCGTGGCGTCTTCAAGCTCGCCGGTTAGGAGGCTGTGATCCTGCTGTTCATCAATACTCACCGGATCATTGTCGCCCATGGTTTGCCCCGAGGGCACGCTGGGATGCCTATTTCAGTGTTTTCCAATTCCTCTTTCAGCGCACGCCCATGGTTCATCGCGCGATTCTACAGGTGGCGCGGGTAGGCTCGCAGTATGAACGAGGACGAAACGTTCCCCCAGGACAATCCATTCGAAGACTTTCTGCGCAATATGCTCGGCGCCAACGCAGCGGAAGAAGCAATGCGGGCGCTGAACGCACAAGGGTTCGATCCTTCAATGTTGCCTCCGGAGGTTCAGAATCCAAACACTTTGAACGCCGCATTGAAGCAGATGCAGTTCTTTATGAATACGTCCACGGGTCCCGTTGATTGGCGAATCGTGAATGATTCTGCACGCCAACAAATCTACTCTGCGGGCGATCCAGCTGTGAGTGCAGCCCAGGCGGGACGCGCACGTCAAGCGTTGAGCGTTGCTGACTTGTGGCTTGATACTGTCACCGATTTTGCCCCCGGACAGGTCGAGCGCGCGGCGTGGAGTCGCATTGAGTGGACCGAGGTCACCCTTGAGCAGTGGAAACGAATCTGCGAACCAATTGCGCTGAATGTTTCTCGTGCGCTCACGTCTGTGATTGAAAACCAGATGGGCGGGATCTCAGGCGATCCTTCGCTTCTTCCTGAGAGCTTTGCCTCTATGGCAAGCCAAATGAAGAGCCTGACTCCGAAGTTGGCGACAATGATGTTTTCTTCCCAGCTTGGAATGGCACTGACCGCGCTTGCGCGCGAAACGTTCGGCACGAATGACGTGGGTATTCCCCTCTTGACGAAGCCGACAACTGGTTTGGTGGTGTCGAACGTTGAGGATTTCGCAGACGGGCTGGATATTCCTTTCGAAGAGGTTCTACAGTTCGTTGCTGTTCGCGAGTGCGCTCATCGTCGTCTTTTTGCTTCAGTTCCGTGGCTTGAGGGCGATCTGATGCGAGCCGTCGAAAACTACGCGACTCATATCGAGATCGACATGGAAGCTCTTTCTGATGTTGCCCGCACGTTGGATCCGACGGATCAGCAGTCGATCGAGGAAGCCCTGTCGGGTGGCGTGTTTGCGATGAATATTTCGCCCGAGCAGAAGCGTAGTTTGGAGCGTCTTGAAACGATGCTTGCGCTGATCGAAGGCTGGGTTGAAGTTGTGACGGCTCAAGCGACCGCCCCGTATCTTCCTCACGCCGATCAGTTGCGCGAAATGATCCGTCGTCGTCGCGCTACCGGCGGCCCAGCCGAGCAGGTGCTGGGTCAGTTGATCGGATTGCAGATGCGTCCGCGTCGTGCACGAGGCGCCGCATCGATCTTCAGTCTTGTCGCAGCCGACGGTGGGAGGGAAGCTCGCGACGCCCTCTGGTCACATCCTGACATGGTGCCGACGCAGGCAGAGCTTGATTCTCCCGACACCTTCTTGACGATCCGCCAGGCGGCTCGTGAACAAGACGCGGATATCGATGCTGCTCTCAATGCCCTGTTGGACGGCACGATGGGGTGGGCTGAAGGGCTTTCTCCGGAGAGTGATCCCGAGAGTGAAACGTTGGCGCGGGCAGGATTTGCTCCGGACGATCAGGCCGAGGATCAGTTCAATGATTCTGCTGACGGTTCTGAAGACAAGGATTCTGATCCTTCTTCGGGGGATACTCAGGCCTAACGATGAAGCCCCTCATCACCTCCGCGCTGATGCTTGTGGATAACTTTTTCGCGCGAGCACGCTCGGCCTGTGGATAAACGCTGAGCCGGGTTGAAGGCTGGCATACTCATCGCCATCGAGTTCTCACGAAGAGGTGTGCGATGAAGTTGAAGCCCGGTGTCACGGTGTTGAGGGTTGGGGATCATTCGGTCCAGGTTGGAACAGATCACGGTCACCACATGGTCCTTCGTGGCCTGCATGATCGTCAGATCAATGCCTTGATCGCGTGCAGTCAACATTCTGTGTCTTTGGATGCCGATCAAGATGATCCTTTGCCGAGCACTTTGCCGATTCGTCTTCGGATGCGCCTGCAACACGCTGGATTCTTAGAAGATGTCACTCTGCCCCAACACCTCGCGTTGACGTTCACCGTCTTCGATGACGTATCCGCGCGAGTTTTGGATCTGGTGAAAAATGACTTCTATCTTGAGGTCATTCCTCTGCAACCACGTCGGGTTGATGACCGGATTGCCAGGGTGATTGGTGAAGGCTTTCTAGGGTTGCCGCTGAAACGGTCACTATCAAATCGCTATGACTTACTCCCCCGCTATGTACCTCATACTCATGGTCAAAATGAGGCTTTAACGATTGTGTCCTCTCAGCGGTTTCCCGCGTTCGAAGACTCCTGGATGCTCGTGAAAGAAGATATCCCCCACCTTCTGGTCACTGAACTGGAAGACGGCTATGACGTCGGGCCTCTTGTCATCCCAGGACTCAGTGCGTGTGGAGCATGTTTACTCTCCCAAGAAAACGCTAGAGATCCTGATTTTCTTGATCACCGTAAGACAGCGATGCGGACGCCATTGGTTGCTCCCACCCCTCTTGCCACCCATGGCGCAGCCTGGTCGATTGCCAGGTTTATCCAGACTTTTATGGGGAATGATCACCTGATGACATCGAGCATTCACCATATTGATGCTCACGGTGGCTTCTCAATACGACAAGCTGTACCTGAAGCGAACTGCGGGTGTAAGGAGAACAGTCTAAGCGAGCGTACTTCCGATCGATAGTACGAAGAGAACGTATTAAAGAAGATCGTCCTTAGTCACTTCAACTGTTTCGCCGTCCAGGATCGCTAAAACGGATGATCCGAACGCATCTGCTTTGATCTCGCCGATGCCGGAAATCCCAAGAAGCTCACGATGGTTCTTCGGACGCCTTGTCGCAAGCTCACGAAGCGTGACATCCGAAAAAACCGTATAGGGAGGCTTACCAGCGAGCTTTGCAACATCACTTCGCCACGAGCGGAGGGCTTCGAAAAGATCGAGGGTCTCTTTCGACGCTGTTGCTTGGAACTCGCGTGTCGCTTGCTTCGATGATGATGCGTGAGCGTGAGCGGGCTTCTTCGTCTTTATCGAGGGGCTATGTGGCCACACGCTGTTCAGCAGACGACTACGTTTACGCTTCGAACGATCCCCATCACGCCGGCTTCGCGCCCACGACACTTCAAGAATGTCCCGCGCACGAGTGATACCAACGTAGAGAAGGCGACGTTCTTCTTCGATTGCTTCGGGGGTCTGAGCGTAGGAAATAGGGAGCAGACCTTCGCTGAGCCCCGGCATAAAAACAGCTGACCATTCCAGCCCCTTCGCCGAGTGAAGAGTCATGACTTCCACGCCCTCTTTATTTGGCTCTTCTGCTGCCTTGCGCTTGTGCGTGAGCTCTTCAATGAACCCAGCAAGATCCGGAGCAGATGAATCAGTAGCCAATGCGATCAGCGTATTGAGGTTATTCCAGCGTTCAAGCGCATTTGCTCCATTGGGAGCTTGAGGCGTCCAGCCGATGGCTCCCAAGTGTTCTTCTATGTGGTCGCGCAGAGAGCCAGGGGAATCCTGGCCAGACTTCGACACCGCGATCAGATGGCTGACTGCACGGCGAACTGATTCTCTATCAAAGAATGGGGTCTCGTCTTGAAGAGCAATCGGGATCTGACGCGCTGAAAACACTTCTTCGTAGAGTTCGGATTGAGCGTTGATACGAAGGAGGACAGCGATATCGTGGGCAGGTGTTCCACAATGTATGAGCTCTTGAATCTTCGACGCGATGGCTTCAGCTTCTTCCCTATCTGACGAATAGCTTGCGAATTCAACATGCGCACCCGAAGGTCGTTGAGAGCTGAGCGTGACAGCGCCACTGGTTTTTCCTGCCCCCAGCATGACCGAGTTAGCGACATCAACAATTTGAGGGGTCGACCGATAATCTCTGGTCAGTTCAAGGACGTGCGCGCCCTTGAATTTCTTTGGGAAATCGACAAGAAATGATGATTGAGCACCTGCAAATGAATAAATTGTCTGGGCAACATCGCCAACGACACACACGTCGTGACGATCACCGATCCATAGATCCAACAACGACTGTTGCAGGCGTGACACATCCTGGAATTCATCAACCACGAAGTTCTGGTACTGGTTACGCACTTGCCTAGCAACGTCAGGACGATCCTGCATGATGGCGGCCATCAAAATAAGGACGTCTTCAAAATCGATCGCACCACGTTCGCGCTTAGCGTCCTCATACAGGCGAAGTATCGTTGCCATCTCATCAGCGCTTAAGCCATCTGGAACAGGGTGTCCGTCGCGCACTACTTCGCCGTAGCGCTCTGCGTTAACCATCGACACTTTCGCCCATTCAATTTCGGCAACAACATCGCGGAATTCAACATTTCCCTGCGCTATTCCAAGGCGGGACATCACGGGATAAACAAGCGATGATTTACTGGGGATGAGCTCTGGAATCTGACCACCAATTGCTGTTGGCCAGAAGAATTTCAGCTGACTGAGTGCAGCCGAATGGAAGGTTCGAGCAGGAACTCCGGGAACGCCAAGCTGGGTAAGTCTTTGCCCCATTTCAAAAGCAGCGCGACGCGTGAACGTCACTGCAAGAACCGAATGTGGCGTGAACGCACCCGTTGCCACACCGTACGCAATGCGATAGGTGATCGCACGCGTTTTCCCTGTCCCTGCGCCAGCAAGAACAGCCAATGGCCCTTTCACTTGCAGGGCAACAGCGCGCTGATCCGGGTCAAGCGCGTCAAGAAGAGCATTCGGGTCTGGCAAATTCATAGAACGATTGTCCCACTGACCATGGAGAAACCAATGTGCATCATGGGCGCCGAAGCGGGTCAAGCGAGCTTGGGCTCTCAGGCAAGTCGCTTCCGTACCAATCCACAAGCAGGGCATACGCAATGGATGTTGGGCCCGGCGCACTCACTTCACCGCTGTGAAGAGCATCGCGCAATTCACTCCGGCTAAAGAACCGCGCCCATTCGATCTCTTCCCCATCGGGAATCGGCACAACCGGTGTTCTAACAGCTACTCGCGCGGTGTACCCAATCATCTGCGAACGAGGGAACGGCCACGGTTGCGTCGCCTGATATTCAACGCTGGCCACATCCAGACCAACTTCTTCTTTAACCTCGCGAATAACTGCATGTTCAGGCGATTCTCCGGCCTCGACAAAGCCGGCGATCAGAGAACACATTGTGGTGCGCCACGCCGTATTGTGCGCAAGCAACACACGATCCTCATCATCGTCGATGCGCACAATAACTGCCGGGTCCTGTCGCGGATATTCCACGTGCCCACACCCGGAACACTCCGTCGCCCAGCCACTCAGAATCGAGCGAACAGGCTTCCCACAACGAGCGCAGAAACGGTAGGAGGCATGCCAAGTAGCAAGAGACACACCCACTATCGCAACCCCAGAATCCGAAGCACTCAACATATGCCCGCCCCATCGCAGGTGAACCCACTGCACGCCCGGAAGCTCAGCGTCATTGTCAAGGCAGAGCACAATCTGCCCCGCCCCATCATCAGTGGCACCGACGAAATAGGCGGGGGCGGCCTCGTCGATCAGAGAGAGGGCGACCGGGGTGGAAATCGTTGCCAACTCAATCTCTGCACAGGCATCACGAACTGGAATAACGCCGATCGCGCCATTTGGCTTTACTACAACTGCGCGGACGGACGACAGCCCTGCGCGATCCTCTTCACTCACCCCTGCACCCAAAGCCTTTACGCCGCGTTCAAGGAGCGCGCGTGGGCTGACATTCTCACGCACGGAAACCAGGGCGCGAGGAGTTAGCCGGACAAGGGGAAGGTGAAGTGTCATACCTCAACGCTAACCCTCCTGGGGTTCGCTTCGCGAAGTGAACTAGGCTGGAGGCATGACTCATGATGTATCTCGCGCCGATGGGCGCTCATTCGACCAGCTCCGTCCCATTTCCATGACCCGCGGTTGGGCGGGCGTCGGTGAAGGCTCCGTCCTTGTCGAGTTCGGAAATACTCGCGTCCTCTGCGTCGCCTCGCTGACAGAGGGTGTTCCGCGCTGGCGTAAAGGGAGCGGAGAAGGTTGGGTCACCGCCGAATACTCGATGCTGCCACGCGCAACCGCTGAACGCTCACAGCGCGAATCCATCAAGGGCAAGGTCGGTGGACGCACACAGGAAATCTCACGCCTCATTGGTCGAAGCCTGCGCGCAATCATTGACGTGACAGCTCTGGGCGAAAACACAATTGTCCTCGACTGCGACGTTCTGCGTGCAGACGGTGGCACTCGCACCGCGTCCGTGACCGGCGCCTACGTTGCGCTGGCTGAAGCGGTCCGCTGGGGCACCGAAAAAGGTCTCATCACACCCAAGGCTGGCACGTCCGTGCTGACCGACTCCGTGTCGGCGATCTCCGTTGGCATTATCGACAGCACCCCGATGCTCGACCTCCCCTACGTTGAAGACGTCCGCGCAGAAACTGACATGAACATCGTTCAGACCGGCAACGGCAACTTCATCGAGATTCAGGGCACTGCCGAGCACGCGCCCTTCAACCGTGATGAACTGGGAGACCTGCTTGACCTGGCAGCGATCGGCAACGCGCAACTGGCCGATCTGCAACGTCGTTGTTTGACCGCTGGCGAACTTGAGACGGTCACCCTCTGATGACGACCCCCAAACTGGTTTTCGCCACCGGCAACGCCCACAAAATCGCGGAGTTGGAAGCAATTCTGGCCCCCGCATACGCAGGGTACGAGGCCGGGATCATTGCCAAGATGAGTGACTTTGATGCGCCCGAACCGGTAGAAGACGGTGCATCTTTCGAAGAAAACTCTCTGATCAAAGCTCGTTCTTTGGTGAAGCTGACCGGGTTGCCGGCGATCGCGGACGATTCCGGTTTGTGCGTTGACATTCTGGGTGGAGCGCCCGGCATTTTCTCTGCTCGCTGGTGTGGCCACCACGGTGACGATGCAGCAAACCTCGATTTGCTCCTTGCTCAGTTGGCCGATGTGCCTGATGCGCTACGAGGTGCCGCATTCGTCTCTGCTGCTGTATTGGTTCTGCCTGACGGGCGCGAGTTCGTTCAGCGCGGAGAGGTTCGTGGTACTTTGCTTCACGAGCGCCGTGGTAGTGGCGGATTTGGCTACGACCCGATCTTCGTTGCCGATGGCTTTAACGTGACGACAGCGGAAATGACGCCCCAGCAGAAGAATGCGATCAGCCATCGAGGCATTGCATTCCGCGCCCTCACTCCCGCGGTTGTCGATGCGCTCCAACAGAGCCAGTGATCTCAATTCATCCTTGTTTCAGTAAGCAGGCATGACAAGAGAGGCGATGCCACCGGTGGCATCGCCTCTCTTGTCTATTAAGTTGTCACGCTAGCGAGAGCGGTGTTTATCACCAAGCCGGATTCAGCGGGCGACCAGATTGCCGTAAATCGGGCGATCCATGCAGAACTGCAGTTCATCACGCTGCTGTCTGCGATAGCGAGTGACATAGGAACGGAAGCGGTCTAGCTGACGACGGACCAATGACATCATGACGTTTCTCCATTCAACTCTGTGTCGTATGCCTCACTGTTCACGACTCGATACATATAAGTATGCACGCCACTCACATACAGTTCAATTGAACTATTCTTTTTTGTAATTTAAGTTTTACTTAAGCAATAGGAGCTCCGATGCATCTCGATCCAAAACGACTCCAAGTTCTTCTTGAAGTTCACCGAGAAGGTGGAATCGTCGCCGCGTCAGACTACCTGGGGGTCTCTGCATCAGCGGTGTCACAACAAATCAAAAAACTCGAGGAAGAAGTCGGTCTGGACCTCGTCGATCGCAACCCAGCCGGCGCTCTTCTTACCCCCGCAGGGCGCATTCTTGTCAACGGCGCCGAACGCATCGAGAATAACCTTAACGACATTGCCCGAAATCTTCGCCCCATCGCCGGACACCTGACCGGTGTCGTACACATCGGCGCTTTTCACACGGTTATTCGTAACGTCCTCCTCCCCCTCACCTCCCAGCTGGAACAAGAGCTTCCCGGCGTCGAAATCCACATCGATGAATCCGGCGAAGGCCCGGGCATGACGAAGATGCGTTCAGGCAAGTTCGACCTGCTCATGCTGGAACGTGACACCGCCCCCGGCAACGCGCCACGCGGCTTCACCGATGTCCAATTTATCGACGAACCCTGGGTACTGGTCAGCCCCTCCAACGCCCCGCTAGTGGGATCCGAACGCGACCTTGCCGACGTCCAATGGCTCCGGGTCGCACCGGACACGATCGGCGCACTCCCCATGCAACGTGTGGCAGCTGCAACGTCACACATCCACTGGGTGCCCTACTCGTACATCAACTACGAGGCGGCGCACGCCCTTGTTCGCGCCGGTAAAGGCTCAACGATCATGCCCTACATGGCTATCCAAGGAATTGCACTGGGAGGTATGCGTGTCACAACTCTGCCAGCACTGGGCTTCAGGCGCATTTTGGTGCGTCACCGCAACGGAGAAGATTCACCGAACACTGCAACCGGCCAGGTCCTTGCTGCCCTCTTCCAGTGGGTTGCAACCCACCACAATGACTGGCGTGGCAACACATACGAGACCACTCAGTAGCAGTCCCAGCGATGAGCGCTACGTGTCACCCACCACGAACGAAGATCCAAGGCAGGCGAAATCAACGGGACCAGACCAGGTCTGACGCAGTTCAGCAAGCACCTGTTCAGTTTCTGTCCACGGTTGAATGTGCGTCGCAACCAGTCGACCAACATGTGCTCGCGTCGCAAAGCTACCTGCGCGCACCCCATCCATGTGGATTCCACGAACTGAATCTTCACGAGTGAAACCAACTTCACTCAGAAGAAGATCCACATTCATAGCTCCAGCATCGATACGAGGGCTTTCATCCGTATCGCCGGTAAAGAACATCGACACCGCGGTCGACGGATCTGACTGACTCGGCCCCTCAATGCGCGTTCCGAACGAGGGAATTGTGTGGATACCCTTGAACGATGTCAGAGTCATCGGACCAATCTGATAGGACTGGCCATCTTCAACGGTTCGAATATTGAATTCGTTCGCATACAGCTCTTCTTCGACGACGCCGTCGATCTGGCGGATACGTTCCAACAGACCTTCGGGACCGACAACCATCAGCGGAGGCAAATCAGAGCCGGGGCCCCACTTGCGGTACACCTGTAGCGAGATGATGTCAGCCATATGGTCAGCGTGGCAGTGCGAAAGGACCACCGCATCAATATCGCGGGGGCTAATCCAACGCCAGAGAGCACCGAAAGAACCGGGGCCCATCTCGAGAACCACGTTCCACACGCGATCCTCACCGGTGCTCGGATCAACGCCGTTCGCTTGAACCAAGTAGCACGAGGCCGGAGACTTCGGACCGGACATGGAACCGGTGCACCCGATCGTTGTCAGTTTCATTGGGCACTGGCTCCTGACGCAATCGAGATTTCTTGCACGTTGCCAACTTCGGGGCCAAGAAAACGTCGGGCCAGACGTGGGAACGTATCGCCGGAGTCGGTTGTCATGAACTGGTGATGGGGACCGTCACCTTCCGCCCATGGTTCATGTAAGAGATCGCGGTCGGTCAGTTCGTTGTACGTCACGTTGGCAGTCGCTTCTGACGAGGTCACAAGGGACACTCCTTCGCCCATGACACGGCCGATAACGCCGGTCAACAACGGGTAGTGCGTGCATCCCAGGATAAGAGTGTCGACGCCATCGTCCTTGAGTGGCTGAAGATACTCGCGCGCGACAGCTTCCAGTTCAACTCCGGTTGTCACACCACGCTCAACAAAGGGAACAAAATCAGGGCACGCCTGCTGTGAGACATGGAGACCTGGAACGGCCGCAAGCGCGTTTCGATATGCTTCCGACTGGATGGTTGCCTGCGTACCAATCACGCCAATACGACGATTCCTCGTGGTCGCGACAGCCTGCTTGGCGGCCGGAGTGATGACCTCAATGACGGGGATATGCGCGTCAATCCAGTAGCGTTCGCGCGCATCTGAAAGGGCTGCAGCCGTTGCCGTATTACAGGCGATCACCAGCGCTTTCACACCACGGAAAGCGAGTTCATCCAAGCATTCCAATGTGAAGCGACGCGCTTCTGCAATTGCACGAGGCCCGTAGGGGGTGTGGGCGGTGTCGCCGAGGTAGAGGATTTCCTCGTCCGGCAATTTATCAATGACGGCACGCGCGACGGTCAGGCCACCGAGGCCAGAATCAAAAATACCGATAGGCGCGTTATCCATGCTTTGACCCTAGTTGCTACCGCCTTGGGAATTCAGGGCTAACACCAGTGAGTCTTGCCACCAGGTAAGGAGCATGTAGATAGCGCTTGCCGACTGCTGACGGGTCCCATTCGGTTTTTCGCTTGCAATCTTCGCGATTTGCTCCACGTCATCATCGGAAGCGATCTGAAGTTCACCGGCAAGTCCGAGACGAACATCATTAAGCGCACCAAGCCAATCCCAGACCTCGTCAGCATCGAAACTGACTTCTTGAATACCGAGGGCTTCGGCGCGCTCAATATGCGCGCACACTTTACGCAGTCGAGCAGACTTTTCTGCCCGCAAAAAATCTTCCGTCAGCGCACGCAAACCCGTTGCGTCCTGAGGGTCAGAGCTCATCGCTGGAAGTAAATAGTCCAGGGAGTGTTCTTCTGGAGCCTCGCGATGATTCTCCAACGAGGTTGCCGCCGCAACGAACGCTGGCATATCCCCTGGATCATCAAGGACAACAAGAATCTCACGCATCAGCTGCGCAATCAACGTCGAATACGGGGGGTGCAATTCGGCGCTGAAAGCGCCGGCCTCGTATACAAAAGGACCAATCACGAGTCAAGTTCCAACGTCGCGTGCAAACCGTACCCGTGCATCGCCACAACATCGGCTTCCATGCGTTCGCGAAGTCCCGTAGATACGGTTGCTTTGCCGAGCACGTGGACCTCACGCATCAGGGAATCAGCGCGATCGTGCGAATAGCCGAAGTGACGGACAAACACGTTGGTCACATACGACATCAGATTGACCGGGTCGTCCCAAACGACAGTACGCCACTGCGCGAGCCCAGCTAAGGTGGGGGCCGGGCGTTCAAGTGGCGTCGATGAAGTCGTTGGCATGTTTCAAGCCTAAGCAACGATTTCGTACCATGGTGTGGTTTCAACACGCGAACTTGTGGTATATCGCGCTAGGTTTGTCATATGCCCTCATCAATTTCAACGTCACTGCTGACGGACATGTATGAACTGACCATGTTTGATGCTGCTTTGAAAGCCGGCACCGCATGGCGCACATCCACTTTCGAGGTTTTCGGGCGTCGTCTTCCCGCAACCCGACGCTTCGGTGTTGTCGCAGGTATTGGTCGCATTCTCGAAGCGCTCGAACGCTTCGAATTCGAGCCCGCTCAGATCGATTGGCTTCACGCCGAGAAAATCGTCTCCGATGACGCACTTGATTATCTGAAGAATTTCCACTTCACCGGTTCGATTCGTGGCTACGCCGAAGGCGAATGCTATTTCCCAGGCTCTCCTCTGCTGACCGTCGAGGGAACCTTCGCCGAGTGCACGATGCTCGAGACGCTTCTTCTGTCGATCCTGAACCATGACTGCGCGATCGCGTCGGCCGCGTCACGTATGACAATCGCCGCCCACGGTCGCCCGTGCATGGATATGGGAGCTCGACGAGGCCACGAACGAGCCGCTGTTTCCGCAGCGCGCGCAGCAATCATCGGCGGCTTTGCTGGAACCAGCGATCTGGAAGCAGCCAAGCGCTACGGAATCCGCGCGATTGGCACCGCAGCCCACTCTTTCACACTCCTGCACGATTCGGAACGCGAAGCATTCGACGCTCAGATTGCACTGCTTGGCCCATCGACGACACTGCTCGTTGACACCTACGACGTCGAACAGGGCGTCATCAACGCTGTTGAGGCCGCACGCGCTGCCGGCGGTGAACTAGGCGCCGTTCGTTTGGACTCTGGCGACCTTGTTGCCACCGCCTTCAAGGTTCGCGGTCAGCTTGATGCTCTCGGTGCAACGACCACGAAGATCACGGTCACCAACGATCTGGATGAGTACGCTATCGCAGCCCTAGGCGCCGCGCCGATCGACTCCTATGGGGTTGGAACGAAGCTGGTCACCGGTTCGGGCGTGCCCACAGCGGCCCTCGTGTACAAACTCGTGTCCCGCGAAGACGAGAACGGCAATCCGAAGCCTGTTGCGAAGAAATCGGAATCCAAGTCGACGGTCGGTGGCAAGAAGTTCGCTGGTCGTGTCATCGACGAAGACGGATACGCAGCCGAAGAGATCCTGGTTGTCACCGATTCTGAAGCCGATGCGAAGGCTGAACTTGCCAAGCGGGGCGCACGCGAACTTCAAATTCCGCTGATCACTAACGGCACAATCGATTCTTCCCTCTGGGGAGACGACGCATTAGAGAAAGCACAAGCAACGCACGTGCGCTCGCGTAACGAACTTCCCTATCAGGCCTGGCGCCTGTCCGAGGGCGAGGTCGCGATCCCGACACGCTATGTGAAGCTCTGAATCGCTGAGAGACGCGACGGCGCTCGCGCACCTTGGGTGCGCGAGCGCCACGTTGTATCAGCTCATCATTCACATTCAGCTGCGTCAGGCCTAGTGTTTTCCAACGAACCACTGGCGAAGCAAAGCAATGCGCGCTTCAATCTGTTCCGTGGTTGCACGGGCGATCTCCGGGCCGCCACAGCGTTGACGCAGCTGAGCGTGAACCATCGCGTGCGGTTCGCCGCTACGACGCGACCAGGACGAGACCAGGTGTGAGAGTTCCTTACGCTTTGCGGCGCGGAGACGGTGGTCTGAGACTCCAGCGTTCGCCTCACGCATCTTCGCTGCGATCTTCGACTTCTTTTGAGCTGCAACCTGTTCAGCTTGGCGCGCCCTCAAAAGAGTAGTCACTTGATCTGCATCAAGCAGGCCGGGAATCCCCAAGTATTCCTGTTCTTCGACTGAACCAACCTGAGCGCCTTGCCCCCAGGCAGCACCGTCGAAGAGCACGCCATCAAACTCTGCGTCTGCACCCAAGGCCTCGTACTGATTGAGCAAATCCGACGATGCTGACTCACTCACATTTGCCTGGGCGACCATGGCGTCTTCAGGATTCCACATGGCGTCTTCGTCATCAGCTGACTTCGGACGGTCAAGCGCGTGGTCGCGTTCAGCTTCCATCTGTGAAGCAAGCTCCAGCAGTGGAACGACCGAAGGAACGAAGACTGTCGCTGTCTCACCGCGTTTGCGGGCACGGACAAAACGTCCAACGGCCTGGGCAAAGAACAGCGGGGTGGACGTGTTTGTCGCGTAGACGCCCACCGATAGACGAGGCACATCCACGCCTTCCGACACCATTCGGACGGCAACCATCCAACGGTCATCCGATTCTCGGAACGCATCAATGCGATCCGAGGCGTCAGCATCGTCGGACAGGACGATCGTCGCCTTCTTACCCGTGATCTCGTACAGATGACGCGCATAGGCCCGCGCCTGCGTCTGATTAGAGGCGATCACCAGACCACCGGCATCAGGGATCTGACGACGCACTTCTGCAAGACGCAGATCGGCGGCACGAAGAACGGCAGGAATCCACTCACCCTTCGGATCAAGAGCCGTGCGCCAGGCCTGCTTCATCATGTCTTTCGTCAGAGGTTCACCCAGGCGAGCGCTCATTTCATCGCCGGTCGAGGTACGCCATGACATCTGACCCGAATAGGACATGAACAGGACCGGGCGAACAACCATGTCTCGTAGAGCATCGCCGTAGCCGTAGCTGTAGTCGGCGTGAGAGCGACGAATACCATCGGCATCTTCCACGTAGCGAACAAACGGGATCGGCGACGTATCAGAGCGGAAAGGAGTGCCTGTCAGAGCAAGACGGCGCGTTGCATCGCCGAACGCTTGGCGCACACCGTCACCCCACGACAGCGAGTCACCAGCGTGGTGGATCTCGTCCAAGATGACGAGGGTCCGATAGTCGCGTGTACGCATTTCATGGACCGCAGGATTAGCGCCGACCTGCGCATACGTAACGGCAACACCATCAAAATGCGAGCCCGCACGGCCCTGAGCATTCGTAAACGACGGGTCAATATGAATACCGACTCGCGCAGCAGCATCGGCCCACTGGCCTTTCAAATGTTCAGTCGGGCAGACGACGGTGACCTTATCGACGATGCCCTGCCCCATCAGCTCCACAGCAATACGGAGAGCAAAGGTCGTTTTACCCGCACCGGGAGTTGCAACCGCAAGGAAGTCACGCGGTGCCTCAGCCATGTATTGCTCAAGAGCAGCTGCCTGCCATGCGCGAAGCGAACCCGCTGTTCCTCTTCTGGCACGCGCAGGAAACGAGGGAGACAGCGAGCGAGCGGCAGCAGGTGAGATGCGGGATGGATAGAGATGACGATCCTTGGAGGAGCTCACTTATCCGAGCCACCATTCCCGTCTGAGAACGGCCAGTTCCGTCCGTTCTTCCCCATCGAGTCACGAAGTTCCTTGCATGTCGGACACACCGGGTAGCGTGAAGCATCACGCGTCGGAATCCAGACTTTGCCGCATAAGGCAACGACAGGCTGTCCCGTCATCATTGATGAATCAGCTTTATCCCTACGCACGAAGTGCGCGAATCGATCGCCATCGCCGGGAGCCTTTTCGCGTTCAACCTCAGTTCGTTCAAGCAAGCCGGTCGACGATTGAGTCGAGGGAGCAGAGGGCGACGAGGGCCCTTGGGGTTCATTGAGGGAGTTACGCATGCCTCCCATTGTAGGACCGCTAGCGCGGTCTCTCTTGGTGAGAAAGTGAGCTGAACGCGAAAGAAAACCGCTTCATTCAGCAACAAAACAGGCGCTAGGGGCAAAGGAAGAGGAAAAGGCAGAGAAGTTTCACACACGAGTGCGGGGCGGAAACCAGTGGTTTCCGCCCCGCACTCGAAGAGTTTGATCAGATGATCACTTGGCAACAGCCTTCTTCAGGGTGGAGCCAGCGGAGAGCTTCACGCCGAAGCCAGCCGGGATCTGAATCTCTTCGCCCGTGCGCGGGTTGCGACCGGTGCGTGCTGCACGCTCGACGCGCTCTACGGAGAACAGGCCGGTGATCTTCACGGCTTCACCCTTACCAAGGGACTCAACCAGGACGTCCTGGAAAGCGCCAAGAGCTGCATCTGCTTCGACCTTGGTCAGGTTTGCGCGCTCTGCGATCTGCGCAACGAGCTCGGTGCGATTGATGGGCATGAGAACCTCATTCCTATTGTTACTATCAGCTGTCACGGCGACAGCCACTGGGGAAACAGTACGAAAAAACTGAGCCATTTGTCAGTTCGTTACGGCATTTTTCGCAATTTATGGCTTATTTCTCGCATTTTGGATCCCCATAGAGCATGAGCGACCACCTAAAAAGCCATTTTTATTGACTTGGGTCACATTTCTTTGGTTACCTTTGCTGACAGAACAAAGTAATCAAACGAGGTTCGAATAACTCAACAGGTCTTTCAAAGCCATGAACGAAAGACCACATCATCACGCACACACAACCACGTGTCCAGCGCACCAAGGGGATAGCTTACTCCCTTGTTTCCCCTCCTCGAACACTCGTCCAAACCGGGTGCGAGATAGGCCACGCGATGCAGGAAACACCCGCGCGCGAGAGGAAGATTGGAAGAGCCCAACAACCTCTTAGAGTTCCAGGAGAATCCATGGCTCTCGGACGAAATGAAACGCCTACCGAAACCGGCAAGACCGTTCATCCCGTTGACCAAGTCCCATCCTTTGGCAAACTTTCAGTTCTTGGCATTCAGCACGTGTTGGCTTTCTACGCTGGCGCCGTCGTTGTTCCTCTTGTTATCGCATCCGGTCTCGGCCTCGATAACGAAACCCTGATCCACCTGATCAACGCCGACCTGTTCACCTGCGGTATCGCCTCGATCATTCAGTCGGCCGGCCTCGGCCCGAAGATCGGAGTGAGGCTGCCCCTTATCCAGGGCGTCACCTTCACTGCAGTTTCGCCCCTTATCGCAATCGGTATCGCCGCCACTCCAGCCGGTGCCGATCCGAAGACCGGCCTTGCCACCATGTATGGCTCCATCATTGCGGCCGGCCTCGCCACTTTCTTCGTGGCACCTTTCTTCGCGAAACTCCTTCGCTTCTTCCCACCCGTCGTCACCGGCACACTTCTGACCGTCATGGGTATCACGCTCATCTCCGTCTCCGCTGGCGACATCGTGTCGTGGGGCACCTACGCGGCAGAGGGGCAGGACGCTGGCGCACTCACTCTGCGCGGCCTCGCCTACGCATTCGGCACCCTGGTAATCATCGTTGCCATCCAGCGCATCTTTAAAGGCTTTATGTCGACCATCTCGGTCCTCGTCGGCCTGGTTGTCATGACCGCTATCGCATTCGCCCTTGGCGACGCCAACTTCTCTGATATCGGTCAGTCGGCATGGGTTGGCGTGACCACCCCGTTCTTCTTCGGCATTCCGAAGTTCAACATCGCCGCAATCATTTCAATGCTCATCGTCATGGCAGTAACCATGGTTGAAACCACCGGCGATGTTTTCGCAACCGGCGAGGTCGTCGGCAAGCGCATCACGCCGAAGCACGTTGCAAACGCTCTTCGCGCAGATGGTCTATCCACCCTCCTCGGTGGCGTCTTCAACTCGTTCCCCTACACCTGCTTCGCCCAGAACGTCGGTCTGGTTCGACTGACCCGCGTGAAGTCCCGCTGGGTTGTCACTGCAGCCGGCATCATTATGATCATCCTCGGCATCCTGCCGAAGGCTGGCGCAGTGGTTGCCTCGATTCCCGGGCCGGTCATCGGTGGCGCATCTCTGGCCATGTTCGCGAACGTTGCCGTTGTCGGTATCCAGACCTTGTCCAAGGTCGACATGCGCGATCACCGCAATGCCGTCATCGTTTCGACCTCCATTGGTCTGGCCATGCTGGTCACTCTGAAGCCCGATCTTGCATCCCTGATGCCGTCATGGTTGCAGATCATCTTCGGTTCCGGCGTGACCATCGGTGCGCTGATAGCTTTCATTCTGAACCTGCTCTTCTTCCACGTTGGCAAGCAGGATGGCCCGGATGTTGCAATCGTTGACGGTCGTCCCGTGGACCTCGATCAGGTCAATGCGATGGATCGCGAGACCTTCGTTGAAGCCTTCAAGAGCATGTACGACGGTGACGTCTGGCCCGTCGAACGCGCATGGGAGCAGCGTCCGTTCACCGATGCAACCGAGCTCCGTAAGGCATTCGAGGACGAGGTCCTCGGTGCATCTGCTGATGAACAGGAAGCTTTGATCAGCGCCTACGTTGACATCGCCGACTTAGCCTCCAACCAGGATGCCAACGAGCAGGCGCATGCTGACACCGCAGCCCTCGCTCTTGGCGAATTCAACGATGCTGAACTCAAGGAGCTGCAGGCAGCATCGGCTGCCTACCGCGAGAAGTTTAATCGCCCGCTGGTCGTCTGCGTGACCAATCTTGCCGATCGTGAACAGCTGATTGCTTCGGCATGGAAGCGCGTCGAGTCTTCGCAGACGCGTGAAGCACGCTTCGCACTCGGTGAGGTCATCGACATTGCCGACGAGCGTTTCAACATTCTGGTTGCTGATGCGAACCCGATCCGCACCGCGTGGGGTCGCAACTTTGACCAGGTCGACTGACCGATCCCGATTCGTTGAAACTCCGCTGGGGGGGCTGGCACACGCCAGCCCCCCCAGCGCTTTTCTCCCCCGAATTGTCAGCGCCTACTCATCCCGGCCTACCTGCACCACGGCCTGAACTCTATCTTCTGGTCCGACGTTATCGGCATCAACGACAGTGGTGACTTCCTCGGGGGCTTTCACACACGATGGGCCCACGATCTGGTTATACACCGGATCGCGGACCCATTCGTTATGCGCGCAAGGCGCTGAAGTGAAGAAAGGTAGAAGTTCTGCGGGTACCTCGTCCCCCAACGAGAAACAGAAGGAGCAACTCTGGCGAAACTGTGGATTACTTGTCCAGTGGGCGACGCTGGAAGAACGCCGCCAGCGCGGAGCCGGACACGTTGTGCCAGACAGAGAAGATTGCGCCGGGGACGGCTGCTTCGGGGGTAAAGTACTGGGCACCGAGACCCGCTGCTAGACCGGAGTTCTGCATACCAACTTCGATGGCAGTCGTGCGAGCTGCACGCTCACCGACACCGGTCAGCCGGGCAAAACCGTAGCCGAGGCCCAAGCCAAGCGCATTGTGCACGATGACGACGGCAAGAACCAGCAGGCCACCCGACAGTATGCGCTCAGACGAGGCGCCAACCAACCCGAGGACTGCATAGGAGATGCCAAGGACACTCATCCAGGGCAGGGCGGGAAGAACCGTGGCAACGAAGCGTGGCATCAGGCGACGAACAATCAGGCCAAGGACCACGGGGATGAAGACGATCATCATGATCGACTTTGCCATCGCGGGCGCGTCGACGGGCATGTACTGGCCGGCCAAATACTTGGTCAAAATCGGCGTGACCAGCGGAGAAAGCAGCGTGGAAACGGAGGTCATCGCAACCGACAGGGCAACGTCACCCTTCGCAAGGTAGGCGACGACGTTCGACGCGGTTCCACCGGGCGCACAACCGACAAGGATGACGCCAACTGCGAGCGCCGGATCGAGGTGAAATGCCCAGGTGACGAAGAGTGCGGACAGAGGCATGACGATGAACTGGAGCAGGACACCCAGGATGATGGGCCAGGGGCGACGGGCAACAACCGCAAAGTCAGGAAATGTCAGTGTCAGACCCATGCCGAACATGATGACCATCAGCGCGTAGTTCACGCCGGAAACCAGTGGCGCAGCAGCGTCGGGGAAGATCAGTCCACCAACAAGTGCGCCAAGGATGATCAGGGGGAATACGGTCACCGCGATCTTTGCGGATCGGTCTTCTTGTGCGCTGGGCGCAGGAGTTTGGGGCGCGGGAGCTGTCATCGTTGGGGTGCTCATGCCTCTATTGTGCCCAGCTTTGACGAAGAAAGCCCGTTTCGTCTGCTTTAGTAAGCGACGTCTCGTGGTTGACGAGGTCGGGGTGGCATTATGGACTCCTTTCGGGAAGGGGTTCCGGGCACCGGTTTAACGTGTCTCTTGACGACGCTTTGTCATCTCCATTGCCCGGCATTTTGCTTAGAGTTTGTGTCATGGAACCGAAGAAGATGACACCAAAGAGTGGCGTTAAACGCTCGCTCGGCGCGAAGGGATGGGTTCCCGGTCAGAAGGGGTCGTGGGGAATTGCGTTGCTCCCGCTTCTCTTGGGGTGTTGGCTTGCCGGCTGGCATCCGCTTTTTGCGTTGCTTATCCCCGCGTGGTTTAGCGCGTTCGCGTTCTTCCAAGTGTTTGAGAAGTGGATGAAGGCGCCGTCTTCTCGTCGTTCTTCCCTTCAACCTGCGTTTATCACGTGGACTGGGCTGACCGCTCTGCTCGGCATTCCGCTTCTGGTTGTGGCGCCTCGACTGCTGGCGTGGGCTCCGTTCTTTGCTCCACTGGTTGCGCTGGCCTTGTGGGGGGTGTCGCGCGGGCATGATCGTGCGATTGCGACCAGGTTCTCGTCGGTTCTTGCGTCAACGTTGATGACACCTGTTGCCGCCAGTTTGTCGCTTGATGTGTATCCGACGAACACTGAGCTTGGTTTTGCTTGGGTTTCCTTTGGCGTGCTCAGCGCCTATTTCATCGCCTGCGTTCCGTATGTGCGTTCACTGATTCGCGGACGCAAAAACCCGCGCCCGTGGATTATTGCCGGCGGGGTTCTTCATCTGCTTGCGCTGGTCGGAGTCTGCTGTGCAGTATGGGCGAATCTGCTCGGCTGGAGTTCCATCGTCTTGTGGGTTGCTCTGCTGGCCCGATCCCTGATTGTTCCGCTCTGGCAGGCACGACGCGCAAAGCCGATTCCTGTGATCGTTCTTGGGCGCAGTGAGATTGTGTGGTCACTGCTTGTGGTTGCCAGCTTGACCATCCCACTCATCTAGTCCGATTTATCTACCCAAAGCAACGCCGAGGAACCGCATAGCAGTGTGACCTCGTCAATTGAACAACTGGAACTGCGCCCAGCTCGCTTCAATCCTGCAAGGCTTGGACTATGACGACCGATGCACGAATTACCGCTTTGATCGAGGGCCTGCTCGAAGGACATCCGGAGAGGCGTGTCGACCCGGCGCGCTCTGGCACGCCGATAGGCACTACGAGAGAGCCCAACGATCTGGCGAGCATATCTTCGGGAGTAGCCCCGCTCGACCAGATACCACACGGCATCATGATGGCGAGCGGGGCTTAGAAGTTTCCTTCCGATAATTCCTTCCACGTTGCCTTTTCCAGCTCCGCCTGGCCGAGGGGCCGTTTGTGGCAAGCGTTCTCCTCACGAAGACGCTGGAGCTCTTTGGCTTCACTCGTGCTCATCGACCCATACGTTGACTACCACAGATTCAACGTTGCTTCGCTGATCCCCAGCTCGTTGATAATCTGCGCCGTCGTCGACTCATATAGGCAGTTTCGGCTACTTTATCTTCGTATTTTAGTGCTTTCTGGTTTTCTTACTACCAGCGATAAGTAATCCGCCAGCCACAAGAATCATCGCTGCAACGTGATACGGCATCCCAGCATATCCAGTTTTCGAGAGCTTCCCGGAATTAGGGGATTTAGACGCTTTAGTGGCGCCATCGCCATTGTTGTTGCTTCCACCATTCGGGTTGTCAACCGGGATCTTCTTCCAGACGGCTTTGATAACGGTATCCTTGTCAGCCTTGATCTTGGTTCCAGGCGTAACCTCTTGGCCGTTTACTTCCCAAGCCTTAAATTCCTGGGTGTCATCCGGAGCAGTGAAACCGTTAGGCAACACCGTGTACTCACTACCCTTATCCACGGTCGCGCCATCCATGCTGCCCTTACCACCGTTAGCGTCGTAACTGACCTTCACCTGGATCTTCTTCCAGATAGCTTTCACTTCGGTGTCTTTAGTGACCGTAATCTCGGCGTTCGGCGCAACCTTCTGACCATCAACTTCCCAAGTATCAAACTCTTGAGTGTCATCCGGAGCAGTGAAAGCGTTATCAAGCAGGGTATATTTACTACCCTTATCCACGGTTTTACCAGTCATGGTTCCGCTACCACCGTTAGCGTCATAACTGACCTTCACCTGGCTCTTCTTCCAGACAGCTTTCACTACGGTGTCTTTAATGACCGTAATCTCGGTAGCCGCAGCTACCTCTTTGCCGTCAATTTCCCAGTAATTGAACTCTTGGTTCTCAGGGGCTTTGAATTTATTATCCAAAATCTTGTACTTTGAGCCCTTGTTGAGCTTCTTGCCATCCATTTTGCCGGTGCCGTCATTACCGTTGTAGCTAACAGTGGCAGTTTCGAGCTTCTTGGTTGCCGGATCTGAATCGAGCTTATCGGTGTCACCCTCCAGACCGCCATTATCTTTTGCGGTTGCCGTGACAGTTCCACCAACTTCGATGTCTTCAACTTTCAGAGTAATCACACCGGTGTTCGCATCAACCGTGGCATTATTATCGGCTGTCCAAGTGGTCTTACCGGAAGTTTCGTCTACAGTTCGCGTTGCGGTGACGGTTTTCTCTGCTCCGGAAGCATCCTTATAGGTGACGGTGTAGGACAGCAAGTCAGTATCTTCACCCGGCTTTTCATAGACAGGCGGGGTAATGGTTACTTCACCCTTATCCGTATCTACCGCAATCGCAGGAGATTTAGGTGCGATATTTTTCAGCAGATCCTTGGCTGGGATTGTTCCTTTTGGTTCAGCTCCGTCTTTTACCTTGACTGAACCATCTTCATTTGTTTCTGGAACAAATTTATAATCATTGTTCGGATCCCAATCACCTGCTACATCATCAGCGCTAAATATCTTAACATTTCCGCTGTCATCAAATTGTATAGCTGCCGGAACTCCATCCCAGTCTCCAGTTCCATCGGGGAGTTTAGATACGCCATTTACCGTATTGGCATCTCGAATAGCTTTATCGATGGCTTCTTTATCCGCATCCGTTAATTTGCGAGGATCCCTCACGGCGACTTTTTTGGGGGTTGTTATTACCGGCTCAGACTTCGCGCAAGAACGGAATTTATGTGGCTCTTTGACAAGGATACCGAACTCTTTTCCGAGTTCTAAATCCTTAACCTTATCCTCGATTGGGAAAGTAACTGTTGTGCCGTTAACGGTTACTGCTTGAGACATCTCTTGCGAGTTAGATTTGTCAATTTTACAGCTTCCATTTTCGACAAAATTCTTGCCCTCCCCATCCGTAAAATTATTGATAAAATAAAATTTCGTACCTTCGGCAACCTCTTTATGAAGTGTAACGATAATCTGCCCGTCTGTTACCTGGACTTTTTCTATTGTCAGACCAGTAGATCTTTCCTTTACCTCTTTGATTTTTAGGCCCGTAGCTTCAATTTTTCCGGAGGTTGTTCCATCGGTATAGGTCACTTCATAGTACGCATGGTCCGTGTAATCGATAGAGAATTTAACACTCTTAAAGTCTTGCTTAATGTCCGGATTGGCACCATTCAGCATTTCAAGAGCTTCTGCTTGCTCATCTTTATTTACAAGATTGGCGTCCGGGTGTTCAATCCAGATTTCTCCTACCGGCATTTTGAGCTTGTCTTTATTCTCAACTGCCATTGATGACTGAGCTTTGGCGGTTGCCACAGCAGATGTGGCGCCATTAAAAGTTTGATAGGCAGTGACGGTATCGCCTTCTGCAACAGTAACGCCGGCAGGTAGATTTACCTTCCAAGTAGATCCGCTCGTGGGCGTAACGGAAACAGTGGCTTTTTCGTTACCATTCTTATCTTTTAATGTCACATATACAGTCCCTCTTACAGTCTTTCCATCAACTCTTCCTCGTTGTAATTTACCGCCGGAAATAGTTGTGGCGTCTACAAAGACTGGGAAAATGGTCGGTGTATCTACAGTTGATTGGCGCACTGGTTGATCAACAATCTCCGGCCCAAGCTCTAGACCATCGCCCGACTGGGTATCAGTTTCAACTTCTGGAGTGCTTACTGGTGCCGGGCTGACGCTTTGTTCGTCAGCTTGGGAGCTCATCTGCAGATCCTCGGCTTGAGCCAAGGACGGGGTCGATAGCGTGAAACCCAAAGCGCAGGCCAAGGTTACGATCAGAAATTTTCTAAAAACGTGAGCTGGTTTAAGCAACGCTCTGCCGGCAAGCGCTATAAAAGAACCGGGCACGCCCTTGGGGTTGCGCATGAGAACTTCCTGTCCAGTGTCGCTAGTTGGATCTATTCCCCCTCAAAGTACCACTGTTTCATCCACAAAACCAGCCCGTTGAGCTCAGGTAGGTGGTGACAGCTACAGGAATATAGCTAAACAGATAAAGCAAATTAGCTAGACGTTCATTAAATACATTTTAGCTATTGAAATTCTTATGCATACGTGATTTTTTTTGGTAATCAAATCATCCATTAACGGCAATTTGGAATGAATGTCCACGAAAAAACGTAACAAACTTTTACTGCTTAATTTAGAAGCTCTGGCTTCGGGCAGTTACTCCACGATCGCTCTAGGTTATAGATCTATCCTGTGAAACCGCAAAGTTTTAGCGACTCGCACGCTTTTGGCGGATGGACATATTTCTTGTAGCTTACTTCTCGGAGCCTTCCAGCCTACCGGAAATCTGACAAACTGTGCCGAGCCAGCGATAAGTCAAATACCTAACCAGGAAGACTTCCGAAACCCATGAAGCTACCCCGACAGGGCGAAACGCCACGTTTTAGGGCATAAAAACAGGACGTTCACTTCGTATCAAAATGAACGTCCTAGCGGTGGAGATGGGGGGAATCAGTCCTGACACCACCGCTGACCAGTGCAAACAGCCATGGAAGCGGTGGCGCGTGCAATCAGCGTGCAACTAGCCCGC
>NZ_JH815212.1 GCF_000296505.1 Schaalia turicensis ACS-279-V-Col4
GTGGAGATGGGGGGAATCAGTCCTGACACCACCGCTGACCAGTGCAAACAGCCATGGAAGCGGTGGCGCGTGCAATCAGCGTGCAACTAGCCCGCCAACCGCTCACGCTCCAACACGCGAAGAAACGGCCCACATCGTTGAAGAAACGCCCGTTGGCAAAACAACGAAAAAAGTAGCCGAAATGCGCCAGCACCTAATTCCACCCCCCACGGCGTTGCCGATACCGTCAGGTGTGAAGTAGATCGCATTAGGTAATCCGTAATCAAAAACCCACCATTGTAAAGAAAACCCCGCCACCTCGTTGAGGTGGCGGGGTGCACGTCGTGCGCTCTACGCGCCCTTACTGAGCCTAATTGTCTAGGTTATCGACGGCGTACTGTGCTTCCTCTTCGGTGAACTTTCCGCCATGCTCAGAAATAAGCTGGTCGTAAATAGCGTCATTCGACATGGCCATCGTCTCGCGGTAGCTTTTCGCCTGTTCCAAAGCGTTCTTATTCCAGTCGGCTTCAACGTTATCGATGGCGTACTGCGCGGCTTCTGCTGGGAACTTCCCCCCATATTCAGAGGTGAGCTGGTCGTAGATTCCTTGCTTCGACAGGTGCATCGTATCTGCGTACGATTTCGCGGAAAGCAGGGCAGCCTTATGCTCGGCGGGGACTTGCTCTTCCGCTGGCTGGGTTTCCTCTGCCGTCTGGGTTTCCTCTGTTGACTGGGTTCCCTCCGCTGACTGGGTTCCCTCCGCTGACTGGGTTCCCGCAACGGGTGCTACTGACTGTGTGGACGTTGCATTTTTTGTCCCGCCACCGCACGCTTGCGCTAGGGCACCTACGAACACGATGAGTACGACAGCAATAAACCACCATTTCTTGTAGAACGGTTTCTTGGCTACTGCGCTTGTTGACGGTACGCTCACGGTGCTTTGTCTCCTTTGAACTTGCATACAGAAATACCCTTGTAAGGTACATGCATTGGTATCTCTGGCGGGCAGAGTAACCAGTATTTTTACAGAATCGTTAACTAACGCTAGTGCTAGCCTCTTGCGGTTAGTCGCTGAGAACGGTAGAGAGTTCTTGCAATTCCTCGGCGGTGAGATTTTCCAGTCGGGCTTTTAGCGTGTCCTCGTCCACCCAAAGGCATTCGGCAAGCTCTTCCATGCTGAGTGCCCACGGGAGCCACGTGCGCAACTGGTCAATGGTGATGAGCCTCCTTGCCGCTTCAACGCATACTTGCTTTTCAACCGCTACCGGTTGGCACCCGTCGTGCCCAAGCTCGATGTGCACCAACTCGTGCGTGAGCGTGCAACGGCGCTCTGTTTGAAACTGTTTTGATGATAGCCAGATTTGTTTTCCGTTGGTCGCACCCAACACGCCGTCCGGGAGGTTCTCCGCCCAGATCAGTTCAATCTCGCTTGCTTCACGCAAGGCTCTCCACGGGTGCCACATGGTTGAAGCGTATGGGTGACCATGGGTAAACCTTTTTGCACTGCTAGTTTTCGTAGTCCCCGGGGTCTTGGCTTTCTTCGCCCGCATCTCCGCCGCTCACTGTCCACGTTTCTCTGACACGTTGAATGTCGAGCATTGACAGCAGAATCGCAGTCGTCCCTAACGGTCCAGCAGCGAATTGAACAAGCGATCGAACGTATGGATACGAGTCAGGAAGGAGAACGTCACACATGAAGTCCAGTCGGCTTTCTTCAGTGAGACTGTCCCAAGCTTCGGCTTCGCCTGAGTAGCGCAGGCCTAGACGTGTTTCAATGACAGCGTCATTACTGGTCACTGTCGTTGTGACAATGTAACCGAATTTCTTGTTTTCATCATCTTGGAATGGGCTCTCAACTGAGAATTCAATCTGATGCTGGTCACTATTCGAATCTGAAGAGGCACCAAAACGTCGCTCCATCTTGTAGGACAACGTATCGACACCTTCGAGCTTTAACGTGCTCATACCGTGATCCCTGTTCGACTAGATTTAGTCGTTCTACGACTAGAACCCCAAAACTCTTTAATCGTCTCTTCGGATGCCTGATCGCTTTGGAGCATGAAATCTAGCTCCAGCCACTGACGCTTCTTCACCTTTATTTCGATTGCTGCATCTACGGCGATGGCGTATGTAATAAGAGTGGAAATCTTTGGATTACCACTCGGGTCTTCAATCTTTGCCACCGCTTGACGCGAGATCATGAGTTCGTCAGCAATGTCTTGTTGGCGTAGTCCGCGTTCTTTACGGATTTTGACGAGGTCGCGTGTGACTTGGCGAAGTTGTGAGTACATATTGATGGCGTTGATCGTTCCTTCGTCGGTTACGTCAATGCCGAGTTCGTCAAAAATGTCCATGCTTCCTCCTTCTTGCACCTAGTATGCAACCTTTTGGTTGCTTTCGTGAATTCTTTTGCGCCTAGTGAGACGATGCCCACCAGTCATTAGCACGATTGACCGCTTCGTCAATATGAACATCCTGGACGATCTTTCCTTCACCGGATACAGGTTTTGGTTCGAGCAGGAGAAAAAGGATGATCTCAGGATAATCAGGCTCTGCAAAGTACAGTCGCAGGCGCTTTTCTGGGAGCAGTTCTTCTGGAGGGTTGAAGCGTTCTTCTAGACGGACTTCAAGAATCTTGTGCCCACCGCGCGCTAGTTGTTCTACTTCGCCCGTACGGTCTCCATATCCGTCACGCGTGACTGGATCAAGCTGTCCCAGCGTAGCGTCACGAATTGTTGATGCAATTAAGCCACACAGTGCGCTCTTGCGTGTTTTGGTGAGCTTGCTTAGGAATCTATGGAATTCTGTTGGAAAGTTGCCACACTGTCCTTTGTATAAAACGGCTTCATAGCAGTGGCCGTTGGTTGTGGACTTGCAGGCGCGTCCGGGTGGCCATTTGAGGGGCTTGAACTCACTATTCATAGTCCCCGGGATCCTGAGACTCCTCGCCGATGTCATCGAGGGCTTGTCGTTTTTCCCATTCTGGGCGGTTGGTGACTTTGCGTGCTGCGAGTTTGGTGAAGTCGGGTAGGTTCTCTTCCCGCGTGTGCGGGAAGTCGATCACGTTATCGGCGTGCTTGGAGCGTTCGGCTAGCAAGCGCTCAGCGTGGGCGACGAGCTGAGAAGGCTTAATGGATAGCCCGTCAGCTATTGCTTCAATGTCAGTCAGCGTGAAAAGGCGAAGATTGCGCGTGAGTTCGCTGATCCGAGAGTCAGAAACCCCAGAGCATTCAGACAATCGCGCCTGAGAGCTCCCTTGCGTTTTCAGTAATCGCAAAACAGCTTCACCTAGGCATTCGTTGAGTTCAGTGATCTTGAGTTTCTTCCGCCCCATGCCACTAATTATGCCAATTATCTAGACTTGTTCAATATTGTTTGACAGTTCGTATTTACGAGGTTACTCTACTTACATGCTCGTAATTACGAAGATATAAGGAGGTGGACATGAATATCGCAACCGTAGTCAGAGTTGGAATGAGGATGCGGCACTGGTCAGCACTCAAGCTCGCCAACGAAGCAGGAGTTACAGACCAGAGCATCTACAACGTCCTCGACGGACGCACACCAAACATCAACACGCTCGCAGGAATCGCGCGCGCTTTCGACATGGAAACGTCTGAACTCATCAGCATCGCCGAAGAAGCAGCAAGCCAAGCCGCTTAAAAGAAGTGCCACCACCTAGAGCAATTAGGCGGTGGCGGAAAGGAAAACACGATGAACGAGGTAATTCCCTTTACTTATGAGGATACCGCAGTTTGCCCGATCGCTCTAGGGGTGGGGGTGGAACTCAGTTTTAATCCAGCCCATGCGCGCGTACACGTCGGTAAACAATCCGGGCATACTAATCGAAAGGTGGCTACAGCAACGGTAAATAACCGAAAGAGGTATGTCTCTTTTGCCGTTGAGGTATCGCCCAAGGGTCACGTATTCAACGCCGGTTTCCCGCGAGAGTTGCTTGATGGATTTGCCGTCGAATGCGGCAGCGGCTTTTATCGCCGCCCCGGTCATGGCCGTGAATTTTTGGGCGGCCTCTTTTTCCTCTTCGATACTGCGCATGTCGCCAGTATAGCCGCTTAGCTAGTTTCGATCGCTAGGAGGCTTTAATGTACAACTTGACAGATAGCCAGTGCGGTAATTACTGTAGCCACATGGCAATGTTAGAAAGCTATTCGGCACTATTGAGGTCTGTGGAGGTTGCGATAGCCCTATCAGGGAAAACCAAGAAAGACATCGCAATCAAAGCGGGCATTCACCCAACCACCCTGCATCGAATCCTCGCAGGGAAACGGGACATGAGCGTCAAAACCATGTTCGCAATAGCTGACGCAACAAACACCAGCCCAATCCGACTGGTCGACCGAACACTATGCAGGGAGTGTCTAACCAAATGACTACTAATATTCAGACTTTTTCTAATGCCAATTTTGGTGAGGTTCGTACTCTGGAGCAGAACGGCAAGGTCTTGTTTTGCGGTAAAGACGTAGCGACTGCGCTTGGATATGAAAACCCCAGCAAAGCTATTCGAGACCATTGCAAGGGGGGTCCAATTCGTTACCCCCTTGAGACGGCAGGCGGAACCCAACAAATCCGCTTCATTACTGAAGGCGACCTATATAGGCTAATCGCTTCAAGCAAACTGCCTTCAGCGCAGAAATTCGAAGCCTGGGTATTCGACGACGTTCTCCCGTCGATCCGCAAGCACGGTGGCTACCTCACCCCCGAGGCCACCGAGAAAGCTCTCACCGACCCGGACTTCATCATCCAGCTCGCAACCAGCCTCAAGGAGGAACGAGCCAAGCGGGCGGCACTCGAAGCCGAAAACGAAGCCAATAAGCCAAAAGTGCTTTTCGCTGACGCGGTTGCTACCAGCCACACGAGCATCCTTGTTGGCGACCTCGCGAAAATCCTCAAAGGCAACGGACTCAACATCGGCGCAAACCGACTCTTCACACTCCTGCGCGAGGACGGCTACCTCATCAAACGCCAAGGAAGCGACTGGAACATGCCCACACAACGGGCAATGGAACTCGGGCTCTTCAAGATCAAAGAAACCGCCGTCACTCACTCTGACGGACACGTAACCGTCAACAAGACACCCAAGGTCACCGGCAAGGGCCAGTTGTATTTCATTAAGCGCTACCTCAAGGGCTGGAACAAGAAGCTCCTCGAAGAAGCAGAAAAGGCCGCGTCATGACTAGACAAGAACTTCCAGCTGATCCGCGTGAGGCGTTCAACCCAAGCGACTACTACAGCATCGCCGCAGTATGCAAAACGCTCAATGTGAGCCGTGGCCTCATCATCGGCGCACTGGAGGCAAAAGACCTTAATGCAGTCAAAACCGGAACTCGTATCCGCATTAGAGGCAAGGAACTCAACCAATGGATCACACCATACGCGTAAAAGAAAGCTCCCACTTACGGGAATTGAAGCCTGCCTATCAGACAAGTAAAAAGTGCCCTCCTCGTGAGGCAACACATGGAGGGCGAGAGAAAGGAATCTCATGAGAAATCATACACGACAAAACTGGCTCTACAAGCTATTCACACATTGGGTGAAGCGTTCGAATGCGGTGCCAGACCGCGAAAAGTGGGCTCGCAGGAACCGGAAACTGGTGAGCCAAGCGCACGCCCAGACTGCATGTTCTGCGGATATGGGGGCGGCAAAGTGAACGCCGACCGTAATACGGAGATCACTCAAATCGTCCATGACTTTGCTGTTCGCCTTTCTGATGAGGGCATTGCGCCCGATAACCAGATTTTGACCGACCACGCGGACTGTTCGACGTGCCAGTGGGTTTTCTACCACAAGAGTCAGGCGCTGGAAGCGTTGGATCATCTCTGCGGGTGCGGGTTTGAGGTGCGTGTGTCTGATGACCGGAAGGTTTACATGCCTATTCCGACTGTTGATGTGAAGCCTTTTTGGCTGATTTTTGTTGGTGTTCGCCCTGAAGAAGCCTCAGCCTACGTGAGCTGTTCCCCGGTTGGGGGTGGCACCCGGTGAGCTGGAAAGAGACTATTGCGACCCTTTTCGCCGTCGTCGCCTTGTTTTTCGCGTTCGCAATGCCGGGATTGGACAACCCCTATGGGTGGCCAATGCCAATCGCACTTGGCGGAATGCTCATATCACTCAGCATCGCCGGGTTGTTCACCCTCTGGGCAATCCACGACGGCCACCAGTTCCACCACTTAGACGACTGGGAGGACAACTGATGGGTTATATCCCTGTTCAGACTCCACCCGGACGCGCCCCCCGTGCAGCGTGGCGCAATTGCGAACAGTCATGGGAGACACCATACGTCGCGCCGCCGGGCTACATGCGGATCACGAAAGCAGACCTCACCGATGGGATCGATCACCCGGTCACCATCACGAGAGCCGCCCCGCAACCAACCGATAAGGAGGAGGGCAAGTGATGCACAACTTTGACCGGCTCCGCGATTTTGTCCAGCCCGACCCGCCAGACGTTGACGACGAAGAAGAAACCGATCCTTTCGCCTCCAGCGATGAGGAGTATGAGCAGTGGCGGGACCGGCAAATGGGGTTAGACGACTATGACGGTTAAACAGTTTACTGCCGGAATCTACCCGGATATTCCAGAGCTCGACTACCACTCGTGCGAGTTCGGGCCCGCTGACTCCCTCTCGTCCACGGAAGCCAAACGCATACTCAATTGCCCCGCCTTATATAAGTGGAGTAAGGATCACCCCGCCGAAGCAAAACCGGCGTTTGATTTCGGGCATGTTGTCCACGCGCTCGTCTTAGGCGCGGGTTTGAACCTGTACGTTCACGAACACGACAGCCTGCGCACTAAGGCCGCGCGCGAGGACGTGGAAGCACACCGGGCCCTCGGTGAGGTGCCTATCGCGTTGGCTGACTTTCAGCGGGCACAAAACGCGGCGGACGCGGTCATAAACCATCGTGTGGCGGGCGAACTGTTTGAAACCGGCACACCTGAGCAGTCCATCTACACCCAAGACGGGAAGACCGGGGTCTGGCTTCGGGGCAGGATCGACTGGGAAACCAACGGAACATTGGTCGATGTCAAGACGACGCGGGACGCTAACCCGAGCGTGTGGCGCAGGCAAGCGGCCAGCCTTGACTACCCGCTCCAGGCGGCGTGGTATCGGGCGATGTGGGAACAGGTCACCGGCAACGCGCCTCGTTTCCTGCATGTCCTTGTGGGGGTTGAAGAGCCTCATCTTGTCAGCGTTGTCGAAATGGACGCGGAGTTTTTACAGGCCGCCCGCCAGCGTATGCGCAGGGCGATTGACACGTTTGACACCTGCCGGACTTTCAACACGTGGCCGGGATATGGGGACCGGGTGCACATGTTGAGTGCTCCCCTTTGGTACTTGAACACCGAACTAGGACAAGACGATGAGTGAAAAACAAGAATCAAGCATTGAGGCTCTGTTTGCCAGAGCCCTCCGGGACTGTCACAATCCCGAACTCGACGGATTCAACCCGCATTTTAAAAACAGGTTTGCCACCTTGAAAGCAACTCTGCATGTTATCCGTAAGGCGTGTGAAGCCCACGGGATCGCATACACGCAAAGCGTGGGAGAAATCAACGGGCAACCGGCGTTGAAGTCTGCCGTGTATTCCATGGACGGCAGTTGTCTGCCCCTGTCGAATATGCCGATGGAACACCAATCAAACCCCCAGGCGTTCGGGTCAGCGCTCACCTACACGAAACGTCAGGTAGCCCAAGCCGACTGGGGTATCACCGGCGACCCTGATGACGACGCAGAACAAGCCTCACAACCCGTACTACCAGAACTCAGCGAAGGCGCGGTTTATGACTGCGACGACATCCACCAGTTGCGCGAATGGTGGAAGCAATACCCACACATGCAAACCGCAATACGGGCGCGCGTCGAAGCTCTCACCGCCCTTCAACAGCAGGAAGGCCGCTCATGACGAAAAAGGTTTACATTTCCGGGCCCATGACGGGACGCCCGGACAAGAACATTGATGAATTCAACAAAGCCGAAGATCTACTACTCAAGGCCGGGTATTGGGTGTTGAACCCGACCAGCAACGGGCTGGCAGACACCGCGCCTTGGGAAGATCATATGCGCGCCGACCTGCGGATGCTATCCGTCGCGGACGCTCTGGCGTTCCTCCCTGACTGGGAAAAGTCACGGGGCGCTCGCCTCGAAATTGAGGTGGCGCACGCCCTCAACATCCCCACCCGCCCCGTATCGGACTACGTGATGGGAACAAGCGCATGACCCCCTACTACAAAGACGACCTCATCACTTTGCATCACGGCGACTGCTTGGAGGTCTTGGCGACCTTACCTGAGGCGTCTGTCGACGCTATCGTCACCGACCCGCCCTACGCCCTGGGCTTCATGGGCAAGACGTGGGACAAGCAACCTGACTTCCAGGACTGGTGTCGCATGTGGGCAGTCGAGTGTTTGCGCGTCCTCAAGCCCGGCGGGCACATGCTCGCCTTCGGTGGCACGCGCACCTGGCACCGTCTCGCCTGCGGAGTCGAAGACGCGGGCTTCGAACTGCGCGACCAGATTGCGTGGCTCTACGCCAACGGAGTGCCAAAGTCCCTCGACGTTGCTAAGGCAATTGACAAGGAGTCTAACAATAGCAGGGCGCGCAAGCTTGAGTTCACCGAGTGGATGCGTTCAACGGGGATTACAGCTCGCGAGATCAACGAAGCTACCGGAACGCGCACGGGGAACCGCTACTTGTCGAGTAAGCAGCAACCGGCGATCCCGACTGAAGCAATTTTTGACAAGTTGCGTCCAATCCTGCCCAAGGTGCCCGCGCGTATTGAAAAGCTCGTCACTGAGCGAAGCAGTGGCAAGTTCTCCGCCTTCGCGAGGCGTACCGACCGTAAGGTCGTCAAACGAAACATAGACAACCAGGCAACAGACTTCGATCTTCGCGTCGTCAATGCTGGTACTCCGGTCCTTGACGAGGCGAAGCGGTGGCAGGGGTGGGGAACCGCCCTCAAACCCGCCTTTGAGCCGTGTATCGTCGCACGAAAGCCCCTTGTCGGGACCGTCGCGGATAATGTCCTTGCCTACGGGACGGGCGCTATCAACATTAACGCGACCCGCGTTAACGGAACTGACGGCAGATGGCCGCCGAACCTCACCATTGACGGGCACGTCGCCGCCGACCTTGATGTGACCACCCCGGGCGGGCGTTCCCGGTTCTTCCCCACCTTCCGCTTCGAGGTGAGGGCACCAACACGGGAGCGCCCCAAGGTCAACGGTGTTGCCCACCCGACCGTTAAGCCTCTCGCCCTCATGCGCTGGCTCGTCCGCCTCGTCACCCAACCGGGCGGCACAGT
This sequence comes from Schaalia turicensis ACS-279-V-Col4, assembly GCF_000296505.1. Taxonomy (GTDB): domain Bacteria; phylum Actinomycetota; class Actinomycetes; order Actinomycetales; family Actinomycetaceae; genus Pauljensenia; species Pauljensenia turicensis_A. Next base: position 9,297 of record NZ_JH815212.1, read on the forward strand.
CCTTGACCCTTTCGCCGGGTCCGGCACGACTTTGGAGGCAGCAGTCCTCGAAGGCTTCAACGCGATCGGCATTGAACGCGAGGAAACCTACCTTCCGCTCATCATGCAACGGCTCAGGCGGATCGGTGACGTTCCATTCAACTTCGAGGGGGGAACAGAATGAGCAAAAGTGTGTTTAACGACTTTACTGCGCTTAACGATTTGGTTGTTCCGGCGTCTGAAGACGTTGCCTTGTGCACCCAAGTTGGAGAATCCGAATCGTGGCCTGACTCCGCCGATCTTAAAAAGCTGGCGCGCAAAATCTGTTTCATATGTCCACTGTTTGTTGAGTGTCGGACAACAAATGATCGTTTCGAAATCCGAGGGGTGGAAACAGACGAACGAGACTTTGCTGGAATCTTCGCGGGCGAAGACCTATACGAACGCAGGGCTCGCCGTAAAGCTGAGCGCAACAACAAGCCCGCATCTCAAGGCTACGCCAGTCAATGCGACGCCTGCGGACGGCTTGTTCTCGACCAGAACGCCGTCCGACTCTACAAAGGCAGTCGGCGATTGTACGCGTGCGCCCACTGCGTGAACACAACCACCCCAGACAAAGAGGTCAGACCGTGACGGGCACAATCAACTTCTTCGTTCCAGGGGAGCCTGTCCCCGAGGGGTCAACCAAGTACGTCGGGCACGCTGCCGGTCGCCCCATCCTCGTCCACACCGATCCTGACCTTCCCCAGTGGCGGCAGACCATCGGCAACGTGGCGGCCTTGTATGCGCGTCAAGCAGGGTGGATTCTCCCCCTCGAGGAGCCGATCAGCATCCGCGCTGTCTTCTTCATGCCGAAGCCGCCGCGCACGAAATTCAAGGATTCTCCGGCGCGCAAGCCGGACCTCGACAAACTCATCAGGGCGGTCGGTGACGCGCTCGCGCCGAAGGGCGGTCGGGGTGTGATCCGCGAGGACGGGCGCATCATCCGCTGGTTAGCGGAGAAGCGGTGGGCTGACGAGAAGCATCCGGCGGGCGTTGACCTCGCGATCGTCCGACAGGAGGTGCCGTTCTGATGCGACGCCCGCCGTACCCGCACACCACGCCCATCCGCTCCAACCACGCCTGCCCCAGGTGCGGCGCATGGAGCCCAGACCCGTGGGACCAGAAGAAACCCCACCACTGCCAGCCCAAACCAGACCACAGGAAGGAGGAAGACGATGGGAAGGGAATACTCCCGCGTGAAGCTGACGATTTGGAATGACCCCGACTTTCAGGCGCTCACCTACCGCGCCCAATGGCTCTACTTCGTCATGCTCACCCACCCCACACTCAACGCGTGCGGTGTCATCGACTGGCGCGAGCCGAAGCTCACGCACTATGCCTCAGGCATCACCGTCCGCGAACTTCGGGCGGCGGCCTACGAACTCGGGCACGGCGGATTTATCGCCATCGACCCCGACACGGAGGAAGCAGTCATCCGCTCATTCGTTCGACACGACGGCGGAATGAAGTCTCCGAACATGGTGAAGGCGATCGTCCGCGCTCACGGTGGGATCGCGTCGAGGAAGATTAAGGCGATCGTGTCCGCCGAGGTGCGTCGCGCCCGCGAGGAGCACCCCGACTGGGAGGCCGGTGCGGGTGCCGAGCCGGTCTCGAAACAGTTCACGGACGAGATCGTGAACCCTTCCGATTTCGTTCCAGATTGGTTTCGAAACCCTTCCAATTTTGATTCAAACGGTTTCGATTTTGATTCAAATTCGATCCCCCTAAAAGAGGGGAACCCTTTCAATTTTGATTCCGATCCCATAACCCATAACCCAGAGCCCTCTACTTACGTAGAGAGAGGGGGCGCTTCCGCAAACGCGGAAGACCCCACGCCCACAAAACGACGCTCACAAAAAACCAGGCTCCCCGACAACTGGCAACCCAACGACACGCACGCCGAGACTGCCCGCAGGCTTCATCTCAACCTCGGCTCTGAAGCCGAAGACTTCCGCAACCACGCGCAAGCCCAAGGCCGTCGCCTCGTTGACTGGGATGCCGGATTCAGGTCATGGCTCAAAAAGTCCGCTGAGTACGCCCAAGAACGTCAAGGACGCCAAGGCGCTCATCGGAACCAAGCCGCCACAACATCCGAACGCGTCCAAGGCTGGATCGAACTCGGCCAACAATTCGCCCAAGCCCCTAGAAAGGAAATCCAGGCATGACACCCCAAGAAGCTGCCGTCGTCCTCGGCAAGTGCGCGGCCTACGACAACCGGCGCCCCGACCCGGCAACAACCGCCGCATGGGCTGAAGCGCTCGACCCGAATCTGACCCTCGCTGACGCTCTTGCAATAGTCCGCGACCATTACGCCGAATCGCGGGATTGGATCATGCCCGCCGACATCAATCACCGATCCAGAGACATTCGCCGTCAGCGGATCAAGAACGCCCTGGATAACCAGACGCTGACCCCAGACGGCCTCGGGGATGAGCCGCATCTGGAAATCGCGTGGAAGAAAGCGCTTATGCAGGGCTTGGGTGATGGCCTCGACCTCGACGCCGCGTCCTCTGCCGCGTGGCGGGCCATCGGTCGCACTCCCCCGCCCGAACTCGAAACACACCACCACGACATCCGCCCTCAACTCCGAAAGGCATAACCCCATGACTGACAACCCCGAGCCCTGGGAAAATACCAACGCATTTACCGGCGACAACCAGCAATTCACCAGCGACAACTGGAACGACCCGTTCATCAACCTTTTCCGTGAAGCCTTCGCCCCCGCCGAAAACGTAGAAACCTACATCGAAGTCGGGAGCCTCATCGTCCGCCACGAATGGCACAACGACCAGAACTATTACCTCATCGAAGATGTTGCCGAAATTCTGTACGTCATGAGCGTCTACAAGCACCGAGGCAGGACCGAAGCGTTCTACAAGGCCAACACAGGCCAAGCGATCACGCTCGACATGGCGAAGGACCTCTACAAGCAGATGACCGACCCCTACTTCGCCTGACCAAGGGAACCCCCATGACCGGCGCGCGCCCCACGGTGGACATGCCCCGTAAACGTTTTGTAAGGCACCTAGAACGCGCGAACAGTCCCTAAACGCGCTACGGCTATTCAACGCGTGAAAGCCCGTCAGAATAGCGTCTAGACCCCTTAACGACCACCCCTGAAAGGAAACACACGATGACCATCGCAAACCTGCCCAACTGGTTCCACACATTCCAAAAAGAACTCAACGACGACATCACCAACGGAGCAAAATACGACTACACCCGCAAACCCGGAATATACGTCATCGCCTATAAAACCCAGGAGTCAACCACCCACGAAAACGCCGACGACTACATATTCATCCTCGACGGCGAAAAATGCACGTTAAACGAAATCATTAAACGCATCGCCGAATTCGATCCAGTACACACCCTTTATGACACGACCCTAGAAAAAACCGGGCTCATGATCGACGCACACGCATCCTGCTGTGGAGAATACTGCGACTGTGACCCCGTAGAGTTCGAATCGATCGACGACGTAAAAGACCTCGCCACAAACCATCCAGGCGAATTCGACGACCTCATAAGCTGCCTATGCCTGGAAGACGACCCCTGCGCCACCTACTTCGAACAGCTAGAAAAACTCAAGAACTACGCCCAAGAACAAGGCATCAACGTCGGAATCGACATCGTCCCCGTACGCACCGTGCAACGCTACCGTGAAGATCAATTCTTCCTCACCCGCAAATCATGCGAACGCCACATTAAAAAACACGCTCACAAATACTACGGGCGCAATCACCACGCATACGCCGAATACCCCTACCGCAACGACGAATACATGCGCCTCGTCGCGCTCCTTGCGTCAATCGACTTAGAAAAATCAACAATCGTTATCGATAAAACCCGGTACGACTACCTCAAAGACCGGTAATCCGAACGCAACAACATCCACATTGCGCGCGAACTCATCATCAGCAACACACACAGGAAGAAAGAACACGCACCATGACATGTGAAACCACCATCAAAGGAACCATCAGCGAACCCGACCTCCGCTACACCCCAAATGGGACACCCCTCCTCGAAATCGGCATCTGCTGCACCCCCAGACGCAAAAACAAAACCAGCAACGAATGGGAAGACGACGGCTCCCCCCTCTGGATCAACGCCACACTCTGGGACGACGACGCAGAAACCTACGCCGACCTTCTACACAAGGGCGACCGAATTATCGCCGCCGGCACCCTCGCCCGCGAAGAATACACGCGCAACGACAACACCAAAGGCGAAAAACTCTTCCTACGCTTCCCCAAAATCGCCATCGTCCCTAAGAAACCCGTCCGGCAGACGCTGAACACCCAAAACGCCTACCCCGCGCAGCCACCCTTCTAAACACCACCACAACCAACGGTGGGCAGGTAGTCCGTTGGGTTACCTGCCCGCCCCGAACACCACCCAACCCCGAACACACAAACCAAAACCACACGCCCCACCCCGTCACAATCACCAAGAGCAATGAGGAACCAGCATGAGGATCGCGCTCACCATCAGCCTCAACATCGACAGAGACCAGCAAACGCTAGAACCCGAACCATCAGGCTCCGAAGCCATCATCGAACATGCCAACCACGACAGCACACCCCGAATGCTCGGATTCACAGCAAACACACCCGAGGAGCGCGCATGACCACCCCCAAACAGGCCGCCCGCCAGCTTAGAGAACTCGACACGTGGGCGCGCCTCCTTAGCGACACCATCACCACCCTCACAAGCCCCCGCGTCACCATCACGACCCACTCACACGGCGCAGGCTACGACCTCAGTGACCTCATCGCACCCAATGTTGACGCCGAAAGTGACGGAGTCGCAGCTATCCGCACCCATGCGCAAATCGTCGCATGGGCTACACGCTGGGTCGCTACCACTGGCTTTACCTACACAGGCAACCCTCTACATGCCATCGCCGATAACACACAACGCCTCGCCAACACCTGGGACAACTGGGACGCTTTTACCGACGAGCTAACAATCCTTCATGGGCGCATAGCCAACATGACGGGACACACGCCGCGCGTTATCGGCCCTTGCCCCGAGACCAGATGCACCGAGGCCGTCACCCAAGCCCAAACACGCCGCGGAGCAGAAGGCCCCCTCGAATGCCCCCGCGGTCACACCTACCATGACGTCGCCGACTACATTGAAGCGACCAAAGCCTCAGACCGGAACCTCCTCCAAGCTGTCACTGACCTTGGTATTCGCGTGAGCGTCGCTCAATTCCTCACCATATGGCCAGACTTGTCGAAGGATGATGTGCACAATTGGACTCGCACCGGCAGACTCACGCTCACTGATACCCACCCGCAAACCCTCAGCCTTGCCACCGCAAACCTCCTCGCGCGGCGCCTAATGGAGGGGCGAGAGAAAAGAAACACCCCAATACAAGCGACTGGCGCAGCATCCAAAACTCGCTCCGCCCCTTGAAGCGTCTCGGGTTCCGCTGGAAATAGCGGAAACCCCTCCGAGCCGAGAAGCAAACCAAGTGCCTCCCGACCCGGAGGGGCCCGCACACCACACTACCAAAACGAAAGGACACACCCATGCCCACCAACTACAACGCCACCATCACCACACACCACCTCACCGAAACCGACATCAACCACTACATCGAAGCACTCAACACCTACCACGTCGCCATCTCCAACCCCCGCGCAAACGAAGGGCAGATCATCCTCACCCTCCCCGCCACCAAAATCGGCGACACCTGGGCAATCCCTCGCGCATCTATCAAAAAATGCTAAAATACCCCTAGAACCGAGGCACAACTGTCTCCTTTTTCACCACCACTCAACCCCACATCAAATGAGTGAATCGCACTCCCTTCTGCGGGAGTCATGGGGTTGCCTGCTTGTCTGGCAATGTTTTTGAGTTTCTTAGGTATGGTCACATCACGCACCGGAACACGCCAACATAAACAATGGCGCCAAGCACTCATCCAACGCGCACTAAACACCGGGCAAACACGATGCCCACTCTGCGGAGTCACACTCGACTACACAGCAAGTAGACGACCAAACAGCCCTGAAGCAGACCATATTCAAGCCACCGCAACAGGTGGACGCACCAGCCTAGCCAACGGGAGAATCATCTGCCGACGATGCAACCAACATCTAGGTGGCAAGTTAGGCGCAAAACGCGCACACAAACAACCTGATAAAACGTCGTTTAACGTTATGCCTTTGGATAACACAAGCCGATGGTAACAAGTGTGAAGCAGGTCACACCAAGGGAAGAAGGGGGGCCAATACCCCTCCCCCCCACCCCGCTCGCACCCCAGGGGCGATAGCGATTTATCCCCCCGATTTCGAACCCGCAGGAGGTAGGTGAGCGTATGACAGCGAAGTTGAAAATTTACAATCCAGCAGATGCCAACGGCGCACCAGGCGGTAAGAGGCTCACGCGGGTGAAAACCGTTGCAAGCGCGCTGAAAACGCGCAGTCGTGAAGAAGTCCTCCTCAGTGCCGGGGTCAGGGTCGCGAAAACTTTAGACAAGCCGGATTTGCTGGACCGTGACCGCGCTCAACTGACCCGGTTAGTGCTTGAAATCGCGTCAGAACTTGAAAAATTAGACGCTGAAAGGGCTACGGAAGCGAGGTCTTTGCATGTCGTCGCCGAAGACCAACCGTTTGACGCGAAGGCTATCTGATGTTGCTAGGCATGTGTGTGTGTGCCGTCTGGGATTGAGACTACCGCGTGGCCGGGCGTGGAGGCGCGAGCCTCGGAAATGGGCATCTTCTTTGATGATTGGCAGGCTCAGCTTGGCGCGTTGATGCTCGCTAAACGCCACACGGGCAAGTACGCGGCGGGGATTGGCGGGGCTTGTATCAGCATCCCACGTCAGGCGGGCAAGACGTATCTCGTTGGGTGGATGTTGTTCGCCTTATGTTCCTTGCACGCGGGTATGACGGTCATTTGGACCGCGCACCATACGCGGACGACGAATGAGACGTTCGATTCGATGCGGTCTATGGCTTCCACACCGCAGTCTTCGGGTCTGGTCGCGTCGGTGCGTGCGACGAACGGCCAGCAGGCAATCGAGTTCACTAACGGGTCGCGGATTCTTTTTGGTGCTCGCGAGAGTGGGTTTGGTCGCGGTTTCGCGATGGTGGACGTTCTCGTGTTTGATGAGGCGCAGATTCTGACTGAAAACGCTTTGTCTGACATGGTTCCGGCGACGAACGCCGCGCCGAATGGCCTTGTTTTGATGATGGGTACCCCGCCCAGGCCGAAAGACCCTGGGGAGGCGTTTAGCGTGCGCCGTGAGGCCGCGCTCCGTGGGGACCCGGATACGATGTTCGTCGAGTTCTCCGCCGACGAGGATGTTGATCCCGCGTCGTGGGGTGGGTTGGTGGACTTCGCGCAGGTCGAAAAAGCTAATCCATCGTTTCCGGTGCGCACGTCGGGTGAGGCGGTGCGCAGGCTTTATTCTGCTTTGTCGCCGGATTCGTTTCGCCGTGAGGCTTTGGGCGTGTGGGATGTTGAAAGTGACGCGCACGCGCTCCCCGTGGACATCTGGGACACCCTACAGGTGCCGGACGATACTCCTTTGGCTGGCTCGTTGTGTTTTGGTGTGAAGTTCGCGCTCGACGGCTCCCACGTCGCCCTGGCGGTCGCGTCAAAAATGGAGGCTGGCGGGTGTGTGGTTGATGCTGTGCGCGTGGCTGAGGCTTCGGAGGGTATCGCGTGGCTGGTTGACTTCCTCGCAGACCCTGACAGGCGCAAGCGTACGGCGCAGATCGTGGTCGAAGGCAAGGCCGGGACCGGGTACTTGTTGGATCGGTTGCGCGCCGAGCGAGTACCTAAGCGCGTGATCATAAAGCCGACCATGGATCAGGCGATTACCGCGCACGCGATGCTGTTAGACGCGGTGAAACAAGAGACCGTTCACCATTACGGGCAGACGGAGCTGACGCGCCAGGTTGGGGCAGTGTCGCGAAGGAAGATCGGGTCACAGGGCGGGTTCGGCTGGCAAGCCCCAGACGGCGACACGTGCGCCCTGTTGGACGCTGTGACAATCGCGTTTTGGGCGCAAATGACAACGAAGAGAAGGCCGGGAGCTACGAAGGGGGTAATCCTGTGAATTTCCCACACATTAAGGGACTATCTGACGCAGAGCAGGCTACCTGTAGCGTCTTGTGGAAGCAGTTGCAACGCTCAGCCGCCAAGAATGAAATGTTGAGCGTCTACTACGACGGGCACCGTGCTTTTCAGGATTTGGGGATTAGTATTCCGCCTCAGATGGCGCGTGTGAAGGCCGCTCTCGGCTGGCCGAGCAAGGTTGTCGGAGCCCTGGCGCGTAAGCACGTGTTCGATGGATACAGTCTTGACGGGGATACTGACCCGTTTGACGTGGGCGAACTGTTGGCGCGTAACGCGTTCGAACTTGAACTATCCAAGTGCATCACAAGCGCCTACACGCATTCATGCGCGTTCTTAACGGTCGCGGCGGGCGATACTGGTAGTGGTGAGCCGGATGTGCTCATTAAAGCCCGCGACGCGCTCTCCACGACCGTTCTGTTAGATGAGCGCACCGGGGTAACACGCGCAGCGCTAACCGTAGAAGCAGTGAAACCGGAACTATCAGGCGAGGCCGGACGCTTCACAGGGAACCTACCGACCGAGTTCACTTTGTGGCTCCCGGACGTATTCGTCTCCTGTTCGCGCACGTCCGGTAAATGGCTGGTGGAACGCACCCCAAACCCGTTTGGGCGCGTGATGGTCGAACCCCTCGTCTATGACCCGCAGTTGCGTCGCCCGTTCGGGCGGTCGCGTATTTCCCGCGAGGTCAGATACTTGACTGACGCGGCGTTGCGTGAGCTTGTCCGGAGCGAAACACACTCCGAGTTCTTCTCTAGCCCTCAGCGTTACGCGCTGGGCGTGGATGAGAACCAGTTCGCCGGAACAAACCGGTGGAGCGCGATCATGGGTCGCGTCTGGGCTATCGGAGTAAACGAGGAAGGCCAAACCCCCACAGTCGGGCAGTTCCCCCAAATGAGCATGGAGCCTCACCTGGCTGTGTACCGTCAGTTAGCGCAGAATCTGTGCGCGTCCACGAACCTTCCGCTGTCGTCGGTGGGTATTTTCGCGGACAACCCCGCGTCGGCGGAGGCTATGCAGGCCGCGGAGTATGCGCTCTCTGATGAGGCGGAGTACCAGTGGCGGGTGTTCACCCCAGCGCTTCGGCGGTTGGTGGAGGACATTGTGATGGTCCGCGATAGCGCCAGCGCTCCACCGTCTGATGCGTGGCGTGCATCGATTAACTGGACTCCAGCACGGTACGTGAGCCCGCAAGCGTCGTCGGATTTCATCGTGAAAACAGTGCAAGCGTTGCCCCGTGTTGCGGATACGACGGTGGCGTTGCGTCGGGCTGGGTTCACGAAGGCCGAGATCGACGAAATTAACTCTGAAACTCGCAAGACAAGCGCGGTTGATCTGATTCAAGCCTTGAACCAACAGACCGAACCCACACCCGCCTCTGATGCTCAGGGCGCTGAGGCTACCGGGGACGCAACTGAACCACAGGCTGAGACAGCGACGACAAACGAATAACATCCCCCCGTGGTGAAAGGAGGCCACTATGGTGACGCGCACTGACGTGGAACACATGGCCTCCACCATCGCCACCGCCTCCGACCAAGCAAAACAACAAGTCGGCGCGCTCATGACCCGCCTAGCCGGGCAACCAGCAACCGTAGTACGCGACGCGCTCGCGGATGCGTTCCCGACCCTCCTTGCGGGGTTTGAAAACGTGGGTACGGCGGCCGGGCTAGAGTTCTACGACAGTATGCGTGCGCGTACCCGTGGTCTTCCAGCGTATAAGGCAACAGCGGTCGCGAACCCCACGCCAACGGCGGACGCTGTCGGTATCGCACGCGCCGCCGCCCGGCACCTGTTCAACCCTGACATAGCGCCGGAGGTGGCAGGCGAGCGCACAAGGCGGGAATTGTCTGACGCGCTCGGAACGCGGACGAAGAACGCGATGCGGCAAACCATTAAAAACAATGCTGTACGCGACCCCGCTAAAACTTCGTTCGCGAGGGTGCCTCGTGGCGCGAAAACGTGCGCTTTTTGTACGATGCTCGCTTCCCGCGGGTTCGTGTACGCTACAGCGAAAACAGCTGGTGAGGAAGACAAATACCACCACGACTGTGATTGCATGATCGTGCCGTCGTGGGATGCGAAACAAGCCAAGCTCGAAGGCTACGATCCGGACGGGTATTTTGAGCAGTATTTGAAGGCGCGTCGTGCGCTTGAAGCGGCGGGCGTGCAGAAGATTGACGCTTATGCGGTCACCGCGCAGATGCGCGCGATGTTCCCCGGCGAGTTCACGGACTCGTGGACAGGCGCACCGAAGGGGCGTCCGAAGGTTGAACCGAAGCCGAAGAAGCCGAACGAATCGAAACAGGGTGAGAAGGCCGAGCGCAAGCAGAAGTCGAAGCCGGTAGTCTTCAAGAAGTTCGCCTCGGACAAGGAGGGCTTGCAGTGGGCGCGGACGAAGTTCCCGCCAGTGACAGCAGGTGAAGACCCGACGCGAGCCGTCTTCGAGTACACCGGCGAGGCGTATCGGCCGTGGAACACTGCTCTGCGCGAGGCGAAGGGGAAGGTTCCTCAGGCGTGGGCGACCCAGACGAGAGCTCTCGATGCGTTGATGGACAAGCATCGGATCCCAGAGCCGGTGGTCTTGCACCGGGGAGCCGACTCCTGGGAGTTCGAGTTCAACGGAGAGCAGATGCCGTTGGGTGCGACTGAAAAGCAGCTGAAGATGCTTGAGGGCTCTATTCAGACGCAGCACCAATACACATCGACATCAGTCGGGCCGAAAGCCGTTTACGACTACAAGCCGGTGCAGATTCATTTCAGCGTTCCCCAAGGAACTCGGGCGGTCAATCCGATGCGGATTGGTCAATACGGTGCAGCTGAGCGCGAAATCATTCTCCACCGTGGCCTGAAATACAGAATCGATCACGTGCAAGAAGATGAAATGGCGGATCAGATTCACGTCTTTGCTACGATTCTCGAGGAAAAAGAGTAGAATAATACCATGGAGCCGAAGAGGAAGAAGCCGCTCTCGAATGAGGAGCTGAACAGGCTCGTCGAAGAATCCGGATGGATCAACGGCGAGTGGCATTCTGCCGCTGCGGCAAGTCCAGCCGGCGAATCGTCCCTCCCGGAGGGTCGCTACCCATGCATGATTTTCCTCGTCGACGAGACGCCAGTCTCATGGGTTGACCTGATCCGCGATGGCAAGGTCGTCGCCATGATCGCCTGGTACGGAGACCCCGTCACCTACATCGACACGGACTGGATCTGCCTCAGCACGCGCGATGATGAGCTCCAGCACTACATGGATGAACTCGGGATCCGCGGGTTCACCATGACTGAGGCGCGCGACCACATCCTGGAGATCTGGGAGCACACCGAGATCCGCGCAGTCACCCTCGGAGAGTACAACGCGATCTACAAAGAACGGGTGAACAAGCTGAAGAAGCCCAAGCGTTAACAGCACCAACACCTTCAACACACAGAGAGAACCCCGAAGCCACTGAGGCTCCGGGGTTTCTTCATGCCGAGGCTAGAAGAAGCCTGAGCGACCAGAAGCTCACAAGCTACTCCCAACCCCTGTCACCCGTTAGTGGTGCCGGGGTTTTCTATACCCAAGTTTCCCTGACCACTGGGGTTCAGTGGGTTCACCATGGCCGACGGGCCTTGTACGGAGAGGACACACTATGCCAAAACACGCATTCGCGCAGGCCACTGAACAAGCCGGGAACGAAGCCGAGCAGTCCACTGAACAGGCCACTGAACAAGCCGGGAGCGAAGCCACGCATGATGCTGGCGAGTTCCAGGCTATTACAAGCCAGGATCAGTTGGACAAGCTCATCGCAAAAAGAGTCGCACGTGAGCGCGCCAAATACGCCGACTACGACGACCTCAAAGCCATCGCACAAAAGGCCGGAGAATCCAACGCCCAACTGAAAGCCGAAGTCGAAACCTTAAAGAAAGCGGCTGAACGGCGCGAATGGGTTGAGCAGGTAGCAGGCGAAACCGGTATCCCTGCCGGGGTGCTACGCGGTGAAACGTTGGAAGAAATCCAAGCCCACGCGAAAGCGTTGGGTGAAGCGTTCGCAAGCGTGAAACCAGTGTTGAAAGGTCAAGCGAAACAGGCTGACGTGTCCTCAACACCTGAACAGCTCCTCGTCCGGAGTCTCTTCAAGTAACCATTTGGCGGTGCTGAACCCACCCCTATTCAGTTCCCTTGTTGAAAGGAAAAAATCATGGGAAAACTTTTCACTTCTGAAAATGCCAAGCCACTACTTCCCCGCGAAATCGCTGACGGCTTGGTGAAGAACACTCAGAGCCTGTCCACTATTGCCGCGCTGTCGGCGCGTGAGCCGATGCGCTTTGGTAAGAGCGATGTCATCGTTTTCAACGATCTGCCTCGTGCGGAGTTCGTCGAAGAGGGCGCTGACAAGGCCTCGACCCAGGGCGGATTCTCTTCCGTGACTGTTCAGCCTCATAAGGCTCAGGTGACGATGCGGTTTAACCAGGAAGTCATGTGGGCTGATGAGGACTACCAGCTGGGCGTGCTCAATGAACTGAGCGTGGCGGGTCAAGAAGCGTTGTCGCGCGCACTGGACCTCGGTGTCTACCATCGCATCAACCCGCTAACTGGCAGCGCGACCACGTGGGAGAACTATCTGGGTGCGACAACGAAGCGCGTCGAAATCAAGGATGCTGATGCTGACGATGATTTCCGTAGCGCGGTGGGCCTGCTGGTCACTGGCGTGAACCCGGTTAACGTGACCGGCGCAGCGTTCGACCCGAAGTTCTCCTGGGCTTTGGCCTCGTTGAAGAACAAGGACGGTATGCAGCGTTACCCGCAGCTTGGCCTGGGTACTGGTGTGGATGCGTTCATGGGTATTAAGACCGCTGTCGGTAACACCGTGTCTGGTGTGCCTGAGGCGGCGGATACGAAGGTGCGCGCTATCGTGGGTGACTTTACGAACGGTATCCGCTGGGGTGTTCAGCGTGAACTCCCGGTCGAGCTGATCCAGCATGGTGACCCGGACGGTCAGGGCGACTTGAAGCGTAAGAACCAGGTCGCGCTCCGTCTGGAGATTGTGTACGGCTGGTATGTGTTCGCGGATCGTTTCGCGATCATCGAGGATAAAGTCGACTGATCGATGCCTCGTTTTGTTAACCCTTTGGGGAGCGTGGTTGTCGTGTCCGATGAGGACGCGGCGGCTATTGCCAGCGCAGGGTGGGAGCTTGTTCCTGAGGCTGATGCTGGTAAGACCACCGGCGTGAAGAAGTCGCCTGTGAAGGCTAAGACTCCCACGAAGGCGCGCGTGAAGGCTCGCGACTGGTAACTCCTCCTTAATCCCGGTCGCGCACACGAGTGTGGGGTGGGTAGATGGTGGTGGTTTTCTTGCTTTCCCACCATCGTTGGCATTGTCTGCCCACCCCACACTCTCTCCTTTTATTCCTCATATTTTCTTCTGATTGGTGGTGTCTATGGGAGTTCCTTACGCGGTTTTCGATGACGTGGAGACCCGGTGGGTGTCTAGCGTGTTTATCCCCGCCCCGGAGGTTGTGAACGCGTATTTGGCGGACGCGACAATGGTGATGGACGCGGAACTCCCCACGCTTCGCGCCATGACCGACAGCGACAAGGAAGCGAAAGACCGGGCGACGTTCATCTGTGCGCGCATGGTGATCCGCGTGCTGTCGAACCCGGATCAGGTGCGGTCAACGCAGGACAATACCGGCCCGTTCACCGAGTCCGTCACCTATTCGACGGAGTCCCTCGCGGGCTTGACATTGACCGCGCAAGACAAGCGGTTCCTGATGGGCCCATCCTGGTCTAACACGGGCGGGGCGTTCGAGATCGACCCCTTGGCGGGGGTGGTCGCGTGAGAAAACACGGCGAAACAGTGGAAGTCCTCGCACTAGTTACTGGCGAGCCTGATGATCTGGGGAACGAAACCAAGACGTGGGGTTTGCCGTTAAAAGTCTCAAACGTGCTGGTAGCGCCATCGTCAACGACTGATTTGAACGGGTCTATCCGCCCTGACGGCGATAGTACGACGCTAAACCTGTACTTCCCCAAGACTTTCACCGGGGCTCTTCGTGGGGCGCGCGTGATCGTCAGGGGCGAAACCTACGAGGTGCAGGGCAACCCGTTCTCATACGACCCGACTATCACACCAGGCGCACACAATCTCGTCGCCAGCGTCGAACGCGTCGAGGGGTGAGGCTGATTGGGGGACGTAAAACTGAAACTCAACTCATCAACACTCACTGCCCTGACTCTGCCTGTAATCGAACAGATCACGCAGGAAATCACCAACCGAGCCGGCGAAGGGTTCGTGGGTGACGTGATTATTACTGACCGCCCACACGGGGCCATCCGAGCTGAAACCATCCACGCCAAACGAAAGAACGCAAAACACAACACACTCTTGAAAGCGATGCACGGATGACACCAGAAGAAATCCTGATCAAAGCGCTCGCGGACGGGTTGCGCCTTCGCGTTTCTGGTGACGTGCCCGCCACAAGACCGGACGCGTTCGTGACCGTAGAGCGCACGGGCGGGGCTCAAACACGGTTTCTCGACCACGGCACCTACGCGGTGCAGGTGTGGGCAAAGAGCCGTGCGAACGCGGGGAAACTCGCCCAAACAGTGGCCTCATACATCACCAATCAATTGCCAACTGAAAACGCGCATATTGGCAGATCAACGGTGGAGTCCTTATATCACTTCCCCGACCCTGATTCGCCGTTGGAACGTTACCAGTTAACTGTTAGCGCCGTTATTACTCTCTCCTGAAAGGAACACACACAATGGCAAAGAACGATTCGACAAAGGTCTCTGTAGGTAAACCGGGCGCAACGGGGGCTGTGTTCGCCGCACCTGTCGGCACCACGATCCCCCAGGATGCGACCACGAAACTTGACGTGGCTTTTAAGAACCTCGGCTACGTCTCAGAAGACGGGCTGACCAACAGTGTCGAGACGGACACGGAAGACCTGAAAGCCTGGGGCGGCGACACCGTTCTCACAACCCCGACAAGCCGGACGGAAACGTTCAAGTGGACGTTCATCCAGGTTCTCGACGTGGACGTGTTGAAGGAAGTCTACGGCGATAAGAACGTTAAAGACTCTGCCGGTGCGGTGACGGTCAAGCACAACGGCACCGTGCTTGATCGGAAGATTTACGTCTTCGAGATGCTTCTGACCGGTGGACGCGTCAAGCGGATCGTTGTCCCGAACGCGCAGATCACCGAGGTTGGCGAAATCGCTTACCAGGATGGTGAGGCAATCGGCTACGAAGTCACCTTGACCGCCTACCCCGACGCGGACGGTAACACGGCTTATGAGCATGTAACCGCCGCCTGATTCTTCAATTGTCTGCCCCTGCTCTGGTCTTTGCCGTCCTTCTCCCAGAGCAGGGGTCTTCCCTTTCACAAGCCCGAGAAGAACACGCACAAAAGCAGAAAGCAGAAAAAATAATGACAACACAAGCCGACGTTGAAGCGTTGAAAGAAAAACTGGCTGAAGCCGAAGCCGAGATGGCAGAACAGACACCCAAGGTGTCTAAAGAACTGATGCCCGAACCGGTGGAACTGCCCCGCAAGATCATTGTGCGCGGGCTCGAACTCACAATTAACCCAAAGGTCTTGGCTGACCTTGAGTTCTTAGACCTCCTGGCGCAGATCGAAGACGAAAACCCCACAGCCTTACCCCGTATTCTTCGTTTCCTCGTCGGAGCCGACCGGATGCGCGAAGTCTTCGACGTTTTGCGCTCAGAAGACGGGCACGTCGATCTAGTGGAGGGCGTGGAATTCATGCGCGAACTGATGGAAAGCCTAGCCCCAAATTCCTGATGCTCATCAATGTCTGGCGGAGGCATCCTGATGAGCTGAACGCAGATTTTGCACGCTTTTATGGGGTGCTTGACTGGCGGAGTTTGCCGCCCGTCCAAGCCGCCTCATTATTTATTGCCATGCTGAGGCAACCAGAATCGTGGACACACAGGATCATGCAGGCGGGTGAAACGTTCGAGACGAGCCTTCACAAGCTTGTGGCGCTCGCTGTTGACCGGCTGGGGCTCCTGGTGTGGCAGAACACGAAAGACGGGATGAAGGGACGGAATCGTCCGCCGTCGATGTATGAGGCTCTGTTCCCGTCGCACACGGTGGACTTGTCGGAGGACACGTTCACAATTGTTGACCCCGATGAGCTGGACGGCCTGTTGAAACGAATTCATGAAAACTAACAACGTGGGAGGTTCCCTATATGGCTGGGTTTGATCTTGGTACTGCTTGGCTGAATGTTGTCCCCAGCTTCAAGGGAGCGGCCCGCGCTTTATCGTCTGAACTCTCGGGCGTTTCCGGTTCGGTGTTGCCTAAAGATTTCGGTGTGAAATCGACTCGGGGTTTCGCTAAGAATGTCAAGGCGGCTATGGCTGAGTCTCGGACGGCAGCCGCCGAAGCAGCCCAGGCGGTTCAGACTGCGATGAGTAAAGCGCAAGTGGCGCAAAAGGCGCAGGCAAGCGCAGCCGCTCAAACGGAGATAGCGAATAAGAAACTCGCCGAGGCTATTAAGAAGTACGGTGCGGACTCATCCCAAGCAGCCGAAGCGTCTTTGAAGGTGAAGAATGCTCTCGCCCAGGAAGAGGCGGCGGCAGTTGGGGTGAAGAGCGCGTTTGAACGCGTCGGAGAAGCGCAGAAAAAGGCGGCGAACACTCAGCCTTTAACGCGCTCCCAGGCTGTAATGGAAACGCTTGGCCAGACCGCCCGCAACGTTGGAGCAAGTATCAAGCAGTCTTTCGGCGACGCGTTCCGCACAGCCGGAATGCTGGCAGGCGCGGGGCTGACCGCCGCAGTCGGATTTATCGCCTCATATACGGGCGAGGCTATCCGCGCCTCGGATGCGACGGATAAATTTAAGACCACGCTGAACTTCGCGGGCTTAGACTCTTCGGCGATTAGCGCGTTGACGAAGAGCACGAAAGAATACGCGGATAAGACCGTCTATGACTTGTCTGATATTCAGAACATTACTGCCCAGCTCGCCTCTAACGGTGTCAAGGGGTACGACAGGCTCGCTGAGGCGGCTGGCAACCTCAACGCCGTCGCTGGCGGTAACAAGGAAACCTTTAAGTCTGTTGGTCTGGTGATTACTCAGACGGCTGGCGCGGGCAAGCTGATGACGGAAAACTGGCGACAGCTCACCGACGCAATCCCCGGCGCAGCAGGACCGTTGAAGCAAGCCCTGTTGGAAGCAGGCGCATACACGGGCGATTTCCAGAAAGCTATGGAAAACGGTGAGATCACCGCCGACGAGTTCAACCAGGCGATTACCTCGCTTGGGTTCCAGGAGGCCGCCCAAGAAGCAGCGACCTCAACATCCACGTTCGAGGGCGCGTGGGGCAACCTGGAAGCCGCGATCACAGGCGGATTGCAGGCTGTCATGGCACCGTTTAAAGGCCCGTTAACGTCGGCAATGACAGCGCTCGCGGATAAGGTCACGAGCGTTTTTGATGCGATTGCTGGCGGGTTAAGCGGTGGCGGGTTGTCTCAGTTTTCCGGGACGTTTAGTGGCCTACTCCCGATTATTGGGGCTTTGGCGGGTTCGCTTGGCACTTTACTGTCGCAAATCATTCCCGGTATTGGTGGCGCGTTTGGTGCGGTCACTGGCCCGGCTGGGTTGATTATCGGCTTGTTCGCGTCAATGGTAACGAACTCGACCGCCTTACAGCAGGCGTTCGGGACCGTGTTCACCGTGATCGGCGGGGTGTTCCAGTCGCTCGCACCGGTGGTGGATCAGATCATGGTGTCCATCAGCACCCTAGCTCAAATGCTGGGCGATGCTCTGGCTCCAATTATTTCGTCGGTGGCGCTCGCGGTCGGTGAGCTGATTACGGGTATTTTGCCCACGGTCGGCCCTTTGATCACGGCAATTATGAGTGTTGTTTCGGCTTTGATTCCGCCGGTGAGTCAGATCATCAACATTGTTTTGGCGACTGTGTTGCCGATGATTCAGCAGTTGACTCCGATTATTGCTCAGATTATTGGGGTGATCACGCAGATTATCGGAGCCATGGCACCGTTGATTTCGCTGATTGCGGCCATCCTCATTCCGACAATTCAAGCGTTAATGCCGGTCGTTCAGACCGTGTTTGAGGCTGTAAGGACCATTATTGAAAGCGCTATGACCGCCGTGCAGGGCGTGATCAACATAGTCCTCGGGGTCATCAATGGGGACTGGAGTCAAGTCTGGTCTGGGATGCAGGGGCTCGTTTCCGGCGTTTTTGGTGTAATTAGCGGGCTGATCAGTGGAGCTATGAACGTGGTGTGGTCAGTTATTTCTTCGGCGTTGAGTCTCGTTTCTAGTCTTTGGAGTTCGGCGTGGAATGCGGTGTCTAGCTTGGTGTCGAACGCATGGAGCGGGATTTCTTCGGCAGTCAGTTCTGGCGTGTCTCGGATGATGGGGTTCATTACCAGTATTCCCAGTCGCATTATGGGGGTTTTCTCGTCTGCTGGCTCATGGCTGCTTGACGCGGGGCACCAGATTATCGACGGTTTCATTAACGGTATTAAGAACGCTTTTGGCGCGGTTAAGAACGTTCTCGGGTCGTTAACAAGCCTGCTCCCAGATTGGAAGGGCCCCGCCGACCTCGACAAGGTGATCCTGCGGGATTCTGGTCGTCTCGTCATCCAAGGCTTCCAACGTGGGTTGGAGGATCAGTATCAGAACGTGCGCCGGAGCCTCGGCGGGTTCACGGCAAGCCTGTCTGCTTCAACGTCGCTCTCGCCTGCCCTGTCTTCCGGAAGCGTTGTTGGTGGCTATGCGTCGCCTGAGTATTTGGTGGTCAAGGATGCGGACAACCGGTTGATTGGCCGTATGCGCGTCGAAGCCGGGACTGTCGTTGACGGGGCTACGGCCATAGCGTCGCGCGCCTCTTTGCGTGAGCTTGTAGGAATCTAAAGTAAGGAGCTTTTATGGCGGCGACTACGTGGTCTGCAACGTCGGGGTATATGGCTGTCGGCATTAGCCTGTCGTGGCGAGGTAATCCTGCCGACGGGTGGGTGTGGGTGGATGCGACGTACACCCTCTGGTCGGACAGCTACGGGTTCAACTACGATTCGACGCTTCACCGGAGCGGGTTCATTTCCGGGGATGTTCCCGTCCACTTTTACTCGCCAACGAACACGTCTACCTACAAAACAGTTAAGGCTGAGACGACGTGGGCTAATCTCAACTACGGCGAGTCGAGGGTCCTTTCTTTCAGCGCGTCTCTCGGCCCCATTTTCAACGGCGGAAACCCAAGTGTTACCGCGTATCTGACGCTCCCGAAGCGCCCTTATGAAACACCGAACACCCCGACGAATGTTGTTGCGTCTCGCGCGAACGATTCGCAGGCAAACCTGTCGTGGGCGGTTCAGACTACCGCGTCGAAGCCGGTCAGGGCTTTCGCTATTGAACGCACGTCAGCGGCTTCACCGGACTGGGTGCGGGTCGCGACCCTCTCATCGTCGGCTAGGTCGTGGACTGATCCGACGTTGAAGGCGAATGACGCGTTCCAGTATCGCGTGTGGGCGAGTAACGGGGCCGTCTGGTCGCAGGCCGGGGAGTCTAACTGGATTTATACGACCCCCACTGCCCCGGCGAATGTGACTGCCGTTAAAAATGCTAGCGGGTCGATCACCGTCTCGTGGGAGCGGTCAGCCCCATATGACGGCACCGGGTTTGAGGTGTACGACAACGGGGCGCTGGTTGGAAGCGTTTCCGTGGTTTCGGGGCAAACCAGCTACCAGTGGACGCACGACAGCCCGAGCGCTTCACACACTCACACTTACACGGTAAAGCATGTTGCGTCGGGTGTTTCGTCCGGGTTCTCAGCCCCGTCGAACACGGTTCAACTGTTGGCTGCACCTAACCCACCGGCCAACCTGTCGCCGACAGGAACATTTGTTCCCGGCAACGTGAAATTATCGTGGAAGCACTCGCCGGTGGATTCTTCCGCCCAAACGCACGCACAACTACGCTATCGCGTGAACTCTGGGGAGTGGACGACACTCACGATTGCGAACGGCGATCAACATAAGAATGTGACGTTCCCGGCTGGGAAAGTGGAGTGGCAAGTTCGAACCTGGGGGGCTTATCTTTCCGGGCAGGAATCCGGCGCGTCCCCGTGGTCTGCCGTTAGTGTTCTCGCGATTGCTGATAAGCCGGGCGCGTCGATCACTAATCCGAACGCTTCCCCCGTGAAGGTTTCTCGCCTCACTGTTGGATGGACGTATTATCAGGCGCAATCACATGCGCAGGCAGGCGCAACCCTCACCGTCAGCACACGGGGTGGGGGTGTTGTTCATAAGGCGGTAATCAACGGGGCAGTCCGCTCGTATGAGTTGCCTTTCGCCTTGAAAAACGCGACAGAGTACACGCTGAGTGTTGTTGTCCGTTCTGGTGACGGCTTGTATAGCAATCCCGCGTCGTTCAGTTTTACAACCGACTTCCCCTCTCCCGCCGTCCCGACGGTTCAAACAGCGTGGGACAACGAAACAGGGTCAACGGCTTTGCGTATCACGAACCCAACCGCCGAAGGCAAACCGGAGGTTGTTTCTAATAGTGTTGAACGCAGTATCGACAACGGCGCAACGTGGGAGATGGTCGCAGGCGAAGTCCCCGCAGGCGGGTCGATCACCGACCCAGAATGTTTATCAAACGGCACAACACTCTACCGCGTCACCGCGACAACGGCTTTACCGTCTTCGTCATCTACAACCGTGAGTGTTATTTCGGATTCACAAGCCATGTGGCTAGCTGGAGGCCCCGGCTTCCAAACCGTGGTCGCCCTCGAATGGGATCCGAAGTATTCAACATCTTTCGGGCTGGTGAACAGGACGCTCGCATACTTCGCGGGGAGAACACACGGCGTGGAACTATCGGGCAGGCAACGCCAACGGCAAATCAGCCTATCGGCTACCCTGCTTGATTCTTCTGTTGACGTGCGCTCGCGGGTTGAAGACCTCGCTTATCTTCCCGCGCCTTTCTTGTACCGCGACCCGAACGGGAACCGCGTCTACTGTTCGATGAAAGACGTGGATCTTTCACGCGCGCCCGGCGGGGTCTGGAGCGTCAGCGCCTCGTTGGAGGAGGTGAGTAAGTGAGCGCGTATTCTCATCGTCAGGCTGAATATGTCGTCCGGCTCCTTGATTCTCAAGACCAGGAAATCAGGGTGTTAGACGGTGTGACAGGCGGGGCGGTCACGGTTTCGTCTGCAACAAGGTTGAAATCTTCGGGCAGTCTCCAGATCACCAAAACAACGGAGGGGATCGACTGGCTTTCCCAACGGGTAAGGATCGACTATCAGCCGACCGGGGACCAGGGGTGGCCTCTGGGTGTTTTCCTCTTAACGTCGCCGACTGATTCATATTCGGAAACTGGGGTCACCTGGGATGTGGACCTTCTGTCGAAACTCGCGATTTTAGACGAGTCGAAGACGGAAGCAACCTTCTCAGTGCCTGCCGGGGCGAACCTTGTTGAAACTGTGGCTTCGCTGATCAGCGTGCAAGCGAAAGCAGACGCGCGACAGCTCGCAATCACCGCCTCTCCTGCCACTGCATTGTCGGCCATGACGTGGGACCCAGGAACCCCCTATCTGACGATTATTAACGAACTTTTAGATGCGGCGGGCTATTGGAGCCTCTGGTGTGATGGGTACGGGATTTTCCACGTGGAACCCTATGTTCGCCCGGCTCAGCGTCCAACGGTGTTTGATTTCGTCGAAGGTGAAGAGTCGGTGCATTCGGCATCGTGGTCGCGTGATCAGGATTTAGCGGAAGTCCCGAACAAGGTTGTGCTGGTCGGTCAAGGCTCCGATGAGACCCCTGCTCTGGTGGGGGTGGCGACGAATGAAGACCCCAACAGCCCGCTTTCCTATGTTTCGCGCGGACGGTGGATCGTCCACACCGAAGAAGGGGTCGAGGCGGCTGACCAAGCCACGTTGACGCGGAAAGCCCGGCAGGTTCTGATTGATAAATCAACGCCGTCAGCTTCTTTGCAGATTGAGCATATTCCGCTTGACCTTCAAACGAACCAGGCTGTGAGTTTTGCTTCTCAGGGGCATCGTGCTCGGTGTGTGATTCAGAAAATCGAATACCAGCTTTCACCGGTTGCGCTGGTGAAAACAACTCTGAGGGAGGTTGTTGACCTGTGAGCACATTGGACTATCTGGTTAGTCAGATTGCAAGAATCCGCCACCAGCTCGACCAAACAGCCTCCTACAGGTGGGCGACTGTGACCAACGTAAACCCTCTCAGGATCAAGTTTGATGGTGAGACTCAGGTGTTGCCGGTATCCCCGGTCAACCTGGCGGGAGCCTTGCAGGTGGGGTATCGCGTGTGGGTGCTGTCCGTTCAGCGTCGCGCGTTTGTGATTGGTAGCGCCCAAACCGGGGACGCAACCGCCACCAGTGATCCGACTCCGGCTGGTGTGATGAGCTTGTATGCTGGCGCGTCTGCCCCGCAGGGGTGGCTTGAATGCGACGGATCGTCGTATCCGAAAGCAACGTATCCGAGGCTCGCGGCCGCTTTAGGTTTTACCGGTAGCGGGTCTTCGTTCACGGTCCCGGACATGCGGGGGCGTTTCTTCCTCGGGTCTTCTACTGCTTACGCGCGTGGGAGCGTGGGTGGTGAAGCTACTCATACGCTCACTATTAGCGAGATGCCTTCCCATGGGCACGAAATTGCGCCCGGCAACGCTCATAGTCAACGCCTCAACTTGTTCAAAACTGACGCGCAAAACGGCAACAAGTGGGACCTCATGTCGTACAGGTCATCGACGACAGACCCCGCGTCCGCCGTTGCTCTCCCCGCTGGTGGGGGGAAGCCTCACAACAACATGCCACCGTATTTCGCCGGTTTGTTCATCATCAAGTACTAACGGAAGGAAAAACAATGGGCTCACCCTCTTCTGCTTCAATCATCAACGCGACGCGCGACCAGGATCTTCTCGACCGGGCGAAAGCCCTTGGCGCGACACTCGGCATGACCACCGGGGAGGTGGAAGCCTCATGGGACCAGCTGGTTACCAAGCCAGTAGACGATACCGGGGAGAATACGATTGCGAGCGTTTTTGAGTATGCGCAAAGCAAGTATGCCGAAGCGTTGGCGGCTCTTCCTCCGAAGCCCGGTGTGAACCCCGCGCATGTGACGGACGCGCATATTCTTCACGCGCTGACTTTTAAGACAGCCAAGTAGGCTCCCCCCACTACTCAACCGCTACCCCCGCACCCGTTGGTGTGGGGTTTTCTTATACCCAAAAAATTCAAGTGAGGTGGAAACACGGTGGCTAATGAAGAGGCTTTGATGCGTCAGATGCCGGAGTTCGGGGACGGCGAACCCGACCCGCACCCGGTCGTTGAAAACGTTGGCGAACAGGAGGCTAACTGATGGCAACAGCTGAACAAGCTCTAAACGTGGCGCGCGGAGAACTCGGATACTCCAGGTGGACTGACCCACAAGAAGGAACCAAATACGGGCGCGACTACGCAACCCGCCACGGCGCATACTTCGGCGCTAGCGGAGTCCCCTATTGCGCCATGTTCGTCACGTACGTCCTGCGCCAAGTGGGCATGACTCCACCGGGCGGGGATTTCGCGTATGTCCCCAGCGGGATTAACGCCGCGCGCAACCTTGGCAGGCTCGTCGCGAAAGCTAACGCGCAGGCCGGGGACTTGGCGTGTTTCGACTGGGACGGCGACGGCGTAGCCGATCACGTGGGGTTCGTGGAACACAACTACGGCTCCTACTACCAGACGATCGAGGGGAATACGTCGTCGGGCGCGTCAGGGTCACAGTCCAACGGTGGTGGCGTGTACCGGCGCACCCGCAATCTTAGTTCGGTGATCGCGGTGATCCGCCCCGACTACACGGGGGCCTCTGCTTCGTCGTGGGAGTTGGAAGAAGACGGCATTTGGGGCGCGCACACCGCCAAGCGGTTCCGGCAAGTCTTCGCCCTCCCAACAAACGCCGGGTGGGAGCCGACCGCAGTCAGGGCTCTCCAATACTTCCTCTCTTGGGCACTCGATGCTTACAGGCTGAAGGCGGCGACCGGGGTTGATCGTATCCCCGTTGACGGGTTCGATGGGCCGATCACGATCGGGGCTTTCCAGGCGTGGTGGAACTATTCCGGTATCCCCGCAGGCCACAGGGTTCCTGTGACGAAGACGTGGGATACGCAAACCGTCCAGGCGATGCAGATTGCGCTCAATCATTCGTGGGCTGGATCGAAAGCCCTCGCCGTCAAGCCGTGAAAGGTATTGAATAAATGGATTCTTTGAAAACTCTTGCAATTGACCCGTTCGTCTCAACCGTCGTCGTCGGCATTGTTTGGCCTTTGGTGCAAGCCGCCTTGGATAAGCCGTGGTGGACTCACAAACGCCGGATCGTCCTCGTCAGCGTCGCAGCCACGGTGTTGTCGGTCAGCATTTGGGCGGTGTCAGAATACCCCGCAACAGTTGAATACTTAGCCACTCAGCTTACCGCCTTGCTCGGCATCTTCTGGGCGGTCTACCAGATTCTCTCACACGTGAAAATCGGCGGAGAATCGCTAATTGAATGGGTGGGCATGGTCACCCCAGGTGGTATGCCAAGGGGTAAGCACGCAGAGAAGGCGGGCGAGTGAGTGATCCGATTGTTGAAATCCTCGCAAGTAAAGAAGTAGTCGCCGGAATTACTGCCTTTGCTGTCGCGTTCCTTACTCTGCTGGTGGGGTTCGTCCGCTGGCTCGTCGCGTGGGTGAACCGTAAAGTTGTGAGCCTGCAAGCCCAGATGGCCGGTATTTCCGAAAGTGCGTCCAAAGCGGAAACCGAAGCGCGCGGAGCCCGCGAGGGGGTAACTAACAGCCACGGGACGCATTTGCGCGATGATTTGGACGAGGTGCGCGCGGGCATGAAAACTCTTGTGCGCAAAATTGACGGAATTGAACGCGCGCGCGTGGAGGAGGCTCGTAGTCGTGAGCGACGCGACCAGCGGGCAGAAGACCAGATCGACGGGCTGAGGCTCGATATTCGTGCCCTAACCGCGTCGGCAGAGAAAACACACGAACGCCTAGAATCGCGCCTAGAGTGCTTGGAATCCTCTGACGAACACTGACATGCTTGCTAACATGGAGCCTGTCGGTCGTGGAGCGTCCCTGTAATTCATTCTAATGTTTTCACGGCCGACCCCCAAAGGGGATTGGCGCTTCAGCGTCACTCTTTCCCTACTGGGAATCAGAAAGACCGCCCTCACTTTCCCGTGTGGATTGTGAGGGCGGTTTCTTCGCGTTTAATAAAGGTTTTTGAGCTCTTCTTCCAGCTCCAGGCGTTCCGCGTCCAAAATGTCGAATTGTGTGAGCTCTTCGGGGTTTTCCAAATCCAAATCCGCTTGCAATTCCTTAATGTCAGCAATTTCTTTGGAAATAGTGGAGCGCGTCCGCGTTTCCCTGATTTCGACCCTCACCCCGTGTTCTGCTTCCGCTTCTTGCGCGGCTTGAGCTGTTGCCGATCGGTGGAACGCGGCGGGCAACGTGAGCTGTTTGGCTTGCGCGTCAACCTCCCAGTAGTCCTCGTCATCGGCGAACGTGGCAACGAACACCGGCGTGTCTTCCGTGGAATCTAAGGTGGTTCGTAGGATTTGCAGAGTTTCGTCAACGATTTGTTGGTGTAAGCGTTCAAACTGCGCGATTTCGCCCATGAGCCGGTCAGGGTTACTCGGGGTTCTTATTCCGGTTTCCCAATGGCTGATTGTTGCCTGCTTGACTCCTAAAAGGCGGGCGAAGTCAGCTTGGTTGAGTCCTAGCGCGCTACGTCGCGCCGTAATTTCGATCGGCTCCATTTTTGGTAGTTCCTTTCAAGAGTTCGGGCGGTTGTGAGGGTTACTTGCCGAGGATTCGGCGAGCCTGGGCGAGGCTCATTGTCTGGATTGCTTCGTCGCGGGTTTGCGGGTTTGCGAGGCGCTGCCAGAACTTGTCGTCGTTGTCGATGGCTGTGCGGAATTCTGAGCGCTGGCGCTGATTCATTCCGCGATCGAGCTTCTTGGCGATCTTCTTTGCGAACTCGGCGGTGATGGGGGTTTCTTCCTGGGTGGCGATTTCAGCGAGTCGCGCTTCTGCTTCTGCCTGCTCGGCCGCGTGCTTTGCTTCGAGGCGTTCCCAGCGGGCGTCGATGATCCGGGCGGCTTCCCAGCGGTCCACACCGTAAGCCATTGCGACTCGGCCAACCTCGGGATCCCATTCCCAATCTTCACACATTTTCTTTTCCTCCTATATGAGGTGGAAGCTTGACCTTTTGTCTTCTTCCTTGATGTCACTATTATAGGCACAGTTATAAAAATAATACAAGTGGAAGAGGGGGAAACTAGATAACAATTTGATAACAGGCGTTATAAACAATCACCACCACCGCTCCCCCTTGGTATCTCGGCCGGGCATCTCTCTATTTCCGCATATGCGCCAGTTACACGATAATATGGGTGTCCATGAGGCCAGTCAGAGCCCTATCCCTCTCAGCCGTCGCATGCTGATACCTCAAGGCCACCTCAACATCACTATGACCGCCCCTATATAGAAGCTCAGCCAGTGTTGCGCCTTGTTGGGCGTACACGGTTAGCCCCGTGTGGCGTAGGTCGTGGAACTTGAACCACGGGATACCTGCCGATGCGCGCGCCTTGTTCCATGCGCCACGTAGCGTGTTTGGATGCACCGGCATGGACAAGTCGGTTTCACGATGAAACACCAGCCCTTCTGCACCCGGTGCCGCCCACTCGTCTAAGTGCTCTTGTATGACTGGCACGAGTGACGCGGGGATGCTGATTGTGCGCCTGCCTGTCTCGCTTTTCGGTGGCACTACTACCGGGCCACGACCCGCAAGGTATTGTATTTGCCGCTCTACACGCACCACGGGCGAGTCCCCTAGCGTGAAGTCCTTACGCTTGAGTCCAATGATCTCGCCCTCGCGTAGCGCACACCACGCGGCCAATAGGACAGTAAGGCGCAGATTTGGTGGCATGTTGTCGGCACATGTTAGTACCTCGCTGGGTGTGGCCACTTGACGGTGCGCGTCCGTGACTGGTTTGTACTGTTGTCCGCCCGCCACACGACACGGAGACTGGGAGAGCTTCCCGGCCTTGACTGCCGCTCCCATGCATGAAGATAGTGTCATGTAGAGGGGGCGTGTAACGCCTTGGCCTCGCTCTTTCATGCTTTGGTTGTACCAGTCCTGCACGTCGTCCGGGGTTATGAGCACGATGGGAGTACTTCCGAAAATCTCCCGAAGTTGTTTCACGCGGTACTGGTAGGTTTGGATCGTTTTCTTAGCCCTGCCGATACTCTCCAGTGAGGATAGCCAGCGCTCCGACCAGTCGGTGAACGTCAATTGTGCGGCCTGCTCTGCTTGGAGACGTGATGTGCGCTCCCGCTTCTGGTCTTCTTCGCTCTGCCATGTGCTAGTAGCAATGCTGGCCTGTACGGTGGAGAGCCACTGCTCTGCCTGCCGTTTTCGCTCAAAAGTGATGGGCGCGTTGTGGCGGTTACCGTCGGGGCCACGGTATGACGCTTGGAACCTTCCAGATGGTAGTTTGCGGATGTTTCCGAACCCTCGACGCTTGCCCACGGCTCCCCCTCTTGTCTTGTTGCACGAGTTCTGGCGTGCAACAGGCCGTGCAACCCACGTGCAACACATGAGTGTATCCCATAGTCATTCCTGTATCTCACAGTCATTTTAAGAAGTGCGAGAAACCCCGCCATTCCAACAAAAACCCCGCCACCTCAACGAGGTAGCGGGGTAAACGTGGAGATGGGGGGAATCAGTCCTGACACCACCGCTGACCAGTGCAAACAGCCATGGAAGCGGTGGCGCGTGCAATCAGCGTGCAACTAGCCCGC